>CAWKAT010000007.1:0-193367 GCA_963847725.1 uncultured Acidimicrobiaceae bacterium
ATGTTCGGACGCCTTTTGGGCCGAGCCACCGCAATCCAGCCAAACTCCGAAAGTCTCAAGCAAGGTGACGCGCTCCTTGATGGATATTGAATCGAGGCCGGCAAGTGCCACCTTGGCGAGTCGTTCCATGAGATCTGGCGAGCTGACGGCGGCAACGGCCAAAAGTTGACGATCAAAAATCGTGACACCATTTCCGGCGGGGCTGCTGGCGAGCGCCATTCGTGCCAGCGTGAGCGCTGAGGGAGTCTCTCGAAGATCGCTGAATGGGGGGCTCACTCCGACCCGTCCGACGGCGCACGTCGAAAGTGCTCCCGCGAGTTCGTCAAGCTGCGCGGAGGGACTCGGCAGGCACACAACTCCGACTTCGATGTCCGGTAACAGTCGCCAGGCCGAGGACAGACCAACATCAACGCGGAGAATGTGCTCGATCCGTGGCAAGGCGTGGGACCCAACGGCTGGCACTTCGGCCGCGACGACGACGAGCGGTCGTCCCTGGGGGAGGCGAAGAAGTTGACCGGCCTCCCAGGGATTGGTCACCGCAAGGTGCCCTTCGAACAGTGCTTGAAAGAGAGCTGAACGCTGTTGCTCGTCCGACATCGCCCGGGCGGACGCTTCTTCGCGATAGCCCTCGGCCAGTTCCTGGCTATAGGTATCGAGGACCTGCCACAACTCAGATCCCGCCGCCAACACAACGTCACTGCTCGCCCCGACTTTGCGAGCAGTGCTCGCAACGTGCTCCCAAATGAAGCGAGCCCCGACCCGGTAGGCCTCGAGGACGATGGTAAGGGGAACTCCGGCGGCAGCGCGGCTGCGCCCGTTCTCCCTCGATTCGAGTGACACCGTAGCGTTGACGCGTCCAAGGTCCTCGAGGATGGCTCCAATGTTCATCATGCTGGCCGCCCGGAGGGTCTCGTGGTCGACGAGGCCCTGTTGATAGGGCTCAAGGGCATTTTGAATGGCCGCCGTCATCTCGTCAGCCAACTCGTCGACGCGACCAAGCAACAGTGAGGCGATGTCGCTAACTGAGACGGATCCTTGTGCGTCAGCACTGTGTGAGTCGACCATGTCCCAAATGTAGCGGGACGCACTTTGATGTCAACTGTGCACAAGCACAGTTTGGGGCCTCGATGTTTGTTTTTCGTACATTGACAACACGCTGGGAAATCGTCAATATTGCCTCGCGATGTCAATGAAGTAGAGAGGATCCCGATGGCTACGATCACCCAGTATGAGGAACGCCAAATTCAGGCAGCGAACGACTCTGGGCGCACTCCTGTCGTATTTATCCACGGTCTTTGGCTGCTGGCGAGCAGTTGGGGCCACTGGATGGAACTCTTCGACGACGCCGGTTTCGCACCGATCGCCCCGCAGTGGCCCGACGATCCAGAATCAGTAGCTGAGGCGAACGCACACCCGGAAGTCTTTGCGCACAAGACGGTGGGCGAAGTCGCTGATCATATCGGAGAGGTGATCACGAGGCTCAACGAAAAGCCGGTCGTCATCGGGCACTCCTTTGGAGGTCTTCTCACGCAAATCGTCGCAGGGCGTGGGCTCTCGCGTACTTCCGTGGCGATCGATCCAGGACCGTTCCGCGGTGTCCTACCACTGCCCTTTTCGGCCCTGAAGGCGGCGTCTCCCGTCATTGGAAATCCGCTAAATCGTGGCCGAGCGGTACCTCTCACTCTTGGTCAATTTCGCTTTGCTTTTGCCAATGCCGTTAGTGAGGACGAGGCGCGGGATCTTTACGAGAACTACGCGGTTCCCGGTTCGGGCGTGCCCCTGTTTCAGGCTGCCTTTGCGAACATCAATCCTTGGACAGAGGCAAAGGTAAATCTGCGAAACCCCGAGCGCGGGCCGCTACTGATCATCGACGGCGAGAGAGACAACACGCTTCCAATAAGTATGGCGAGAGCCGCGTACCGACGGCAGAAAAAGAACCGTGGGGTAACGGAGTTCGCCGCAATCGCGAACCGCGGCCATTCGTTAGTTATTGACTCTGGTTGGCGAGAAGTCGCCGATATCGCACTCACGTTCGTGCGTCGATTCGATACTTAGTTACACCGACAAGTGCGTGAAAGGGTCTAACTGCGGGTTTGCCAAATGGCGTGCCGGCTGTGGAATGGAATGACTCGTTTTGACGATGCTTGGACGCCGTACGCCATCGGATGAATCGCAAGGTCAATAGTATTGGAGCGTGGCGTGTGTGTTTGAGTGGCGAGGACCTATTGGTAACCCGGAGGTGAACGCTCTCCATATCGATGCTTTTGGCGCCGAAAATTCAACGGAGACCGATTGGATCTCGTTACTCGATGGGAACAGCCTCGGATGGGTGACGGCGAGAGATGAGCGCCGTCTGGTTGGATTCGTGAACGTCATATCGGATGGTCAAACACACGCATGGATCCAAGACGTGATGGTCTCTTCGGGATCGCGACATTTGGGAATCGGGTCCCGGTTGGTCGCGGAGGCCCGGGAAGCGAGCAGAGAAGCGGGTTGCAAGAGTCTTCACGTTGACTTTGAGGAACGCTTAGGTCGCTTCTACTTTCAGGCGTGCGGCTTCCATCCGACCACCGCAGGACTCATGAACCTGCAGAATTGAGATGAGTAGAGCATTAATTCGTGTAGCGAGAGACGGCGATGGGCCCGCGGTCAAATCTCTGGCCAGTTCACTCGCTACCACGTTCCAAATAGATGAGCGTGCGTTTGGGGAATCCTTCGTCCGGATCAAAGACGACAACGATGCTCAGCTTCTCGTTGCCGTCGATGAACTCGGTCTCGTCATTGGCTACCTGCTTGGATTCGTGCACGATACATTCTTCGCGAATGGTGCCGTAGCTTGGATCGAAGAAATGTACGTCACGGACAATTCGCGGCGAACTGGCGTCGGTGGAGCGCTGGAGCGGGAATTTGAGGCATGGGTGAGAGCGCGAGAAGCAAAACTCATCGCTTTAGCTACGCGACGAGCGGCATCGTTCTATGCAGCAATCGGGTACGAAGAATCGGCTACCTACCTCAGAAAGATGCTCTAGAGGCGCTCTGTCAGTTTCGGATTCGCGCTTCGGATGGTTATCCAAGCCGCGCGTACAATTTCACCGTCCTCTTTGACCGACACGCTGAAAAGTATTTTGGGTCGCCGTTCGAACTGCCGTGCGAAGGGCCCAGGAGAGTCGGAACGGACATTAATGATGCCGCTCGCTTTGACCAACCGTGACGTGTCGGGCATGAGCAAAACTTGACCAAGAACTGAACAACTATGAATGCTCTCGCGCGCGCATGATTGGTAAGTGAAAAAGAGTGACCATCATTAAATTTAAAGTGGTCGAGATACACCAAAACACGACGGAAGTGGTGGTAGACCTGGGGCTAATGAAGACGCCTGGATAGTGAACGTTCAAACCGTTCGCCCGAAGTCGCTCGTCGTCATCTTCGTCGCTCTCGCGATAGTGGCCATCGTTCTGTCGAGCACGATTCGGTCGGCGAACGCGGTTACGCCGAACGTTCCTACTGACGTGCCGGCTCCTTACTCCAGCGGATACCTCACCGGAGTGAGTTGTGCCACTTCGAGTAGTTGCACGCTGGTGGGTGTCGATAGCCCGAGCGACGTACCCATGTACGTGACGGAGCCTTCGGGCACCGCTGTTGACGTCACGCTCAGTGGAACACCGGGGACTCTTGGCGAGTTTTTCAGCGTCAGTTGCGTTGACACCACCGACTGCACGGCCGTCGGCGTAAATCAAGGCACCAATGAGCCGTTCTACGTGACCGAGACCGCGGGCGTCTGGGGTACGGCGCACAACGTGGTCGACAACGGGCAGTTCAACGCGGTGAGTTGTTTTAGCGCGTCGAACTGCGTGGCCGTTGGCGAGGACGGCACCTCCGGAAGCCCCTCGAAACCCATGTACGACCGCGAAACCGCGGGCGTCTGGGGCTCGCCCACTGACGTTTTGAGTCCGCACACGACGGGCGAGTTGTTAGGTATCAGCTGCGCTGACGCCACGCACTGCACCGCCGTGGGCGGCGACGGGGGAAATTCAGAGCCCTTCTATGTCTCGGAGACCTCGGGTACCTGGGGCACGCCCGTGGACATCGCCTCGCCGAGCACGACGGGACACTTCAACGCGGTCAGTTGCGCGACCAGCACGACCTGCGTCGCCGTTGGTACCACGGCGTCCCCGAGGCCGATATACGCCGTCGAGACCGCGGGCGCCTGGGGCGCGTCGTCGTACGTCGCGTCGCCCGTGACCTCGGGCGTCCTCCTGGGAGTGAGTTGCTTTGACGCCACGCATTGCACGGCCGTCGGCGACGACCGGACGGTGACGGATGAGCCGTTCTACGTGAACGATGTCAATGGTGCATGGGGCGCGCCCACCGACACCTCCGTGCCCGGCGGAACTGGACTCTTCAACGCCGTCAGTTGCACCAGCGACACCGGCTGCGTCGCCGTGGGAGAAGGTCAGAACGACAGCGGTGCGTTCTATCAAACTGAGACGCTCGGCGCGTGGTCGGGCGCCGTTGAGGTGTATGGACCAAACTCCGGCGGCGAGTTTGATGCCGTGAGTTGCTCGAGCGACACGGACTGCGTTGCCACGGGCGAGGACTTCACCGCTCAGTTGCCACTATCCACCACCGAGTCGTCGGGCACGTGGGCTGGTCCGATCGATCTGCCTTCGCCGTATCAGGGGTACCTAGAAGCGCTCAGTTGCGTGAGTGCAACCAACTGTGTTGGTGCAGGACCCGATACCGGTAATCAGTCGGGCTTTGTTTCGGACTACTCGTCGGGGACCTGGGGTTCCATCCAGGACCTGTACTCGCCAAGTTACGACGGACAGCTCAACGCCATCAGCTGTTCCAGCACCACCGACTGCACGGCGGTGGGCGAAGATTCCTCGACCCTCCAGCCCTACTACATCACCGAGACCGCGGGGACGTGGGGATCGTCGCAGTACGTGACCACGGCAAGTGGCACGGGCGCCTTTGCGGCAATCAGTTGTACCAGCGCCACCAACTGCACCGCAGTAGGCCAGGATGCGAACGACACCGCCATGGTCGACATCGAGACAGCCGGTGTTTGGGCGACGCCGATTGACCTCGGTACTCCCGGAGGCAGTGCCGGTTTTGACGGAGTGAGTTGCACTGACGCGACGGACTGTACGGCAGTGGGGGCCGATGCCAGCGGTCGACCATTCTCCGTGAGCGAAACGGCGGGCACGTGGGGCACGCCTCACGAGATTGCGATCACCGGGTCGACTGGAGGCGCCTGGGCCGTGAGTTGCTCCAGCGCCAACGAGTGCGTCGCCGTCGGCGGTGACTACCAGACCAATGAGGCGTTTTACGCGACAGATTCCTCGGGCACCTGGGGCCCGGCTGTGGAGGTGGTGACCGCTGGAACCACGGGCCTCTTCTACGGCGTGAGCTGTCCCGACTCAGCGCACTGCACCGCCGTCGGATACGACGAGGGGACCAACGAACCCTTCTACGACTACTTAAGTCAGTCGGCGTCGACGACGCCCCCCATCGTGTCGACCACAACAACGACGACGTTGCCGACGACGTCGCCGACGACAACCACGACGGTGGTGCCGACGCGCCCGCCGACGCGCCCGCCGAATATCCGAACATTGAACCTGACGGTCGGTTTTGCGACCGGGAGCGCGATCCTCGGTCGCGCGAATCAGGCTGACATCAAAGGCTTCGTGAAGAAGGTCATCCTGGAACGGCGTCGTCTCATTAGCGTGTCCGGTTACGCATCGCCCGAAGGTCCTCTTGGCGAGAACTCCTCGCTCGTTCTGCAACGCGCGGCGGTCGTGTCGAACTTCGTTCGCCAGACCCTCGGTCAAGACAAGGCGCGGCGTGTCATCGTGAGGACAAAAATTGGTGGCATTAAGCGCTCACCTTCACAGTCTCAGGACCAAGTAGCGACGCTTTCGGCGTAGCGTCCGCGGACGAATCGACCGCTACCCACACCCCTCTCCGCGCCTACTTCCGGAGAATAACGTGCACAACCCCCGCACTGCCCTTCTGTGCGGGGGTTGTGCACGCCGACGGCGTGGGTCGCCGTCTGCGGGTCAGTACGTCTGTTCGGCCACCGTGATGGTCGCGGGCGAAGCAGTCGCGCTGCCGATCGCGTAGACGATGTACGTTTTGCCCGCCGCGAAGTGCAGAGTCGCTGGCCCGATGACCGGAGACGACTTGGTGCCGGTGGCGTAGACGCTGATCGGGTAGGAGCCCGCCGGCACGTTCGCCGTGGCCGAGTGTCCATTGACGAGGTCGGTAACGAGAGCCGCTGACGTGGTGGCGCTGGCGTACACGTCAACGCCGGGGGCTTCGGCGACGTGGCGCACGATGACGCGGGCGTCACCCATCGGAGGGGCGCTCGTGGGGTTGGCAAAGACCGAGAGCTTGGGCGCGCCCGTGGCAGAAAGGTTGGCCACGATCGTCGCGTTCTCGCCGGCGGTGACCTTGACGGTGGTCGCGAGGATCGCCTTTGAGGTCGCCGCAGTTCCGTACGCCCGTACCGCGATGGCGTAACGCCCCGGGGAAAGCGAGACCGGTCCTACGACGTTGCCAAACTTGAAGTCCTTGATGAGGACCTTGCCATCGGCGTAGACGGTGACCGGCGTGTTCGGAATGCCGTGGACGACGGTGACTTTCGCGGAACTCACCGTGGCGGCCTGGGCGGGAACGAGTGAGGCCACTACTCCCGTACCCGATGCCGCCACGGCCAGGGTCAGCACCATAATCCGGTGACGTAAACGCATAGTTCAATCCTTTTTCTCGTGGAGCCCAGCCACTTACTGGGTCACACCCTTCTTCGCACGGGCGAGCGTCGCGGTTGCAAGAACTCTGAGGGGGCCCTCTAGGTTGCGAGTCGCGATTTGATGCATCCGTGAGCTCGTTCAGTACGAATACCAAGGGTGGATCAAGTCGAGTTGACCAGCGCCAAGTTGCCAAGGGACGAGCTGGCGGTGCGACTGCGATCGGGTGATGAGCGCGCGCTCGAGGAGTGCTATCGACGCCACGGTCCCATGGTTCGTGCCTACGTGGGGCGATTCGTGCCGCGTGACGACTGCGAGGACATAGTCCAGCAGACGTTTTTCGAGCTGTGGCGATCGCGAGATCGCCTCGATCCGACTCGAAGCGTTATCGCCTTCGTGCTGAGTGTCGCGCGCAAGCGTGCGATTGACCATCTGCGCCGACGCAAGAATGTGGTGGTGGACGTGCATCAGCTGCGCGATCTCGTGGGAGATGACGGCGACGTTATCCTCGAACGTCTCGCCTGGGCGAGCGACGTGCGTCGCGGACTCGACTCGCTGGTCGCCGAGCAACGTGAGGCCCTGGAGCTCGCCTACTTCGGCGGTCTCACTCAGCGCGAAATCGCCGATCGCCTCGACGTGCCTATCGGTACCGTGAAGGCGCGGATGGCGCGCGGTATGCACCGATTGGCCGAAAGAATTGAGAAAGGTGAGTTGCGATGACGGACCACTGCAGCGAAGAGCTATTCGCTCTCTTGTCGGGGGAGCTCGGTCGCGAGGAAACGTACCAAGTTGTCGCCCACCTTCGAGAGTGTGGTGAGTGCACGGGCGAGCTGGTCTCGGTGGCCGTCGCGCACGGGTCTTTGCGCGCCGCCCGACGAGCGGAGGAAAGTCTGTTTCCGAGTCTGGACGTTCAAGCTAGCGAATCGCAGCTCGATCAGCCCCCGCTGGGTCTTTCTCGGACGAAGGCCCGACGTCGGCCCTTCGTTGGCGCGGCCGCTGCGCTCTTGGTCGTCGTGGCCGTAGGACTCGGTCTTGTTCTCGGACGCACCTCCGAGCCACCCCTCTACGCCCTCGCCACGCTCCACCACATGGACGCCCCCGCCACGGCGACGGGTCGCGTGACGGTGCGCGCGGCCAGCAGGGTTAAGGAGATGGGGGTAACAACGACGGGCCTTCCGGCACTACCGGCCAATCACTACTACGAGGTTTGGTTGCTCCAGCCCCAGACGAACAAGATGCTCCCGGTCGGGCTTCTGCCGCCGTCGGGGGAGGGGACCTACTCATTGTCCGGCGCCATAATGTCGCAGTACTCCGCAGTGGACATCAGCTTGCAGACAAACGATGGCGACCCTGTTCACTCCAAGTTCAGTGTCTTGCGAGGAACAGTTGTTCCCGTCGTCTCATAACTCACGCAACCACACGACCCAACCGGAGGCCCCTCTGGACGACGCGGGACGAGCGCTACGCGTACGGCTGGGTATCTGCGAGCACCTCGGCGCGCTTCGGGATCTCCCAGGAAGAGCAGGCTCGTAACTCACTTGGAAGAGTGAACTTCACGGTCCTTCGAGCAGAAACCTTGGCTTCGTCGTAGAGCCCTCTCAACCCAGGGGTTGAGAGGGCGCACCCGAAAAGACCAACCTCTGGGCCGACGACAAGTCGAGTTGAAAATCCGACAATGGATGCATGACAACTACTGACTACCTAATCAACATTGTTCTCGTGGCCTTCGTGATCCTCCAGGTGAAGGGCGGCCGCCTAACTCTCAAGACGGCGCTTCGACCAGTGATCTGTGTCGCGGCCGCAGCCGTGTACTACCTCCAAGGAATCCCCACGGCCGGGAACGACGTGCTGCTCACCTCACTTCGGTGTCTTGTTCGAGCGACTACAACTGTGCGGCGGTTGGACACTTCCTCGACACCGCCGGGCACTGGACTCGCCGCCGAACGCTGTCGAGGGCGCGATTGGCCAGCGAGATCACGTGAAAGGGATCGACCACTTGGGCGGCTTTGGGCAAGATCACTGAGTAGACGGCGGCGTAGACGTTCCACCGAAGCGATCAACAACTTGATCAAGCGCATCAAACGGGTCGGTTTCGGCTTTCGCAACTTCGAGAACTACCGGATCCGAGCCCTGCTTTATGCGGGCAAACCGAACTGGCGGGTGCTCGGATCGATCGTGGTGCGATGAAGCTCACCCCGTCAGAATCCGATGACCCCTTATAATTCCTGATCAAACTGTCTTTCCAGTCTCTATGACTAATGGATGGGTCTCATTTTTGCAAGGTTTATCCTGATCAAAGACCATATTGGCTGACTCGAGCCGCGACACCATCCGCGATCAAATTTCGTGGGGTAGTTGCCGCTCGCGCTTCACGCGGTAAGGGAGTAAAGTCCCTCGAATTGAGCGGAGTCGCGAACGTCCTGGAGGACCTGTTCAATGCACAGTTCCACGTCGCTGGCGCGACGTCGGTAGTGCAGAACGCGCACGTCTTTCAAGCCCACCAGGGCTTCGAGGATTTCGGTAGGGTCGTCAAGGACGAAGGTGCTTTGAGTTTTTTGGGTCACACCTAAAGCCTGAAGCACCTTCGTCGCCTAAGCAACAACCCTCAGGCGCGTGACCCCGCTGAAATCCGATGAGCCATTATAAGTGGTGCGCCTGTGAAGTAACAGTTGACGCGTGTCAGATCAATAACGGTTGATCTGTGACACTTTCTTTCATTGTTGGTTACGGGTTGGGTGAGGTCCGTGAACTTCAGCCCTTTTCTTCCTAATCACCCCCTTGGTCTGTCGAAGGACGGCCTTTAAGAGTTCGTTGCCGTCCCAGGTTTCGAGCACTTGATCGGTGATGCGAATATCGACAATCGTGCCACTGCGGTGCTTGCCCACGCTGAAGACCTGATTGGCGACCGAGATGGTGCCATTGAGCGACACGGTGCGGCTCACCCAGTCGTCGCCGGAGCGGTCGGGTTGCAGCACGGTGAGGTCGAGCGCCGGCGCAGCTGCGGGTGATCGTCTCGAAAATCGCTCCAGTGGCGTGGCCATGGCGATGCCTTGGTGGGGTCGATTGGTGTTGTAGTCAAGGACCCACTCGTTGAGTTGGCGCTGGGCTTCTTCTAAGGAGCTGAAGATCTTGCCCGTTAGGAACTCGCGTCGAAGTGAACGATGGAAGCGTTCGATCTTTCCGGTGGTGGTGGGCGAGCGCGGCGCTGTCAAGCGATGGGTGATGCCGTTCTCTCGACAGATCTTGTCAAAGAGCACCTCGGTCTGGTTACGCCCAAAACGGTTGGTGAAGACCTTGCCGTTGTCCGTCAAGATCTCCTCCGGCACACCGTGGCGCTCGAGAGCCGCCGCGAAGAACTCACAGACCGGACGCGTGGTGGCGCGCATCATGATCCCGCAACAGATACAGAACCGTGAGTGATCGTCCAGACCGGTCAGGATCTTCGCCTCGGAGCCGTCTTCAAAGAGGACCCCACCGACCACGTCCATCTGCCAGAGCTCCATCGAACGTCCCCGTTCCCAGCGCTTATAGGTGGGGAGCTTCTTTCGTTTGACGCCGGGCTCGATGAGTCCGTGACGCACCAGGGCTCGATAGATGGCCATGTGCGAGGGCAAGGAGTCGACGCCCTGGCGCTGGAGTTGGTGTTGGATGCGCAGTGGTCCCCAGAGCGGATGCTGTCGACGCATCTCCACCACGCGGGTCTCGATCTCGGCCGGGGTTTGCAAGGGAGAGTGCTTAGGTCGGTGCGATCCTTCGGCCAGCGCCTCTAACCCACCTTCCTCATAACGCTTCATCCATCGATAGACGGACTCTCGGCTGACGCCGAATTTCTGTGCCGCTTCGGTGACGCTGAAGCCGCCCTGCATGACCGCCATGACCGCGTCATAACGCTGTTCCATCTTGCTGATCTCCCTGAGCATCCGGGCCACCTTTCGTCCTCGAATCGAGGTCAGTGGCGACAGAGTGTCACAGATCAACCGTTACGGTGTGGCGCATCTACCGTTACGAAGTCACAGGACTACCGTTACTTCAATGAGGCAGATCAAGCGTGGTATTACATTATATGCGGTGCGCCGGCCGGGACTTGAACCCGGAACCTGTTGATTAAGAGTCAAATGCTCTGCCAATTGAGCTACCGGCGCGTGACGAGTCTATACCGGGAGCCAAAGAGCATTTGCGTGGTTACTTGTGCTGCACGGCCTTCACTTCGAGGAACTCTTCGAAGCCATACTTACCGAGTTCGCGACCGATACCGGACTGGCGATAGCCACCGAAGGGCGCGATGACGTTGAACGCTCCGCCGTTGATTGCAACTTGACCGGTGCGAATCTTGCGGGCGACCTCAAAGGCCTTTTCGTCCGTGGATGCCCACACTCCACCGGCGAGTCCGTACTTGGAGTCGTTGGCGATGGCGATCGCTTCTTCTTCGCTGTCGTAGGGAATGATGCACAGGACCGGACCGAATATCTCCTCTTGCGCGATGGTCATGTCGTTCGTGACGTCGGAGAAGATTGTCGGCACCACGTAGTAGCCCTTTTCGAGGCCCTCGGGCGGTTGGACGCCACCCGTGATGAGACGGGCGCCCTCGTCAACGCCCTTGTTGATGTAGTCGCGAACTCTCTGCTGTTGAGCGGCGCTCACCAGGGGGCCGAGGAGACTCGTGCCGACAATGGGGTCGTCGGGCATATAGCCCGCGGCCGTGGCGACGGCGATATCTTCGACTTCGCTCAGGCGCTCGCGGGGTACGACCATGCGCGTAAGCGCTGAGCACGTCTGTCCGGAGTTGAGGTAGCACTGAAAGACGCCGTCGCTGACCGCGGCGTTGAAGTCGGCGTCGTCCAGAATGATGTTCGCCGACTTTCCTCCGAGTTCCAGCGAGACACGCTTGACCATCTGGGCGGCTATTTCCATGACGCGCTTGCCGGCCCGCGTCGATCCGGTGAAGGAGACCATGTCCGTCTTGGGGTGCGCGACGATTGCCTCGCCGACGACCGGCCCGGTGCCCGAGACCATGTTGAAGACACCTCGGGGGAGTCCCACTTCGTGAACAATGTCCGCGAAGAGAAACGCGTTCACTGGGGCGACCTCGCTCGGCTTCAACACCACGGTGCATCCGGCGGCGAGTGAGGCGGCCACTTTGTTGGCGATCTGGTGCAGTGGGTAGTTCCAGGGCGTGATGGCGGCGACGACCCCGACGGGCTCGCGCACGAGGGTGGAGTTGCCTTCCTCTTCCTCCCACACGAAGTCCATCGCCCGCTGCGCGTTGTCGGCGAAAGTCATGGTCGGAAGACCTACTTGAATCCCCTTGGAGAGCATGAGGGGCATGCCCACTTCGTTGGAGATAGCGAGGGCAATCTCGTCGCTGTGCTCGGCGATTTTCTCCGAGATACGCATGAGGTACTCGCCGCGCTCCTTCGGGCTGATGTTGGACCAACTGTCAAAGGCCGCCGCCGCCGCGTCGACCGCCTGGTTGGCTTCCTCCACCGTTCCCGCGGGAATAGTGGCGTACAGCTCGCCGGTGCCGGAACTGGTCACCTCGATGATCTCTTTCGAGGCGGCGGGCACCCACTCGCCGTTGATGTAAAACGAGTCACGAACGATAGTCATGAGAACCCCCTATACGTCGCCGTGGCTCGGGACGCGTAAGCGAAATCTACACGCCCTCGCGGCTAGCGATTCAGGGCGCGCGACGTCAAGAACGTCGCGTTGGGGGTGAGCGACGGGGGTCGAACCCGCGACCTCCAGGACCACAACCTGGCGCTCTAACCAACTGAGCTACGCCCACCAAGACTCACCAGTATTGCACAGGCTTTCCCGGGCTCACCAGTATCGCGAGGTACGTTCACTACGATTTGCAGAACGCCCCTGTAGCTCAACTGGATAGAGCAGACGGTTTCTACCCGTCAGGTTGCGGGTTCGACTCCTGCCGGGGGCACGACAGATGAACTCGCCTCCCTCGCCCGCCGACCGGCGGACGAGGGAGGGCTTGTCTCTATCGAGCGAAGTCGCGAGCCAGTTCCGCCAAGTTCGGAATACCCAGTCCGGTCGCCTCGTTGTAGACCGTGCCAGGGTTGCCGGTGTAAAAGATGTTGTCGTTGGACGTGCCCGGCTGATTGAGAGGAGTGAAGGGCGAGCCCCACGAGGTCGCGAACCGATAGATCGACGGGTTCCAGAACCCGACGCGATGTCCGAGGGCGGCGTCGATGACCGCCGTCGCACCATTTAACTGCGGAGCCACGAAACTCGTTCCGCCCCAGCCGCCCTGCAAGAAGTTCGGGTTTCCGGGTTCTCCCGCGAAGGAGGGGGAGTACTCGAGGTAGCCGGTCTCTGGGTCGGCGTCCGCCGCGAGGTCGGGCTCTGCCCGTCCGGTTCCGAAGCCCCGTTGAACCGACGGAGTGGGGTTGAAGTTCCAGGTTTGGGGCTCGACGATGCCATCGGCGTTCGAGTAACCGGTCGGCGTGAGGTACTGAACGTCGTTGAAGGCGTTCAAGCCGGGGACTCCTTGTTGATAGGACGGAGTCGGTTCATCCTGGCTAAAACCTCCACCACCACCCACGACTCCCACCACGGAGGGGTCCGTGGCGACCTCGGACTCGGGTAAGCCCGTCACGGTCGCGACGGGCGCCCACAGGTAGTCCCAGCCCCAGGCGCGTTCCTGGTTCACTTGCACGTTGGCGGTTACCGTCGCACCCGTGGAGGTGGTGCCCGAAAGGGTCGCGCTCCAGGGGAGGGTGGTACCGCCCGA
Source organism: uncultured Acidimicrobiaceae bacterium (assembly GCA_963847725.1). Classification (GTDB taxonomy): domain Bacteria; phylum Actinomycetota; class Acidimicrobiia; order Acidimicrobiales; family RAAP-2; genus RAAP-2. Next base: position 13,501 of record CAWKAT010000007.1, read on the forward strand.
GGACGTGATGTAGGGGCTGTCACCGGGGGTGTCGACCGAGAGGTTCGTCGTACCCAGGTCGCCACTGGCGTCGTAGGCGGCGGAGTCACCGGCCGAGACGAAGCCCGCTTGACCCTGGGCGGCGAACTCGAGGAATGCTTCGTCGAAGGCGGCCACGTAGTTTGACGTCTCGGCGCCCTGAGCGACCGCGGACGCCAGGTACGTTTCGGACTCGCCCCAGCTGGACGACACGCTGCCCGCGATGTTCTGGCTCGCCGCGGCAAAGAAGGCGTCGGCGAAGCCGGGGTCGGTGTTCGGCGCCTGATACACAATGACGTTGGCCCCTGGAGCGATGGCGCCCGACTGTTCCACGTCGAGGTCCGTCTCGGTGGATCCCGCGTCCCAACTGGGGGCTCCCGGTCCGCCGTCAATGTTCTGGACCGTGACCGTGCGCCCCGTGTTGGGAATGTGCGCGATGTTCTGCCAGAAGTACCCGGGCGCCGTGGTGTCGACAGCGGCCAGGGTCACGATGCCGATCGTCTGGCCCGCGCCGGCGTCGTTACTTTCGAGCGAGCTCAATCCGTAGTTCGACTCAAAGTTCGAGGGCAGGTTGCAGGCGTCGGGCAAGCCCACGAGGGCGAGACACGCGTTGGAGTTTCCCTTTTCCGGCTTGGAGATGCTGGTGACGTTGTGCACCGACTGACTGGCGAACGAGGAGTAGTTGCTGAGCCCGAGCACCGCGAGCACGAAGGAGGCCAGCTGCGAGGGTAGTTCGGGAGACGTGGTGGCGCCGTGCACGGTCTGGGCGGGCACACCCCATCCGCCGTTGTGGCCGGGATAGGACGGCACATGATATTGATCTTGTTGCACCGACAGTGCGGCGTCGTACTCTCCCGCCGTTCCGGTCGTCGAGACGTCCACGTCGTCGGGGTACACGTTGGAGGTGATCCCGAACTTCGAAAGGTACGTCGTGAGGGCCTTGATGTTGTTCGGGCTCTGGCCGTACTCGTTCGCGAACTGGCTCACCGAGAGATCGTTCGATACGCCGTTCACCACTTGAGCTTCGAGCTGGTTCTTGTTCTGCTCGTCAAGGATGAAGGACACCTGTTCGGCCGTGTCCGAGGGCGTTGAGCCAAACGCCGTGGCGCCGGGCAAGCTCCCGGGATTGGTGCCTTGATCAACGGGGGTCCACCCGCCGCCGCTGGCGCCCGCTGAGAGCGCAAGCACCGGCGACAGGGCCAGCGCGAGTGCACTGACGGCTATGGCGGTGCGCACTCCGACTGATGCACGTCCCATCTCATCCTCCCTTGGCCCGGCCGTGGGTGACCGGGCGGCAATGTTCGATGGAGGGAGTGTACTGACAGGCACATCGAGTTGCCAAAAGACCCGCGGCGTGCAGCGGACGTGTTGAGTAGCCGCTCAGTGTGACTCTCGCCGGTCGCTGAGGTGTCTTTTGCCACCGTCCGCGGAATGACCAACGAGGTCGGTCAGGACGAGACCGCTGCATATATATGGCGTGAGTGAGATAGTGCGTCGGCGAACACTGGAGTATTTCTCGGTACAGTGAAGAAAAAATGACCTGAACAGTTTCCGGTCACCACGTCGGGGCGCCGGGATTCGAACCCGGGACCTCCTGCTCCCAAAGCAGGCGCGCTAACCAAGCTGCGCTACGCCCCGTTACCTCTCACTTACAGCCAGAGACGCTACTACCTCACCTTTGGCGTCCTTTCTGGGCGACGTCGCGCACACTCACCCTTGGCGAGTCACGATGTGCTCTGCGTAGGATGAGCGAAAACGGGGGAGCGATGGCCTACGAATGGATAGTTGACGCACTCGATGAGACGTGGTCGTCGATAGATCGGACGCTACGTCCGCGCGACGCAGACGTGTACGATCTGCCCACCCCGTGTCCCGGCTGGAGCGTGAAGAACGTGCTCAGCCATCTCGTGGGATTTGAGTTGTTGCTGCAGGGCAACGCGGTACCACACCACGAAGGACCCTGGCCCTCACACGTGAAGAATCCCATCGGTGAGTTCAACGAGTCATTCGTCGACGCCTATCGGGATTTTTCTGGCGCCGAAGTGCTTGATTTGTTTCGTGCGACGACGCGCATCTCACTCGAGCGGCTGAGAGTGCTCAGCGACGAGGAGTGGGAGAAAGTGGGGTGGAGTCCCGAAGGAGAGCGGCCCTATCACCGTTTTCAAGAGACTCGCGTCCTCGACAGCTGGATCCATCTGCAAGATATTCGCGACGCCTTGTTGGAACCGACGGACGACCACGGTCCGGGCGAGGAGATCGTGGTGAACCGCTTTGAAGCGGCGCTCCCCTACGTTCTCGGGAAAAAAGCGCAGGCCCCGGACGGAACGGTTGTTCGCATCAATCTGAGCGGACGTCTCGCCCGCTCGGTGCTGCTCGGAGTGCGGGACGGTCGAGCGAAGGCGATCGAGGCGAGCGCCGACGTGCCCACCTTGGAAGTGACGACGCCCGTGGCTCTGTTTTGGCGCCGCGCCGCGGGGCGCATCTCGGCCGACGCCTTTCTCAACGCCTCGGCGACGGACGTGCGAGGCGACGAGGACTTGGCGCGGTCGTTCGCCGAGGGTCTGGCGATCATGATTTAGTCGGCCCGGGGCCCGGCGGTACACTTCTGTCGGCCACGAGACTCGCCACAAAAGGGGAAACTATGCGAACCGTTCGACTTGCTCTCGTCGGCGTTCTTGGGGCGTCACTACTCACGGGGATCACGCTGTCGTCGAGCGTTCTCGCCCACGCCGCGACGTCGGCCAGTGCCCTGGCCAAGTGCAAGACCACGATCCTCAAACAAGAAGTGACGAAGGGAATACTGACCGTCGCTACCGACAATCCCGGGTACACGCCGTGGTTCGTGAACAACACGCCCTCCAATGGAAAGGGCTACGAGTCGGCGGTGGCGTACGCCATCGCGGCCGAGCTCGGAGTGAAGAAGAAGGATGTCAAGTGGGTCGTCGAACCCTTTGACTCGAGCTACTTGGCTGGACCGAAGTCGTTTGATTTCGACATCAACGAGATCTCCTACACCAGCGCGAGGGCCCAGGCCGTGACCTTCTCCGTGAGCTACTACGACGTGAATCAGTCGATCGTCGCGTTAAAGACCGACGCCATCGTGAAGAAGCACTCACCATCGCAGTTAAAGAACTACCTTTACGGCGATCAAATTGGTACGACTGGTCTCGCGTACATCTACAACCACATCAAACCGACCAAAGCCCCGCGCGTCTATTCCACGCTCGACCAGGCGGTGCTGGCACTGCAGACGGGCCAGATCGACGCGATCGTTATCGACACCCCAACCGGCCAGTACATGGCCTCTTCGCAGATCACCAAGGGCAAGAAGCTCGTGGCGACTCAAGTCGGCCAGTTTCCGAGCACCGGTGAACACTACGGGCTCCTCTTCACCAAAGGTGACCCGCTGGTGGGTTGCGTGAACGAGGCCATCGAAGCATTGAAAGCGAACGGCACCCTGGCGGCGTTGCAGCAAAAGTGGCTGGGCATTTACACCAGCGTGCCCACTATCAAGCCGTAGTACGTGGCGTCGTTCTCGGGTCGCGGTCCTAGTTTTCCTAGTTCGCCGAGTGGATCTCTTGACAACGTAGATCCGGCCTCCATCAATCTCTACTCGTCGCCGCGTAGTCGCATATTCGTCGGCCGTCGCGGCGTGGTCGCGAGCACCATCTCGACGCTCGTGATCGTGGGACTGTTCGTCGTGCTGCTCTACGTGGCTCCCGGTGGCGCGACCTTTCGCCACACGTTCTTCGATCCTCACTACATGTGGCTCGCGTGGACGGGTGATCCGAGCAGGGGCATCGACTCGATCCGAGACGGCATCGTCACCAACATATGGATGTTTCTCCTCACCGAGGTGCTGGTGTTGTTCCTAGGACTCTTGGTCGCGTGGTGCCGGATAAGTCAGTCACCGGTCCTCTTTCCCTTTCGGGTGTTGGCCACCGCTTTCACTGACGTGTTCCGCGGAGTACCAGTGCTTCTCGTGGTTCTTCTGGTCGGCTACGGATTGCCCCAGCTCGATTTTGGCTTCATCTCTCGTCAGTCGCCCGATGTCTACGGCGTGGTCGCGCTCACCCTCGGATATACCGCCTACGTGTCGGAGGTGATTCGCGCCGGAATATTCTCCATTCCGAACGGCCAGCTTCACGCGGCCCACTCGTTGGGTCTCTCGCACGCCTCGACCATGCGCCACGTGATCCTGCCCCAGGCGATTCGCAACGTCATACCGCCGTTGCTGAACGACTTCATCTCGCTGCAGAAGGACACGGCCCTGGTGTCCATTCTGGGCGCGGTCGAGGCGACGCGGGCCGCGGAGATCTTTTCTTCCACGGTGTTCAACGAGAGCGGACTCGTCGTGGCCGCAATGTTTTTCTTGGTGCTCACCATCCCCATGACCCGCTTCACCGACCGGCTTATCGCGAGAGACCGCGCGCGACGACTCACGGTGTCGACGTGAGCGAGCTGGTCCTGAAGGTGGACTCGGTGGTCAAGCGCTTCGGCGAGCACGAGGTGCTGCGAGGAGTCTCACTCGAGTTGCGTCGTCACGAGGTGGTGTGCCTCATTGGCGCCTCGGGCTCGGGAAAGTCGACCTTGCTTCGTTGCGTCAACATGCTGGAGCGAATCGACGGCGGGGACATTGTCCTCTTCGGGAAGAGTTTGACCGATCCCCGTATTGACCCCAAGCTGGTGCGACGCCACATCGGCATCGTCTTTCAGTCCTACAACTTGTTTCCCCACCTCACGGTGATTGACAACGTGATGCTGGGTCCGGTACGTGCGCACAAGCGAGACCGTGAGCAGGTCCGCCAGGAGGCCAAGGTGCTGTTAGAGCGCATTGGTCTGAAAGACCGAGCGAACGACTATCCCGAGCGGCTCTCCGGGGGGCAGCAGCAACGAGTCGCCATCGTGCGCTCGCTCGCCATGCGTCCGGCCATTTTGCTGTTGGACGAGGTGACGAGCGCGCTGGATCCCACCTTGGTGGGGGAAGTCCTGGATCTACTCAGCGAACTGGCCCATCAAGGCATGACTATGCTCATCGCCACCCACGAGATGGCCTTCGCGCGCGACGTGGCGCACGAGGTGGCCTACCTCGACAAGGGGGTACTCGTGGAAAAGGGGCCACCGGCCCAGATCTTCAACTCGCCGCGCGAGGACTCCACGAAGAACTTCCTGAGTCGCGTTCACTGAGGTCGGTCCGTCTCCGTTTCGCCAGAGGGGGTGGCCGGGACGTCGGACGGCCGTACTTACAGGGGTAGGCTGGCGTCTCTTATGCACGCCACTTCAACCACCCTGGACAACAACCACGTCAAGCTCACTGTGGAGATCGACGAGCCCGAGATGGCCGAGGCCATCGACGCCGCGGCGGCCAGGCTCTCCCAGCAAGTCAGTATCAAGGGGTTCCGCAAGGGCAAGGTTCCCAAGAACGTGCTCATGGCCCACTTGGGCGGACCAGGCGCCTTGCGCAGCGAAGCGATCCGCGACTCGATCCCCGACTTCTACGCGCTGGCTATCTCGGACACCCTGATCGACCCGATCGCCCAGCCCGACATCAACATCACCTCAGGCGAGGAAGAGGGCGTCCTGGTCTTTGAGGCGGATGTCGAGGTTCGGCCCGAGGTCGCCATCTCGGGTCACGGTGATCTGCGGGTAACCATTCCTTCTCCCGTCGTGACCGACGATGAAGTGAACGCCCAGATCGATCGATTCCGCGAGGCCGACGCGGTGCTGAACGACGTGGATCGACCCATCGTGACCGGTGACCTCGTGACCATGGACGTTCACGTCCAGAAGGTGGCGAGCGACGAGGATCCCGTGGACGTTCCGGACTTTATGTACACCGTTGGTTCGGGCTCGATCACCGAGGGCGTCGACGAGCTCATTGTGGGCATGAAGGCGGGCGAGGAACTGAAAGTGAATGGCAACGTCGGTCAGGGCGAAGTCGCGACCTACGACCTCAGCCTGAAGAAGACCCAAGAGCGCGAACTGCCTGAACTGACCGATGAGTGGGTCCAAGAGAACACGGAATGGCAAAGTGCGGAAGAGATGCGCGACACCATCTTCGACCAGATGCGTCGCATGCGGGTCGCCGAAGCGCAGCGAACCCAACGCGACTCCGTGCTGGTGGCACTGAGCGAACTCGTGAGCGCGGACGCCGTTCCCGACGCCCTCGTCCACGACGAGACGAATGAGCGACTGCACGATTTGGGTCAGCGTCTCGAGCAGCAGAAGTTGAACCTCGAGACGTTTCTTCAGGTCACCAATCAGTCGTCCGACCAACTCCTCGAGACGTTGCGCGCCGACGCGGTTCGAGCGGTTCGCATTGACCTCGCTTTGCGCGCGCTGGTTCGCGCCGAGAATCTTGAACCTACTGACGAAGAAGTCGAGGAGGAGCTCGACAAGACCGCCGAAGCGATGAAGGTCCCCTCGGAGCGTCTGCGCTCGAACTTGCGCGATACGGGCCGCCTGGTGACGTTTCGCGCGGAGGTGGCCAAGATGAAGGCCTCGAAGTGGCTCAACGATCACGTCACGTACGTAGACCCCGAAGGCGTGACCATCGATCCGGCACTGTTGGCGACCGACGAACCTGAGGAAGTTGACGCCTAAGGTAGTACCGTGAACGACAACTTCCGAGCCCAGAACTACCTCGTCCCCACGGTCGTGGAATCGTCCAACCGTGGCGAGAGGGCCTACGACCTCTACAGCCGCCTCCTGCGCGAGCGCATCATCTTTCTCGGCACCCCCATCGATGACACGATCGCCAATCTGGTCTGCGCGCAGATGTTGTTCCTCGAGTCCGAAGACCCCGAAAAGGACATCAACCTCTACATCAACTCACCCGGGGGCGACATCACCGGTCTGCTGGCCATCTACGACACGATGAAGTACATCAAGCCCGATGTTTCGACGTTCTGCTTTGGCCAGGCGGCTTCGGCCGCGGCGGTGCTGCTCGGGGCGGGCTCCAAGGGCAAGCGCTACGCCCTGCCCCACTCTCGAGTCCTGTTGCACCAGCCCTGGGGTGGCGTCGGGGGACAGGCCTCGGACATCGAGATCCAGGCGCGCGAGATCCTGCGGATGAAGGACATGCTCAACGCCATGCTGGCCGCTGATACCGGGCAGTCCGCCGAGCGAGTCAACAAAGACACCGACCGTGACTTCATCATGAGCGCCGACGAGTGCGTGGAATATGGCCTGATCGACGAAGTTATCTCGGCTCGGCCGTAGGTACCTCGTTTCGGGGAGCGGGGATCGTAGGATGGGTCGACGGTAGGTCGGTTCGTCGGAGGGTGTCGTGACAAATTTCCTAGTTGGTGGCGACCTCGTTCGGTGCAGTTTCTGCGCGAAGGGTCCCGAGCAGGTCAAGAAGATGATCGCGGGTCCCAACGCCCACATTTGCGACGAGTGCGTGGCCCTCTGCAACGACATCTTGACGATCGAATTGGCTGATCTATCGGGAGGCGACCGTGGCTAAGTTCGGCGAAGGCAGCGACCTTATTAAGTGCAGTTTCTGCGCGAAGGGTCAAAAGCAGGTCAAGAAACTGATCGCCGGTCCCAGCGTCTACATCTGTGACGAGTGCATCGACCTCTGCAACGACATCATCGCCGACGAGTTTGGTGACCGTCCCGAGTTCGTTCTCGACGAACTACCCACGCCGCGTGAGATCTCGGCGTTTCTGGATGAGTTCGTGATCGGCCAAGTGGACGCCAAGAAGATTCTCGCCGTGGCCGTCTACAACCACTACAAGCGAATTCAGACGGGACCCTTACACGACGAGGACGTCGAGGTCGCCAAGTCCAACGTCCTGCTACTGGGTCCGACGGGTTGTGGCAAGACCTTCCTCGCCCAGACTCTCGCGCGCATGCTGAACGTTCCGTTCGCCATCGCCGACGCCACCGCGTTGACCGAGGCCGGGTACGTGGGTGAGGACGTGGAGAACATTCTCTTGAAGTTGCTCTCGGCGGCGGACTTCGACGTGAAACGCGCGGAGCGCGGCATCATCTACATCGATGAGATCGACAAGATCGCCCGCAAGGCGGAGAACCCATCGATCACGCGCGACGTGTCGGGGGAGGGTGTACAACAGGCGCTCCTCAAGATTCTGGAGGGAACGGTGGCGAGCGTGCCACCGCAGGGAGGCCGCAAGCACCCGCACCAAGAGTTCATCAACATTGACACGGCGAACATCTTGTTCATCTGCGGCGGTGCGTTCGCCGGTCTCGAAGAGATCATCGAACGACGTCTCGGCAAGAAGTCGATGGGATTCAATCAGCCGGTCCAGTCCAAGCGCAAGGGCGACATCGAACTCTTTCGACACGTTCTGCCCGAGGACATGGTTAAGTTCGGACTCATCCCCGAGTTCATCGGTCGCCTTCCCATCATCGGGGCGGTGCAGCAACTTGATCGCGACATGCTGATTCAGGTCCTCACCGAACCGAAGAACTCGCTCGTGAAGCAGTTCCAACAAGTGCTCGCCATGGACGGTGTCGAGTTGGTGATCGAAGAAGAAGCGCTCGAGGCGATCGCCGACCTGGCGCTCGAACGGGCCACCGGCGCCCGCGGACTTCGTTCCATCCTCGAACACGTGCTCCTCGAACCGATGTACGACGTGCCGGGTCGTAGCGACGTGGTGAAGTGCGTGGTCACCGCGGCGTCGGTGCGCCAACATGAGGCGCCGACTTACGAAATGCGAAAGGCGACGCGAACTCGTCGCGCGAGTTAAACCCGTGCGCTTTACCTCGTACGCGGAAGCGTTGAGTTGGCTCGAGTCGCACGTCGACTTTGAGCGATTAGCGCCCAATCACCAGCTAGTTCCTAGTCTCGATCCGATTCGTGACACCCTGGCCCAGTTCGCTGATCCTCAGAGCGACTACCCAACGATTCACATCACCGGCACCAACGGCAAGGGCACCACGACCACGATCACCAGCGCGCTGCTACAAGCGACGGGTCTGCGCGTGGGGACATTTACCAGCCCGGACCTGCACGCGGTGAACGAGCGCATCGCCGTCAACGCCGAGCCGATCGACGATGAGGCGATCATCGGCGTGCTCGAACGACTCTCCGACGTAGAGACGGTCACCGGCATCACCCTCACTCGCTTTGAACTACTCACCGTCGCCGCCTTTCTGCACTTTTCCGACGAAGGCGTGGACGTAGGAGTGATTGAAGTGGGTCTCGGTGGTACCTGGGACTCCACCAACGTCATCGATTCCGACGTCGCGGTGTTGACCAACGTCGACCTCGACCACACCGCCGTGCTCGGTCCCACGGTGGGCGCTATTGCTTCGGACAAGGTGGGGATATTCCGCGCGAACGCTATCAACGTGGTCGCGACGACCAACGCCATCGTCGTAGAGATCGCGCAGCGAAAGACCGAAGAGCTGGGTGCGACGTTGTGGTTGATCGGCGACGACTTCGTACTCGACGAGAACGAACTGGCCCTCGGCGGTCGGGCCATCTCCCTGCGCACGCCCTACGCCCGCTACGACGAAGTCTTCGTCTCGTTGCACGGAATACATCAAGGGGTCAACGCCGCGACGGCGGTGGTGGCGGCCGAGGCGTTCCTTGGACGAGCCCTGGGCGAGCCGGTCGTTTCGTCGACCCTGCGGGGCGTCCAGATGCCTGGTCGGATGGAGATTGTGGCGCGCACCCCACTCATCGTGGTTGACGGCGCGCACAATCCGGCGGGGGTGCGCGCGTTGGTCGCCACACTGGACGGCGCCTTTGACGTTCGCGGGCAACGTCGTTGCGTACTCGGCATGCTCGCCGGACGCGAACTCGAGGACATGGTGACCCCGCTGGTCGGTGCCGGCTTCAGCGAGTTTTACTGTTGCGCGCCGAACTCGCCTCGCGCCGTGCCCGCACGCGACGTAGTTGCGGTGTTAGAGAGGTTGGGCGCGACCGCCTACGAACACCCGAGCGCGCGCGTCGCGCTCGCCCACGCGCGCGAGCGATCCACCGATGACGATCTCATCATCGTCACGGGCAGCTTGTATTTGGTCGCGGAGGTCCGCGGCGAGATATTGCGCGTCGCCTCACGGCACTTGACGTGACACTGTTAGATTGCCTGACGTGAGAAGAACCCTGGTCATCGTGAAACCCGACGGCGTCGAACGGGGGCTGGTGGGCGAGATCCTCTCGCGCTTAGAAGCCAAGCAGCTTCGTCTCGTGGCGGCCGAGCTTCGGACCATCGACGCCGAGACTGCTCGGCGCCACTATGGCGAACACGAAGGAAAGTCCTTTTTCGAACCCTTGGTTACTTTCATCACCCGCTCGCCCTCACTGGTCATGGTGATTGAAGGACCCGATGACACCTGGCGCATCGTGCGGACCATGATGGGAGCGACAAATCCCGCCGATGCCGCGCCCGGCACGATTCGCGGCGATCTCGCCACGGCGATGAGCGAGAACTTGATACACGGCTCGGATTCGATCGAGTCAGCGCTTCGAGAAATTGCGATTTTCTTTCCTGACTTGGAATAACGAGTCGTAGTGGTCGGTCTCGACCAAATTGGCCTAGCCTTGTAGGCAAGCGCGCTTGTTCACGCCTCAAAAAGGAAATCTATGGTCGATAATCGGTTCTCACTTTTGGGTCGTGACATGGCCGTCGACCTCGGTACCGCGAACACGCTCGTCTACGTTCGCGGGCGCGGCATTGTGCTCAACGAGCCCTCCGTGGTCGCGGTGGACGTCAAGGATGGCAAACCCCTGGCCGTGGGCGCCGAGGCCAAGCGCATGATCGGCCGCACCCCGAGCAACATCCAGGCCATTCGCCCCTTAAAGGACGGAGTCATCGCGGACTTTGAGATCTGCGAGAAGATGTTGCGCTACTTTATTCACCGCGTTCACCAGCGTCGCTTCGCCAAACCTCGCATGGTGATCTGCGTGCCCTCCGGCATCACCGGCGTTGAGCAACGCGCAGTCATGGAAGCCGCCGAGTTCGCGGGCGCGCGCAAGGCGTACATCATCGAAGAGCCGATGGCGGCAGCGATCGGGGCGGGACTACCGATTCACGAACCAACCGGCAACATGGTCGTGGACATTGGGGGAGGCACCTCAGAGGTCGCGGTCATCTCGCTCGGCGGCATCGTGACGAGTCAGTCGATTCGCGTCGGTGGCGATGAGTTGGATGAGGCCCTGGTTGCGTACGTCAAGAAAGAGTTCCAGCTGGCGCTCGGTGAGAGGACGGCCGAAGAGATCAAGATGCAACTCGGTTCGGCGTTTCCGCTGGAAGAAGAGCTGCGCGCCGAGATTCGTGGTCGAGACCTCGTCACCGGGTTGCCCAAAACCGTCATTATCTCGACCGAACAGATTCGTGAGGCGATCTCGGAGCCCGTGCAGGCCATCGTGGACGCCGTGAAGGTGACCCTGGACCGCACGCCGCCCGAACTTTCTTCAGACCTTATGGAACAGGGAATTGTCCTCACCGGAGGCGGCGCCTTGCTGGCGGGGATAGCGGCCCGCTTGGAGTACGAGACCAATATGCCGATCATTGTGGCGAATGACCCTTTGAACTGCGTGGCGCTCGGCAGTGGCATGTGCCTCGAAGAGCTTGACGTCTTCGCGCGCATGTTGAAGACCAGCCCTTCGCGGTAATCCGTGGCCACGGATCGTTCGCGGCGACGCACGTGGACCTTCAGCGTGGCCGTCGTCGCCACGCTTCTTATCTTGTATCTGACGACCGGCGTGGCGTCGGGCTTGCGCAGCGGCGTCAACATAGTTCTCACGCCCTTCAGTTGGGCGGTCAACGCGATTGCTCACCCGCTCGGTCACATGCTGGCGGGCACGATTGACTACAGCGACGTGGTCGCCCAAAACCAGAAGCTCCGCTACCAACTGGCCCAGGCCGACGTACGCGCGAATGAAGGCTGGGCGTTCGCGCGCGAGTTACAGCAACTCACCACGGGTCTGAACGTGCCCTTCGTCGGCTCCCTGTCGACCGTGACCGCCCAGGTCACGACGGACTCGCCCACGAACTTCTCCGCCTCGGTCAGCATCTCCAAGGGCCGCGACAGCGGGATTCTCGTCGGCATGCCCGTGGTGGCCAGTGGGGGATTGGTCGGTCAGGTCATCTCCACCACGGCCCACGGAGCGACGGTGCGCCTGATCAGCGACACGAAGTCGCTGGTCGGGGTGACGTTTAATTCCGGGTCCACGACCCTCGTCGTGTCCGGACGGGGAGTGAACAACGGATTGGGTGCTACCTCGGTGCCGCTCAACTCCGGCGTCCAACAGGGCACGAAGCTCTCGACCGACGGGCTGAACGGCGCGCTCTACCCGGGCGGTCTGCCGGTGGCCACGGTCAGGACGGTGTCCCTGACGCCGGGCGCCGCCACGTACAACCTGACGCTGCAGCCGGCGGCCGATCTTCGACACCTGTCGTACCTGGACGTCATCCTCTGGGAGCCCGCTGCGTGAGACGCGTGCTGTTGCCCGTGACCCTGGTCACTTTGGTCATCGTGGCCGTTCAACTGTCGGTGTTCTCCGACCTGAGGGTGAGCGGCGTGGTCATCATGATCGTGTGGCTCTGGCCCCTCGCCATGGGGCTCGCCGGGATGACCGCGCTGGCGCTCTGGTGTGCGATCCTGGCCGGAGTGTTTTTCGATACGCACGCCGTGACGCCCTTTGGCCTCACGGCCGTGGTGGCTCTCGCCTTGGCCTACGGCGCCTCGCGGCTGGGCAAAGAGGGAGTGGGCGACCTTGACTCGGCGGCCTGGTGGGTGACGCCGGTGATCGGCGCCGCGGCCGGCTTCGTGGCGCCGGCCCTCTTCGTCGGGGCCAGTTTCTTCACGTTGAACTTCTCTCTGTGGCGCGACAGCCTGCTCGCCGCGATGGTGGTCAACGGCGTGGCCTTCGCTCTCCTGGCTCGGCCCATGACGCGCCTGGCGCACTGGGCGAGCAACTTCGGAATTCGTCGATGAGAGGTTCCTGGCGTGATCGGCCCACCGGTTCGTGGTTTTCCCGGCTGTGGCGCCCGTGGGTGTCGCTGCATCCCTTTCGGGGGCGAGGTCTCACGATCAACGAACCCAAGACCGTCGGCATTCGCGACCTCATGGCCTCACCCGATGAGGTCGCGTCGCGTCCGGCCCGCCGCTGGATCGTCATTGGCGGGTTCTTCGTCATTCTCTTCATCGCGCTCGTCGTGCGGCTGTTCTTTCTTCAGGTGGTTGACTACCAGTCGTCGGTGGCGACGGTCGCCTCCAACTCGCTGCGCCAGACGACAATCCCGGCCACCCGAGGGGAGATCCTCGATCGCCAGGGTCACGCCCTCGTCAACAACATCACCACCACCGAGATTCGCCTGTCGCGCGAAGACGCCGCGTTGTATCCCGGCGTCAAGGGTTCGCTGTCGTCACTGACCGGTATCAGCGTGAACAAGATCCAAGCCGACCTCAACGACCTGCAATACAGTCCCTACCAGCCCGCGCCCATCATGGCCAACGCCCCGGCCCGCGACGTCGAGTTCATCAAACTTCATCCGGGTGAGTTCCCCGGCGTCAGCGTGCTCGACGCGTCTCAGCGCCACTACCCCAACGGGGGCAACGTGGCCGCCCAGGTCCTCGGCTACGTCGGTCCCATCACCAGCCAGGAGATTGCGGCGGACCCGGGAGCGGGCTACGAGCCCGACTCCACGATCGGCAAGACCGGCATCGAGGGGTACTACGAGTCGTACCTGCGCGGCAAGCAGGGTCGCAGCACCCTGGAGGTCAGCGCCACCGGCCACGTGCTCACGGCGATCAAGACGACTCAGCCGACGGTGGGCGACTCGGTGGTGCTGAATATCGATACCCCCCTGCAAACGGCCCTCGGGAACTACCTCTCGTCCGAGATCCTGGCGGACCGTCACTCCATCGACCCCGTCTCGCACAAGGTTCCCGAAGCGATCAACGGCGCGGCCGTGGTCTTAGATCTCAACGACGGCGAGGTACTAGCCATGGCTAGCTATCCGTCCTACAACCTCAACTCCTTCGTCACGGGGCTCTCGAACGCCCAGTACACGACCCTGCGCAATGAGGGTGGATTCAACAACTACGCCATCCAGGGCCTCTACACCCCCGGCAGCACGTTCAAACTCATCACGGCCACCGCCGCCCTCCAGACCGGCATCTTCCCGGCCGACGAGTACGTCGACGACACGGGCGTCTTTAAGGTGCCCGACTGCAAGACCGCGCCGGGAAGCATCTGCTCCTTTCACGACGACGACCACTCCGCGGCCGGCAGGATCGATCTCCCGACGGCGCTCACCGTGTCCTCGGACTACTACTTCTACAACCTCGGGTACCTGTTTTGGACCGAGGCCGCCCGCTACGGCAAGACGCCCATCCAGAACGTCGCCTCGGAGTACGGACTGAACGAGAACACCAACATCGACCTGCCCGATGAAGTGTCGAGCCGTGTCGACTCACCCGCGGTTCGCGCCGAACTCCACGCCGAGGCCCCCGCGGCGTTCCCCCGCGAGACGTGGTACGCCGGTGACAACATCGAGTTGGCCTTCGGCCAGGGCGAGACCGCGTTGACGCCGATCGCGCTCGCGAACGCCTACGCCACCTTCGCCAACGGCGGCACCCGTTACGCGCCCGAAGTCGCCGCCGCCATCGTGAACCCGCACGGCCGGGTGGTCATTCGCTACACGCCGCGCGTCCTCGGTCACGTGAACTTGCCGGCCAGCGTCCGCGACCCCATCCTCCAGGGCCTCGTGGGTGTGGTGAACGACCCGTCGGGAACGGCCTACGACCCCTTTCACACCTACGACCCTTCACTTTCTACGTTCGAGGTGGCGGGCAAAACGGGCACCGCGAGCAACGCGCCTAGCGAAGAGCCGAACTCGTGGTTCGTGGGCTTTGGGCCGGTGGCCCACCCCGAGTACGTGGTGCTGTGCGTGATCGACGAAGGAGGCTACGGCGCCGACGCGTCGGCGCCGGTGGTCGCGAAGACCTTTAACTACCTCGCGCAGCACGCCGTCCCGCCACTGACCCTGAAGTCCCAGTTGACAACGCCGACGAAGCCGAAGAAGCACGCGGCGACCACCACGACGTCGCCGACGGGCCCCTCCACCACTACGTCGACCCCGACCACCACCACCTCGGGGCCGTGAATCAGCAGGGTTCCCCGCGCGGTGCGGTAGCCTGAAGGGGTTGGGCGTACTGACACACAGGGTGTCGGACGCAAAGAACGTCGCGCTAGCGCAGGTGTTATCTCCGTTACGCACAGTATTGAGGACATGACGTGGCAACCGCCAGTGCGTTACAGCTACTAGGAACCGTCGTGGTAGTCCTCGTCTCGGCCCAACAAGTCGTTCGTTTTTTTCACCTGGTCGACGCCGGTATCTCGCCGCGCCCGACTTCGCGTGGCACCCATCGCCACGTCTACATCCCCCAGTACGCAAGGAGTACCCGTCGTGAGCGACGAATCCATCCAACCCTTACCCTCATCGTCTAATCCAAGAATTGGTGACACCCGACCGGCCCCCCAGATAGGCGACACTCGTCCCGGAGCTCGAGTTCCTGGTTCCGCTACGCCCGGCACCCCGGGTACCGCCTCGGCACCCGGTCAGGGTCGGCGCCGCCGTGGCGGTCGCGGACGCGGCGGTCAGGGCAACCGCGAGAACCGCGAAAGTCGTGAGCCCCGCGAGGCGTCGAACGGCGCCGCTCGTCGAAACCTGGAAGCGCCCGTTGAGGCGTCGGCGCCCGAGGCCAGCGACGGCACCGGTCGCGGCAAGCCGCGCCGCCGTCGTGGGGGAGAACGTCGCACGCGGGCCCAGGGTCGTTATCTCATGGCCGTGCACTCCACGCCCGACGGCACCCATATCGCCACCCTCGAAGGTCGTTCGATGGTCGAGTACACCCTCGCGAAGAACGCGGACGAGACGAACCAAATCGACGGCAACATCTACGTCGGACGCATCCAGAACGTGCTGCCGGGCATGGAACTCGCCTTCGTCGACATTGGCATTCCGAAGAACGCGGTGCTCTATAAAGGCGACGTCTCGTTCGATACGGACGACGTCGACGGCGCGCCACAGAACAACAACAAGCGCATCGAAGAGATGATCCGCGCCGGGCAGACCGTGCTCTGTCAGGTCACCAAGAACGCCATCGGCGCGAAGGGCGCCCGGCTCACCCAAGAGGTATCGCTGCCGGGACGTTTCGCCGTGCTCGTGCCCAACTCCTCGACCATCGGCATCTCCAAGCGACTGCCCGACGGGGAGCGTCGGCGCCTGCGCAAGATCATCGAAGACGTGAAGCCGGCCCACCACGGCATCATCATTCGCACCGCCGCCGAGGGCGTCACCGCCGACGACCTGGCGCGTGACGTGACCTCGCTGGTCGAGAAGTGGGCAGCCATCGAGGGCGAAGTGGCCAAGTCCAATCAGCCGCGCCTCATCTATCGTGACCTCGATCTCGCCGTGCGCGTACTGCGCGAAGAGTTAAACGATGAGTACCGAGCGGTCTTGATCGACGACCGCACCCTGTACGAAAAGGTGCGCGAGTACGTGACCGCGGTCAACCCCGAGTTGGCCGACCGCATTGAGTACTACGACCGCGAGGTCGAGGAGTTGCCGCTCTTTGAGCGGTACTTCGTCCACGAGCAGCTGCACCGTTCCCTCGATCGGAAGGTCTTTTTGCCCTCGGGGGGATCACTGATCATTGAGCGCACCGAGGCCCTGACGGTCATTGACGTGAATACCGGCAAGAACGTCGGCACCAACAACCTCGAAGAGACCGTCTTTCGCAACAACCTGGAAGCGGCCGAAGAGGTGGCGCGACAGTTACGTCTTCGCGACATTGGGGGCATCATCGTGATCGACTTCATCGACATGGAGTCCAAGGCCAACCGCGAGGCCGTCGCCTCGGCCCTGCGCCAAGCCCTCTCACGCGATAAGACCCGCAGTCAGGTCTTTGACATCTCGGAGCTGGGGCTGGTGGAGATGACGAGAAAGCGCGTGAACGAAGGACTCCTGGAGTCCCTCTCGGTGGTGTGCAGCGTGTGTGACGGTCGCGGCTTCATTGTAAAAACGGGACTCTGATCGCTTGACGAGAGGGCGAGCCCGCTCGATCGTCGGGTCGCGAGGGCGGTGAGCGGTCGGCTAGTATGGAACCCTTATGTACGCCGTTATCCGTGTAGGCACATCCCAAGAGCGCGTTACCGAGGGCCAAGTGGTCCGCGTTGACCTGCGCCCGGAGGAGATCGGTGCCGATGTTGAGTTTCAGCCCGTGTTGCTCGTCGACGGTGACCAGGTCACCGCCGGACCGGCCCTGAAGGGCGCCACGGTGACCGCGAAGATCATCGGCGCGGAGACGGGCCCCAAGATTCGCGCCCTCACCTACAAGGCGAAGGCCATCCAGCGCCGTCGCTGGGGACACCGTCAGCACTACTCGACCGTCGAAATCACCAAGATTTCGGCCCAGGCGTAAGGAGAACCAATGTCAAAGACCAAAGGCGGCGGTTCTACCCGTAACGGCCGTGACTCGAACGCCCAGCGCCTCGGCGTGAAGACCTTTGACGGCACGCTCGTCAAGTCGGGCAGCATCATTGTTCGCCAGCGTGGTACCAAGTTCCACCCGGGTCGCAACGTCGGCATCGGCAAGGACGACACGCTGTTTGCGCTCGCTGAGGGAACCGTGAAGTTTGGTTACCGGGGCGGCAGAAAACTAGTTGACGTTCTCGCCGACTGAGTTTTCCTCCTAAAACTAAGAATCCCCCGGGCGAGAGCCCGGGGGATTCTTAGTTTGTAACGAGAACTACGCGCCCTTGACGGCCTTCTTAAAGGTCGAGCCAATTGACACCTTCGGAGCCCTTGAAGCCTTCACCTGGATGGCTTCGCCGGTTTGAGGGTTGCGGGCGGTGCGCGCCTTACGCTCAACACGCTCGAAAGACAAGAATCCGGACAACACAATCTTTTCACCCTTGGACACGTTGCCGACAACGACGTCCTCAAAGGCCTTAAGAACCTCAGCTACGACGTTCTTCGTGGCGCCACTCTCGGCGACAATTGCTTCTACCAACTCGGCCTTGTTCACCGGTCGACTCCTTACTCTTATTGAAACGGAACTGGGCGTTCCCAGCAACCAAGGTCAGTTTTACCGTAAAAAAGGGAAAATTTGCGGATATCGCCTAAGAATTGGCAGTGTTCATATGAAGTTCGTATGACGCTATTCACAAATCTCCTGTTCAACTGGGTATTCAAAAGGTGCCCACCGGCCAAAGGGACCGCGGCGCGCGCGGCGGCCGCGAAATCCCTGGAAAACGGCGCATTTGGCCCCCAGTCGGCCGATCTGACCAGCCCGAGGCGAGGGGTTCAGACGGGAGCAAACCTCCCGAGAAGGCCCCCTACCTAGGATGTATCGGTGTCCACCTTCGTCGACAGCGCCCAGTTGCACGCCAAAGCCGGTGATGGTGGGGCGGGATGCGTCAGTTTTCGCCGTGAGGCCCACGTGGCCAAAGGCGGCCCGGACGGGGGAGACGGGGGAAAGGGCGGCGACGTCTGGCTGGAGGCCGACCACAACCAGGCCTCTCTGCTCGGGTTCAAGGATCACCCCTTTCGCCGCGCCACCGACGGCCAGCACGGCACGTCCAAGCGCCAGCACGGGGCCCGCGGCAAGGACGTCGTCGTGGCGGTACCGGTGGGCACCATGGTCTACAGCGCAGACGGAGAACTCCTCGCTGATCTGACCGGTCCCGGCGACCGCTGGCTCGCCGCCGAGGGAGGGCTCGGGGGTCAGGGAAACGCCCGCTTTCTCTCCAATCAGCGCCGGGCGCCGGCCTTCGCCGAGCAAGGAGAGGTCGGTGAAGAGCGTTGGTTCGACCTCGAGCTCAAACTGCAGGCCGACGTGGCGCTGATCGGTTTTCCCAACGTCGGCAAGTCGACGTTGATTTCGCGAATCTCCGCGGCCCGCCCGAAGATCGCGGACTACCCCTTCACCACGCTCGTGCCCAACCTCGGAGTGGTGCGGGTCGGCACTCGGGCGGCCCGCCCGGGCGACGCCACCGAGTTCGTGGTCGCCGACATTCCGGGCCTTATTGAGGGGGCGGCCGAGGGCCGCGGGCTCGGTCACGACTTCTTGCGCCACGTCGAGCGCGCGCGGGTGCTGTGCGTCCTACTCGACCTGTCGGAGTTCGCCCCGCACTCGCCCGAGGAACAACTGGAGATTCTCCTGCGGGAGCTGGGGGACTACCAGGCCAGTCTGCTGGAGCGTCCGCGGGTAATCGTCGGTTCCAAGGGCGACGTGGCGGCCTACGAGATGGACGGCGTCGACACCATCTCGGCCGTCACCGGCGAGGGCCTCGACCCGCTGGTGGGTCAGTTGGCCGGCCTGGTTACCCAAGCCCGCCACGACGAAGCCGAAGCGCTCGAACACGAGGTCGTCATCCACCGCCCCGTTCCCGAGGAGATCACGGTGGTGCGCGAGAGTGACGACCACTGGCGCGTCGACGGTCGTGCCGCGCGGCGCGCCGTGCGGTTTCAGGATCTCACTGACGATCAGGCGCTCGCCGAGATCGTGCACCGGCTCAAGAATCTCGGCGTCGATCGGCTCCTCACGCGCGCCGGCGTGCGCGACGGTGACGTGGTGACCGTGGGTGCGCTCTCCTTTGAGTGGTGGCGCGACGAGGTGGGCACGGGACTCGACCGCGGCGAACATCATCGCGCCACGCGTCGCGAGCGCCTGGCCCGACACGGGCGCTTGGACGGAGTGGACGATGACGAGTCGTAGCGTCGTGGTGAAAGTGGGCACGTCCTCAGTGACCGACGCGAGCGGTGGCGTGGACTCCCAGGTTCTGTCGGACATCGCGGGCGACGTGGTCTCGCTGCGTGGCGACGGCTGGTTGGTCGTCGTGGTGACCTCGGGTGCGATCACCGCCGGGTGGGCGGACGTCGGCGAGGGGCGACCGCGACCTCGTGACGCGGCGACCCTTCAAGCGGTCTCGGCCGTCGGACAGCCCCTGCTCATGCACGCCTGGCGTGACGCCTTCGCGCGGCACTCCGCGCGGGTCGGTCAGGTTCTCCTGGCTCCGTTGGACTTCTCCCACCGCGGTCAGTACCTGCACGCCCGGGGAACGATTGAGGCGCTGGCCGCGCTCAACGTGGTGGCGGTGGTGAATGAGAATGACGCCGTCGCGGACGAAGAGATTCGCTTCGGGGACAACGATCGACTGGCCGCGCTGGTCGCGAACCTGGTGGGCGCCTCGCACCTGGTGCTTCTCACCGACACCGAAGGACTCCTCACGGCCGATCCGCGCATTGACGACACCGCCACCTTGATCGAAGAGGTCACGGCCTTTGACGCCGACCTGCTTTCGGCGGCGGGTACCAGTCGCTCGGGCGTCGGCAGCGGCGGCATGGCCTCTAAGTTGGCCGCCGCGCACATGGCGGCCTGGTCGGGCGTGACGACGGTGATCGCGCCCGCGCGCTCGGCCCACGCGCTGCGGCTGGCGGTGAACGACACGGTGGGTTTCGGCACGACCTTTCACCCGCGGCCGGAGCGCCTCTCGGCGCGCAAGTCCTGGATCGCCTTTGCCGTCGCCAGCCAAGGGGCGCTCGTCATCAACGACGGCGCCCTCGAGGCGCTGGAAAACCACGGGCGCAGCCTGTTGCGGGTGGGCGTCGAGGCGTACCACGGCGCGTTCGTCGAGGGTGACGCGGTCGACGTGAAAGATCTCCGCGGCGAGACGATCGCGAAAGGGTTGGTTCGCGTGTCGGCGGAGTCCTTCGCCGAGGGTGAGGACGTGGTGGTGCACCGTGACGACCTGGTCCTTCTCCGCCGGCGTTAGCCCGGCCATTACGCTAAAGGCATGACAACCAGCGCCCTCGCGACCCAAGGCGCCGCCGTCAAGCGTGCCGCGGCGGAGTTGGCGCAGGCCTCCAACGAGACGCGTCAAGCCGTTCTCACGCACGTGGCGGATCGCCTGGTGGAGAGTGAGGCTGAGCTCCTCGGGATCAACGAGGCCGACCTGGAGGCCTATCACGAGTCGGGTCCGGGACGAGATCGGCTGAAACTCGATAGTCAGCGCGTGGCCTCCATGGCCAGCGCGCTGCGCACGATCGCCCACGGGAGAGATCCCTTGTTCGAGATCGAAGACCAGCGAACCCTCCCCAACGGCCTTCGCGCGGAACGCCTGCGCGTCCCGTTGGGCGTGATCGGCGTCGTCTACGAGAATCGACCGAACGTCACGACCGACGTGGCGGGGCTGTGCGTACGGAGTGGCAACGCCGCCTATCTACGAGGGTCGGCCAGCGCGCAGCGAACCAATGAGTTTCTGGTCGGGCTGTGGCGCGACGCACTCGAGAAGGAAGGTCTCTCTCGGGACGGGGTCGCGCTGGTGCAGGACTCGTCCCACGAGAGCGCGGTCGCCTTCATGCAGTTGAGCGACGTGTTGGACTGTCTCATTCCTCGCGGTGGCCCGAGTCTCATCGCGGCCATGCGCGAGAACGCTCGCGTGCCCTACGTGCTCGACGGTGACGGCAACTGCCACATTTACGTTGACGCCTCGGCCCAGCTGGATCAAGCGCTCGACATCGTTCGCAACGCGAAGACCTCGCGTCCGGGCGTCTGCAACGCGGCCGAGACGCTCCTCGTCCACCAGTCGGTGGCCGCGACTTTCCTCCCGGCGGTGGCCGCGGCGATGCCCGAGGTGGAACTGCGGGCCGATCCGCGGGCGCGCGCGATACTTCCTCAGGCCACGGTGGCGACGGAGGAGGACTTTGCGCGCGAGTTTTTGGACTTGATACTGGCCGTGGCGGTGGTGGACTCGCTCGATGAAGCGATCGATCACGTCGCGCGCTACGGGACCGGTCACAGCGAGGCGATTCTTACCCAAGAGGGGGCGAACGCCGACGACTGGGTCAGGCGGGTCGACGCGGCGGCCGTGCTGGTGAACACCTCGACGCGATTCATCGACGGGGGAGAGCTCGGCCTCGGCGCCGAAGTGGGCATCTCGACCCAAAAGTTGCACGCGCGGGGCCCGATGGGAGTACGCGAGTTGACCTGTTTGAAGTGGGTCGTGAGAGGTGAGGGGCAGATTCGATGACCGCGCTCGATCCGAGGGAAGAACTAGCCCAGCGTCTCGGCCTCGCGAGCGTGCCACCGGTGCGCTTTGAGTCCCCGGCCGAGGTCCTCCAGCTTCTGGCGGCCCACGACTACCTCGCCGACGACGCCATCGCGTCGGTCGTCTACTTAGCTGACCGCTTGGCCAAGCCCGTTCTGGTCGAAGGACCGGCGGGCACCGGCAAAACCGCCTTGGCCCGAGCCGTGGCCGACTCCGTCGGCGCGCGACTGATCCGCCTGCAGTGCTACGAGGGACTCGATGAGTCCAAAGCCCTCTACGAGTGGAACTACCGCAAGCAACTCCTGCGCATTCAGGCCGGTCGACCCGAGGGGGCGAGTGGCGAAGAGTGGCACGACCTGGAAGAAGACATCTTCGCCGAAGAGTTCATGTTGACGCGCCCCCTGCTCGAAGCGATCTCGGCGAAGGACCCCGTGGTACTGCTCATCGACGAGGTCGACCGCGTGGAGCTCGAGACCGAAGCGCTGATGCTCGAGATTCTCTCGGAGTACCAGGTCTCGATCCCCGAGCTCGGAACGATTCGAGCCCAACAGATTCCTATGGTCTTTCTGACCTCGAACAACACGCGCGAACTGTCCGAAGCCCTGAAGCGCCGCTGTCTCTACCTCTACGTCGGGTACCCGACCGTCGAGCGCGAGCGCGACATCATTCTCTCGCGCGTGCCGGGCATCACCAAGACGCTGGCCGAGCAGATCGCTCAAGTGGTTCGTTCCCTGCGCTCATTGGATCTCAAGAAAGCGCCGTCGGTGTCGGAGACGTTGGACTGGGCGCGCACGCTGGTGGTGCTCGGGCGCGACGAGATCGGCGACGACGACGCGGCGGCCACGCTGCACATCTTGTTGAAGTATCAGTCCGATATCGAGCGCGCCACCAAAGAGCTACTCGGTCGCTCGAGGCCCGTTGCTTAATCTGCTCGGCGACTTCATCGGCGAACTGCGCGCCGCGGGAATCCCGGTGTCCATGAGTGAACACGTCGACGCGGCCCGCGCGGTCGAGGTCATCGACCTGGGCGACCGGTCGTTACTGCGCGCCACCCTGGGCGCCACGCTCGTGAAAGACGGCGACCACCTGCCGGTTTTCTACAACGCCTTTGACGTGTACTTCTCCATTCGCTCCTGGGACGGAACCGAGGACCTGCTCGGCGATGAGCTGACCTCGCCCGAGGAGCGAACGGGGGTGCCGGGCGCGAACGGTCAAGGGCCGAGCGGGCGGGGCGGCGGCGGTGGCTCGATGAGCGCCACCGAGTTGGCCGAGATGCTCTATCGCGCCCTTCGTGACGGCGACCTCTCCGCGCTGCGGGCGGGAGCGAGCGAAGCGGTGACCCGCTACGCCGGGGTGGAGCCGGGCCGTCCGGTGGGCGGCACCTACTACCTCTATCGAACGCTGAGGAACCTGGAGCTGGACCAGATGCAGGCGCGCCTGGCCGGTGAGTCGAGCGGGGGTGACGAGTTAAGTCGGCGCCTCGCCGAAGACGAGGCTCGAGCGCGCGTCGAACAACTGAAGGCCGAGATTGAGCGGGAGATCCGTGAGCGACTGGTGGAGGATCGCGGCGCCGAGGCCCTGGCCAAGTCCGTGCGCAAACCCCTGCCCGAGGACTTGGACGTCATGCACGCGAACCGCGACGAGATGGCCCAGCTGGAGCGGGCGTTGCGACCGCTCAGTCGAAAGTTGGCGGTTCGCCTCGCGCGAAAACGGCGACGCCGTCGCCGCGGACCGGTCGATCTTCGCCACACCGTTCGTCGCAGTCTCTCGACCGGTGGCGTCCCGCTCGATCTGCGTTTCAAGCCGCCGCGGCCGGCCAAGCCGGAGATCTTCGTCATCGCCGACGTGTCGGGGTCGGTCGCGTCCTTCGCCCGTTTCACGCTGCACCTGGTGCACGCGATCTCCTCGCAGTTCTCCAAGGTTCGCAGTTTTGTCTTCGTCGACGGACTCGATGAAGTGACCCACCTGTTCGAGGGAGTGGAGGACCCGGCCGACGCGGTGCTGCGGATCAACGCCGAAGCGGACGTGGTCGCCTTTGACGGACACTCGGACTACGGCCGCGCCCTGACGGTCTTTCACGATAAGTACGCGCGCTCCTTGACCAAACGCTCCACGGTCTTGATCTTGGGTGACGCGCGAAACAACTACCACCAGGCGCACGCCGAGGTGTTGGCCGACATTCACTACCGCGCGAAGGCGGTCTACTGGTTGAACCCCGAGCCGACGAACTACTGGAACAGCGGCGACTCGGTCGTCGCGCAGTACGCGCCGTACTGCGATCGGGTGATCGAGTGTCGCACGCTGCGACAGCTCGAGGCGTTCGTGGGCGAGCTCGCGTGAGTCTGGCCGATCGACTCCCGCCCGAGGGATTTCGCCAACGTGGGCCGGTCCCCACCGGCACGCGACTGGTGTTGATTCGTCACGGGGAGTGTGTCGCCAACGAGAAGGGGCTCGCCGGGGGTCCCGTGGGCGACGGCGGGCTGACCGAGCTCGGTCGCTCGCAGGCGAAGGCCCTCGCGCGTCGTCTCTCGGTCACCGGCGAGCTGCGCTCGGCCACGGCGTTCTACACCTCGACACTGCCCCGGGCCATCGAGACGGGCGACATCGTCTTTCCGGCCATCAACCCCGACCTCGTCGCCACGCGACACGAGGACCTGGGCGAGTTGCGCGTCGGGGAGGCCGACGGCCTGACCTGGACGCAGATCGAAGAGCGATACGAGTTACCGAACTGGGACGTGGATCCGAGCCAGCGCAATGTGCCCGGCGGGGAGTCCCTGTTGGACTTCTTTGCCCGCGCCACGGCGGTGATCGACACGATCGTGGCCGATCACCCCCACGAGTTGGTGGTCGTGGTCTCGCACGGTGGATTCATCGAACAGGCGATGAAGATATACCAGGGGCTGAGTGGCGCCGTGCGCCTGCGACCGCGCATCGAGCACTGTTCGATGACCGAGATCGAGTTCGACGACGGGCCCACGCGCCTGCTTCGTTACAACGACCTCTCACCGATCGGCGTCACGTAGCGCTGCAGGTACTCGGCCACGTGAAAGGCCAAATCGAGACTTTGCGTGGCGTTCAGCCGCGGGTCACAGATCGAGGTGTAGTTGACGTCGAGGTCGGTCTCGTCGAGACGCGACCCGCCGCCGAGACACTCGGTCACGTCGTCGCCGGTCAGCTCGACGTGGAGCCCGCCGGGCCAGGTCCCGAGCGCCTGGTGTAGAAGGAAGAACTGCGAGGTCTCGGACAGCACGTCGTCAAAGTGGCGGGTCTTCTGGCCCCCCGAGGCGACGAAGGTGTTGCCGTGCATCGGGTCACAGGTCCAGAGCTCGCGGCGCCCGTCATCGCGCATCGCCTCCACCAAGGGGGGCAACAGGTCGCTGATCCGCTCGTGTCCCATGCGTGATATCAGCGTCAGTCGTCCCGGCACGTTGTCGGGGTTCAACACGTCGACCAGTTGACGCAGTTCGTCCACGCCCATGGTGGGTCCCACCTTGAGGCCCAACGGGTTGGACACCCCGCGCAGGAAGTTCACGTGGGCCCCGTCGAGCTGACGAGTGCGGTCGCCGATCCACAGGAGGTGGGCCGAACAGTCGTACCAGTCGCCGGTGAGGGAGTCCCGGCGGGTGAGGGCCTGCTCGTAGGGGAGGATCAGGGCTTCGTGGCTGGTGTAGAAGTCCACGGACTGCAACGCCTGGTCGTCGGCCAGGTCGATCCCGCAGGCCTTCATGAACTGCAGGGCGCGCTCGATCTCATCGGCGATGACCTCGTAGCGCTTACCCTCGAGCGAGTTGGCGACGAACTCCTGATTCCAGGCGTGCACCCGCGAGAGCGCGGCGAAGCCTCCGGTGGTGAAGGCGCGCAGCAGGTTGAGGGTGGAGACGCTCTGGTGGTAGGCGTCGAGCAACCGGGCGGGGTCGGGACGCCGCGCTTCGGCGCTGAACTCTTCGGAGTTAACGATGTGCCCGCGGAACGCCTCGAAGCGCTGGCCGTTGCGCTCCTCGTACTCATCGGAGCGTGGTTTGGCGAACTGCCCGGCGATGCGTCCGACCTTGATGACCGGCACGCCCGAGGCGTAGGTGAGGGCGACGGCCATCTGCAAGATGACCTTGAGCTTGTCGCGAATCTCGTCGGCGGAACTCTCGTGAAACGACTCCGCGCAGTCGCCGGCCTGGAGCAGGAACGCCTTGCCGTCCGCCACCTGAGCCAAGTGGTCTTGCAGTCGTCGGGCCTCCCCGGCGAAGACCAGGGGCGGCTTCTTGGCCAGTTCCGCCTCGACGCGCGAGAGGTGCTCCGGGTCGGGCCAGATCGGACTTTGCGCGACCGGGTAATCGCGCCACGAACGCGGCGTCCACTCGAGTGACGGTATTTCCATCGTCTAAGCGTAAGCGCTCCTCGCGCGAGAGGGCAATCAACGTAGTATTTCTCGATGAAAGATCGCCGTGTCGGCCTCTTTGGGGGCACCTTCGACCCGCCGCACCTGGGACACGTCGCGGCGCTCCACGCGGCGGCGGCGAGTGGGCGTTTTGATCGAATCGTGGTCACCGTGGCGGGTGACCCGTACATGAAGGGCCCCCGGGTGGACGCGGCGGAGCGGCGTCTCGCCATGGCCCACGCCGCCTTTGACAACATTCCTCTGGTCGAGGTGTCCGACCTCGAGGTCCACCGTCGCGGACCGAGCTACACCGTCGACACGGTGCGTGAACTGCTGGCGACGTCTGAGGCGATTGACCTGATCGTAGGGGCTGACCTGGCGACCCAGCTCCCTCAGTGGCACGAGGCGGCGACGTTGCGAGAACTGGTCGACGTGGGCGTCGTGCCGCGACCCGGCGCGTCGAGCGCTTCGCTCGAGGGATGGCGCTGGTACGAGATCGCTATGCGGCCGGTCGATCTATCGAGTACGTTCATAAGGGACATGTCACTGAGCGACGTAGATTTGAAAAAGTACCTGCCGGCGGGCGTCATTCCTCTCTTTTTGAGGGCCCGAGGCTAAAGTCGAGGCAATGGCAGTTCGAATCTTCGACCTGACGGAACCGCAGTTGACGCTGGAGGTTCTTGACGTTGCCCCGCGTCGTCAACATGTGCGGCGCACCAAACAGCGATACGCCATCATCGGCGTGGCCTCGTTGGCCGTTCCCTTCTTCGCCGCCCTGGTCGTACTTGGGGTGGCCCACTGAGTTCCCACGAGGTGGCGCGCTGAGTGACATCGTGACGAGCGGCGAGTTGTCTCGCGGCGCCTACTCGACCTACGTAGCGACCTTGCTGAACGCGGGGGTGGTCGCGGCCGAGGAGAAACTCGGTATTGACACGGTCGTCTTGGACCTGCGCGAACTGGTGGACGCCTTCGACGCGCTGGTCGTCACGTCGGGTCGCAACGACCGCCAGGTTCGCGCCATCGCCCAAGAGGTCGAGCGACTGGTCGATCTCGCGCTCGGGGTGAAACCCCATCACGTGGAAGGGCTGGTGGCCGGGGAGTGGGTGGCCCTCGACTACGGCGACGTCATCGTGCACGTCTTTGACGAGAGCGCCCGCGACTACTACGACCTCGAGCACCTCTGGAGCGCGGCCCCGGCGCTGCGCCCCCAGCCCACGCGCTAACCGTTCAAGAGGCTCCGAAAGTCCCGCGGCGTTACGAGCGTGGCGTGTTTGCCACTGGGTAACAGCACGTTCTGGGTGACGCCGGCCACGCGAATCTCGAGTCCGCGCTTCGCCCCGACCACGTCGGCGGTCAACACGAGCTGGCCGATCGCGAGGAGCTGTTGCTTTGGCGGCAGGGCGTTCAGCGAGGACCCAAAGTCAATGACCCCCACGCCCGTGGCCTCGTCGACGGTGGCGGAGAGGACGACCAGAGACTTCGGCAGGGCCGAGGTGTACCCGGCCGACTTTTCGATGTGCGTCGGTCCGAGGAGCAGTTGTTCGATCACCGTAGCGAGGGCCGGAGGTTCGGGCACGATCCGGCTCGAGGGGGCGAGGTCACCCGCCGCGTCGACGATGTAGACGGGTTGGGTGATGAATCGCACCCGGGCGTGGTTGGTGCCCGGAATGGTCGGGCTCAACAAGCCGAAGGGGACTGTTTTCACGCGGCTGGGCGCGGAGTTGGGGGCGACCAGGGTGCAACTCGAGAGGGCCAGGGCGCCCACCAGGGTCAAGAGAACGACGCGGTACTTCACTCGGGGGGCTCTTGCTCAGAGGGCAAAAGGATCTGGAATCGCGCGCCGCCCGAGGGACTCTCGAGGACCCGGATGGTGCCGCCAAAAGCGCGAACGTGATCGCGCACCAGGGCGAGCCCGAGTCCCGTGCCCCGAGCGATGCCCCGGTCGTGCGCCGCGCGCCCGCGAAAAAACCGCTCAAAGACACTCTCGCGCTCTTCCACGGGCACCCCGGAGCCCGCGTCGTCGACGTTGATGGCCAGTTGATCGCCTTCGGTGTCAAGACCGACCTCGGTGGCGCCCCCGGCGTAGTAGTGGGCGTTATCGATGAGGTTCGCGATAACGCGCTCGAAGCGACGGCGGTCCACCGTGATCACCGGTGAGCCGACCTCGTCACGGACCTTGACCGGTGGCTCGTCGAGGCCGTGTCGGCGGGCCGCCGAGCGAACCGACTGACGCACCAGTTCTATCGCCGGGACCGTCTCCATCACGAGGGGGACGGCCCCGGCGTCGCTGCGGGCCATCTCGAGCAGGTCTTCCACCAAGGACTGGAAGATGGCGAGGTCGGCCGTCAAGAGGTCGAGACTTTCCTGGCCGGCGGGCGAGAGCTCGCCGCGGTGCTGTTGGAGCACCGTGGCGGTGGTGGCGAGCGTGGTGAGGGGCGAGCGCAACTCGTGACTGACGTCACTGGCAAAACGCGCGTCGCGCTCGAGGCGTTCGACCAGCTGGCTGACCATCTCGTTAAAGGACTCGGTGAGTTGTTGAACCTCGCGGTCCGCGCGGGTGACCTGCAAGCGCGTGGACAGATTCCCTTCGGCGATGGCCCCCGCCGCCAGGGAGACACGCTCGAGGGGTCGAACGGCCCGTCGCGCCACCCAGAGGCCCCCGGCGATGCCGATGAGTGAGGTCAAGAGGGCGCCGAGAAGGAGGTTGTGGAGCAACGTGCTCAGTGAGTTCTCGAGCGAGTTCATCGGGAAGACCTCGAAGAACTGCGTCTCGACGGCCGGGATGGGTATCCCCACGACGAACATGATCTTCCCGTCGATGTTCAAGATCTGCGCGGTCGCCGTGCCCTGGGTCACGAGATCCTGGGTCGCGACCGGGACGTCTTTGGTGGAGGCGCCCGAGCTCTGGGAGAGCCACTGAAGGTGGGTCTTCACGAGCACGCCGGAGTCGGTGGCGTGCTCGATGGAGTTGAGGATGCTGCCGAGATTCGGCGGCGACGTGTAGAGCGTGTCACGGACGAGTTCGGCGTTTTCAAAACTCTCGTGCAGATCGGTGTGCTGGAGGTCATTCACTAACTCGTGGTGGACGCCCTCGTAGGTCAGGGCCGCGAAGAGCGCCGAGAGGATCAAGGCCCCGAGACCAAAGGTCATGAGGAGCCGAAAGCGCAGGCTCCCTTGGCGCATTACATGACCAGCTTGTAGCCCGTTCCTCGAACTGTCACGAGGTAGGTGGGACTGGCCGGGTCGGGTTCGATCTTCATGCGCAGACGCCGAATGTGCACGTCCACCAGGCGGCTGTCGCCGAAATAGTCGTACCCCCACACGTGTTCGAGGAGGTCTTCGCGCGACAAGACCTTCCCATTCGCCGCGGCCAAGTCGGTCAGCAGTCGAAACTCCGTCGAGGTGAGGTGAAGTTCGGATCCGTCACTGTGGCGCACGACCCCCTCGTCGGGAATCACCCGCAGTTCGCCGAGCCGGAAGGCGTTGGTGCTCTTGTCGGGACGGCGACGAAGGTGGGCGCGCACGCGGGCGAGTAGTTCTTCGGGGACGAAAGGCTTGGTGACGTAGTCGTCGGCCCCTGACTCGAGCCCGAGCACCACGTCGGCCGTTTCGTCACGCGCCGAGACGATCACGATCGGCACGTCGCTGGTGGCCCGCAACGCCTCGCAGGTCTGGAACCCGGTCATGCCGGGCAACATGACGTCCACGATGGCGACGTCGGAGGTCATCCGCGAAAAGAGTGCCACGCCGACCTCACCCGTGGGGGCGTCGTCGACGCTAAAGCCTTCGCCCTCGAACATGAGCCGAAGCGCGGTGCGGATGTGGTCGTCGTCTTCCACAATCAAAATGCGTGGCATCCCAACTCCTTTGGAAACATGCCAAGACTACATAGACCCGACCCGGAGGCCGACGTTCACTAGCGTGGGGCTGTGTCGGCTCTTCCTGATGGCGAGCGGCCCCGGTCACGGTGGCGTCTGGAGAACTACAGCGACACCCTGCGCGCAGCCGACCGCTCACCGGCCACCACTCGGGCCTATGTGAGCGACGCCAAGGCGTTCGTCACCTGGGCCCAGGCGCGCGATCGCACTGATCCCGCCTTGATCACGAAGAAGGATCTTCGCGACTACCTCGTCTACATGACCAACCGCGGCGACGAACGCAGCTCGGTTCTTCGTCGTCGCGCCTCGCTGCGCAGCTACTTCTCCTGGTTGCTCGAGCGCGGCCACGTCGAGAGCAATCCCGCCGCGCGTTTGCTGGCGCCCAAGGCCACGCACCATCTGCCTCAGATCGTGGTGCGCGAGCAACTCGACAATCTCCTCGACGACGACTGGGGCGACGATGAGTGGGCCGTTCTCGACCGCGCCGTGTGCGAGTTGCTCTACGGTGCGGGACTACGTGTCTCGGAGCTGTGCGATCTCAATCTCAACAGCGTGGATTTCGCCAGCGGTCTAGTGCGCGTCCTGGGCAAAGGTCGAAAAGAGCGGATGGTTCCCCTGCATCGCAAGGGTCTAGAGGCGGTCAAACTCTGGATCGAAGACGCGCGCGAGGACGTCCTGCGCGAGGACTCGCCCCGCGACGCCCTGTTCTTCAATCGTCGCGCCAGGCGGCTCGGACCCCGCGACGTGCGACGCATCTTGGATCACCGCGTCGAACACGGCCACGTGCACCCCCACGCCCTGCGCCACACCTACGCCACGCACCTCGTCGAAGGGGGAGCGGACCTTCGCGTGGTCCAGGAGCTCCTCGGCCACGAGAGCCTGACGACCACCCAGATCTACACCCACGTCTCGAAGTCGCGCCTGCAGAAAGTGCACCACGACAGCCACCCGCGCGGCCGGTAGCGGCCAACCGATAACATAGACAGGCTCTCCCAGAGTGGGTGAGCAGTGAGTTGTCCTCGTGGTTTCGTACGGTCGCCGTTCGCGGTGCTCCACGGGGTTGAAGCAACCATACGAAAGGAAACTAGATCGTGGCCCTCGTCACTCTGCAGGAACTATTGGACTCGGGCGTGCACTTCGGGCACCAGACCCGCCGCTGGAACCCCAAAATGCGTCGCTTCATTCTCGGCGAGCGCAACGGGATCTACCTCATCGACCTGCGAAAGACGCTGGCCGGCATTGAGTCGAGCTACGCCTACGTTCGCGACCTGGTCGCCGACGGTGGCGTGATTCTCTTCGTCGGCACGAAAAAGCAGACCCAGGGCCCCATCGAGGACTACGCCAAGGCCTGTGGCATGCCCTTCGTCAACCAGCGTTGGCTCGGCGGCATGCTGACCAACTTCACCACGGTCGCTGGACGCGTGAAGCGCCTCGTCGAGCTGAGGGCCATGGAGCGCGCCGGCGACTTCGCCAACATGCCCAAGCGCGAAGCCCTTCGTCACAGTCGCGAGCTCGAGAAGCTGGACCGCAACCTGAGCGGTATCGCCAACCTCGACCGGGTGCCCGACGCCATCTTCGTCATCGACACGAAAAAGGAGCACATCGCCGTCACCGAAGCCCGCAAGCTCGGCCTCCCGGTCGTGGCCGTGGTCGACACCAACTGCGACCCCGACGTTATTGACTACGTCATCCCGGGCAACGACGACGCCATTCGCGCCGGCGCCCTGTTGTGCCGCTTGATCGCTGACGCGGTCACCGAAGGACGCTTTATCCGCCACAACCGCCCGGCGGTCGCGGTCACCCCGTCGGCCACCGCCGTCGGCGCGTAACACCCACCACTCGAAGAGGAGAACCAAAGGTGACAATCACCGCCAAAGACGTACAGAACCTGCGCCAGGCCACGGGCGTGGGCATGATGGATGCGAAGCGAGCCCTCGATGAGGCGAACGGCGACATGGAAGCCGCCATCAAGTTATTGCGGGTCCAGGGCCTGGCCTCGGCCGAGAAGCGCGCCAGTCGCGACGCGAGCGAAGGCGCCGTCGCCGTCGTTCGTGACGGCAACGTCGCCGCCATCGTGGAACTGCGTTGTGAGACGGACTTCGTCGCCAAGTCCCAGGAGTTCGTGGCGTTGGCCGACGAGATCGCGGCCAGCGTCGTCGCCGACGGGGAACAGTCCATCGCCCACTTCAAGGAGAACATCGAGGTGATGTTGACCACGCTGAAGGAGAACATCTCCATCGGTCGCGTGTACCGCCTCGAGGCCGGTCCCGACGAGGTCATCGACACCTATCAGCACATTCAGGCCAATCGTGGCGTGAACGCCGTCATCGTGGTCGTCAAGGGCGCCAGCGAAGAGGTGGCCCACGAACTCACGCTGCACATCGCCTTCGCCAAGCCCGAGTACCTCAGTCGCGCCGACGTGCCCGAGGCCGAAGTCGAGGCGGAGCGAAAGACCATCGAAGAGATCACTCGTAACGAAGGCAAGCCGGAGGCGGCGATCCCCAAGATCCTGGAAGGCCGACTGAATGGCTGGTACAAAGACCGGGTCCTGTTGGACCAACCCTACGTGCAGGACGACAAAGAAACGGTGGCTCAGTTCTTGAAGGGTGCGTCAATAACGGCGTACGCTCAAGTAGTCATCGGGGGATAGGACAATCGTGCGTCGAATGGTCTTAAAGCTCTCGGGCGAAGCTCTGGCTTCGGCCGCCAGCGACGAAACCATTGACGCTTCGACGGTGGACTTTCTCGCGGTCGAGATCTCCGCCGCGATGGAACGCGGTGGCCTCGAGCTCGCGGTCGTGGTGGGCGGCGGCAACATCTGGCGTGGCGCCACCGGAGAGCTCGCGGGCATGAACCGCGCCAACTCCGACCTCATGGGCATGCTGGGCACTGTGATTAACTCCCTCGCGCTGCAAGACGCCATTGAGAACCACGGTCGTGCGACGCGCGTGATGTCGGCGATCGACATGAACCAGGTCGCCGAGCCCTACATCCGACGCCGGGCCGTCCGCCACTTGGAGAAGGGCCGCGTCGTCATTTTCGCGGCGGGCATGGGCAACCCCTACTTCACCACCGACACCCCGGCCGCCCAGCGCGCCGCCGAGATCGAGGCCGAGATCGTGCTGAAGGGTACCCACGGAGGGGTGGACGGTGTCTACTCCGAAGACCCCCGCGTTAACCCCCAGGCCGTTAAGTTCGACGAGATCTCCTTTGACGAGGTCATCGCGCGCAATCTGCGGGTCATGGACATGACGGCCATCACGTTCTGCAAGGACAACCACCTCCCCCTTCGAGTTTTCGACCTGATGGCTGCTGGTAATTTGGGTCGCGCCCTCGACGGTCGCCCCGTCGGTACGCTGGTGAAGTAATGGAAAACGAACTGGTCGATCTCGTGATGGAAGACACCCGCGAGAAGATGGCCCGCGCCATCGAGCACGTGAAAAACGAGTTCGGCACCGTGCGCACCGGTCGGGCCTCGTCCACCTTGGTGGAGGGTCTCTTGATCGAGTACTACGGAACGGACACCCCGCTCAAGCAACTGGCGAACTTCTCGGTGCCCGAGCCGCGCCTGCTCGTGGTGTCGCCCTTTGATAAGCAGTCGATCCCGGCCATCGAAAAGGCCATCGGCAACGCCAACCTCGGCTTGACGCCCTCGAGTGACGGGCAGGTCATTCGTCTCAACTTTCCCGCCCTCACCGAGGAGCGGCGCAAGGACTTCGTGAAGATCGTCAAGACCAAGGCGGAAGAGGGCCGGGTCGCCCTGCGCGGGGTTCGACGTCACGCTCGTCAGGAGCTCGAGAAGCTCGAAAAAGAAGAGGGGCTCTCCAGCGACGTCATCGAGCGACTCGATATCGTCCTGGACAAGATGACCCAAGACGAAGTCGCCTTGGTCGACGCTCTGCTCGCCCACAAGGAGCAAGAACTCCTTGAAGTCTGACGACGACGGTCCCTTCGACGACGAGCCCACCGGCCAGTTTCCGGTGGCCCGCTCCAGCGACCCCCGTGTCACCATCACCGGCGCCGACCTCGCCGCCGACCTTGCCGCGGACATCGTCGAGGAGCCGTTGACCATCGACCCCAACACCCTGCTACCGCACTGGACGGACGCCCCAACCGGCCAGGTGCCGATCGTGGTGGCTCGCGAGACGGCCAGGGACGACGATCCCTGGTCGGCGGTGCCCGCCCCGGCGTGGCGCGAGGGCGAAGCCGACTGGGTGGCCCACGAGGGTCAGTTCGACGCCTCCTTTCTCGCCGGCGAGGCGAAAGTCGACGACGCTCGTCCCTGGGAGTTCTCCCTCGGCGAGGACACGGCCGTCGAGAAAGACGACGAGCCGGTCGTTGAGGCCCCGCGTCCGGCGCCCCTGAGAAGTCAGCGCACCCGTCAGCGCGCCTCGGCGAATCCACTGGCCGGGCGGGCCGTGCGCCAGAGCTCCAACAGTGTCTCCCTCGCCACCTTGACGGGCGTCGTCTTGGCCATTGTCGTCTTTGGGCTCTTTCTCGCCGGCCCGCTCGCCCTCACGGTTCTCATACTGGTGGCCCTCGGGTTCGCCGCCGCGGAGGCGTTCGCGGGCTTTCGCACCGTGGGGGCCCACCCGGCCACGATCCTCGGCATCGTGGCGGTGTTGACGCTGGGCGTGGCGGTCTACAACAAGGGTCTCGTGGTCGTCGGGGCGGTCACGGTGCTGCTCATCATCTTCGGCTTCATCTGGTACATGAGTGCGCCCACCAAGATCGACGTTCTCGACGGGCTCGGCGCGACGATCTTCGTCTACGCCTGGGTTGGCGTGCTGGGTTCCTACGGCGTCGTGATGCTCGCGCCGCACACCTACCCCCACCGCAACGGCATGGCCTTCATCTTTGGGGCCCTGGCCCTCACCATCTGTAACGACGCGGGCGCCCTCTTCATCGGACGCTGGATCGGCAGCCGGCCGCTCAACGCGACGTTGTCGCCCAACAAGACGATCGAAGGCACGATCGGCGGCACGATCATCACCTTGATCGCGGGGGCGTTGCTGCTCCCGTTGGTGCACCCCTGGAACCTCACGCACGGCCTGGAAGCGGCGG
The DNA here is from genome assembly GCA_963847725.1 of uncultured Acidimicrobiaceae bacterium. Taxonomy (GTDB): domain Bacteria; phylum Actinomycetota; class Acidimicrobiia; order Acidimicrobiales; family RAAP-2; genus RAAP-2. The sequence goes on from CAWKAT010000007.1 coordinate 48,875, forward strand.
TCGCGCTCAGCGTGGTCGTGCCCCTCGGTGACCTGTTCGAGTCGATGGTGAAACGCACCCTCGGACTGAAAGACCTCGGACGACTCTTGCCCGGTCACGGGGGACTCCTCGATCGGATCGACGGACTGTTGTTCGCCCTGCCGACGATGTACTACCTCTTGCACGTCATCAAGTTGGGTTAGCGATGTCGCCTTCGCGCCCACGCGTGGCGCTGCTCGGTGCCACCGGATCCATTGGGGTCCAGACGCTCGACGTTCTGCGCAGCGAGGTCGAACGTTTCGAACTGGTCTCCATCGCCGGCGGCGAGCACATCAGTGAGCTGGCGGCCATCGCCCGCGAGTTCAACGTCCGACAGGTCGGCGTGAAGACCGAGTCACACCGGGCGACGTTGGCCGACCTTCTCGCTCGCGACGTGACCATCGTGGTGGGCGACCAAGGGCTGGAGGAACTGGCGCGCGACGCCGACATCGTCGTCAACGCCGTCATGGGTTTCGCCGGCCTGCCCGTGACCCTGGGCGCGCTCGCCGCCGGGAAACGATTGGCGCTCGCCAACAAGGAGTCACTCATCGCGGCCGCCCCGCTGGTCGCCACGGTGCGCTCCACTCCGGGGGCGGAACTGCTGCCCATTGATTCTGAGCACTGCGCCATTCACCAGTGCCTGGCGAGTTCGCCCCCTCGTCGCGGATACCCCGACGTGCGCCGCCTCCTCATTACCGCCTCGGGCGGACCGTTTCGCGGTTGGTCGCTCGACCAGTTGAAGGGCGCCACCAAGGACGAGGCCCTGCACCACCCGACCTGGTCGATGGGCGCGAAGATCACCATTGACTCTTCCACGCTCATGAACAAGGGCCTCGAAGTCATGGAGGCGACGGCGCTGTTCGGCATCGACGTGGACCGGGTGGAGGTGGTGGTGCACCCCCAGTCGATCGTGCACTCGATGGTGGAGTTCGTCGACGGCTCGGTCCTCGCCCAGCTGTCCAATCCCGACATGCGCCTGCCCATCGCGTACTGCCTGGGCGCGCCCGACCGCCTCGATCGCGGGTACGGCCGGCTGGACTTCACGAGCGCACTCACCCTCACCTTCGAGGTCCCGGACCGCGACGCCTTCCCGGCGCTCGACCTCGCCTACGACGCGGCCCGTCGCGGGGGCGCGGCGCCGGCGTGGCTCAGCGCGGCCAACGAGGTCGCGGTGGACGCGTTCTTAAAGGACGAGATCAACTGGTGCGACATCGTGCCCGTCGTGGCCTCGACCATGGATCACTACGACGGACAAACACTGGACTCTTTGGCGTCACTGTATGAAAACGACGACGCCGCTCGACGAATGGCGAACGCTAGCCTTAAAAAGTAGCCATGAGTCCCGTGCCCCTGCGCCAATCGCCCCTGGCACTTTTTGTCGGTGTCATCGTGTTCGTCGGACTCCTCACGTGGCTGGTCGGCTGGGCGTTGCCGCTCGTCATCTTTCTCATCTTGTTGATGGTGATGGGGCACGAGTTCGGCCACTTCATCACCGCCAAGCGTTCCGGCCTGCTGGTCTCGGATTTCTTCGTCGGCTTCGGTCCCATCCTGTGGTCGACCCAGCGCGGCGAGACCCGCTACGGCATCCGGGCCCTGCCGCTCGGCGGGTACGTGAAGGTCCCCGGTATGACCTGGGGGACCCCGGTGCCTCCCGAGGAGGAGGCGCGCACGTACCGCGAAGCGACCTATCCGAAGAAGGTGCTCTTCGCGTCGGCCGGTTCTTTGATGCACGTCGTCATGGCCCTCGCCCTCGCCTGGGTGGCCCTCACCTTTATCGGCACGCCGTCGGCCACTCACGTCGGGGTCCAGGCCTTCACCCCGTGGCAGGGCCATAAGGAGAACGCGGCGCAGATCGCCGGACTGCACGTGGGCGACCAGATCGTCAAGGTCGACGGCACCAAGATCACGAGCATCGACCAGCTGACCAACATCCTGCACGGCTCGGCCGGCAAACACCTCACGCTGGTGGTCGAGCGCGCCGGCCGCGACCTCACGTTGCACGCGACGCCGGTCAACGGCCGCACCATCAAAGAAGACGGCCAACGACTGCCGGCGCACGGCTACATCGGTATCGAGGTGGCGGACCTCGCGGTGCACACGTCGCCGTTCGCGGCGATCCCGGACTCCTTCAGCCAAGTCGGTCGTTACGTGGGCGACGCGGTGGTGGCGATCGGGCGACTGCCCGGTGAGTTCCCGAGTCTCTTTCACCAGGTGACCAACGCCAAAGCGGCGAGCAACCCCGTGAATCAGGACACCCGCCCCTCGTCCATCGTGGGCGTGGCGAGAATCGCCACGCAAGCGGCGAACACCAGTCCCCTGGACCTGATCACGATTTTGGTCGCGATCAATATCTTCATCGGCGTGCTCAACATGCTGCCGATGCTGCCCCTGGATGGGGGCTACGTGGCGATCGCCACCTACGAGCGGCTGCGCACGCGGCGGGGCAAAGTGAGCTACCACGCCGACATCAACAAACTCGCGCCGGTCGTGTACGCCTTCATGAGTGCGCTCCTCGTGCTGTTTGCCTGCACCCTGTATCTGGACATCGCCCACCCGATCGCGAACCCCTTCTGAGCAGGTGCTTCGTGGGGGTCCTAAACACGGCAGACTAGAGGGATGGATGTCACCGCCACTTCTTTAACGCCCCGCCGGGTCACGCGCCAAATCAGCGTGGGATCAGTGAAGGTAGGCGGCGACGCGCCGATCTCCGTGCAGTCCATGACGACCACCAAGACCGCCGACGTCGAGGGCACCCTCCAACAGATCTACGCACTGGCCGCCAACGGCGCCGACATTGTCCGCTGCACCTGCAACGACCGCGCGGCGGCCGAGGGACTGGCTCAGATCGTGCCGCGCTCGCCGGTCCCCATTGTCGCCGACATTCACTTTCACGTGGAGATGGCGCTCGCCGCGTTGGAAGCGGGCGTCAACGGACTGCGACTTAACCCGGGGAATCTGCGTAAGCCCGAAGAGATCAAGCTGGTCGCGAGCGAGGCCAAGGACCGCGGCGTGCCGATTCGCATTGGCGTGAACGCCGGTTCCCTGCACCCCGACATCTACGCGAAGTACGGCGGCGCGACTCCGGAGGCACTGGTGGAGTCCGCGCGCATCGAGCTGGCCTACTTCCAAGAGGTGAACTTTGACGACGTGAAGATCTCGGTGAAGGCCTCCTCGGTGGCGCTCATGATCGCGGCGTACCGTTTGGCCTCGGCCACGTTCGACCACCCCCTGCACCTCGGCGTCACCGAGGCGGGTCCGCTGCCCAATGGACTGTTGAAGGGCACGGCCGGCATCGCCACGCTGCTCGCCGAGGGCATCGGCGACACGCTCCGCTACTCGTTGACGGCCGACCCCGTCGAAGAGGCGCGCGCCGGTCGTACTTTGCTCGAGTCCCTCGGACTTCGCGAGCGCAAAGGACTCGACCTCATCGCCTGTCCCAGCTGTGGTCGCGCGGAAGTGGACGTCATCAAGGTGGCGAACGAGGCGCAAGAAGCGTTGAAGGCGCTGAACGTGCCCTTACAGGTGGCCGTCATGGGGTGCGTGGTGAATGGTCCGGGCGAGGCCAAGCACGCCGACCTCGGCATCGCCGCCGGAAAACACCGCGGACACCTCTTCATCCAGGGGCAGATCATTCGCGTCGTGCCCGAAGACGAGATGGTCGAGGCCCTCGTCGAAGAGGCGAAGAAGATTATCGAGGAGGGCGTGGAGGCTCGTCTCGCCGCGCGCGACAAGAGCGCGGAGAAAGAAGCGGCCGCCGACCGCGCGGCGTTGTTGGACGACCGCGGGGCCGACGCCAACAACGCGCAAATCAAGATCGAGAAGATTCGTCGGCAGGTCGAGCACTAGGCCAGTTAGTAGGCTGATCCGAATTATCAAGGAGAGCCGTGGCTTCACCGAGCGTTCTGACCCCCCAATCCGAAGACTTTCCCCGCTGGTATCAAGACGTCGTGGCCAAGGCCGAGATGGCCGACAACGGCCCGGTGCGCGGCACCATGGTCATTCGACCCTACGGGTACGCCATCTGGGAGCGCATGCAGGCCGAGATGGACGTGCGCATCAAGAAGACGGGCGCCAAGAACGCCTACTTCCCGCTCTTTATCCCCGAGAGCTACTTTTCGCGAGAAGCCGAGCACGTCGAGGGCTTTAGCCCCGAGCTCGCGGTGGTGACCCACGCCGGTGGCGAAAAGTTAGCCGAGCCGGTCGTGGTTCGCCCCACGTCCGAGACGGTGATCGGTGAGTTCATGGCCAAGTGGGTACAGAGCTACCGCGACCTGCCGCTGCTCCTCAACCAGTGGGCCAACGTCGTGCGCTGGGAACTGCGCCCGCGACTGTTCCTGCGCAGCTCGGAGTTTCTCTGGCAGGAGGGGCACACCGCGCACGAGAGCTACGAGGACGCCTCACAGTACGCGCGACGGATCCACTACGAGGTCTATAACGACTTTCTCCTCGACGTGCTGGCCTGTCCCTCCTACGTGGGCATCAAGCCCGCCAGTGAGCGCTTCCCGGGCGCGATCAACTCCATGACCGGCGAAGCCGTCATGCGCGACGGCAAGGCGCTGCAGATGATGACCACCCACGAACTCGGTCAGAACTTCGCCCGCGCCTTTGACATCTACTTCCAGAGCGAGGCCGGTCAGGCGGAACTGTGTTACACGACGTCCTGGGGTGCCTCGACGCGCCTGGTGGGGGGACTCATCATGGCCCACGGTGACGACAACGGCCTTATCCTGCCCCCTCGTCTCGCGCCGACCCAGGTCGTCATCGTGGCCGTGCGCGACGAGCCCGAGGTCAACCAGACGTGCGAGCGACTGGCCGGCGAACTCACCGGCGCGGGGGTGCGCGTGGACGTTGATCGGGGTCGGGGAAGCTTTGGTCGCCGGGTGACCGATTGGGAGATCAAGGGCGTCCCGCTGCGCGTCGAGGTGGGACCGCGCGACCTCGCTCAAGGGCTCGTCACGCTGGTGCGCCGTGACACGGGAGCGAAGACGACTCACGGACTGGGCTCGCTCTCGAGTGAGGTGACGGCCGAGCTGGAGCGGATGCAGAGCGACCTGTTGGCGCGCGCCGTGGCCTTTCGCGACGAGCGAACCCGTGACGTAACAACGATCGCCGACGCCCTCGAGGCGGCGAAGGACGGCTTCGCGCGTCTGGCCTGGGATCTCGTGAAGGGGGAGGGCGAAGCGACCTTGAACGCCGAGGCGGTGACGGTGCGCTGCATCCAACGCCAAGACGAATCGATGCCCGACAATGAGGACGAGGGTGGCCTGGTCTGTCTCGTCGCCAAGTCCTATTAAGAAAACCTTAAAATGAATTTTATTGCACAATAACGATCATTTCTTCGTAGGGTCTCCGATTGTGAAGCCAGTGTTTCACTGCTACAATTGATGTCTACAGTCCGCTCAGGACGTATGGACTCGTTTAAGCGCGGGCCTCGGGCCCGCGCTTTTTCAATGTCCGGACGGCTGTGGGCGACAGCGAAAGGAGACGGTCATGGAATGGGACACCACGCTACGTCCGCTCGTAGAACCGCTGGGACTGGAGCTGTACGACGTGGAGTTTTCCGCAGGAACCCTGAACGTGGTCGTGTCACGGCCGGGCGGGGTCGACCTCGAATCACTCACCAAAGCCAACCGCACGATCTCTGAGTGGTTAGACGCGAACGACCCCATCGCGGGGCGATTCACTCTCGACGTCTCGAGCCCCGGGCTCGAGCGACGTCTGCGCACCGCCGTGCACTTCAAGAGCGCGATCGGTGAAGTGGTGACGTTGCGTGAACTGCGCGGGGACGAACCGACACGACGCCTCGAAGGAACGCTGACGAGCGTCACCGCCTCGTCACTGACCCTGGACGAACGAGAGCTCGGTGAGGTCATCGTGGCCCTCGACCAGATCGAACGCGCGCGCACGGTCTTCGCCTGGGGGGCCACCAAGCCGGAGAAGGCCGCACCGCGCACCACCAAGAGCAAGACCACGACCAAGGGCGCGCGCACGTCGTCGGCGAGCAAAGGAAAGGCTACTCATGGCTAACTTCGAATTTCTTGAGGCTCTCGGACAGATCGCGCGTGACCAGAACATCGATGAAGGTGAACTCCTCATCGCGCTCGCCAACGCGCTGCTGGCGGCCTACAAGCGCCGTCCCGACTCCGCCGAAGACGCCGAAGTCGAGATCAATCCCGAGACCGGTGAGATCAAGGTGTGGGGTCTCGAACTAGACCTCGAGGGCAACGTCACGCGTGAGTGGGACGCGACGCCCGAGGACTTTGGTCGCATCGCGGCCCAGACGGCCAAGCAGGTCCTGATGCAGCTGATCCGCGACATTCAGCGCCGCCAGATGTACGAAGAGTTCGCCAACCGTGAAGGCGACATCGTCTCGGGAACCGTCCAGCAGAACGACAACCGCTACACGCTGCTCGACCTCGGTCGGGTGGAAGCCCTCCTGCCCCAAGCCGAGCAGATCGCCTTCGAGCGCTACGAGCACGGGGCGCGCATCAAGGTGTACATCGTCGAGGTGCGAAAGACCAACAAGGGGCCCCAGATCGTGGTGTCCCGCACGCACCCGGCGCTGGTCGCGAAGCTCTTCGAGATCGAAGTGCCCGAGATCGCGAACGGCATCGTGGAGATCAAGGCGCTGGCGCGCGAACCGGGTCACCGTTCGAAGATCGCCGTCGCCTCGAACGATCAGATGATCGATCCCGTCGGCGCGTGCGTCGGCGCCCGGGGATCACGAGTGCGCAACATCACCAACGAACTTCGCTCCGAACGCATCGACGTGGTGCCCTACAGTGACGACCCGGTGGAGTTCATCCAGTCCGCCCTGCAGCCCGCGCGCGTGCGTGAAGTGCGCCTCGATGAGGTTGAGGGCATCGCCACGGTGATCGTCCACGACCAGCAGCTCTCGCTGGCCATCGGTAAAGAGGGTCAGAACGCGCGCTTGGCCGCGCGACTCACCGGTTGGCGCATCGACATCCGCTCCGAGAACGAGGGCCAGGACGAGGTCGTCGAAGAGGTCTGGACCGAGGGCGACGTGGTCGTCGACGAGACGGTCGCCGCAGTCGTGGCGGAGGACGGCACGGTTGAGGCGGTCGTGGTGGACAGCGTGATGAGCGACGCTGACGGTGACGTCGAAGAAGTAGTCGTGGTGGAGTCGGTCACGGAGGAAGAGGCATAGCCCCGACACGGACGTGCGTAGTGTGTCGACGTCGCCGCAGCGACGACGACCTGGTGCGCGCGGGTCGCACCGCTCACGGTACGTGGTACCTCGGGCGGGGCGAAGGTCGTGGCGTGTGGTGGTGTCGCGACCGGGCCTGTGGGGGAGAAGTTCGCGTCACCCACCTCGCGCGGGCTCTACGCGCCGGTGTCGGCGAGTCGGAAGTAGCGGTGGTACGCGGTCTGGCGACCGGGAAAACGCCGAAGTTGTGAAAGAATAGGAAACTGTGCCCGCCGAACGTGCGGGGACACGAAGTAAGGGAACGTTTTGGCTCCAAAGAAAATACGAGTGCACGAGCTCTCTAAAGAACTCGGGCTCACGAGCAAAGAGTTGCTGGCACTCGCCCAAAAACTAGGCATCGGCGCCTCGAGTCCCTCGGCGTCGATTGAGGACGCCCAGGCGGACCGCATCCGACGGCGGGCTGACGCGGACGGACTACGTCGCGAGGTGCCCGCTGACGCCCCCAAGGCCGAAAAAGCCACGAAGGCGACCAAGGCGACGAAGGCCAGCGCCGCGCCGAGCGAGGCTCCGGCGCCGCCCGCGCCGCGACCCACGCGCGCGCCGAGCACACCCTCTCCCGCTCCCGAAGCACCGGTCGCCGCGCCGATCATCACGGCGGACGCGCCGTCAGAACCGGCCGCGGTGGCGCCGGCTCCCGTCGCCGACGCCCCCACGGTTCGCCCCCAGGTCGTGCGCTCTCGGGTCGTACCGCCCAAGCCCGCGCCCACGCGCAGTGTCTCGCCCGATGGGCCGACGACCATTCGCCCCACCCCTCGCAGCACCGGCGACGTTGGTCAACGCCCGCCCGTCAGCCCCAACACCGGCCGGCCCATTCCGCCGCCGCCGGGCCGACCGATGAGTCCCTCCGGCCGTCCGATCCCCCCGCCGCCGGGTGTCCGTCGCCCGATGCCCAGTGGGGGCCCCGGACGGGGACCCTCGAGCGGTCCCCGTCCGATGGGCGCGCGCCCGAGCACCGGTGCCCCGCGCACCGGCGGTCCATCTCGTCCGGGGGGCGGTGGATTTAGTTCGTCTCGCCCCGGCGCTCCCGCCGGGGGCGGTGCGCCCGCCGCGGGCGCCAGTCGCAGCGGTGGTCCCGCACGCGGTGGGGGCGGACCTCGTGGCTCTCAGCGCAAGGTAACGCGTCGGCGTCGCCGAAACGTCGAGGAGCTCGAGCCGACCCAGATGACGACCTGGCAGCCGAGCAGCGCCGCGGTGCCCGAGGGTGAGATCATCATCGAGCGCGGCTCCACCGCCAAAGACGTCGGTCCGAAGCTCAATCGCAGCGCCGCCGACATCCTTCGCTTCTTGTTTCTGCAAGGCGAGATCGTGACCGCGGTGCAGAGCCTCAGTGACGACATGATCGAGCTCTACGCCGCGGAACTCGGCGCCGAAGTTCACCTGGTCGATCCCGGTGAGCAGAAGGAAGCGGAACTTCTGGCGAAGTTCTTCGACGAGGACGACGAAGACGACCTGATCGCCGCGACCCCGAGGTCGCCGGTGGTGACCGTGATGGGCCACGTCGACCACGGCAAGACGCTGTTGCTCGACAAGATTCGAAAGACCAACGTGGTGGCCGGTGAGGCCGGTGGCATTACCCAGCACATTGGCGCCTACCAGGTCCCCTGGCACGGCAAATCCATCACCTTCCTCGACACCCCGGGTCACGAAGCGTTCACAGCCATGCGCGCCCGCGGCGCCAAGGTCACCGACGTCATCATTCTCGTGGTCGCGGCCGATGACGGGGTGATGCCCCAAACGATCGAAGCGATCGAGCACGCCAAGCTGGCCGAGGTGCCGATCATCGTCGCCATCAACAAGATGGACCGTCCCGACGCCAACCCCGATCGGATCCTGCAACAGCTGTCCGAGCAGGGTCTCGTTCCCGAAAAGTGGGGTGGCGACACCATCGTCGTGGAGATCTCCGCGTTGCAGGGAACGGGCATCGACGAACTCCTAGAACAGGTGTTGCTGGTCGCCGAGATCGGGGAACTCGCCGTTCGACCGACCGGTCGCGCCGTCGGTACCGTGCTCGAGGCGAACCTCGAAGTGGGCCGCGGCCCCGTCGCCACCGTCATGGTGCAGAAGGGTCTCTTGCAGGTGGGAGACCCCGTCGTGGCCGGTCCGGCCTTTGGCAAGGTCAAGGCGCTCATCAACGATCAGGGCAAGCAGGTGAAGAGCGCGGGTCCCTCGACGCCCGTGCAGATCCTCGGCTTCAGCGAGCCGCCCTTCGCGGGTGATGAGATGCGCGTCGCGCGCGACCTGGCGCACGCGCGTTCACTGGCCGAAGCGCGCGCGCAACGTACCCGGCTCGTCGGGCAACAGCCGGTCGCCTCCTCCAGTGGGGCGCGGCTCGAAGACCTCTTCGAGCAGATCCAGCGCGGCGAGACCGCGACGCTCAACATCGTGCTCAAGGCTGACGTGCAGGGTTCCCTGGAAGCCTGCACCGAGTCGTTGAAGAAGCTCGAGCGCGAGGACGTGAAACTCGTCATCGTGCACCGCGGCGTGGGTGGCATTACCGAGAACGACGTGCAACTCGCCAAGGCCTCGAACGCGACCATCATCGGTTTTAACGTTCGCCCGGACAAGCGCAGTCGTGAACTGGCCGCCAGTGAAGGCGTGCAGATCCGCACCTACGAGATCATCTACAAGTTGATCGAAGAGATCGAGTCGGCCATGCTGGGCCTCTTGACGCCGGTGTACGAAGAGGTTGTCACGGGCGAGGCGGAAGTGCGCGAAGTGTTCCGCATCCCGCGCGTGGGCGCCATCGCCGGTTGCTTCGTTCGCGACGGGGTGATCACTCGTGGCTCGAAGGTGCGATTCCTTCGTGAGGGCACGATCATCTGGAAGGGCACCATCACGTCGCTTCGTCGCTTCAAGGACGACGCGCGAGAAGTGGCCTCGGGCTTTGAGTGCGGCATCGGACTCTCGGACTACCAGGACCTCAAGTCTGGTGACATCATCGAAACCTACGAAGAGCGCGAGATTCCGCGCACGGCATAAGCCATGGCGCGGTCCTCCGGTTCGAACCACCCCTACCCACGCTCCGCGCGGGTCAACCAGATCTTGCGCGAGGTCATCTCCGATGAGCTCGTGCGGATCTCCGACGTCGACGAACGTCTCGGTTTCTTGACCGTCACCGGGGTCGAGACGTCGCCGGACCTTCGTCACGCGAAGGTGTACTTGGACTCGGTCTCGGACCAGGCGAAGGAAGCCCTGGAGGAGCGTCGCGTTCAGATACAAGCGTCCGTGAATGCTCAGACGCGCCTGAAGCGCACGCCGAAGCTGGCCTTCGTGGTCGACCCCGCGATCGCCAGTGCCGAAGCCATTGATGAGCTCCTACGTCGCCAGCGTCACGATGACGAGTAACGGGCTCCTCTTAATTGATAAGCCCCAGGGGGTGACCAGCCACGACGTGGTGGGTCACGTCCGACGCGTCTTGAACGAACAACGCGTGGGACACGCCGGCACGCTCGATCCCATGGCCACGGGTCTGCTGATCCTGGGCGTCGGTCCCTCGACCCGGCTGCTTCGTTTCGCCCAGAGCGAGGTCAAGCGCTACGAAGGGGTCGTCACGTTCGGTGTCCGCACCGACTCACTCGACGCCGACGGAACGGTGATCGAGACCGCGCCCGTGCCGACCCTGACGCAAGAGAACGTGAACGCCGCGGCGTCCAGCCTGTTCGGTGAGCAAGAACAGATCCCGCCCATGGTCTCGGCCATCAAGGTGAACGGTCAACGGCTCCACGCGCTGGCGCGCGAGGGCGTGGTCATCGATCGCCAGCCTCGCTGGATCACGGTGCACGAGTTGTCGCTCGCGCCACTGGATGAGTCCCGCTGGTCCTTTGACGTGACCTGTTCGGTGGGCACGTACGTGCGGGTACTCATGAGCGACCTGGCCGAACGACTCGGCACGCTGGGTCATCTGAGCGCCCTCCGTCGACTCTCGAGCGGCTCCCATCACGTGGGTGACGCGCTGACCTACTACGAACTCGACAATCGCATCAGTGAAGACGTACCGGTGCTCTTGGCGCCGCGGGCCTTCGTGGAGCACCTGGAGTCGATTCGCGTCAGCGCAGAGGAAGAGAAGAAACTGCGCATGGGCCAGCGGGTCGCCCTGGAGCCACGAGAGAGTGAAGAGATCGCCGCGCTGAACGACGCCGGTCACCTCGTCGGCGTACTGCGACGTCGCGGAGACTCCTGGCAACCCGTGGTTATTTTGCCCGGTGTCGCCGAGACCTCGGAGTAGGTTGCCAGTCATGAAAGTGCTCCACGACGCGGATGCGACGTCCGACGAGCGATGCGTGGTCGCGATCGGGGTCTTTGACGGCCTGCACTTGGGGCATCGCGCGGTCATCGCGGAGCTGATCGAGTTGGCCGATCGCTACGGGGCCACGCCGACCGTCGTGACCTTCGATCCGTCACCGGCCAGCGTGCTCGCCCCAGAAAATGCCCCGCGTCAGCTGGCCACCCTCGAGCAACGACTGGAGGGTCTCGCCGCCCTCGGGGTTCAACAGGTACGCGTGTTGACCTTCAACCAGGAACTGGCGCGCGAGTCCGCGCGCGACTTCATCGATCGAGTGCTGGTTCACGAGTTGGGGACGCGGTGCGTGATCGTCGGCGAGGACTTTCACTTCGGGCACAATCGCGAAGGCACCCTCGCGCTCCTCCGCGAGGTCGGACGGGCCAGCGGATTTGACGTCGTCGCGGCGCCGACGCACGGAGACGGCACGAGATGGAGCTCCAGCGCGGTGCGAGGTGCGCTGGAGCGCGGCGACCTGGGCGAAGCCCGTCGCGTGCTGGGACGACCCTTCGTGCTGCACGGAGTGGTCGAGCACGGCGACAATCGCGGAGAGGCCCTGGGCTTTCCTACCGCCAACCTGAGCGTGGCGCGCGAGCAGGCTCTGCCCGCGGAGGGCGTCTACGCCGGGGCGACGTTCCTCGAGGGGGCGTGGTGGCCGGCCGCGATCTCGGTGGGCACGCGACCCCAGTTCTACGACGACGGTGCGCTCTTGGTGGAAGTCCACGTGGTGGGCTTCGCGGGTGAGCTGTACGGTCGCGCGCTGAACGTGGCGTTTCTCACGCGCCTGCGCGACCAGACGACCTTTACGAGCGTCGACGAACTCGTCGCACAGATCGGGCGTGACGTCGAGAAAACCCAGCAAATGTTTGACGCCGAGTCGCTCGACGAGTCACTCCTGCTAACATAGATATTCGGTCAGCGACGCTGATCATGTGGGTCGTCTCGTTGGCGGCTCGCAACGGGACCCCCGACTCAAATAAGGCACAGACGTTATGACTGAGAAGCACCAGATCATCGAGGACTTTCGAGCCCACGACACGGACACCGGCTCGCCCGAGGTTCAAGTCGCGCTCTTGACAGCCCGGATCTCGCATCTCACCGAGCACCTCAAGGTTCACAAGGGCGATCATCACACCCGCCGCGGACTCATGAAGCTCATTGGTCAACGCCGTCGACTGCTGGACTACGTGCAAAAAGGCAACGTGGAGCGCTACCGCGCGTTGATCGGCCGACTCGGCATTCGTCGCTAGCCGCACAACGCACGTCGACGCCGTCGACGTGTTCAACATCCGAGGCCCCGAAAGCCAGTGGAGGACAGTCGCCTCGTGCGAAGGTTGCCCACTGGGATTCGGGCGGGTGTTGCTACACATAGGAGCCACCAAATGACTAACGCGATTCGCGTCAGTAGTCCCATAACGGGTACCGACAAGACCATGAGTTTTGAAGCCGGTCACCTCGCCCAACTAGCCGACGGCGCAGTTCTTGCCCGTATCGGCGACACCATCCTGCTCGCCACGGTTGCCGCGGCGAAGACAGCGCGAGAGGGAATGGATTTCTTTCCCCTCACGATCGACATCGAAGAGCGGGCCTACGCCGCGGGGAAGATTCCCGGGGCGTTCTTTCGTCGCGAGGGAAAACTCTCGGACCAAGCCATTCTCATCTGTCGACTCATTGACCGTCCGTTGCGCCCGTCCTTCCCCAAGGGCTTTCGCAACGAGGTCCAGGTGGTCGGCACGATCTTCAGCGCCGACCAGGAAAACCCGCACGACATCCTCGCCATCAACGCCGCGTCGGCCGCGTTGATGATCTCGGGCATCCCCTTTGACGGACCCATCGGGGCCGTGCGCATGGCCTACACCACCGACGGTGAGTGGGCGCCGCACCCCACGTACCAAGAAGGTGACGCCTCGGTCTTTGAGCTGGTGGTCGCCGGACGCGCCCTGAGTGACTCAACCGAGGCCGACGTCGCCATCATGATGGTCGAGGCCGGTGGCACCGAGGGTTCCTTCGAGAAGTACCTCGACGGCGCCCCCAAGGTCACCGAAGAGGTCCTCGCCGCCGGACTCGAGGCCTCCAAACTCTGGATTCGCGAGGCGATCAACCTGCAGCGTGAACTCGTTCGCGACTTCATCGCCGACCGCGGCCCACTACCCGTCTTCCCCTACGAGACCTTCGCCGACTACCAAGACGACGTGTACGCCCGCGTCGAAGCGGTGGGCAAGTCGGCGCTCGCCGAGGCCAACAAGATCACGACCAAGGCCGCTCGCGCCGAGGCGCTCGACGCGGCCGCCAAGTCCATCACCGAGCAGATCGGCAGCGAGTTCGAAGGACGCGCCAGCGAGATCAAGGCGGCGATTCGTTCCCTCACCAAGAAGCTCGTCCGCGAGCGCATCATCGACGACGGGGTGCGCATCGACGGACGTAGCCTCACGGACATTCGCCCGCTGTCGGCCGAGGTGGACCTCTTTCCCATGACCCACGGCTCGGCGCTCTTCCAGCGCGGCGAGACCCAGGTGATCAACGTCACGACCCTGGGCATGCCCCGCATGCGTCAGCAGCTCGACACCATCTCGCCCGATGAGTTCCGCCGCTACATGCACCACTACAACTTCCCGCCGTTCTCCACCGGTGAGACCGGACGCGTGGGCGCACCCAAGCGCCGCGAGATCGGTCACGGCATGCTCGCCGAGCGTGCCTTGGTACCGGTGTTGCCCAGCGAAGAGGACTTCGCCTACACCATTCGCGTGGTGTCGGACATCATGCAGTCGAACGGCTCCACCTCGATGGGCTCAGTCTGTGGCTCGACCCTGTCGTTGATGGCGGCCGGCGTGCCCATCAAGGCCCCCGTGGCCGGTATCGCCATGGGTCTCGTCTACGAGGGTGGCAACTACGTCACCCTGACCGACATCCTCGGCGCCGAAGACGCCTTCGGTGACATGGACTTCAAGGTCGCCGGTACGGCCGACGCCGTGACCGCCCTGCAACTCGACACCAAGATCGACGGTCTGCCCGCCGACGTGCTGGCCAAGGCGCTGCACCAGGCGAAGGACGCCCGACTCACGATCCTGAAGGTCTTGACCGACACGATCGCCGAGCCCCGCAGCGAAGTGGCCGAGGTGGCGCCCAAGATCGTGTCCATGGAGATTCCCATCGACAAGATCGGTGAGGTCATTGGACCCAAGGGCAAAGTCATCAACACCCTCCAGCAAGAGACGGGCGCCGACATCGCCGTGGACGACGACGGGGTCGTCGGCACGGTCACCATTGGGGCGAAGGACGGACGAGCCGTGGAAGAAGCGCGACGTCGTATCTCGCTGATCCTCGACCCGCCCTCGGCGGACGTCGGAGCGGTCTACCAGGGCCGCGTCGTGTCCATCGCCAAGTTCGGTGCGTTCATCAACATCCTGCCGGGCCGCGACGGTCTTTTGCACATTTCGAAATTGGCACCGCTCAACGGCGGCAAGCGCATTGGCCAGGTGGAGGACGTACTCGAGTTGGGTCAGGCCCTCGAAGTCAAGGTCGATGACATCGACCCTCAGGGCAAGGTCTCACTGTCGCTCGTCGGGGACTTCCCCGACGTGGTGGAAGAGCCTCGCCGCGAGCGTTCGGATCGCTCCGATCGCCCGAGCCGGGAACGCTCGGAGCGCCCCGAGCGCGAGAGCCGTGACCGTTCGGACCGGCCCGAGCGTGCTGAGCGCCCCGCGGCGTCGAACGCCGCCTCCTCGTCCTTCGAGGCGAGCTTCGAGGCCGAGCTGGCCGGCGAGATCGGCGACCTCGGCCCGGGGGGCCCGACCTTCAGTGACGGAGATGGTGGCGGACGTCGTAGTCCTCGTCCGCGCCGACGCTAACTAAGTAACGAAGGACCGTGTCGCGTCGAAGCATGCGCGACACGGTCCTTCGGTTTTTCCTAGCGTGGGAACAATGAGTACCGATCTCGAACCGTCGGATCTCACGCCCTGGTGGCGGCCGCTCGCCCGGGGGGACCGCCGGGCCGTGGCGATCTTCGTGATCATCCCCTCGCTGCTCTTCATCGTTCCGGCCCTCGTTGGTCACCCGGCCATCGACGCCGACAACCTGATCCAAAACTTTCCGCTCCGGGTGCTCGCCGGTCGCCAACTGGCCACCGGTCACCTTCCGCTCCTGGACCCGCTGACGAACTCCGGTACGCCGCTGTTGGGGGGGCTGAACGCGGGGGCGCTCTATCCGCTCACGATCATCTTTGCCTTCATCCCGCCCCTCGTGGCCTGGGTCTTCAACATGATCGTGATCTACGTGACGGGTTCGCTCGGCATGTTCGCCCTGTTGCGCTGGCACCGGGTGGGCACGGTGCCCGCCTTCGTGGCCGGCCTCAGCTACGCCTACTTCGGGGCGATGATCGGCCAGATGGTTCACCTCGGCGTGATTCAGGGATACTCCTTCATCCCCTGGGGGATGCTGCTCATGTTGGCGCTCTCACGTCGACTGACTCGCGTCGAGTCCGACGCGAGCTTCTTCGAACTCGCGCGCGTCGGACTTCCGTGGGCGCTCGGGGTCGCGGCGCTGTGGGGAGTGACGTTCCTCTCGGGCGAACCGCGCGCCATCTCGTCCATCGAACTGCTCACGATCGTGGTCGTTCCCTGCGTGTTGATTCTGCGCAGTTCGTACTGGCTGAACTCCTGGCGCCTGCGCGTCGCCTACGTCGCCACCCTCGCGGTGGGATTTGGGTGGGGACTCGGCATTGGGTTGATCCAACTGCTGCCCGGGTGGTCGTTCATTAACTTCTCCGAGCGCAACTCCATCAGCTACGCCTACTTTGGCGCGGGATCGCTGGCCGCGCGCTGGAGCGCGCTCCTCTTCACCCCCAATCTCTTTGGCGGGAACGGCGCCTTCGGCCAGCCCGGTTTCTTCGCCAACTACAACCTGGCCGAGGTGACGGGATACGCCGGGGTCCTGGCGCTGGTGGCCGGGGTGGCCTTTCTGACTCGCGTGAGCTGGCGGGGTTGGCGCGGCGCCGACCGTGACTACGTGATCTACGTCGTCATCTTGGTGGTGGGTCTCTTCGCCACCTGGGGAAGCTTCACCCCCCTCGGTCACATCTTTCACAAGATTCCCCTCTACGGCTCGACGCGGCTTCAGAGTCGCAGCGTGATCCTGGTGGACTTCCCCTTGAGCGTCTTCTTGGGTTGGTGGCTGCAGCGAGTGCGTGACGGTGCCACCTCGCGCGCGGGCCTGGGCTCGAGGTCTCGCTGGGTGACGGCCGCGCCGGCCCTCGCCATCGTGGCGGGCTCGGCCCTCTTGCTCGGCTGGGGACCCTGGGTGCTGAACAAGATCCATATCTCGGGGGGCAACGTGAACCTTGAGGAGGGTCTCAAAACCTCCAACGAACTGCACCTCATCATCGCCCTGGTGGCGGCGCTCGCGGTGCTGTTCCTCGCCCAACACTCCCGGCGTCTGTTCGCCGTGTTAATGGTGGTGCTCGCCGCGGACCTCGTGGTCTTTCTTCTCTTTACGTCGTCGGGCCTCATTGGAGGTCAGGGTCCTCGCGAGGCGTCGCCGGCCTACGCGCAACGCCTCCTCGCCAGCGGTGGTCGCTTCGCCCTGGTCGACGCGGCGGGGGAGCACACCAACGTCTATCGACTGCTCGGTGAGCCCAACATGAACGTCTTCACCAACATGGCCAGCGTCCAGGGGTACGGCTCACTGATCTCCAACATCTACGACGACGCGACGGGCACGCACCCCCAGGCCGCCCTGAACGCCTGTCACCTCGCGGCGGGGACGTTCACGCAACTACGCCTCGGGGCGATCGCTATCTCCTCGTCGCAGCTCATGACCTCCACGGACTTCACTCGCCACGTTCCCCACGGCTGCGTGAAGCAGACGGCGGCCCCGTCACTTCGCCGCTACTTCGGCCGACTGCTTCGGGTGGGGCTGGTCCATCTCACGGGCGTGGACAACCACGTGATCTCCTCCAGCACCATCTCCATCCAGTTACTCGACGCGACAGGACGCGTCGTCCCGGGACATCGCTGGACCTTTCCCGGCGGGTACATCCGCGGCGTCGCCGACTTCAAGGGGGCGTTGGCGGCGGGAATTCTCGTGTCCTCACCGACCGGCGTGACGGTGGGTGACACGGTCGTCACGCCGGTGGACTCGACATCGAGTTATCGCCTGGATACCAACTTTCAGTTGGCGGTCGCCACCACCAAGTGGAAGCTCACCTCGACCCAAGACACGTTCTCCGTCTTTAAGGCCACCAGCTTGGATCCCCGCGCCTGGCTGGTGACACCGTCCTCGGGAACGGTCACGAAGATTCGTACCGCCGAGTGGGGTGACGCCTGGGTGAGCGTCACGCTGCACCGCGCGAGTGCGCTGGAGCGAAGCGAGGCCTTCCTGCCGGGCTGGCGCGCGACCGCCGTCAACGACGCGACCGGCCAGGTGAAGCAACTCAAGGTCACCCGAGCGGGACTGGTCGAGAAGGTGGACGTGCCCGCGGGCCGGTGGGTGATTCACTTTCACTATCACGCGCCCTACATCGAAGTCAGCACGGCGGCCTCGGCCGTGTCCCTCGTGGTGTGGCTCGGCGTGTCGTCGGTTCTTCTCCTGCGTCAGCGCCGACGGCGTAAGGTTCTGTCGTGAAATCACTGGCAATCGTCGGCGGCGCCGGTCGGATGGGTCAGGCGCTCGCCGAGGGCCTGAGCGCCACGGGTCGATTCACCGTGGCGGCCCTGGTGGACGAGCGGGTGCCCCGCGAACTCTTCGGCGCCCGACACGCGAGGTCGCTCGATGAGCTGGACGCGGGATCCATCGACGCGGTCGTGGACTTCTCCTCACCCGAGGGCGTGGCGCGATCGGCGACCTGGTGCGCCGAGCACGTGGTGGCCCTGGTGGTCGGGGCCACGGGACTCTCCGACGAGCAGCGCCAGAGCCTGCACGACACCGGCGAACGCGTCAGCGTGGTGGTCGCCTCGAACTTCTCGGTGGGGGCCGTTCTCACCGAGCGATTCGCCGCCGCCGCCGCGCCGTACTTCGATCGCGTGGAGATTGTGGAGCTCCATCACGACCAAAAGGTCGACGCGCCCTCGGGCACCTCGTTGGCGACCGCTCGACAGATCGCCGACGCCCGCCGCGCGGCGCACCAAGCCCCCCTCGCTGATCGAACGACCCGCTTCACCGTGGCGGGCTCGCGCGGCGCCGACGGCGCGGACGGCGTCAAGATCCACTCGGTTCGACTCCCGGGGCTCGTCGCGCACCAAGAGGTTTTGTTCGGTTCGCCCGGCGAGGGGCTCACCATCCGTCACGACTCCTTCGACCGTCAGAGCTTCGTGCACGGTGTCGCCGTCGCGCTCGACGCGGTCGATACCACGCCGAAATTCATCGACGGCATCTCGTCCTTGATCATCTGAGAGTGTCGCGCGGGGCAACTGGTAACTTCGGAGCATGAGCGAGCCGCGTTTTGGACGAGTCCTAACGGCCATGGTCACCCCGTTTGGTCCCGACGGTTCGCTCGACTTCTCCGTCGCGGCCGAGCTCGCCAAGTTCTTGGTGCGCGAGGGTAGCGAAGGGTTGGTGGTCGCCGGCTCCACCGGCGAAGGCTCGTCGCTGAGCGACGAGGAAAAGCTCGACCTTTTCTCCTGCGTCGCCGAAGCGGTCACCGTTCCCGTGCTCGCGGGCAGCACGTTCGCCAACACCCAAGCGTCCGTCGCCCTGACCACCCAGGTGAAGTCGACGGGCGTGGCCGGCGTGCTGGCCACGACGCCGGCCTACGCCCGCCCGAACCAGGCCGGTATCGCGGGTCACCTCAGCGCCATCGCCGAGAGCACCCCGCTCGACGTGATGCTCTACGACGTGCCCGGACGCACCGGCCGAAAGATCGCCGCGGCCACCACGATCAACCTGGCGCGCCAGCACAAGAACATCGTCGCCATGAAGGACGCGTCGGGTGACACCGTGTCGGCGGCCCACACCAAGGTCGTCCTGGGTGACGGCTTCGACCTCTACAGCGGCGACGACTCGATGCTGTTGCCGTTCCTCGGGGTGGGCGCGGTCGGCATCGTCTCGGTGGCCGCCCACTGGGCCGGGCCCGAGGTCGCGGGCATCGTGCACGCGGCGGTGCGGGGGGACTGGGTCGAGGCCCGACGACTGAATGAGGTCGCGGCGAGGAGCTTTGAGTTCGAAAACTCCGAGCGCTACCCCAACCCCATGCCGGCCAAGTCGGCGTTGCGGGCGCTGGGCTTTCGCGTGGGGGAGTGCCGACTGCCCCACGGCCCGAGTGATCCCGACCTCGACGCCGCGGCGGTCGAGATCGTGGCGTCGCTAAAGACCGCCCGTGCCTGACACTCTGCGCGTTACCTTCCTCGGCGGACTGGGCGAGATCGGACGAAACTGTGCGGCGATCGAGCAGGACGGTCGCATCGTCGTGGTGGACGCCGGTCTCATGTTTCCCGAGCCCACGATGTACGGCGTCGACATCATCCTGCCGGACTTTCGCTGGCTGATCGAGCGGCGCGACCGCGTGGACGCCATCGTGCTCACTCACGGTCACGAGGACCATACCGGGGCGTTGCGCTACCTGGTGAAGGATGTCAACGTTCCCATCTACGGCTCCCCGCTGACCTTGGGTTTCGCTCGTCACCGCCTGAGTGAGGCCAAGGTCGCGCACGATCTCACGTTCATCGAGGTCGCCGACGGCGAACGCCGGCGTATCGGGCCCTTTGAGGTGGAGTTCATCCCGGTCACGCACTCGGTGCCCAGCGCCCTGGCCATCGCCTTTCACACCAAGGTGGGCATCGTGGTGCACTCGGGTGACTTCAAGCTCGACCTGACGCCGATCGACGGGCGCCGCACGGACATCAATCGACTGGCCGCCCTCGGCGATGAGGGCGTGGCCCTCCTGCTCGCCGACTCCACCAACGCCGAAGAACCCGGCTTCACGCCCTCGGAGAGCAGCGTGGGCTCGGCTCTGCGCCGACTGTTCCTGGAGCGCCCCGACCGCCGGATGGTCGTTGCCTGTTTCGCGAGCCACATCCACCGCATTCAACAGATCTCCAACGTCGCGCACGAGACCGGCCGCAAGATCGCCTTCATGGGACGATCAATGGAGGCGAACGTCAAGCTGGCCCGCAAGATGCACCTCCTGAAAGTGGACAGCGCCGACATCATTGACGTGGAGAACATCAGCCGTTTCGCGCCGGGTGAGGTGTGCGTGGTCTGCACCGGCAGCCAAGGGGAGCCCCTCGCGGTGCTGTCGCGCCTCTCGCGCGGCGACGCCCGGAACTTCAAGGTCGGAGCCGATGACACCATCATCCTCAGCTCACACCCCATTCCCGGCAACGAGTGGTCGGTCGGTCGCGTGATCGATGACCTGCACCGCGAAGCGACCGAAGTCATCGACTCGAGCCAAGAGCCCATTCACGCCTCCGGCCACGCGCGTCAGGGTGAACTTCGCACGTTCCAACAGCTCCTGCGACCGAAGAACTTTGTCCCGGTGCACGGCGAGTACCGGCACCTCGTTCATCACGCCGAGCTCGCCGTCTCCATGGGCCTCAGCCCGCGTCACGTGTTGATCTGCGAGGACGGCGATCAGATCGAGGTGTCGGAGAAGGGGATTCGTCGCGCCGGAAAAGTGCCCGCCGGCTTTCACTACATCGACGGCAACGACGGCGACTTCGACGAGCGTCCCTTGGAGGAACGTCGGATGCTGGCCGAGTACGGCGTGCTGCTGATCTCGGCGGGCGTCGATCGTGATCGGGCCACGATTGCCCAGGCCGTCACCGTCAGCGCCCGGGGCTGGTTCGAGGGGGCGAGTGACGCCGACGTGCTCGTCAATCTCACGACCGAGGTGCGCAACGCGCTGCACGAGGCGATCGGCGAGGGCAATCTCGACGGCGACTCGCTCTCCAAGGTGGCCCAGCGCGCCGCGGGTCGACTGCTCGGTCAGCGCTATCGGCGCCAGCCGGTCATTCTCTCCTCGGTGCTGGTGTTCTGAGGTCGATGAGTTTCTCTCGCGCGGGAAGTCTGTCTCGTTGACAGTCGAGACGACCAACGAAGAGCCCGAGCTCGCTCGGGCGAAAGGGGAACAGTGACAACGAACGAAGAGGTCTCGATCTCGGTGACCCGACGCATCAACGCCCCGGCCCACGAGATCTTCACGCTCCTGAGCGATCCGGCGGGACATCCGAGTTTCGACGGCTCTGGGATGCTCCGAGACGGCGGCGGGAACACCACGATCACCGGCGTGGGCGACACCTTCCTCATGAAGATGCACCACGAAAGAAACGGCGACTACACCATGCGCAACCACGTCGTCGAGTTCGTTCCGGACCGACGCCTCGTGTGGGAGCCCGCCAGAGCCGACGTGGAGGGCGAGGGGCCGGCGGGTCACCAGTGGGGATACGACCTCGTGCCGGACGGCGCCGGGGCCACGATCGTCACGGAGTTCTTTGACTGCTCTCGGGCGCCCGCGTGGCTGCGTGAGGCGATCGACGACGGCAACGTGTGGCGAGAGGCGATGACCACGACGCTCGAGCACTTGGACGAGCGCTGCGCGCGATCGGAGTAGCTCGAGAAAGCGTTAGGACTTGTCGGGCTCTCCGTGCTCGGCGTTACTGAGACCGCTTCGCCAGTAGGGCTTGTGGCTGATCTGTTCGGCCGCGACTCCTCGGTCCGCGACCGCGACGAGCAGCGCGCGCACGACGTGAAACTCTCCAAAGAGATAGACGTGACCGAGGTCCGCCGGTAGCTCGAAGGCGGCCAGTCCGCTCAGTAGCCCGGCGGGATCGTTCGGCTCGCGGCCGCGGCGTTCGACGAAGATGCCCGTCACGCCCAGCGCCTCGTCGAAGGTCGCCCCCAGGGCGTCATCGATGGCGTCGACCTCGATGATGAAGATGGCCCGACCCGGGACCTCGATGCTGGCGGCCATCCGGTACGCCGCGGCCAGCGCACTGACGTCACCCATCCAGAGATGCCAGTCGGCCAGGGGGTCGAGCAGGATCTTGCCCCGCGGGCCAATGACGTCAATCTCGTCGCCGCCTTTGGCGCTCTGGGCCCAGGTGCTGCCCGGACCCTCGTGGTCGGTCGTCACCCACAGGGTCAACTCGTCCGTGTCGGCGTCGACCTCGCGCACGCTGTAGCGGCGGCTCACCAGGCGACCGTTCGCGTCACTGAGACGGATCATCACGTCGTTGCCGGGCGCGCCGCCGAGCAAAACGGCGCTGCCGCGAAGCGCGACCTCCACGAGGGACGGGCTGAGCCGCGTGGTCGAGACGACCTCGCAGCGTACGGCGTGGGCGCCCGTGCGTTCGGCCAGTTTTCGCGTGGAGGCGTCGGGTTCTCTGTTCACGGGCTCAGCCTATGGCGGGCGCGAGGGCCCCCGGTTACTGACCTTGGTCGTTCTCCAGCAGCGCCACGGTGTGGGCGTCAATCGAGCGCTCGATGTCGTTCAGCTGCGCCACGCTGGTGGGATCGAGTCGGCGAAGCAGGCGCGGCTCGGAGCGCGCCGAGACGACCGAGTTTCGAGCGGTGGCGACCGCGCGCAGCGCCAGCCGTCGAAGTTGGTGACGCCGAATGGGGTTGTCGATCGCCGACTCGGCCCCGTAGCGCTCCGAGGCGGCCCGCGCGTCGGCGAGTTGCTGGACGGGTCGCAGTGAGGGAGCCGTCGTCCACAAGAGAACGTCGAGGACGAGGACGATGGCCGCCCCGATGGCGGTGTCGAGAATGCGCACGCCAAAGAGGCCCTTGTCCGCGCCGAGCAGTCCCAGGAACACGAACACGATGGGGGTGAACGTCATCACCGAGAGGGTGTGCGAACGGCGCTGGGCCCACGGCTGGATGGCCGCCATGACGCACGAGAGGATGATCAGCTCGAGAATCGTGTTGCCGGTCCAGGCGACCAGCGCCGCGATCCCGACCCCGACGGTGGTGCCCACGGTTCGAGCGAGCGCGCGCTGGATGACCGGTCCGACGTCTGGTCGCAGGATGAACGCCACCGCGAGGGGCAACCAAAAACCGTGGGGGCCATCGAGGGCGTGCGAGACGCCGAGACCCGCGCTCACCGCGACGGCGAGGATGAGCGCGAAGCGCAGCCGCTCCTTCACGGGCAGCAGACCCTTGGTCGGGTAACGGGTCACCGCGTGGGGACCAACGACCGTCAAGGTGACGTCAAAGGCGCGGGCCACCACCGTCGTCAGCGCGGGAACCGAGGTGAATCGATCGCGAACGGCCGCGAGGGTCGATACGGCCGACGTCGCCCCGTCGGATCGGAGCGTTCGCGCCACGTCGCGCAGGGCCTCCGCAACCGGGGGTCCCACCTGAATGTCTTTTCCCTCAAAGTACGAGATCGCTTCGCCGCAACGCAGGGCCACGATGAGGCACTGATAGAGCGAGCGTTCCTCCGTGCTGGACGACTCGAGGTGGATGGCGCCCACCACGTCGCGCGCGCGGTCCAAGGTGGCGACCGCCTGTGCGCGAACGCGATAGAACGTCGCCGTACCCAGGGCCTCGACGGTGAGGGCGAGGGCGTCGAAGGCGCGCGCCAGATAGACGCGCTGAGTTTCTAGATGAAACACCCGGTCCATCAGCGCCGCCACGACGTACACCCACAGCGCGCCGATCACGATCGCCAGACTCGACTGCCACTCCTGTCCCTTGAACTCGAGGCCCACGCCGAGGACTGACCCGATCAAGAGATAGGCCCCGGCGGTGGCGTGGTTGGAGGCCTCGGCGAACCCGGCCACGAGCGCGATCACCCCCACGAAGAGAATGGACTCCCACGTCGCGCCGTGGTGGTCAATGAAGGTGCTCCCGAGCGCGACGCCGATCCCTCCGGCGGCGACCACCCACAACAGGCGCGGACCGCGAACGTGCCAGGCGTCCAGTCCGTCCTGGCTGATCGCCCAGAGCGCGCCGATGCCCGCCACGATGGCGTAGAGGCGTTGATGAATGATGAGGCCGAGAAGTAACGGCACGCTGATGCAGAAGGCCGCGCGCAGTGAGAGACGCACTTCTGGACTTACGCGGAGGCGAGGCTGCGGGCGCGTGGTCGCGGAATCGCGCTGGACGCCGTCGTGATCAACCATCGCTCGCGAGCTCCACTGAACGTCGCCTCGCGAACATCGGCTCATACTAGGTGCGACGCGCCACCATTCCCCTGGGGAACCCCCAACGATATAGAGCAATCGATCAAGTGGTTCAAGTTTTCAACAAGTCGTTAGTAAGTTAGATGGTTGTGGTACAAGCGCGACACAAAAAGAAGCCGGTAAAAAAGACGGCCACTCGGAGTCGGGCCAAGACCGAGTCGGAACCGAACCTGTGGCAACGCCACCAGCGCGACCTCTCGATCGTCGCGCTCTTCGTCGTGGGTCTCTTTGTGGCGCTGGCCGACTTTCACGCCCTGGGCCCCGCGGGCCACCAGGTAGCGCGCGGCCTCTCCGATGCGCTGGGCGCGGGACGCTACGCCCTGGCCGTCATTCTGCTGGCGCTGGGTGTGGTGCTCGTCTCGGGCAAGGTGGAGTTCGATGTCGCCCGCGTGAGTTGGGGCGGGGTCTTCGCGCTGGTGGCGGTGAGCGGCATCGCGGACCTCACCGGAGGTCGCCCAGGAACTCACGCCACGACCCACGCGCTCGCACACGCCGGAGGCTGGCTCGGCGTCGGCACCGGGGGAGCTCTCGCCAGCTGGATTGGCGTCGCCGGTGCCACCATCATCTTGTTGGCGTTGATCGTCGTCGCCATCATCGTTGTGACCGGCGTCGGGCTGCGGGCACTGGTGGTGGGCGTGGGCGCGCTCTTGGCCGCGATCGGTCGAGTCCTCTCGCGTTGGTGGACGGCGCGCCCCGCTCGCGACGAGGGCGAGGAGGGCGAGGAGGAGGAGACCGCCCTTGAGGAAGCGCCGTCGCGACGAGTGAGGTTGCGTTTGGTGGAGCCCGAGCCGGAGCCCGAACCAGAGTTCGAGTACGACGAGTACGACGACGGTGAAGAGGAAGAGGAAGAGGAAGAAGAAGAAGAAGAGGAGGAGGAAGAAGAGGAAGAGGAGGAAGAAGAAGAGTATGAAGAGGATGAGGACGCGGAGGACTTCGAGGAAGAGACCACCCGCGCCCGCCCGACGTACGTAACCCCGACCAGCGAGTGGGAGCTGCCGCCTCTCTCGTTGCTGCAACGAACGCGCGATCAAAAGCTTGATCGCTCCTTGACGGACGCGGCCGGGGAAGAGTTGGTCGATGCCCTGGCCGCCCACGGCGTGGAGACGGTCCTGGTGGGCTACACCGTGGGTCCGACCGTGACGCGTTTTGAGTTGGAACTCGGTCCGGGCGTCAAGGTGTCGCGCGTGACGTCCCTGAACAAAGACATCGCCTACGCCATGGCCTCGCCCGACGTTCGTATTCTGGCCCCGATCCCGGGCCGCTCGGCCATTGGCGTCGAAGTTCCGAACCGCCAGCGCTCCTTGGTGGCGCTCGGTGACCTCCTCTCCTCCGAAGAAGCGACGCTCGCGTTGCACCCCCTCGACGTGCCGCTCGGTCGCGACATCGCCGGGCGCACGGTCATCATGAATCTGGGGGAGATGCCCCACGTGCTGATCTCGGGAGCGACGGGAGCGGGAAAGAGTTCGGCCATGAACTCCCTCATTACGAGCCTCGTCATGCGCGCGACCCCGGACCAACTGCGGCTGTTGCTCATCGACCCCAAGCGCGTGGAGATGGGTCAGTACAACGACCTGCCCCACCTCCTCTCTCCCGTCGTGGTCGACCCCAAAAAGGCGGCCGGCGCCCTGCACTGGGCCGTGAAAGAAATGGAGCGTCGCTACGACCTTCTGGCCGAGAGTGGCGCGCGCGACATCACCAGCTACCAGCAGATGATCGCCCGCGGGGAACTCACCCCCGAACCGACCTCACGGGAACTCGTGGCCGACGCCTTTGAACGCGCCACGGGCCTCCCCTCGGACGCCGTGCCGCTCAGCCCCGAAGATCTGCCGTACATCGTGATCTTGGTGGATGAGTTAAACGACCTCATGATGGTGGCCGCCCGCGACGTGGAAGAGTCGGTCGTGCGTATTGCTCAGATGGCCCGCGCGGTCGGCATCCATCTCGTCCTCGCGACCCAGCGCCCCAGTGTCGACGTCATTACCGGAGTCATCAAGGCCAACATCCCCAGTCGCATGGCCTTCGCCGTGTCGTCGCTGGCCGACAGCCGCGTGATCTTGGACCAGGCGGGCGCGGAGCGCTTGATCGGTAAGGGTGACATGTTGGTCGTGACCGCCTCCAGCAATATTGCCCGTCGCCTGCAGTCGCCGTGGGTCTCCGAAGAAGAGGTCCGTCGCGTGGTCGAGGCCTGGCGCCGCCAAGGTGGCCGGCGCGAGTCGGTGGTGGCCCTCGACGTTCCCTCCTCTCGAGGGGGTTCGGGTTCGGGATCGGGCGACGACGATGACGAGATTCTCGCCCAGGCCCGAGAGATGGTGATTCGTAATCAGTCCGGCTCCACCTCAATGCTTCAACGCAAGCTGCGCGTGGGATTTGCGCGTGCCGGGCGCATCATGGATCAACTCGAGCAAGAAGGAGTGGTCGCACCGGGCGACGGTTCCAAGGCTCGCAAGGTGCTCGTCTCGCTCGAAGAGTACGACCAACAGACGTCGCTGTAGTTTTGTCGCGTCCCTCGGCTTCACGTCATCCACGGCGACGTGGTCTCTTCGCTCGATTCGTCGGCCTTCTTTTGGGACTGGTCGTGGCGGGCGCCCTCGTGGTCGCACTGCAGATACCGCTGCTTCATCGGCCCGCGCGCGTCTACGTTTCCTTGAAGTCCGTGTCGACGTCACCGGCCTCCGCGTCACTCGTGTGGCCCAGCGTCGGCGAGGCCGCGCTCGATATCCCCGCCCTCGGCGTTCTCAGCGCGCACCACAACAGCGCCGTGCCCATCGCCAGCCTGACCAAGATGATGACCGCCTACGTCGCCCTGCAGGCGCTGCCACTGTCGATCGGCGAGACGGGACCCTGTCACAGCGTGACGCCCGACGATCTAGAGACATACGAGCAGTTGGTGGGACAGGACGCCTCGAGCGTTCCGGTCACCGTGGGCGAGCAACTCTGCGAGAGCGACCTCTTAAATGGCGTGCTGGTGCACTCGGCCGCCAACTACGCCGTCATGCTGGCCAATATGGTCGCAGACTCCAGCGAGTCGTTCGTGGAACAGATGAATAGCGACGCCCAGGCGTTGGGCCTCACCGACACGTCCTACGTTGACGTCACCGGTCTGTCGTCGCAGGACGTCTCCACCCCCCTCGACCAGGCGCGCCTCGCGGTGCTCTTGATGAAGTCGCCGCTCGTGCGATCGATCGTGGATCAGACGAGCGTCACCCTGCCCTTCGCGGGCGTCGAGGACTCCTTCACACCCGACGTCGGCATCGACAACGTCATCGGCGTGAAGTCGGGGCGCACCGCGGCGGCCGGCGGATGCGACGTGATGGCCATGACCTTTCGCGACGGCGGCGAGACCCGGGTGGTCTACGCCGTGGTGCTGGGCCAGCAGGGGGGCGACCTGTTGACGCCCGCGGGGGAGGCGGCGTTGGCGCTCGCGAACTCCGCCGTCGCCGCGCGTCAGAGCTACACCTTCGTCGGTCATCGGGCCTTTGGCGAGTTCGCTTTCGACGGACGTCGGGTGGCCTTTGGCCTGACGAGCTCTCACGAGTACTGGTGGTGGCCGGCCGAAGGCCCCCTGCACGCGAGAGTAACTCTTCGCGCCGTCACGGGCGCCATCCGGCGAGGCGAGGTCGTGGGTCACCTCGCCGTGAGTGGGCCCGTTCACGTGACGCTGACCCTTCGCGCGTTCGGTTCTCTCGCGCCGCCGACATTGCTCCAGCGCCTACGCTGAGTCAATGTTTTCGCGCGCCCCGGCCACGTCGGCGAACTTAGGGCCGGGCTTTGACGCACTCGCCGTGGCCCTCAGTCTCTACGTCGAGGTCACCCTGGAACTGGCGGAGAAGTTCAGCATTACGACCGAGGGCTGTGGAGCCGGGCTGTTCGACGATGAGAGCCATCTAGCCGCTCGCGTGGCGCGCGGCGTGCTCGGTCACTCGAACTTCTCTTTGCGCGTGAACTCCTCGATTCCCCTCTCGCGCGGCCTGGGCTCCTCGGCGGCGCTGGCCGCCGCGGCCGCCGCGGCGGCCGGAGCGGCGGATCCCTTAGCGATCGCGGCCGACCTGGACGGGCACGCGGAGAACGCCGCGGCCTCCGTGCACGGCGGACTGATGGTGGCCAGCGTGGACGAGGAGGGCGTGGTGATCGCCCGGTCGCTTCCCCTCGATGAGGTGTGGCGATTCGTCGTGGTCGTGCCCGAGGAAGAACTCGCCACCAGTGACGCGCGGCGGGCGCTGCCCGACTTCGTGGCCTTCAGCGACGCGGTGGCGAACCTCAGCGCGCTCGGTCTCTTGATCGCGGGACTGGGCGATCATCAAAAGTTTGTGCCCTCCGCCATGAGCGACGCGTTGCACCAGCCCCACCGTTCTTCTCTGCTGGAGTTCGCCGACGATCTGTTGGGGACGCTGCGCGAGGCGGGGGCCGCGGGCTCGTGTTGGTCGGGCGCCGGATCGTCCATGCTGGGACTCGTGACCAGCGAGAGTGCCGGTGACGTGGCCCTCGGGGCCAAAGAGTTCTTGCGCGCGCGTTCCATTCCCGGAGAGGTGTACACGCTCGACGCGGATCGCGCGGGCCTGGTCACGCATTGACCCGAGGCGACTCGACGTTCGACCCGCGAACGCTCGGCGGTGCGGGCTTCATCGTGGCCGGCGTGGTGCTCGTTCAGTGGAGCGCCGCCGTCGTGCTGCCCGTGTTTTCGGTGCTCGGAGCCTCGGCCACGAGCGCCTGGCGCTTTCTCCTGGGCGCGGTGGTCCTGCTCATCGCCACTCGCCCCCGGCTTCGTCACTGGACGCGACGCCAGTGGTGGGGGGCGCTCGCGCTGGGCGTGTCGACCGCGTTCATGAATCAGTGCTTCTACCAAGCCATCGCGCGCATTCCCTTGGGGGGAGCGGTCGCCATTGAGTTCCTCGGTCCTCTCTGCGTGGCGGCGCTGGGCAAGCGCACGCCACGCCACCTCGCCTTTGTCGCGCTGGCCGGGCTCGGCGTCGTGGCGCTGACGCGCCCCGGCAACGGGCTCACGTTGGTGGGCGTTCTCTTCGCCGCGGGCTCGGGACTCGGGTGGGCGATGTACGTGGTGGCGGCCGCCCGCGTGGGTGGTTCGACGCGTGGCTTCGAGGGTCTCGCCGTGTCGATGTCGATTGCCGCGGTCGTGACGATGCCCTTCTCTCTCGGCGAGACCGATCGACTCTTCTCTCATCCCGGTACCTTCCTTCGACTGCTCCTGGTCGCGGTCATGGCGATCGTCTTGAGCTTTGGGGCGGATCTTCAGGGCCTTCGTCGACTGAGCCCCTCGATCGCCAGCGTGCTCTTGGCCTTCGACCCGGCCGTGGCCTTCTTCCTCGGATGGCTCCTCCTCAGTCAGTCGGTCCGCGTGTGGGACGTCGTGGGCCTGGGATGTGTGGTGGTGGCGGGCGTGGCCGTGACCTACGGGTCCTCGGTGGGTGAGGCCGGAGTCGGTTCCTAGACTAAGGAAGTGCCAAAGCCCCGTACGTTTGCCATTCGCACCTTTGGCTGCCAGATGAACGAACACGACTCCGAGCGCCTGGCCGGACTGCTCGTGGCGGACGGCCTGGTCGCGGCGGCCAACGACGCCGACGCGGACGTCGTGGTGCTGAACACCTGCACGATCCGCGAGAACGCGGACCTCAAGCTCTACAGCGCCCTGGGTCAACTGAAGGCGCTCAAGGAATCGCGCCCGGGAATGCAGATCGCCGTCGGGGGCTGCATGGCCCAAAAGGACCGCGGCTCGATCTTGGAACGGGCGAACTGGGTCGACGTCGTCTTTGGCACCCACAATCTCAACGCCGCGCCCTCCCTGCTGCGCCGTGCGCTCAGCGAGGGCCCGCTCATTGAGATCCTCGACGCGCCCGACCCGGTGACCAGCCGTGACATGGCTCCGGCGCTCTACGCCGTGCGCGAGTTGGGCTTCGCCGCGTGGATGACCATCCAAACGGGCTGTGACAATACCTGCGCCTACTGCATCGTGCCGAGCGTGCGCGGGGGCGAGATCAGTCGTCCCCTGGAGGATCTTCTGGCCGAGGCGTCGATGCTGGCCGCCTCGGGCGTGACCGAGATCACCGTGCTCGGCCAGAACGTCAACTCCTATGGACGCGACATCACCGGTCGTCGACCGCTCTTCGCCGAACTGCTGCGCGCCCTCGGTGAGGTCGAGGGAATCGAGCGGGTGCGCTTCACCAGTCCCCACCCGAAGGACCTGCGCCCCGAGACCATCGCCGCGATGCGCGAGACGCCCAACGTCTGTAATCAACTACACCTACCGCTGCAGTCGGGATCGAATCGCGTGCTGGCCGCGATGCGCCGGGGATATCGCGTCGAGCGCTACCGCGAGAAGCTCGACGCCGCGCGCGCCGCCATTCCCGACCTGGCCGTCACCACCGACCTCATCGTGGGCTTTCCCGGCGAGAGCGACGCCGATTTCGATGAGACGTTGGAGGTCGTCGCCGCGTGCGAGTTCGACCTGGCCTACACGTTCATCTTCTCCCCGCGTGAAGGAACCAGGGGCGCCGAGATGACCGACGAGTTCGTCGGCAGTGACGTCATCAAAGAGCGCTTCGAACGTCTGAAAGACGTGACCGACCGGTCGGCGCTGCGCCACCACCAAGCCCGGGTGGGCCGGCGCGAAGAGGTGCTGGTCGAGGGGCCGTCGCGCCGTAACGATCAGATGCTCTCGGGTCGTACGCGCCAGGGCAAACTGATCCACTTTCCGGTCACCGAGAACCCGTTGCGCGCGGGATCGCTCGCCAGTGTGGACGTGACCTACGGTGCGCCGTACTACTTGCTCGGCGAGCTGCACGAAGTGTTGCGCGCGCCGCGGCACAAGATTCGCGTGCCCCTTCTCTCGACGTGAGCGCCCTCGGCGGACCGGCCGTCGCCCTGGTCGGCGCCACCGCCTCGGGTAAGTCAGCGCTCGCGCATCGACTGGCCGTGGAGCTCGGCGAGGTGGACATCGTGAGCGTCGACGCCATGTGCGTCTATCGGGGCATGGACCTCGCGACGGCCAAGCCCACGGTCGCCGAGCGAGCCGAGGTGCCCTACCACCTGGTCGACCTGGTCGAGCCGAGTGAGGAGTTCACCGTCGCTCAGTTTCAGCGCGAGGCGCGCACCGCCACCGCGACGATCTTCCGCCAAGGGCGCCGCGCGCTCTTCGTGGGGGGCACGGGACTCTACGGGCGCGCCGTGCTCGACGATCTGGAGATCCCCGGACGATACCCCGAGGTGCGAGCCGGGCTGGACGAGCGCGCGGCGAGTGACCTCGACGGGCTCTACGCCGAACTGGAGGCCCTCGATCCCATCGCGGCCACCCGACTTGAGCGCACCAACGAACGTCGCGTGGTGCGCGCGCTGGAGGTAACCCTCGGGTCGGGTCGAGCGTTCTCCTCCTACGGCGAGGGCCTCATGGCCTACGGACCGGTTCGGGTCGTTCAGGTCGGGCTCGACGTCGAGCTCGAGGTGCTCGATGAGCGCATCGACGCGCGATTTCATCGCTGGCTGGAAGAAGGTCTCCTCGAGGAGGTGAGGGCTCTGCTCGAACGGCCCGGCGGTCTCGGTCGCACCGCTCGCCAGGCCGTCGGGTACCGCGAGTTGCTCGCCCACCTCGAAGGCGGGGTGCCCCTGGAGGACTGCGTGCGCGACGCCCTCACCCAGAGCCGGCGCCTGGCGCGACGTCAGCGTTCGTGGTTTCGCCGCGACCCCCGAGTGGAGTGGTTTCACGACCCCGACGCCGCGGCTCGTCGCCTGGTGGAGGTGCTGAGTGGCGGCGATCGGTCCGTGTGAGACTTAAATGGTGACTGTGAGATCGCTACAGAAATGGCACGGCGCGGGGAATGACTTCCTCATCGACGTTCGCCGCGCGGGCGACGCTGAGCCCTGGACGAGTGACCTCGCCCGCGCCGTCTGCGCCCGCGCGACCGGGGTCGGCGCCGACGGTCTCATCGTGGCCGACGTCGCCGAGACGGTGGCCATGACCCTCTATAACGCCGACGGAACCGTGGCGGAGATGTCGGGGAACGGCGCGCGCTGCCTGGCCGCCGCGGTTCGACGGACCACCAAGTCAGACCGTGACGAGCTCGTGGTGCACACGGCCGCGGGAGTGAAAACGGTCCGACTGACCATGGAGAGCGAGGCCGCCGGTGAGGGGAGCGTCGACATGGGTGAGGTGACCTTCGGCGAGGACGTGGAGGGGGCGTGGGGCGTGGCGAACGTGGGCAACCCCCACGCCGCCGTCTGGGACCACGAGGGCTGGAACGACGTCGCCCGCGAAGAACTCGCGGCGAAACTGGCCGCCCAACTGGGTGGCGCGAACGTGGAGTTCGTCACCGCGCTCGGCCCCGACCACCTCAGCATTCGCGTCATCGAGCGCGGCGTGGGGTGGACGCTCGCCTGCGGCACCGGGTCGTGCGCCGTGGCGGCCCTCGCTCGTCGCGCGGGCCTGAGCGGCGACCGCGTGACCGTGGAGAATCCGGGCGGGACCTTGCGGGTGGTACTCAACGGAGCGAACGCCACGCTGAGCGGTCCGGTGCGGTTCATCGCGGACGTGGAGTGGCTCGACGCTTGACGTATATACCCGACACCCTGATCGATCGGACGTTTCGCGAGAAGATCGTGCTGGTCGGCGTGCTCTTTCCCGGGGTCAGCGAGGACGAACTCGAGCGCCAGCTCGACGAGCTGGCGCTCCTGGTGGATACGGCGGGCGCCGACGTGGTCGCGCGGGTCGTTCAGCGGCGCGACGCCCCGGACGCCGCGACCTATTTGGGATCGGGCAAGGTCAAAGAGCTTCGCGACGTCTGCCTGGCGCTTGACTCCGACACCGTGGTCTTTGAGGACACGCTCTCTCCGGCCCAGCAGCGCAACCTGGAGAAGATTCTCGGTCGCACGGCGATCGACCGGACCGCGGTGATCCTGGACATCTTCGCCCAGAACGCGCGCACGCCCGAAGGCAAGGCGCAGGTCGAGCTGGCGTTGCTGCAGTACCGCTTGCCCCGACTTCGTCGCGCCGGGGGATCGCTGTCGCAACAGGCCGGTGGGATCGGGACCCGCGGTCCGGGCGAGACCCAACTCGAGGTTGATCGCCGACGTCTGGTCCAGCGCATTCACAAAATTCGCGCCGAACTCAAGCAGATCGATCGGACTCGTCGGGTTCAGCGTCAAGGTCGCGACCGCGGACGTCACCGCGAAGTGACCCTGGTGGGCTACACCAACGCCGGGAAGTCCTCGACGCTGAACGCGCTCACCCACGCGGGCGTCGAGGTGGAAGACCGTCTGTTCGTGACCCTCGATCCCCGCACGCGTCAGCGCCAGTTGCCGGGTGGGGAGACGGTTCTATTCACCGACACCGTGGGCTTCATCTCGAACCTGCCCCACGAACTCGTCGAGGCGTTCATGAGCACACTGAACTCCGTGCAGTTGGCGGACCTCCTGGTGCACGTCGTAGACGGCTCCAGCGACCACGCGGAGGAGCAGATCCGCGCCGTGCGCGACGTCCTGATCGAGATCGGCGCGGAGCACGTGCCGGAACTTCTCGTCTTTAACAAGGCCGATATACCGGGGTCTCGCGCCAAGGACCTCGCGAAGGTCTATGACGGGGTGTGGGTCTCGGCCACGACCGGTGACAACCTCGACGAGGTAATTACCGTGGTCGGCGAGCGACTGCGCTCGCGCGACCGCGTCCTCACCCTGCAGCTTCCGCTCGATCGAGGGGACCTGCTCGCCGCGGCGCACCGCGAGGGCGACGTGCTCGACACCTCGGTCAACGACGACGGCGTCTTGATCCACGTGGTGCTCGACGCCGTGGGCGCCGCGCGCTTCAGTGAGTGGCGGGTGCCGGCGTGAGTTTTTCGCCACCGGCCTACCCCTATGAGCGCCTGGACGGCTTGAGGGCGAGTGCCGCGGCCTTTGACGGCGGGGCCATCGACTGCTCCATCGGGACGCCGATCGATCCGCCGCCGGAGTTCGTGCTGGAAGAGTTGGCCCGAGGGGTCGGCGCGAGGGGTTATCCACCCTCGGCGGGCACGGTCGACTTTCGCGACGCGGCGGCCGGTTGGATGAGCCGTCGGTTCGGCCTCGAGGTCGGCCCCGACGACCTCGCGGCGTGCGTGGGAACCAAAGAGTTCGTGGCCTCCCTCGCTGGATACCTGCACCTACGCAGTCCCGACCGCGACACCGTGCTCTATCCGGCCATCAGCTATCCGACCTACGCCATGGGCGCCACGCTGGGGGGACTGCGTTCGGTACCGGTCGCGCTGGTGAATGGACGGTTGGACCTCTCTTCCATTGATCCCCGTGACGCGCAGCGAGCACTGGTGCTCTGGGCGAACTCGCCCGCCAACCCCACGGGGTTTCTCGACGATCTGGAGGGGGTGGCAGACGTGGGGACGTTCGAACGGCGTGCTCGTCGCGAGTGACGAGTGCTACTGCGAGTTCACGTGGGTCTCGCGCCCGCGCACCATCCTCGAGCA
This sequence comes from uncultured Acidimicrobiaceae bacterium, assembly GCA_963847725.1. GTDB lineage: Bacteria > Actinomycetota > Acidimicrobiia > Acidimicrobiales > RAAP-2 > RAAP-2. The sequence continues at coordinate 83,972 of CAWKAT010000007.1, forward strand.
CGGCCACGAGGGCGTCTTGGCCGTTCACTCGATCTCCAAGCGGTCCAACCTGGCCGGCTTTCGCGCGGGCTTCTACACCGGGGACGCCCAGGTCGTGAACTACCTGCGCAGTGTTCGCCAGCACGCCGGGTTCATGGTGCCCGGTCCGATTCAGGCCGCCGTCGCGCTCGCCTACAACGACGACGACCACGTGACCCTGCAGCGCTCGCGCTACCTCTCGCGCTTAGAGCTGCTCTCTCAGGCGCTGAAGTCCATCGACGTCGAGGCCCCGCTGCCCGAAGGCGCGTTCTACTTGTGGTGTTCGAAGGAGGGACTCGACGGATGGGCGCTCGCGGCGTTGTTGGCCGAGCGCTCGGGTCTCGTGGTCAGTCCCGGTGAACTCTACGGCGAGGACGGTCGCGACTTTGTCCGTCTCGCCGTCGTGCAGCCTGATGAGCGCCTCGAACGGGCCGCCTCGCGTCTCGAAGCGTCCTAGGGGCCAAACTACGCTGGATCCGTGAGTGATCTAGAAACGCGTATCGGCCACTGGTACGACGACATCGCCGAGATGTCGCCCGACAACCGGGAGGCGCGACGCGACGTGGAGCTCGTCATCGCCAAGCTCGACGACGGGCAGATACGGGTCTGTGACATCACCGAGGACGGCGCGGTCGTCGTTCACGAGTGGATCAGGCAGTCGATCTCCCTGCTCTTTCGTTTGCGCGGTCTCGAGCCGAGCCACGCCGGGCCCCTCGAGTATCTGGACAAGCTCGACCTCAAGACCGATTACGAACGTCGTGGGGTGCGCGTGGTCCCGGGAGCCGTCGCCCGCCGGGGCAGCTTTCTGAGCCCCGGCGTGATTCTGATGCCGAGCTTCGTCAACATCGGTGCGTGGGTCGGACCCGGCACCATGGTCGACACCTGGGCGACGGTGGGCAGTTGCGCCCACATCGGGGCCAACGTGCACCTGGCCGGAGGCGTGGGGATCGGTGGCGTGCTGGAACCGGCGAACGCGGTACCGGTCGTCATCGAAGATGGGGCCTTCATCGGCAGTCGCTGCATGGTCGTCGAGGGCGCCCGCGTCGGGAAAGGTTCGGTGCTCGGAGCGGGCACCGTGTTGAACCCGTCCATCCCGGTCTTTGACGCCGAGAGCGGAGAAGAGGTGTCGCGCGGGTACGTACCGGACTACTGCGTCGCGGTCTCGGCGAGTCGACGGCGCGAGTTCCCCGGGGGCGACTTCTATCTACCCTCCGTGCTCATCATCAAGCGGCTGAGTGAGGGCGAGCGCCACGACAAGGCGGCGCTCAACGACGTGCTACGTGATCACGGCGTCTCGACGTGAGTCGACTCGAGGACGTCTATGAACTGGTGTCGATCAGTTCGCTCAGCCGTCACGAGTCCGCCCTCGCCACGCACGTCGAAGGCGTTCTTCGCACCAACCAAAGTCTCGACGTGGAACGGGTGGGCGACAACGTCGTCGCCCGCACCACCGGCCATCGGGCCACGCGGGTCATTGTCGCCGGCCACCTCGACACCGTGCCGGGCGACCCCCGCGCCGCGGTGATGGAGGGCAACGAGCTCATCGGGCTGGGCGCGTGCGACATGAAGGGATCGCTCGCGGTCATGCTGGCCCTCGCGCTCGACGAGACGCCGCGCTCTGTCGAGGTGACCTGGATCTTCTACGCGAGAGAGGAGATCTCGCGGAAGGAGTCCGGACTGGTCGAGTTGATCGAGCTGCGACCCGATCTCCTTCGCGGCGACGTGGCGATCTTGGCCGAGCCGACGGCGGGGGCCGTGGAGGCTGGCTGTCAAGGGACGCTGAGAGTGCGCGTCGATATGGCCGGTCGGCGAGCGCACACGGCGCGGCCGTTCGCGGGGCGCAACGCCATTCACCGAGTCGCTGAGGTCATCTCCCGCGTGGCGCACTATGAGCCGAGGACCGTTGTTCTCGACGGCGTCGAGTACGCCGAGCAGTTGCAGGTGGTCTTCGTCGAGGGGGGAGTGGCCGCCAATGTCGTTCCTGACGCGGCGACGATCACCATCAACCACCGCGTCGCCCCCGACCGTTCGCCCGAGGAAGCGGTGGCGTGGCTACGTTCCTATCTGGACGATCTGATGGTGGAGGGTGACGCGTTCAGCGTTCTGGACTGGGCTCCGAGTGCCCAGCCGATGCTCTCCCACGAGCGACTCAGCGCCCTCGTGGCCCTCACGAGCCGTCCGGCGCGCGCCAAGTGGGGCTGGACCGACGTCGCGACGTTCCAAGAACTGGCGATTCCGGCGACCAACTTTGGCGCGGGGGATCCACTGCTCGCTCACCGCAGCGACGAGAAGATCACTGGTGACGAGCTGGAAGCTTTTGAAACAGTGCTGCGCGCCTGGCTGTCCTGACGCGGCACCCGTGAGCGTCGCCGCGATCCCGCGGTCGAACCCGGCCGGCGCGACGTCACGTCGTGTCGGGGCGTTCGGATTCTTGCTCAGCGCGGGGTGACATCGCGGGGGGCGACGACCGGTGAAGGTCAGGAACGTTGTAACTCACTCACTTGACTTCCCTCCAGAAACCTGGCATCGTTTGTACGCATAGAAAACATCTGTGCGCTGTGCGTACATGAGTCGTGGGGACGGTGATTGGCGAACTCAATCCACCCGCGCGTGATCACGTACGAACCGAAGGGGGTAGGACAATGAATCGACAATTGGGGGGACTCAACGCGAACCGACTGTGGCGCGTGTGGGTGACGGAGCATCCGGTGAAAGCCGCGTTGGTGGCGGGGGTCATTGGGGGACAGATCGCCACGTTGTGGGGTATGTGGTTTCCGGGAATAGGCCTGCCCGCCTTGAACTGGCCACTGACCAACGGCGCGACCATCGACCCCAAGGGGACGTACGTGGCGCAGTTCGCCATCGGCGGGATATTCCACGCGCTGGACTGTGTCGTCTTCGCGCTGGTCTTTGCGCTGTTCGTGTTTCCGTTGATTGGCAAGGTCGTCTCGCCAGGGATGAACATGCTGAAGGCACTCGGGTTCTCGATGGTCCTCGCCACGATCTCCGCAGCCTTTCTGGTGCCGTACGTGTACTACAAGGGCTACCACGTGGGCTTTGGTGGGGTGAGCTACGGGGGTTGGAAGCTGGTCTTCGCCATTTACCTATGGCACTTCCTCTACGGCGTCAACCTTGGCGCGCTGTACAACCCACTGGCGTTGGACGACCCACTGCTGGCGTAGGTAGCCCGCGGTGCGTTGTCGGACGTTTCTGTTCGCAACCCTCAGTGGTGCCCCTTGTCGCCACTGAGGGTTGCGGCACTCCGATACGTGGACACACGTCGGCGCGAACGTGCGCCCGATCGCGGGCGCGAAGGCCGACGAGTGGTGGGAGAGCGACCCGCAGCCTCGAGGCGGCGCGCTACGCCGCCTCGAGAACGACGGCCACACCCTGGCCCACGCCGACGCACATCGCCGCCAGCCCGTAGCCCCCTCCGTTGCGATGCAGTTGCCACGCGAGGGTCGTCAGCAGACGGGCTCCCGAGCAGCCGAGCGGATGGCCGAGCGCGATCGCGCCCCCTAGTGGGTTGACGATGGCGGGATCAAGTTCGGGCCACTCTCGTAAACACGCGAGGGACTGAGACGCGAAGGCCTCGTTCAGCTCGACGACCGTGAGGTCGGCCCAGTCCACGCCGGCGCGTGCGAGCGCGCGCTGGGCGGCTTCGACCGGCCCCACCCCGTACAGGGGCGGCTCCACGGCGCTGACCCCCCGGCCCGCGACGCGGGCGAGAGGCGTCTCGCCGCAACGGCGCAGTCCCTCGTCGTCGACCATCAACAGGACCGACGCCCCATCGTTCATCGGTGACGAGTTGCCGGCGGTCACCGTGCCGCCTTCTCGAAAGACGGGACGTAACCTCGACAGCTGCTCGGGCGAGGTGTCCCGTATCGACTCATCGCGCGACAGCTCAACGCCGGGTACCGGAACAATCTCGTCGTGGAACATACCCTGGCGCCACGCGGTGGCCGCCTTCGCGTGGCTCTCGTAGGCGAACGCGTCCTGGGCCTCGCGCGACAGGGCGTACCGCTCGGCGAGGATCTCCGCACCTTCGCCGAGGCCCACGGTCCACTCGGCCGGCATCGCGGGATTGACCATGCGCCAGCCGAGGGTCGATGAGAAGAGTTTCGCGTCACCGCGCGGCAGCGCCTCCTCGTTCTTGGGCAGGATCCACGGCGCGCGGCTCATCGACTCGACGCCACCGGCGAGCGCCACGTGCCCGTCACCGACCTCCAGCGCTCGACTGACCTGCACGACCGCTTCCATCCCCGAGGCGCAGAGGCGGTTCACCGTCGCGCCGGGCACCGAGACCGGCAGACCCGCGAGCAGCACGGCCATCCGCGCGACATCGCGATTGTCCTCTCCCGCGCCGTTGGCGTCGCCGAGCACCACGTCGTCGATCCAGCTGGGGTCCAGCGAGGGATGTCGAGTCAGTAGCGAACGAATCGTGGTGGCCGCGAGGTCGTCGGGTCGCACTCTCGACAACGCACCGCCGATTCGACCAAGGGGTGTTCGTACGCCGTCGACCACCCAGGCCGATGACGACACCTCAGTCCGTCGCTTTCGCGCTGGAGGCGGTCTTCAGGCGTCGCAAGAAGACGAGTTCCTCCTCGGTGGGCGCGGCCGTCTCCACGAGGTCGCCGCTCACGGCGAGGTCCCAGCCCGTGGCGTCGCGTACCTGGGACACCGTGGTGCCCGCGTGCAGGGAGGTGAGCGTCATCTCACAGGTCTCGGGATCGGGACGATAGATTCCCAGGTCGCTGATCAACACGCGGGGACCGGCCCCCGGCATGCCCAGGCGAGTACGGGCCCCGGCGCCGTCGCCGAAGCCAATGGTGGTGACAAAGTCAAGCCGGTCAACGAAGGTCCTTCGTGACTGACGCATGACGACAATGGAGCGGGGACACGCGGTCGCGATCTCGGGAGCGCCGCCGGCGCCGGGCAGACGGACCGTGGGCCGTCCGTAGGTTCCAATGACGGTGGTGTTGAGGTTGGCAAACCGGTCAACCTGCGCGGCCCCGAGCATGCCCACGTCGATGCGTCCCGGCTGGAGCCAGTAGTTGAAGATCTCGGGAACCGAGACCACCACGTCGGCGGTGCTCGCCAGTTCCCCGTCGCCGATGGACAGCGGAAGGCGTGACGGTTTGGCGCCCACCGTGCCCGACTCGTAGACGAGGACCAGCCCCGGTGCGTGCAACGAACGAGCGAGATTGGCGGCAATGCTCGGCAACCCGATTCCGACGAAGCAACTGCGAGCGCCCGACAACTCGCGCGACGCGGCGATGGTCATGATCTCGTCAGTACTGAACTCGCTCATCGCAGCGACCGTTGGTCGTACACGTGTTGCGCTAGCCAGTTCTCGAAGGTGTCGCGGTCTCGGCTGAGATCGTCCCACGCTTCGTAGTACTCGTTGTCCCGATCCGAGTACCCGGCGGCGTAGGACGGGTGACAGCCGCCCGGCACGTGGGCAATGGCGCTCACCGTCCACGAGGGGAGGATCACGGCGTTGCGGTCGTCGCGGAACTCGTCGACGATCTCCTCCACGGTCACGATCGAACGCGACGCCGCCAGTACTGACTCTTTCTGCACCCCGGTGATGCCCCACAGCCGCACGTTGCCGGCTCGGTCCGCCTGTTGGGCGTGAATGATCGTGACGTCGGGCCGCAGCGCCGCGACGGCCGCGAGCACCTCGCCCGTGAAGGGACAGGTAACGGTCGCGACGGTGGGGCTGTAGCCCGCGACATCGGTGCCGGCGTAGGCGCGCAGCACGGCGAAGGGCAGGCCCGACGCACCCGCGACGAAACGATTGGTGAGACCCGCGTGGGTGTGTTCATCGAGTTCCAGGGCGCGCGGCCACTCATTTTCCACGGCGTCGCGGAAGCGGTGCAGGGAACCGACACCGGGGTTGCCGCCCCAGGAGAAGACCAGCTTGCGCGCACATCCCGCGCCAATGAGCTGGTCGCAAATGAGATCGGGCGTGAGTCGCACGAGCGTGAGGTCGCGGCGTCCTTGGCGAATGATCTCGTGGCCGGCCGCGAAGGGAATGAGATGAGTAAAACCCTCGAGCGCGACCATATCGCCGTCGTGCACGTGGGCGGCGATCGCGGACTCCAACGATAAGAACTCAGCCACACCCTCTCCCGTCCCAGGCCACCGACAGGTTATCCGAACGACTGTTCTCCCTGCGAACATTTTTTCCGGGCACGACGGGCCGCGGCTAGCGCTTGGTCAGCAGCGCGTTCACGCGCTCGGTCGTCGCGAGCAGGGCGGGTACCATTTTTTCGCGCAGCTCTCGCCGATTCGTCCGTCCGACGTGAGTCGAGATGTTCATGGCGGCCACCGTGCGTCCCGAGGAGTCGACGATCGGCGCGGCTATCGAACGGAGCCCCTCCTCGAGTTCTTGGTCGTTGACCGCCCAGCCTTGCTTGGCCACCTTCACGAGCTCGGCCAGAATCGATTTCTCGTCGGTCAGGGTGAACTTCGTAAAGGCCGTCAGGGGCGTGTGGGCCAACTGGCGTCGTTGCTCCTCGAGGGGCATGGAGGCGAGGAGAACCCGGCCCATCGACGTGCAATAGGCCGGCAACCGGTTGCCCACGCTGATCGAGACGGTCATGATTCTCGACGTGGCCACGCGGCTGACGTAGACCACCTCTCCGCCGTCCAGCACCGAGACGGACACCGACTCGTTGACCTCACTGCTGAGCTCCTCGACGAAGGGCTCCACGATGCGTCGAAACGGTAACGAGGAGAGGTAGGAGTAGCCGATGTCGAGAATGTGCGGCAAGAGATAGAAGTCGCGACCGTCCACCCCGACGTAGTTCAGTTCTTGGAGGGTGTGCAGCAGTCGCCGACACGCCGCCCGGCTGTACCCGGTACGTCGCGCGACGTCACTCAGGGTTTGGCGCGACGAGTCCTCCCCGAAAGAACGGATGACGACCAAACCGCGTTCGAGCGATTGCACAAAATCCCGGCTCCGAGTTTCCACCAGAACTCCTTTGTCAGAGTGCTATATTGAGGCGACAGTGAACAGATGTTCGCATAACGAACATCCTACTCGTTTTGTGGAACAGGGGGTCTGGATGCCGGAATACAAAACCGTCTTTGGTTCGTTAACGAACTACGAAAAAGGTGGCGTCGAGGTTATTAACGACTCGCCTCAAAACTACGTCTTTTCGAACATCTTCGACGTGGCCAATCGGTCCCAGCCGTGGGAGAAGGTCGCGGTGGCGAAAAACATGCAGTACGTGATCGAGGCGATTCGAGCCGAAGGGGAGTCACCCTGGCGAATCGCGGCGCACGACGAGTTCGCCCTCGTGATGGACGGCAAGGTCACCATCGACCTCCTCGACCCGGACTCGGTCTCCGCCGAGGAGGGGAGTACCGGATCGGTGGCCCTCGACGGGGAACCGTCGGGCAAGAAGATGGGTCGGATCGTGGCCACTCGGGGACACATGGCTCTGCTTCCCGCGAATCGGTGCTACCGGATGAGCGCGAGCGACGCCTCGTTGGTACTCCTTCAGACCATCCAGGGTCCTGACACCGTGGAACGTTGGTCGACCATCTGTCAGACGCGCTAAAGGAAAGTGAGGAACATATGACGACATCAAAAGAGCAGGGGGTGCGCGAGACCGCACCCAACGAACACGGCTATCGCTCATACTCACTCGGCGAGTTCACGTTCAAACGAGACGAGCACTTCGCCCACATCGAGTGGCCGACGGGCCGGCACGTGATGGCGGTGGAGCCCTTCCTCAAGGCCCTCATGCGCGACATCGCCTGGGACTTCTTTTACGGCACGGTGAACTTTGACTCGGTGATTGGGACCCTCAACCACTACGGTGACGTCGACCTCTTTGCTGGTCGCTTTAACGAGGACTACCGCAAGGCGGAGATCGATCACAGCGAGAACTTCCCCCACGACGAGATCAAGGCCACGTTCGAGGCGATGCTGGGCGACTGGGTCAATCAGTCCTTCGATCCCTTCGCGGCGCCCCAGGAAACGGGCTCGGCCTACGGCGACAAGGACGGCAACAACTTTGACGCGGTCACGAGGACGAGGGTGACGGCGAAGCGAATGGTGGGGCTCCCCGATGACGAGCCGCTGCGTTCGGACGAGTCGGGTTACACCGTGAATCGGATGTTTGCCGACGTCGACCAGAGCGAGCCCGAGGTGGTGGTGGAGCCGGGGTACGAAAAGGAGGTGTCGGCCTTCAGCCTCTTCAAGTACCTCTCGCGCAGCGACGTGACCTGGAATCCCTCCGTCGTCTCGGTGTGCCAGGACAGCTTGTACTGTCCGACGACCGAGGAGTTCATCTTGCCCATCATTCACGGCAACGACCGCGTCGAGTGGTTCTTGCAGCTGTCGGACGAGATCGTCTGGGAGGTGGCGGACCGTGAGAGCGGTCGACCGCGCGCCAACGTGGTCATGAAGGCCGGCGACTGCGCGGCCATGCCAGCCGACATTCGACACCAGGGATACTCCGCCAAGCGCTCGATGCTGCTGGTGTGGGAGAACAACTCGTCCGCGCTGCCCGGGATGATTGCCCGCGGCGAAGTTGGCGAATGTTCCCGTGAAGTTCTAAGTGGTGCTGCACCGGGGGCTCTTCGTCGACGGGGAGTTTACTGAGGCGCTCGATGGGGCGACGCTCGAGGTTCTGAATCCCCACGACGGGTCGTTACTGGCGACGGTGGCCGAGGCGGGTGAAGGCGACGTCGATCGCGCGGTCGAGGCCGCGGCGCGGGCGTTCCCCGCCTGGTCGTCACTGGCGGCCAGCGAGCGTGGACGTCGACTGCTTCGCCTGGCCGACGCCCTCGAGGCGCACGCCGATGAGTTTGCGCGACTCGAGTCCCTCGACACCGGCCATCCGATCCACGACACCTCGCTGCTCGACGTGCCGCGCGCCGCGGCCACGTTTCGCTACTTCGGAGGTATGGCCGACAAGTACGAAGGAAACCTGCCTCCGGTCGACGCGGGCTTTCTTAACTACGTGCTCCGCGAGCCCATCGGCGTCGTGGGTCAGATCGTTCCCTGGAACTTTCCGCTGATGTTTTGTGGCTGGAAGTTGGGGCCGGCTCTCGCGGCCGGTAACACCGTCGTGATGAAACCGTCGGAGTTGGTGCCCCTCAGCACACTGCGACTCTGTGAGTTGTTCGACGAGGTGGGTATCTCTCCCGGCGTGGTCAACGTGGTACCGGGATTTGGCGCGCGCGCTGGCGCTCACCTGGCGGCCCACCCCGGCGTGGGCAAGATCAGTTTCACGGGCTCGACCCGTATCGGACGCAGCATCGTCGAGGCCTCGGCCGGCAACCTCAAGCGGCTGCAGTTGGAACTGGGTGGCAAGGGCGCCAACATCATCTTTGATGACGCCAATGTCGCCGCGGCGGTGAATGGTTCAGCCTTCGCGATCTTTCACAACCAGGGTCAGGCCTGCATCGCTGGCTCGCGCCTCATCGTGCAGGAAGGCGTCGTGGACGAGTTCGTCGAGCGTTTCGTCGCCTTGGCCTCGACGATCAGGCTCGGCGACCCCCTGTCGCCCGACACCGAAATGGGTCCGCTCACCTCGGCCCTGCACCGTGATCGGGTCCTCGCCTACGTCGACGTCGCGGTCGAAGAGGGTGGTGAGATTCTGACCGGGGGAGCCGCCCCCACCGCTCCCGAACTGAAGGCCGGTTACTACGTCGAGCCCACCGTGGTGCGGGCCAGCCCCGACTCGCGCGTGTGTCAAGAAGAGGTGTTCGGTCCCTTCGTGACGGTGTCCGCGTTTCGTGACGAAGCGGACGCCCTCGCCGTTGCCAACTCCACCGACTACGGCCTCGGCGCGGGGCTGTGGACGAGTGATCTGGCGAGGGCGCATCGGGTGGCGGGAGCGCTGCGCAGCGGGATGGTGTGGATCAACTGCTACAAGAGGGTGCACCCGGCCTCGCCCTTCGGCGGCGTGCGCTCGTCGGGGTACGGACGCGAGATGGGCTTTGACGTCATGCACGAGTACACCGAGGCCAAGTCAGTCTGGCTGAACGTTGACGCGAATATTCCACCGTGGTACCCGCGTGCGACGTGAGGTAGTTCCGACGAGGGAGTGTCCGCGGTGATGTCCTTTGACTACGACGCGCTGCCCGGACGCGTCGTCTTTGGGGCGGGAAAACGAGTCGAGGTCGCCCGCGAGGTGCGCCACCTGGGCGCGTCGCGCGTGCTGTTGATCGCCGACCCCCACGACCAGCAGCGACTCGACGAGTTTCGTGAGTTGTTGGGCGACGCGTTCGTGGCCAGTTTCACCGACATCGTCCAACACGTGCCGAGGGAGAAGGCCCTCGCCGCCACGTCGATGGCTCGCGAGCTCTCGATCGACGCCACGGTCAGCGTGGGGGGCGGCTCGGCGACCGGTTTCTCCAAAGCCGTCGCGCTGGAACTCGGTACACCCCAGCTGTGCGTGCCCACGACGTACGCCGGGTCGGAACTGACGCCGATCTGGGGAGTGAGCGAGGGCGGAGAAAAGAAAACGGGTCGCGACCTTCGCGCGCTTCCCGCGACCGTTATCTACGACCCCGAGCTCACCCTCGGACTGCCGGTCGAGATCGCCGGGCCCAGCGCCATGAACGCCCTCGCGCACGCGGCCGAAGGCCTCTACGCGCTCGGTACGAATCCCGTGACCGCGACGCTCGCGCTCGAGGCCGTGCGAGTTCTCTCCACTCACGTCCCCCTGATGTGCGCGTCTCCCCACAACATCGAGGAGCGCACGCGCGTGCTCTACGGCGCCTACCTGGCGGGCGCGACGCTCGCGGTCGCCGGCACCGATCTGCACCACCGAACCAACCACGTGTTGGGGGGCCTCTTCAATCTGGATCACGGTCAGATGAACGCGGTCGTGCTGCCCTACGCCCTCGCGTTCAATAGGCCCGCCATCACCGAGGCGTACGCGCGACTCAGCGAGGTGCTGGGTGGGGACGCGGCGACCGCGGTGTTCGAACTGGCCCGGCGCATCAACGTCCCCCAGAGCCTGGCCGACATCGGCATGCCCGAAGACGGCATTGAACGGGCCGTACCGCTGATCGTGGCCGCGTCGAAAAACAACGTGCGACCCCTGAGTGAACTCCAGGCCCGCGACTTCCTGCGGGCCGCCTTCGAGGGCGCGCCGCCCGACGCCGCGCTGTTCGCTTCATCCAACCCCGAGGGAAAGGAACCCCGATGAGTCCGGCCATGAGCATCGATCAACACCTCTGCGACGTGCTCGAGAGCTTCGACGAGACGGCGGATCCGCGACTCACCGAGGTTCTGCGATCACTGGTGTCCCACCTGCACGCGTTCGTCGTCGAGACCGGTCTCACCCGTGAGGAGTGGATGACGGGAATTGAGTTCCTCACGGCCACCGGACAGAAGTGTGACGATCGTCGCCAAGAGTTCATCCTGCTCTCGGACACCCTGGGCGTCTCGATGCTGGTCGAGATGGTGAATCAACACTCGTCGGACGGCGCGACCGAGCCCACCGTCCTTGGTCCCTTCTACGTAGCGAACGCGCCCGAGCGCGCGATGGGCGAGTCGATCGCGGCCGAGGATGCGGGGGGCGACCCGGTGGTCATTTCTGGCGTGGTGCGTTCGGCGCGCGGCGAGCCGCTGTCGGGCGCGGTACTCGAGGTGTGGCAGGTGACGCCCGAGGGACTCTACGACGTCCAAGACCCGACCATCGCGCCGATGAGCCATCGCGGTCTCTTTCGCACCGGCGACGACGGGAAGTTCGAGGTGCGCTCGACGGTGCCCGTGGACTATCAGATCCCGACCGACGGGCCGGTTGGCACGATGCTGCGCGCGGCCGGCCGAGCGTCGTGGCGACCGGCACATACTCACTTCATGGTGTCGCACCCCGGCTACAAGACCGTGATCACCCACGTGTTTGACGCCGCGTCGCCCCACCTCGGGTCGGACGCGGTCTTTGGCGTGCGCGACTCACTGGCCGTCGATTTCTCCACGGGCGCCACGTTTTTCGACTTCGTGCTCGATCCGATCGAGTAGGGGCTCCTCGGTTTCGGTTGTCCTCTCGCGAGACACTTGACGAGTGGCGAGAAACCTGCCATCGTATGTACGCAGAGCACACGTGCGTGCGCGCTGCGAACAAAGTCGATTGACAGGGGGAGCAATGGACATTGAGTTCAATCCAGCGACGAGTGACGACGAGTCGGCGGCCGAGCACGGCACCGGACTCGCGCACACGCCGATAACGCGGCGGTCGCTCCTGACCGGGCTCGCGGCGATGACGGTACCCGTGGGCGGGGCTCTGGCCACACGCCGCGTGGATCCGTTCATGAAGAAGAAGGGCCGCACCATCAAGTTCGGGTACGTCTCGCCGGAAACGGGACCGTTGGCCGCCTTCGGCGCCGCCGACGCGTTCGTGATCGGTGCACTGAAGACAATCCTCGCCCGGGGCGTGGAGATTGATGGCGTGATACACCCGATTGAAGTGATCGTGAAGGACAGCCAGTCAACCGACGCCACGGCCGCGGCGGTGGCCGACGACCTGATCAAGAACGACAAGGTCGACATCATGCTCGTCTCCTCCACCCCGGACACCACCAACCCGGTTTCGGACGCCTGCGAGACCAACCGCGTGCCGTGCATCAGCACCGTCGCGCCGTGGCAGTCGTGGTTCTTCGGTCGCGGCGCCTCACCCAAGACGGTCTACAAGTGGACGTACCACTTCTTCTGGGGCCTCGAGGACATCGAAGCCGTCTACTCCGACATATGGGAGGCGGTCCCGACCGACAAGAACATCGGCGGACTGTGGCCGAACGACAGTGACGGTCAGGCCTTCGCCGCGACCGCGACGGGCTTTCCGGCCTTCATCAAAACGTTGCCCGGCTACAGCGTGACGCCCAGTGGTCTCTACCCCGACGGCACCACCGACTTCACCGCGCAGATCACGCTCTTCAAGAGCAACAACTGCGACATCCTCACCGGTGTGCCGATTCCTCCCGACTTCACGACCTTCTACCAGCAGGCGGCCCAGCAGGGTTACCAACCCAAGGTGGCCACGATCGCCAAGGCCATGCTCTTTCCGAGCGCGGCTCAGGCCCTCGGTTCGCTGGCGGAGAACATCAGCACGGAATACTGGTGGGGCCCGACGCACCCCTTTACGAGCTCCCTGACCAAGCAGTCGTGCGCCCAAATCGCGGGCCGCTACGAGTCCGTCACGAAGCAGCAGTGGACCCAGCCGATCGGCTTCGTGCACGCCCTCTTCGAGGTGGCGATCGCCACGTTGAAGAAGGCCAAGGTCGTCGGCGACAGTTCGGCCTTCGTCAAGACCCTCTCCACCTTGAAGCTCAATACCATCGTCGGTCCGCTGGACTGGAGCAAGGGGCCGGTGCCCAACGTCACCAAGACCCCCCTGGTCGGAGGACAGTGGCGCTCGTCGTCGTCGGCGCAGTCCGGCTACGACCTGGTCATCGTGACCAACAGTGGGCACACCAACATTCCTACTGCCAGCACGCCGGAGGTCATAAAAGCCTCTTGACCTTCATGAACGGTGACTCGATCCTCTTTGAGGCCGAGAATCTCGTCAAGCGCATCGGCAGCCTCGTCATCGCCGACGGGATCAGTTTTGTGGTGCCCGCGGGCTCCGTCGTGGGACTCATCGGACCCAACGGCGCGGGCAAGACCACGATGCTCGGCCTGCTCTCGGGCGACGTGCGGCTGGACGCCGGCACGGTGCGTTTGAACGGTCGCGACCTGACCCGGGTGGGCCCCTCCCAGCGAGCCCGCGTGGGCATCGGGCGCACGTACCAGGTTCCTCGGACCTTCGGCGGCTTGACCGTGTTCGAACACGCGTTGCTGGCCGTGCAACAGTCCCGGCGCGTTTCGAGGACCGAGGCCTACGAGTTAGCCACCGCCGCGGTCGAGCGGTGTGGGCTCTCGAACCTGACCAACGTCCTCGGGGGCGACCTACGTCTTTTGGACCGCAAGCGTTTGGAACTGGCCCGCGCCGTCGCGCTTCGTCCCTCGATCATCCTGCTCGACGAGGTGGCCGGGGGCCTCAGCGCCCTGGAGGTCAACGAGCTGATTGACATCGTGAACGACCTGCGCTCGGAGGGCACCGCGTTTCTCTGGGTCGAGCACGTCGTTCGCGCGCTGATCGCCACGGCCGACCGGGTCCTCTGTCTCTACGGTGGTGCGCTCATCGCCGAAGGCTTGCCGGGCGACGTCCTGGAACACCCGGCCGTTATCGAGAGCTACTTCGGCAGTCCGGCCTTCACCAACGAGGGCGCATGACGCTGCTGCGCCTGGACGCGGTGACGGCGCACTACGGTCACCTCCAGGCGCTCGACGAGCTGAGCCTCTCCCTCGAGCTCGGCGAGATCCTCGCCGTCATCGGGGCGAACGGCGCCGGTAAGTCGACGCTGCTGTCGCTCGTCTCGGGCGAACTCACGCCGTCCCAGGGCAGCGTGTACTTCGACGGGGCGGACATGACGAGCCTGGAACCGTATCGACGGGTCCGGCTCGGTATCTCCCTCGTGCCCGAGGGTCGCCACGTGTTCGGGACCCTCACGACCGAGGAGAACCTTCTCGTGGGCGGCGCGAGCCGTCGGCCCGGTCCCTGGAATCTCGACACCGTCTACGACGTGTTTCCCTTCATTAAGAAGCGTCGCCGCACCCGAGCGGCGTTGCTCTCGGGGGGCGAGCAACAGGCGGTCGCCATCGGGCGATCCTTAATGTCGAACCCGTCGCTTCTCCTGCTCGACGAGGTGAGCCTCGGTCTGGCGCCGGTGATCGTTCGGGACCTCTACGTGGCCTTACGCGCAAGTCGCCGAGGGAGGGACCACGTTGTTGCTGGTCGAGCAAGACCTCACCGAGGCGCTCGGCATCGCCGACCACGTGTTGTGCCTCTTGGAGGGTCGCGTCGCTCTGACCGGGACGCCCGAGAATCTCACCCAGTCCCAGGTGTTGGACGCGTACTTCGGCCGCCGCGACGGTCGTCACCGACGAGGGCGAGGTCCCGTCGTGATCTGGGTCAACGCCGTCATTCAGGGACTACTCCTCGGTGGGCTGTACGCCATGTTTTCGTGCGGGCTGTCGCTCATGTTCGGCGTGATGCGATTCGTGAATCTGGCCCACGGCGATTTCGCGGTGCTGAGCGCGTACGTGGCGTACGTCCTCGTCGAACACGCCGGAGGTACACCCCTGTGGACCTTCGCCGCGGTGATCCCCGCGGCCGCGGTCGTGGGATTCTTGCTCCAACGGTTCCTGCTCGACCGCGCCCTGATCGGCAGCGCGCTCTCCCCGCTGCTGGTCACCTTCGGTCTTTCCATTCTGATCGAGAACGTGCTCCAGCAGTCCTTCGGCGCGAACAACGAGAGCCTCTTCGTGGGCTCGCTGTCCTACGACAGCTGGAAGATCAACAACTCCATCTATTTGGGCCGACTGGACGTCATCGTCTTCGTCATCGCGGTGGCGTTGATCGGCGGGCTCCAGCTGTTCTTGTCGCGCTCGCGCACGGGACGAATGATGCGCGCGACGGCCGACAACCGCCGCGCCGCGGCGCTCAGCGGCGTCAACCAGCGACGCGTGCGGGCCACTCGCGACCGCCATCGCCCTCGCCTCGGTGGCGATCGGAGGACTCTTTCTCGCGATGCGCACGTCCTTTACACCGACCTCGGGATCCAACGATCTGATCTTCGCCTTCGAGTCGGTGATCATCGGCGGTTTGGGCAATCTGTGGGGGACCTTGCTCGGGGGCTTGATCCTCGGGGTCTCCCAGACCATTGGCAGTCAGATCAATCCCGCTGACGGCATCCTCGCCGGGCACCTGGTCTTCCTGGCCATCCTGGCCTATCGACCTCAGGGCATTATCGCGTCGAGGTACGCGGACTCATGAGAGCGACGCGCTCCACCACGACCCCGCTCGTGACGCGATACTCGCGGGGCTCACTCAGCGCGCTCGGCGTCGAGCGGCGTCCTCGTTGTCGTGTTGGCGTGGCTGCCGGCCTTCATCGGCGAGTCCACGATTAACCGACTTACCCAGTTCTTCTCCTTGCTGATCTTGGCGATCGGCTGGAATCTTCTGGCGGGATACGGCGGCATGGTCAGCATCGGCCAGCAGGCCTTCCTCGGACTCAGCTCGTACGCCGTGCTCTACCTGTCGCTGCACGGCGTGCTGGCGTGGTGGGGAGTGCCGATCGCCATCGCCTTCGCCGGCGCGGTCAGCGTACCCATCTCGTTCCTCGCCTTTCGCCTGCGAGGCAGTTTCTTCGCCATCGGCACCTGGGTCATTGCCGACGTCTGCCTGCTGGTCGTCGCCCAGGTCGAGACGCTCGGTGGGGGAGCCGGCGCCTCGCTCAACGATCTGAACGGTTATCGCCCGATGACCGTCGATGACGTGACCTACTGGATTGGTCTGGCGATCGCGGTCGCCAGCCTGGTCGTGTGCGCGCTGGTGCTGCGCAGTCGTTTGGGGATGGCGCTGGTGGCGATTCGCGACGACGAGCGCGCCGCCGTGGCCACGGGCGTCAACGTGCCGCGCACCAAGCGAGTCGTCTACGTGATCGCGGCCGCCATCTGCGGCGGGGCCGGCGCCCTGCTGATCTTGGCGAACCTCGAGGTGCAGCCCGACTCGACGTTCTCCGTTCAGTATTCGGCCTTCATGATCTTCATGGTGCTGGTCGGCGGGATCGGCACGTTCGAGGGTCCCATTGTCGGGGCCATCGTCTTTTTCGCACTCCAGCAGTGGCTCGCCGCGTACGGGGCGTGGTACCTCATTATTCTGGGGGCCGTCGCGGTGACGATTACCCTCTGGCTACCCAAAGGAATCTGGGGCACCTTCGACCCCCACAACCGTCGGTCCTTGGTTCCGTTACGTCACCGCGTCACTGGGCCAATCGAGACCAAGACCCCGCGCTAGCGACCTACGAGGACGCGTCCGGGTCGCGTCCGGGGCTAGTAGTGACGCAGTACCGAGATGACGCGCCCGAAGATGGAGACCTCTCGCGAGTCGAACTCCATGGGCTCCATCGTGGGGTTCTCGGGCTTTAGGATGACTCTCGATCCCTGGGCGAAGAAACGCTTGACGGTGGCCTCGTCGCCGGGAATTCCCGCGACGACGATCTCCCCGGAGCGCGCCGTCTGTTGACGCTCCACCACGATGTAGTCACCGGCCAGGATGCCGGCGTCGATCATGGAGTCACCGCGAACCTGGAGCACGTAACTGTCGCCTCGACCAGCGAACTGCTCGGGGATCGACATCAACTCGTGGGTGCTCTCCAGTCCGAGCACCCCGGTACCGGCGGCGACGTCACCGACAAAGGGAATGTGACGGATGTGCTGTTCGGGCGCGGGGTTGGCCGCGTCGAGTCGAACGGTCAGGGTGCGCGGCTGTTGGGGATTCTTCTCGATGTAGCCGGCGTCCTTTAAGACGCTGATGTGGTTGGCGACGGTGGCCGAGGACGACAGCCCGACGTGTTCACCGATCTCGCGAATGGTCGGCGGGAAGCTGCGCTCGCGCTGGCAGGTCACAATGAACTCGAGAATCTGTCGACGCATTGGGGTCAACACTTCAGCCATGGCGCTCCTTTGGACAACGAACAGTTGTTCGTAGGCTACACCGGATGACGCCGCGATTCAAACACCTGTTCGTACGGTTGTCCGGTGTTTCGTGGGCGTGAATAGTGCGCTGGGTGCACCTTTCTTTGGAATTGTCTGCTGCTAGCGTTCGTCGCAGGCCAAGTTGGCTTATATATCTCCAAAGGAATTCTTCACTGTTTCTTAATCGACGGTTGAGTGACAGTTGTGGACCAATGGTGAGAAGTGAATGAATGACACAATTTAGGAAGGACGTAGCGATGAAGCTTCGTTTAAACAAAGCGGTAGTGGTCACCTCCGTTGGTGCACTGCTGGCCGCGGGAGTCCCGTTGGCCGGTCTGGCCTCAACGAGTTCTGCCGCGACCGCGAAGGCGACATACACGATTGGCGTGGAGGGACCGTTCTCGGGCTCTGACGCCAACTACGGTGACTATATCTACGGCGGCGTGGAGCTTGCGATCAACGCGGCCAACGCCAGCGGTATGTACAAGTTCACCCTGAAGCCTGAGAAGTTCGACGACCAGGGATCCTCGTCCTTGTCGCCGGCCGCCGCGCAGAAGGCCACCGGGACGAAGAACCTCGTCGCCGTCGTGGGTCCGGCGTTCTCGGGTGCCTCCGAGGCTGCCGCTCCGTACTACTCGAAGGCGCACGTCGCTGAAGTGAGCGCCTCGGCCACGGCCGTCGCCCTCGCCTCGGGTTCGGACAGCAACTTCATGCGCACTATTGCGGACGACTCGGTCCAGGGCAAGGCTGACGCCGACTACCTGGTCAAGGTGAAGGGTGTCACGAACCTGGAAGTCATCTCAGACGCCTCCTTCTACGGTGACGGTCTGGCCAAGGTGGTGGCCGCTGACGCTACGGCGCTCGGCGCGAAGGTTACCCAAGAGACGATTCCGAACGTGGACACCGGTGGTGGTGGCACGACGACCGAGTACGCTCCCGCCGCGACGGCGTTGGCGACGGCGGACCCGGGCGCCATCTTCTACGGCGGATACTCGCCTGACTTCGGCCTCCTGCTGAGCGCTCTGTCGGGCGCTGGGTACACCGCGAGTGCGCACGTGATTATGTCGGGTGACGGCTCGAACAGCCCGTCGCTGATCACGTCGACCACGCCGGCATCGGCCGCCAACGGCGTCTACCTCTCAGAGGGTGCCGCGGGCAAGGTCAACTTCCTGACCGGCAAGCTGGCCTCGGAGTACTTCAAGATCACCAAGATCAAGGCCTCCGTCGCTGAGTACGCCGCCCAGGCCTACGACGCCACGAACGCCATCATTATGGCTCTGGCCAAGACGAGTGCACCCAAGACGGTGTCGACCATGCTCCGCAAGGAAGTGGTCGCCAACCTGCACAAGGTGAACTTCAAGGGCATCACCGGACAGATCGCCTTCGCCGGCGACGGTGACCTGCGTAATGACACCGGCACGTCTGCCATTTCAGAAGTGGAGAATGGAACGATCACGTTCCTCGTCAACGAAGGCTAGTTTTAGTCATCAATGAAGAACGTCACTGGGACCGGGGTTGTAACTACCCGGTCCCAGTGACGTTTTAAGAACTCCAAAAGGACGTCGCGGGGATTATGGGATTCGAGCACTTCTGGCTCAGTGGATTCGATCAAATACATACGGCCTTTTGGACCTATCTCGCGGTGGGCCTGCAGAACGGCGCCGTGTACGCGATGATCGCGGTGGGCTACACCCTGGTCTACGGCGTGCTCGGGCTCATTAACTTTGCCCACGGTGAGGTCTTCATGTGCGGCGGGTTCGCCGGCGTCTTTCTGACCCGCGGGATCCTGGGCGATCGGGTGGGCACGGGTTGGGGCTCGGTCGGTCTGGTGCTGGCGGGCATCATCGTCGGCGGTCTGGTCAGTGCTCTCGTGGCCACCGGCGTGCAGCAGGTCGCCTACAAGCCGCTGCGACGACGACACGCCCCCAAGCTGGCCTTCCTCATTAGCGCGATTGGCGCCTCGTACTTTCTCCAGACGCTGGCCGGCAAAGAGTTCGGCTACGGCGTCAACATCTTCCCCGGACAGGTCTTTGAGCCGGGCCAGGTGATGTTCACCATGTTCGGCACGCAGATTCACACCCTCGCGATCGTCAGCATCGTGGCCGCCATCATCATGCTGGTCGTGGCCGACCGCATCGTGCGGGCCACTCGGCTGGGTCGGGGTATTCGCGCCGTCTCCCAAGACGCCGAGACCTCCTCGCTCATGGGCGTGAACATCGACCGCACCATCACGATCACCTTCATCTTGGGCGGCGCGCTGGCCGGCGCCGCCGGGTTCCTCTACTCGCTCCAGAGCGGCATCGTCCAGAACGCGGGCACCGAGATCGGTATCTACGCCTTCACCGCGGCCGTGCTCGGCGGCATCGGCAACCTCCGCGGGGCGGCCCTCGGCGGTCTCTTCATCGGACTCTTTGGTAGCTTCTCGGTCCCCTTCGCCTTCGAGGGCAACGTCCAGTGGACCGAGATCTACACGTTCCTTATTCTCGTGCTCGTACTCATCGTTCGACCGACGGGCATCCTGGGCGAGAAGTCGGGGAGGACGGCGTGAACCTGCTCTCGCCCACCAACCTCAAGCGTCTCGGCATGATTTTGATCATCATGGCGGTCATCGCGGTGATGACCGGCACCCCGGGGTCGAGTTCCGCGCCCCCCACCACCGGCGTGCACGGCTCGTTCTTGGAGCGGGTGTCGTTCTTTGGTCTCTTCCCCGCGCAGCGCTGGCTGCTGTTCGGCGCGATCGGCGTCATTATCTGGCTCCTGGTGTCGCTCTATCGACCACGGGCGAGAGCGATTCACCTGGGGGTGGACCGGGCCCTCGCGCTGCCCAAGCAGCTCTCGGCCAAGCGATCGACGAGGGTGACCTTCATGCTCATCGCCCTAGTGATCGTGATCTTCCTGCCCAAGTTTGTCCACGAGTCGTTCTGGATGTACCTCATCGTGGAGCAGATCGGGGTCTGGATCTTGCTCGCGCTCGGCCTCAACGTGGTGGTCGGGTTCGCCGGACTGCTCGACCTCGGCTTTGCCGCCTTCTACGCCATCGGCGCGTACACCACGGCCTGGCTCACCGGCGCGCTGCCCGCGCCCGCTCTCTTTCACCATCCCATCCCGACGCTGTGGGTCATCCCGATCGGCATCCTCGCGGCGATGGTCTTTGGCGTCCTCCTCGGCACGCCGACCCTGCGTCTGCGCGGCGACTACCTGGCCATCGTGACGCTGGGCTTCGCGCTCATCATTGACGACTTCGTGGAGACCCAGAGCGGGGTCACGGGTGGGGGAGTCGGTTCCTCCTTGATCCGCCACCCGGCCCTGAACGTCGGATTTTTCCACTTTGACTGGGGCATCTCCCCGACGCCCTACTACTACCTCTGTCTTATCTTCATCGTCGTCTTCATCATCGTCTTCACGTCACTGGAGCACTCGCGCATCGGACGAGCGTGGGTGGCCATTCGCGAGGACGAGGTGGCGGCCGAGTCCGTCGGCATCAACCCGCTCAAGTACAAGGTGATGGCCTTCGCCGTGGGTGCCGCGAGTGGGGGGTTCGGCGGCGTGATGAGCGCGGGCCTGGTGGGCATCATCAACCCCTCGCTCTTCACCTATCAGGTCTCGGTCAACGTGCTGGTGCTGGTGATCTTTGGCGGCATGGGGTCCATCTGGGGGGTGGCGCTCGGGGCCATCGTCATTCAGACGGCGACCAGCTATCTCGACAACTACCAGCCCTGGGGCTATCAGATCAACGACCTCTACATGTACATCGGGGCGCTCCTCATCATCATGATGATCTTCCGACCGGCCGGCCTCCTGCCGTCGCGCCGTCGCCGCCGCGAGTTCGCCATGGCTGAGGGCGGCGAAGAGATTCACACCGATGAAGTCCTCTCGGGAGATCAACCATGAGCGACGACGCCACCGATGACGTCGTGAGCGAGGCCGTGGCGAGTCCCGTCGTGGCGACCGAGGACGTGGTCGCGGGCAGCGACCTCATCATCAAGGCCGAACACCTGACCCTGCGCTTTGGCGGCGTGGTCTCGTTGCGCGACGTCTCCTTTGAGATGCGCCGCGGCGAGATTCTCGCGGTGATCGGACCCAACGGCGCCGGCAAGACGTCGCTCTTTAACTCCCTAACCGGCGTGTACCAACCCCAGGAGGGGACCATCACGTTCTCCGCCCGGGACAAAACACCGCTGTCGGTCATCGGGAAGAAGGCCCATCAGATCGCCCAGGCCGGCGTGTCGCGGACCTTTCAGGCGTCGCGCCTCTTTAGTGCCCTCAGCGTGTTCGAGAACATCAAGATCGGAGCCGAGGATCACCGCGGTATCGGTCTGGTGGGGGCCCTCGTCAAGGGTCCCCGGACGCGGCGAGGGGAGCACTCGTCGGACGACGTGGTGATTGAGTTGCTCGAGTTCGTGGGTCTCACCAAGGAGGCGAACGTGATCGCCTCGCAGCTCTCCTACGGCGCGCGCCGACGACTGGAGATCGCCCGGGCCCTCGCCACGAACCCCGAGGTGATCTTGCTCGATGAACCGGCGGCCGGGACCAACCCCTCTGAGAAGTTGGAGCTGACGGACTTGATCCGACGGGTGCGTGACCAACGCGGGGTCAGCGTGCTGTTGATTGAGCACGACATGAAACTCGTGATGTCGCTGGCCGAGCGACTCTACGTCCTTAACTTCGGCTCGGCGATCGCCGAAGGCACGCCGGCGGAGATTCGGGCCAACCCGGCGGTCATTGACGCCTACCTGGGCTCGTCGCACGAGGAGGCGAGCGCCTGATGCTGAACGTCGCCAACGCCGTCCTGCGCTACGGGTCCATCGAAGCTCTGCACGGCATCTCCTTTGACGTGAACCAGGGAGAGATCGTCACCCTGCTCGGGGCGAACGGGGCGGGCAAGTCCACGACGCTGCGAATGATCTCGGGTCTGCACTCGCCGGTCAGCGGGACGATCACCTACGAAGACCACGACATCACCAAAATTAGGGCGCACGATCTGGTGACGATGGGGATCAGCCTCGTGCCCGAGGGTCGACACGTCTTTCCCCGCATGACCGTCGAAGAGAACCTCGAGATGGGCGCCTTTCGCCGCAGCGGGAACTTCAAGGACGACATGGAGGAGATCTACGTCCAGTTCCCGATTCTGAAGGATCGACGCAAGCAGCTCGGAGCCAACCTCTCGGGCGGCGAGCAGCAGATGCTGGCGATCGGCCGGGCGCTAATGTCCAAGCCGCGATTGTTGCTGCTGGACGAGCCCTCCATGGGGCTGGCGCCCATGATCGTCGAGACGATCTTCTCGATCATCGGAAAGATCCGCGAGGCCGGGACGACCGTGTTCGTGGTGGAACAGAACGCCACGATGGCCCTGCGCCTCGCCGATCGGGGGTACGTGATGGAGAACGGCCGCATCGTCTTTGGCGGGTTGGCCCAGGACCTGCTGCACGACGAGCGCGTGCGCGCCGTCTACCTCGGTGAGGCGATCGAGACCTAAGCCACGTCCTCGCGACCTTTGGGTAGTTTCCAAAGGAGGATGTGAGTGGAGACGGTTCAGTCGTGTTGGCGCGACTTTAGCGACGTGTTGTCAGCGGGAATCTCGCGCGTGCTGTTGTACGGGCCGCCGGGCACCGGCAAGACCTTCGCGGCCCTGCATCACGGGGTGGGTGACGCTCCGGCCGAGCGCCTGGTGTGCACCGAGGACCTGACGGCGGGCGAGATTACCGGGACCTGGATGCCCCGCGGCGAGAACCGCTTCGAGTGGCGCGAAGGTCCCGCCATTCGCGCGTGGCGCGGCGTCGCGGGACGGGGCGGGCGACTGGTTCTGGACGAGGTCGACCGCGCCGCGGGCGACGCGCTGGCCACGCTGCTCGCGGTCACGGACTCGCCCGACTCCGCCCGGTGGCGCAATCCGGACACGCTCGAGTGGGTGGCGCCCGGAGAGAACTTCTCGGTGGTGATGACCTCCAACATCGAGGACCTCGAGGAGATTCCGCGCTCCCTGCGCGACCGCTTTCCGGTCAACATTCGCGTGGATCGACCCCCGCGCGAGGCCGTCGAGCGACTGAGTCGGGACCTGCGCGCGGCGGCGATGGCCGGGTCACTCGGTCCCGAAGGTCGCCGGATCTCCCTGCGCAGCTTCTACGCCTTCGACGAACTGAGGACGCATCACGGCCCGCAGCGGGCCGCCGAGCTGGTCTTCGGGACGGCCGTCGCGCAGAGCGTCCTCGACGCGCTCAACATTGGGGCGGTCGCGTGAGCGTGATCTATCCCGAGCTGGTGAGCGGACGACACGACGACGAGCCGCGCGCGTGGACGATTCACGAGGGATCCACGATGCGGGGCGAGGCCAGTTGCAATCTGCAAGAGCGCGTCCTCGAAGTGCCGCTCACCTCGAGCGAACAGGCCCGGGTGGTGCGGGCGCACGAACTCATGCACGCGCGCGTCAGCCCCCGGGCCGACTATCTCCTGCGGTGCCTCGATGAGGTCTCCCCGAGGGCGTTGGAGTGCGCCGAAGAGCTACGGGTGAATACGTTGATTGGCCGTCTCGGATTTGACCTGGCGACGCTGAGCGACGGGACCGAGAAACTCGGCGCCCGCCGCCTGGCGGAGTCGGGGCAGTGGGGCGAAGCCCTCTGCTTCTTGATGGCCGTGCTGGGTACGGGTGCCGAACGCGACTTCTTTAACGGCATCCGACAGGGCGCCGCCTCGTGGCTGCCGGCCCTGCGAAATCTCCGCAAACGGGCCTTGGAGATTTTCTCGTTAGACACCCGGGTGCTGGGAGCGACGCATCTCGACGACGCCGGTCTCCCGCGTGGCTACGCCGACTCGACCCTGGTGCTGGCCCGAGTGCTGACGCAGTCGACGGCCGCCCGCGTTCCCACCAACCCCGAGGAACTTCGCGCCTTTCGTCGCTCTCTCGAGGTCGGCGGTCGCCGACCTCCGACGGGCGTGTTCGCGGCCCTCGTGATCGACGAGACGTTGATTCGCGAAGGCTCACCGCGGGGACGACGTGAGCGAACCTGGCGGGCCGCCACGACTGGCACGGCCCTGCGCTATCCCGGACGACTGCTCACCGACGACCAGCGTCGGGCCTTCGCACAGCACGTACCCCGTCACGGGGGAGTCGTGGTGGTCGACCAGTCGGGGTCGATGGACATCGAGTCCGACGCGCTGCGCGCCCTGGTGCGCGAGGCGCCGCACGCCGTGGTGATTGGCTACAGCCATCGTCCGGGAGATCGGGGAACGACCGCGAACGCCTGGATTCTCTGTCAGCGCGGTCGACTCGCGCCGAGGAGTCCGTCGGGGAACGTGGGCAACGGGGTGGACGGGCCGGTGCTCCGCTGGGCCGCCTCCCTGCGGCGAGCCGGTGAGCCGTTCGTCTGGGTGACCGACGGTCAGGTGACCGACTCCCACGACTATCCCGACGCGAACCTCACGCGTCACTGCGCCGAGCTCGTCCGCCGCTACCGGATCCGCCTAGTGCGTGACCTCCGCGACGTGCGGGGCGTCCTGCGTACCAACCGTCCCAACTCACCGGCCGAGTGGGGGTCCTTCGGGCGGGTGGGTCACGTTCTTCGCGAATCGCTCGAAACATAGGCGTTCCGACGAGGTGTAACAGCCCCTCGCCACACTGTTGGGTGAACAGGTGCGCGAGTGGACGTCGGGGCTAAATTCCTGAAATATCCACTTGCAATCGAACACCTGTTCGCTTTAATATGACGAACAGGTGTTCGTACAGCAAGGGAGTGTCGGAAATGGCCGCAGTTGAACTACTAGAGACCTATGAACTAGAGGCGGTGCCGACGCACCTTCGCCTGGTGAGCGCCGATCCCCGTCCCCGCGTCCTTCGAGAGGGACCGTCCGTGGCGCAACGACGTCGGACGCGGGCCCGCGTTCGCCAACGGCGTCAGCGCCTGGCGGCGACGCTGGTGGTGCTGGGCGCGCTGACGATCCTGGCCCTGCCGGGTCACGGCTACGGGGCGACGACGGGAGCGGGACTCTCCACCGATCTCGCGAACTCCTCGGTGCTGGCGTCGGGCATGAACTACATCGTCCAGCCGGGCGACACCGTCAACACGATCGCCCGCGACATGAATCCCACCGACCCCGCCGAGGCGCGAACGTTGCTCGTTCGCGAGCTTGGTTCGACGGTGGTCGTGCCCGGCGAACACGTCCTGATCCCGTAGAAAAAAGGGGTTTTGGGTGTATCGTGACATGGTGCGGTGCCCCTTTTGTTCGGCTGATGACGACCGCGTGGTCGATTCGCGCCTGGCCGAGGACGGGGTGGCCATTCGCCGGCGTCGCGAGTGCGCCAACTGCTCCCAGCGCTACACGACCTTTGAGCGGATTGAAGAGATCACGCTCTACGTGGTGAAACGCTCGGGTGAACGCGAGCCCTTCGCCCGCGAAAAGATACTCAGCGGGGTGCGTTCCGCCGCGAAGAACCGCCCGGTCGACGACCAGGTGCTCGAGGGACTCGTGCTGGGCGTGGAGGAGTCCATGCGGCTGCTCAATCGCGACGTGACCAGTGAAGAGGTCGGTATGGCCACCCTGGAGGCGCTGCGGGACCTCGACGACGTGGCCTACGTCCGTTTCGCCTCGGTCTACAAGGGCTTTGAGGGCACCGAGGACTTCGCGCGCGAAATTGGCATGTTGGTGAAGACCACCGCGCCCAAACAACGCGGGTAGCCGTGCGCGCCCTTCGGCTGCAGCCGCGTTCGGCCCTGGCCATCTACGCCCACCCCGACGACGCCGACGTGGCCGCGGGCGGGGTGATGGCCCAGTGGGCGAGCGACGGGGTGGCGGTGCATCTCGTCGTGATCTGCGACGGGGCGAAGGGCTCGCACTCACCCCATCTCGAGTCCGCCGATATCCGTGAGACGCGTCGCGAGGAGCTGCAGAGCGCGGCCGACGTCATGGGGGTCGCGACGGTGACCTCGCTCGACTGGCCCGACGGCACCGTCACCAACTCCGCCGAGCTGCGCGAGACCCTGGTGGGACTGGTGCGTACCCTGCGACCGGAGGTGGTCTTGGGGCCGGATCCGACGGCCACCTTCTTCGGCGAGGTCTACGTCAACCACCGCGACCACCGCGAGACGGGGTGGGCGCTGCTGGACGCCGTCGCTCCGGCCGCCGCCATGCCCCTGTACTTTCCCGAACAGGGTCCGCCCCACCAGGTGAGCGTGCTGCTGCTCAGTGGAACCCACGAACCCGACGTGGTGGTGGACGTCTCGCACACCATCGACCTCAAGGTGAAGGCGGTGCTGGCGCACGCCTCCCAGGTGGTCGGCGACGCCGAGGCCATTCGCGACGTCGTCCTCGAACGCGCCGAGCAGGCCGGGCGCCCCATTGGCGTGGCCTACGGCGAAGCTTTTCGCTGTGTCGAACTCGCCTTCTAAGGACCCGTCGGTCGACGAGGCCCCGATCCTTCACGTCGACCTCGACGCCTTCTTCGCCTCGGTTGAGGTGCTGGACGACCCGACGCTGCGCGGCAAGCCCGTCGCGGTCGGGGGGGCGGGTGAGCGCGGGGTGATCGCGAGCGCCAGCTACGAGGCGCGCAAGTACGGCGTGCGCAGTGCCATGCCGAGCGTCACCGCGCGTCGCGCGTGCCCCCAGCTCATCATCCTGCCCGGACGGTTCGATCGCTACGAGGTCTACTCGCGCATGTTCCACGACATCGTGCGCGACCTCACCCCCGAGTTCGAACCGCTCGGGCTCGATGAGGTCTTCGCCGATCTGCGCAGCCTGCGCCGTCTCGGCGTGCGCCCCTTAGAGGCCGCGGCCAACCTGCGCCGGCGCATCAACGACGAGCTGGAGCTTCTGTGCGGGGTGGGGCTCGGACGAAACAAGCTCTTCGCGAAGCTCGCCTCCAAGGAGTCCAAACCGCACGTCGTGAAGGGCCGACTGGTCGAGGGTCCCGGGGTCTTCTGGGTGAGCCCCCAGACCGAAGAGGAGTGGCTGGCCGTCTTGCCGGTGCGTGCGCTCTGGGGAGTGGGCCCGGCGACGGCCGAGAAGCTCGCACAACTCGGTCTCACCCACGTGCGGGACCTCGCCCGGGTCGACCAAGCGACCCTGGCCCGTCACTTTGGCCCGGCCCTGGGCGCGGTCCTCGCGGCCTACGCCCGGGGGGAAGACACCCGAGAGGTGCTGGTCGACCGGGAGGTGAAGTCGGTCGGTCACGATCAGACCTTCGCCCGGTCACTGGTGGGCCTCGACGAGGTGTCCGCCCAGCTGCGAGTTCACGCGGCGGTGGTGGCGCGGGCTCTGCGCGAGCGAGACCTGGTCGGACGCACCATCAGCATCACGGTGCGCTACGACGACCTGACGAGCGTATCGCGCTCTCAGACGTTGCCCTTTGGAATGGACGACGAAGAGGCCATCTCCTCCATCGCCCAGGCGCTGGTGGCCTCGGTCGACCTCACGAACAAAGTTCGCCTGCTCGGGCTGTACGCGTCGAACTTTCTCGAGCGCAGCGAGAACCACATGCAGCTCACCTTCGGACTCGACGCGGTCGCGGCGGACGAAAAGCTCCGGGGGGCGCACGCCTCGCGCGAACAACAAGTCGACCGGGCGGCGCTTCGCGACGCCATCGATGAGATCCGCCGACGTTTCGGTCGCACCTCGCTCGGCACGGCCGGTGAACTCAACGAGCACGGCGTCGACGTCGTCACCCAGCGCGGGCGCCACGCCTTTGGCCCGGAGCGTAAGGCCTAATGAGCAGAACAATCAGGAGGAACCATGCACGTGAATCGCATCATCGCCGATCTTCATGTTGACGATATCGAGACGGCGAAGTCCTTTTACACCGACTTCCTCGGGCTGAGTACCGAGTCATTCAACATGGGCTGGGTGGCCCGTTTCACCTCAGCCGACGCCGAGACGGTGGTCCAACTCGTGACCGGCGACAAGACCGCGCCGGCGGAGCCGGTACTCTCGGTGCTCACCGATGACGTGGAGGGGGCCTTCGCCGAGGCACAGCGACGAGGCTACGAGATCGTTCATCCTCTCACCACCGAGTCGTGGGGCGTGCGTCGGTTCTTCGTTCGCGCGCCAGACGGCAATCTCCTTAACATCGTGAGGCACAAAAACAGCCCGGCCTAGTCGTGAACGGTGACGAGGGTGCCGATCGGGGTGTAGGGAAAGACGGTCTGGGCCGAGGAGAACGGCATCTCGACGCACCCGAGGCTCTGAGGAAAACCGTAGGACGAGCGAATGAACCCGTGCAGCGCGTCGCCGCCGTTGAAGTAGGAGACCCACGGGATGTCCGGGTCGTGGTAGGTGGTGCCGTCGGGGTTCACCCCGCTCATCGTCGTACTGACGAAGCGCTCGTAGACGGGGTAGGTGCCCAGCTCGGTCGGCACCGGCTCGATGCCGGTGTTCACCAAGGTGGTGAACTTGACCTTGCCCGCGACGTAGAGGGTCAAGGTCTCGGGCAACTGCTCACTCACCGCGACGTAGTTGTAGGTCGCGGGGTCCACGTGGTTGGCGTTCACCGCGGCCAGGAGATCGCTCCAGGTCGTCGGGTCGGCCTCGCCGGTGACGGGGATGTTCGATTGGCTCTGAAACGTGTCGAGCGCGCCGCGCAGGATCACGTTGTCGGACCCCACGCTCCACTGTGAGGTCAACACGCTCGGCAGGTTGTAGGCCCACGAGAAGGTTCCATTCACCTGCTCACTCGGCGAGCTCTGGGGCGTGCCGGGAGTGAAGGTGAGGGGAAGATAGTTCAACTCGGCGAGCAGCTGCGCCTCCCAGACCAAGTTGGTGCTGACGCTGGCGACACTGGTGGTGTAGCTAAGGAACGAACAGGTCTTGGCACACCTCATGGTCGCGGGCGTGCGAAAGGCGTAGCTGGTGAGCGGCTTCAGCGAACTGGTGGCGACCGCCTGCACGTCATTGGGCCCAATCTGTTGCCAGGTGGTCGACAGGGCCGGCTTGGTGACGAGCGGGGGCAGTGACGTCGCCTTGGTCGGGACGCTGAAGTGCAGGCGAAGGAGGGGGAGATTGGTCGAGAGGGAGGGGGAGACCGTGACCGAGACCCGCGAGACGCGGTAGATCGTGGCGCCCGAGGAGGCCAGGGTCGGGAGGAGCGACGTCGCCAGAACCAGGGTTAGGGCGCCCACGAAGGCCACACGGCGAATCACTTCTCTAGGTTACTGAGCGCTTCTCTCGATCCGGCTTACAATCTGTTTACGAAAGAGGGTGAATATGGCAGTCGTGAAGACAATGGGCGTGATCATCCTCGTACTGGTCGGGCTGTGGATCATTTTTGCGCTCGTGGGGGTCGTTGCGGCTCTTCTGAAGTCAATCTTCATCGTGCTCATCGTTCTTGCCGCCTGCTACGGCGCGTACCACTTCTTCAAGCATGAGGCGCGCGCCAAGTAGGCTGGCTACTTCTGGCGGCGTGGCCGAGCGGTTAGGCAGGGGCCTGCAAAGCCCCGTACTCCGGTTCGAATCCGGACGCCGCCTCCAGTTGAGGGTGACCCCGTTGGCCGGACCACTCTTGGAAGAAAACGGCCAGGGTTTGGGTTGAGTGTGCGCCACCCACGGTTGCGACAGCAGCCGGACATGGAGGGCGACGCCATAATGGTGGCGTGGGTAAGACATTCGCAGAGATCGACGACCAGCTCGCCCAGTGGCTCGAGGGCCAGCCCGTCTTCTTCGTCGCCACGGCCCCGCTCGCCGGTGACGGACTGCTGAACTGCTCTCCCAAGGGCAACCGTCAGGAGTTTCTCGTCACCGGGCCACGTACCGTCGCCTACCTCGATCAGACCGGTAGCGGGGTCGAGACGATTGCTCACCTGAAGGAAAACGGTCGCGTGGTGGTCATGTTCTGCGCCTTTGCGGGACCGCCGCGCATTGTGCGGCTCCACGGCACCGGACGGGCCGTCGTGAAGGACTCACCCGAGTTTGATTCACTCGTGGGACGTTTTCCCGGGGCGTCGGGTGCGGGCGTTCGATCGGTGATCGTGGTGGAGGTTCGACGAGTCTCTGACTCGTGTGGCTACGGCGTACCGTTCATGAACTTCGAAGAGCACCGCCCGACGATGGACCAGTGGGCGCAGCGTAAGGGCCCAGTTGGCATACGCGACTACTGGGCGGAGAAGAACCGCTGGAGCATTGACGGCCTTGAAGGATTCGAGGCGACGTAGGGAGGGACCCGGACCCGCAAACCTCGTATCGGTTCGAATTCGGATACCGCTCGAGGGTTACCCAGTTGGCGGGGTGAGGGGGTCCCGATCACCCGGGGCGTTCGGGTCAAACTCTCGGCTGACGACGACGCGCACATAGGTCTGGAGCGAGGATGCCACCAGCCAAGGTGGCGGCGCTGTCGTTCTCGATGGCCGACGCCAGAGTCCCCGGAAGGCTGGTGCAGGGCTCGGTCAACAAGACGTAGTGACCTCGCCAACCCCCGAGTACTCGCCACAACCACGGCGTGCGGTACACGTCTTTGTCGAACTCGATGCGGACGGCGACACCGTGCGAGGGATGGGTGACGGCGCACCACCCCGCGCGAAGATCCTTGGCGTAGAGAAACTCAAGAACATCCGCTTCGGGCCCAGCCAGTCGGCTCAGGTCGTTGCCCTCGTAGAGGGGCCAGCTCACCTCGCGCGCATCGTCGAGAGACGGCGCGGGAGGAATCACGCCCATCGTGCTGGCCGGTACGTGCACGCGCGAACCCGGTCCAATGGCGTGGGCGATGTGCTGGTTCCACAGAAACCGCACCGGCGCGAGACCGTGGTTCGTCAAACGCAAGTTCATCGAGACGTCGTGACCCTCGCGCTTCACGCTGATCCACTTCTCGACCGTGCAGGGCAGCGACACGCTGTCGCGGCTGAGCCGAATCACCGTCTCCTCGGGGTCGTCCTTCTCGAGGGACCAGCTCCACGGCCCTATCCACAGATCGCCGTGGTCGTGGAACGTGTTGACGTTGATCTCACACGCCGCATCGGTGGGGAAGATATCGTCCCAGCCGCCGCACCACACGTCGTCAAAGGGCGCACCCGCGTAGGTCCGACCCACCGGCACGCGAGGATTCTGCCAGAGAAGATTGAAGCCCGACTCGTTGTCGATCAGTTGGAGAATCTTGCCCCCGGCCTCGGGAACAATGACCAAGGACACGAAACGTCCCCGTATCGAGATCTCGGTCAAACCGTCGCCCCGCGAGCGAGACGTACAGAGCGAGTCACCCTCTTTGATGGAGCGGTCGAGACGTCGCCGCGGTGTGTCACTCATCTCGTGCCTCGACGCACTTCGTTTGCCGACGTCGGGTTGCCGAGGAGCGAGGGAAGTGTCGTTCGCTCAATCTTGCCCGAGTGCGTGTGAGGAAGACCGTCTACCTTGATTATCGTTTTGGGCCGCTTGTACGGAGCCAAGTGGCTGACGCCGTACTCGATCAGCTCGGACTCACTCGCCGTTCCGACGTAGGCGAGGCACACCCGCTGGCCCCACTCGACGTCCTCCGCACCGAACACCGCCACTTCGTCAACCCCACCTAGTGCCGAGAGAACGAGCTCGACCTCCGCGGGATAGACGTTGACGCCGCCGGTAATAATAAGGTCACTGCGACGGCCTTCGAGATAGACGTAGCCGTCCTCGTCAACCCGGCCCAGGTCCCCGACCGTAAACCAGTCGCCGTCCCACGCCAGACTCGTCTTCTCGGGATCATTCCAATACTCGAATCGGGCGTAGTCGGGGGCCCGACACCAGAGCCGGCCCTCGGAGTCACTGCGCAGGATGCGTCCCGCGCGTGCTCGCCCCACGGTTCCGGGGTGGGCCAGGGACTCACGGGCCGGGCAGCGCGTGAACTGTCCCTCGGTGGAGCCGTAAAACTCAACCAGGGTGTCCAGGCCGAAGCACTCGATGGCTCGACGCCGCAGGAGTTCGGGGCAGCTCGAGCCGGCGTGTGCCAACAGTCGCAGAGAGCTAACGCGTGGCGGCGCGGCGTCCAGCAGTCGCTGAAGGTGGATGGGCGCCATGAAAGTGGTGGTTGCCGTGCTCTCCAGCAGAGGGGAGACGACCTCGGCGTCGAACGTCCTAGGAATCAGCACGGAGCCACCCTCACGGAGTGTCTGGAGGGCGAAGCGCAGAGGCGCGGAGTGGCTGAAGGGTCCACAGACGAGGTGGACGTCGTCCGGCGAAAGCCCCCAGGTGTCACGTTCCTCTCGCGCGAGAGCGTCCGCGTCGTTCGCGCTCAGCCACCCGCTCCACACGCCCTTCGGGCGGCCGGAACTTCCCGACGTGAAATGCACGGGACGAGATCCAAAGTGAGTGGACAAGGGTGAGGACTCGTCGAGCGGCGCGGAACACAGCGTCGCTAGTTCCTCGTCGCGAAGTATCACGGAGTAGGGGAGACCTTCGAGCATGAGGTCTCGTTCGCCCGGCGTCAGCGCGGCGCTGATGACGACGGTCGCCAGCTCGGCGCGGAGACACCCGTACACCGCGGCGAGCAGTGCCGCTGAGTTCTGAGCATGGATGACGACGAAACTTCGAGAGGGAATTCCGCCCGATCGCAGCGACGACGCGACGCGTCGACCCCACGTCTCAGCCAGGTCGGCGCTCAGGATCTCGGTGCCGCGCTGGTCAACGGCCGGCACGTTACGACCTCATGCCGAAGGGGCCTTCAGGGCGTTGACGATCGCCGTGGTCATCTCGGACGTCGTGGAGGTGCCGCCGAGATCGGGGGTGCGGACTATCCCGTCGACCAGGACGCTCTCGATGGCGGCGACGATCGCGTCCTCCCAGTCGACCCGTCCCAGGTGAGCCAGCATCATGCCCACGGCCCACAGTGACGCCACGGGATTGGCCACGTTCTTTCCCGCGATATCGGGGGCTGACCCGTGGACCGGCTCGAACATCGAGGGGAACGTCCGCTCCGGGTTGAGGTTGGCGCTGGCGGCAAACCCCAGACCGCCCACGAGAGCGGCTCCGAGGTCCGAAAGTATGTCGCCAAAGAGGTTGGAAGCGACGACGACGCCGAACTTCTCGGGGTGCTGGACCAGATGGAGGGCGGCCGCGTCCACCAGGAGATTGTTGGAGGGAACGTCGGGGTACTCCGCGCTGATCTCGCTGAACACTTCATCCCAGAACACGCCGGTGAAGTTAAGGGCATTCCCTTTGGACACACTGGAGAGGGGCCGGCCCTTGCTTCGCGCGAGCTCGAAGGCGTAGCGGAGAACTCGCTCCACGCCGCGCCGGGAAAACACGCTGGTCTGTAGCGCGACCTCGTCGTCTGAGTCAGGAAAAAGGGTGCCCCCCAGCCCGGAATACTCACCTTCGCTATTTTCCCGGACGATGACCATGTCGAGGTCGTCGGGACCTCGCCCGGCGAGGGGGGTCGACACCCCGCCGAGCAGCTTGACCGGTCGCAGGTTGATGTACTGATTGAATCCTTGGCGGATGGCGAAGATAATTTGTCGAAGCGATATGTGATCGGGCACGCGCTCATCGCCGATGGCGCCGAGGAAGATGGCGTCGAACTGAGCGAGGGTGGCCAGCCCGTCACTCGGCATCATGGACCCGGTGGCTAAGTACTGTTCCGCGTCCCAGGAAAACGCTTCGGTCTGGAAGTGCAGTGACGGATCGATCGCGGTAATGGCGTCAAGCAGCTCGCGCGCGGCGGACGTTACTTCGGGGCCGATACCGTCGCCCGGTAACAACGCGATTCTGAAGTTGCTCACCGTCACATCCAAGCTCTCTGTCGCCGAGATGACCCGCTCACGTTTGAGCCTTGACGGGGCGACAGAACAAAGGTTACTGTCTTTGGATTCGATTGCAATGCCCAGAGTAAATACTCTCGGGACGGCCCCACGAAGCCGGGGGAGCCTTCCGGCACTGGCAGACTGCTTGCGATGGGCGGGTGTCGAGCACGAGTCGTCTGATGGCTGAAGGGGGCCCAATGACCTGGAGCGTAGGAGCGGGGATCGAGGGGCGCACGGTGGTCGTCACCGGGGCGACCGGGGGGATCGGACGGGCCATCGCCCACGCCTTCGCCCAGACCGGGGCGCGCGTGGTCGCGACCGATCTGGACCAGACCTCCCTCGACCAACTCACCGGCGAGTTAGTGGGGGCCACCCACCGCGGCGTGGCGCTCGACCTGCGCGAACCGCTGGACCGTCAAACGTTGCTCGAGGCGGCCACGATTGAGGGGAGCGCGCCGTACGCACTGGTGCACACGGCGGCGCTGCTTCGCCGTCGCGCCAGTTTGGACGACGTGACCGAGGACGACTGGGACACGCAGGTCGATACGAATCTCAAGGCCACGTTTTTCCTGTGTCGCCTGTTCGCCAACGAGATGAAGCGAGCGGGGGAAGGCCGAATTGTTCTGTTCACGTCCCAAAGTTGGATGACCGGCGGTTTCGGAGGGGCGACGGTGTACGCGACGACCAAGGGTGGCGTCGTCTCGATGTCGCGGGGATTGGCGCGAAGCTACGGACACGACGGCGTAACCGTCAACGCGATTGCCCCGGGTCAGATCAACACGCCGATGCTGCTCACCGGCCTCGACCCGGCGATCTACGAGAAGATGCGAGAGGAGACGCCGCTCGGGTACGTGGGCGAGCCCGAGGACGTCGCCGGCACCGCGGTCTTTCTCGCCAGCGCCCACGCCCGCTACATCACGGGAGCCACCATCAACGTCAGCGGCGGCTTCTTGATGTACTGAGATTGTCGAAGAGGACGAGACCACGTTCCGGTGTAACGCCCTATAAATCAAGGAGGAAAGATGGCCACCATTCCCTTCGTGGACACGCATGTCCACTTCTACGATCTACGCCGGAAGGACCTGGTGTACTCCTGGTTGCAGCCCGAGTTCGTTCATCCTCAGATCGGCGACATCAACGCCATCAAGACCCTGGTCTACGACGCGACCGCGTTCGAAGCGGAGTCGCGATTCGCCAACGTGACGGGCGTCGTTCACGTTCAGGCCGCGTTGGGCGCGAGCGATCCGGTCGCCGAGACGATCTGGCTGGAGGAGATGGCGGAGCGCGTCGGCAGCCCCCACGCCATCATCGCTCACACGAGTCTCAGTGATCCTTCGGCGCAGGCCACGCTCGAGCGACACGTCGCGGCGTCGCGCCGAGTTCGCGGTATTCGCGACTTTGGGGAGGGCGACTATCTCTCGTCCCCGGAGTGGCAACGGGGATACTCGCTGCTGGAGAAGTTCGGGCTCCTGTGCGACCTGGACTGCACCTGGCAGAACATGTCGAAGGCTCGCGACGTCGCGCGACGCTTCCCCAACACCGTCATGGTGCTCGAACACGCGGGGTATCCCAGCTCTCGATCGGATGAGTACTTTCGCGACTGGCGCGGGGGTCTGGCGGAACTGGCCTCGGCCAACAATACGTGGTGCAAAATCTCCGGGCTGGGAATGTACGACCATCGCTGGACGGTGGAGAGCATTCGGCCCTGGGTGATGGCCTGCCTGGAGGCGTTCGGGGTCGGGCGGTGCTTCTTTGGCTCGAACTGGCCGGTCGATCGACTCTTCAGTTCCTACGACGCGGTGATTGACGCCTACGCCGAGATCATCTCCGACCTGTCCTCCAGTGAGCAGGAGGCGCTCTTTTCGCTCAACGCCACCAAGGTCTACAACCTCGGCGCGTGAGCCGTTACGGCCCGTTGAAACTTGACAGGCCGAAGGCGGGACCGTAGTCTTGGAATCGATTGTACGACGGACGCCACGCAGGACACGGGCGAGGGGTCGGGCGGCCGTTGACTGGTCCCCGTCCTCGACGCGGAGAGGGACGTAAGGCACTGCCGATGAGAATGCGCATGAATCAGGCGATCACCCGAGCCATCGCCGATGAGATGGAGCTCGACCCGCGGGTCGTGGTGTTTGGCGAGGACGTCGCGGTCGCCGAGGGCACCTTCAAGACGTCCGAGGGACTTCTGGCCACTTTTGGCCCCGACCGAGTGCGCGATACGCCCATCTCGGAGACGGGATTTCTGGGCGCGGCCGTGGGCGCCGCGATGACCGGTCTGCGACCCGTCACCGAGATCATGTTCATCGAGTTTCTGGGCGTGGCCTTCGACCAGGTGGTCACCGAGGCGGCGCTGATGCACTACCTGTCGGGCGGTCGTTTCAACGTTCCGATGGTCGTACGAGCCTCGGCCGGTTCGGGCCTCGGCTTCGGTTGCCAGCACTCCCAATCGCTCGAGCGCTGGATGCTCGGCACGCCCGGCCTTAAGCTGGCGGTGTCCTCGGGCGCCCGCACGGCCTACGGCCTCACCCGGGCGGCCATTCGCGACAACAACCCGGTGGTCCTCTTAGAGCCCCGCGCCCTCTACGGCGAGCGCGAGAACGTGGAGCCCGGCGAGGAGTCCATCATCGAGTTCGGCAAGGCCGAGACGGTGCGCGAGGGGTCCGACGTCACGCTCGTCGCCCTCGGCCAGACCGTCAAGGTGGCCCTCGACGCCGGGGCCGCGGGGTCCTGGTCGGGCGAGGTGATCGACCTGCTCAGTCTGATGCCCTGGGACAAGGAGGCCGTGTTGGCGTCGGTCCGGCGCACCGGTCGTCTGGTCGTCGTCGAAGAGAACCAGTTCACGGGGGGCTGGGGGACCGAGATCGCGTCCTACGTGTCGTCGGCGGGATTTGGCGAACTGAAGTCACCGGTGCTGCGCATCACGGCGCCCGACGTACCGGTCCCCTTCGGACAAGAGTTGGAGCGGCGTTTTCTCCCCTCGGCGGAGTACGTCGTGCAACAAGTGGACGCCCTACTGGCCGATAACCGCGCACCCGCACCGTGGTGGAAGGAGTTCCTATGAGCCTCCCCAAGGACGGCGACCAAAAGAGCGAGGTGCAGCGTCGGTTGGAACTCGCCTCGAGCCCCGTGGC
This sequence comes from uncultured Acidimicrobiaceae bacterium, assembly GCA_963847725.1. Lineage (GTDB taxonomy): Bacteria > Actinomycetota > Acidimicrobiia > Acidimicrobiales > RAAP-2 > RAAP-2. Next base: position 121,354 of record CAWKAT010000007.1, read on the forward strand.
GCGCCTGCAGCGGATGATCGAGATTCGCTTCGTCGAGGACCGCATTCAAGATCTCTTCGCCCAAGGCCTCATTCCGGGAACGACGCATACCTCCCAAGGTCAAGAAGCGGTCGCCGTGGCGCTCGGAACCGCGACGCGCCCGAGCGACGTCGTCTGCTGCACCTACCGGGGACACGGGGTGGCCCTGGCGCTCGGCATCCGGCCGGAGGCCGTGCTGGGTGAGGTTCTCGGTCGTCAGATCGGCTGCATGGGTGGCCTGGGCGGCTCCATGCACCTCAGTGACCCCACGGTGGGACTGTTGCCGACCTTCGCCATCGTCGGCGCGGGGACGCCGGTCGCCGTGGGAGCCGCCCTGCAGTTCGCCACCTTGAAGAGCGACGGCGTCGCCGTCAGTGTCTTTGGCGACGGGGCCACCAACATCGGGGGATTCCACGAGGGTCTTAACCTCGCGGCCGTGTGGAACCTGCCCGCGGTCTTTCTCTGTGAGAACAACCTCTACGGCGAGTACAGTCCCATCGCCACGACCACCGCGGTGACCGACATCGCCGATCGCGCGGCGGCGTACAACATGCCCAGTGAGTCCGTGGACGGCCAAGACGTCGACCTGATGGAGGCGGCCATTACGCGCGCCGTGGAGCGGGCGCGCTCCGGCGGGGGACCGACGCTGATAGAGGCGAAGACCTATCGCTACGCGGGACACTCGCGCTCGGACAAGGCGCTCTATCGCCCCGCCGGGGAACTGGACGCCTGGCTCGCGCGGGACCCCATCGAGCTCTACGCCAAGAAACTGGAGTCGACCGGGGACCTGGGCGGTCGCACACTGGACGAGATACGTGACGAACAGCGCGGCTTCATCGACGACGCCGAAGCCGCGGCCGTGGCCAGTCCGACGGGCACGGTGGCCCAGATGTTCGCCCACGTGCTCGCGCCCTAAGTTCATTTGAGATCGAAGAGAGAGCCATGCGCCAGACCATAAATTTGCCAGTACTGGGAGACACCACCAAGTACGGCGTGATCAGCCAGTGGCTGATCGCCGTCGGTGATCGCGTCGAGGCCGATCAACCCCTGGTGGCCGTCGAGTCCGACAAGGCTCTGGTGGAGGTGCCCTCGCCGGTGAGCGGGGTGCTGGTCGAGCAGCTGGCGGCCGTCGACGACGAGTTAGAGATTGGCGCACCGATCGCCGTCATCGAGGTTGAGGACTAACGCCCGCGCGGGCGAGTGAAGGGGAGGGTCGTGTCGAAGTTGCGCCTGGGCGTGATCGGAGCCGGATCGTGGGCGGTCGCTTCGCACCTTCCCGAGTTCGCCAAGCGTCGCGATGACGTTGAGTTTGTGGCGGTCTCTCGCAAGGGACCCGAGCTCCTGGAGAAGATACGCAGCGACTGGGGCTTTGAGTACGCCAGCGAGGACTACCGCGACGTGCTGGACGCCGGTGTTGACATCGTTCTCGTGGCCAGTCCAACGGGCCTTCACCACGAGCACGCGAAGGCGGCCCTCGAGTCCGGCGCGAACGTGCTCGTCGAAAAGCCCGTCACGATCACTCCCGAGGACGCCTGGGACCTCGCCGACACGGCGACTCGCCTGAACCGGCACTTGCTCATCAGTTTCGGGTGGAACTACCAGCCGATGATGCGCACGGCCAAGTCACTCATGGCCGAACAAGGCGTGGGGCAGATTGAACAACTGATGTTGCACATGGCGTCCCAGACCCGTGAGCTTCTACTCGGGACCGGCTCGTACCCCGACGCCTCACCCGAGACGACTCCCGACTCGCGCACCTGGAACGACCCCGCACTGTCCGGTGGCGGCTACGCCATGGCTCAACTGACCCACGCGCTCGGGGTCGCGCTCTGGCTCACCGAACTTCGCGGATCGGAAGTCTTTGCCTTCATGTCCTCGCCCCACGGCGCGCCCGTTGAGTTGCACGACGCGGTTGCGCTGCGCTTTGACGGTGGGGCGATTGGCACGATGGACGGGGGATCGGCGCACGTGAACGCCGGGAACAACAAGCACCAACTAGAACTGCGGGTGATCGGCTCGGAGGGGCAGTTTCAGATCGACTTGGAGCGCGAGGCGCTGTGGCTCTTTCGCGCTCCCCACACCGACATTCGACCCGAGCTCGCGCCCAACGCCGGACTCTATGACTGCGTCGGGCCGCCCCACGCGTTAGTCGACTTGAGCCTCGGACTAGACGTCGAGAACTGCTCGCCGGGTTGGCTCGGGGCTCGAACGGTCGAGATCCTCGACGCCTGTTATCGCAGCGCGTCGAGCCGGGCGATCGCCACGATCGATACCAGCACTCACTAAGGGGGAGACATGGAACGGCTCTGTTTTACTTTCGAGATTCGCCCCGGCACGTTTGATGAGTACAAACGTCGCCACGACGAGATCTGGCCGGAGCTGGTGGACGAGCTCAAGTCAGCGGGACTGTCCAACTACTCGCTGTTCAAATACGACGACGAGCGAGTCGTCGGGTACGTCGAGTGCGAGCCCGACGCGGCCACCTGCTTTGGGACGTTGGCCACCGCGCCCGCCAATATGCGCTGGAGTGAGTGGTTCAAGGAGATCATCATCGCCCTCACCGACGAGAATGGACAGATGCCCCACCTGGATGAGATCTGGCACCTCGACTGAGGTGACGCGCCCATGACCATACGAAGCGTTCGCGCCATACCCGTTGCCTACACCGAGCCCAACGACTGCAACTCCACCCGCTCACTTCTCTTCTGTCGCGTCGAGTCCGACGACGGCCTCGTGGGCTGGGGCGAAGCCATCACCCAGTTCCCGGAAGCGTCCAAGTCGGCCGCGGTCCTGCTGGAAGGAATCGCCGACACGGTCATTGGTCGTGACGTCCTCGACCACGGCGCCATCATGGCCGACCTCGAGAAGCGCTCCTGGTGGTACACGTACGGGGGCGGCATCGGCGCCTTTGTCACCAGCGCACTTGACGTGGCGCTGTGGGATCTCAAAGGCAAGACGCTCGGTCGCTCGGTGAGCGATCTCATCGGGGGAGCACGACGCCCCACGCTGCCCGTCATCTCCTCCAGTCACGCGTTCAACGCCAGCTTGGACTTCGAGATTGAGCGCCACGGTGCCTACGTCCGCGACGACGGCTTTAAGGGCATCAAGATTGGCATGGGCAAGCGGGGTGAGGCGCATCTGGGCTACGACTTCGAGCGCGACGTTCGCTTCGTCGCGGGACTGCGCGACGCCATCGGTCCCGAGGCGATCCTCATCATGGACCGCGGTCAGAGCTTGCCCTGGACCGTCGCCGACGCCATTCGCCGCACCCAAGCCTTCGACGAGTACCGCTTGGAGTGGATGGAAGAGCCCCTCGAGCCCCAGGACGTGGAAGGTTTTCGCCGGCTTCGCGAACAGGTGTCGTGCCTCATCGGAACCGGCGAGCGCGAGTTCACCGTCCGCGGATACCGCGACGTCATCGCGAGCGGCATCAGCGACGTGGTGGGATTCGACCCGGGACGCGCGGGTGGCATCACCGGGGGACTCAAAGTCATCCAACTGGTGGAGGCGGCGAACGTGTGGTTCAACGCTCACGCCTGGAGCAGTGCCGTCACGACGGCGGCCAGTCTGGCTCTCTCGGGAAGCACCAATCGGTGCCTACTCTTTGAGATGAAACCCATCGTGAACCCGATGCACGATGAACTCATCACCACTCCGTTCGCGCACGACCACGGCGTCATCACCATCCCTGACGGTCCGGGCCTCGGCGTGGAGGTGATCGAGTCAGTCCTCGAGCACTATCGGCTTTCGTAGCGCATCAACAACAGGTCGACGTGTACGCACGTTGGCGCGACGCCGCTGGGTAGTGTTCCGATGTGAAGCGAGTTCTTCTCACCGGCATGTCAGGAACGGGAAAGTCAACGGTGGTGAACGAGCTGGTCGCTCGCGGTCACCGCGCCATCGACGCCGATTACGGGTGGTGCGAGACCGCGCCCGACGGCGAGTGGATCTGGAACGAACAAAAGATGCAGGCCCTGTTGGCCGATGGGAACGCCGAGGTGCTCTTTGTCGCGGGATGCGCGTCGAATCAAAGAAAATTCGACGAGGATTTCGATCTCATTCTCCTGCTCAGCGCTCCCAAGCAGGTGATGATCGAGCGAGTGGCCACGCGACAGAACAATCCATTTGGGCGGTCGTTCGACCAACGCAAGAAGATAATGAGCGATCTCGCCGAGGTGGAGCCCCTCTTACGCTCGGGCGCCGACGTAGAGATTCGTACTGACCGGCCCTTGGACGAGATCGTGGAGGAGGTTCTGTCCCTGTCACTGGAGACGACTCCCCGAGCGGGAGAGCTGGTCACCGAGACGTTCGACTACGACGGAGGCCGCCAAGTCACGGTGTACGTCCCCGCGGATCCGCCCGACGCCGTCGTGTTCGCCGGCGACGGTCAGTACTTCTCGGCGTGGGGTCGTCTCCTCGAGTCGACGAGTTCACCCTCGACGATGATCGTGGGCGTCCACGGGCTGACAGACGAGATGTCGCGGCTCCATGAGTACTCCCCGGTCTTTGCCGCGGTCCGCTTCGCCGCTCACGAGGAGTTCTTCGTTGAGACTGTTCGCCGATGGGTGAAGTCGCGTTTCGCGGTGGCACTGCCGGCTGAACGCACGGCAGTCTTCGGCTACTCGTGCGGGGGAGAGTTAGCGCTCGCTCTGGGGCTCCGTCATCCAGATCTCTACGGCACCGTGATCTCCGGCTCACCGGGCGGCGGGTACCAACCGACCGAGGAGATGCCGAGCTCGCTTCCGCGGGTGTACCTCTTCGGTGGCACGCAGGAACCGTTCTTCCTCGACAACGCGACCCGCTGGGCCGTCGCGTTGCGTGAGGCGGGCGCCGACGTGGTGTTGAGTGAGCGCGAGGTGCGCCACGGCGCCCGCGCGTGGCGTACAGAGTTTCCCGAGATGCTGGCCTGGGCGTTCGGCCCCTAAGTCGTGTCCGACTCGACGAGTCGCCGCCAACAACAAAGCCCCGGAGCAAGTGCTCCGGGGCTTTGTTGGGTTGGGAGGCTCTCTTTAGAAGCCCGCGCTGTTGACGTTGGCCGAGGTGTACACCACCGCGGCACCGGCGCTGACCGTCTGGCCAGGCAGCACTACTTCCTTCACACCCGCGCACTTGAAGGTCTGGCCGGTCTTACCGGTCAGCGTCCCCGCGAGGACGTCCTTCATGGCACAGGCAGCGACGGTTCCCTCTTGCGTGAAGTTCCACAGAGCGAAACTGTGCACGCAGTTGTTCGACGCCGACATGAACGGAGCCATCTGGTCCGGGTCACCGAGTCCGGTCAACACGTACTTGGAGCACAGGTTGTTCGTCGTCAGGTACTGAGCCGCGGCGGCAATTCCCACCGTGGTCGGAGAGATGATGCCGCTGATGTCCGGGTTGGCCGCGATCGCCGCTTGCAAGCTGGACGTCGCGTCTGCCGCAGAGTCCGAGGGCGGGTTGATAATGGCCGCCAACGTCATCTTGGAGTACTTCGGCATCGAGAGGTCCGCCTTCAACTGAGCGTTCCACTGGACCTGGTTGGTGTCCGTGGCCTGCGCCGACAGGATGATGAAGCTTCCCGAGTAGGGCGTGGCCATCTGCGAACCGAGCATGTTGAGCTCCGTCGTAGCGATGGACGCCGTGCTGGTGCCTTCGACGTAAATCGTACGACCGGTCCTCAACGCGTCGGAGTCGAACGTGACGACCTTGACACCGTGCTTCTCCGCACGAACCAGCGCCGGGTTGGTGGTCGCCGCGTCGTCGTTGGAGATCAAGATGCCTTTGTCGCCCGCCGAAACGGCGTTGTTGATGAAGTTGACCTGGTCGGTCGCGGAGCCCGTAGTGGGACCACCGTAGAGACAGGTCAGGCCAATCTTCTTGCCTTCCGCCTTGCAACCCGCCGCGGCGTCGGTGAACGGTGCGATTCCCGTGAACTTCGGAATCATGTACACCTTGACGCTTTTGGCGGCGGCACCGGCAGTGCCGGAGCCGGCCAGGAAGCCGATCGGAAGAAGCGTGGCGCTCGCCAAGGCGAGGGCCATCGCAGTCTTCATGTAAATACTTCGTTGTTTCATTATTTCCCCCATTGTTTAAATACCGCGAACTCTCTAGTTGACGGCTGTACTGCGCACTGCTTCACCACTACCCGCACTTCCTCCCTTCGACTCACCAGTAACTGCACTAGCGATTTCCACGACCCCGGCGTGACGCCGTCGCCACCAGTCGCGAGCCGACCTCGCCAGCGGCGGAGCGCCAATGGCAATGATCAGCAAAAACCCGACGGCCATCGTCTGGCCCTGCCCGGAAAACCCGTGGAGTCCGAGGGCCGACTGCAACAGGGCGAGCAAGACGGCCGCGATCACGACCCCCGGGATGGTCCCGGTTCCGCCATAGGCACTGACGCCGCCGAGAATGACCGCGGTGATGGCGGGCAGGAGTTCCGACGCGCCCATGCCGGCTTGAGCGGTCTCGTAGTTCCCGAGGAACAACAGACCCGCGAACCCGGCGAGGAATCCCGAAATGACAAAGGTGATGATCCTCACCCGGTTAACGGCGATGCCGGAGAAGAGCGCCGCCTTGCGACTTCCGCCCACGGCGAACAGGGACTTTCCCCACGTCGTGAAGTGCACCAGGTAGGCCATTATGACGGCGATGACCAGGACGACCACGACGCAGAACGGGATCTGGGTGCCGGTGAGGTTGGAGCTACCGAGACTCACCACCGAGTTGGGAAAGGTTGTGATGGCCAGCCCGCCCAAGATGAGAAAGGAGATACCCGTGTAGGCGCCCATGGTGCCGAGGGTGACCGCCAGGGCGGGAAGGTCAAAGAGGACGACGAGCAGTCCGTTGATCAGTCCACAGACGAGAGCGATACCGAGGCCGATCGCGATGGCCAGTCCCGTCGCCATGCCGTGGGACATCAGATCGCCCATTACCACCCCCGACAGAGCGAGGGTCCCCACGACGGAAAGGTCGATGTCGCCGGTCATGATGACGGGCGCGACCCCGAGCGCTAAGCACAGCAAGATCACGTTGTTGAGAGCGGTCGTTTGGAGGTTGAAACTCGAGATGAGGTCGTGGTCGGCCGATTGACCGATGATCACGATGAGGACGGTCAAGACGACGAGCCCCGCCTCCCAACTCAAGACGAGCTGACGGACCCTAGCCATTCGTGGTACCCCCAATGGCGTCGATGGCCGCGGGATCGATTGTCGGATGCTCGCTCAAGAACGCTTCACGGCGCACCGGACGGCGCAGACGGCGACTGACGACTGCGTAGACCGCGACGGCAATGACGATGGCGGCGCCCTGAAGCGTCTGCTCGGCGAAGATGGAGATGCGCGTCAACTCGAGAATGTTCTGAATCTCTCCGAGCAACAGTGCGCCCAGCACGGCGCTGAGCGCCGTGCCCGCGCCGCCGAAGAGGCTCACGCCGCCGACGACCGCGGCCGCGATGACGGTCAGATTCATGCCGTTGCCCGCGGTGGCGTCGACGTTGCCGAACTGTGACGTATAGAGAAGTCCACCGAGGCCGGCGAGCGCGCCACAGAGTGCGAAGATCTGATACGTGCGGACGCGAATTTTGACCCCGAGGTAGACGGCGGCGTCGGGATTGGAGCCGAGCGCGTAGATGTCGCGCCCGAATCGCGTGCGACGAAGGATGAACGTCACCACGACCAGCACGATGGCGGCGATCCAGATAAATGTTCCAATGCCGAACCAGGCGTTGCCGCGAAGACCAGCGAGCCACTTGGGAACCTGCGTGAGATAGAGCTGAGATCCGTTGTTCACGATGATCTGCAGCCCGGTATAGATGGACAGGGTGGCGAGGGTGGCGATAATGGCGGGCATCTTGAAGACGTTGATCAAGAGCGCATTGCCGAGGCCAAAGGCCGCACCCAGTCCGAGGGCCAGGAGGACTCCCACGACAGGACCAAAGGGCCCTGACACGTGTCCCGACCACGAGCCGACGAGATAGGCGCAGATACCGAGTATCGCGCCGACCGAGAGGTCGATCTGGCGGGCGAGGATCACGACCGCTTCACCGATCGCCACGATGGCGATGAGCGCCGTCGTGTTGAGGAGGTTGTTGATGTTCGACAGCGTTCGAAAGTCCGACAGCGTCGCCGTGGCGACGAGGGTGATGAGCACGATGAGCGCGATGAGCGCGGTGTCGCTACGGCGCACCAGGGTGCTCACACGACCACGTCGCGCCGGGCGTGACGCCACGTCGGAGATCAACTCGGACGTACTCACGAGTCCTGCTTCGCCACGACGCCCGAGGCGGCTTCCAGGACGACGTGGGCGTCAACGGGAGTGGTGAACTCGGCGACGATGCTGCCTTCGCGCATCACGAGCAACCGCGTGCTCATGGCGCGCACCTCTTCCAGTTCCGACGAGATAAAGATCACGGCAACCCCGGTGGCGGCGAGTTCGGCCACGATGCCGAGGACTTCAGCTTTCGTACCGACGTCAATGCCGTGGGTCGGCTCGTCCAGAATCAAGATCCGCGGCTCGGTCGCCAGCCACTTTCCGAGCACGACTTTCTGCTGGTTGCCGCCCGAGAGCGAACTGGTCAGTTGGTTGAGTCGGCCAGCCTGGAGCTGCACGCGCTGCGCGAGTTCTGCGGACTGGCGATACATGATGCGCGTACGGAATCGCCCGAAGCGAGTTCGCGATTCGACCCCACACGGTCATGGTCATATTGAAGGGCACGCGCATCCCCATCACCAGGCCGTTGGTGAGGCGGTCCTCGGGGAGATAGGCAATGCCCACGCGCACCGCGTGGCGCGGCGAGACGGCGGTGTACGGGATGCCGTCCAGACTCATCGAACCCGAGTCCGCCAGCGAGACGCCAAAGATTGCCTCCGCGAGTTCTGTGCGACCGGCCCCCACGAGACCCGCCAAGCCCAGGATTTCTCCTCGTCGAAGCGTGAATGAGACGTTCTGGAAGTACCCGCGACGCGTGAGGTTTTGCACTTCAAGAATGGTGTCGCCCGCCACGCGAGTCAGTGAGGGGTAGAGGTCACCGATTGCTCGCCCGCACATCATCTGCACCAGTTCTGACACGCTGACGTCCGACGTGGGCTTCTCTGCGACCAGAGTTCCGTCGCGAAGGACCACGACGCGGTCGGTGATGGCTTTTACTTCATCGAGTTTGTGGCTCACGAAGACGAGGGAGATGCCGCGCTCGCGAAGGGAGTTCAACAGAATAAACAGTGAGTCAACTTCCCGACTGGAGAGCACCGAGGTCGGTTCGTCGAGAATGAGGACTCGGGCTCCCGAGATAAGAGATTTCGCAATCTCGATGATCTGGCGGTCGGCGATGCCCAATTGATAGACGGGCGCGTGAGGGTCCAGGTCCACGCCAATCTCACGGAAGACCTCTTCGGCTTTCTCGTACATGGCGCCCCAGTCGATGATGCCCCGTCGAGTGGGTTGGCGACCGGCGAAGAGGTTCTCCGCGACATCGAGGTCGGGGAAGACCGCAGGCTCTTGATAGGTGGCCGCGATGCCGAGCTCGCGTGCGACGCGCGGATTGCTCACCCGGCGGATGTCGCCGTCGACCAGGATCTGTCCACCGTCGGGTTCGAGGACGCCGGTGAGAATCTTTACCAGAGTCGACTTGCCCGCGCCGTTCTCTCCGAGGAGTCCCACGATCTCTCCGCGGCGAAGTGTCATGCTCACGCCACTGAGGGCCTGGAGTCCGCCGAAGCTTCGTTTGATGCCGCGAAGCTCGACGACCGGCGCGGTGGCGTTGTCGTTCACGTTCGAACTGCGTTGGTCGCTCACTTCGCTCCCACGCCCTTATGTCTTTCGATTCTGTGCAACGCCCAACCCCCGAGACACGTGAACGTCACGTGCGTCTCCCCCGCAGCGAACATACCTCCGCCGATATTTTGGAAACGATACCAACCCCCTGTCCCTGGCGCAAGCGCAGGCACCAATGTTTTGGCGAACGTCGCACCGGGCCGTGTTTAAAGGGATATGGAGGCAACGGGGGCGGCGTAGACTCCGGCGTCGTGAGAAATCACTCGACTGGCCCTGCCATTCCAAGATTCTCCTGGAATCGATATTTTCCTGGATTAGGGTGTCTAGAAAAGCGGTCGCTAAGTGGGGGAGATCACCGGTGGACCTTGTGGACTCAAATGAGGAACTTGATCAGCCCGTAAGGGGAGGTGCGTCCGCGCTCACGATCACCCGAATCGAGACGATCCCCGTTCGGGCCAAGCTCGGGGCCGACTTCAAAGGCAGTCACTACCACATGACGCACCGCTCGACGCTGATCACGCGCGTCTACACGTCCGAGGGCATCGTCGGAGAGGCCTACGCCGGCGACGAGGACGCGACGCTGAGCGAGATCGACAGCATCGTGCACAAGGAGTTGGCCCCGGCACTGGTGGGGCTCGACGCCATGGCGACGGAACGCTGCTGGCAGGCGGGCTACCCGGTCACCTTCGACATCCTTCGCGACCGCCGCCAAGGACTCGTGGCGCTCGCCGGTGTCGACGCCGCCATTTGGGACGCCGTGGGCAAAGCGCTCGGACAGCCGCTGTGGCGCCTGTGGGGCGGATTTCGGCGCAGCATTCCCCTGATCGCAATTGGCGGTTACTACGGCGACGTGTTGGGCTCCATCGAGCAAGAGATTCAGTCCTACGTGGACCTCGGTCTGGCCGGAATCAAGTTCAAAGTAGGCGGGGCCTCACCCGAGGTCGACGCCGAACGGGTCGAACGCGCGCGCGCCGCCGCGCCCGAGGGTTTCCTGATCGCCATCGACGCCAACCAGGGCTACAGCGTGGCGCAAGCGCTCGAGCTGGTTCGTCGGATTGAGCATCTCGACATCATGTGGTTCGAGGAGCCGGTGGGTTGGAATGACGACGCCCGAGGAATGCGCGACGTGCGCATGCGCGGATCCATTCCGGTGTGCGCGGGCCAAAGCGAACACTCCCCGATGGGATGTCGAAATCTGATGGAGTTGGGGGCGATCGACTACTGCAACTTCGACGCGTCGTGGTCCGGGGGCCCGACGGTGTGGCGCCGAATGGCCGCCGTCGCGGGAACCTACAACGTGACCGTCGGGCATCACGAGGAACCTCAAGTGTCGTCGCACCTCGTGGCCAGTCAGGCCCATGGCTCACTGGTCGAGTGCTTCCATCCCGATCGCGATCCCTTCTGGTGGAACTTGATCGCCAATCGACCGCCCCTCGTGAACGGTGAACTCCAGTTGTCCGACGCCCCAGGGCTAGGCTGGCAACTCAATACGGACTACATCGAAGAACATCGGGTTCGACTGGAGTAGTGGTGACACCATCGGGGGCTGGCCTCACGAAGCGGCCAAGTGTCAGTCGTATCAGCATGCAAGAGGTCGCTCAACGCGCCGGCGTGGCGGCGTCGTCGGTGTCGCGCGTACTGTCGGGCCACCCCAACGTGTCAGAGGTCATGCGCAACCGCGTTCTCGACGCCGTGGCGGCCCTCGGGTACGAACCAGATCTCGTCGCTCAGAGTCTGCGCCGCGGCGCCACAATGACGGTCGGATTCGTCGTCGGCGACATCTCTAACCCCGTCTTGTCCGAGAACGCCCTCGGGGCCGAGACGCGTCTGCGCGAGGCGGGGTACTCGATGCTGCTCGTGAACTCGATGACCGATCCACAACTAGACGCGGAACACATCCGCCTCTTTGCCCAGCGACGGGTCGACGGGCTCCTGCTTTCGTTGGCGAGCGAGATCTCGCCGGGAACCCTGGACGCCGTGTCGCGTGCCGAGTTGCCGGTCGTCCTGGTCGACCGTGAGATCAATGTCCGCGACGCCGCCATCTCGGCGGTGTTGGCCCAACACGAAACGGGGGTCGAAGCGGCCGTGCGCGAGCTGGCCGCCCACGGCCACCGTCGGATCGCCCTCGTCAATGGGCCACAAGATCTGCGACCAGCTCGGGTGCGCGCGAATACCTTGCGCCGCGTCGCGCGCCTGCTGGGAGTGACCAGCGTCGTTCGCTCGGGCCACTTCACCGCCGAGCACGGTGAAGTGGCGACCGTGAGTCTCTTGGCCATGCCCGAGCCTCCGACCGCCATCGTCGCGGGGAGTAACCAGATTCTGGTGGGCGTGTTGCGGGGAATACGTCGCGCGGGGTGTCGCATCCCCGAAGACATCTCCCTGGTGACCTGTGACGATGTACCGCTGGCGGAGTTTCTCACGCCCCCTCTGGCGACGATCGAGCGCGACCACTACCTGATGGGGGTGATCGCGGCGTCACTGCTGCTGGAACTCTTGGCGGGCGCGCCGGCGCGAACACAGGACGTCCCCACCACGTTCAAGTCCAACGCGAGCGTGGGGCCGGTGCCCGGCGACGCGGGGAAATAGCGGGCGTAGGAAAGGACTGTCGTGGAGTTTCTCTTAGAGATTGAGGTTCGATTTCCGCCCTCCTTGGAGAGTGGAGAGCGCGCGCGTCTGATCGAGGCGGAGCACGTTCGTGGTCGTGAACTCGCGGCACAGGGGGTCATACGGGCGATCTGGCGAGTACCGGGGCGCATCGCTAACCGAGCAATCTGGTCCGCCGTCGACGCCACGGCGTTGCACGACGCCATCCAAAGTCTCCCCCTGTGGCCCTATCTCGACGTCGCAGTCACCCCCTTGGCCCGACACGCGCTCGGTGAAAGCTGCCAGGGCCTGCCGCCCGGGCTGGGCGCGTGATCCGCCTACCGCAGGGGGTGCGCCGTGGCCCGTGATCGCGAGTTAGCCGCGTTCCTCGCCGAGCCCTTTCCCAACGATCTCGACGACGTCGTGGGGACCCGAGCGATCCTCGCGACTCGCCTCGACGAGGAGATGTCCCAACGCGCCGCGAGCCCCGACGATCCTTCGTGGCGGGACGAGGTCATCGCCGGCCCCGACGCCACGGCGCTCACCCTTCGCATCTACGTGGACGAGACCGCTCCCGCGCCCCGAGGCGCCCTGCTCTTTTTCCACGGAGGGGCGTTCGTTTTTGGTGGTCTCGAGTCCGAGCACGATCGCTGCCTGCGCCTGGCGAAGGGGTCGGGTTGTGTCGTGGTGTCGGTGGACTACCGGTTGGCGCCGGAGCATCCGTTCCCGGCCGCCCTCGAGGACGGGCGGAGCGCCCTTCGCTGGTTGCACGAGCACGCCGCTTCGCTCGGCGTCGACTCGTCGCGCATCGGCGTCGGTGGCGCCAGCGCCGGCGGCGCTCTCGCCACTCTGGTCGTGCTGCAGGCGCGCGATAGCGGAGATCTGCCCGTGCGCGCACTGCTGTTGATCTACCCCGCCACCGATGACCGCGCGAACGACGGATCCATTACCCAGTTCGAGCACTCCGAGCCCTGGGATGGTGAGCGGACCCGCAAGATGTGGCCGCTGTTCCTGGCCGACGACGCCGCACAGACGTCGCGCTACGCGTCGCCGGCGCGGGCGAGCGACGTCGCCGGTCTTCCCGTCACCTACATTGTGGTGGCCGAGGAGGATCCCCTGCGAGACCAGGCGTTGGACTTTGCCCGGCGACTACTGGGTGCCGGGGTGTCGGTCGATCTCCGTCTCTTCGCCGGCACGTATCACGGGTTCGACGTCGTGGCGCCGAACGCGCGACTCAGCCAGGTGGCGCTCAACGATCAACACGAGTTCGTGCGACGCGAACTCGGCGCGATGAGTACCTAGCCGCGCGGCGCGGGTCGATAGGGATCGAGGGGCCGACCGCTCACGCCGACGTCGACCGCGAAGAGCCGCCCCGCGTCGGGTTCCTTCTCGAGTTGTGAAGCGGGCATGTCCTCTTGGGCGGTGGTGATGTACAAGGTGGTGCCGTTCGCACCGCCGAGGGCGCAGCACGACGGCTGCGCGGTGGCGACACTCACCCGAGCGATCACCTCACCCGAGGGCGCGTAGCGACGTACTTCGTACCCACCCCACACGGCGACCCAGATGCAGCCCTCGTCGTCGACGCACAGTCCGTCGGGGGTGCCTTCGGTGGCGACGTCGAAGTGCGCGAAGAGTCGCGGGTGGGAGATCTCACCGCGCTCGTCGACGTCGTACGAGGTAATCGTCCCCGGTCCGCTGTCGACGTAGTACATGACGCGTCGATCGGGACTCCACCCGATCCCATTGGAGATGGTGACGCCGCTCAACATGGTGGAGGCGCCCGTCGACGGGCGGAATCGATACACGCTTCCGCGCCCGGGCGCTGCGTCGGCGGCCAGCGAGCCCACCCAGAACGAACCCCAGGGATCAGCGGCTCCGTCGTTGAGCAAGAGCGAGGTGTCTTCCTCCAGTTGGGCGACTTCTCGCATCTCGCCCGACTCTGCGAGGAGCCACAACGACCGATTCAACGCGACGATCCATCCGTCGCTTCGATCGGGCAGTGGCGCCAGCGCGGACACCGTTCCGTCAAGGTCGTATCGACGCACGACGTCAATGGAGGTGTGATTGGCGTTCGCTCGAAAGAAGTGGCCCTGGTGAACGTTGACCCAGTAGAGCTCGCTGCGCACCTCGTCCCACCGGCAGCACTCGCCAAGAAAGTAGCGGTCAGTCGTGCACACGTCGGCGATAAATGTCTCCACCAAAGGCCTCACGCGTCTCGAGTTCTCGCAGCCGCGACGGAGCAGTTCATCCGCCGTAACTGAACGGTCCCATAGGGAGCGCGGCCATCAGTCCTCCGTCAACGTTGTACAACGAGCCAGTGACGAACTCGGCGAGGGGCGACGCGAGAAACATCGTGACGTTGGCGACCTCGTGGGGCTCACCAATACGGCCCCACGGTTGACTCCGGTCCATCAGTTTCAGGGCCTCTTCGGGGTTCGAGGTGGCCCCCGCCTCTCGTCGAATCATGGGCGTGTTGATCGAGCCGGGAATCACGCCGTTGACGCGAACCCCGTAGGGCGCGGCTTCGAGGGCCAGTGAACGAACGAGCGCACTGACCCCGCCCTTGGAGGCGGCGTAGGCCACGCCATCTGACACCGTCGCCAGCGCGTGGGGAGACGAGGTGACGACGATGGATCCCGCTCGTCGCTCGCACATGGATCGCATCGCCGCTCGACAGACGAGAAAGACGCCGGTCAGGTTGACGTTCAGGACGTGATTCCACTCCTCGAGCGACGTGTGGCGCGAGTCCTTGGTCCACTCGACGCCGGCGTTGGCGTAGGCGACGTCAACGTCGCCGAACGTGTCGCGCGCCAGGGCGAACACTCTCTCGACGTCTCCTTCGTTCCCGACGTCGCAGTGCTGATAGATCACGCTGTGACCCTCATCGGCCAGCGATCGCACGAACTCTTCGCCGATATTGTCGGCGACGTCGGCTACGACGGTGTGGGCGCCGGCGCGCGCAAAACCTTGGACGGCGCCGGATCCGATACCGGTCGAGCCACCGGTGATGATGACGGTCTTCCCGGCGAAGTACTCATCCCACATGGGCGTCACTCCTTACCGGTCGCTGGAAGAGCTCCAGCGTGATGCCATCGGGATCGTAGAGGTAGAGCGAGGATCCGCCGGTGTTGACTCCCGTGTCCACGTCGATGGGAGGGCTGATGGTGCCGATTCCCTGGTCCACCAGTCGCTGGTAGAGGCCGGCCAGGTCGTCGACCACGAAGCAGATATGGGCGTTGCCCACGTTGCGCGGTTCCAAGTCGCGATCTACCGACTCGGGCACGAGATATTGGAAGAGCTCGATCCGGGGCCCGCCACCGGGCGGCTGAAGGTGCGTCATCAGGACGTGAGCGCCCGGGTACCCGACGATGGCCGCGAGGTAGCCCCCTTGCTTTCTCCTGTCTCATCACGACTGTGCACTCCAGCACCGAGGTGTAGAACTCGATCGAGCGTTCAATGTCAGTGACGGTGAGACCCACGTGGTCAACACCACTAACGAACTCCATCTCCTACCTCCTTTGCGCTCGCCGTGAGCGAACGCTTCTTTGATACGGGCGTTGATCCGTCATCCCGAAGGAATCGTGGTTAGGGCGCCGTCGATGGTCACGCAGGAACCGTTGATGTAGGAAGCCTGGTCGCTCGCGAGAAACACCACCAACTGCCCGACCTCCGAGGGCGTGCCGAGTCGGCCGGCCGGTATCGCGCGCACGTACGCCGCGTCGTCGACCACCCCGCTCGCGGCGTCGCTTTCCCACATGGGAGTTCGAATGGGCCCCGGTGCAACGGCGTTCGCTCGAACGCCGAACTCGGCCCACTCTCCGGCGGCGACTTGGGTCATCATCAAGACCGCCGCCTTGGCCGCGCAGTAGGCGATACGTCCCGGGTTCGACGAGAAGCCGCGAATGGAAGAAATCGTGATCACGCTTCCGGAGCGTTGGGGCAACAGGTGACGTGCGGCCGCGCGCATCCCGTAGAAGACGCCGGTCTGCATGACGTCGATGGAGGTGTGCCACGCCTCGTCGGTCGTGTCGATGATGCGCGGTCCGACAAAACTGACGCCCGCGTTGTTGACGACGATGTCCAAGTGACCAAAGTCGCTGGCGACGGCGTCCCAGGTCGCGTCCACTTCGTTTCGCTTCGTGACATCCGCCACGTAGGCCCGTCCTTCGCCCTTCGCCTCGTTCATCAGTGCGAGGGTCGCGTGCGCGGCCGCTTCGTCGCGATCGACGATCCCGACCTCGGCGCCCGCTTTCGCGAGTTCGAGGGCGATTCCCTGTCCCAGTCCTGAGCCAGCTCCGGTGACCAGCGCCACGCGGCCCGTTAACTCGCTCATTCGCGTCCCTTCGCTCGCCATCACCGGTCACTTACGAAGTTACTGTCTGGGTGGAGCGCGATGTCGCGCGAAGGCACCGCGAGAGGTCGATTTCACGACGCTTTGACGTGTTCCATTTTCGTCGCGTTCTGATAGATGGAACGACGTCACGAACGGCGTCGGAATAGGCAAAAAGTACAGCCATCGTGACTAACGAGGGGCCGCCGCCGCGTCAAGTTCTTCGTCGAAATGATCGTTCAACAACTAGCGTGATTGGTACGAGTCGTCGATCGGACGTAGTGAGGAATGCAATGAAGGCACTGGTATTTACCGATCTGGGCGTGGTCAAAATCCAAGAGGTTCCCGACGTCGTGGCGGGGGAGGGCGAAGTCGTGATCGACGTCGATCGGGCCGGCATCTGCGGGAGTGAGCTGCACGGGATCTCGACGCCGGGTTTTCGTGTTCCGCCACTCATTATGGGTCACGAGTTTGTCGGCCACACGTCCGACGGGCGCCGAGTGGCCGTCAACCCTTTGACCGCGTGCGGTGAGTGCGATCTCTGCACCGCCGGGAAGACCCAGGTGTGTCGTTCTCGTTCGCTCCTGGGTGTTCACAAGGCCGGAGGTTTCGCCGAACGGGTTGTGGTCCCCGCGTCCTCCGTTCACGAACTACCCGACGAGCTCGACTTTGACCGCGCGGCCCTCATCGAACCCCTGGCCAACGCGGTGCACGCGTGGAATCTGGCCGGTGCCCCGAAGGGTCTGCGCGTCGGCGTCCTCGGATGTGGGCCGATTGGCCTCGCGTGCGTGGAGATGGCGCACTTCTCGGGAGCGGCGAGCGTGAGCGCGACGGATCTCTCGGAAAGCCGTCGGATCGTCGCGGAGAAGGTCGGGGCCAACGTGGTGGGCGAGGCCCTGGAGGGGGAGTTCGACGTCATCTTCGACGCCGTCGGGAGTGCGGCAACTCACCAGAGCTCGCTCGATCACTTGATGCCCGGCGGCACGACGGTGTGGCTGGGCCTCGCGTCAGCCGACCCCGGTTTTGATGCCATGGGCATTCGTGCGTTTCGAGAAGAGCGTTCGCGGTTCGTTCGCCTACAGCGACGAGGAGTTTGTGAGGGCGATTGAGATTGCGCCGCGTGTGGATCTCACGTGGTCGACGACCTACCCGCTGGATGAGGGAGTGGAGACGTTCACGTCCCTCATGAATGGCGCGACGACACCGATCAAGGCTCTCTTGCAGCCCTAGGGCTCGGGTCGCGGCGTCAGAGGCGGCTGTAGCCGCCGTCGATCGAGATATTCGAGCCGGTGAGAAATGGCGTGGCGCCGGAACAGAGAAAGACCGCGGTGTCGGCGATCTCGGGCAACTCACCGAACCGGCCGATGGGGTGGCGACTGAGCAGAGTGCGTTCGAAGGCCCGTCCGTCGTTCATCCCCTCCATCACTCCCTCGTGCAGGGGAGTGTGAAAAACGCCCGGCATCAACGTGTTCGAGATGATCCCTCGGGCGCCGTACTCCACCGCGATGTGGTCGGAGAGCATGTTGAGGGCGGCCTTGGAGATGCCGTACGCGCTGTCTCCCGCCCACACCGTCGTGGCGCAGACAGAACTGATGTGCAGCATTGAGCCGCCGCCCGCGGCGAGCAGGTGGGGGATGGCGAACTTCGAGATGAGAAACGGGCCGCGAGTGTTGACGGCCATGATGTCGTCGAAGACGTCAATGGGAAAGTCGGCCACGTCGTGCCACTCGTTGGCGTCGATGCCCGCGTTGTTGACGACGATGTCGAGTCCGCCCATCGCGGCGACGGCGGCGTCAACGATCGAGCGCGCGTCGTCGTCCCGCGAGACGTCCCCGGGTACCGCGACGGCCTGTCCGCCGACCGCCTCAACGTCGCGACAGGTGGCCAGCACCCTCGTCTGGTCGCGACCGCCGACCGCGACGAAGGCACCCTCCTGGGCGAATCGGACGGCAATCGCCTGACCGATGCCGCTCGATGCTCCCGTTACCAGGGCTCTCTTGGATTCCAGGGTGCTCATCGGGTCTCCTCAACTTTCTGCACGGTGTCCTGACTTTCGCGTCGTCACGCCTGGGCCAACACGCTGCGTTGGGATCCCAGGCCGTCAATCGACAACTCGACCACGTCGCCCGCCTTCAAGAAGGGAACATCGTCGTGTCCGAGTGACACGCCGGCGGGCGTTCCGGTATTGATGAGGTCGCCCGGCTCCAGGACCATGAACTGGCTCACGTACCAGATCAGGTGGGCGACGCCGAAGATCATGTCGCGCGTGGAGCCATCTTGTCGACGGACGCCGTTGACACTGAGGCGCAAGCCGAGGTTCTGAGGGTCGGCGATCTCGTCGGGGGTGACTAACCACGGGCCGAGTGGATTAAACGTCTCACAACACTTGCCCTTGTCCCACTGTCCGCCCCGCTCGATCTGGAACTCGCGCTCGGAGACGTCGTGGGAGATGCAGTAGCCCCCGACGTAGCCGAGTGCTTCCTCGGGGGAGGAGAGATAGCGAGCGCGCCTCCCCACGACGACGCCCAGCTCGACCTCCCAGTCGGTCTTGGTCGATCCGCGCGGAACGAGAATCTCATCGGTCGGTCCCACCACGCAGTTGGGGGCTTTCATGAAGATGATGGGCTCGGTGGGAATCGTGGCGCCCGTTTCGTTGGCGTGATCGCGGTAGTTCAGCCCGATGCAGACAATCTTCTCGGGCTTCGCGATCGGTGCGCCCCAGCGCGTCGTCGGCGCCACGCGGTCCTCCACGGGGTCCGTGTCGAGAAACGCCCGGATCTCCTCGATCCGCCCGTCGCTCCAAAACTTCGCGTCGACGTCGCCGAATGACGCGGGCAGGAGTCGCGCCGCGCCATCGTCGTGAACGACGGCGACTCGCTCGGCGCCGGCGTCACCTACTCGGGCAAGTTTCATGGGCTACTCCTGTTTCTGAGTGTCGGAAGTTGTGGGTCGACGTGGCACTACTGGATCGCGTTACGGCTCTCCGCGTCAAAGAAGTACATCCGTTCGGTGAAGACCGCAAAGTTAGCATCACGTCCGACGTGGACCTCGGCTCGGGGCTCCACGCGAGCGATGCCCTCTCCGACCACATCGATCGCGGTCGCTTCAAGCTCTTCGGTCTCGTCGAGTCCTTGAGCCTCACCGGTGACCCGCGTCGCGTCGAGGGAGAAGTGCACGAGTAGCTCAGAGCCGAGCGCCTCGACCTCTTCCACCCGCGCCACCAAGGTGGCGTCGGAGCGTTGTTCTCCGGTCGCGACCGGCAGGTCTTCCGCCCGCAGCCCCACCACGACCTTGCGACCCGCGTACGCGCGAAGCGAGGGGACCCGTTGGTAGAGGGACTCACCGAGCGGTAGACGCTGTGAACCTAACTGCAAGAGCGAGCCGTCCTCGCTGATGGTCGCCTCGAAGAGGTTCATCGCGGGCGAGCCGATGAAGGCGGCAACGAAGAGATTGGTGGGCTTGTTATAGAGCACGGACGGCTCGTCGCACTGTTGGAGCACCCCCGCGCGCATCACGGCGACCCGGTCGCCCATCGTCATCGCTTCGGTCTGGTCGTGGGTGACGTAGAGCGTGGCGACGCCGATGCGGCGTTGGATTCTGCGCACTTCGGTGCGCATCTGCACCCGAAGTTTGGCGTCGAGGTTCGAGAGGGGCTCGTCCATCAAGAAGACCGCCGGGTCTCGAACGATGGCGCGGCCCATGGCGACCCGCTGACGCTGGCCACCCGACAACAGCCCAGGCTTTTGGTGCAACAGCTCGGTGAGCCCGAGAATCGCCGCGGCGTTGGCGACCTTCTGCTTGATCTCGTCCTTCGGTGTCTTTCGCAGACTCAGGCCGAAGGCGATGTTCTCTCCCACCGTCATGTGGGGGTAGAGCGCGTAGTTCTGAAAGACCATCGCGACGTCGCGTTCCTTGGACGTCAGCTGATTGGCCACTCGGTCGCCAATGTGCAGTGTGCCCGAGGTGATGGCCTCGAGCCCGGCGACCATCCGCAGGGCCGTCGTCTTGCCACAGCCCGAAGGTCCCACCATGACCATGAACTCACCTTCGGCGACGTCGAGGTCGAGGTCGCGCACGGCGTTGAACCCGTTGGGGTAGGTCTTGGAGACCTTGTCGAGTGAGATGGAAGCCATACCGTGTCCTTTAGTTCGCGCCGACCGTACGTCGACGCACTTCATCGTCGTCGAGGGTGATACCAAGTCCGGGCCCGTCGGGCACGCTCAGGAAGCCGTGGCGGGGGGTAAAGGGTGTGGTCAGCAACGACCCCGAGCGCTTGCTCCCCGTGACCGGGTACTCAATGAGGCGCTCACCCGGAAGGGTGGAGACGAACTGGAGCGTCGCCGCCAGCAAGACGTCGGTCGAGAAGCAGTGCGGGATAACGACGGCACTCGCGCTGTACTCGCGCACCATGGCCGCGATATCGCGCCCAGTGGTCATGCCCCCGCAGCGACCGAGGTCGGGCTGGAGGATGCTGACGCCGGCCTCGATGAGTTGGCGAAAGGGCGCGGTGTTCGAGTGCGCCTCGCCACACGCGACGCGCACCGCGACGCTCCCGGTCAGGCGTTCGTAGGAGAAGAGATCGTCGGCCTCAAAGGGTTCTTCGAACCAGAAGATGTTCAGGTTCTCGACGCGCCGACAGAACTCCCTCGCCGATCGCAGGGAGTACGCCATACCGCCGTCGATCATGAGCTTGCGCTCGTGGCCGAGTATGGCGCGGGCGGCTTCGGCTAACTCGACGTCGCGTCCCACGTCTTGACCGAGCGGACCCCAGCCCAACTTGAGCGCGCCAAAGCCCTCCTCGACCACGCGCGTGGCGAGAGCGGTGACCTCGGCGGGCGTGTCGGGCATGACCTCGCTGGCGTAGATCTCAATCTCGGACGACGTCTGTCCTCCCAGGAGTTGCGCGACCGAGAGTCCCGCGACTTTACCCAAGAGGTCCCACAGGGCCATGTCGATGGCGCTCATCGCGTGCAACGCGGCGCCGTCGCGTCCGTAGTGGTAGCTACTGGCGAACATCTCGTCCCACAGCGGCCGGATCCGCAGCGGGTCTTGGCCGATCAGCACCTCGGCCAGGCCCCTCGCCAAGGAGTGCGACGAGGGCATCGTGACGATCTCGCGCGCCACGTAGGGCGAGGTGTCGCCTTCGCCCACTCCCACCAGTCCTTCGTCGGTGTGCACCCTGACGATGAAGGCGTCTTGGGTGCCGTCGGCGCGCGACGTGTCGATCTCACCGACCTTTAGGACGAGCGCCTCGACGTCGGTTATCTTCATGCCATTACCTCCCCTAGGTGCTCACGAATCATCTCGCGAGCGTGAGTGATCGACGTCTCTAGCTTCTGCAGCGGAAAACGCTGCGCCACGGCGGTGATGCTGATCGCCCCGTCGGGCACGGTTTTGGACGTGAGGAAGAGCGGTATCGCGAGGCAGTTGATACCCTCCTCGTGTTCCTCCCGGTCGAGGGCGTATCCGTGTTCTCGAATGAGCTCGAACTCCGCGTGCAACTGCTCCGCCGTGAGGATGGTGTGGTTGGTAAAGGGCGCGAGGGGTGGTTCGTGTCCGGCGACGAACCGCTCGACGTGGTCGCGGGTCAACAGATGGAAAGCCAACAGCGCCTTGCCGACCCCGGTGCAGTAGGCGGGGTTGCGGCCGCCGATGACCGAGTTCATCTGGTAGCGAGAGAGGGGCGGTTGCACCTTCGCCAGATACACCACTTCGCTGCGATCCAAGATCGCGTAGTGGGTGGTCTCGCCGAACTCACTCGCGAGAGCTGAGAGCACGGGCCGCATTCTTCCGACCGCGTCGATCTCGTCGTAGTACGAGAAGGCCAGCTTCAACAGCCCATAGCCCAGCCGGTAGCGACTATCGCGATCCTGCTCGATGAGGTCGGCCCGGCGCAGCGCCCCGAGCGCGCGGTGCACACTGGAGCGCGGCGAGTTCATGAGTCGAGCGAGGTCGTTCAGCCCGATGCCGTCGGGGAAGCTACCCAGCAGATTGAGGATGGCCAAGACGCGATCGGCGCCGCTCGGTCCCTTGACCTCACTCACGACGGCCAGTTCACTCTTGAGCGGATCGGCGACCATGCTCAGCGCACCGCCCCCGAGAGCATGCCGCGGATGAAGACGCGGGCGGTGACGAAGTACAAGAGCAGCGTCGGCAGGGCCCCGATCAACAGGCCGGCCATCAAGACGGGGACGTCGGTCGAGTACTTTCCGCTCAATTGGGCCAGAGTCGGCGTCACCATCTCGGTATTGGACGCATGAAGCAGCACCAGGCTGATGAAGAGGTCGTTCCAGATGTTGAGGAAGGTGAGGATGCCCACGGTGAAGACCCCGGGTCGTCCGATCGGGAGGATCACTCGCCAGTACACCTTGATCCAACTGGCGCCGTCCACGCGCGCCGCCTCCACCACCGAGTCGGGGATCGAGCGAAAGTTCGAGCGAAGGAGGTAGGTGCCGTAGGGAATGCTGATCGCGGTGTAGATGAGAATCGCCGGGACAAAGTTGTTCGAGAGCCCGGTGTGGGCGACCTCCACGTAGAGGGGGATGAGCACCACGATGCCCGGCATGAACATGATCATGAGCATCACCCAGAACATGGCGTTGCCCAGCTTCACCGGCACTTTGGTGAACACGAAGGCGGCGAGAGACGACGTGAACGTGGCCAAGATCACCGCCGGCACCACCACGATGAAGGAGTGCAGGATGCTCTGAGCGAAAGGGACTTGCTGGAACAGCGAGGTGTAGCTCGAGAAGTTCCAGTGGGAGGGGAAGCCGAAGGGGCTCAGCTCGAAAGAAGTGGAGGAGCGCATGCTGTTGAGCGCCATGAAGATCAGCGGATAGACCGTCGACACGGCGATCAGACAGAGAACGAGAAAGACCAGGGTTCGCGAGATCCGAGACGTCACCGTTACGACCCCTGTTGCACTTCACGGTAGGGAAACAGCTTGACCTGGGCGATGGTCAAGGTCAGCACGATGAGAAAGAGCAAGAGGGCGAGCGCCGCGCCGTAGCCGAACTGGCCGTTTTCGAAGGTGGTGATGTAGGTGTAGTAGTCGACGGTGGTGGTGGAGAACCCGGGGCCGCCGGCGGTGATGGTGAAGACGAAGGCGAAGAGCGAGGTGAAGGTGTAGATCACGTTGATGACGCTGAGGAACTGCAGGGAGCCCGAGATCATGGGAATGGTGATCGAGCGCAATCGTCGCCACCACGACGCTCCGTCGATGGCGGCCGCGTCGTAGAGCGCCGTGTCCACGGTGGACATGGCCGACAAGATAACCACCATGCCGAACCCGAACGAGGTCCACACCAGGGCCAGGATCACCACCGCTCGCGCGGTCCAGGGGTACTGAAGCCAGGAAAACTGGCCCAAGCCAAAGACGCTCAGCAGTTTGTCAACGGCTCCGCCGGGCAAGAAGATCGTGCTGAAGAGGACGCCCACGATGACCGGGGAGAGCACCATCGGGATGAAGAAGAGAAAACGAAAGACCCTCCAACCGAGGACTTTCTCGTACACCAGCACGGCCGTCACCAGCGAGGCCGCCAGGATCAAGGGCACCGATATCAAGAAGATCAGCGAGTTAACCAGCACTTGGCTGATGATGGGATTGGAGAAGATGAGACGGAAGTTCTCGAGGCCGATGAACGTGCTCGTCGCGCCGTCCCAGTTGGTAAAGCTGTGATAGATGGTTTCCCCAATGGGAAAGACCATCAACCCAAAGACCAACAGCGCGGCCGGTATCAGCGCCACGTAGGAGAACACGTTGCGTCGCTTGCGCGTCGTCGATTCGAGCGCTTGTACTACGGGGGCGTCAACTTCGTTGGGCTGCCCGGTGACGTCATTCTCCACCGTCGCGTCCGACCTTTCTTCAGTACTTGTTGTCGAGCATTAAACGGATGAAGACGTCTCGTCTCCGCTCTAGCCTCCCGTGGCCTGGGTCGCGAGGTAGCTCTTCATCTGGGCTTCCATGCTGGACGCGGCGCTGGTGGGACTCAACGAACCTTCAAAGACTCCGTTGTTGGTCTGGTACCAGTAGGAACAGATGCTGCCCGGCATGACGTTGTCGAAGGCTTCGTCCAGCGCGTAGTGATCGTTCTTGATGTAGGTGTTCAGTTCGGCCAGGAGCGGCTGGGAGGCGGCGAAGGCGGGAGTGACTTTGAAACTCGTGTTGTTCGGTGCCTGACCCAACTCGTTGATGCCGAGCAACTGGACCTTCTCGGTCGTGAGGAACTTGATCAACTTGATGCAGTCGGCCACGTTCTTCGCGTTCTTGAAGAGAACGTACGAGTTATTCGGACCGCCGGAGAGGGACTTGGGGTACTTCGCACCCGTCAGCGCCGGAACGGGGAAGAGTCCCACGTTGGAGGCGCCGAGGCCCTTGGAGATCTGGGTGTCGTAGTACTCACCCGTGATGGTCATCGCGGCTTTGCCCGCCGCGAACTCCGCGATACCGCTCGTGTAGGTGAGGGTGGCCGCGTTCGCGTTGGTCAGGCCGCCGGCAAAGAGGCCGTGCCACGCGGTGTAGGGCTTGATGAGGAGCGACGAGTCGAGCGACTGCTTGCCCGTGTACATGTTCAGCACGCCGGTGTTGCCGTCGAGACCCGACATCATCGCGTCTTGGGTCCAGGCGCCGAAGTAGCCCTCCTTCTCGCCGAACTCAAAGGGCGTAATACCCTTCGCCTTCAGCTTCTTCGCCAGCGTGACCAGTGCGGGCCACGTGGTGGGCAGGTTGGCCGTGGAGATTCCCGCCTTCTTGAAGAGGGCCTTGTTGTAGTAGACGGCGTAGTAGTAGCCCTGGCCGTACGGCACGGCGTAGATGGTGCTGCCGACCTTGTAGTTCTTGGACACGAACTGCCATCCGGTCAAGGAGTTGATGTAGGACTGGCCCAGAAGCTTGTTCAACGGCAAGAGGAACTTGGCGTTCTGCTCGACCTGTCCACCGACGTAGAGCTGGCCAATGTCGGGCGTGGTGCCCGCGATCTCGCTAGAACTGAGAAGAGTCTCGAACTGGGTGGAGGCGGCGAAGGCCTCTTGGGTGATGTCCACCTTGATATTGGGATTCGCCTTCTCGAAGAGTTCGACGCCCTTGGTGAGAAATGATTTCGAGGCGGGAACGCCTTCGGAGCCGGCGGCCAACGGGTCATTCCAGACCGTGATGGTCACTTGCTTGCTGCTCGCGCCGGCCGACACGGACACCAACCCCGCACCGGACACCATCGCGACCGCCAAGGCGATTTTGACGAGTGGCTTCCCGGCCATAAACCTGCGGCCCTGATTTTGCGTTCGAAACATTATGCCCCCCATGAATGTCACTGTTCCGATAATTAGAACTGCGTCCCAACTACCTGTGCGGACCATACATGCGTTATCGCCCCGTGTCAAGGTGAAAACGAGGCATTAGTCGACGGGTTCGACTCGGTGCGACCCGGAGAGTTAGTGCCTAGTTGATCGGGAGAGCCTCGTTGAGGTCAACGTCAAGGAGGTCGCTGCGCAGCTCATAGAGGAAGGTCATTGAGTCAAGCCGACCCGGCTCGGTGTGATCCTCGCTCGCTCTGGTCACGCGGCGCGAGAGGAGTCCAAAGAAGAGTGGGCTCGTTGCCACTGAGGGTGTGCGCGAAGAAGCGTCCGAGACACAACGTCGGTATTTTTGGCGGGCGTGTGCTTCAAGGGCGTACCTGTTCATAGGCGACTGTCTACTAGCGTCCTGTGACGTTGGAGAGGTGACGCGATGCCTCGTCGTTCGACCTCGCGCCAGCGACCTCACCATTTCACAGTCTCCGAAAGAGGGTCAAGTAACTGGACTCACCGGAGTCGGGGGGACCTGGACTTTTTCTCGAGGGCGCCAATGCGTCGGTCCCACGCGGCGCCATGGTCGATCAGCCACCGGGACGCACCATCGGTGCCGTGGGCCCGCGCGAAGTATCGCACTTCGCGCCCGTCGCGCCGGGGCTCGGCGAGGCCGGATCGTTCCAGCACCTGGAGATGTTTGACGATGGCCTGGCGCGAGACGCTGGCCGACTCCGACAACTCGGTCGCGGTCAGCCCCGAGACACGGGTAAGGAGCTCCTCGTAGATGCCCCGGCGCGTGACGTCGGCGAGGGCGGAGAACACCTCCGAGATGGCGTCTCTCATCGAAGGACGAGCGACGCCTTCATGGTGGCCTCGAGCGGCGACTCGACGATGTCGACTCTGGTGCCGACCTCGGTGGGGGACAGCGTAATCTCGACTCGACTGGGCTCGTCGATGAAACTCGCCCAGCGATAGGTGAATCGTTCGCCTTCGACGACCTCTTCGACCAGCATCCAGCGCGTCTCGTCGCCCTCGCGCACCCACCCTTCTCCGCCTTCGTGGGCGTTCACCTCTCCCTCGTCGCCGAGCCACGAGGGATCGACCACGAGGTCCCAGGTCTCTTCGACGGGGCACGGTAACTCCACGGTGCGGTGCAGGATGTCTCTCATGCAACCAATCTATTGCACAACAGGGCCGCGGTGTGTATCATGCAATCATATGGTTGCACATCAACGGAATTTGTCCACGGAGGGATATGTATCACCGCGTCTTTCGCTCGTACCGATGGTGCTCGAGGAGTCCTCGCGAGGGGAGCGAGCCTTTGACATCTATTCCATGCTGTTGCGACAGCGAATCGTCTTTCTGGGGCAAGAGGTCGACGACCAGATCGCCAATCTGATCATCTCCCAGATGCTCTACCTTGAGGCGCTCGACCCCGAGGCGGACATATCCCTCTACATCAACTCACCGGGAGGTCTGGCCTACGGCGGCATGGCCATCTACGACGTGATCCAACACGTGCGACCGGACGTCTCGACGATCTGCGTGGGAATGGGGATGTCGGCCGCGGCGATGGTGCTCTGTGGGGGAGCGACGGGCAAGCGCTTCGCGCTGCCGAGCGCGCGCATCATGATTCACCAGGGGAGCGCCGGTACCCGCGGGGCACCGAGCGACATGGAGATTCAGTTGCGCGAGGTGCTGGCCCTCACTCGGCGGATGGCGGAGATCATCGCCCATCACGCAAAGCGGCCCCTCGACGACGTCCTCCACGACATCGAGCGCGACAAGTTCATGACCCCCGAGGAGGCCCTCGAGTACGGGCTGATCGACGCCATCATCGCCCCGCGGCGAGGCCTCGCCACGCTCCACCAAGGGGCGCGTCCACCCTCGCTTGGCGGGGAGCTCGAAGGCACCTAGCGCGTCGGGGGACGCCGTCGGGGCGAGCGGAGCCGCCACGCCCGAATGGGCTCTTCTCGTAATCCCTACACTTGAATGTCCCAAACGACGAAAGATCCGCAATGAACAGTCCCCTGGAATTGGGCCTCGATACCTTTGGCGACGTCACCGAGCGCGGTGAGGGTACCGCCGCTTCTCAAGCGCAGGTGATTCGCGACGTGATCGCCGAGGCGGTCCTCGCCGATCAGCTCGGGGTCGATTTCTTCGGAGTGGGGGAGCACCACCGCGACGACTTCGCGGTCTCCTCTCCCGAAGTGGTGCTCGCGGCCATCGCCGGACAGACGAGTCGTATCCACCTGGGATCGGCCGTCACCGTGCTCAGCTCCGATGATCCCGTCCGCGTCTTCGAGCGATTCTCGACGTTGAACGCCGCCTCGAATGGCCGGGCGGAGGTCATCCTCGGCCGGGGTTCGTTCACCGAGTCGTTTCCGCTGTTTGGCTACGACCTCGCCGACTACAACATTCTCTTCGAAGAGAAACTGGCCCTCTTCGTCGAGCTCCTGAAGGGCGGAGCGGTCACGTGGAGTGGGTCGACCCGTTCGGCGTTGAGCGACCAGCGGGTCTTCCCGGTTCTGGAGTCGCCGCTCACGACGTGGGTGGGCGTGGGCGGCAGCCCCGAGTCGGTCGCCCGGGCCGCGCGCTACCGGCTTCCCCTCACGCTCGCCATCATCGGCGGCAACCCCCTTCGCTTCGCGCCGCTGGCGGAGTACTACCGAAAGTCCCTGGAGTCGCTCGGGGCCGAACCGCTTCCCATCGCCGTGCACTCACCGGGCTACGTCGCCGACACCGACGAGATGGCCCAAGAGGAGCTGTTCCCCTACATGAAGAAGGGGCGGGACCGTATTGGCGCCGAGCGCGGCTGGGGACCCATGACGCGCCAGAGCTTCGATCTGGAAGTCGCCAACGGTTCGCTCTACGTGGGATCGCCGGAAACGGTCGCGCGCAAGATCGCGGCGACCGCCACGGCGCTCGGGCTCAGTCGATTCGACATGAAGTACAGCGCGGGCGAGCTGCCCCACGACAAGCTGATGCGCTGCATCGAGTTGTACGGCGCCAAGGTCATTCCCATGGTCCACGACCTGATGGGGGAGTAAGACTCGTCGTTTGCCGTGTGTGACACGAGCCTGGAAGAGTAGAGACGTGGCGAAGAAATACCTCCAGGTACCCGAACTCGTCCTGGGCTTCGACACCGAGACCACGGGACTGAGCGTGTCCAGTGAACGGGCCATCTCCTACGGATTTTGCGCCTACCGCTTCGGGGTGCCCGTGTGGAGTGAGCACTTCTTCGTGGTGCCCGACCGGCCCATCAGCCCCGGCGCGTACCGCGTGCACAAACTCTCGCTGGAGGACATAGAAGAAAAGCGCGGGTCCTTCGTCGTGCACAACGTGGAGGGGGGGCTCAGCCACGCCATCAGGGTCCTTCGCCACTTCCATCAGCGCGGCGCCTACATCGTCGGTTCCAATCTCGGCCGCTTCGACCTCGAGATGCTCCGTCGAAGCTCGATGTCCGTTCTCGGCAACGCCCTCGACACCCCGTACTTCGACATCTCCTTGCTGCGCATCATCGACGTGGTGGAGCACGATCTGGCGATTGAGCCCAGCCGCGCGCTGCGGCCGCGGCGGGGACTCACCTTTCTTTCACATCACTACGGGGTCGTTCCCGGGGGACACGACGCGTTGCAGGACGCGAGGGCCGCGGTCGAAGTCTTCATGGAACAGGTCATCGTCAACAACGCGGGTCAGACGACGCTGCTCCTGGAGACCAGCGTGGACGAGTTCAGCGCCGCGCTCGGCGACTAGCGCCTACGAGCGAGGTCGACGGCGCTTGGTGGCGTCGGTCAGTGACGGCGGGATGTAGCCGGCGTCGCCGGGATTGACGTTGGTACCGGGCGGTACGAGCTCATCGATTCGGTCGAGCACCGCGGGGTCGAGACGTATGTCGGCGGCGGTCAACTGCGACTCGAGGTGTTCCATCGTCCGGGGGCCAATGATCGCAGAGGTGACGGCCGGGTGTTCCAGGACGAAGGCCAGCGCCAGTTCGATCAAGGTGAGTTTCGACTCGTCGGCCAGCTTGGCCAACTCGTTCACGATCTCGAGTTTCTTCTGGTTCTCGGGAATGCTGAGGTCGTAGCGAGCGGGCAGACGCGCCGAACGTCGGCTGGTGTTCTCCTTGCCCTCGCCGAAGGCGCCCGACAGCCATCCGCCGGCGAGGGGGCTCCAGGGGATGACGCCCATGCCGTATCCCTGGGCGACGGGAAGGAGGTCGCGCTCGATTCCGCGCACCAAGATCGAGTAGGGCGGCTGTTCGGTCGAGAACCGACCGAGGTTCCGAGTGAAGGAGACCCACTGTGCCTGGACGGTCATGTCGGCGGGGAACGTGGACGATCCGAAGTAGCGGATCTTGCCCGCGTGCACCAGGTCGGTCAGCGCGCCGAGGGTTTCGTGGATGTCGGTCGTCTCATCGGGCCGGTGGATCTGGTAGAGGTCGATGTAGTCGGTGCCGAGTCGGCGCAGGCTGCTCTCCACTTCGGCGATGATCCAACGACGAGAGTTGCCCTGTGCGTTGGGATCGTCGCCCATGGGGAAGTGGACCTTCGTCGCCAGCACGACCCTCGACCGGTCAAGGGAAGAGAGCGCTTTACCTACGATGATCTCCGACTCACCCTGGGAGTAGACGTCGGCGGTATCGATGAAGTTGATGCCGGCGTCCAGGGCGCGGTGAATGATGCGAACTGAGTCGTCGTGATCGGGGTTGCCCCAGCCGCCGAACATCATGGCGCCGAGACACAAGGGGCTGACTTTTACTCCGGTACTACCGAGGGTCGTGAGTTCCATGGGCCAACCTTATTGTTTCAAGCCGTCGGTCGGTCTAGGAGACGTCGGGGACTTCTCCCGTCTCCACCACGTACTGTGCGACGTTGCGGAGCTTGAGGTTGAGGTGCTGGGACGTCTTTTTCAGGATCTCGTAGGCCTCGTCGGCGGTGATCCGCTCTCGTTCAATGAGAATGCCCTCGGCCTGTCCAATCAGCTGACGCGACGCGATGGCGCCTTCTAGATTGGCGACCCGCGCCATCTCCTCGTTGAGCATCGAGGTCACGTCGTGTAGGTCGCCGACCGCGCGCAAGGCGACTCCCGCGTGGGCCGCGAAAATCACGGCCTTGGTGCGCCCGAGTGAGTCGTACGCGTCGTCGGTTCTGGCGTAGAGGTTGAGCGAGCCAAATGTCTTTTCGGTGGTGAGTCGACAGGCGAGCAAACTTCTCATGCCCCGTGAGACCGCCTCGGGCCCAAAACTTGGCCAGCGTGGATCGTTGATGAGGTCGGGACAGTACTGGAGGGAGTCTTCTCGGGCGGCGTCAAGACAGGGGCCCTCGTTCAAGAGGTACTGAAACTGGTCGATTTCTGAGGCGATCTCGTCGGAGTAGACCGATGTCACGAACTCATCGCCCACCTTGGTCGAGATGCTGGCGGCGTCGCACCCGTCGATCGTGGTTCTGGCGAAATTGACGATTCGCTGCAGGGTCCCCTGCACGGTTCGATCCTCAAACAGGAGCTGAGAAATCTCCGCGAAAGTAATCGCGAGTTCGGCGTACTCTGCTTCCCTGGTACTCAACTCGACCCCTCAGTCTTCTCAGCAAAACTTACCCGTCGACGTCATCTCATCCTGAAGTTGTGCTTAAAATATAGGCGCCTTCAAAAGCGAGGGTCCGCCGGATGCGTTTCGCGTCCACATCCATACAGGTTGACCCGTGAGACCTCGCTTTTCGAGACCCCCTATTCCTCATCGCCGCGTGACCGCTCCGGTCGGGCGACGCCAATCCGGGTTGACGCCGGTCACCACCCTGCACCTCATCGGGCGGAAACCGTGAGTACCAGTCCACGGGACCGAAACGCGAGGGCGGTCGCCAATGACGCGGCGATCGCCTCGGCAGCCGTCAGTGAGGTTCTGCGCGTCGGCGTTGATCGGGTGTCCCTCCGCGAAGTGGCTCAGCGGGCCGGTCTCACTCACGGAGCAACGTACGCGCGATATGAGGATGTCAGCGAACTCCTCGTTGACCTCTGGCATTCGAAGCTCAGCACCAGCGCCGCTGAACTTCTGGAGCTGTCCACGAGAGCCGTGGAAGAACGAAGTGAGTGTGCTCTGGAAGCCTTCTTCGACCGCGTTCGTCAGCCCCATCCTGAGGACATAGCCATGGCCGAGATTCTGCTGGCGTCGCGGCGGATGCCCATCTTGTTCGAAGAGATTGAGATCTTTCTGAAGAAGCATGTCTATCCCGGGGGCGGTCTAACGGGGAATTCGAAGTCGCTCTTTGTGCGCACTCTCTCGCTGTTTGGTTTAGCGATTCGTAGTGTCTTCGAAGGTCACTACTTCAATGATGATCAGAAGTACCTGGAGGTCGTCCAGAGAGTCGTCCTCGCCGTGCTAACGAAAGTGCCGAGCGCCCACCTCGGGTCGGCCGAGACGGTGACGGATGGGTTGAGTCCTTCGAGCCACGACGTCGAAGATGTCCGAGCGCGACTGGCGCACGCCACGTTTGTCGTGGTGGCGAAGAGCGGGTACCACGAGGCGACGGTGTCGCGAATCGCGCGACGCGCCGACTGCTCACCCGGTTCCATTTACAAGATCTATCGATCGAAGCAGGATCTGGTGTTGGACTCGTTTCGGACCATCTTCGAGACGGCAAAGGGTCCCATCGCCACTGGTCTTGGTCCCTCCGAATCTGGGATAACCCTTCCCGCCTTGGTTCGTTGGAGTGCCCGCCGGTACTCTTTTTCGATTGAGATGACCATCGCTGCGGCCCACGAGGACAGTTTTCGAGCGGTCGTTCGCGCCCATCTCGCCGACCCGGAACGACAGATGTCTCGTCTGGGCGATCTCGACGATGTCGACAGGGCCAAGATGAGCGACCTCGTCCGCTCAATGGCGGCGCTCGCTCACGGCGCTCAGTGGATGTCCGCCGTGATGCCCGCGAACACGCCAGACTTTGATCAGTTTTCTGAGTCGTTTCGAGTCGCGCTGTCAGAAGAGTGGACGTCGACGGAGTTCAGCTTCTCTGGTAAGGAAAATGATCCGAATTAAACGTAATGATTGCGTCGTATGTCGCGCTGGGTTACCCTTCGCACACGATTGTGATGTAGTACCGGAAAAGTTCCACCGCAGGAAACACACGCTTTAGAGGAGACAAATGGCACGCATTATTGACTTGAAGATTCCCGCCTACGACGATGCGTGGGCTCGTTTGGCGTCGTTGGCGGACTCGGTGAAGTCTCGGGCGGAAGTGTCGACGCAGAATTCGAAAACGTCCACGCTCGTGAAGGTGGCGGGGGTGATTGTCGTGGTAGCGATCCTGGTCGTGGTCGTAAAGAAGCTGCGTGGGCAACGGGTCTATAAGTCTCACTCGGTGGAAACCTCCGCCGACGGCAACCCGATTGTCACCGACATTGAGAAGGTTGCGTAGATCGACGTTGGAAGATGGAACGCCAGGAGTCGAACGGCGGAGCCCGACGATTCGAAATCGCGTTGTGTCAGTGGCGAAGCAAGAACCAATCGCGAGGAATTCTGATTCAGAACGTGAAATGCAGGGTGGTAGAGTGGTTGCCCGAGGGGCCGTTGGCGCAGTCTGGTAGCGCACTTGCATGACACGCAAGGGGTCACAGGTTCAAGTCCTGTACGGCCCACTATGTGATGTGTCGCGACATCCCGGACAGCCGAACCTGTGAAGCCTAACTTTTCGCTGGGCGGCGGATCGGTTGGTAGTCGCGATCGGGATCCAGGGTGATCTCGCCGATGAGCTCGCCGTCTTCGTTGGCGACCGTGACTTGGTCGTCGACCACGTAAAGACGCACTCGTTCTCCGCGGTAGCCCCAACCCACGTTGAGGTGGCGCAACTTGCCCAAGTAGCGCAGGGTCACGTGACCACGTTGGTCCGCCACGTCGTAACGCAGCCGGTAGTGCGGCTGATTGATGAGCGTGTGCGGACCCATCTTCTCGCGCGCGTCATAGGCGCTCGCCGGAGTGGTGCGGTCTCTCGAGCGGTGGGGTCGCTCTTCGTTGTAGTAGCGGACCTTCTCGTTGAGCACTCGTTGCATCTCAGCCAGGCTGCCCGCGGGAGCCATGGCGAGCATCGGCTTTAACGTCTGATGCCAGCGTTCGACCTTGCCACACGTTTGAGGGTGATAGGGCGTTGAGTGCTTGTAGAGGACCCCGAGTGCGAGGAGATCGCTCTCAAAGGCGCTGCGTCCGCCGCGCGCTCGCGCGTTGTAGATCATGCCGTTATCGGTCAAGACCGAGGCCGGCACGCCCCAGTGCTCGCAGGTCTTTTTAAAGAGTCGGCGCACGTCGGTGATCTTGGTGACGGGAAAGACCTCGCAACTGAGCACGCGTCGCGAGTAGTCGTCAATGAAGGTGACGATCTCCACTTCGGTGCCGTCACTCAGTTGCCAGTGGGTCATGTCACTCTGCCAGCACTCGTTGGGGAGGCTGGCCTCAAAGCGGATGTAGCTCGCGCGGGGTCGCTTGCGCGGCTCGGGGATGATGAACCCACGACGCCGCAAGATCCGATAGATCGTGGAGGCTGTCGGGGGGTGGTGACCGCGCTGCACTAAGTGCCAGTGGATCGTCTCGGCTCCGGCGGACGTGCCGATGTCGAGCAACTCCTTTCGCAGCTCGACGATCAACTCCTCGAGTTCGCGGCTGGTCGAGCGGGGGTTCGATTTGGGGGCCTTCGAGCGGGGCTCGAGGGCTGTCGCACCGCCTTCTTTGTAGCGCTGGACGAGCTCATGCACCCAGGACTTGGCCACCCCGTAACGCTGGGCGGTCTCTCGGATGCTGCGACCCTGAACAACCACCGAATCCACCAACAGTTGAGCCAAAACCATGAGAGCACCCCCAGAGAGATGCTGTCCGGTATGACGCGCAACATGCTGTCCGGTTTCTTATGGAGTCACGCACTGTACGGCCCACTAAATTCCCTAGTTAGGCGTACTATTTCTTATTAAATTTCGGGAAAACCTGCAGGCTGTGGCAGTTGTGAGCAACGCCGTCAGCAACGTGTCCGTCTTAGTGTGACAGTTGTCAGCAACCCTTCAGCAACCCGTCCCGTCTGAAATCCGTTGAGATTCGCGAGATTTACCCAGGAGAGTGCGATTTTCGATGCCTCTCAGCGAAAGTTTGCCATTTCAATTCAGGAAATCCTTGGCGAGATTGGAAAGTGTGCGACACTTCGTCCGATGTGGAGTTCGCAAGTCGAGCGGTTATGTTTCACATCATCCATACGCGTGATCCACGCAGTCGTCGGAGTCGCTACTCCGCGACCTGACCTTCAAAAACTGTGCAAAGGGTCAATGGCTATCAACGCATGTTCACCAAATCTGATTCCTTTTCCTTAGTAAAGGCTTTGATCGTTGGGATCTCGAGTACTCATTCGCCTAAGGCGTGCTACTGGATGCGCCCATCAGCGCGTTGGGATAAAGAGAGCGAGTTTTCGAAGAGGGTAAGAGTCGGAAACGCCGTTAAAAATACGGAAACTCGCTTGACCGTATTAGCTCGGTTTGCTCTTGATGGGTTAGTTGGTGGGATGAACCGTGGATTGAAAAGAGCCGCTTCACGATGAGTCTGCAGCCGCGCACAAACCCTACCAAGCTAGTCCATTCTAGGTTGTCATTGGATGGCCCAAATGGTCGTGCGATGACAGTCGAATCGCGTTCCCTCGATGACCGAAAGAGGGCTGGTGAATCGAAGTACTCCCCTCAGGACCATCAGCGAGGGCGCTACTTACAATTCCTGAAACTGTAAACGCGCTCTCCATTAGCAGATCCAAACTGTATCAACTGTTAAATACCAGCGCGATTCGTTCGTTGTAAATCGGACGATCGCGGCGGATAAGACTTCAGGATCTGGAAAGGTTTGTGCTCGGGTCTCACGAGCAGGCGCTAGGAACATAAGACTGATGGTGAGATATTTTTCGCTTGCGTTCGCGCGCGTGTCTACTTAGTAAGCAGTCCAGTGACACCCTTTGGCGTGGCTTTAAGTAGCGTTGATATTTTGACGTCACCTTTAAGCCAAGCGCCGACATCAGCGTCGATGAAATCTGCGAAATCAAGTATGAGCGCGTGAGCTTTGGTGACACTGATCTTTCCCCGATTCGAATGGACATCCCTAATCCCCCACAAAATCGGTTCGTGATGCGCAATTCTATTTCGAATCATTTGAATCTGCAATGAGTGAAGATAGATGGGCTTTCTCGTTCCGGAATAATTTGGGAATGCGCGGTGGAGACATGTGCGCCAGAAAAGTTGCTCGTAATCACATCTGAAGCGCGCTGGCTCTCTCCCTCTGTATCCGCCAGTGTCCAACAAGTTCGTCCACGTGCCGAAACCCAACCTTGATACAAATTTGCCATTCGAAATGGAAGAACCGCTAACACCGTGTGCCGGCCTCAAATGCATCCAACACCGTTCGAATTCCTGGAGGGTTCGATCATCGAACAGAGCGTGATCGGCAAACCAGTTCGTTCCGTATTGGTTGATTAGTTGATCGTTCAAGGCATTTCGAAGGACCACCTCGACGATTCCTATCAATTCGTAAAACGCCGCGCTCAAATCGAGATTATGCAAGTACAGCTCTAGAGCGAGATTGTGGTTGCCTCCCGCGGCGTTATCGTATGGGCCAAGTCTGGGATTTGATATCCCGCGTCTGGTCTGGCCGATTTGCCGCGGGGAGGAAGGCGCTTTGACCATTCAAAGAGGATATATAATGGCCGAGTAGTCCCCGGGTACGCCTCTGATCTTCGGATCATGCGCCCGGGGTCTCGTATTTTCAGTCGATCAGGAACGCGAGCGATTCTCGCTCTGCGGGAAAGCGATAATCCCATTCCGGAAAGAAGCAGATCCGCCAGTACCCCGAATCTCTAGATCGCTTGGGGCTTCGTATTGAATGGATGCTTCGTCGCGCTATTTGGGCAGGATTGGATAGGCAAACTCGCAATCGTAATAACGATGGGTACCTGCGCCGACACGCCAGAGAAAATGCACGTGCCCGTTGGGAGAATCGGTAAGGAGTCGAAAGAAACGCGATCCAAGTACGACACCGATCGCTCAATTGAGTGGACGTCCAAGTTATTCACGAGACGATGAATAAAGAAATTGTGCAGTTGAGAGATGATTGTTTCTGAGATGTCATGCGGTCTTTGGCTTGCGATCGTTAAGAACACGCTGAACTTTCGGCCCTCCTTGATGATTTCTTCGAACGTTTGGGACTGCTGAAGGTTCGGTTGACATCTAACTTGTGAGGATTCACCTCACGGAAAGATGGCAACAATGGCGAGAGCCTATCCAGCCGAGTTCCGCGACGACGTCGTGGCGGTTGCTCGAAAACACGAGGCCCCGATCAGCCAGATTGCGAAGGACTTCGGCATCTCCGAAGCGACTTTGCACAACTGGTTGAAGAGAGCCGACATTGAAGAGGGCGTTCGACCCGGCGTGAAGCAGGTTGAGTCCGAACGAGAGCGCACCCAGCGAAAGCGCATCAAGACGCTCGAACAGGAAAACGAGATACTGCGTCGAGCTGCCGCCTACTTCGCCAAGCAGCTCCCCCCAAAATGAAATACCCGCTGGTCCGCGAACTGAGCCGTGAGGGAATCCCCGTCACGGTGACCTGCCGGGTGCTTCGACTTCTCTCCTCAGGGCTACTACAAGTGGTTGCGCGAAACCTGGTCGCCTCGTGACTACGAGAACGCCTACCTCACCAACGCCGCCTTCGACGCCCACTCGACGATCCGGCCTTCGGTTATCGCTTCATCAGCGACGAGCTCGAGGCCGCGGGACTGAGTGTCAGTGAGCGCCGGGTGTGGCGTCTCTGTTCGGAGCAGCGGATTTGGAGCAGTTTCGTGAAGAAGTCCCGTTCTGGCAAGAAGCCCGGTCCACCGGTCCACGACGACCTGGTTCAACGAGAGTTCGAGGGCGACGACCTCGACGTGATCTGGTTCACCGATCTGACCGAGCACAACACGAACGAGGGAAAGCTCTATCTCTGCTCGTTGATGGACGCGTGCTCGACACGCATCGTCGGCTACTCGATCGGTGATCGGATGACAGCGGACCTGGCGGTGTCGGCCCTCTCGAACGCGATTGCGCTACGCGACCCCAGCGGAACGAAGGTTCATTCGGATCGCGGATCTCAATTTCGATCCAGAAAATTCGTGATGGTGCTGAAGAACAACGGACTCGTCGGTTCGATGGGGCGAGTCGCCTCTGCGGCCGACAACGCGGCCATCGAATCGTTCCACGCATTGTTGCAGAAGAACGTCCTCAATACTCGACGCTGGGAAACGAAGGAAGAGTTGCGACTCGCGATCGTCACCTGGATCGAAAAGAAATACCATCGTCAGCGTCGCAAGCGCCGGCTCGGGAGACTCACCCGAGTCGAGTTTGAGGCACTGCATCGGGGGACAAAAGCAGCATGAAACTACACACCAAAACTGTCAACTAAATCGACAGCAGTCCCCTCAGTGTCCCGTTCGAGGGAGAGTGATCTCCGGATTCTTCCCGCAAAAAGCCCGAAGTTTCAAGTCGAATGATCTATCGAGGGTCCCACGCCCAGGTACGGCGGTTGAAACGAAATTGACTAGATAGAGAACGAGTCACAATGGGGAAAGCGATCCCGAGGTCTAATCAAACGAGGCTCAATTTCAGGCGTCGCACTTCTCATCGATCCTCGAAGACGGGATTCCAAAGAGGATTGCTCTTCCAGGCAGCATCAAGGATCGGGTTCTTTGCCTGCAAGTCATCGCTTTGTGTTCCCTGCTGCGTGTCCGAAGGAGTGTTTACGTCGTACAGTTCACGCAACATCGAGGAGATGTCTCCGCTTTCGAAACTCCTTGCGATCATGTTCTCCAATTGACGGCTTGAAACCACTGTCGAAGGGATACTCGGAGGAGTCACGAGACGATCGAAGAACGGATTTGTCGCAGTCCAATAAGGCTCAAGTGTCACAGTAATTCCCCGTCTCGGAAGTGACCTGGGAATTACGCTGAATGCCGAATGGCCGTCGTCAATCAATCGGTTCGTTCGTTCGATCTGAGTATGCGCACGACCGATACAGCGATCAATGTCGGACTTGAGAAGCTTCATTGCCCATCCTCCCCGCTTGGCTCACCCTTGTGGACTTGACTTCAATAAGCAGTACGTCTTCATCGGTTATTACGAACCAATCGACCGACCTTTGGTCGTTGTCATAAAAGATCTCGGGGATGACGCTGACGTTGGGTAGGAGCGCAAGTTGGCGCCCCACATAGTGTTGAAAAATCAACCCGATGTCTCTCGTAAACCTTTCGGCATCTGCTTTACTGAGTTCGGAGACAATTGAATAATAAATTGCTGCGGGAGTAATTCGTCCAAATATGAAGTGAGATTGTGGAGCGACCATCGAACCGTCTGACAGTTTCACGAATGGCCGACCAACTAGAGGGTTGAATTCGTGTTGCCGAAGACTTGGATCACTTTGCTGGAATCTCTCCGCCGTCTCCCGAAAAGAAACAGAGTCAGTTAAATAGTGCTTGTCGAACACATTCGACACGACTTCCATCGAGAAGTGCGCCTGTATTGAGTTTGGGCCATCCCAAAGTATCGACCAGGTCGGGTCGAAAAAACCTTCGCGGGCTTGAGAAACGCCTGCAATCGCAATTCCGCTGTTGACATAGTCGTGGAGGGTGCAGCCGAGCGTTTCACTTAGAAACTCAGTGGAGACAATCTCCGTGTCAAGCTCGTCAACATCTTCAAATAGGGCACCGATTCTGCTGACCTCTTCGAACGGCGATATCTGAAATGGAAACTGTGAGTACTCCGTGCGCACGATGAACGCTTCTAGCGTTCCGCTGAGTCCTTGACTGCGCCTTCGCAAGGGATCGTCGAGGTTGTTATAGGCGACGCATATTTCGAATATGTCTTTCTCGGTGACGTCTGAGTTTCGAAATTCGTTGCCCGAAACGATGCTTGCTTTGGCGGCTTCTGCAAGTGCCCACGGAAGACGTACGCGATCGGAACTCCATTTATCCCTGTCGAAAAAACGAAGAGCGGTTGCGGCGATCGCAGGCAGAAGGTCGTTTGGTCGGAAGCGTCGAACTCTCTGTTGAAACTCCTCGTAAGTGGTTGGCCGCGTCATTTAGAAATTCTGCCAGCATGTTTGGCATGACGTCTTTCGAGCTTCCATCGAGGAACTGGCTGCTCATCTTGGGCTCGGTTGCCTCGGTTCCGCCTCATTCTGAACTGCCAACATTCGGTGGCCACTCGGAAACAGTGCTAGTTGGACTCGGCCGGAGGTCTAATCCGAAGTGGATATAGCCATGGAATGCCATTCGCGAACACTTTGCCATACTTCATTTCGAACCTCACCACCGAAGTGGATGGGAAATGTTGTCACCGCGCCGCCGAGCCTTGACTTAACCTTCTCTTTTAGTTCTTTCCCTCCTGCTCCCAACTGTGATGCGTTGGCGTCCACCCCTAACAATGCGACCGCGATTCGTGATTTGTTGTCTATGTCTTCGGTGAGCGCGTTGATGATGGCTTCATCGTTGAGCGAGTGACCAAGTACGAGCACTGCCTTTGATCGGCGCAGGGCCATTCGAAATTGCGCCCAAATTGACTCGATGAGTGGGTCGGCATCGTCGCTTTTTTTCAGATCAGGCAGCATCAGTATCGGCGTACCTGTGTTTTGCTCGTACCTATTCGAATCCGTACTGTAGGCGACTCCGTCGTCGCGGCGGTACCAACCAACCCGCCCGTGAAGATGCAGCACTGGCACGAATCTCGGCTTAGTGATTCGACCATCATGTCGACGTCGAATTCATGCACGCCAAAGATTGCTTTCGTTCCGTCGTCGATTCCATAACCCAGACCTGCAATCGTCTCTTCGCCAATTCTGTCGTAGTTGGTTGATGCGTAGACCCATTTACTTCTGTTGCGCGAGATAGATAACGCATCGAGCAGCTTTCCGTACGAGTGATGTGCCTGCGTCGAGTCATGTCGCCTATCTGCGAACTCCCGATAGAGAGACTCCAATATTGCATGATTGATTTGGTCGAACGTGTGATTGGATTGGTCAAACCACTCTTTGAGCGTTGTTGCCCCGCGGAGAGTGGTCGGAACAGTCGGAAAGTTGGTGGTATGCGCTAGAAGCGGTTCAATCTGTTTGAACGCCTGTACTCGACGTAGGTAGTCTCCGAGGCGGCGCTCGAATTCCTCGCCCGAGTTCACATCCTTGAGATCAGTGACGTCGAGAAACGATGATCCTTTGCTAACCAGGTGATCTGAAAGTGATTTAGACCAGTCACCCATAAGGGGGAATCTGTCACCGGCGACCCCGAGATCGCGAGTGGCCCCAGCTCCTGTTATCAACGTCAGGTCTATTGTTTTTTCTGTTTCCATTTGCGAGCCCTTTCCCACCATAAGTGATGGCTCGGCTCGAAGCCAGTGAGAGAGTCGATCTAACTAAGGCGCGTCGAGTAAGAGTTATGCGGACCGAACATAGTACCGCTCTGGTGCCGAGCGAGAGCGGTAGATGCGCGATCTGCGTCGCACGGTCGCCAGAGGATTATATTTGGTGTCCACTGCAGCTCCAATTGGAACCGGTGGAGCTAACTGAAAGTGCCGGGGGATTCTCTCTGTCCGTCGGTCAACTGGCAGAACACCGATTTGAGAAAATTTGTAATGGGTCGAAGCGAGCGCATGTATCTTCCGCCTTGACGCATAGCAACCATTGACGGCTAACGTGACTTAATTAGTGGAAGCATTTGAGCAGTTCGTCGCCATTTACCTCGAACAGCAGAAATATGTTGTAAGCTTGGCGATGAAATTTCCAATCACTCGCCAAACGGGTAAACAGGGTCATGTTGAGATTCAAACACACGGGTACGAAGTTGATCTCATCGCGGCAAGGGCTGACCATCTCATTCTGGCGACGGTCAAGTCATATCTTGGGTCGAGAGGTGTTGTCGCAGATCACGTTATTGGATCATCGGACAACACCCGAACCAACAAGCTGTACGTGCTTTTGAATGACAGCGAAATCAGAAGATCAATTGTGCGTCAAGCGGCGAAGCGATACGGCTACAAGTACAGTCAAGTGCAACTCGGACTCTTTGTGGGCCGCTTCTCCGGTCCCACCGTAGGTGAGCACGAACGAAGAGTGCGAGTCTGGGCCAATCGCCAACGAGTTGGAACGAGTCCAATTTTGGTGCTTAGTTTGGCGGACATGGTTGACACAGTGATTCACGCTGCGACGGACGCCAAGCAATACAGAGACAATTCCGTACTTATGACGATGAGATTGCTCGATGCGGCGGATCTCTTGAAGCCAGGAATCTCCGACATTCTGGATCAAGACGATTGACATCACCCATTAGGAGGCAGCTATTGGGAGGTTTCGGGTACTGGATATGGGACCAATCGCGCCGCCGATGCAGGTCTGAGTTCGAGTGCGGCGTACGGTTGAGTCGATGACTTGGACCGAAAAGCCCTTCACTCGCAACGCCGCCATGTGCTCGAGTTGTGGGGCGAAGGTAGAAAAAAGCCAGCGAGGCTGGACCAACTCCGAGGCACCAGCGGGTAAGAGGGTGCGCTGCCTGAGCTGCGGACCGGGGGATTCGACAGGTCACATCGACCCGGTGGCCGGGTCCTCGGCCCTGCGCCTGGACGCGCGGCGGCGGGGCGACAATTACCTCAAGGGTGCCCAGGGCGAGTATCTGATGGGCGGGTATCTGGAACACGAACTAGTCGCGGGCGCGCGTGTGCTGACAGACCGACACGTGCCCGGAGACTCGGAGGCGAATATTGACCACGTGGTAGTCGCGTCGTCGGGTGTGTGGATCATTGACTCGAAGAAGTGGACCGGCGAGATCCACTACCGAAGCCGGAGGTTTCCCAGCACCGACCCTCGACGATACCTCTCCATTGGTGGCGAAGACCGGACCCCGCACATCGCCAAGATCTATCGACTGGTGATACCGGTCGCCCAGGTCATCGGTGACCGAACTGTGAGCGTGCATCCGGTGATGGCGTTCATCGAGGCCGTATGGGGGCTGCCCGAAAGTCTGCACTTCAAGAGGCTAAGGGGCCCTACTTGCACGAAGGGGTGTTCTTATCGGGCGGACACAGCATCATCAGGATGATCAACGAGCCAGGCCCGCTGTCGCTTGAAAGGATCGAGGCCCTCTATCATGTGCTCGACACGGCGATGCCGCCACGGTAGGTCACCGATGTCCACCGCGTCCCAGTGCAGTCACCCGGAACTACTAAGCCTCATCGGCGCACGCCGACTACAGGCCGAACGTCGTCTGAGAGACTCGAGCATTGCAGTCTCCATCAAATTCGGACGGATCCATGCTTTCAAGGTATGGGCGTAGTGAAGCCCCTCAACTTCATTCGGACGAGGTCTAATGGGTGAATTTATTCCGACATTGGAAGTTTTCGTGAGCACAAAGGCGCAGGGCGCTTGGTCACCGGAGATTTGAGAAGACCTATGGATCGACAGGAGTGGTCCGGCAAGGACTGGTTAGTCGTTTTGGAGAGCGACACGATACAAATTCAATCCAAAACCGTCATAATCAAGCACGATCGCTCTCCGGTGACAAAAGCAAGTGTTCAACGGAAGTGGTTTCGCTACTTTCTCCTTCGTAAGGACGAGCCGCTCGCTGCCCTTTCTGGCTGCAAGAAGTCTGATGCGCTCTCAATGTCCGATGGCTCGGATACTGGGAATTGCTGCCGAACTCGAAGATTCAGTTCGTTGGATGGAAGAAGTGGAGGCATCGTGAGCCAATCGGCTAGACCAACGGCGGTGGATCGCGATCGGAAGAAGTAGCTCGGATCAACTCTCGTTGTACTGCGAGAGACTTGCGAGACAAGATTCGATCAAGTGGTTGCGAGAGTCTGCTGACAACTGAGCAGCTCGCGGGGGCAGTTTCGTGACAACAGACCTTCAAACGAGAGTCCAAGTAGTCAATGAAAAGGTGATGGAGAGAGAATTAGTCGAGCGGCGATCGTTCTTCGACACCATAGAGC
This sequence comes from uncultured Acidimicrobiaceae bacterium, assembly GCA_963847725.1. Classification (GTDB taxonomy): domain Bacteria; phylum Actinomycetota; class Acidimicrobiia; order Acidimicrobiales; family RAAP-2; genus RAAP-2. The sequence goes on from CAWKAT010000007.1 coordinate 165,323, forward strand.
GGACGCCCCTTTCTGACGGAGCAAGCTCGCGCCGTCGTCTGTTTCGACAATCGAGTGCAGGTTCTCGCGGCGGCGGGTTCAGGGAAAACGTCGGTCATGGTGGCAAGGGCGGCGTACGCGGTCGACCGAGGCTTTGTGCCGCCTGACCGAGTTCTGCTACTTGCGTTCAATCGAGCTGCGGCGAGCGAACTGCAGGAGCGAATCGAGACTCGTTTCGCTGCTGCGGGCATTCCTTCTGTGGGGCTCAAGGCGTCGACGTTCCACGCGTTTGGCCTTGAGGTCATTGGTCATGCCACGGGCAAGAAGCCCCGGCTCGCACATTGGCTGGAAGAAGGGGATGGCGTGGCGATGACCGTCGAGATCGTCGACCATCTCAGAGACAGTTCAGAAGAGTTCCGCTACAACTGGGATCTTTATCGGCTCCTATTTGCGAACGCCTCAACACGGTTGGATGATGAATCACCCGACGGTTACGACAGTGTCTCTCGCACCACCGGCTTCCGCACCTTTTCGGGAACGCTCGTCAAGAGCCGAGGAGAACGTCTCATTGCCGACTTCCTCTTCCTCAACGGAGTTGACTTCGAGTACGAGCGCCCCTTCGCACACGATGTCGCAGATGCTACGCACTCGCAGTACCACCCAGACTTTTATTACCCCGGCATCGACGTGTGGCACGAGCACTGGGCTCTAGATCGAGACGGCGAACCACCAAAGGAATTCACTGACTACGCGCAAAGTATGCGATGGAAACGAAACCTGCATACTCGATTCGGAACGAAGCTGATTGAGACGACATGGGCTGGCGTGATGTTCGAGGACGGACTCAAGCGGCTCAAAGGCGAACTGTTTGACCTTGGCATCGAGTTCGATTGGGACCCTGACAGGCCGAGCGCGGATCCGTGGGCTAAGCCGCTGAAGCATGAGGACCTGGCTCGCCTTGTTCGGACCTTCATGTGTCACGTGAAGTCCAACTCGTGGTCAGACGAGGATCTTGAACGCCGTCTCCGTGGGGAGGTGACGGGACTCGACGGCTTCCGTACTCGCTTGTTTCTGTCCTGTTATTGGCCGATACACAAAGAGTGGCACGACCGTTTGAGAGCGGAAGACAGTGTCGATTTCGAAGACATGCTCGTATATGCGGCTGATCTATTAGAGAGAGGCGCGGTCAGCCTGCCATACCAGCTCGTCCTGGTTGACGAATTTCAGGACTCTAGTCAGGCTCGCGCCCAGTTTGTCAAGGGCCTGCTGAAACAGCCGGGTCGCTACCTGCTGGCCGGCGGCGATGACTGGCAATCTATAAACCGCTTCGCTGGCGCGGATGTGTCTGTGATGAGCCAGTTTTCTAAATGGTTTGGTCACGGTCCGCAACTTGCCTTGACGATCACCTATCGGTGCTCACAAGAGATCTGCGATGTTGCCCGTAGATTTGTCTCGAAGAATCCAGTCCAGTTTGATAAGTCAATGCGCTCGGTCGCAACGTCGCCGGGTCGTCCGGTCACGGTGGTCTCGACCGACGATGAGAGTCGTGCGGTCGTTCAGATTCTCAACCGACTGTCCGCGGAGGCTCTCGTGAGTGCCGTCAGCGTTGATTATTCTGAAGTGACAACCGTGAGTGTCCTCGGCCGCTACAGGTTTCAGCAAGAAGTTCTGCCAAAGCAAAAATGGGAGGGCCTGGACGTCACGTTCAGAACCGTGCACGGGTCCAAGGGGCTAGAGTCAGATTTCGTCGTCATCGTTGGGATGTCGGCGGATACCTTCGGATTTCCGTCCAATGTCACCGATGATCCGGTTCTTGAACTGGCAATGCCGACACCCGATACTTACCTCCACGCCGAGGAACGTCGCCTGTTTTATGTCGCACTTACTCGCGCGCGGCAAGGGGTCTTCATCCTCGCTTCGCTGGCGAAGCCATCCCCATTTGTGGTCGAGCTCTTGTCGGACCCGAAAGTAACTGTCGAATTACCCGGGGGTGGCTCCGTCATCGTGTGCCCATCGTGCAGGAAGGGAACCTTGGCAGAGGTTCACGGACCGTATGACCCATTCATGGGCTGCAGCGTGTTTCCCGCCTGCCTTTACAAACGTAAAGTGACGTGTCCGCAATGTGGTAGCGGAACACTACTGCGAAAGCATGGGCCATACGGTCCCTTCATCGGATGCAGCAGTTACCCAGCGTGCGACTATAAGGCCAAGTTCAAAGCGAAGCACACGTCATAGCGTCGCCCAAGAAGGGCGTCGCAGTGAAGCGCTCGTGCTTAAACGGCACATCGACGACCAGGGGATCGCCCTTCGATGTTCTCGGACAAGAAGATTGGCACGTGATTCTTGGCGCGATCAGTATCTCGATCGTCGAAGAAGTCTTAGGGCACGTCGAAACTAGTTGCAGACCTCGCGTCATTCCTACCCCTTGCGTGATTTGCAAAGGCATTTCGTCAGCAACGGCGTTAGCAACGTCAAAAAACTTGAGGACTCAGTGGTAAACTTTCGTGGACAAATGTTGTTGCGATTTGGCGGGATTTGGACGTCAGAAAACGTGGATGAACAGGGAATATGGGCATGACCCGCAACGGGTCATGAACGTCGTGTAAGGATCTTCGGGGATCAGTCGACACCACCGATTATTAGAGTTTGTCGCCAGCGTGCGACCGTTGCGGTAAGTGAATAGCAAGCGAATATGAGCGATGAGCGCGCGTAACGATCGCGAACCGGTCGCAGTCGATTTAATTTCAATTCCCGTCGCTGCAAGTCGAATCGGCTTATCAGCCGAGACCGCGATACGGGTTGAGGCGTGGATCACGCATGCATGTGAGCATCTCGGCGGCCCTAGACATTCTCGCCGCGTAGAAACGTTCGACGAATTTTGCTACTTCCTTTTCGCTGAGTTGTGGTGAGAGAACTGCGATAATCGGGTTATCTTTACGAGCGTGGCTTCCAGACCACTCCCAGCGCACGAGCCACGCCCTGTACCAACTCTTGATTTTGCCACGACTGCTCCTTCATCGACATTCGACAAGTATTCATGACGGCATGTCCTCTATCTCGGCGTTTCAGTTTGGATGCTGACCGATCACGTATTTTCGATGCAATGCCGCAACAACAGACCGTTGTGTCGTACATTGTTAATAGGAGGTCGTTCGTGGCAGTAGAGGGCTTCGTCACTACAGAAACGATCTCGATCGCTGGACGCACTTTACGACCGACTCCAGTCTTTGACACTTACTGGCGATTTGCTTCGGAGCGACAACATATCTATGGGGCTCGGACACGAGGAGAAAGCGGTCCGTGGACTACTGACCCAATTCTTAGCCGATTCCGATTCACGAACTGTTATCGGGCAACCGACCGAGTAAGTCAATTTCTAATCCAGCGCGTTTCGTACGAGGGCGATCAGTCTCCCGTAGAGATCGTGTTTCGAACCTTGCTGTTCAAGCTTTTTAACCGCATTGAAACGTGGGAGTTACTGGAAAGCGAGATCGGAAGGCTGGCGTGGAACACGTTTGACCTGGAAGAGTACGATGGCGTCCTCAGCGACGCCTTCGCATCGGGCAGACGTCTGTATTCAGCGGCGTACGTTATCCCGCCTCCCGCGTTTGGCGCCTCGCGTAAGCACACCAACCATTTGCGTCTGTTGCAATTCATGATGACTGATGGTGTACGAAGCGACTCGCTGACGCTGACGACATGGAGGAGGCATTCACAATTCTTCGCTCTTACCCTTCGATGGGTAATTTCTTGGCATTCCAAATGCTCATCGACTTGAACTATTCGACGTCGCTGTCATTCGATGAGATGGATCATGTGGTTGCCGGGCCGGGTGCGAGGGACGGAATTCAGAAGTGTTTCGGAGTGGAATCCAGAGGCATTGAAGCCGAGATAATCCGTTACATGGCGGAGTCTCAGAGCCGAGCATTTCCGCGGTTAGGTTTAGAGTTTCCGGGGTTCGTGGCCGCCCGCTCCAGCTCATTGATTGCCAGAATCTTTTCTGCGAGGTGGACAAGTACGCCAGGGTGGCGCACCCGGAAATTCAAGGGCCGAGCGGAAGATCGCGAATTAAGCAGTCCTTCACTCCCGTCTGCCGAGCGTTTGACATCTTGGTTCCCGCCGAAATGGGGACTTAACAATGTATCCGGAGTCGTCTGTCAGCGCGCTTAAAGGTCCTTCCTTAGATGGCTATCTCCGTGCGGGACTCGGCGTCGACGGCGGCAAATAGCGCGTCAATTTTCCGGATTGCTTTTTCGACTTCGGCTCGTCCGGTCACGACGGTGAGCCTGCCGGGCGGCGCGGATACCTGGCGCGAGACGAAATCTAGAAGTCTGGCGAGGCCAAGGTAGTTCCCGTAGCCACGCTCTACCAGATACTCATGGCGATAGTGGGCGAGTAGGTGCAAGTGTCCTTGATCGAGTTGGAGCGAGCACATGGAGAGGCATGGAAAGCCCATGATTTGATTGTCTGTCACCACGCGCACGATAGCAGACTGTGTGCATTTCGCCCAGGTGTGTCTGCTCGCTGGGGACTCGAACAAGCAATTCGTAACGTGTTTTCTTCGGCGCCGAACTTCGGAGTTCGCTTCGCAGATTACTGATAATTCTTTCGAGTTGGTTTATCGGGCGGGTGGTTAGCGGGTAATTAACCAACCGACCGAAATACGTGTCACCCCGGTGAGGTTGCAACTTACGAATCATGGGGTATGACTTGAGATATCTCTCGGACAAGGTCGAAGCCGAAGTGCCGGACCCCGCATAGGACGACAGGAAAATCGTATTGGCAACGGTCTCGACCGACTGGAGCCCGAGTTCCGAGAGCAGTTGGTCGCATGCAGTACGAATTTCCCCAATCTCGATCAGCGGGCGCTGAATCGTAGTGAAAGTGTGGACCATGGAGTGATCAGACTGCGATCGAACCATGCGCAAAGTATCGAGCCAGCCGTCAGAAAGTGTGTCGGCCTCTACCACTCCGGTTGCTGTCGCCGTCAAGGAAAAGCCCTTGGGTCAAGGCCTTGGGGCGGACCCGACACGTGCAGCCCTAGTGAGAAACCTGCGCCATTGTCGATATATGAACCCGTGAGCCGCGCATCATCCAGATCACGGACTTCGAGCACAGCGCCCACATCGGAGCTGCCCACCTGTTCGATGAAGGGCGGCAACGATCGAGGGCGTAGAGGTATGAGGGAATAATGAGGCGGTCGCCAGGTTCGACAGATAAAAACAGTGAATCATATCCATCGATAATTTGAAATACGTCCGGACGGCGCGATGTGGGTGTTGGCGCGGAAGTATCGAGATTGGCCTTTAGTTTGCTTGGAGCGACTGCGGCCCATTCATTGACCGAAGTGGACGTTGCCAGTTTGAGGTTCGATAAGTGGCGGAGAGTTGTTCGGTACGAAGTACCCAAGAGAAGCGACAACTGGTAGACATCAGCGGCTGACGTTGGCTTAGCTTTGCCGAGGACTTTGAGCGCGTTACGAACGACGCGTCGGGGCATGAGAAACCATGACGCAAATGCCTCAGCAACTTTTTCTTGGTCCGTCCAGCGACGACGGTGGCTTGCGGGCGGGATTGCTTCAGTGTCGTCGCCGAAGACCGTGTCGATCGTGCCTCCGTCGTCAACGCTGGTCGTGTGCTTCAACTGGGCGTGACCGAGCTCGTGAGCGGCAGTGTGACGACGGGCACCACGGGGTAGCCCAGAATTGATGATGATGCCGGGGGCGGATCCGTCCTCCGCAAGATATGCGCCAAAAAGCCGCGGCATGGGCCTAAACATCAGAAAGGTCTGGCTTGCCCGGATCGCTTCAAAGACATCCACGTTGACGCCAGTCAAATCTACTGATAGCCGACCATGCGCTTGAGCCGCAGACATGTGCGCGATGCGGTGGGCATCGGACCAAGTGAGCACATGATCTCCCTTCGACGTCGCGCTAAGACGCCCCTGAAGTATCTCAGTGAGGCGCCAGCCGATGGCGTTATTCGTCAGCGCGGTTGTGGTCGTCATTGCGGGGGCCCCTTCCCGCCGCCTTCGGCGTTGAATTTTAGGAACTGCGCAAACTTGAGTAACTCGGATCGATCCGCGTCAGTCAGGTCGCTCACGGCGCGCGCCAAAGCGGTAGTCGTGTCAGCAGCCTCGCTTTGTTCACCGAGAAGATAACCCACCGGATAGCGGTAGGTACGCGCGAACTTTTTGATTTCTAAGCTGTCAACTTTTCTTTCCCCACGCTCAATGTCGGAGATCGCAGTCCTTGGTATGCCGGTTGCGGTCGCTACCGCTTGCTGGGACAAGCCAAGGTACTCGCGGATCTCACGGAGTCTGATACCGAGAGTGAGCCACTCACGATTGCTCTCGGGGGCGTTCAGGCTCTGGTTCGTCGCTCAAGCTGAGGCTCCCTTGTCCTCGGACTGCTTGTGGATCTCGTCGAGCATCGCTTGGGCGAACGAAGTAACGGATTTAAGGTTCTTGGCCGACTCGACACTGGTGGGCAACTCCACTCCACACTCCTCCTGCACACCAACAAGGATTTCGACAGCGAGTAGCGAATCGATGGGCAGTTCTCCGCCATCCCTTTCGAGCTCGACTCGTAACGTGATCGGGTCCTTATCCTCATTCTTCGCGTACAGGCTGATGATTAGGTCCTCGATCTGACTCCGGTTCACGCGAATTCTCCTTGACGAAACAAGTGTAGGAATGTACGACATCTCTGTGTTACTATACTACACTGTTGAAGAAAGCAGACAGTCATGTCGGCTAGTACGGAGGATCACCATGGATTTCAAGGCTTACCAGGCTCGGGCAGTGGGCACGGATCAACTAACTGACGGACCGCCCGAGGCACTGGAAAATATCGCCGTCCATCTGCTTGGCCTCGTCGGGGAGGCAGGTTCGGTGGCCTCAGAGTATAAGAAACATCTACGGGATGGTAGTTCGGACCCTTGGTGGAAGATTCGCATTCGAGAAGAACTGGGCGACGTGCTCTGGTATCTCGTCGCTCTGTGCGACCATCTTGGCCTTGACCTCGAGGAAGTCGCTACGGCGAATCTGGAAAAGGTAAAACAACGGTGGGTTCCAGGCGACTTCTCTGTACTAGACGCTGAGTGGCCAGAAGAAGAGCGTCTACCCCGGCGAGGGACATTTGAATTTAGATCGATCAAGGACGAGCGGGGACGGGACGCGATCGAATTGTTCTTCGACGGGGAGAGCGTGGGAGATCAGCTCACTGATGCATCGTCTGTCGACGACGGATACCGCTTCCACGACGTATTTCACATCTCATACGCGGTCATGCTGGGTTGGTCGCCGGTAGTGCGTTCATGGCTGAAGCGAAAGCGAAAGAGCGATCACGTGACTGACGAAAATGAAGACGGCGGCCGAGCCATCGTGGCCGAGGAAGGCATTTCTGCTCAGGTGTTCGCCTACGCAGCAAAGCACGAACTTCTTGAAGGCATCGCGCGACTTGACTACGACCTGTTGCACTCCATAGCAACCTTGGCCGGGACCGCTCGAAGTAGGTGTTCGAGGTGAGGCAGATTGGGAGCGGGCGATCCTTGACGGCTACCGAGTGTTCCGGGGGTTGACCACGAATAATGGGGGATACATCGACTTCGATAGCGATGCAGGAACGCTGACGTTTCGGACGAATTGATCTTGGAGGGTTTGGATTCCCGAATAGTTTCGAAGGAGGTGATGTAATGGTTGAAAAGAAACACCACGTTCCTCAAGTTCCCGCCCCAGGCGGAGGTAAGCAGGATCGCTCTCGCGACAAAGATGGCGAATGGCGGAAAAAGCGAGACGACGCCGGTAAGCCGCGCCCAAAGAAATAGAACGACCATAAAGATGTGGCTAGACGTTCTCAAAAGACGGATGACCACATCGCCGGAGTGACGGAGAAAATCAGACACTCACGGTCATAGGCCAGGGGAAGGTTGAAAGCATTTTGACACAGATGCAGGCTGTCTACTATCGCGATCCAGATGGGAACGAGCCCGTTTCGGAGTTCATTGACCTCCTCACGCCAATTGCCGCTCAGGTCGTTGTCGACAATCAAGTCGACCGATTAAACATGTTAAGGACTTCCGACCCGCCGCTGCCCTTTCCCTACAGCAGTCAGGTCGAAGGGGAAGCTCCGGGAACTTCGATGCCACTATGGAAAGACGCTGTACCGCATCCTGTATCGCAGGTCCCGGTCGCTATTTATCTTGTTGCATGCCTTCGAGAAGCGAACGGGGGCGATTCCTGAGGCCGAAAAGGAAATTGCCAGGCGGCGGTGGGATGACTATGTGATCAGGATGAATACGGTGCGACGTACACCTCCTCGCGCGGCCGGACATGACGCTCCATAAACCTGGTTGCAATTTGTTATCAATATTGGTAATATCGACGCCATGACAGTTCAAGGCCCAATCGGAAACAACACATTGCAGGCCCGAGAGCGCCGCGCGCGCCAAAGCGCCGAGTATCGAGACGAGCAAGCTCGTCTCGCGCCCTACGAAGAACTGGCGCGCATGGTGATCCGCCTGAGAATCGATTACAACCTCACCCAAGAAGATCTCGCTTCGCGTGTCGGCACCAGCAAGACGGCAATTTGTCGTCTCGAAAGTGGTCAACACGCTCCGACCGCCGAAAGTCTTCGCAAAATCGCATCGGCCTTCGGAGGTCACCTCGTAATCGGCGTCGAGATGCCAAGTGACTCAAGTTCGGGGCGGCCAGTTCAGCACCTTGCACGAGTCAGCTGACTTGTTTCACCGAAGGGCGCACAGTAGTGCGCTTCACGCGTGGAACGCACCAGCAACGCATCGCAAGACTTTCAGCGAATGAGGCTCGGAAATCGCGTCTGCATCTCAGTTCAATGATCTGAGATGTGTTGGGAATCGGTAGACATCGTCGAGCACCATGCGCGGTGAGCCCCGAGTTCAGTTACGGCTGACGTTGTTTTGCCCCACAAAATGCTCCACAAACAGCGTTGTGTGGTGAATAGAGGAGTGGCCTGCGGTGGTCATCGTTCCTGATTAAGTGGTGTGGCGGCGCCTTGTCGTCGTCTCATGAAAAGCATCGGAACACTTTCACACTGCTGAGTTCGTTTGCCCGAAACACCTTGATTAACACGCCGAGTCAAGAATTAGGATTCTCCGTCGCCTCCGGAAACGGTCGTTTCGGGCTTGCCAGCGAGCAGAAACCTCTCCAGGTGGATCTTCGTCACGCGGCGACGATGCCCGATCTCTAACACTGGTACTGGAAACTTGCCGCGCCGGCATAACTCTGACGCAGTGCTCCTGTGGATCCCGAGAACGAGGGCTGCGTCCGCGAGGCTCATGGTGGCGCATGCGTCCATGTCAATTCGACTGAGATTGCCCGTAGAGATGTGCGCGTCGCTGGTCATTCGATACTCCTGCTAATTCACTGCTCCGCAACGGTCGCTGAGATTTCTGTAAACTCGCATCGAAAGTAGCCACACTTCGCCTCTGAATTGAGCATCGAAAACAGCCACACCCAACAACCCCGGCTGGCAAGTTGGTTCCTCAGGGAACCAAACGGCGGAACGGGAGAAGGGTGCACAGCAATATGCAAGTTTGGACGGAGATTCGACGAAAAGTTCTGGTGGAGAAGGTGTCGGTGCGACAGATCTGTCGCGACTACGGCCTCAGCCACCACACGGTCGCCAAGATGCTCGAGAATGTCGAGCCGCCGGGCTATCAACAGAGCCCGGGCGAGCGGCCCCGGCCCAAGTTGGGGCCCTTCCTCGGGGTGATTGATCAGATTCTCGAGGTCGATAAGACGGCACCCAAGAAGCAGCGCCACACCGGCAAGAGAATCTTCGAGCGCCTGCGCGACGAGCACGGTTACCAGGGATCCGAGAGCCACGTCCGGCGTTACCTGGCCGAGATTGACCACCGCCACCGCGAGGTGTTCGTGCCGCTCTCCCAGCCGCCGGGCGAGGCCCAGTTCGACTTCGGCGAAGCCGTCGTCGAGATCGCCGGCGTTCGGCGCAAGGCCGCCCTCGCGGTGATGAGCCTGCCCTACAGCGACGCCTTCTTCGTCACGGCCTATCCGCGCGAGTGCACCGAGACCTTTCAGAAGGCCCACGACGCCTCGTTCGAGTTCTTTGGCGCCGTGCCGACGAAAATCGCGTATGACAATACGACGGTCGCGGTGAAGAAGGTGCTGGAGGGTCCCAACCGCGAGCTCACCGCGGAGTTCCTCCGCCTCGAGAGCCACTACCTCTTCACGCACCGGTTCTGTCGGGTCGCGCGGGGCAACGAGAAGGGCCACGTGGAATCGCTCGTCGGTTATCACCGCCGCAACTTCTTAGTCCCGGTGCCGAGCTTCGAGAGTTTCGAAGAGCTCAACGCCTACTTGGCGCGACGCTGCGAGGAGGAGTTGGGCCGCACGCTTCGCGGACAGACCGAGTCCAAGCGCGAGCGCTTAGAGACCGACCGCGCGGCGATGCTGGGCTTGCCCAAGACCGCCTTCGAGTCGCGCAAGGTCTCCTACGCCAAGGCCAACTCGCTCAGCCTGGTGCGCTTTGACCGCAACGACTACTCGGTCCCCACGGCCTACGCCCACGGAAACGTCACCGTGATCGGCGGGGTCGAGACGGTGAAGTTCATCGCCCAGGGACACCTCGTGGCGAGCCACGCACGCTGCTGGGAGCGCGAACAGACCTTCTATGAACCCGTTCATTATCTGGCGTTGCTCGAAAGAAAGCCCGGTGCCTTCGACGCGGCACGGCCCCTCGAGCAGTGGCAGCTGCCGGCGTGTTTCTGGTCGCTGCGCCGACGCCTCGAGGTCGACAAGGGACGAAGCGGCACCAAGGAGTTCATAAAGGTGCTGCGACTCCTCGAGCGTCACTCGATGCGCGACCTACGCCTCGCTGTCGAGAAGGCCGCGGTGATGCTGAGCGTCAACGCGGACGTCGTCGAACTGCTCATCCGGCGCGCCCACGAGACCCCGGTCGAACTGTTCAGCCTCGACGGCCACGCGCACCTGCGCGGCGTCTCGCTCGATGCGGTGGACCTCGGTGCCTACCGCTCACTCACGGCGGTGGGCTCGTGAAGCGCCTCGAGGCGAAGTCGATGGTGCTGCTGCGCCACCACCTGAAGGCCCTGCGACTGCCTACCATCGGAAGCGAATGCGAGAAGGTCGCGGCCCAGGCGGCGAGTGACAACGTCGACCACCTCAGTTACTTGCTGCAGTTGACTGAGTTGGAGCTGCTCGAACGCGAGCGCAAGGCCGCTGAGCGTCGGATGAAGGCGGCGAAGTTCCCGACCACCAAGTCACTCGCCACCTTCGACTTCCTGGCGAGACCATCGGTCAACAAGATGATGGTGCTGGAGCTCGCGCGCTGTTCGTTCATCGACGAACGAGAGAACGTGCTCTTCATCGGCAACCCCGGCACCGGCAAGAGCCACCTCGCGACGGCGATCGCTGCCGAGGCCTGCGCCAAGGGCTACAAGGTCAGGTTCTTTCGGGTGACCGAACTGGTGACGATGCTCATCGAGGCGAAGGACCAACGGGTGCTCGCACGACTGAAGACCCAGCTGTCGAAGTTGGATCTGCTGGTGCTCGACGAGCTCGGTTACGTGCCCGCCACCAAGGTCGGCGCGGAGCTGCTCTTCGACGTGATCGCGACGGCCTACGAACGCTCGAGCGTCATGGTCACCACGAATCTGCCCTTCGAGAACTGGACCGAGGTCTTGGGCTCAGAACGGCTCACCGGGGCCACGTTGGACCGGTTGACGCACCGCTGCAAGATCATCGAGACGAGGGGAGAAAGTTACAGGCTCCAGGACGCTACGCGGCGGTCCCGGACTAGAAAATCCTGAGAGAAAGTGGCGTCAGCCACGTTCTTCAGGCAGACTGAAGCCAATAACCACGTGTGGCTATTTTCGATGCACAAGTGTGGCTACCTTCGATGCGCGTTGACAGATTCCTAACTTGAACAGCGCAGATGCTCGGCGGGTTTTCGTCTCCTTGGTGTTTGCTTGACGCCATTTGGATATCGAGGTGTTGAGAAACTTTTGCACATCTTCTTGTGTCACCGCTGGTTCGATGTGCCCTTCATGTAAGTCAACTTCAGCGAAGATAGGTTTTGAGTCGTTGCGATACACGCAGATACCTGTGAGCGATTCATAAGAGTTCCAGGCCTGCGTGATTCTTGCAGTGCGCTTCATGAATCCCTCCTGCCTGGTAATCCCGAGTTGGAGGGACCACGCTGGGAGCCATAGGGGTCCATACCAAATGACCTGTTCCTTTCCCATTCCAAACGTCCCCTTTGCGAGTCGTTCAATCGGAATGAAGCCACGTTCACTGGACACCGTAAATTCAAATCCTGAGGCAACGAGGGGCGCCGAACCCTTGTGAAGGTCGCTCATTGAGAGGTTGCCCATCATTTTGGTTAGCTCGTTAGGTCCCCAAAGGTCGATGCTGTGTTGCACCGCGGTTTGAGCGGCTTGAGCCGTCCAACCGGACAGCGTGGCTATGGCGCCCTTGGCGCCTCCCAGATCTGAGAGTTCGCCAGCAAGTTTGAACACAACGTCCTTGTCGATAGGGGACTCCCATGCTTTGCATTCGACGATCATCGTGAATGTGGTGAGCCCATCGCTCTTCGTTGCAACTACATCGAGTTCGTGGCGAGCACCCGATTTTCCCTCTCGGATAATGTTGGTCGAAACTTGATAGTCACGCGTTTGCAAGAATGCGGCGATTCGACGTTCGAGTTCAGTTCCCTTTTCGCGCGCGTTGCCCATTGTTCCGACTACCCCCAACTCTGGCTCAAAAATCTGTTGGTGGAACACTACTTTGGATGGTTTTCAAGAATGGGATTACAGGCGATCTGGATGAGTCGGAGTTGAATCCTGTTCACGGGTCAAATTACGGGTTCACTCGCGAGGGCACGAGGCGTCAAGGGTTAGCCTTTGGCTCGTGCTCGCGTACGTAGCTACCAAAGGTCAGTTTCTTCAAGACGCTCCTGATATCGAGGAAATTGTCCGCGAAGCAGTAGGTACTCAACTGGGCATCCACATATCGCGGACGTCATCGGAGTACCAGAGCTGGAGAAACTCTCTTGGCAATGCCATGTATCACGTCGTCAATGACTCTGCGATTCCTTCGAATGTTGGGGTCGCGATCGAGTATCGACTTCATGGTCGACAGCAGCGTATTGACTTCATTGTTTCAGGAAAAGACAAAATGGGTGTGTCGCAAATTGTCTTAATCGAATTGAAGCAGTGGAGCGAGGTTTTTCAGTCCCCACTGGATGATCACGTTCGAACCTTTCTCGGTGGATCAATTAGAGACGTGAGGCATCCTTCGTACCAAAGTTGGTCTTACGCCCGACTACTAGAGGATTTCTATGCGGTAGTGACCGAGGATCCAATTGACGTCGCGTCCTGCGCGTACTTGCATAATTGTTACAGCGGAGCGGCGCTGAGAGCCAGTGCGGAGTTGGAACTCCTCGATCGTGCTCCCGTATTTCTTGCAAACGAACGGACGGGACTTCAGGAGTTTCTGGAGAGGCGAGTTGAAACAGGGGACGGTGGTGCCGTCATACATCGGATTGAAGAGAGCCGAATCAGGCCTTCAAAGCAACTGATTGAGGTTCTGGGATCAATGCTCGACGGCAACGAGGAATTCGTGCTGATCGACGAACAGAAGACCGCGTTTGAAACGATCCGAGAACGAGTGAGAACAGTCGCGCAGGGGGAGCGTTTGACGCTCATCATTAAAGGCGGTCCAGGGACTGGCAAATCGGTGATTGCCGTAAACGCACTGGTTTCGCTTTTGGACGCAGGATTCAATGTTCGATACGTCACGAAGAACGCTGCTCCTCGCGCCGTGTTCAAGGAGAGATTGAAGGGACGAAGAAGTGGCGTATCACTCTCGAATCTCTTCGTCAGTTCCGATTCGTTTTACGGGATCGAACCGGACTCTTTTGACGTTTTGCTGGTCGACGAAGCGCACCGGCTTGTCGAAAAATCGGGCTTCTACAAAAACCTGGGTGAAAATCAAATCGGTGAGATCGTATCGAGTAGTCCAGTAACCGTCTTTTTTGCCGATGAGAATCAACTCGTGACCTGGCGCGATATTGGCACTCTTGAGGAGATCCGATCGTGGGCGTCCAGGCGGGGGGCATCCGTTGAAGAGTTCCAACTCGAAGCGCAGTTTCGCTGCGCGGGCTCGACAGAATATCTCAATTGGCTTGACACCGTGCTTGAAGTTGCGATGGGAGAGTCCTCCGACATGTCCAGTTGCGAATACGAGGTGAGGATCGTTGATTCACCATCGGAACTCCGTGACCTTATTTTTGAGCGGAATGAGGTAAACAATCGATCGCGACTCTTGGCTGGTTATTGCTGGGAGTGGGTAAGCAGGAATGACAGTCAAGTCAGTGACATCGAGTTCCCTGGAACGGATTTCGCAATGCAGTGGAATTTGGCGTCCGATGGTTCAGGATGGCTGATCGCCCCGCACTCGGTGCGCGAAGTTGGATGTATCCACACTTGTCAGGGACTAGAGGGTGACTACATGGGTGTCATCATTGGCCCAGATTTGGCGGTCCGGGATGATCGGTTAGTTGGAAGACCCGAGTTTCGAGCCAAGCACGACAAGTCTCTTCAGGGTTTCAAGTCTGCGGTAAAAAGCGGCGAAGTAGGTGTTCACGAAAAGGCCGATCGACTGATTCGAAACACCTATCGCACCCTGATGACGCGAGGTATGAAAGGGACCTTCGTCTACTGCACGGAACCCGAGGTAGCGAACTACCTTCGTGCCGCGCTACGGGAGGCGGGATATAGTGCGTCCGTTTGAGTGCGACCGTCCCTGGGAAAAATAGTGACTAGGCGTATCCTGCCGGTAGCTACCTTTATTAGCAGCGATGTCAGCAACGCAGTTGAGCCTTTTGAACTTCCGATCAAACGCTGGCCAAGTCCGACGTGACAAACTCGTCCAATGAGCAATTCGGATAGCTTTAAAAATGCCATTTCCAACATGGCAGGGAAGCCCGAATATCACCACCCAATAGTCGCCGCCCAGCGACAGTTTCGAGAGCGGTACTACGGACTCTCAAGTGCCGCGATGCTTGAAGATCTCTTCGTTGATGCCTTCGCCAGTTACCTCCGGTCGCACGAACCCTCCCTTCGATTTGCACGCCCACCCCGTGGCGAAAAAGGGTACGACTATGAGTTTGAAGGCGAAAGGTGGAGTCACAAAGTTTCAAAGGATGGTCCAATTGCCATCGCAGCTCTCTGGGACGCTACCCGTCAGGATTCGACGTGGACTTTCGACACGCCAATTTCGCTGTCGGCTGGCGGATATTCGGCGAAGAGCCTGAAGTTCCAGTCGACGGAAGGTGGCGCACCTTTCGTTGCGATTCCGGTGCGTCCAGACGTCAAAGTCGACGAGGGAACGTTTTGTGGATTGGTTCACTGGCACCCCGACCACAGGGTTCGTTTTCTCAAGATCTGGCAATTGCCTGCTGGCGGTTCAATTGAGCAGTCATTGCCCTTCGAAGTTGTGTGGAGCGAAGTCGTTCGAGCGATTGACAACGGTTGCAGATCCAATGAGATCGAACTTCTCTCGCTCAAAGGCTCTTCACTCATAAATGACAATGAGAGGTTCAACCAAGTCTCTCAGGTGTTTAGGCCCGGGATGTATCTATTCGACCAGTCGAAACTTATTGACATTGAAGTGGCTCACAACAATCGGGCGATTTTGGTCCCCAAAGCATTTGTTGCACTGCTGATGCGTGCAGCCATCGTAGAAGGCAACTTCGTCCCGATGACAACTTGGTTTGCGTGCTACGCGGGCGGTAACCCGCCAGACCTGTATCTTGCACAGCGAGCCGAGTTTGACAAGAGATTCTCGAACTCAGGCCGATAGCATGCGCAACTCAGTTGTCGGTGATTCCAGAAACGTTGCGTTACAGAATTAATGGTCCCGGTCGATAATTCCTAGAGAAGGGCGCGCCAGAATGCCTCTTTCACCACCTAGTACGACTGACTTCTCGCATTTCAATTCCTCAACCGCCAGCGTGCATGGCACTAAGGAATTCATCAGGACTTTCTGGTGCACCAATTACAGACTTCAGTAGGGACGGCTGTGTCCATTTCAAGACATCTTGATCTCGTTCCACATGCGCACGAAGAACGTGCCAAACTGCTCCAACTGAAACTCCATTGCCAAGTTGTCGGTAGGTCACTCCGGCGCGTTGATCTCCAAAATCGAACCAGTCTGGAAGCCCCTGAAGTCTTGATGCCTCTCGCGGCGACAGGCGGCGTTCGCGGCTACCAATGACGCTTGTTTGCGTTATTGCGACAAGCGCGGGAAGATAACTTGGCGCCTTTGCTCGGATTCCTGATGGACGAAAATGCATCACTGTTTCCCAAAGGCTCGGCGTGTCCTGTGCTTGCCATTCGAGTTTGCGCCTCGATGGGGGGAAGAGGTCAGTGTAGATTCCCCACCGCCGGGTCCAGTCGTCGAGGATGGCCTTGTGCGCGGAATAGAACTCGGCATTCTTTACGAGGAAATCAGCTTTCCATTTCGCTTCATTCCTCAGTTGCGCGGGCTTCAAACTCTTCCGCTCAACCCACTCATCCGCCCAAATTGGGAATCCTGGAAGTCGGCGGCCGCCCCGCTCCTGCCGCATCAACTGGACGAAGTCATCCCAAGCATCTATCCAGAGTCTTTCGGCTTTAGAGAGGTCGCAGCCATGGACAATGTGATCATCATCAAGGGGAAGATCACTCTCGAGATCCCATGCTTGCGGGTCCCAACCGGCGGTGGGTCGATTCGTAACGGCTGGGTCCGCGCAGGCCTCGAGTCCGCGTCCTTCCGGCAGGCGACTAGCTGTGACGAAGACGCGCTCGCGGACTTGCGGCCGACCTCCCGCCTCTCGAGGCATGAGGTGAGGCGAGAAGACGGACGGAGAATCCGATACCCTATACCCCTCTGCGCGAAGCGTTTCGACGATGACCTGCCATTCGTGACGGTGTCGAGGGCCTGCAAGATTACGAACGTTTTCTAGAATTACGACGGCTGGACGGCGCTCGTGAATGATTCGGAGAATGTTCCAGTAAAGAGTTCCTCGGGTTTCTTCCATCCCGCGCTGCGCGCCGCTCTTCGAGAAAGGTTGGCACGGGAAGCCAGCGCACAGAACGTCATGTTGCGGGACGTTCACTACTTCATCATTCGCGTCATTTGTGATGTCACCAAGCGGGTTGATTCCCCAATTGCGTTCATAAACCGCCGCTGCCGCGGGATCAATCTCAATCGCATAGACACACTTACCTCCCATCGCTGAAAGAGCGGCGTGAAATCCCCCAATTCCTGCGAAGAGGTCTACGAAAGTGAACTTAGGCCTTGGCACGACGCCAACTTAGACCCGGCCCGTGACATAGAGATGCATTACTACTGCGAACCGACTTACTGCGAATGAGGTTGGATAGGAGAATACACATTTAAGCAACTATGGAAGCTTTCCGAGAAACCCGGGAAGACGTGTCTGGACGAGAAACCGATCAATTCGAATAACTACAGGTCTCAGTCGAGGGTCAGGGTGTTGATGACAGGTGAGACGGTTGCTGACTGATAGTCACGACAGACCAATTGGTGCATTCCTGATTTGGCCCGACAGATGGTGGCTCAATGGCTATCCTCGAACTCGTGACTTGAGGCGCCGAAAAACAAAAGTGTCCCGTACGCAAGATTCCTTGACTTATAAATCGACAACTTTCAGAAGATGAAGGCGGACCAATCCAATAGACCCTCGACTTTGCCGAGGGATATCACGACGACGAGAACGAGAGAGCAAGGTGATATTTCCCATTAGATTTATAGGGATATAGTTGTTGTCAAGCGTATCGAAAAAGGAGCAGGTGAAAGTCAATGTCTGAGCACACAGAAATCGACGCTGTTGATAGTGACGAGCCGAAGTCCAATTTGGTGAGCCGGCGCGGCGTTTTGCAACTCTCGGCCGTCGGAGCGGGTGCACTCGCGCTCAATCCAAAACTGCGTGACCTCAGCGGGGTGAAGTCTCTCAGGCCGCATGCGAGTTCACCAAAATCGGGCGGGACACTCACCTTTGGCCGTAATACCGGACCGACTCAACTAGACCCCGCTAACTCCATCGTCCAAGGTGACGTCTATACCCTCGACAAGATTTTCGAGCCGCTCTACATCACCAGTCCCGCGGGCGATCTCACGCCCTGGTTGGCGGAGAGTCACAGCGTGAGTGCCGACGGCAAGACGTGGATTTTCAAGTTGCGTCCCGGCGTCGAGTTCTCTGATGGCAAGGCCCTCACCGCGGAGGACGTGGTGTTTTCGATCAACCGCGCCCGTAAGGACGCGAACGGCCCCTTGAGCTTCTTGGACTCGGCCATCAAGTCCATCGCTGCGACAAACCCATCGACCGTGACCTTTGAGCTCACTCAGGTGTGGGCGCCCTTCCTCTCGGACATCTCTGTCTTCGCGAACGCCATCTTGCCAAGCAACTTCGGAGGAAAAAGCGAAGCGGCCTTCTTCGCGAAGCCGGTGGGTACGGGTCCGTTCCTCCTGGAGTCATTCGTGAAGGGCGGCAACGTCACGCTGAAGAAGAACCCCAAGTACTGGCAGAAGGGCAAGCCCTACCTCGACGAGGTGAACTTCACTTACGTAGCAAGCGACAACCAGAGAGTGGCGCAGCTAAAGGGCGGCCAAATCGACATCGCCGCACAGATTCCGCCACAACAGGTCGCGTCGTTGAAAAGCGATTCATCACTCGCGGTCAAAGAGTTCGGTTCCTGGGCCGTTGACCTTATCTTCTTCAACGAGAAGCGCCCGTACTTCAAGGACCGCAACGTTCGCCGCGCTATTAACTACGCGATCGACATCCCGGCCTTGGCCAAGGCGACGACGTACGGGACGGCGAAGCCCGGGGGATCCTTCTTCCCGCCGTCGCTGCAGTACTACGCGGCCGTACCGACACTGAATCACAACCTCGCCAAGGCGAAGGCTGCCCTGAAGGCGTCGGGGTACCCGAAGGGCTTTTCCTTCAGCTCCTGGTGGACAGCGGAAACTCACAGTACGTGTCGGCCGCGACCATCATCCAGCAGGAACTGGCGCCGCTCAATATCAAGGTGACGATTGATCAGCAAGACAACGCCACTTACACCGCGCAGTTCGAGGCGTTCAACTACGACGCGATGATCAACGGTGCGACCAATGACATCAGCGACCCCGACGAGATGGCCTCCTTCCAGGTCGACGTGCAAGACGGCGGCTCGCACTCCTTTTGGACCTACTACGACAACCCGGCCGCCATCAAATTGGTCCGTGAGGCCGAAGTGGCGACCGACGACGCCACCCGCAAGTCGTTGTACAAGCAGATTCAGGCCATCGTCGCCCAAGACGCGCCCTTCATTGCCCTGGACTACCCACCGAACATTTACGGGTGGTCCACCAAGGTGAACGGCTTCGCCGTCAACCCGGGCGGGGCGTATCGCCTCGAGGACGTCTGGCTGAGTTAGAGGACGTGGGCTGTACCAGTACCGTTGGTGAAATTACTCTCATCGACGAAGCCAGTCCAACCAGCAACGGCGTGGTCGAGGACCGGCGACGTCGGGGGAGCCCCACGCTTCGCTACATAGGTCGACGCGTAGTGTCTGCTGTTCCGGTTCTGGCCGGCGTCGTCGTGGTGACCTTTCTCCTCCTTCGTTTGGTCCCGGGAAACCCGGCGCGCGAAGTCCTCGGCGTACACGCCTCGCCCCGCGCCGTCACGGCCTTGACCCACCAGCTCGGCCTCGATCAACCGATCTGGCGTCAGTTTTGGCATTACCTCGATGGCCTCTTTCACGCCAACCTCGGTACCTCGATCTACTACCACTCGCCCGTGGTGTCGCTCATCTCGACGCGCATCGGACTCACCGCGGTTCTCGTGTTGCTCGCCAGTGTGTTCGCGGTGATCATCACGGTGCCACTCGCGGCGCTCGCGGCCACCCACCAAAACCGGGCCAGCGACCACGCGGTGCGCGTCGTGTCCCTGCTGGGCTTGGGCATGCCGGCGTTCTGGCTCGGTATCGTTCTCAGCATCATTTTCGGCCTTCACCTGCGCTGGTTTCCGGTCGGGGGGCAGGGCAGCGGATTTTGGGGCACGCTGCACGCGTTGATCTTGCCGGCGCTCTGCGCCGCCCTCGCCATTGCGCCCGTCCTCATTCGAAGTTTGCGGGTCGGAATGCTGGAGGTCCTGAGCGCCGACTACGTCGCGACGGCTCGCGCCAAGGGACTTCGGCACTGGCGCGTGACCCTCGCCCACGTCGTACGCAACGCCCTCATCCCGTCGGTGACGTTGCTGGCTGTGAACATCGCCTATCTCATTGGCGGCACCGTCGTGATCGAGCAGGTCTTTGATCTCAATGGCCTCGGCTCACTGATGCTCAACTCCATTGGCAATCGCGACTTTCCCGTCATCCAAGGCGTCACTCTGGTCTACGCGCTGGCCGTCATTGTGGTGATTCTGATCTCGGATCTGGTGACGGCGAGACTCGATCCGCGGATCCGGCTCCGATGAGCGTCAATCAGGTACGGAGAACTGACGAGGGCGAGTCGTTCGCCGCGCGCTCGAGCTTCTGGGCGCGGGCGCGACGAAGTCCGACCTTCATGATCGGCGGCTCGCTCACCTCACTGGTCCTGCTTACGCTCTTTTTGGCGCCGGTGCTCGCCCGCCACAACCCCGACACGTTGAACCTGACAAATTTGCTGGCCGGACCCAGTCGCCACCACTGGCTCGGTACCGACGACCTGGGTCGCGACGAGTGGGCCCGAGTGCTCTACGGCGGGCGCACCGACATTGAGGTGGGCGTCGTGACGGTGTTGTTTCCGCTCATCTTCGGCGTGGCGATCGGCACCTTCATCGGGTACGTCGGTGGCGTCGTGGACACCATCGTCATGCGGGTCGTGGACGTGGTTCTCGCCTTCCCGTTTTACGTCTTGATCATTGCCCTGGTGGCCTTCATCGGCGCCGGCGTGCACGGAATCTTCATCGCCTTTGGACTCACCGACTGGGTGGTGTACGCCCGTCTAACGCGAAGTTCGACCATCGTGGCGCGAAACGAAGACTGGGTGGCGGCCGCCATCAGCGGCGGAGTTCCCCGGTGGCGGGTGTTGGTGCGCCACATCGTGCCCAACACCATCTCCCAGAGCCTGGTGTACGTCATGTCGGACATCGTGCTGGTGATTCTCGCCGTCGTCACCTTGGGGTACCTCGGGCTCGGACTTCAACCGCCCTCGCCCGACTGGGGGGCGATGATCAGCGAGGGGCAGGCCTTTATCTTTTCGGACCAGTGGCAGGTGCTCATTCCGGGTCTGGCGTTGCTGCTGACGGGCATCGGCTTTTCTCTCCTCGGCGACGGTCTCGCTGACGTCTTGAGACCCCAGTGAGCGAGTCGCGGAGCGCTCTGGCGGTCGAGAACCTCAGCGTTGAGTTGCGCCGCGACGGTAGAACCATTCGGCCGGTGAGTGACGTGTCCTTTGCGCTAGAGCGCGGTGGTTCGCTCGCCATCGTCGGCGAGTCGGGAAGCGGCAAGAGCGTGACCCTGCGGGCGATCTTGGGTCTCCTCCCGCGAGGTGGTCGCGTGGTTGGCGGTCGCGTGGTCATTGAGGGACGCACCCTCAAAGAGTCCCGGCGCAACCTCGGTCGCGGCCGCGACGCACATCTCTCCATCGTCTTCCAAGATCCTCTCGCCGCGCTCAATCCGGTACTCACGGTTGGCGACCAAATCGCCGAAGCCCCGCGATTCGTGCTTGGCCTCAGTCGCCGGGCCGCTCGGGAGCGCGCCCTCGAGCTGCTCCGATTGGTTGGCATCCCCGATCCGCTGCGTCGCCACGAGGCCTTTCCCCACGAACTCTCGGGCGGTACGCGTCAGCGCGTGATGATTGCCGTCGCCCTGTCCTCGGAGCCCAGGGTGTTGCTCTGCGACGAGCCGACCACGGCGCTCGACGTGACCATTCAGGCCCAGGTGCTGGCGCTGCTCGCCGACCTACGTCGCGACGAAGGTTTGACGCTCGTCTTCGTGACTCACGACCTGGGCGTCGCGGCCGAAGTGGCCGACGACCTGGCCGTTATGTACGCGGGGCGACTCGTGGAGACCGGGCCGGTCAGCGAGGTCCTCTCGTCGCCGAAACATCCCTATACCGCTCGGGCTGTTGGAGTCGGCGATCGACGTTGACACGCCCGATCGCGTTCCTCTGGCGATTCCCGGCTCGCTGCCCGACATCTCGCGACTGCCGAGCGGTTGCTCGTTTCATCCGCGCTGCTTTCTCGCGACGCCCGAGTGCGCCACGACCGACGTCGAGTTGTGGAGCGTCGGAGTCCGCCGCGCCTCGGCCTGCCTGCACGCCGACCAGTTGACGATACGGCCGAAGGTCTGACCATGTCCGACCCGATCCTCACGGTGGAGCACCTCTCGGTCTCATTTGCGGTCGAGCATGGACAACGGCTCTGGGCCGTTGACGACGTGTCACTGCGGTTGGAGAAGGGTTCGGTGCTGGGCATCGTGGGGGAGTCGGGGTCGGGCAAGTCCACGGTCGCTCGATCACTCACCGGACAGCAAGCCCCTTCGTCGGGTGAGATCTTCCTTGACGGTGAGCGTCTTGGTGCGCAGCGGTCGCGCTCCACCAACCGGGCGATACAGATGGTGTACCAAGACCCCTACGCCTCGCTCAATCCGCGCCTCAGCGTTCGCCAGGTCCTGCGCGAGCTGCTGCGCATCCATCGTCTGGTCCCTCGAGAGGGAGAAGAAGCACGTTGTCGCGAGCTGATGCGTGAGGTCGGACTCCCGTCGGCGGCTCTTGACGGCAAGCCCGGTCAGTTTTCTGGGGGCCAGCGCCAACGCATCGCGATCGCTCGGGCCCTCGCCGTGGAACCCCGGGTGTTGATCGCCGACGAACCGGTCTCTGCTCTGGACGTGTCGGTGCAGGCCACCATCCTTCAGCTCTTTCACGAGTTGCGCGAGCGTCTGTCGCTGAGCGTGATCTTCATCTCGCACAACCTGGCCGTCGTTCGTCATTTGAGCGACCGAGTCGCGGTGATGTATCTGGGGAAGATTGTCGAAGAAGGGGAGCGAGAGCAGATCTTTCGCGATCCGCGCCATCCCTACACCCGTTCCTTGCTCGCCTCGGTCCCGCGTCTGCACGCCACGTCGGTGTGCCCCGCCACGGCTTCGCGGTGAACCGCCCAGCCCGGTGGACCGCCCGAGTGGGTGTTCCTTTCACCCACGGTGTCCTCGGGCCGAAGAGATCTGCGCCCGAGAAGCCCCGGCGTTGCTCGAGGCGGGAGACGGCGATCACCGTGCCGCGTGCCACTTTCGAAGTGAATCCCTACTGACTGACCTGGAGGACGAATGACCAATCCACTACTGGACCCCGAACTCATCACCGCGGCCGAGTTTGACCGCGTGGGTGGCGACGCCCAGCGCCTCCTCGCCACCAAGAACGACACGATCATCTTTCCCGGCGAGGCGATCGTTCCCCTCGAAGGGATTGCCCGATCGCTCGGGAGCCCGGGGATCACCGCGCTCAACATTGTGACCAGTCCCTACGGGCGCTACTTCGGCCGTTGGCTCGCCGACTCCGGCGCAACGGTGGTCGAGATTGTGGCCCCCGACGGCGAAGCCGTGAGGGTGGACGCGGTCGCAAAGGCTCTGGAGTCGAACCCCGACATCTCGGTGGTCGCGTTCGTGCACGCAGAAGCCATCGGCGGCGTCGTGAACGACGCGGCGTCGATCAGCCGGCTCGCTCGCGACCACGGGGCCGTGGTGGCCCTGGACGCGGTGGCGTCTTTTGGCGCCGAAGAGGTTCTCATCGACGAGTGGGGGATTGATGTCGTGGTCGTCGGACCACAGAAAGCACTGGCCGGGCCGTCTGGTGTGTCACTCGTCGCGGTGAGTGACCGCGCGTGGGAGTGGTTCTCCGAGAACTCCGTGGCGCCACGGCACTCGAGTCTCTCCCTGCTGGACTGGAAGGTCTCGTGGCTCGACACCGAGAGGGCGGTGGTGCCGGTGCATCCTCGCGCCTCTCGAAATACACGCCCTCGACGCGGCGCTCTCGCGGGTGCGCGAGGAGGGTCTGGACGCGGTCGAGTCGCGCCATCGGGCCAGTGCCGCGGCCGCCCGCGCGGGGGGACGAGCTCTCGGGCTGGAGCCCCTCGCGCGCGACGAGGACGCCGCGGCGATCGCCACCACGTTGCTCGTGCCCGACGGTCGCGACGCACGCGAAGTGGTGAGCGCGGCCCAGGTCAACGGCCCCGTAGCCCTGACGGCGGGATTCGGTGACCTTGCGACACGAGTGGTGCGTGTGGACCACACCGGTCAGCGCGCGCAGCTGGGCGTCGTGCTCGATGCGCTCGACGCGTTGGGAACGGCGCTGGGTGAAACGGACCGACTGGCGAGCGCTCGCTCGGCGGCCGAGGTGGCGTGGCAGAACGCCATGAGGGAGTCCTAGCCGAGTCGGCCGTTAGGTCGTCGCCAGCGCCAGCGCTGGCGAGAGGTGAACGATGGCGCCGTCTTTGATGACCGCCGCCACGTTCGTTGGATCCTCAAAGGTGGCGGGATCGGCGGGGTCGCTCGCCAGTATGACCGCGTCGGCGCGATAGCCCGGGGCGATGGCGCCACCGTCGGGATCATTCAAGAGCGCGGCGCCGTTGCGCGTGGCGGCGAGAAGGGCCTCGGCACTGGAGAGTCCGGCTCGCATCAGGCTCCCTATCTCGACCATGTTTCGGCCGTGCTGCTCGAGGGTGGTGAAGTCCGAGCCCATCGCCAGCGCCAAACCCGCGTCCTGGGCCAGGCGGACGACCTTTTCGTGAACGGCGACCACGTCGGTGATCCGCGCCAGCGGTACGCTCCTGTAGTTTTCCGGCCACCACCAGGTCATGAACGTACCGGTAGATGGTGAGAGTGGGAACGAGCGTCATGGCGGCGTCACGCGCGCGCACGGCCTGACTCGAGGTCAGGTAGATACCGTGTTCAATGCTGGTGGCCCCCGCGTCGATGGCCCAATCGAGTGAGTCGCCGCCCCAGGTGTGCACCATGACGCGAGCACCGCCCTCCTTTGCGGCAGCGACGGCGGCCGCGAACTCGGCCTTCGAGAATATCGAGTCGAGAACGGACTCGGCCGGCGTCGCGACCCCCGCCGTCGCCACCAACTTGATCCAGGTGGCTCCCTTCTCTAGGGTGCGGGCCACGGCGGCCCGCACAGTAGAGACGCTTCCCGCATCGTCGGCGCCAATCATGTCGACGCTGATCTGCAGTCGGGGGCCGGCCAGCGAGCCGTCGGCCACCGCGTCGCGCAAGGTGGCGTCTGCGCCACCCGCGTCGCGCAGACTGGTCACCCCGCCGCGCAGGGTGGCGGCGAGAGCGCCGCTCGCCAGGGATCGGCGTTCTTCGGGCGAACGGCGTTCTCGATCCTCGCGGTGGAAGTCTGCCCACGACACGTGTGAGTGGCAGTCGTAGAGACCAGGGACCAGCCACATTCCCGTTGCGTTCAGTGCGCGGGAATTCGCCGGCGCGGGCGAGCGGTCGTCGACAAACACTCCGTCAGCGATCGTGACGGCCGCCCGGGAAGAAAACTCACCCCGCTCGTCGAGGACTCGTGCACCCGAGATGACGAGTGAGTTCGAACGTGTCGTCACTGGAACGCGTGCCTTCTTCTCGCGCGTGGGCAACGCCCACGACAATGTCAACTTATCGAGGCTCGGGCGTAGCGTCATATCTCGCCGATCGCCATTCTCGGGCCGCTCGTAGTGCCAATAGCATCTGGTCCGTGGCGTACGAGTGGGAGTGGCGAGGTCCCCTTGAGAACGAGGAAGTGAACTCTCTCCACGTCGATGCGTTCGGGGCGGAGAACTCTGCGGAGACCGACTGGGTCTCGTTGCTCGAAGGGAACAGCTTCGGATGGGTGACGGCGAGGGATGGCGGTCGTTTGGTGGGGTTCCTCAACGTCATCTCCGATGGTCAAACGCACGCCTGGATCCAAGACGTCATGGTCTCTTCGAATTCGCGACACGCGGGAATTGGATCAACATTGATCCAGATGGCTCGTGACGCGAGCAGGGAGGCCGGATGTCAGTACCTTCACGTTGACTTTGAGGAGCACTTAGCCGATTTCTATATTGAGGCGTGCGGCTTCCGCCCGACGGCCGCCGGACTGATGAGATTGCAAGATTGAATGGCTCCGACCCGCCTCCGGTCGTCTTGCGACATTTTCGCCCCGCGGACGCTGTGGTTCACCTCAGCGGCGAGGATGAGGCGACCTCTCGGTGGCTCAGTGGGGGTGTGAGCACTGAAGAGTCGGTGCTCCGTTGGATTCGCTCGAACGAGGAGAACTGGTTGAACGACGGACCTCGTTTTGCCTTTGCCGTGCAGACGCCGGTCGGAGAACTAGTCGGGGTGATCGAGTTCAACGTTGACTATTTGCATTTTGCTGGACTGGAGCCCGGCGACGCCAACGTGTCCTACGGTCTGTACCCGCAGTATCGCGGACAGGGTCTCGCGACCTCGGCGCTTCTCAATATCCGCGGAACTCATGACATCGAAGGGCGTACGTCGAGCCGTCATTCGGATCGAACCGGAGAACCTCGATTCGATCCGACTCGCGGAGCGCTGCGGATATGTGCACGTCGGCGCCGTCACGAACGGCATGGGTACCACGTACCTCATGTTTGTCAGCGATCTTGCTAGAGAGGCTGACTAATCGATCGCTGCGACGCGGCGAGAGTCTCAGGCAGCGGCTGGCTTTGAGACTTTCCCGGTTGTCCAGAGACTGAATTGACTGTCGTCGCTCAGTAAGCACTTCGCTGGGGAAGTGTGCGTCCCTCCACCGGCGTCACCGCAACCACGTTGCCCGCTCGACAAGCATCGAATTTCTCGTGGTACGCGAAATCGCCGGTCGCAGTTGGCGCGAGAGGAAGTTGGATAAGGACGCTCTCTACGAGGCATCCCTCTGGCGATGCGACGGTCGCGGGGGCAGGGTTGTGATAGCTCAGCCCGAAAGAAACGATCTGGTTTGGTCCAATGGCGAGCAACTTGGGCACGACGGAGGCGAACGCCGACGAATGATGGACGATCTTCACGTGCGCATCAAGGCTGGACTCGGTGAAGAAGGTGAGACTCGGATAGCCGTCCATTCCGCACGTCGACGCTCCAGTGTTCTTCAGTTTGAAGACCTCACGAACCTGGCCACGCGCCGCGTTCAGCATTTTCGTAGTCACCTTCACGTGATTGGCCGTGCAGGCTTGGAGAGCGGGAGGGCTCGCGCTCGCGGACTGGGGCGCCACGTAGTTCCCGACCAAGGCCGTCGTTGCCAGCGCCACCGCGGCGCCGAGTCCGAGACGCACCGGATCCCTCTTGCGGTCATAGCCAGATTGTATGGAGTCAGCGCATCGATGAAACGTCGCCCACATCGCTACAAGGAGGCGCGGGCGTCGGAACAATAGGAAGGTCGGGGGTCACCTGGTCTTAGGCTCGAACACGTGGACGCAGATATCGACCAAATCGCCACCACCGAGGGTCAGACACCACAGAGGAACCGCATCCACGCACTCGCGGCGATCGTTCTCGGAGTCGGCGGACCCATTGCGATGTACGAGATTCGTGGACCGTGCTGGGAAGGACTGCTCGGGTCTCTTGTCGTGGTTGCGATTGCCTTGGCGCTGATACGGCCGCCGCTCTCGCTGTGGCTGGCGGTGGTGCTCGTGATGAGCGTGGGCGGCTCGGTGGTATTGGTCGGATGGAGTCGGTGGCGATTCGATAGCGTGAACGTCTTTTGTCCTACTCGCCGCGACTGGACATCTGTGGTCGTGACTATCGACCGGAGGGTTCCACGTTTCGAAAGTTGCCCGTACCGCTTGAGTCCCTGACCGAACACGTCATGGGAGTGACTCCGTCGGGAAGCGCAATTATTGGCACGGGTTGTCAGACAACGGTGCTGTTCGTCGTGTCTCCCGGTCCGAACTACAGGTCCTACGACTTACTGGGCGGACCGTAGAAATCGGTTTGCGAACACCATGTTCGTTGGTCCAAGTGCCCGAAAGAGTCGAATT
>CAWKAT010000008.1:0-298658 GCA_963847725.1 uncultured Acidimicrobiaceae bacterium
GAGTTCGTGCAGAGCGTGAAACGCGTGTGCTTCATCCGCGAGCGCCGATTCGGTTATCTCCAGGCAGATGCAACTGGGATCGACGCCAGACCGTGAGCAGATGTCTCGAACTGATTTCGGGAACGTCGGGTCCAACAGCTGAAGCGCTGAGACGTTCACGGCGACCGAGATCTTCTTGTTCGGAGAGATCTTCTTCCATTCCCTTAGGGCTTCACACGATGCCGCGAGCATCCTCAAGCCGATCCGGGCTATGAGCCCGCTGTCTTCGGCCAAAGGGATAAATTCACTCGGAGTAACGGACTCTTGCCCCTCCCATCGGGCCAAGGCTTCGAACCCCAGGATCTCGCCGGTGCTCAGCGACACTTCGGGCTGGAAGTAGGCCACAATCTTGTCGTCTTCCACCGCCTTCGCCAACTCCAACCGAAGAGCGTTTCGGATTCGAAGCGCCTCGTGCTTGTCTTCGTCGAACACCGTTATTTGGGCTTTGCCAATTTCCTTCGCGGCGTACATGGCTGAATCCGCGTTTCGCAGCAGACCCTCGGCCGTCGAAGCGGGCACCGAAACGGCCACCCCAATCGTGGTGGTGAAGGACACGGACTGTCCGGCAACCTCGACCACTCCAGAGTTAATATCTCGGATCTCGCGAACAAAATCCATGAGCGCATCCGTGGTCGCCACGGAACTGCAGCAGATGGCGAACTCATCCCCGCCGAGGTGAGCGAGAAAATCCGTGGGCGAGAGGCGGTCCCTCACCAACGTCGACCACTCGACGAGCGTCTTGCTACCAAACTCGTAGCCAAAGCTATCGTTGATCGCCCAGAAGTCGTCAAAGTCGATGAACAACAGGGCGAGTGCGGCCGCGCCCTCAACTTTCGATCGGAGCGCGTGCTCAACGCGTTCGATGAAGTAGCGACGATTGGGCAGGTCGGTGATGGGGTCGAACCGAGATTGGTGAAGGAGTGACTCTTCTAGCTGGCGACGCTCGCTGACGTCCATGGCCGAGCTGACGATGCCTACGAAATCGATATCCGGCGACTCAATCCGCTCGACGATCACGTGAACCCACACCGTGGTCCCGTCTGCGCGGTGAGCCTCAACGTCGCCCTCCCATCGACCGCTGGTCATGACCACCGCGTCGATCGTCGTCTCCGTTCCCGGTCGGATACGCAATTCCTTGATCGTTCGTCCGATGGCATCTTCGGGGGCGTACCCATACAGACTCGACGCCCGCTGATTCCAGTACACCACCGTGCCGCTGTAGTCGGTAACCACTACCGAGGCCGGGAGAGAATGAAGCAATCGCGAGGCAATCCGACCCGCAATCTGAACATTTCGGCTATCGGTGATATCCGTACCGCTAATGACCACCGCGTGTACCGCCGCGTCGTGCAACAGGTTCGTCATCGTCAGATCAATCGAACGTTGTCGACCTGTTCGATCGATCACACGCACGGCGAAGGCTTCCGATGCCCCGGTAGTCCTCGCGATTCTCTCGAAGATCTCCGAAGCTCTTTCGACGTCGAGCGGGTCCACCCTTCCCAGCACTTGGGCACTCATGTTCAACCGGGAGCCACCGAGGAGTTCCCGAGTGGACTCTGAAGCGTGCAACACTTTTCCGTCCACGTCGATCAGGGCGAATATCTGTGAGTTGCTGGCGTGGCTCGACGGGATGACGATGTCATCACTTGGTCGAAAGAGCGACTGGCGACGCCCCAACTCCTGCTCGGCCTGTCGCGCGGCCGTCACCTCGACGTGCGTAACAATCGCTCCGCCGCCGCTATTCATGAGGGGCACGACGCGGACGTTGAACCAGCGATCAACTCCGTGGCGGGGGCACGGATAGTCGAAGGAAAAGTTCTCCCGTTTGCCCGTGAGCACGGACTCGACCCCCTCGGCGGCTTCGCGGGCGCCCACGGTGTGCTCGCCGACCGCGCGACGACACACGGACAGGTAGTTGGCTCCGACGCCCGTGGCCTCGACGGTGCCCCCGTTTTCGAACGCCTCAACGTCCCAGGCCCCATTCGTCGCGATAATTTGACCCGTCGCGGCCAGCGCCACGGCTGGGGTCAAGATCATGTTGAGAGTCCGCGCGGCACTGACGTTAAAGCGGTCGTAGCGGCGCCGGCCCTCGCGTCGGCCGACCGCCCTTCGGACCACGTCACGCACGCGGTCCGCGTTCAGGTCGTTCTTGCTGAGATACTCATCGGCTCCGTGGTTTAGCGCCTCGTAGACGAAGGACTCTCCGGGATGTGCGGTCACCACGACGATCGGCGTCGTCGGTAGTCGGTCCACCAGAATCAGGAGACCCTCTAACTCGTCGGCGTCGGGGAGACTCAGATCGAGCAAAATCAGGTCGAACGTCGACACCTCGATCGCGTCGAGTGCGCCTCTGAGAGACGCCGACGTGGTGACCGACATTGCGTCATTCACCTCACTGAGAATCTCCACGATCATGAGACGATCGCTCGGGCTGTCATCGACGACGAGGACACTCATCGGGACGGACAACTGAGTAGCGTCGACGGCGCTTTCGTGCTTCCACGCGTTAATTCTCTGGCGTACGTTCCAGACCGACCCTGGCGCCTCGACCGCCGCATCGCGGTCGAGCGCCGTTGAGTCTCGAGAACCGAGGCTCCTCGGGCGCGCCACTTCGTCGTCTACTCAACAACCGAAGGAAGTCGAACGATTCCAAGCCAGAAGTCTTCAATCTGCGCAACGACTTTGAGGAACTGATCAAGGTCGACGGGTTTCGTGAGATAGCAATTTGCGCCGAGGTCGTAACTTTCAATGATGTCCCGATCGGCCGCCGAAGTGGTGAGGATTGCGACCGGAATCGTCCTCAAGGTCGCGTCGGCCTTCATATCGCCAAGCACTTCTTTTCCGTCTCTCTTCGGGAGATTAAGGTCCAGAATGACGAGGTCAGGGCGAGGGGCGGAAGCAAACTCACCCCGACGGTGCAGAAACCTCAGCGCCTCGTCGCCGTCGCGCGCGACGTGGAGCTGATTGACAAACTTTCCGTCGCGCAGTGCTTCCTGCGTCAGTCGAATGTCAGCGGGACTGTCCTCCACTAACAAAACCTGGATAGCAACTGGAACGGGAACTACGACCATGACGCCTCATCGGAGTGGGGAAGGGTAAACCACACGCTGATTCCGCCGTCCACCCCGTCGCCCAGTCCAATTGTTCCTCCGTGGGCAATGACGACTCGCTCGGCGATCGCTAGTCCTATTCCGTTTCCGGTATAGCTTTCGCGGTCGTTCAAGCGCTTAAACATCCGAAAGACCTTGTCCCGGAACGGCTGTTCGACGCCGATGCCATTGTCGGACACCACTATTCGCCACAAGCCCGACTCGTCGTACGCGTTGATATCGATAGTGACTGGACGGTCAGGGCGTCGAAATTTCAGCGAGTTGGACACCAGGTTTTGCAGGACCTGAGCGATCTTGATCGCGTCGGCGCGCACGACCGGAAGTGCGCCCACGTTCAGCGTCGCATTGGTCGCGGTCATATCAGCCCGCAAGGACTCGCTGACTCGAGCCATGGTCACGTTCAGGTCGACGTCGGAGAGTTTCAGCCCCTCAGAGCCCGCCCGCGAGTACGAAAGCAGGTCGTCAATCATCGCGCGCATCCGCACACAACCGTCGACCGCGAAGGCGATGAACTCGTCGGCCTCGCCGTCCAGTTGCCCTTTGTAGCGACGAGCCAGGAGTCCGACCATTCCGGATACTGCCCGCAGCGGTTCCGACAGATCGTGCGACGCGACGTAGGCGAACTGTTCAAGATCGGCGTTGGATCTTTCGAGTCGACGATTTCGCACCTCAAGTTCACGACGAGTTATCGCCAACGCGGTTTCAACTTCTCGCTTGGCCGTGACGTCCCGAGCAATTGACGCAGCACCGACTGTCTCACCCGTGTCTGTCCTGAGTACGGAGATGGTCTCGTCAAGTACCACATCCGTTCCGTTACGTAACGTTCGGGTAACTTCGCGGTGCGCGGTTGACTCTCCCGCGGCGCCGAACACCTTGGCGAGGTCGGCCGCGCTTGAGGGAAGAAGGTCATCGAACTGAGCAAATGTGGCGGTGGCGGCGTCGATCCCATAGAGCCGCTCTGCGCCCTTATTCCAACTGGTTACGCGTCCCCGGACGTCCACCGACACGATCGCGTCGTCAGTGGAATCGACGATGGTGGAAAGCAAGATTCGTTCAGTCGCCAACTGCTCGGCGTCGGATCTGATGACATGCTTCGTTTTCATGACACAGTCGATTCCATTCCGCATTTCAACAGAACATCATCAAACTCTCATCTATGTGTCATCAACCTGAATTGCAAAGATCCGAGAAGAGTCCAACCACTACCGACCCTAACGACTAAATGGGAGCGGAAAATCGCTTTCCTCACATTTCGGGAGTGCGAGGTCGTTGGGCACGTCCCTCACGCGTTCGGTTACGTGCTCTCATCACCCACTATGGAGATCTTCGAGAAGTCGCGCTGAAGTCGCGATTACTTCCTGCTCGTGATGACTGCGGGTGATACCGAACGCCATTTCGAAGAAGTTCACTGATCTACCTCAGAGAACCCGGCTCCCGAGGTCGGCGAAAGACCAGTCCCACGCGGTTGCGGGGTACAGACGCCAGCCCGAAAGAGCGCATTGTCTGAAAAGTGTGGACAGGGGGTACAGATATGCGAACTACGTTAAGAGCGTGAGCGTTTCGTAAGGAACCGATGCCGGTTCGCATTACTCAGCGTTAGCGCGAACCGAAGGGTGTCACCATGGTTGCGACCAGCGACGCCGAACAAAGTGTGGCGATCGGACGGTTTCGTCCCCTCCTCCGGCGCCGGCTCTCCGGGCTCGCCTTCCCGCTCATCATGATTGCGGTCCTCGTGGCGGGGACCGTCACCAGCTATCAATTCAGCCAGTCAACCGAACGCGAAAACGGGATCGCCATTAACGCGTACGACCTGCGCGGTGACCTCTTCTTGATCGCCGCCGACCTGGGGCTCCCGGCCGCGTATCGAACGAAGAGCATCCATCAAGAGGTCATGCTGGCCATCGAACGCGCCCACGACGAGATCAGCGAGATCGCGACCGCTGGTGATACTCCCCCCCTCCTGGAGCGCGCCCTCCGCGCATCGGGCGTGTACCTCTCAATTGCTCAGCGTGCGCTCTCGGGCACCGCGGCGACCTTGTTACGGACGTCCCAGCTGGATCGAGCCGCCGCGTCCGCCGGCGACCTAGAAGAGCGAGCCGCCACCCAGGTGGAGCAGTCCGCGCACCGCACGTCCCTCGACGGTCGAGTGGGTGGAATCATCGCGCTCATCCTCGTGGTCCTGTCGATCGCTCTCGGACTTCTCTGGTACTCCCGACGACGCCGGATCCAGGCGGTCACGGTGACTCGCGCAGAGACCAGTGCCCAGTTCGAAACGATCATCGAAAACAGCAGCGACCTCATCTTTCTTACCGGCGACGCCGGTCAGCCCCAGTACTGCAGTCCTTCCGCAGCTCACTTCTTTGGAGTGACCGCGGAAGATTTCTGCAGCGCGCCCCTGGATCGCTTCCTCTATCCCGGGGACGCGGAAATCGCCCTCGACGCGCTGGCGACGGTGCTCGCCACCGGGGCGGTCGCCCCTTTCGACGTCCGCGTTCGCCACGCGGATGGGGGTTGGCGCACGCTCGAGATGACGGCCGATGATCTCTCCTTGAAGTCGGGACTACCTTCGGTGGCGTGGCACTCGCGTGACGTAACGGTCCGAAGGTCTCTCGAAGAGCAGTTGGAGCGTCAAGCGTTCGAGGACTCGTTGACGGGTCTGGCGAACCGGGCACTCTTGTTCGACCGCCTCGGGCACGCCCTCGCCCGCGATGGTCGGCCCGTCGACTCGGTCGCCGTACTGATGATTGACCTCGACGGTTTCAAGTCCATCAACGACGGCCTGGGCCACGACGCCGGTGACGACGCCCTAAAAGAGATTGCCGCGCGTATTTTCCGATCAGCGCGTCCCGGTGACACGGTCGCTCGACTCGGCGGTGATGAGTTCGTGGTTCTCCTTGAGAGCCTCAACGCGCAGAGGTTTGTTAATGACGTCGCCAACCGAATGCTCGACATTGTCCGCCAGCCCTTCGTGCTCCACGGCAGAAAAGTCCGCATCAGCGCCAGTATTGGCGTAGCGGTGTCCGATGGCGCCAGTAGTACACCGGTCTCATTACTCCGCGACGCCGACATCGCCATGTACGCGGCGAAGGCCGCTGGTCGCGACCGTTTCCACCGCTTCGAAGTCGCCATGCACTCACGCGCGAACCAGGAGTTTCGCCTCATTAATGATCTCAACCACGCCCTAGAGCGTCATGAGTTCGTCGTCTACTACCAGCCCAGCATCGATCTCGCAGGCGGGCGGCTCGAGGGCGTCGAGGCACTGCTTCGCTGGCGGCACCCGGAGACCGGTCTCGTCATGCCTGAGGTCTTCATCCCACTCGCCGAGCACACGGGGCTCATCGTGCCCATCGGGCGCTGGGTACTGGAACAGGCCTGTGCCCAGGCCGTCTCGTGGCGCCACACACTGACGCCGAGTCAGCCCTTCGTTATGGAAGTGAACGTGTCGGGCCATCAACTCAACCATGAGAGCCTGGTTCCCGATATCCGTCACATTCTTGCAAGTTCGGGACTCGAGCCAGAAAATCTCGTGCTGGAAATCACGGAGTCGGTCTTAATGAATGACATTGACCTCGTCGTGAAGCGCTTGCGCGAATTGAAGGACATTGGGGTATCCATCGCGATCGACGACTTCGGCACGGGCTACAGCTCGCTCGCCTACCTGCGGCAGCTGCCAATCGACATTCTAAAAATTGACAAGACCTTTGTTGACGCCGCGTCGGCTGGCGACCCGGGTGGGGACGCGATCTTGCGCGCGATCCTCGAACTTGGGAGAGGACTGAACCTCAAGACCATCGCCGAAGGTGTCGAGGCGAGGAGTCAGGCGATCTACTTGAAGGACCTTGGCTGTCACTCGGCCCAAGGTTTCTTGTACGCGCGACCGATGCCGCCCGACGAGTTGAATATTCGCTTTGAGGCGGACGCGTGGGAATCACCGATGGTGCTGCACACGGACTGACGAACTCACAGCCCGCGAAGCCCGTTGGACCCACCCGTACCGTCGCGAGCCTCGCCCCGTCGATCGCACACGTCGTGGGCTGTCACGAAATCTCAAGGCATCGCGGCTGGCGTGACGGGATGCACGGTGCGCCGCGAAATCTTCCAGAACCCGCTCACCCGAACAATCGTCTGCTCGATCAGGGCCACGTTCCTGAGCGTGGTGGCGCCATCTCCCGCGAGGATCACCAGGACTGAATTGACGATCGCGGAGTCGTCTCGACCTTGGACCTCGTTCACGACAACGTTGAGGGTGAGGTGAACGCTCACCTCACCCTCCGAGCTCCATATCGGACCCACGTCGTCGCGTAACCGGCGACTGCCCTGATGAAATCCTTGGGCGCCGTCGAGCACCGCGTCCTCGGTGAACAGTTCCGCGTATCCCTCCGCGTTGCGACGCGTGGCCAACGCGTCCGCTCGAGTGACCAGTTCGGTGATCTCGAAGCGGTCCGTTACCGAGAGCACTAGAGAACCCTTTCGCTCGGCCGCAACCAGTCGGCGACTCGGTTGTGAGTGTCAAGTGGAAAGACGTTTTTGGGGACCATGCCGTGCACCGTCTTGGATGGGATCGAACTGTAGGCGGAGCCGGTCTGATTGGAGTACTGCGTCACTCGAAAACTCGCCGCCATTGAACATAGCGCGTAGGCCTCACTCTCGGAGATTCCCGCAGCCACGTGCAGCCACGCGATGAGTTCACGCAAGCAGGCCACCAGTGCGTCGTCAAGGTTGTCCGCGAAGCCAAGTCCGATCCAGTGCGTCGCGGTCTCGGCGAGCGGACCGGCGAGCGCGACGTTCTTATGGAGGTAGTAGCGAATCTGGAGGTCTTCCGCCGCGGTCTCAATCGCGGTCTGATCGACCACGCCGTCGCCCTCGAGCGCGTGGACATCCCCGTTCCAGATGCGCCCGCCATTTTTGAAGACGGGAAGGAACAGTGACGAGCCGACGGTTAGTTCGCGCAAGACCAGGTTGCCGCCATACGGTCCCGAGAGGATCGCACTGACGGGCTCCTCGCCGGCGGGCTCGACCCCGACGACGCCTAAGAACGGTGCCAAAGGAAGGGTAATCCCGTCCACAAACTCGGCTCTCGTGCGCGCGTCGTCGAACTGGAAGTAGTGCAGATACGGATCCTTGAAGTCCGACGGGAGTGCTCCGACGCCCAACGGAAACGAGTTCCAACCCCACGGGATCGTGCGGAGCGACACAAAGTGGCACTCGATGACGTCGCCCACCTCGGCGCCGTTCACGACCACCGGTCCGAGCATTGAGTAAGGCCCATTCGGGTAGCGGTGGCGAAGCGGCTCACGTTCGGCAAAGGTCATCCCGTAGGTCGCCTCGTTGCCCCAGTGCGTCCAGGTATTGGGATAACTGACGACGTCGCCCGAGTCGACCGTCGCGACCGGAGGTGCCGTCGGATCGAGGTACCCCGAGCGCACCGTCTCTGAATTCGACTCAACAACGTGCGTCTTCACCACATACCCCCGAGCCCGTAGCGAGATGCTAGGACGTGATGAACTCGAGCAGGTCTTTGTTGATGACATCGGCGTGCGTGGTGCACATGCCGTGCGGGTAGCCCGGGTACACCTTCAGCGTGCCGTGCTTCAGCAGCTTGATCGCCTTCAGGGACGCGTCAGCAATCGGCACCACCTGGTCGTCTTCACCGTGCATCACCAACGTCGGGACGTCAATGGCCTTGAGATCCTCAGTTTGGTCGGTCTCAGAGAAGGCTTTAATACCCTCGGTGTGAGCATTGACGCCGCCCATCATTCCCTGTCGCCACCAGTTCTGAATGACGCCTTGGGAGACCGTCGCGCCCGGCCGGTTAAATCCGTAGAACGGACCGGAGGCGACGTCGAGAAAGAACTGCGCTCGGTTAAAGGCCGTTCCCGCGCGAAAACTGTCGAAGACCTCGATCGGCGTGCCTTCCGGGTTCGACTCGGTCTTCAGCATCAGCGGTGGAACCGAACTGATGAGGACCGCTTTGGCCACCCGCCCCTCACCGTATTTGGCGACGTAGCGGGCAACCTCACCACCGCCGGTCGAGTGACCGATATGAACGGCGTCGTGCAGGTCGAGGTGGTTCGCGACGACCGCGGCGTCTTTGGCGTAGGTGTCCATGTCGTGTCCGTTCGCGGTCTGGGTCGAACGGCCGTGTCCTCGGCGGTCGTGCGCCACCACGCGGTATCCGAGCTGGAGGAAGAACATCAGCTGCGCGTCCCAGTCATCGGAACTGAGCGGCCAGCCGTGGTGAAAGACAATTGGCTGTCCACTCCCCCAATCCTTGTAGAACAGTTCCGTACCGTCCTCAGCGGTGACGTAGGGCATATGCGTCTCTCCTTCATTCCGTGCCGCACCCGGCCCGGACGCGATCGCGAGTCCAACTCTTGTTCGACGTGAGAACTCTCGACAGGTCAACTATGGCAAGGCGAGAACGCGTTGGCAAGAGGTCCCTGAATCTACTTCCCACCGTCGTTCGTGCACGGTCATCTCGCCGACAAAATCGCGGTTCGACATCGATCAGTTTGATCCCGCGCCGCGTCGTGAAGTGTCGATAGAGTCCATGTCTGGCTGGAGGTTACGGTGCGATTGAAAGGCTGACCCGATGGAAGAGAACGAGAACCCAGGCGAGTCCTCGGACGGAGTTGAGCCGAGTCGCCTTCCCCCGATGCCGGTACCGGCCAGCGAGCTGAATAGAACCTTGCGGGGGGGTGCGTCGAGCGATCCGGTGAACTTTCGCCTTCCCTTGGTGGACGGCCTGCCGCCCCTGCAACCACGCTGGACGGTCCTCATTCGGCTCCTGCTGGCCATTCCTCAGTTCATTGTTCTCCTCGTCGTCGGAATTGGGGTGTTCTTCGTGGCCATCTGCGCCTGGTTCGCGGCGCTCCTCACGGGCCGCGTCCCCCCGAGCATGGCGGCCTTTTTCCAGAGTTACGTCCGGTGGTCCGCGCGAGTCGGGTCGTACTTCTATCTGCTGACCGCCGAGTATCCGCCCTTTGACGGCCAGCCCAACGCCGCCTACCCCATCGATGTCGAGTACCCGGAGTTGACCGATCTCAACCGCGCGGCCGTCTTCTTTCGCGTCATCATCGCCATCCCGGCGTACGCCATGGGGACGTTCCTCGGTAGCGGCCTCGCTATCTTTATGTTTCCCTTTTGGATTTGCGCCTTGATCCTTGGCCGACTGCCGGATCCGGTGTATCGCGCGGTCGGCACGGTCACTCGTTTCCAGGTGCGTTTGCAGGCGTACATGTTGATGGTCACCCCCGAGTATCCCTGGGGCTGGAGGGGCGATAGCGCCAGCGCCGCGGGGGCCGACACGCCGTCAACGAACGCTACGACTCGCTTCGATTTCGTCGTGGTGGGCGCCGCCCAGGCCTGGATCTGGATTTGGATCGTCCTCGGCGTCATTTACGAGGTCTTCCTCCGTCACCGCTAGACACCGTCCGAAATCTTCTGTGCCATGAGTGACGGTTCGATCACGATCCCCGCCCTGGAGGGCCTCTTTCGATGGACCGAAGAGCCGCTCGAGTTCCGACTCGCCACTCGTGAGGTGTCGATCTCGTCGAGGAGAAGAACCGATTGGTTCGTGGATCCCGAAACCCTTCAGGTCACGTCCAACGCACCGGCGCTCGTGCGCAGGGTGCGAGGGGATTTCACGATCTCCGCCCTGGTTGACGTGGAGTTTCGGGCCACCTTCGACGCCGGCGCCCTGGTGCTGTACCGCGACGAACGCCACTGGGTCAAGTTCGCTCTGGAGTACTCACCGCAGAGAACGGGTGCCGTTGTCTCGGTCATCACGCGGGTCGAGTCCGACGAAAGCCTCTCGCGCGTTGTCTACGACCGGTCGCCGTACTTGAGAGTCTCTCGATTGGGTCGAACGGTTGCCCTGCACTCCTCGCTCGACGGCCGCTGGTGGGACCTCGAGCGATACTGCCGCTTTGATGAGAGCGAGGTGGAGGTCGGCTTTGAGTCCCAGTCGCCGACGGGTGAGGGCACGACGGCTCGATTCAGCGACATCTCTTTTGGGACGACGGGCGTCAAGGACTTCCGCAACGGGACCTGATCGCGTTGCGTGGCGAGGGCTCGCGTCCGGTGCGACGTGGAACAGTTAGGACGCGTGAGTAACGGCGAGCACTTGTGCCACCGGAGGGGCCGCGGGTGCGAGAAAGTGCACAAAGTTGTCGGGCATCGCCGGGGAATTCAGGGAAATGATGAAACTATCGGTGAACCCTCCGGGCATGGTTCCAGCCCCGTAGGGCTGATAGTTGTCCGAGGTGATCAAGATGTAGCGAGAGGTGACGGCGTCCACGTAGGCGATGTGACCGCTGTTCCACTGGGCGACCGATCCGGGGGCCGGCGTCTGATTGACCGTGGCCCCATTGCTGGCGGCGGCGCTCGCCCAGTCGAAGGCGTTCGAGCTCCAGGTGAGGGTGATCCCCCGCAGTTGAAGTCGATAGGCGACGTACAGCGTGCAGTTGTGCGGGCCGTAGGCGTTGTGACTGGGCATCGAGCCGCCGTAGAAATCCCAGGCCCAACCACTGGGGTTGGTGAGCCAGGTGGCGTACCCGCCCACCGTGCAGGCGTAGCTGGGAGAGATGCTGGCGCAGCGAGACGATTGACTCACGCCGGGCTCTCCGGTCCAGGGCATCTCGTGGTACGTCGCACTCACGTTGGCGCCGGCAACACCGGTGAAGGAGAACTGCGTCGCGAAGAAAATCGCGCCGAGCGTCGCGACAAGAGCCAATGCTCTTACCGGCGCGTAAGTCCACGTGAAACGGCCTATCGGATCCCCACCCATTGAGGTTCAACGCTTACACGCGGCACCGGTGAAGCGCAAATGGGCGACAATTTCCTTGGAAACACTGCAAAATGAGACGCCCGTTATTCGGGGTTCGTCATGAATTCGTAATATGCGTCCCGGGAACCCCCGAGCGCTATCGTGCGCGAGATGACGGTGCGGACGGTGATCGAACGCGGACCCAAGGGTAAGAAGGTCGTGGCCTTTGCCCTCGACTGGCCCGGTTGGAGTCGCGGCGCGAAAACCCGAGACGAGGCGCTGGCGACCCTGGAGTCGTACCGTCCCCGCTACCGCCGCGTCGCGACGGCGGCGAGAATGACCAGGGAGTTCGACGCCGCCGGCCCCCTCGAGGTGATCGATGAACGAGTGGGCACCGGGTCCACCGACTTCTGGGGTATCTCGTTCTCGCCGTGCGATCTGGAACAAGCATCAATGGAGGAGCTGGAGTTCGCCCGGAAGCTGACACTGCTCCGCGCCTGCTGGTCGGTCTTCGACGAGGTGGCCGCCCGGGTCTCCCCGGAGATGCGCAAGGGCGTCCGCGGCGGAGGACGCGAGCGCGACGAGATCATTCGACATACGCGTCGGGTCGAGAGCGAGGACTTCGCGAAGAAAGTGGGCGTGCGGGTTCCCGAAGGAGCCGCGGTGAGCGGAGAGGGTCTGCTCTCGTATCGAGAGGACTACGTCGCGGCCCTGCGGGCACATCAGAAGGGTGAGGGCCCTCCCATGCGGTCGTGGACCCTGGCGTTTCTGGTCCGCCACAGCGCCTTTCACGTCATGGACCACGCCTGGGAGATGGAGGATAAGGACCTCTCT
Organism: uncultured Acidimicrobiaceae bacterium; assembly: GCA_963847725.1. Lineage (GTDB taxonomy): Bacteria > Actinomycetota > Acidimicrobiia > Acidimicrobiales > RAAP-2 > RAAP-2. The sequence goes on from CAWKAT010000008.1 coordinate 12,751, forward strand.
CCCGTCATTCAGAAGAAGCGCTAAGAACCCGCTCGGTCCTCTTCAACGACCTGGCGCGCCAATCGCTTGGGCGCCACGAGCGTGTACGAGGTGCGGATCCACTCCTCAACTTCACGCCAGCGGGCGGCGCTTGGTCTGGACGTCAGAGATATGGACACCCACCCCGAGCGACCGAGGCCATACCCGGTGGGAACGACCTCGGGATCGGTCGCCACGACCGCAGCGGCTTCGTCCACGGTGAGCTTGACGGTGATCGTTCGGCCACTGGCCCCGGCGAAGACGAAGTTCTTGCCGCCCACGCGAAAGGTGGGCTCTCCGCCCCAGGCCTCGATGTCGACCCGCGCCGTCTCGGGCAGTCGCGCCACGATGCTTTCTAGTCGATCCATGTTCCCCACGCGCGAACCTCCACGGTTCTGTCAAAACTAGAACACCGCGCGGTCCCACGCCCTAAGGGGTCGGGACCTCGCGCTCGCGGCGAAGAACGCGCGCGGTCCCGGTCGCCGCCACGACGACCGCGCTCAGGAGAGGCAGCAAGAGCAGAGCGGTCCGCAGCGAGGTCAGCGACGCGATGGCTCCAATCAGAGGTGGACCCACGACAAACCCCGTCCACCCACACGCCGACACCGCGGCGACGGCCGTACCGGGGTGAACATGGGAGATGTGCCCACAGGCGCTGAAGACCATGGGCACGACCAACGCCAAACCGGCCCCGAGACACATGAAGCCCACGAGAACACTGGCCGGGCGATTAATGAGCAGCCCGACACCGAGTCCCACCGTACCGACAATCGCCAGCAGCGGGAGCGCGAAGTAGACGGGAAAGCGGTTCATCACCTGGTTACCGAGAAGTCGCACGGTCATCATGACGAGGAGATACGCCGCGTACCCGAGTCCCGCGACGACGGCCGACGTGTGGAGGGTTCCGTGGAGGTACACCGCCGTCCAGTCCGCCACCGCGCCCTCACAGAACATATCGGCGAAGGCGATGGCGGCCAACACGACAAGGGCCTTCTGCAGGAGTCTCCCGCGAGTTCGTTCGCTCAACCCCGCAGAGCCCCCGACCCGGGCTTGATCGTTGGGGATCATCCGCGTCGACAGCCACCCCACCACCAAGAGGCTGGGCGCCGCGAAGATCAGGAGTTGCTCGCTCAGCGACCAGCCGAGCCCCACCCCCAGCACCCCCACCCCGGCGCCGGCCAACGATCCCATGCTCCACGACCCGTGGAAGCCGGGCATGAGACGGCGACCCACCCGTCCTTCGACCGCGATGGCCTGGGCGTTCATCGACACGTCGAGCGACCCCTGGAAGATGCCCCACAGGAGAAAGGCCAGGAAGAACGTGATGAGTGAGGTGCTGAGCCCCACGACGGGGCCGGCCAGGCAGTACCCCACCAGGGCGACGCGCACCACGCGGCGACTTCCGAAGGTCGGCAGGAGTCGAGAGACCGCCAGCATCGCGAGCATCGAGCCAATGGGCGCTCCGAGCAGCGCGATCCCCAGCGAGCCGTCACCGAGGTGCAGGTGGTCTTTCACGTGAGGGATGTGAGCCGTCCAGGACGCAAAGAGAAAACCCTGAACGAAAAAGACCGCGACGACGGCGTTGCGCATCCACCGTCCGGCGTCGGAGACCGGGGCGGTACTTTTCTCGCGAGTGCTCATGCTCGACGTACGTCGACACCCGCCGCGATGAGCTCATCGACAATCAGATCGTCGGCCGACGCGTCGGTCACCAAGATGTCGATGTCGGTGATGTCACAGACGTGACCGAAGGCCACCCGGCCAATCTTCGAGGCGTCGGCCACCGCGATGACTCGACGCGCCGCCGTGGCGGCGGCGCGCTTCACCTCGGCCTCGGCCAGCATCTGCGTGGTGACGCCCGCCTCGGCGTCAATGCCGCAGATGCCCATGACGAAGGTGTCAAAGCGCAACTGTGAAAACGCGTGCTGGCTCAGGCTGCCCACCAGCGAGAGCTCTTTGGTGCGAACCTCTCCCCCCGGAAGGAGCAGCTTGATGCCCTGGCAGCCGTCGAGCTCTAAGACGGGCCGAAGGGCGAGCGCCATGACGGTGAGGCGGCGCTGCCGCATGGACCGAGCGACTTCCATCGTCGTCGAGCCCCCGTCCAAAATCACCGTCTCACCCTCGACGAGGAGGTCCACCGCGGCCCCGGCGATCGCGATCTTGGCCTCAATATTCTCAAGGGCGCGAATGTCAAAAGGCGCCTCCTCCGCGCTGAGGTACAGGCTGACGGCACCGCCGTGGACTCGCCGCAACCCCCCCAGGCCCTCCAGGGACTCGAGGTCACGTCGAATCGTCATCTCCGAACAGTCCAACTCCGTGGCCAGGGCGCTGACCTGCACCTCGCCGTGTTCCTGCAGCGACTGCAGTATTAGGTGGTGGCGAAGGTGAACATCCATTGTGTGCGTTCTATCACAAATATTGGGAGTTCGCACAGTCGGCTCCCACGGTCCGCTCCCGCGGCGACCAGTATGGAGCGGTGGAATCCTTCGCGCCGCTCCCGGCTCTCGTCGAACTCCTTTCTCGCGACGCGGCGGCCGTTGATCGGTCGCCGAGCGTTCCCCCCGATCATCTCGCCGCCTTCGCCGCGGCGGGGCTGTACGGAGCATTCGCACCCAAGGAACTCGGCGGACTCGAGCTCCCCTTCGCCGAGGCGTGCGACGTCGTTGAGCAACTGAGTGCCGCGTGTTTAACGACGACCTTCGTGTGGCTCCAACACTTTCGACTGCTGGGAGCGCTCCTCGACCCCGCCGCGCCCGAGAACCTTCGCTTGATGTTGCCTTCAGCCATCAGCGGCCAGGTAAAAGGCGGGGTCTCACTCGGCGGACTGCTACCCGGCCCGGCGCGTCTCACGGCCGAAGCGACCGACGGTGGGTGGTTGTTAGACGGTGAGGCTCCCTGGGTCAGCGGCTGGGGAATCGTTGACACGCTCGTGGTGACCGCGCGCGAGGGTGCCGACAGCGTCGCCAGCTTTGCGCTCGAGGCGAAGCTAGGCCGAGGGCTCAGCGTGACGCCGCTGCACCTCTCGGCAATGAACGCCAGCTCTACGGTGACGCTGACGTTCTCCCACGTGATCGTTCCCCACGACCGCTACCTGGGGAGCCAGCCGTACACTCCGGGGACGGAACGACCGGAGGGACTTCGCGTCAACGGTGCCCTCGCCCTCGGCGTGGCGCGTCGCTGCTGCCAGATGATCGGGCCCTCGGTGCTCGACGACGAGCTTGCCGCGGCGCGCGAAGAACTCGACCGCGCCGGCGCCGAGGCGATCCATCAGGCTCGCGCTCGGGCCTCCGCGTTGGCCGTGCGTTGTGCCCACGTGCTCGGCGTCACGACGGGAAGTCGCTCGGCCATCTCGGGCGACGCGGCCGAGCGCGCGACCCGCGAAGCATCACTGCTCCTCGTCTTCGCGAGCCGTCCCGCCATCAAAACCGCACTCCTCGAACGACTGTTTCACGAGTCCTAGGGCGTCGGCCGAGTGCCTCGCGCGACGGTCAGTACACTGAGGTCAAGTACGGAGGAAATCTACATTGACATCGGAACTGCCCCACCTCAGCAGCCACCATCACGACACGCTGCTTCAGATATTTCAACACCCGGCGAGCCACAACATCGAATGGCACGACGTCTTGTCGTTGCTCGAGGCGACGGGTACCGTCGAGCAGGAGCACGACGGGAAGTATCACGTTCGACTGGGCGAAGCCGTCGAAGTCATCACGAAGCCCAAGCACAAGGACATTGACGTTCAACAGGTCGTCGATCTGCGGCGCATGTTTAGCGCGGCGGGATACGACGCCGTCGTGAAGAAGATGGAAGCGAAAGGCGAAGAGGACTAGGTGGCCGACGACCTCGAGGGAAAGAACGTCGTCGCGGTCATTGCCTACCGTGAGGCCACCATCTACCCAACGGACGCCTCGGCGGGCTCTCGTCCCGAGCACCTGGTGGCGCCCGATCCGCTCGGCCGCTATCACAAGGTTCATCACCAAGCGGGAAACCCTCGCGGCACGTACGAAGACGACAGCTCACAGTATTGGCGCGAGCTGACCGAGGCCCTAGCTCCCGCGCTGTCCATTCTGGTGCTCGGCCACGGCAAAGGGAAGGCCAACGCGTCACACCATTGGGTCTCCTACGTGGAAAAAGAGCGCCCCGACGTCGCCGCAAAAATTATCGCCGACGTGCGGGTTGACATTGACCACCTCGACGACGAGCAGGTCCTGCGATACGCACAGCGCTACTACGACGACGAGCCGCCCCGAGCGCAGTGGGGCAGTAACTAACGCGACGTCATCGGGTCATCGGCCACTCCGTCGACCGAACCGAGGTGACACCCAAGCGTACGAACAGGTCGGGGTATCTGTCGCCAGGGGATCCGCAGTCGTCCCGTGGTCTACGGTGTTCTCGGCGAGAGGGGCGTCATGGACCGAGTTACTTTGGAGCTGAAACTAAACGATGGTCGAAACTGGCTGCTGGGGCAGTACGGCGGGTTAAGCGACGAGCAACTTCATCGCCCCCTCACGAGGAGCCAGCACGATCCGGAGAACCACTGGAGCGCCCTTGATCACCTGGCGCACCTGGCACTCATAGAGCGCGACTTCGCAGCGATGGTGCGACGCCAGGTCGCGGGTAGCGCGAACCCGGTGGGGCTGTTGATCGACGACCGCGGTCAGCAACGCTCGCGCGAAGAGATCATGGCGATCGTGAACGAGCGAACCGAGGAGTGGCAACGCGAGCATCGAAACGACACGTTCAGCGAAGTCGTGGCGCTGACGGCCGCGGCTCGCGCGTCAACGTTGCAGTTGATCGCGGAACTGAGTGACGAACGGCTCGATGAGCAACTTCCCGGTGCCCCCTGGGCAGACGGAACCATCAGTGGCGTGCTCGGGGCAAACGCCGATCATGGACGCACGCACTGGAAGTGGATCGAAGAGGCCGGATTACTCACCGACTAGTTCACGCGAGCGCGGCACGTCGGACGGTGCGGTCCCTCCGCGATGACGACGCCGCACTCCTCGCAGAGAAGTCCCGCCCAGCACGCCGGATCCCCACCTTCCAAAGACCCGGGGTCGGGCAGTAGGGCCAGCAGTTCTTCTTCCACGACTCGTAGCGGTTCGTCACTCCCCTCGGCCCGACAGAGAATGAGTCCGCCTTCCACGCTGGCGATAGAGATTACCGCGACGCGATGAGCCCTCTCCGGGGCAACGCCCGTGCTCTCCAACTGCGCCGCCAAGAGAGACACCCAGGACTGAAACGCGTCTCGCGCGACCACTAACAAGTCGTCCTCATCGTCGGCGACGTCAATGGTCACTCCCGCGATGGTGCACCCCGCCTCCCCCCCCGAAGCCACCACCACCTGGCGAAAGAGCGCGAGGAAGTGCCGTACCACCTCTTCAGCCGTGGTCGCGGTGCTCGATCGCATGTACGTGAGGATCTGATCCGAGGTCAGGCGCATCGCGCACTCGGTCAGCTGTCTCTTGCCCTCGGGAAAGTGGTGGTAAATCGATCCCCGCGGGGCACCGCTTTCGGCCAGCACGTCAGAAAATGAGGTCGCGTTCATGCCCCGCTTGCCCATAAGAGTGGCCGCACTTTGGACCATCCGGTCGCGGCTGTCACCCATCGTCACACTCCCGTTGCTATGACGATCGTCATAGATTAGGCTTCGTCCCAATTATGACGTTCATCATAGATGACCAGGAGGATCACCATGCCCATGATCGATGTGTACGCCACCGAGGGTACGTTCGCGGACAAGCGTCAGCTCGCCCAGGACGTCGCCAACGCGGTGATGCGCTGGGAGAAGGTTCCGCCAATCTCCCTGTTTCGTAACAACACCGCCGGATTCGTCCACGAACTTCCCTCGGGCTCCCTCGCCAACGCCGCGGGAGACAGCAACTACGTCCGAGTGCAGGTATTGACTCCGGTGGGGGTCCTCGATCGCGACAAGCAACTGGGTGTCGTCAAGGAGCTCACCGACATCGTCACCGCCGCGTCGGGCGATCCGTCGCAGGCGGATCGCACGTGGGTTCTCATCACGGAGTCGCCCGAGGGCGGCTGGGGCATCGGTGGTCACGCCAACACCAGTGCGGACATCGTCCAGGCGGCGCGCGACGAACTCGCCAAAGGTGCGTCGCAGTAGCGTAGAATCGTCTCACTTCGTGGAGAACGCGACGTAGCCTCTGCAGATGCGCGATGACGTGAGCCAAGCCTTGGAAAAGGGCGAGTCCGCTGACTTCGCGGACCGCACGATCGACATCACCACCATTGGTCGACGCACGGGAGAGGCGCGCCGCATCGAGATCTGTTTTTACCGATTCGACGACTCCACCTACCTCAGTGGGAGGCCCGCACCGCAGCCTCGAGACTGGCTCCTCAATCTCAGTGCCGAACCACACTTCACCTTTCACCTCAAGAACGGCGTCGTCGCTGATTTGCCCGCGGTGGCGACAGTGATCACCGATCCCTCGGAACGTCGCCGGGTTCTCACTGACATTGTCGAGAGGTTCAATCGTCGAGTGGGGACGGAGAGTCAGTGGGTGCTCGAGGAGTGGATCGAGAGAAGTCCTCTGGCCAAGGTCGACTTCGTTGACTCGAACTGAAGCCGGGGGCCTAGGTCCACGTCGTTGGATTCAAGCCCCCACTGCTCGCGGCTCAGTCGCGAGCAGTAGGGGCCGGTAAAACGATTTAGTAGTACAGGTACTCCGGCATGAAGTTCTGCAACGGGTTCTGCGCGAGTCCGTTGACGCCGTTGACCGACTTGGCCTTCAGGGTCTTCAGAATCTCACCGGTCGGGTCAGCCTGGGGCTGGAAGAGCACCGGCAACTGCTTCGCCGTGAACTCCGCGTAGGCCTTCAGACTGGCCGTTCCGAACGTCGTGGCCTTGATGTCCGCGGTCTCGGTCGCGTTGGAGTAGGCGCCAACGTTAAAGCCGCCACCCGGGGCGAAGAGCGTCTCGCCCGAGGGGTAGTAGTCCGGTGCGTAGCTCCAGCCACCGCCCCACGAGCAGATCTGGAACTTCGTGCCCGCTTCGCAGTCGCCGATGACGTCGTTGAACGTCTCTTCTGAGTGCGTGAACTTAAAGCCAATGGAGTCCCAGTCGGCGACTTCGGCGTTGAAGGTGTCGTCCAACGACGGAGTACCACTGGCCCAGACGATGCTGAGCTCGAGCGGAGTGCCCTTGGCGATGCCCTTGCCACAGTCCGTCGCGCCCGTTCCGGGCGAGTCACAGACGTCCACCCCACCGCTGAGCTTCCAACCGTGACTGGTCAGCAACTTCTTCGCCGAGGTCAGGTTGAAGGGGTAGGGGTTCGGCACCGGCTCGAGAGCCTTCGGGAGACCACTGACCGACTCAGGGGTGTTCGGGGGCAGCGGGCTGTCAATCGGCACGCCATATCCCTTGTCCACCTTCTGGAGGATGGCCGTCTGGTCGACGGCCTCTTGCAGGGCCTGGCGGATGTAGAGCTGGGAGACCAGCGCGGCCTTGGGGTCCTTCGGGCTGAAGTTAAAGGGCGCGTAGTTAAAGGCCCAGGTGGAACCGGTCGCCAGGTTGTAGTTGCTAGAAACCGCCGACCAGTTCGGACCGACCTTGAGCGGAGCCGGTGCGTTGGAGGTCAGCTCCGTCGGGTCGACGTAGCCGAGCGTGATCGAGCCACTGCGCAGCGCGGTCTCTTCCGCGTTGGCCGTCGTGAAGGCTTCTTCCTTCACGAAGTCAATGCCCTTTTGAGCCTTGGTGGGACCGGAGTAGGTGGGGTTCGGCACGAAGGTCGCGTTCCCGAGGTCGTCCATCTTGGTGAGCTTCCAGGGGCCGTCGGCGCCGCTCGTCCACAGGGCGTCGGCGAAGTCGGTCTGGGTGGCCGCCTGGCTGTCGAGGTACTTCTCGACGGCCTTGCAGGCCGCGTCCGTGGAGGCCGCACCGTAGACGCCACTCGCGCACGTTGAGGGCTTGCCGGCCGCGGTGACGTCCCAGGTGTTGGGCATGGGGGTCAGCTCGGCTAGGTAGTTGTACAAGATCCAGTTCGGGTTGACCGAGCTGGTGAACTTGATGGTGACGGTGTTGCCGCTACCGGACGCGCTCGCGACCTGGTCGGGGATGCCGTAACCCTTGTTGTAGCCGCAGTAGCTGGTCGGGTCGGCCTTGTACATGTTCAAGAAGAACATGACCGACTCGGCGTTGACGGTCTGGCCGTCGGCGAACTTCCAGCCCTTCATGTCAATGGTGATGGTCTTATTCGAGTTCGAGAAGACCGGGGCCTTCGCGGGCGAGAGGCTGTAGTCCACGGCCGAAGAGCCGGGAGTGCCGAACCAGTAGACGGGACGATACGTCAGTTCCTGGAACTGACTCAGCGTCGCGACTGAGAAGTACTGACAACCGAGATAAGGAAAGATGTAGTTCGGGGCGGCACCAGCGCCCTCCGCGAACGTGATCGTGTTGGAGTTGCTGGACGTGGTGGTGGTCGTTGTGGGCGAGTTCGATGAACTGGCCACCAGACCGATGGCAATAGCCGCCACGACGACCACCACCGTTATCGCGATAAACCACTTGGAGTTTCGTCGCATGATTATCTCTCCTATGACATCCCTCGGTACCTACGACGTCTTCGTAATACCGCGTTGTTCTCAACGTAAGGGCGCGGTAATGAAATAACCTCGCAGCGCGATGGATTGTCATGACACCGTCACGCAGCTCACAGGGAACTCAAAAACGTCGAGAAAACGAAACGAACCCTGGGTTCGTGATCAATGTCAGCGCTTACATGTCGAATGATGACGCTGGCCGCGGGTAAGTGATGACATCTTCTAAGCCATTCCCGAGGATGCAGTGACCAGCCCCACTGGTCACGTGAGTGCACAACTCGCTGACCATGAAGACTTTTTGAGGCGTGATTTGGAGCGACCGACGTTCCCGTACGCTGAACGAGCAACGGAGGTCGCCGCGTCTAGGGCTGACGTCCGACGAACAACTCCCACGACACGAAGGGCCGACATGTCTGACAGCGCGCTACCTGGTGGAACGTACACACTCGCCGAAGGACTGACCGTGACCCGCATGGGTTACGGCGCCATGCAGTTGGCCGGGCCCCGCGTCTTTGGTCCGCCGGCGGATCGCAACGAAGCCATTGCCGTCCTTCGCGAAGTCGTGGAGATGGGCATCACCCACATCGATACCAGTGACTACTACGGCCCGTTCGTCACCAATGAGATCATCAAAGAAGCCCTCTTTCCCTACCCCGACTCACTGCACATCGTGACGAAAGTGGGAGCGTTACGCGATGCCCAAGGCGGATGGCCGCACGCGCGGTCCCCGGAGCAGTTGCGTCAGGCCGTCCACGACAACCTGGACCGCCTCGGTCTCGACGTGCTCGATGTCGTCAACCTGCGCGTCGGTGGTATCGAGCGCCCGGACGAGGAGTCACTCGCCGAACCCTTCAGCGCTCTCGCGCAGCTTCAAGAGGAGGGGCTCATTAGGCACCTCGGGGTCAGTACCGTGTCGGCCACGCAGATCGCCGAAGCCCAGTCCATCGCCCCGGTCGTGTGCGTGCAGAACTTCTATAACTTGGCCCATCGAGTCGATGACGAGCTGATTGACTCGCTCGCGACCCAGGGCATCGCCTACGTTCCCTACTTTCCGCTCGGCGGCTTTTCGCCCCTGCAGTCCGAGGAGCTGTTCTCGGTCGCGAAGGATCTCGGCACTTCCGCCATGTCCGTCGCGCTCGCGTGGCTGTTGCAACGATCGCCGAACATCTTGCTCATCCCGGGAACTTCATCGCGCGAACACTTGCGCGAAAACGTAACCGGCGCCGCGCTGGTGCTCTCATCGGACGACCTCGACGTGCTGAACGCCATCGCGGCGAGTTAGTCGCCCCGCTTGGTGGTGAGTTTCGCCAGAATTGCCTCCAGGGTCGTCAGGTCATCTGGCGGCAACGATGCGAGGGCGTCGGGGGGTCTCGCGTAGACGCGATTGGCTAGACGTGCGGCCTCTCGGCCCGCGAGCGTAAGTTGTACGAGTTTTCGTCGGTGGTCGTCGGGGTGCGCGATGCGTTCCACGAGTCCGACGTCCTTGAGCTTGTTGACAATCACGGTGGCGTAGGGAGCGTCGACGCCGAGGAACTCGGCGATCTCGCGAAGCGTGGCCGGTCCGCTCGTCAACAGAAGAATGGTTTTGACTCGCCCGAGTCCTCGCCCGAGTCCGAGAATCTCTTGCAGCTCCCTTCGAGGGTGATGGCCGTCGACAAAATCACGCAAGTCGGCCCACGCCCGAGCGGCCGTCTCACGCGGGTTAGTCCTAGTCACGAGATGGACTGTTTCGCGCGCTGGGTCAATCGTGCCCCGTTTCGCTCCGCCGTGCCGCGAGCCCACAGGCCCGTCGAGAGGAAGCCGAGCACGATGATTACCGCACCACACCCGGCAATCACGGCCCAGGCCACGTGGCTCGAGGGGACGAAGGCCGAGCCCAACGCGCCCGCCACGATCGAACCCGTCACCGCGACGCCCAGCGCCGAGCCCACCTGACGACTCGTAGAGGCGATGGCGCCCGCCACTCCCGCTTGGTCCAACGGCATACCCGCGACGGCCGTCGCGCTAATGGGTGCGTTCACCAGACCGCAGCCGACGCCAATGATGAGATAGGCGACGATCAAGAAGTAAATCGACGTGTGCAGAGAGAGTTGAGTCAGCAACCCCGCACCCACGGCGAGTGGGACTCCGGCCAGCACCAGTGGCAGTCGCGGCCCGCGGCTGCCGACCATCGATCCGGAGATTCGAGCGAACACGAACAGCATGGCCGCCATCGGGAGAGTGAGGAGCCCGGACTGTAGCGCGCTGTAGTGGCGAACGTCTTGAAGGTAGAGGGTGTTGAGGAACAAGAATCCGCCCAACACAAAGAAGGAAAAGATGGCAATCAAGCTGGCCCCGGCGAAGGGTGCACTGCGAAAGAAGCGCACGTCCATCAATGGTTCGCGTCGGCGCAGTTCGATGGTCGCGAGGGCGGCGGCGCCCACCGCCGTGACAACGAAGAGACCGAGGATGAGAGGCGACGACCAGCCGCGCCGAGGGCCTTCGATGATGGCGTAGGTCAAGGATCCCAACACCACCACGACGAGTGCCTGGCCCCAGGGATCCACTCGGCGAACCTTGGCGGCTTTTGACTCGGGCACGAACAACTGGGTGAGAACAATCACCGCGACACCAATGGGCACGTTGATCCAAAAGATGGAACGCCAGCCAACGCCCGAGACCAGCAGTCCGCCGAGCACGGGCCCGAGCGCCAAGCTCAACCCGAAGACTGAGCCCCACACGCCCATGGCCTTGCCGCGTTCCTTGGGATCAGTGAAGGTGTTGGCGATGATTGACAGCGCCACCGGATTCAGCATCGATCCCCCCACCGCCTGCAGTCCGCGAAAGGCCACGAGCCAACCCAGGCCCGGCGCCAGACTGCAGAGCAGCGAGCCGAGCACGAAGAGAACGAGTCCAATCTGAAACACCCGGCGGCGACCAAAACGATCGGCCATCGATCCCGAGAGCATCAAGAGACACGCGAGAACCAGTGAGTAGACGTCGATCGTCCACTGCAAATCACTGACCGACGCGTGAAAGTCGTGTTGGATGGAGGGAAGCGCGATGTTGACGATCGTGACGTCGAGTCCCACGATGAAGAGACTCATGCAGCAGATCCACAGCACGAGACGGCGCCGACGGTACGTCATTTCGGGCATTTGACTACTCCAGTGCGCGGACTCTCGGACAATTATATTGTGCTAACACAATTGTGAAACCCGGGCAATAGGCTGTGGTCCATGGAACTTCGAGTCTTTTGTGAGCCCCAGCAAGGCGCCTCCTACGATCAGATACTCGCGTTGGCGCTCGTCGCGGAGGAGGGCGGCTTTGGCGCGTTCTTCCGCTCCGATCACTATCTCAGGATGGGGGCGGGGGCCGGACTTCCCGGTCCCAGCGACGCGTGGATCACGCTGGCCGGCCTGGCCCGCGACACGAGACGGATTCGCTTGGGCACCTTGCTCACCTCGGCGACGTTTCGTCTGCCCGGACCACTGGCCATCAGCGTCGCCGAGGTCGACGCCATGAGCGCTGGCCGCGTCGAGCTGGGACTCGGAGCCGGGTGGTTCGGCGACGAACACTCGGCGTACGGGATCGAGTTTCCTCCTCTGGCCGATCGATTCGAGAGGTTGGAGGAGCAACTGGCGATCATCACCGGCCTCTGGGACACCAGCGTGGGCGACACGTTTAATTTCTCGGGCAAGCACTACTTACTGAAGGACAGCCCCGCGTTGCCCAAGACCTTTCAGTCTCCGCGCCCCCCGATCATCGTCGGCGGTCACGGCGCCCGGCGCACGCCCCGACTCGCGGCCACCTACGCCGACGAGTTCAACGTTCCGTTCTCACCGTGGGAGGTGAGCAAGGCCCAGTTCGAGCGGGCCGACATGGCGTGCGCCGTCATTGAGCGCGACCCCGCGTCACTCCTTCGCTCACTGGCCGTGGTCGTCTGCTGTGGGGAGAACGACGCGGAGGTGAAACGTCGCGCCGCCAACATCGGTCGCGACGTTGACGAGATGTCACGCGACGGACTCGTCGGAACACCGGCCCAGCTCGTCGAGACGATCGAAACCTATCGGGAGATGGGCGTCGCACGGGTATACCTGCAAGTGCTGGACTTTGACGATCTGGATCACGTCCGCCTCATTGCGTCAGAGGTAGTGACGGCGGTGAAATAACGGCGTGCCACGATTGAGCGCTGGCCTCCTCCTCTATCGCTGGAGCGATGAGGCGCAGATCGAGATACTTCTCGTCCATCCGGGAGGACCATTCTGGGCGAGGAAGGATGACGGTGTCTGGTCGATCCCGAAGGGCGAGTACGACGCCGACGAAGAGCCGCTGGACGCGGCGGAGCGTGAGTTCGAAGAAGAACTTGGCCAGCCCGCTCCTCTCGGGACGAGACTCGATCTCGGTGAACTAGATCAATCCAGTGCCAAACGCGTGCACGCCTGGGCGATCGAGGCCGACTTCGACGCGGAACACATCACGAGCAACACCTTCGAGTTGGAGTGGCCCCCGAAGTCCGGGACGCTGACTGAGTTTCCCGAAGTCGATCGGGCCGCGTGGTTCGGCCTCGTCGACGCCCAAACGAAACTCCTGCCTGGTCAAGTCGGGTTCCTGGACCGACTGGGCGCCGCGCTCGGTGCTAACTGAAGGCGGGGAGGACCCGCTAGCGCGCCACGGGGTCACTGCGCCGAGCGGGACTGGTACGTTCAGAGTGATGTCCCTGGGACGAGCGCGACTCACTCACTGGCGCAGCCGCAGAATCAGCGCGAGCGGCCCTGCGGGGATCCCCACGCGGCGCTCAGGCTCTGCGGGGCGGGCGGTGATGGCGGTGGTCGCGATCGTGGTCACCGCGATCGCCCTCAACGCTCCCGGCGCGCTCGCCGCCACCAAGTCGCCTCGCGAGTTCGTGCCCGCGGGTGCTCACGTCTTGATCTGGAGTTCGACCTCGGTCGTGGACGGCAGCACCAACACCACGATTGTCGTACGGAACCTGACCGTCATTGACGAAGTTCGCGCGCTGATCAACGCGTTGCCGCTGACGAACAATCTGCACCACGCTTGTCCCCAGGACATGATGCTGCCGATCACCCTTAGTTTCGCCGCGTCACCGGGATCGACACCCTTTACCAGAGTCATCTTTCAACTTGGCGGCTGCCCGAGCGCCGAGGTCGTCCAGCACGGATCGATCGTCTTGCCCACCCTGGGCGGGCCCACTCTGTCGAGTACCTACGCCAAGATCAGGAAACTCATCGGCTAAGGGACCCGCGCAGTTTCCCCTTTCTCCAGCATCGCGACGTAGGGCTCGCCGACGTGAGTGGCGAAGACCCGGGCCACGTGCCAGCCCGTACCACGAACGATCTCACGCATCTCGCTACGACCAACGAAGAGCCACGTAAACCATTGGCCGACCGAGTCCTCGTAGCGGTAGCGAGCGCGAAGCTCGCCCGGGGGCCGGCCGTGGGCGCGATTGCGCCGGTAGTAGGTCCGATCGAACCCGGGCGCTCCCCCTCCGTACGCGCTCGTGCTCTCCACGAAAATGCGCGCGTCAGGTGGGGTGAGTCGTGCCCACTGCTTCAAGCGCTCGTGTGCGCCGTCGGGGGTCTCGAACAAACCAAAGTTGTTGCCGAACAAGATGAGAGAGTCAAAAACCTTGAGGCGTGCTCCCAGTTTCTCGAGCGACGTGCACCACACCATATCGACCCCGCGAAGGCGCGCGGCGCGCACCGCGAGGGGTGACGCGTCGAGACCCACCACCTCGAAGGACCGCTGTTGAAGTTCCAGGGTCACGCGTCCCGCGCCACATCCGACGTCGAGGACGCGGCCGCGAACGGAGCGAAGCGCCTGACGCTCGGCCCTCGGCCAACCCGCCATCGGGCTCAGGTACACCCCGGGTCCCGCGCCCTCTTCCATGTAGCCGTCGTCGCGTTCGACGATCTCGGGTACCGTCCCGCCGCGCGCCCAGTCCCACACCGCGCGGCCGAAGGCGTCAGGGTTGGGCGCTCGGGTTTCGCTCACGTCGTGGCGGGACCGTTCGACCCCGAGGGGTCGAACGAACCGTAGAGATCGGGCCGTTGCAGCGACCAGACGTCAATGTGCGATCGCCGACGAGCCACCTCCTCGACGGTGATGGTCGCGTAGATGACGTCCTCGCCCTCCGCCTCCGACGCGGCGAGCACCTCACCCCAGGGGCCGATGATCAGCGAGTGTCCGTGGGAGGAGACGCCTTCATCGGTGGTGCCGGCCTGGGCGGCGGCAATCACGTACGCGTGATTCTCGATGGCGCGAGCGCGCAGCAGTACCTCCCAGTGAACGTGTCCCGTGGCCACGGCGAAGGAGGACGGAACGGCGAGGACCGTCGCGCCGTGCAGAGCCAGTTGTCGATACAGTTCGGCGAAGCGCAGGTCGAAACAGATCGACAGTCCGAGGCGGAGACCGTACACGTCCACGACGGACAGTTGATCGCCGGCGGCGATATGTCGCGACTCTTCGTGAACGATCTCTCCGGGCACGTTGACGTCAAAGAGATGTCCCTTTCGATAGGTGGCGAGAATCTCCCCGTCCCGGTCGATGACCACACTGGTGTTGAAAGACTTATCGGGATGAGACGAGCGTTCGAACATGCTGCCGAGGTGAATGACCACGGCGAGTTCCTTCGCGAGGGCGGCGAAGATCGCGGTGGTGGGCCCGGGAATCGTCTCGGCGACGGACGAGTAGCGCGACGCGGGACCACGAAAGTTGAAGTACTCGGGCAGTTGTATGTACTGCGCGCCCTCGCTCGCGGCGCGACGCACCAACTCACGAGCGCGCTCTACGTTGGTGGCCGGGTGAGCGCCCGAGGAGAGCTGCACCGCGGCGACACGAATCTGATCGGGGAACACTTTCACCTCCTCGTCCATGATCGCACGGCCGCAGTAATATCGAGACCTCGTGAAGAGAACGTCGCCCACGCCCACCGTTTCGACGGCCATCTTTGGCGCGTCGGATGGACTGGTCGCCACGATGGCGCTCATTCTCGCCACGGAGTCACACGGACGAAAGGTGGTCCTCGCCGCCGCGATCGGTCTGCTCATCGCCGAGGGCTTTGGCATGGCCGCCAGTCAGTATCTCGCGGACGTGAAGCGGGACCTTCGACTGGCCCTCATTATGGGCATTGCCACGTCACTGGCCATCATCGTGCCCGCCGTCCCGTGGACCTTCACGGCCGGCGCCGCCGCGGTCGTGTCGTCGTGCGTGATCGGACTGGTGCTCGCCGGGGTCATCGCGTACCTGCGACCGGGTGGTTGGACCGAGTGGGTTCAAACGTATGGAATACTCATCGCCGTCGGAGCGATTGCCACCCTGGCCGGTCGACTGACGTGAGCAGCGTGGCGGGCATCAGCCGCCGCGAGCCAACTGACGCACACGGTGAAATCGATCGCCCTCTCCGTCCTCGTCGGACTACGCCGACGTTAGCGAGGGAATCAACACGATTTTGCCGTGAGCGTGTCCGGCTTTGAGTGCGCGGTGCGCGCTGGCCACCTCGGCCAACGGATACGTCGAGTCCACGATGACGCGTAGCGAACCGGCCTCAACCCGTCGTACCAAATCGAGGCGAGCCGCCGCGCGAAGTTCGGTGCCGGGATCGGCGCCCGGCCCGCCGCCGATCACTTGAACTCCGAGCGTGCCAGCCCGGCTGGATCCCACGATCGTCACGATTCGCGAACGGTCACCCACCAGTTCGAGCGAGACCTCCGCCGCCTCATCGCTCCCCACCAGGTCCAGGGCAGCGTCGACCCCGTGAGGCGCCAAGGCCCGCACCCGTTCGAGCAGTCCCTCGCCGTACGTCACTGGTTCGGCACCGAGCTGGCGCAGCAGTTCGTGCGAGCCTTCACTGCCCGTCGCGATCACGCGAGCCCCATCGGCCACGGCCAACTGGATAGCCATGAGACCCACCCCGCCCGCGCCGCCGTGAATGAGAACCGTGTTGCCACTCGCGACGGACACCTTGCTCAAAGCGTGCACCGCGGTCACTCCGGTCAACATAAGTCCACTCGCCTCTTCAAAGGACTGCGACGATGGCTTCGCCAACACCCGGTCACCGGGCGTCACGATGGCGTCCGCGTAGGCACCCGAGGCGACGTAGACAATGACCTCATCACCGACGCCAATGGGCCCGCTGGGGCCGACCGGTTCTCCCTCGACCCGTCGCACCACTCCCGCCGCTTCCAGGCCGAGGCGCATGGGCAGCTTCGACGGATCGTTGCCGTACGCCCCGGCTCCGCTGTAGAGCTTGTAGTCAATGGGGTTGATGGCGGCGGCGCGAACGTCGACGAGGACATCTCCGGGTTGAAGTTCCTTTAGTTCGGCGGTGGTTACGACGAGGACCTCGGGCCCCCCAAAGGCGGTGGCGACAACGACGGTGGTTTCCATGAAACGGACCTTATCGGCGAGTTTCCCATTCCTTTCGCACCGGTTACCGCGTTGTCGGGCGTCGACGGGACCAGGCCTTGTCGCGTTTGTAGAGGCTCTTGATGTCGTCGGCTGGCCCGCGAGTTCTTCGCTCCTCGCTCGAGGGCCGGAACACCGTGGCCTTCGGCAACGGGACCTGTGAGAAGGAATGATGACCGAGCGCCGGACCGGCGAGCAGGGCCGCTCCGCGCAGCTGAGCCAGCAACGGCTGGTCAATCTGGTGCACTTCGCGACTCAGCGTGTCCGCGAAGATCTGACACCACAGCGGCGACTGCGCGCCACCGCCGACCATGCGAATCGGCGACAGCGTTCGACCGGCGAACTTCTCGACGTAACCGAGCAACCACGAGCTGTTCGCGGCGACGCCTTCCATGACCGAGCGCACGAGGTCCGCGCTCGTGGTCGTGATCGACAGGTTGGTAAATCCCGCACGAATGTGTTTGTTACTGATGGGAGAGCGCTCGCCCGCGAGCCACGGGGTGAAACGCACGCCGTTGGCGCCCGGAGGAGACGTGCCCGCGAGGGCCCCGAGCTCCTCGAAGCTGAGTTTGGTGCCGGAACCCGCCATAACTCCTTGCAGCCACTCGAGCGCTTTGGCCGCCGTCTCCTGGTTGTCAATGATGACGTAGGAGTCGTTGGACAGTCCGGGCACCGCGGCGATGTTGTGACTCACGTCCGTCTTTTTCTTGGGCACGGGACAACTGATCCACGACGTCGTGGACAACGCCAGGTGGGTCTCATAGAGGGAGGTGGCGCCCGCTCCCAGGGCAGCCGCGTGCAAATCGGGAATGGCCGTCACGACCACGACGTCCTTCGATAGGCCCAGCTCATCGGCGACCCGTTCGCTCAGCGTGCCCACGACCGAGCCGAACGCCTGTAACGGGGGCAGGTACCTCTCGTCGAGCCCGACCAGTGAGAGAAGTTGGGCGTCGTAGCGATAGTCACTGAGGCGGCGATTGTCGGTCAGCCACATGGCGAGACGTGACGCGTGGGTGGCGCTCGCGACTCCCGTAAAGCGCATCGTCAAATAGTCAATGGGTTCCATGTACCACCGCGTGGCCGCGGCGATCTCGGGCTGAGTGCGCTGAATGTAGTGAATCTGCCCGATGGGATCAGCGCCGACGGTCGAGGGTGCACCGCCGGTCTTTCGCACAAAGGGCAAAACCTTTCGCGGGTTGTAGCCCTGGAACCAACCGCCTACGGCGTCGCGGGTGTAGCGACCGCCTCGGGTGTCGAGCCACGTCACACAGGGGCCGGTGGGCTCGCCGTTCGCGTCCACGGGCACCGTCGAGGCGTACTGACCCGTCACGGCGACGGCCCGGACGTTCCGCGGCGCGTTCTCTACCGCGGAGAGAAGTCTCTTCGTCGCCGCGACAATGATCGTCCACCACTCATCGGCGTCTTGGATCGCCCCGCCGTCCGGGCTGAAGTGGGTCGTGACCGCGTGCACTTCGTGGGCGACGATCTCGCCCCCCAGCGTCACTAGTCCGACCTTCGGTCCTCCCGTACCGAGATCAATGCTGAGACAGAGCTCGCTCGTCACGAAAGAATGGCGGACTGCTTATCCATCATGTCGGCCATGAAGAACTTGATGATCGCGTCGGACTCTTCGCTCGGTCCTCCCGCCACTCCCCCGTAGATTGCCCCCGACTGCGGCAACGCGTCCTTATTGTCTTCGGCGTACGCCACGGCGTCGGCGAGGTCTTCTCGCCATCGCTCCACCACGCCCGGCTGAGTTTGCGGTCGGGTCACGGCCATATGCAGCGCGTTGGGATACTGCTGTCCGTTCAACCGCCAGCCGCGCGTGCGCAAGAAGTCGTTGACCAAGTAGATATCAAACTCGTCGGAGGTGAACGAAAAGAGAAAGCTGGGCTTGCCCAAGATTCGTAGGGCCGAGTGCTCCTTGACCGCGTCCTGCATCGCGGCCGAGGTGGCAAAGATCGCCTCGGCGTACTTGCGATACCCCGCGCGACCGAGGTGCACCATGGCGGCCCACGTCGCGGCCAGCAGTCCGCCCGAACGGGATCCGTCCATGCCCGGCGAACAGTACTTTCCGCCGGACCAGTCGGTCAGATAGAAGTACTGGTCGTTGCGCAGCGCTTTGTCGGCGAAGCAGAGGACGCTGGTGCCTTTGAGCGCGTAGCCGTACTTATGGGTGTCGGCCGAGATCGTCGTCACGCCGGGCACCGAAAAATCGAAGGGTTCGATGTCGTAACCCAGTTCGCGACCAAAGGGGAGAATCCATCCGCCGAGACAGCCGTCCACGTGAAGCCCTATTTCATGCTCGAGCGCGAGAGCGCCGAGCTCGCGAATCGGATCAATCGTCCCGTAGCCGTAGTTACACGCGGAGCCGATCAGCGCGATGGTGTTCTCGTCGATGTGCTCGCGCACCCAGTCGAGATCAACTTGCGTGGTCGAAGGATCGACCGGCGCGATTCTCATCTCGACGCCAAAGAGATGCCCCGCTTTGGAGAAAGCCGGGTGAGCCGTCTCGGGCTTGATGATGTTGGGCCGACCCGGAGTCGGGTAGTGCTCGCGGTACGCGAGGACCGCGTGAGCGATTGACCCCGAGCCGCCGGAGGTCACGAGTCCGACGGGGGTGGTGTCGATGACGCTCGACGCGCCCAGCAAGTCGAGGGTCATCGCGATGATCTCCGCCTCGAACTTCGTGTTGGAGGGGCACATATCGCGTTGCAGTGAGTTCACGTAGGAGAAGTAGGAGAAGGCCTCATTTAGGAAGTCGTAGTGATCGTGGTCACCGCAGTACATGGTGCCCGAACACTGTCCCGTCTCCCACGTGGGATTCTCGGCCTGGGACATAACCGCCAACGTGGCCAGTACGGCGTCCTTGTCCATCCCGTTTTCGGGAAGAGTCCGATGAACCTCGAACTGATCTTCGTAGGGAAACCCGGCCATCATTGCCTCCTCGCTCCTCGTAGAGCGTAAGCCACCCGCGAGCGCCTCTACGACACGACGAGAACTACGCTCAGGCACAGGTGGTCCGTGCGAGCGTTCTCGTCAATCATGGAAAAGAGGACTCATGGAACTGAAAGATCTCCTCGGCAAGATCGGTGAGCACCTCTCGGTAGGTCGCGCGTTCGGTGCCGCGTACGAAAAGGATGGAACGCTCATTATTCCCGTGGCCTTCGTCGCGGGGGGCGGCGGGGGCGGGGGCACCGACTTTGCGCCCGCGCACGCGGCGCATCGCCTCGTCGACATTGACGATGACGATGACGACCTTGATGACGACCTTGACGATGACGAGCAGTTCGGCTCGACCAGCGGAGAGCACGGTCAGTCGCCGCTTGGGGGTTCCGGCAGTGGCTTTGGCGGCGTCGTCTTGCCCGTGGGCGTCTACGTGGTGAAGGACGATCACGTTCGTTGGGTGCCGGCCCTGAACGTGACGTTCATCGCGATGGCGGCGCTCGGTGTCGTACGGGTACTCGCTCGCGCCGCATCAAAGAGACATTGACGACACCACTGACGCTCTTCGAGCGAGGTGCGCCGCGCGGCCCTACGAGTTGGCCGAGTGCGCGCCCTGACCCTCGATGGCTTTGCGCAACAAGTGCGCAAGCTCCGAACGGTCTTCCCCGCTGAGGGCTCCGAGAATCTCATCTTCGAGCGTCTGCTGCGCGGCCTCCGCCTGGTGCAGCGCCTTACGACCTTGTTCGGTCATCGTCACGATGTGTCGACGTCGATCGGAGGGGTCACGTCGACGTTCTACGAGACCCGACGCTTCCAGATCGTTCAACAACATGACGCAGTAGTTCGTGTCGATGCAGAGACCTTCAGTGAGTTGCTGCTGCGTGGGTTCACGGTAATCGCGTAGGTACGAAAGAGTTGCCAGTTCCTTCAACGTCTGGCCGAGAAGTTCCGGGGTGCTCTTGCGACTGATAAGTCGTGACAGTTGGGTCAGCAGAAGGATGGGTCCCGTGGACGAATTTTCCTCCATGGAAATTAATGGTAGCGAGGCGTCGATATTCATGCTATAGTGATTATATCATTTTCTAGATGATACCGCTGCATTATTTCTCCTGCTTTCTATTTTATCCCCAAAGGACTCCCTTTATGGCACTTTCTCCTACCGTCTCACCAGGCACAACTGCAAATCGTCGCCGCTGGATAGCGCTGATTGTGGTGTGCCTGGCCATGCTCATGAACGCCCTCGATTCCTCGATCGTCAACGTGGCGCTGCCCTCGATCCAGCATGACCTCCACTTTTCTCAGGCCAACTTGACCTGGGTCGTCGACGCGTATCTCATCGCCTTTGGCAGCTTCCTGCTCCTCGCCGGACGCCTGGGTGACTTGCTCGGACGAAAGAAAGTGTTCTTAGGCGGGGTCGCGCTCTTTACGGCGTCCTCGTTCGTCTGCTCGCTCGCCGTCAACCAAGCGATGCTCATTACCGCGCGCTTCTTCCAAGGTATGGGCGGAGCGATCTCGACGTCGGTAATCGTGGCCATCATCGTCACGGAGTTCTCTGGTGCGAACGAGCGCGCGAAGGCCATGAGCGCGTACATGTTCGTCGCCGTCGGCGGTGGATCGATCGGTCTGCTGGTGGGCGGGATCTTGACCCAGGCCGTGAACTGGCACTGGATCTTCGTGATCAACGTGCCGATCGGCATCGTTACTTTCGTTCTTGGATCGATCTTGATCAAGGAGAACGTCGGACTCGGCGTCCGCGAGGGTATCGACCTCAAGGGCTCCCTGCTCATGACCGTGTCACTGATCGTGGGTATCTACGCCATCGTGACCGCCTCCACCTACGGCTGGCTCTCGGCGCACACGCTCGGCTTTGGAGCCGTGTCCGTCGTCTTGATGGGGGCCTTCGTGCTGCTGGAATCGCGCATCGCCAAGCCCATCATGCCCCTTCGCATCGTGAAGTTGCGTAGCCTCACCACGTCGAGCGTCGTGCGAGGCCTCTCGTTCTCGGCGATGTTCGCGGTCTTCTTCTTCGGCGCCCTCTACCTGGAACGCGTGCTCCACTACGACCCCGTGCGCACTGGGGTGGCGTTCTTGCCACTCACCCTCGCCATGGCGATCATGTCGCTCGGCGTCACCAGTCGACTGCTCGCGCGCTACGGCCCCATGAAGCTCCTGATCCCCGGGATGACGGCCGCCGTGGTCGGACTGCTCTGGCTGTCGCGCTCGGGCGTGCACGCGAACTACGCCGTGGCGATCCTGCCGGCGTTCTTGTTGCTCGGGGTCGGCATGAGTGTGTCCGCCGTGCCGCTCTTAACCATCGCGATGGCTGACGTGCCGCGTGAGGACGCCGGACTGGCGTCGGGCATCGTGAACGTTTCGATGTGGCTCGCTTCGAGCGCCGGACTCGCCGTCTTTGGCACCCTCGCCGCGAGCAAGAGCAAGGTACTTCTCGCCCAGGGCTACTCCAGCAGTCAGTCCCTCGTGGCGGGATATCACGAAGCTTTCTTTATCGGGGCCATCTTGGCCGCGCTGGCCTTGCTCGTCATCGTCGCCGTCTTGCGCGCACCCGCGAAAGAAGCCATCGAGAACCGCGAAAGCCTCGAGGAGGAGATGAGCCACTTCGAGATCGTCGCGGAGTACTGATTCACAACGCTGCCCACTGTTCCTCACAACGGGGTGAGCAGTGGGTAGCGTTGTTCTTTATGAAACTCGACGTGTATCGAAGTTGCTCGCGGCTCGAGAAGCGCCAAGTACTCGAAGCCTTTTGGCACTCCCACGTCGAGTCGTCCGCTCGTATTCGCGGTGCGGCCATCCAGTACGGTCCCTACGCCGTCGCGTGCCTGGTGGCAGTGGCCGCCGAACTCGTGGTCGTGATTGTCGCCTCCGCGCATCGAGCCGTGGTGATCAGTTGGATCGCCGTCGTCGTGGAGATCGTCGTGGTGCTCTCTCTCTGGTGGGCCGTCGTGCGCTCGCGAGCCTTACAGCGCGAACTCGTCTAACCGAGGGACCTCGCGGGCCACGCGACGCTCGTTCTCGCTGATCCTCCTTGGCCGGTGACCACACCTACGATTCAGTCATGGCCGTGCATCCACCAGAGATGAAGGTTGCGGGCCGGACCCTCTGGACCGTGCTCATCGGGCGACCCCTGCGATCCAGTGAGGCGTCCAAGGAACAGATCAATCCCTACGAAGGGCTTTCGGCACTGTCACTCGACGCCCTGACCTCGGTCGCCTATGGTCCCGAGGCGATCATCGTGGTGCTGGCGATCGCCGGGGCCGGGGCTCTCCACCTGATCTTGCCCATCACCATCGCCATCATCCTCTTGCTGGCGATTCTCGTGGTGTCCTATCGCCACGTCATCGACGCCTACCCCGGCGGCGGGGGCGCGTACGCGGTCTCGAGAGCCAATCTCGGGGCCAACGCGAGTCTGGTGGCCGGCGCGTCGCTCATTGTCGACTACACCCTGACCGTCGCCGTGTCGATCGCCGCGGGCGTGGCCAGCCTGACGTCGGCCTTTCCCAGTTTGAGCCCCTACACCGTGGCGATCTGTCTCGGGATCCTGGCCGTCATTACGCTGTTGAACCTTCGCGGCCTCGGCGACAGCGCCCGGGCGTTCTTGCTACCGACGTTCATGTTCATCATTGGCCTGCTCGCCATCATCGCGGTGGGACTCATCCACCCGCTCGGGCTTCACCAAGCCCAGCCCGGACGTTCGCTGCTGTCCACGCACGGCCTCCAAGTCGTCTCCGTCCTCTTGATCCTGAAGGCCTTCTCCGCCGGATGCAGCGCTCTGACCGGGGTCGAGGCGATCGCCAACGGCGTACCGCTCTTTAAAGAGCCACGCGTGGCTCGGGCGAAGCGTACCGAGTTGATGCTGGGCGTCATTCTCGGCGCGATGCTCCTCGGCCTCGCGGTCCTCGCCCACCGCTGGCACGTCGGCCCCCGGTCCGACGAGACCGTCCTCAGTCAGATCATGGGCCTCGCCGTCGGACGCCACTGGGCCTACTACGTGGTCTCTCTCACCATCACGGTGGTCTTAGCCCTGGCCGCCAATACCTCCTTTGGCGGACTGCCCATCCTCGCGAGTCTGCTCGCGCGCGACAACTACCTGCCCCACATCTTTGGCCTGCGCGGTGATCGACAGGTCTTCAACAAGGGCATCTGGGTTCTCGCGTCGCTGTCGGCGGTTCTCTTGATCGCGGTCGGCGGCAGCACCAATGAGATGATTCCCCTCTTCGCCATCGGCGTCTTTACGGGCTTCACCCTTTCTCAGTCGGGACTCGTGGTGCACTGGTGGCGCGAGCGACCGCCTCGCTGGCGCTACCGCGCGGGGGTCAACGGCGCCGGGGCGATTGTCACGGGCGCCGCGACCATCATCTTCCTCATCTCGAAGTTCGCCCAAGGCGCGTGGATCGTCGTGATCGCCGTTCCCCTCTTCATCGTCTTGTTCAAGCGAATCCACGCGTACTACGGCCGCGTCGACGTCTCGCTCGGCATCAACAAGGTTCCGCCCACGCCCGAGGGTCGCGACACGATCGTCATCGTGCCCGTCATCAATGTCTCAGTTCTCACCAGTTACGCCCTATCCGAGGCCCTCTCCCTCGGCCAGGAGGTCGTCGCCATCACCGTCGTCACGGACGACCACGACGTGGGTGAGCAACGATGTAAGGAGCTCGTTGAGACGTGGGACGCGTGGAACCCCGGCGTGGCGCTCAAGGTCCTTCACACCGACTTCACGTCCGTCGTCGCCCCGATCTGTACGTTCATCGACAAGGAACGAAGCAAGAGCGATCGACAGGTGGTCGTGCTCATTCCCGTTCTGGTGCCGGCCAAATTTCGTTATCGCGTACTGCACAATCAACTCGATCTCACGCTGACGCGGGCACTGCGCAAGCGCACCGACATCGTCGTGGCCCGGGTGCAAATGCCGTTTCCTCCGCTGCCTCAGCCACGTCGCCGTCACGGCGCCACCAAGAAGTAACGCCGAGCCCTCACCGTTGCCGGATCGACAGGCCCTTCGCTACGATTTTGATCATGTCGACCTACCGTCCCGCCCCTGATCGCTACGACGCCATGAAATACCGACGAAGCGGCCGCAGCGGCATTCTTCTGCCGGCGATTTCCCTCGGGCTCTGGCACAACTTCGGCGACGACCGACCCATCGACGGCCAGCGCGCTACTTTGCGGCGCGCCTTCGATCGGGGTGTGACGCACTTCGACCTCGCCAACAACTACGGACCCCCCTACGGCAGCGCCGAGATCAACTTCGGCCGTATTCTGCGCGAAGACTTCTCTCACGTGCGCGACGAGCTCATAATCTCGACGAAGGCGGGTTGGGACATGTGGCCGGGCCCCTACGGTGACCTCGGGTCGCGCAAGTACCTACTCGCCAGCCTCGATCAGAGCCTGGGCCGCTTGGGACTCGACTACGTCGATATCTTCTATCACCACCACTTCGACGCCACCACCCCCCTGGAAGAGTCGTTGGGCGCGCTCGACACCGCCGTTCGCCACGGCAAGGCGCTCTACGTCGGCATCTCGTCCTATTCCGACGAGCGAACGAAGGAAGCGGTCGCGATTCTGCGCTCCCTCGGCACGCCACTGCTGATTCACCAGCCCTCCTACTCGCTCTTCAATCGCTGGATCGAGAACAAGTTGCTGGACGTCCTGGACGAAGAAGGCGTCGGGTGCATAGCCTTCTCGCCGCTCGCCCAGGGGCTCCTCACCGATCGCTACCTGAAGGGCGTTCCCGAGGGCTCGCGCGCGACCCAGGGCGACTCTTTCGAGATGTCCATGCTGAGCGAAGAGAATCTGAGTCACGTTCGGGCTCTGAACGACATCGCCCAGGCCCGCGGTCAGACGTTGGCGCAGATGGCTCTCGCGTGGGTCCTTCGCGACCCCCGCGTCACGTCGGCCTTGATCGGCGCCAGCAGCGTTCAGCAACTCGACGACAACCTCGACGCGCTCAACAATCTCGACTTCAGCGCCGACGAGCTGGCCAGCATCGACCATCACGCCGTCGAGGCTGGGATCGACCTGTGGCGCACGCCGGCGACGAGCTAGCGCGGGCGGCCGGGTGGTCCCGCGAGGATGAGCTCGCGGGCTGCTGAAATCTCGAGTTCGAAGGGACCGATCTGCGCGAGCCGCCAGGTCACGCCCGCCTCGTCCCACGTGCTCACGTCGTCGCCGATCACGCCGAGCACCACGATGTCGAAGTGCGCGAGGTCGGCACCGGCCGCCCTCAGCCGCCGGCGTAGCTCCGCCACGTCGGTCGGGTCGGTCAATCCAATGACGAAGACGCCCTGGTACTGTGCCGCCCGACGCAGCGGAGCGGGGTTCGGCCACCTCGCGGCGAGCCAGACCGGGACGCCGCCCGGTCGGGCCGCGACGGGGAGGTAGCGCACGTCGGTCGCCCGATAGAACTCGCCGTCGTGGTCGACCGGCTCGCCCGACATGAGATCAGTGAGCACTTCTAGACCCTCACTCAACATCCGACCTCGCACCTTGGGGTCGACCTCATCGCCGAAGGACGACAACTCGCCGGCGAAGTCGTCACCGATGCCGAACCCTAGGACGAGTCGGCCGTGCGAGACGTGGTCCAGCGTGATGGCCTGACGCGCCAGCACGGCGGGCCGTCGGCGAACCAGTGGCGTCACCATGACCCCGAGTTCCATGGTTGACGTGGCGGCCGCGACGGCGGTCAGGCAGATGTAGGGGTCGAGGATGTCGCGCACGCGGGTCCCGTACTTGAGATGGTCCCAGAGAAAGAAGCCGTCCCAGCCGGAGCGCTCGGCGTCGATCGCCAGTTCGACCAGGAGGTCGGGACTCGCGAGCGCGTCAAATGGTGGAAGAAACAGCCCGTGTCGCACCGCTCCCCCCGCTCTCGACGAGTCGCCGCCATTGTGCGGCGCCTCGCCTGGTCCGACCTTCACCGTAGCGCCGGGCGGGTAGGACGTCTCCGCTACACAACAGCGCTGAGTTGATCGGCCAGGCGCTCCGTAGCCCGTCGAGTTCGCTCGCCCCACCAAAAAAGGTCCTTCCCGTCAACAAAATATGTCGGCGCGATTGACTCCAACTCCGCGCGGTGGCGCTCTTTGAATGGGTACGGTTCACTCGGCGCCAGCACCAGGTCGGGATCGCGCGCCCGCACGTCCGCGAGCTCCACGCTCGGATACGGAGATTCTCCGTCGTAGATCGTCGCGACACCCAGATGCGCGAGCAGGTCCGCGCCGTAGGTCGGCGTGCCGAGGGCCATCCACGGGCGACGCCAGATGGGAATGAACACGCGCGCCCTCGGAGGACTCGCGGGAGCGAACTCGATATCTCGCCAGGTTGTCTGCACTCGCGCCGCGAGGTCTCCCATGGCGACGTTCACGTCGCGCAAGGAGCGCACGTGCAGCGCGAGAACGTCCAGACCCCGATTCACGAGAGCGTCGTGGTCGTCGCGACGATTCTCCTCAGCCTCCATCACCACCAGGTCGGGCGCCAACGCCACGATCCTCTCAACGTCAGGATTCTTGGTGCCGCCGACGGCTTCGAGGTCGTCGCGCTCGCAGAATCTGGTGCAGGCAATCGGTGGGCGATCCCACGCCGAGAGGGTCTCGGTGATTGATGGCACCAGCGACACGATCCTCACGTCCCCAGTGTCGCCGATACACGCGCGGCGATGTTATTAGAGGTTCTGCTCGAACTCCAGGAGAACGGCGTGACGGTCTTCCTTCGGCGCCATCTTGAAGTAAGGATTCCTTTGCGACCAGTAATAGAACATCGGGATCAGCCCGAGCGCCATCGCACCCAGACCCACCCAGAGCGTTTCTCCGTTGAGCTGTGGTATCGCCTCGACGAACAGGTAGGCCATGAACACCGCGCCGACGAGCGGCCACAGTCCCATGAAGACGAAGTTGGACGGCGACTTCAGCAACTGTCGTCGATACAGCACGACCACCGCGAGACCGGCCAAACAGTAGTAGATACAGATCTGCAGGCCAATGGCGTCGATCGCGTCGGTCATGATGGTGCCGATCGATCCGATCGACTGCGATCCCACGAAGAGCAAAAGAGAGATGACGGTCACCACGCCCGTGGCGATGAGCGGCGTCTTGCGGACGGGGTGGACGGTGCCGAGCGCCTTGGGCAGCGTGTGGTCACGGCCCATCGCAAACATCGTCCTCGTGACTTGAATGAGCGTCGTCTCGAGGGTCGCGACGGTGGAGAGTATCACGGCCAGGACGATGAACTTCCCGCCGGTGCCGTGCCAGACCTGCTGACCCAACACGCTTAACACGTCGGCCGGGTTGTTGTTGATCTGGTGCGAGGTGAGGACCAGGTTTGTGGCGATCGTAAATACCTCAAAGAGAAGGAACACCACGACGATGCCGATGATCGCGCCGAGTCCGGGCGTCTTCTTCGCGTTCTTCGTCTCCTCGTTGAGGTTCGCCGTGACGTCCCAGCCCCAGTAGTAAAAAGCCGCAACGAGGGCGCCCGCGACGAATCCCTGCTGCCCGTGAAAGACGCTGGGCGAGAACCAGTGCCACGTGAAGGTGTGAACGTGATTGCCGTGGAAGATCGCCAGCGCCGCGAAGAGCAGGAGCAAGAAGAGTTCGACGCAAGACATCACGATCTGCACCGTGACCGTGATCGTTACTCCCGCGGCGACCGCGCCCACCATGAGGAGAAAGAACACCGCGCCGACCAGGGTGACCTCGACCTTGTTATTAGCCGCGCCGTTGGAGAAGAGCCCGAGAATGACCGAGCCCGCGGGGAAGGTCGCCGCGACCATGAAAATTAGGGCCGACACGATGAGTGCCCAGCCCGAGAGATACCCCAGTACCGGATGCAGGGCCCGGCGAACCCAAGAGTAGGCCGCGCCCGCGTTGGACTCGACCCGACCGAGATAACTGAAAGCGAACACGATGCCGAACATGGCGATGCCGCAGTAGAGCAGCGCCGCGGCTCCGCCGAGCAACACCGCACCAAAGAGGATGGCCGTGGAGGCGGCGATCGAGTAACCGGGGGCCACACCGGCGATTCCCATGATCACCGAGTCGAAGAGCCCGAGGACACCAGCGCGAAGGCCCTGGGCTGACTCCGCCGACTCCGGAACTTCGAGGGTTTCGGTCATTACAACGCTCTCCTTCTACGAATCACGGCAGGTAAATGATCGGGTGCCGAAATGTAACACGTACTCACCGGGCCCGGGATAGCTCAGAGTCGCGGTCCTGACCCGCGGACGTTGAGGAGCCTCATCGCTCCGGAGTAAATTCATCTCCGAGCGTTGAGAGTGTGTTCGAGGCGCGACGACCGAGAGAAACTGGACCCTTGCCGCTCCTCCAACGATTCGATGACGACGCCAGCGCGCCGCTGACGCCCGAAGAGCTCAAGGCGCGCTGGGTCCACTTCCATCAGGAGATTCGCCGGCTCTCGGGTACCCGGTGGCAGCGGATCGCCGGGCGCATGTTGGGCGAAGACACCTGGCGATACGCCACGGCCCGCACCATTTTTCGTCCGCCACTTCGCTGGTGGCGCGCCTGGCGGAAGAGGGAGAAGAAGTCGATCGACCTCGTCCCGGCGCACCAGGCCGCCCAGGCCGGAGAGATCTACCCGGTCAACTACCGCCCGCGGATCGTCGACTACCGCCTCGAACTGGCGAACATTACGGTCGACCTGAATGACGTGGCCATTGTCGAGGTCGACGAGCAGGGACCGAGCGCTGGTCCCGTCGTAGAAGCCTTGAACGACACACTCAACGAAACGACGACCGAGTGGATCTTTCTCTGCGACGTCTCAACGCCGCAGGAGGCTCGTCGATACAGCGTGGCCAAGCTCCTGGCGCACGCGACGCGCGACGACGACGTCGTGTTCGCCGACGAAGCCGGGCCCAATCAGTTCGCGCCGATCTTGAAGAGTCCGGGCGTCGGCCCCCACACGCTGCTGAGCTACAACGTGGTGGGACGTCCCGCGCTCGTGCGCGTCGAGACACTCTTCGCCGCCGGAGGATTCTCCGCCGACGCCGGGTGGGCCTACGAACACGACGCCTACCTCCGACTCAGCGAAGCGGGGGCCACGTTTCATCACCTGGCGCGCGTGCTGCCCGCGGGGCGGGGCCCCCAAGAGTTCGACGCCGAGCGCGTGGACCTCGACACTGTTCGCGTGGTGCAGACGGCCCTCGCTCGTCGCGGCTGGCGCGGAACGGCCGCTCCCGGCGCGCTGCCCGGACTGGTCGCGTGGTCCCTCGCGACACCGTCGCCGGCGCCCTCCATCGACATCATCATCCCGACCAGGGACCGCATCGAACTGGTCCGCCGGTGCATCGCGGCCATCGAAGAGCTGACGACCTACCCGAACTGGGACATCATCATCCTTGACAACGACTCCGTCGAAGCGGAGTCGCTGGACTACTTCAACGAGACGAAGTACGCGGTCATCCCCTGCCCCGGGCCCTTTAACTACGCCAAAATCGTCAACCGAGGAGTGAACCACTCCAGCGCCGACTACGTGGTCACGCTCAACAACGACACCATCCTCGTCACTCCCGACTGGCTGGAGCAGATGGTGGCCTTGGCGTCACTGAGCGACGTCGGGATCGTGGGCGCCTGCCTTCTAGACGCCGACGGGCGCCGCGAGCACGAGAGCATCGTGATCTCGCCCTACCCCCAGCACCTGCGCACCGACTCTAACTACCCCCACGTCGATCACTTCTCACTGGCCACCCGCGACGTCGCGGCCGTCACGGGCGCCGTCCAAATGGTTGAGCGGAGTTTTTGGCAGTCCCTCGGCGGAATGGACGAGCTGCTGGCCGTGGTCATGAACGACGTCGACATCTGTCTGCGCAGTCAGATGGAGGGTCGCTACGTCGTCTACACCCCGAACGTTCGTCTTCTTCACCACGTGGGATCCTCGCGCGGCGACCTCGACCCGCTCGATGACCGCAACCGATTCATCCGGCGGTGGGACATCTTTGGCACGTTCGTGGACCCCTACTTCCCTGAGTCGCTTCTTCTCTTGGGCGAGAAAATGTACTTCTTCGTACGATGACCCAGGCACGCTCGCCCCGAGCGACCCTTGTAGCCTAAGAAGGTGAATTCGACGGGCGAACGATTAATCGGCGCGTACCGCCGACTTTCGCCCACCACCAAGGCCATTGCCCTCATTGTGCTGGTCGTCCTCTTGGCGAATGGGATGTACGTCTTTGGACTGGCCAACGGCGATCCGATCTCGTGGACCGCCGGGATCTCGCACCACCTGTGTCGCCTCACCTGCGGTCGACCGGCCATCGACCCCAACGTCGGGTTCGTCACGCAGACCCTCGGACACGAGGCCGCGCTGGATATCTTGCACGGTCACTTCCCGTGGTGGACCTACACGCAAGGCCTCGGTCAACCCCTCGCCGGAGAGATGCAGTCAGGGGCCCTGTTCCCTCTCACCCTCCTGTTCGCCTTCTCGTCGGGGCTCATGTGGTTTCACATTGCGCTGGAGGTCATCGCCGGGATCTCGACCTACTTCTTGGCGCGCCGGCTATCCCTCCCCGTCTTCTTCGCGACCTTTGCCGGAATTCTCTTCGCCCTGAATGGGACGTACGCGTGGCTCGGCAACTCGGTCCTTAACCCCGTCGCCTTCCTGCCGATGGCCGTCCTCGGCGTCGAGATGGTCTACGACAGTGCCTCCAGCGCCAAGAATCGCGGTTGGTACATCCTGGCGATCGCCCTGGCGCTCTCGCTCTACGCCGGGTTTCCCGAGGTCGCCTACATCGACGGCCTCTTCGTGCTCGGCTGGGCGATCGTGCGGTTCTTCAACGTGTCGCGACTGCAACGCCCCCGCGCGGCGCGCCGGTTGGCACTCGGCGGGGCGATGGGCGTCGTTCTCGCCCTACCCATCCTCGTCCCGTTCTACGACGACCTCAAAGTTGGCTTCATCGGGAGTCACACCTCCGCGGTGGATGGGGCCCTCGGTCTTCCCCATTTCGCCCTGCCCGCGTTCTTCGATCCCTACGTCTACGGACCGATCTTTTCCGACACGCGCGTCGACGCCATGTGGGGCGGCATCGGTGGCTACTTCGGGGCGAGCGTGTGCGCGCTCGCGCTGCTGGGGCTCTTCGGGGCGAAGAAGCGCAACTTACGGATCTTCCTGGGCGTGTGGACCCTCGTGGCGATGGCCGGGACCTTCAACTTTCTCGACTTCCACAAGCTGTGGAATCTGATCCCGGTCGTCAGCCGCTCCTCCTTCGAGCGCTACAGCACGCCGGGCTGTGAGCTCGCGATCATCGTCCTGGCCGCGTTCGGGCTCTACGACTTCACCCAAAGCGTTCGCGCGAAGCGCCTCCTGACGACCACCACCGCCTTCATGATTCTGGTGATCGTGTGGTGCGCCTACGAAGCACGTTCGTACCAGTCCACCGTGGCCTTCGCCTCCCGGGACATTCACATTGTCTACCTCGGCCTGCAAGCTCTCCCCTTTATCGCCCTGTTCTTCCTGCTCGTGTTCGGCCGACTCCACCGCTATCGCTACACCCCGTTTCTCCTGGCCCTGGTCGTGGTCGTGGAGTCGGTACTGCTCTTCTTCGTGCCCCAGGCCGAAGCCCCCAAGCAGATCACGGTGGACTACGCCCCCATTACCTACCTGCAGAAGAACCTGGGCCAGTACCGGTTCATGGACTTCGAGGTCCTCTACCCGAACTGGGGCACCTACTTCGGCATCAACGAGCTCAGCGATATCGACCTCCCCTTTCCCAAAGCGTTTAAGAACTTCATCGAGACCAATCTGCACCCCGGCCTCACACCGGGTAACCAGTTCGTCGCGAAGGGCGGGGGACCGGGGGTGCCAATCTTTGAGCACTCGGTCATCAACCACTTCAAGCAGTACGAGGACGCGTCGGTCAAGTACCTACTGATGCCGAGTTCGGTGTCGTTGCTGCCCGGCCTCGCGAAGAAGGGCGTGACCCGGGTCTTCCACGACTCGCTCGCCACCATCTACGAGATGCCGCATCCCCGGCCGTTCTTCTCCACGGCTTCCCCGTGCTCGGTCACGAGCTCCCGCGACGACCGGGCCACGCTGCACTGCACCACCGCGACCACGTTGTTGCGCACGGAACTGTCGATGAAGGGCTGGAAGGCGTTCGTGAACGGCAAAGAAGTTCCCATCACCACCGTCCACCACGTCTACCAAGAGGTCTCGGTACCCTCGGGCGCCTCCACCGTGACCTACTCGTTCTCGCCCCCGCACGAACGAGACGCGCTCATCGTCGGCTTCCTCGGCGGGCTGTTCCTCATCGGCTCTCTGGTCAACGAACGACGCCGATTCGTTCCGACCCGGCGGCCCCCACCACCTCGCTAACGCCCCTCAACTCCGTCGGCTACTTTGAAGACCTATGGCCAAGGACAGCGTCAATCCCGTCGACGCTATTGATCTCACCAAGACGATGTCGAAGGAGGAGTCCGACAAGCGCGTGACCAAAGCGCAGCACCGTCTGACGCAGCTGCGACTCTTCTCGGCCGGTCTCTTAGAGCCCCACGCTCCCGGTCCCGGGCTCATCGTTCTCTTCGAGGGCTTTGACGCCGCGGGCAAGGGAGGGACGATTCGTCGCCTCACCGCGAGCCTCGACCCGCGACACGTGCTCGTGCACCCGGTCGGTCCCCCGACCGAGGAAGAGCTGCGCCACACGTTCCTCTGGCGATTCCAACCCTTTATCCCGGGCACCGGTGAGATGACCGTCTTTGACCGCTCCTGGTACGGACGGCTCCTGGTGGAGCGGGTGGAGGGAGAGATCAGCGACGAGGTGGCCGAGCGGTCGGCCCAAGAGATCGTCGAGTTCGAGCGCATGCTCACCGACGACAACGTCACCCTGGTGAAGTTCTGGCTGCACGTCTCCAGCGAGGAGGAGCTCCGGCGCTTCAATGAGCGAGAGAACGATCCTCTCAAGCGGTGGAAGCTCACCCCCGACGACTGGCGCAATCGCGAGAAGCGCAAGGAGTACGAGAAGGCGTTGCGCTTCATGGTCGAGACCACCGACAAAAAGCACGCGCGCTGGGACCTCGTTCCCGCCGAAAGCAAGCACTACGCGAGGGTCAAGGTGCTCGAGACTCTCATTCAACGCTGGGTGCACGACCTGCAGCGACGCGGCTACGAAGTGCCCGCGCCCCGGGCCGGCGACTACCTCGAGGGCCACCACGCCTCGAGCGATATGAAACACTGAGTCCGTGTCATCTCGCTACGGCGTCACCATTCCCTTCGAGGGCGTCTCGCTGCTTGAGCACCGCGAGTGGTTTCATCGACTGGCCGACCTCGGCTACACCGACGTGTGGTCGGCCGAGGTGGACGGCGCGGACGGCTTCACCCCCCTCACCGTCGCCGCCCTTAGTGAGTCGCGACTGAACCTCGGCGTCGCCGTGACGCCCGCCTTTACGAGGGGCCCGGGGCTTCTCGCCATGAGCATCGCCGCCATGGCCGAGGTCGCGGGCGGTCGCTTCACGATGGGCCTCGGTGCCTCCAGCCAGCCGGTCGTGGAGCGCTGGAACGGCATCGCCTACGAGAAGCCCTACCAGCGCACCCGTGACGTGTTGCGCTTCGTGAAGCGCGCGTTGGACGGCGAAAAGATCGACGAGGTCTTCGAGACCTTCGAGGTTCACGGTTTCAAGCTGTCGCGTCCGGTCCTCGAGCGCCCGGCGATCCTGCTCGGGGCCCTGCGACCGGGGATGTTGCGTCTGGCCGGCGAAGAGGCCGACGGCGCCATCTTGAACTGGCTGGCCGCGAGCGACGTGGCGCAGTGCCGAGCGGAGGTCGGGCCGAACAAGACCATCGCCGCGCGTCTCTTCGTCATACCCCTCGAGGACGCCGACACCGCGCGCTTCATCGCGCGCCGGATGATCTCTTCGTACTTGACCGTCAACGCCTACGCCGAGTTCCACCGCTGGCTCGGGCGTGGCGACGCGTTGACCCCGATGTGGCAAGCCTGGAGCGCGGGCGAGCGCAAACTCGCCAACGAGGTCATCCCCGACTCGCTCGTGGATGAGTTGGTCATTCACGGCAGCTTCGCGGCGTGCCGCGAGCACGTCCAACGCTACGTCGAGGCCGGCGTCGAGATTCCCTCGATCGCCATCGTCCCCTTCGGCGTCGACCTCCACGAGGCCGTCGAGGGCCTGGCGCCCCGCTAGACCTTCTCGGCCTCGAGAAACTCCAACACGTCGGCGTACTTCGCCTGGGCGGCCGCGGTGCGCGTCGGGATGTGATCGCTCGGCACCTCGCGGGCCTCGTAGTTCTTCAGTGCGTGGCGGGCCACGGTCTGGCGGTGCACCTCATCGGGTCCGTCGTAGATGCGCGCCGCGCGGGCCGCGCGGTACATGGACTCGAGGGGCATGTCGCAGGAGTAGCCGAGTGAGCCGTAGGTCTGGATCGCCCGGTCGATGACGTTGTGCAGGACCTCGGCTCCGTAGTACTTGATCATGGCGATCTCGTCGCGCGACGCGGAGGCGCCGACCTGGTCCATCTTCCAGGCGGCGTGCAGCGTCATCAGGCGCGCCGCGTGCATCTCCGCCTTGGAGTCGGCGATCCAGTTCTGGACCGTCTGCTTTTCGGCCAAGAGCGACCCGTGGGTGTAGCGGCTGAGGGCGCGCTCGCACATCATGTCAAAGGCACGTTGGGACTGACCGAGCCAGCGCATGCAGTGGTGGATGCGGCCCGGGCCCAGACGGGTTTGGGCCAGCAGAAAGCCCGAGCCCTCCGGCCCGATGAGGTGATCGGCCGGCACTCGCACGTCGTCGTAGAGGATCTCCGCGTGGTTCCCAAAGCGCCCGTAGACGACGTCGGGATGATCCATCGCACCGACGTCGCGCAGGATCGTCACGCCCGGCGTGTCCACCGGCACGACGAACATTGAGCTGCCCTGGTAGGGATGGACCTCGGGGTTGGTGACCGCCATGACGATCAAGATGTCGGCCACCGAACCGTTCGTCGTGTACCACTTGCGGCCGTTGATCACCCACTCTTCGCCGTCCCGGGTGGCGCGGGTCTTCAAGAGGCGCGGATCGCTCCCGGCGGTGTTGGGTTCGGTCATGGAAAAGCCCGAACGAATCGAGCCACTCAACAACGGCGCCAACCACCGTTCGCGGATGTCGTCGCGTCCGGTCATCTCCATACCGGCCGCCAGCAACTCGGCGTTCCCGCTATCGGGGGCGTTGTTGCCAAAGACCACCGGTCCGTACATCGACTGACCGAGAATCTCGTGCATGAGGCCGAGCTTCACTTGACCAAATCCCATGCCGCCGAGCTCGGGCGGCAGGTGCGCGGCCCACAGGCCCCTCGCCCTCACCTGCTCTTGGAGTGGTTTCATGACGGCGAGGATCTGCTCGTGGTCCAGGTCGAGGGTCTCCAGGGGGAAGACCTCCTCGCGCACGAACTCGCGCATCCAGGCGAGCTGCTCTTCGTACTGCGCGTCCGTGGAAAAGTCCCAGGCCATAGCCCCCCTCGATCGAGATCAACTCTAGGACAACGAGGTGATCACCTTGAGTGGCGGTCCGCTCAACTCCCTACAATGCACTCAGGGATCGGAGCGTCATGGCGAAGAAGAAGAACGGCAAGTCGAACAAGGGCGAGAAGAAGGTCAAGATCGGCGTCGTCGACACGATGTTCGCTCGATTCGACATGGGTGCCGCGGCGCGACGCGAGCTCACGAAGTGTCCCGGCTACGGCGAGAAATTCGAAGTGATCAGCCAGACCGTGCCGGGCTTCAAGGACCTGGCGGTCGCGGCGAAGAATCTCATTGAGCGCGACGGCGCCTCCATCGTGGTGGCCCTCGGGATGCCGGGATCCGCGCCGATCGACAAGCAGTGCGCGCACGAGGCGTCGCTCGGCATCATGCAGGCGCAGCTGCTCACCTCCACGCCCATCCTGGAGGTCTTCGTCCACGAGGACGAGTCGGACGACCCCAAGGTGTTGGCGAAAGTGTTCGACAATCGTTCCCGCGACCACGCGCGCAACGCGTACTGGATGTTGTTCGAACCCGAGCAGCTCGCCAAGCGCGCCGGCCAGGGCATTCGCCAGGGCTTCGCCAGCGTGGGCACCTTAGAGAACAGCTGACCTCGAGCTGAGACGACCTCGTGAGAGAGGCGGTCTAGCGCGCGGCTCGGTTGACTTTGGGGCGAACCCAGAACAGGTAGATGGCCGCCAGAAACATTCCCACGGGACCCAGCAGCAAGGCCGCGGCGGCGATGACGACAATCCAGCCGGTCTTGGACGACCCCGCACGAGCGAACGCTTCTCGCGATTTCGAGGCGGCGTCGACGATCGCCCAGAGGGGAAGGCCCCACACCAGGAGGAGAATCACCAGGAGAAGATCTGGTCCGAAGATGGCGGCGAGCTCCACGGTGGGAACCTACTTCGCGATCAGCCTAGAACCAGTGGAACCAGGGGTGGTTGTGTCGCCAGATGACCAAGAACACTCGCCCGATGATGTGGGAGACGGGAACCGTCCCCCAAAAGCGACTGTCGCTCGAGTTGCCCCGACAGTCACCCATCACGAAGTACTGACCCTTGGGGATGTGGGTGACCGAGATGTCGAAGTCCGGCTCGAAGCAGCCCGGCGTCGTCTTGAGCGCCGCCAGCCAGGGCTCGGCAATCGCCCGTCCGTTTATGTAGATGGTGTCGCCCTTCGACGAGATCGTTTCGCCGGGCAGACCGATCACCCGTTTTACGAGGATCGGGTACTCGGTGTCGGTGTCGCCCGGCGCGCGATGAAAGACGATGATGTCCCCGCGGTGAATACTGTGCGCCAGCCCCGGAATTTTATCGACGACCAGCCGATCGCCCACCTGGAGCGTGGGCAACATCGATCCGCTCGGCACCTCGAACGTCTGAACCACGTACACGCGGATGAAGAACGACGCGAGAAGAGCCAGGATGAGGACGGCGAACCACTCCGCGACGTGGCGTCGCGACGTTGAGGTTCGCGGTTGAACCTCCTCGGCGCTGGTCGGTGGGGTCTCGTCCGGTAGCGACACTGCGGGGTCTCCTTCGATTCGGTGATGCTCTCGCGACGCGGGGCTCGCGCTTGGAGCGGCGCCCGAGATGAGCGACCGCGGTGGTTCTAGGTTGCTGCGTGTCCGATGGTCACGTGCGCGACCCCCGAGAAGTGGCGGGGAAGGACCAGCCCGCGGGTACAGCCCCGCGCGCCGTCGGGACACGCGCCGCGTACCTCACTGACCACGCGGTCGCGGGCCCCCGATCTCGCGTAGGTGCTCACCGACAGTATTGATCCAATCAGCCTCGCGGGCACCGCCCGCTCCGAGAGGGTCAGCCGGAAATGGTGAGAGGAGAACGCGGCTTTGAGTTGACCCGCGGCGTCAGCCGGATTCGAGATGACAATGACCACGTTGGTCGACGAGGCGCTGGCCGGAGTGAGCGACGTGAGCAGCGCCAGGGGAACGGCCGCGACGCCGACGACGAGGGCGACCACCGTGGTGCTCACCCGCCGGCTCAGACGCCGAACGACTCGTTCTCTCACGGCGCCGCCCAGATAGCTGGCCGCGAGGGACCACCAGGCGACGCCGTCGTCCAGAAGGGCGGCGGCCAGCATCGCGGCGTCCTCTCCGTGGCGCCGTCGCCAT
The DNA here is from genome assembly GCA_963847725.1 of uncultured Acidimicrobiaceae bacterium. Taxonomy (GTDB): domain Bacteria; phylum Actinomycetota; class Acidimicrobiia; order Acidimicrobiales; family RAAP-2; genus RAAP-2. The sequence goes on from CAWKAT010000008.1 coordinate 51,273, forward strand.
CGCGCGGAGTAGCAACGCAGCGCGCAGTCAATGACCCGACGCTCTCGCGAGGGACGCATTACGCGGTCCTCAGTCCGAGCCGACGGCGACCGGTCACGCTCACCCGCTCCACGGCATCGAGATGAGAGACCAGCGCGGCGATGCCCGCGGGCGTCACCCGGTAGGGGTGGCGTCGGTCGTCTGAGGGCAGTTCCTCGATCAGACCAAGACCCTCGAGCCGATCAAGCGCCCCGTACAGCGTGCCGGGCCCGAGCGGCAGACCCGAGAAGTCCTTGATGTCTTGAATCAGGGCGTACCCGTGCTTGGGACCGTCGGCGAGGCTCGTCAAGATCAGAACGGACGCGTCGCCCGCGCGTCGCAGCACGTCCTGAGGACCTTCGGCCTGGGTTGAAGCCACTGCGCTCCTAGTACGGTGATCAATACATCAGTCAACGTAATAGTAGCGCCCGTCGGGCGCGATCGCCAGAGGTGGGAAAACGGGTCGTCGCGTGAGCCGGGGCGCCACGAATCAGCGGACCTTTCCCGCGGACCGTCGAAACTGACCCCGCGGCGAGAGTCGATATGCTCGCCACAGTCGCGTTTGAACCCAGGAGAGATCCATGCCCGAAGCCGTTATCGTCGCCACCGCGCGTACCCCCATAGGCCGTGCCTTTAAGGGCTCGCTGGTTGACCTTCGCCCCGACGACCTCACGGCCCTCATCGTTCGCGCCGCCCTCGAGAAGGTGCCCTCGCTCGACCCGCACAGCGTCGAGGACCTCATCGTGGGCTGCGGTCAGCCGGCCGGCGAGTCCGGTTTCAACGTGGCGCGGGTGGCGGCCGTGCTCGCCGGGCTGGACGACGTACCCGGGGTCACCGTGAACCGATACTGCTCATCCTCCCTACAGACCATTCGCATGGCCGCGCACGCCATCCGGGCCGGCGAGGGCGACGTGTTCATCGCCGCCGGCGTCGAGACCGTCTCACGATTCGGCAACGGCGCCTCCGACAGCGGAAACGCCATCAACCCCCTCTTTCACGACGCCATCGAGCGCACCCGGAGCCGGTCGGAGAAGGTCACCGATCCCTGGACCCCGCAGCCGGGCCTGCCCGACATCTACATCGCCATGGGTCAGACGGCGGAGAACGTCGCGGAGTTCGAGAGGGTCTCTCGCCTGGAGATGGACGAGTTCGCCGTGCGCAGCCAAGAGCTCGCCGTCCAACACCAAGAGAACGGATTCTTCGAGCGCGAGATCACCCCGGTCACCACCCCCGACGGCACGGTGGTCACCCGCGACGACGGACCGCGCGCCGGCACCACGCTGGAGAAGCTCCAGAGCCTGAAGCCGGTCTTCCGCGAAGGCGGCACCGTCACGGCGGGCAACGCCTGCCCGTTGAACGACGGCGCGGCCGCGGTCATCGTGATGAGCGACACCCGCGCGAAGGAACTGGGCATCACTCCCCTCGCTCGCATCGTCGCCAGCGGGGTCAGCGGACTGAATCCCGAGATCATGGGGCTCGGCCCCATCGAGGCCTGTCGCCAGGCCCTGGGACGCGCCGGTCTGTCGATCAAGGACATTGACCTGGTGGAGATCAACGAGGCCTTCGCCGCCCAGGTTCTTCCGAGTGCCAAACACCTCGAGATCCCGCTCGACAAGCTGAACATTCGCGGCGGCGCCATCGCCCTCGGTCACCCCTTCGGCATGACCGGCGCGCGCATCATGACGACCTTGTTGAACTCGCTCGAGGACGCCGACAAGCGCTTCGGTCTCGAGAGCATGTGCGTCGGCGGCGGTCAAGGCATGGCCATGATCGTCGAGCGACTCAGCTAGTTAGTCGGCCTCACCGGTCAGTCGCGCCCCGGGGTCTTCTTCAAAGGTTCGCGCCTCGTCCTCTTCGACCTGACGCGCCTCGTCGGGCAACATCACCGGAATCGAGTCCCGCACCTCGTAGGCGACGCGCAAGCGAGGGTTGTAGAGCACGTCCTGGGACGGCACGTACAGCAGCTTGCCGTGATCGACCGGGTCCTCGAGGAGATTCAGTAGAAAGTTGTCCAAGGGCATTAGCTCAGCTCCTTAATCATCGCGACGACGTCAGCCACGTGACCTCGAAGGCTCTCCTCGTCGGGGGCCTCGACGTTGAGTCGAAGTAGGGGCTCGGTGTTCGAGGGTCGAAGGTTGAACCACCACGCGCCGTAGTCCGCCGTCAGTCCGTCCAAGAGGTCGACCGCGACGCCCGCTCGCTCCAGTCGCTCGCGCACCCTCTCTACGGTGTGCGCCGGACTCGTCACTTCGGTATTGATCTCGCCGGAGCTGGCGTAGCGCTGAAAGGGCTTCGCCAGTTGGGACAGCGTGAGGTCAGACTGACTGAGCAACTCGAGCACCACGAAGGCGGTGATGATCCCCGAGTCCGCGCGGTAGTTGTCGTGGTAGTAGTAGTGGCCGGAGTGTTCGCCGCCAAAGACGGCGCCCGTCTCGGCCATCGTCTGCTTGATGTAACTGTGTCCCACCCGGGTGCGCACCGGGACTCCCCCCGACTCGGTGATGACCTCGGGTACCGACCTCGAACAGATCAGGTTGTAGAGCACGGTCGCCCCGGGGTGGCGCTCCAACATGACGGCCGCCACCATGGCGGTGGTGGTCGAGCCACTCACCGGCTGACCCAACTCGTCGATCAAGAACACGCGGTCGGCGTCACCGTCAAAGGCCAGGCCGACGTCGGCGCCGGTGGCGAGAATGCGAGCCTGCAGGTCGACGAGGTTCTCCGGGTTGAGGGGGTCGGCCGGGTGATTGGGGAACGTGCCGTCCAGTTCGCCATAAAGAATGTCCAGTTCGAAGGGCAGTCCCTCAAAGACCAGGGGCGCGACCAGCCCCCCCATGCCATTGGCCGTATCGGCGACGATCTTGAGCGGGCGAAACGTGGAGACATCGGCGAAGGAGTGGACGTGGGTCACCCACTCGTTGGTGAGATCGAGGGTGGCGTACTCCGCGAGCTCGCCCGGCGCCGGCACCTCGTAGAACTGGTTCGTGAGGGCCTCGATCTCCACCAGACCCGACTCGACGCCGACCGGCTTCGCCCCGGCCAGCGTGAGCTTGATGCCGTTGTACGCGGCGGGGTTGTGAGAGGCGGTGAACATGGCCCCCGGTGCCCCGAGGTAGCCCGAGGCGAAGTAAAGAAAGTCCGTCGAAGCGAGTCCGAGGTCCACGATCTCGACGCCGACGGCCCGCGCGCCCTTGGCGAAGGCCGCGCTGAGTGACTCCCCCGAGGCGCGCATGTCGCGGGCCATCACGATTCTCGGGGCGTTCACGAACGTGCCAAAGGCCGAACCCACCGCCTCGGCGACGCGCTCGTCGAGCTGGTCGGGATAGGTGCCGCGGATATCGTAGGCCTTGAAGATCTTGGTCGTATCCACGGTTGGTCAGTCTACTGAGGGCTTCCGGCGGCGCCGAAGGGCCCCGTAGAGGACGACGAGCCCCGCCACCACCGTGAGGTCACTGAGCGCGTTGCCGAGCGACAGCGCGGGAGTACTGGCGTAGATGAGCGAGACGTCCTTGGACGTCGGCACGACGACCATCAAGTTGGGGCTCACGCGATAGGGACCGGTGGCGCCGCTCACCTTCCAGCGCGGATAGTACGAGATCTTCACCAGCATGGGCACGCCGACGCGACTCACGTGGAAGGAGAGATCCTGCAGGCCGACGTGCACGTGGGTCACGCTCACCGAGGGCAACGGCGCTGACGCGGTCATCGAGGTCACGCTGAGGGCCCGCGGCCAGGTCGCGGGACCAGTCTCGGCGGCGTAGACGCCCTGCAGGCGGGGCGTGAGCCACCACTGCTCGTTCGCGCTCAGCCAGTTGTGTTGTGACGAGATGTTCGCCACCACGTTGGGCGTCGAGGTCAGCGCTTGGACCATCGGACTGTCGTTGATGAGATAGATCCGCCACTGGGCGCCGGGCGCCGGGAAGGTCGCGGTCGTGGCGATGAGTTTCAACGCCGGGTCTCTCTTCGCCTGGGCGAAGACCGCGGGCGAAAAGGCCATGTAGTACTTGACGCCCAGCATCTGGAGATGACGCACACCCTCGGCGACGTTGAGGGGTCCGTAGTTCAGGCCGACCTGGGGATCACTCGGCGCGAGACTGAGCTCCGATTGGTCGAGGTAGTGATAGGGCGTCGTCGGAGAGGACTCCATGAGGAGTCCTTCCATGGAGTCCACGCAGTTGTCGGTCCAGTACGGCAAAAGCATCAACGCCTCGGGGGTACCCCATCGATTTTCTGACGCGCTGTACTCCCACATCGCGCGCCCGCACCCGTATCGCTTCGAGACCGTGGTCATGGTCGTGATCAAGTCGTGGTACTCGGGCCACGAGGCCTTCGCCTGATACCCCGAGTAGTTCCACTGGGCCCAGGCCGAGACCTGATTCCCCGTGAGGTTGAGATGAAGGTCGTTCGCCACGGGCGTGATCAGTCCCGGCAACGTGGACGCCAGTCCGAGCACGGCGACGAAACAGGTGGCCCAGAACACGCGCGCCCGGCCCCAGCGTGAGTCACTCGCGTCGGGGGCGCTCGACGGGGTGTCCCCGAGGTGGACCTCGAGTTCGCGCTGGTCCGCGACGTACCCCGGGTCGTCACCCCCGACCTCTTCCGTCTCCGCGCGGTGACGTGGGGGAACGTACTGCGCCCAGCGCTGGGCCAGGTACCCCACCATCCAGCCCGAGACCAGGTAGATCGAGATGTACCAAAAAGGGATCAGGCGCTGGTTCCAGATGGCGCTCTGGGGGTCGAGCACGAAGGTCCAAAACGACGCCACCGTCAACGTGGCGAGCACCACCCCGAGACGGTCGCGCACCACGAAGGCCACGATCACCGCCACGGCGGCCATGACGATGATCCAGCGATCCCCGGCCGCTCCTCCGCCTTGGTTGTACCAACCGAGCGTGGCGAAAATGTCGTGGAGGTTCGCCACGGCGACGTTGGTGTACCCGAGGGAGTCGGTCAGCGACTGAGAGACCCCAAAGGGCAATAACCACCAGGCCGAGAGACCGAGGGAGATCGCCCCGGCGCCCAGGGCGAAGCGCACGGGACGTGAGACGTCACCGCGCAGCAGCGCCAACTCGTGCGGCGAACGCCGCCCGTGGCGCTGAAAGAGCTCGAAGGCCGTCATGACCAGGATCGCCGCGAGCGCGAAGCGCACGGCCACGAAGAACGACGCGATGGTTAATCCCAGGCTGAGTGCGCCGAAGCACCAACCGCGTCGCGAGTACACCAGTTGGGCAACGCGACCGATCGTAAAGAGCGCGAGCAGTATCGAAAAGACGAGCGAGTAGGGAGACTCGCGCATCGAGAGAAAACCCGTGCTGTTCGTGGCGGCGGCCGTGTCGAAGAAGAACGGCACGAAGGCGAGACAGAGCAGGCCGACGCCGACCGCCGCGCGGTTCGGTCGGCTGTCCAACTCGCCCGGCGTGTCGCGATCGATCGGCAGGCCGTTGCCGAAGCGGTACAGCAGCTCCACGAGAAGAACCACCGCGATGGCCCCCAACGTGAAGAGCCAGGGCAGCACGTGCGCGGCCAACGTGGCACTGAGCGAGAGCGCCGCCAGCCAGAAGCCGCGACCCGTGCGCATCCCGCGCGCGAACAGCCCGATGCTGAGCAGCGCGAGAGCCAGCGAGAGCGAAAACGCGTACTCTCCGGCCATCGTCGAGAAGAGATTGCCGCCGTCGATGGTGAAGGCGTTGGTGAAGAGAAAGGGCAGCGTCGCCAGCGAGAGCGCCACCGGGATGGGACGAGGAGCGCGAAAGAGCCGTCCGAGGGCGTAGGCCGTGACCGGCATCAGCACCGACCCGAGCACGGTGGCCAACTTGAAGGCCACCGCGAAACCAATGACGTAACTGCCCAAGGTCGCGAGCACGTCGGGCAGAACAAAGTAGTACGTAAAAAGGGGGAAGCCGGCGAACCAGCCGGGATCCCACGGCGTGAAGTTGAAAGGATTGCCCGTCGTGCGCAGGTAGGCCGGGGCGGCGAGGTGTGAGCCCGTGTCGCCGCCGGTGAGCAGGGTGGAAGAGACGAGCAGATTGGGATGCAGTTCCCAGACGGTGACGAAGATGACCATGAGTACGAGCACGGCGTCGAAGATTCGCTCGGTCGTCCAGAAAGCTTTGAAGCGCGTCATCAGTGGACCGTTCGCAAGTGGATGACCATGATGAAGGCGGTCGCGTTAAAGGCGGCGTGGGTCAAGTAACTCGGCACGAGCCGCTTCGAGCGCCAGGCCACCACCGCGAGCACCAGACCGAGCGCGAAGAGGCCCGCGAACTCGAGGGGCTCGGCGTGGGCCAGCGCGAAGAGAATCGCGCTACCCACGACCCCGAGGACCACCGCGGTGCGAGCGGTGACCCCGCGCACGCCCTCGGCGAGCGCCCGCAACAAGACGCCGCGAAAGAGCCACTCTTCGAAGACCGGCGCGACGAGGACGGTCGCGGCGCCAATCACCACGAAGCCGGTGCCGTGAGAGGCCGCGAAGAGGTGGTTCACCGGCCTGTTAAGACTTTTGAAGTGAAACGGGTCGTAGGCCAGGTCGACGCCGTACTGACAGGCCACGCCGAGCACGACGTAGAGAAGATCGCTCGGACGGGGCCGCCACTGATCGGGCCAGGGTGTCAGACGCCCCTCGCGATACGCGTAGACGATGGCCGCGGCGAAGCCGACCCACACGCCAAGGAGTCCGAGTGAGTTCGCCCACCACGGAGGGTTGGCCACCTTGGCCAGCGCGCTCACGCCACCGGGATAGTGCGTGAGGGCGACGCCGAGTACTTCCAGCAGGGCCGCGAGTATCTGTCCGGCTAAGAATCCGATAAATCCGGCGACCACAATGGCCACGACGCGTGGACGTTCGGCCAGTGCGGGTACGGAAGAAGACATCAAAGGGGTGGCGCTTTCGACTCTAGGTTTTGCACAGGCCCAAACGACTTGTCGCGGTTCACCTCTAGATTAGATACGTGGCTGACGCACCGAACGATCAAAACGGGTACAAAAAGTTCCTCCCGGGCGGACCGGGTCCGATGGCGCCCCAGATGAGGCGTCGCATGATCATTATTGGTCTGGTCGCCTTCATCATCGGGCTGCTCATCATCAACTCGACCTTCTCTCACCAGAACGTCAAGACGCTGACCTACTCACGTCTCCTGCAGGTAGCCAAGACGAAGAACGGCGTGTTATCGGCGACGATTAACAACAACAGCGGTGTCATCACTGGTCAACTCAGTAACGGGACTGATTTCACGGCCAATGGACCCTTGCCGGTGTTCGCCCAGGAGGCGACCACCCTCAAGAACGACAACGTGTCCGTTACCTTCGCCAACCCCTCCAGCCTGCTCGGAGAGTTCCTGCCGTACCTCATCTGGATCTTGATCTTCGGTGGCTTTATCTACTACGCGAGCCGTCAGGCGCGAGGCCAGATGAACGGCATGATGTCGGTGGGACGCTCGCGGGCCAAACAGTTCAGTGAAGACCGGCCCAAGACCACCTTCGCCGACGTGGCCGGTTACCTCGGCGTCAAACAAGAGATCAGTGAAGTCGTCGAGTTTCTTAAGAGCCCCCTTCGCTACAAGACCATCGGCGCCACGATTCCTAAGGGCATCTTGTTGGTCGGTCCCCCGGGAACGGGCAAAACGATGCTGGCCCGCGCGGTCGCGGGTGAGGCCGGCGTTCCCTTCTTCTCGGTCTCGGGATCAGACTTCATGGAGATGTTCGTGGGGGTGGGGGCGAGTCGCGTCCGCGACCTCTTCGCCACCGCGCGCAAGCAGTCCCCGGCCATCGTTTTCGTCGACGAGATCGACTCCATCGGCCGCAAGCGCGGCGCGGGCTTGGGGGGCGGTCACGACGAGCGCGAGCAGACCCTCAACCAGATGCTCAGTGAGATGGACGGGTTCGAGCCCACCGAAGGCGTGGTGGTCATCGCCGCCACCAACCGACCCGACGTTTTGGACCCGGCGCTCCTGCGTCCGGGTCGCTTCGACCGTCAAATTGTGGTGCCCCTCCCCGACCTCGAAGAGCGACTGCCCATTCTCGAAGTTCACGCCAAGGGTAAACCGCTCGACCCCTCGGTCGACCTACACATGGTCGCGCGCGGCACGCCGGGGATGAGCGGCGCCGATCTCGCCAACCTGGTGAACGAGGCGGCGTTGCACGCGGTGCGCCGCAACTCCGCCACCATCTCGATGCTGGACTTTGAGACGGCGCGAGACCGAGTCCTCATGGGCCAAGAGCGCGACACGATGGTTCTCCAAGACGACGAGCGAGAGCGCATCGCCTTTCACGAGAGCGGACACGCGCTGCTCGCCTACGTCCTCGACGAGACGGACCCCCTGCACAAGATCACGATCATCCCTCGCGGCATGGCGCTCGGCGTCACGATGACGCTGCCCGAAGAGGATCGCCACATCATGAACCGTCAGTCTCTCGAAGACTCCTTGTGCATGCGCATGGGCGGACGCGTGGCGGAGCTGCTGGTCTACGGCGACCTCTCGACGGGCGCGGCCGACGACCTCCAACGCAACACCGAGTTGGCGCGCCGCATGGTGCGCGAGTGGGGCATGTCCAAGGAGATCGGCCCGATGGCCTGGGGCTCCAACAATCAGGTGTTCCTGGGCGAAGACCTCATGCACACGCGCGACTACTCCGACCACACGTCCAAGGTCATCGACGACGAGGTCGAGCGCATCCTGCGTGAACAAGAGTCGCGCGCCATTGAGGTGTTGACGCTGCACCGTCGCGGGCTCGAGGCGTTGACGCGCGCGCTGTTGGAGCACGAGACGATCGACGGGGCCGAGGCGGCCCGCCTGATCGACGAGGCCAACGGCGAGCCGGTCCACCCCGTCGGCACCAAGACGGTGAGTGCCCTCTCGGCGAAGAGCCGCGCCGCGCTGAAGGAGCAGGCCCTGGCCCCGGCGGCGACGGTTCCTGCCCCGGCCGCGACCCCGGCGCCCACCCCACCGCCCAACTGGCAGCCGCCGACGTTACCGGCCGTCTAGCGGCGCCACCAGGTACAGCCCACTGGGATGACTCGGAAGGGTCAGCGTCACGATCGCGCTCGGGCGCGATGACGTGAGGAGATAGGTTCCGGCCGGTCGGGTCAGGGGCGACGAGATCAACGAGGAGAGCGTCGTGGTCGCGCCGGGCGCCACCCTCACTCCCTTCGTCACGACGACCTGGCCCTTAGCGACGTAGGTCGTGACGCGCACGACGACCGAGTGGGACGACGTATTGGTCACGCTCGCCGCGTCGAAGCCGAGGCCCGTGAAATCGCGCACCACGTAGGCGCTCGAGGGAGTCTCGGGCGACGAGAGGGCGATCCACGTGCCCGTTCCGGTCGCCAGTCCCGCGACCACGGGAACATCGGAGTGCAGGCTCACGCTGGCGTAGCCGGCGACGGGTATGGCCGAGTTGGGCGTGATCGTAATCTCCCCGGTGCTGAAGGGCCCGAGCGTCGTCGTTTGCGGGGCGATCTTGTAGTTGCCAAGGGACACGTCGAGACTCACGTGGGCGATCTTGTTGTGGGGGTTCGACAGGAGAATCTGGGCCGTCGCCCCGTTCGCCGTCGTCACGGCCGGGAACCAGGCGTGCGTCGCTGGCGCGCTCACGCCCTCGTCGAAGGAGAGGGTGCCGGCCGAGTCCTCTTCCCCGACGATGGCGAGCGATCCCCGCACGACCTTGACGCCCACGGCCACGTTGGTCGTGTTCACGACGCTGCGTCCTAGGTCAATCTCCTCCTGGGCGTGGGCGGGCACCGAGACGCCCTGGAGATTCTGGGGAGCCGAAAATCCCGTCGCCCCCACGACCGAGACGTTCAACACGGCCTCGGTGCCGGTGGGGTTGTACAGGCTGAGGTACGCGTCCGACCCCACCAGGGTGCTAAAGCCGACCGCGGACCAGCGCGTGACGCCCTGAGAGACGCACGGCACCGAGATGTTCCCCTGAATCTGATCGGCCACCACTCCGCCGCCGCTGATCTGCACGGCCACCGCGTAGCTCACGGCGACGGTCGTCACCCGACCCGACTTGCTGGAGTGCGTCGCGGGCGCGTCAACGACCCTCGGTTGCACCACCTGACCCGCGTGCGCCGCCAGCTCGATCGTGCCGCTCCATTTCGTGCCGAGGTCCGACACCACCACGACGCTCAGACTGCGGGCCGCGTTGGCGGTGTTGAAGAACGAGATCCGACCCGGCGACGCGCTCGAGAGACCGGTGCAGTAGAGCGCCGTCGACTCCGCGTTCATCGACGCCGACAGGCCGTTGGGTAGCGACGAGGGGTTGGTCGGGTGATGAAGGGTGGCCACGCCCGTCGCGGCGAGCAACGCCGCCAGCACGACGAGCAAGGGCACTCGGCGCAGGCTACTCATCGCGCACCCGCTCGCCTCTCGTCCGGGCTCGACGACGCCGGCCGGTAAAGAGCCACTCCAGTCGGTGGATCCAGCCAAAGCCCAGCCACACGATGGTCCACATGCCGAGCGTGAAGAGGGCGACGACCCCATTCAGTGGGAACTGATGCAGGACGACCGTGCCGTGGAGGGCGGTGGGGGACGTGGGGACGTGGTAGTACGGGGTCCAGGTGCCGTAGGTCGAACGAGCGGCCGGCTGCCCATTGACGTCGAGGGCGAAGGCGCTGGCCGGGGCGAGTCCGGCGACGACGGTCGAACCCGGCGTGAGGGACCCGGAGTACGACGTGGTGGAGAACAGTGGCGTCAAGGTGGTGGAGCCGGGCGAGCTGGCCGCGACGATGCCGTGGAAGAGGGAGTTCGAAAAGACCTCGGCCGAGGACGTCTGCAGTACCAGAGACAGATCGCTCTGATCGTTCAGCGCCGTCGCCAAGACGCCGGGGGCCTTGCGCAGGGGCACGCTTTGCACGCCCGCCAGCTCGGGGGCCGCCGAGTTCATCACCACGATGGTCGAGATCCCGGCGGGCGCCAACAGCGCGCCGAGTCGCACGGTATGACCGTTCATGGCGCTCGAGACCGCCCGCATGATGACGTCACTCGCCCCCGAGTCGGGCGGGCTAAAGAGAGTCGACCCGCCGGGCAGACCGTCGGTCGATGTGGCCGCCTCCAGTCCCGGCGCCACCGTCCAGCCCGCGAGGGGCACGACGGAAGGATCACCGAGCCACAGCACCCGGTACCCACCGGCGGAACTCGGGGCGAGCGCGGAGAGAGACTCAGCGACGCTGGTGGTGGGCAGGTCGAAACGTCCGCTGCCGAGACTCTGGAGGAAGGGAAGGCTCGCGACCACGATGGTGGCGATGGATAAGACGGCCGCGACCTGACGCCAACCGAAACCCGCGTCGCGCAGGTCGTGTTCGAGCGCGCCGATGCCCAGACCGACTAACGAGGCCAAGGTCACGGCGTAGAGCGCGAGGAGAACATCGATATCGGGTGAGAACGACCCGAGCCAGTGCCGTGAGACCAGCGTGACCAGGATCAGCGTCAGGGCCGCGATGGTCGCCAACTTGGTCGCCACGCGACGTCGATCGCCGCGGCACAAGATAAGAGCGAGCAGCGCCGCCGCCGGCAGCAGCCATCCCCACCAGGTCGCCCCGAACGTGCCGTCCACGTCACGCAGTAAGAGGGAGAAGGAGGGCACCGACCACGGACCTCGCGGCAGACCGAAGATCTCAACCGAGCGTCGACCGGCGAAGAAGACGTCCAGCGTCATCGGTAGGAGAAAGATGGCGACGTTAAAGACCAGCGACCCGAGAAAGCGCGTCGATCCCCGAAAGACCGATCCGGGATCCGGCTCAAAGAGTCGTGAGAGGGTCACGCCCACGATCACCAGGGCCGCCGCCACCAACGTGGCGGGCGCCATCGCCGTGGAGAGCGCGACGATCATGATCAGCGTCATGCGCTGCCCCGCTTCGGTGGTGCGCCAGCCGCGATGGCCGAAGGGCACCGGTTCGCCGTAGGGGAGGCGACGAAAACCGGGGACGTCCATCAACTCAAAAACGCGGCGCACGATGTAGGGCAGGCTGGCCACCGCGAACAAGACGTCGACGCGGCCCTGGCCGATGGAGTTGAGACCGAGCGGCATGGCGGCGTAGGCCAGCGCGCCGATGAGTCGAGCTCGATTCGACGCGCGGCCCTTGAGCAGGCGACCCACCCCAATCGCGCCGACCGGCACCGTAAAGATCAGGGCGAGTCGGGGCAACGCGCCCATCCGACCGACGACGAAGGTACCGGCGAACGCCAGCACGCCGTAGCCCGGCATCCCGGGAGTACCCGTCCCGACGCCGTTGGACGACCACGAGGCGAAGAAGTGTCGCCACGTCGACCACCACGAGTCGAGCGGGGCGAGGCGACCCACCAGCGGCAGCGGCATCGATACGAGATTGCGCGAACCAATGAGCCACAGCAGCGCCACCACGGCGATCAAGATGGCTTGGGCTCGAAACGACGTCATAATGCGCGAAGGGCGAGTACGAATCTCGAACTGCTCACTCTGGGCGATCTCGTCGAACTCTTCGTCTTCGGAGAACGCGGCGGCGAAGCCGACGCCGGCTTCCTCGCTCTCGATGATCGCCTCGGGGCTGCCGAGCACTTCGCCCGGCAGGATTCCTCGGGCCCGGTCATACCCCTCGCGCGCCAGCGTCACCACGAAGTGACGAACACGCACCGCTCCGCCGATCTGCAGGCGATGAAGCTCGCTGTCGGAGAGAACCCGCAGCGAGTTCATCTGGCGTCGGCGCTGTCGCACCCGTCGGCGGTGCTTCATCAGCCAACGCCACGATCCAGCGATGGCGCCGGCGCGATCCATGTCGCCGCCGATGAGGGCGATGGTCACTTCAAACACGTCGAGCACCAAGAGCAGCGACAACGTCCACCACGCAGTGCGGCGGTGCCAACCCGAGGCCACCACCAGCAGCTGGTGTCGGCGCTGAAGATCCTGTCGACTCGCCCGCCGCGCGCCCAACGCGCCCGTGGGACGCTCGCCCGTCGCGATGGTTTCGCGGTGGGCGACCTTGGCCAGAGGGGCCACGACGATGCGCGCACCCGCCACCTGGGCGCGCCAACACAGGTCGAGATCCTCACCGAGCAGAGTGATCAACGGGTCAAAGCCGCGCAGCGTGGCGAAGAGGTCGGCGCGCACCAGCGTGACCCCGCCGGGGGCGACGAAGACGTCACGCTCCAGGTCCTGTTGGCCGTGATCGATCTCACCGACCTCGATTCGCTCGCGGACCACTCCGAATCGGTCGCTCGTCTGGCCCACGTGCAACAGCACGAGGGGGTCCTCGTAGGCCACAAACTTGGGCGTGACGATGCCGGCGTTCGTGCGAAAGGCCGCCTCGACCATCAGCTGCACCGCGTCGGGTTCCAAGCGCACGTCGTCGTGGCAGAAAAGGAAGAAGGCGGAGCCCTCGACCATCAACGCGGCCTCGTTGCAGGCCGGTCCGAAGCCGCGATTCTCCTCCAAGACCCGAACGAAGGCACGCGGCGCCACGGACGCCACTCGTTCAGCGACGTGAACGGCGTCGCCGTTGGCCACCACCAGAAGACTCAACTCTTCGTAGTTTTGAGCGGCTATCGAAGCGGCAGCGGCTTCGAGTCCCGGGCCGGAGCCGGTGGTTACGATGACGGCAACAACGGCCGGAGCACGAGAGTCCATCAGTTATCAAAGGCTAGTTGGCCCCGGGGATCGCCTTTGATGCCCAGGCCCGGCAAATCATTCGAGAAATAGAAAACTGTCTACTTTTCTTGACGCCGTGCGATGACATCGCTCACCACGTCCTCAATGGTCTGGTGCAGCGGAATCTGCGGCGACCAGCCCGTCGCCTCGTTCAGTTTCGCGTAACTGCCGCGAAAGACGGGAATGTCCACCGGTCGAAGCAGTGACGGATCCACGACGAGTGCGACGTCGGGGGCGAGTTGGCTCACCAGTTGCTCGGCGATGTCACTCAGTGCCACGTCGTGCCCCGAGGCGATGTTGTACACCTCGCCCGAAATTCCAAACTGCGCCAGCAACCGATACGCGCGCACGACATCGCGCACGTCCGAGAAGTCGCGCCGCGTCGACAGGTCCCCCACCGCAATGTGATGATCGCCGCGCTCGCGAGCGTCGAGAAGCCGAGTCACCAGAGCGGGCACCACAAAGTTGGTGGACTGACCGGGCCCCAGATGATTGAAGGGCCGAGCGATGACCACGCGCTGTCCACGAAGGCGCATCGCGTCGTGCGCGACGTGCTCGGCCTCGACCTTGCTGGACGAATAGGGATTCGCGGGGGCCACGCGAAACGTCTCGCGCAGCGGTTGGTCCTCTTCACCCACGATCCCGTACACCTCGGACGTCGACACCACCACCGTGGTCGACGAGGGAACCGCGTCGAAGGCGGCGTCAAGAACGCGATGGGTGCCCACCACGTTCACCCGCGTGAACTCATTCGCGCGATCCCACGACTCACCCACGTGCGTGAGCGCCGCGAGGTGGTACGTCACGTCAGGTCGATACGCCTGGAAGACTGTTCGGACCGCTGCCTCGTCGGTCACGTCCACCTCGCGATCGATTCCGTACACCTCATCCCCGTGCTGGAGGAGGTGCGCGGTGAGGTGCTGAGCGACGAAGCCGTTCGACCCAGTGACGAGGGCGCGCATCAGCTCAGGGCCTGCTCGTAGGCCACCAGGTGTTGGTCGAGGCAGGCGTCCCACGTGAAGGTTTCGGCGCGACGGCGCGCCCTGCGCGCTCGGGCCGCGCGCTCGTCGTCGGTGGCCCCCAGGGCCTCGGCGAGAGCCTTGGCGAGGGCGCCGGCGTCGCCGATCGGCACCAGCGACGCGGCCCCCGCCGCCACCTCGGCCATCACCGTCCCCGCCGTCGTGACGACCATCGCCCCACAGGCCATCGCCTCCAGGACGGGCAGTCCAAATCCCTCGCCCCGTGAGGGGTAGGCGACCGCCCGCGCCTGGCGATAGAGCGCCGGCAGCACGGCGTCGTCGACGAAGCCGAGTCGTCGGATGCGCGTCGCGAAGGGGTGGGTCGCGATCTGGTGTTCGATCGGCCCGGTGCCCCATCCGGCCTGTCCGGCCAACCACAACTCGACGTCGTCGGTCTCCGCCGCCAACTCGGCGAAGGCGCCGAGGAGCACGTCGAGTCCTTTGCGTGGCTCCACGGTGCCCACGAAGAAAAGGTAGGGAACGCTGCGAGGCAGTGCGCGGCTCTCGAAGAGCGCGGCGTCGCGCGAGGGGTCCGGCTGAAACGTGTCGAGTTCGACGCCGAGGGGAGCGACGAAGACCGGCGCGTGGGCGGGGAGAATCTCCTCCAACAGTCGGGCGCTGAAGGCACTGACGCAGAGCAGTGCGCGGGCGTGCTGGGCGGAGTAGTTGATCGCCCGACGGAAGAAGGCCACCTTGGATCGCTCGTGCCACTCGGGGTTGGTAAAGAAGGTGAGATCGTGGATCGTCACCACGCAGGGACCCGATCGTCGCCGCGGCATCGTGTAGTGCGGCGCGTGCCAGAGGTCACTCTCTCGGGCGGTCGCGCTCGCGCCCAGAAGATACGCCTCGCTGACCAGACGGGCCATCCGCGCGCTCGGCGCGAGGGGAGCACGCTGCGCCTGGGGTGACCACGCCGCCCAGCGCTCGGCATCGTCGCGGCGCGTGACGAGAGTCGTGGCGACACCGCGCTCGGGCAGCCGTCGAGCGAGCTCGACGATGTAGCGGCCGGCGCCCGCCACCTGAGCGGGAACGGCGGACACGTCGAGGGCGAGCTTCATCGCCAACTCGCGAGGTGGTCGAGGGCGACGTTGCGCCACGTGAGATCGGCGACGCTGTCACGACGACGCGCGCGCGTGGCGACGTCGTTCGAGAGTGACAACGCCGCCACCAGCCCTTCTTCGATGGCCGCGACGTCGAGTGGGTCGACGGTGATCACCTCTGGGTTGTTCGCCACGCTCGGCGTCGTGACGCTGGCCACCACGCGCGTGCCTTGATGCAGCGCCTCCACCGGCGGTAGTCCAAAGCCTTCAGCCCGCGGCACGTAGGCCACCACACTGGCGTCGCGGTACAGACCCTTTAAGGTGGCCCTTTCGAGAGCGCCGAGCACGACCGCGTCGGCGCTCTCGACACTCCCCCATCCCGACGGACCGACCAGCACCAGGGGTCCCAGTTCCTCGTGACGCACCCGGGCCCGCGCGTGCGCGGCCACCAGCCGCTCGAGGTTCTTTCTCGGCTCCCGGGTACCGACGTACAGGGTGAAAGGTCCGCTGACGCCGTGTTCGCGCAGACGTGCGCTCACCTGGCCTTCACTCTCGGGCTCCACGTCGTCGTCGTCGACGCCGAGTCGAACCTGGTGAAGTCGCTCGGGCGCGAAACCTTCACTGACCAAGCGGTCCAAGAGACCGGGCGCCGTCAATATCACTCGCACGTCACCGCGCCGGCGCAGCAGCTGGAGACGCTTCTCATGAAACCGGATGCCCCGGGGGGTGCTGGCGCTCGGCTCGTCACGCCACAACAGGTCGTGCACGGCGAGCGAGTGCACGGCTCCCACCTTCCCGCCGCGGTAGGGGCCCGCGAGCGACGTGGCGTGGACCACGTCACTAGAGCTGGGTACCCCGGGGGTCGAGTAGGCCCACACCCTCGTCAGTACCTCCACGGGCAGCATGGCGCTAACGCGCTTCAGCGAAAGGTCCTCGAGAGACTGCTGCGGCGACCCGGTCGGCCCGATCCCGATGAGGCGCAACGACTCGTCGTGCAGGGAGGAGAGCCCGCGGACGAGACCGCGCACGTAGGTCGCGATACCGCCCGGCTGGGGCCGATAAAACTGATCGAGAGTGATGCTGACGTCGCGCGTCACGCCCCTAGCCTCGCACGACTTCGCGATAGAGCGCGACGTACGCGCGCGCGGCCGTTGCGGGAGCGAAGTCCGCGGCGCGCGAGCGTCCCGCCGCGATAGTGATCGCTCGTCGGCTAGAGCTGTCCCAGAGGTCCTCCAGCAGCGGCAACACGTCATCGTCACTTTCGGTCAGCGCGGCGGCCCCACCGAGCAGTTCACGATTGATCGCGGTGGCGCGGGCGATAGTGGGCACCCCCGCCGCTAGGGCGGCGATCGCGAAGGAGGGGAAGCGCGCGCCGTCCGAGATGTGCCACACGACCCTCGCGTCGGCGAGCGCGGCACGCGCCTCAGCGCGCGAGCGAAGTTTCACGTCGACGCCTCGGGCGCGAATGCGCTGGGCGACGCTGGCGCTGGCCACCGCTTCGACGCGAGCGCCACGACGTTGCGCGAAGGTGACCAGGTCCGCCGAGAGCTTCAAGAACGGCTCCACCACCCCGGTGAGATTGACCACCAGGGCGCTTCCGTTCACCGTGGGTTCCACGTTCGGTACGGCGGGGGGTACGACCACGACGCGGGCCCGTTCGATGTCCAGCACTCGCCGCACTTCGTGACTCGCGCTGCGCGTGGAGGCGACCAGCAACGCTCCGTGTGCGACGGCTCGACGAAGTTGGTTGATCCGCTGATGCTCGTGTGACTCACCGCGCAACGGACGAAGGTCGTCGACCGAGATGATGAGGGGCGTCCTCTTGGTGGGCGGCGTCGCTCGTCCCGCCACGTGGATGACGTCGAGAGGTTCGAGTAGCCGATCCAGCGCGAGTCCGAGCCCTCGCCGCCAGAGAGGGGCCCACAGCGCTCGACCCCGCAGGCGCGCCACGCCGGCGCTACGGGGAGCACTAAGTGAGTGGAAGCGCACCAACTCGCACTGGTGAGTGGCGTCGAGGGCGTCCGCGAGATCGGTCATCGAGTTGCCGAGTGACTCCAGCGAACCGTCGAGGTCGAGGCCGACTCGAAGAACGTCGATGCTCACGAAGCGAGGGCGAGAGCCCGCGCCGCGCTCGTCCAGCGTGGCCAGAGCGTGACGGCCCACGCCCCGAATGGTTCGGTGCTCGTCGCCACCACGGCGATGCCTTCATCGACGTTCACCAATAACATCGATCCGCTCTGGCCGAAGTGCCCGAAACTGCGTGGGGGCCAGTCCCCCATCCAGTGCTGCTTGTCACCGCGAACTTCGGGACCCAAGCCCCAGGGACAGGGGGTGAATCGACCAAAGCCCGGCACGATTCCCGCGAGGTCGGGCAGATAGGGGCGGATGAGTAGGTCGCGCGTGGTCGGGGCGAGGAGGTCGGAGCGCATCCAGGCCAGGGCGAACGTGGCGAGATCGTTGGTGGAGCCGCACACCCCGGCGGCGGGGCGATCGACGAGCGACGTCGTGGTCATTCCGAGGGGGATGAACACGCGATCACTCATCCACTCGCCGGCGGGGTTCTCCCCCACCAGGCGCGACACCGCGAGCTCCACCGCGTAATTGGAGTAGACCCTCCTCGTCGCGATCGGTACCACCGGGTCGCCCTCTTCCAAGCCCAGTCCGCTCGAGTGCGACAAGAGGTT
This sequence comes from uncultured Acidimicrobiaceae bacterium, assembly GCA_963847725.1. Taxonomy (GTDB): domain Bacteria; phylum Actinomycetota; class Acidimicrobiia; order Acidimicrobiales; family RAAP-2; genus RAAP-2. The sequence goes on from CAWKAT010000008.1 coordinate 69,654, forward strand.
GGCGAAGTTCGCTCCCTGGGGTCCCACCATCTCGGAGTAGCTATGAAGATCCCAGTCCATCTCCACGCCAAAGGCCATGGCCACGACCATCTTGGAGACCGAGGCCCACGGGCGCACCGACTCGAGGTCGCCGTGCTCGGCCACGCGTTCCACGGCCCCGCCGTTCATGCGCAGCACGACGTAGGCGGGAGAACCGGGCCAGTCGTCGTCAAGCGTGCTCACTACTCGATGATATCGACGCGCCTCTAAGGTTTCGGAGGTGATCACGGTTCTCTCGGGCGGTGTCGGGGCGGCGCGACTCTTGCGCGCGCTGAGTGACGTGGTGGATCCGCGCGAGTTGACCGCCGTGGTGAACGTCGGCGACGACCTCGTGTTACACGGCCTGACCATCTGCCCCGACCTCGACACGATCACCTACACCCTCGCCGGTCTGAACAACGACGAGCTGGGGTGGGGGCTACGCGGCGAGACCTGGCGGGTCATGGACGAGCTCGCCGAACTTGGGGGCGCCGCCTGGTTCCGCCTGGGGGACCGCGACCTCGCGACGCACCTCTACCGCAGCCAGCGTCTGGCCGAAGGCGCCACGAAGACCGAGGTCACTAGGGAACTCGCGCAACGCCACGGGGTCACCGTCACCGTGCTGCCGGTGAGCGACGACCCCCTCGCGACGGAGTTCCTCACCGACGAGGGTCGTCTCAGCTTTCAGGAGTACTTCGTTCAACGGCGACACGACGTGGTGGTGCGCGGGGTCGAGGTCGTCGGGGCCGCGAGCGCTCGGGTCACCGCCGAGGTTGAGTGGGCGCTCGCGCACGGCGACCGGGTGGTGATCGCTCCGTCCAATCCTCTCGTCTCCATCGACCCCATTCTCCAGGTGCCCGGGGTCCGCGAGGCCCTGCGCGAACGACGCGACGACGTGGTGGCGATCTCGCCCATCATTCGAGGCGCGGCGCTCAAGGGTCCCGCCGATCGACTACTGCGCGAACTCGGGTACGAGTCCAGCGCGTGGGGCGTGGCGGAGTACTACGGGGACCTCGTGGGCACGTGGATCATTGACGAAGCCGACCGCGACCTCGCCGAGAGCATTCGCCGGCGCGGCGCTCGCGTGGAGGTCACCACGACGATCATGGCTGAGCCCGAAAACGCGCGCCGCCTCGCGAAAGTGGTGCTGTCGTGAGTGAGCTTCGACTCACCTCCCTGGCTACGGCCGTCGAGGTTCACCAAGGGGACGACCTAGTGACCATACTGATCGAGGCCCTCGAGCAGGCCGGCGAGACCCTCGCCCACCACGACCTGGTGGTCGTGACCAGCAAGGTCGTCTCTAAGTCAGAGGGTCAAGTGGTGCCCTATGACGGAACCGACGAGCACAAGGTCGCCATCGTCGAGGGCGAGTCAGTGCGGGTGCTTCGTCGGCGAGGGACGCTGCGCATTACCGAAACTCGTCACGGATTCATCAACGCCAACGCCGGAGTCGATCTCTCCAACACCGACGAGGGGACGGCGGTGCTCTTGCCGAAAGATCCCGACCGCTCGGCGCGACGGATGCGCGCGGAGTTGGCTCGCCGGGTGAACGTGGACGTCGCGATTCTTATCACCGACACTTTTGGGCGCGTGTGGCGCCAGGGCGTGACCGACGTCGCGCTCGGATCGGCCGGTCTCGCGCCGCTGCTCGACTTGCGCGGCACGCGAGACGCGAACGGACGACTCCTCGAAGCGACGGAGGTGGCAATCGCCGACGAGATCGCCGGCGCCGCCAATCTCGTCCTGCACAAGGCGGCCGCCACGCCCTTCGCGCTGGTGCGGGGGCTCGACGAGTCCTTCTTTGGGCCCGGATCCATCGGTGACAACATCGTGCGTTCAAAGAACGACGACCTGTTTCGCTGATCTACACGCCGCCCAGTCGTACGTCGCCAAAGAGCCGGGAGTCCGGCGCCACTCGTTCCTTCGCCCCCACGACGCACGTCGGGCCAAGTTGGGACCCGAACCCGATCACGGCCTCGGGTCCGATGATGCACGAACGAATCTCCGAGCCGCTTTGCACGATGGCCCCGGGCAACAGCACCGAGTCTTCGAGCACCACGTCGGCCCCGACGACGCATCCCACGTCGACGACGGAGTACTGGATCTTGGCCGACGAGTCGATGGTCGCTGAGTTCGCCCGCCACGAACCGTCCACCACACCGTGAAAGTCGTACTGCGCGTTGCGGCCCTTCAGCATGTCGATGTTGGCCTGCAGATACAGCTGGGGCGTACCCGTGTCGAGCCAGTAGGCGTGATCGGCCATGGCGAAAAGTGTCCCGGCGGCCGCGAGGGCGGGAAACGTTTCGCGTTCCACGCTCACCCGCCCGGTGGCGGCGATGCGATCGAGCGCGCGCGGCTCAAAGACGTACGTGCCGGCGTTGATGAGGTTGGTCGGCGCTTCGTCGCGCGGCGGCTTCTCGACGAAGGCGAGCACCCGGCCATCGTCGGCGGTGGGCACCACCCCAAAGTGCGAAGGGTCCTCCACCGGGTGCAGGGCGATGGTGGCCTCCGCCTGGTGTTCGCGATGAAAGGTGAGTAACGCGGTCACGTCGAGGTCGGTCACCACGTCGCCGTTCACCACCAAGAACGTCTCGTCCACGTCGGTGAAGTCGGCCGCGAAGCGAATGGCGCCCGCGGTGTCAAGCGGTTCGGGCTCCACGGCGTAGGCCACGCGAACGCCCTTGATCAGATTCGACGGGTAGGCCTCGGTGAACCGGTCCGGCAGGTACCCCAGGGACAGCACCGCGTCGGTCACGCCATGACGGGCCAGCGCTTCTAGGACACACTCGATCATCGGCACGCCGACGAGGGGCAACATCTGCTTCGGGGTTTCGTAGGTGAGCGGGCGAAGCCTCGTCCCTTTCCCCCCGACGAGAATGATGGCCTGCAAGTATCAGCCCTTGGTGGTGGTGGTGGTGGTCGACGCCGTGGTGGTGGTCGTGGCCGTTGAACTGGTCGTCGTCGTAGTCGGCAAGGTCGTCGTGGTCGTGGTGGTCGTGGTCGGCGTCACGGTGTCGCTGACCATGTGGTCCACGGTCGACGCCGAGGGCACGCTGGGCGTGACCCCCGCGGGCTCGAAGGCCAGCGCGAGTCGAAGTTCCTTCGTGAACTTGACGGCGGCGGGATCGGTCGTGATGGTGGGCTTCGTTTGGGCCAACGTCGACCAGTAGGCGTACTCCACTTTGCCGGTCTTGCCGGCGTACTTCGTCGTGGCGCCACAGGCCTCGCCGGTCTTGAACGTCGTCTTGGGGTTGGCGATGCCGTCCGCCTTGGGAATGGCCAGCTCGGTCGACGTGACTTTAAGTCCCGCGTACTCCTTCGCGAAGGTCGTCAACGTAGCGTTCTTTCCCGCGTCCGCGCTCGTCAGGGGGGTCAAACGGATGACGTTGTCCGAGCCGACGATGAATCCGCCGCCCTTATAGGTCTCGTCGGGCAACAGCGCGGGAAGGGTCGTCCCGCAGTCCTGCAGGGAGAGGGCGGCGTACTGCACCGAACCAATACCGGGGGCGATGGTCGTCGTGGTCGAGCGCTTGGCCGGGTTTTGGTACTCGTAGCGCGAGTAGGCGGTGAGGGCGAGACCGAGAATCACGATGACGGCGAGGGCGCCGTAGAAGTTCGCGGGACGGGTTTTTTTGTAGGTCTTGCCGCCACCTTGGGAGCCCACACTGCTGACCCGTTTGCCTAAATTGCTTTTCGCCACCCTTCAACGCTACTAAAAATTGGGCGGGGCCCACGCTGCGTAGGGGCGAAGGGACTCGAACCCTCACTGGAGGCGGTTTAAGCGCCCTGCCTCTGCCAATTGGGCTACGCCCCCGCGCAGCAGTGTCGCGTCGTAACGCTAATGCATTGTTACGATTTCATCGAAACGACGGGTTTTTCGAGGGCCGCTAACTAGGCTGGATTGATATGTTGCGCGTGCGTCGTCGGAGCACGATTCGGTTTCTTTCACTCGTCCTTGCGGCTGCGCTGAGCGGGTCGTGGCTCGTCGTGCCCGCCCCCGCCGGGGCCCGGTCCATCACCCAGACCCAAGCCGCCATGAAGGATCTCTCGGCCGCCCTCGCCCGTCAAGAGCAGCGCAGCGAGATCTCGGCGAACCAGTACGACGCCGACGAAGCCAAACTGACCTCGATCAACGGCAACATCACCACCCTCGACGCCAACATCGCGGACCTGAAGGTCAAAGAGGCCAAGAAACGCTCCCAGGTCGACGCCACTAGAAAGAAGGTCGTCGTGGCGGTCGTCCGGGCGTTCGTGCTCGGCGTCTCCCAGTCCCAGGTCATCTCGCTGTTTAACCAGAACGTCAACCGGAGTGAAGCCGAGCGGATCTATCAGGACCAGGTCATCGGCAATCTCAACGCCCTCGAAGCCAAGCTCCAACGAGAGAAGACCGCCCTCGAGCAGACCGTCGCCAAGTTGGCCAATCAGCGCGCGCGGGTGGCTAGTCAACGCGTCAAAGCCCAGCAGCAGACCGACGCCATTAAAGGACTTCTCGAGTCCGAAGTGGCTCTGCAAAATCAGACCTCGGCCGAGCTCGCCTCGGTCACCGCGCAGTACCGCGTTCAGATCATCAACTATGAGATCACTCAGGGCGTCATCGCGGCCAAGGATCACAACACGGCCGCCGAGGAGCAGGCCGTCACGGCCGCGTCGGCCGTCGGCGGTCAGAACGCCGCCAACCAGGTCATCGAGGCGGAAACTGAGGCCATCGCCCAGCCCACCATCGCCGAAGTGGCCGGCACGGCCCAAGGCGAGGCCGCGGTCAAGGCCGCCGAGAGTCAGATCGGCGTGCCCTACGTCTGGGGCGGCGAGACGCCCGGGGTGGGCTTTGACTGCTCGGGTCTCGTCCAGTGGGCCTGGGGCAAGGTCGGGATCTCGATCCCTCGCACCACCGAGACCCAGTGGCCCGACATGCTCCACGTGGCCCTGACCGACCTCCAGCCGGGCGACCTCTTGTTCTATTACAACCTCGATGGTGACAACGAGGTGGACCACGTGGTGATGTACGTCGGATCGGGACCCTGGGGCGTCGATACGACGATTGCGGCCGCGCACACGGGCACTAACGTCGCTCTCGCCCCGCTCTTCACGGCCGGGCTGTACGGAGCCGCGCGACCCTAACCCATGATCGACCTGACCATCGTCATTCCGGCGTTCAACGAGAGCGCGCGGCTCGAAGCGGGCTACGAGCGTCTCGCCCCGACGCTCGAAGTGATCGGGGAGTCGGGGGTCGAGGTCATCGTCGTGGACGACGGCTCGAGCGACAACACGCTCACGCGCGCGCACGAGGTGTACGGGCATCTGGAGCACGCCCTCTTTCTCCAACAGCCGACCAACCGGGGCAAGGGCGCCGCCCTGCGTCTCGGCATGGGACTGGCGCGCGGAACCAACGTCATCACGGCCGACGCCGACATGGCCATCGACCCGGGACAGTTCCCCCTATTCACGACGTCGCTGCGCGACACCGAGTTCGTGCCGGGCACGCGCGCGGTCGCCGGACGAATCGCCTACGGATCGCCACTGCGCACCCTCGGCGGCTCCCTCTTTCACCGGTTCGCCCACCACTACACCCGCACCGGACAGCGAGACACGCAGTGCGGTTGCAAAGGCTTTCAGCTCGCTGCGGCGCGTCTGCTCGCGTCCTTCGCCATGGTCGACCGATTCGCCTTTGACGTCGAGCTCTTCTACCTCGCGGATCAGTTGGGCCTCAGCGTGAAACCGCTCCTCGTCACGTGGAAAGACGTGCCCGGTTCGTCGGTGCGGCCCCTGCGCGACGCCGGGATCATGCTGCGCGACATTCGCGCCATTCGCACCACGCGCTACGAGAACATCGTGGTCGAGCTCCCGCTCGACGTGCGCGCCGAGGACGCGGCGGCGGCCGCGCGCGAGGCGCGACTCCAGGGCCTCGTGCTGGCCCGCGGTGACGAGAACGCCCTGCTGGTCGTGGGACGAAACGGTGGCCCGGGTGGCCTCGGCGTCGCGTCGGTCTTGAAGGGCCAGATGCGCACCGCCTCACTCGCCGAACTGCGAGGTCGTCGCTACGAAGCGATCTAGCGGTGCTGAGGAATGAGCCAGTCGGTCACCAGTTCGGGGGCCCGGTCGCTCCACTCTTCGGCCGTGATGGCGTAGCGCGCGTGGTCTTCCCACGCGCCGTCGATCTCCAAATACCGCTCGGAGATTCCCTCGAAGCGCAGTCCTAGCTTTTCCACCACGCGACGAGAGGGTGAGTTCCTCGGAATGATGTTGATCTCAACGCGGTGTAGTCGCAGGGACTCAAAGGCGTACTGCAGCATCGTTACCACCGCTTCGGGCATCAGACCTTGGCCGGCCACCGCCTCGTCGATCCAGTATCCGATGTAGGCCGACTGCAACGGTCCGCGCTGAATGGATGACAGCGTGATCTCGCCCACGAAACGACCCTCGACGAAGATGCCAAAGCCAAAACCCGTGCCGATCTGACGTTCGCGTTCTCGAATGGCACAGCGGCTCACGAAACTGCGACGATCCTCAGCCAGGTGCGACGCGTGCGCGGAACGTGGCTCCCACTTAAGGAGCCAGTCGCGGCAACGTTTTCGCACTTCGTGCCAGGCCTCGTAGTCCGGTTCGCTCATGGTGCGCAGCACGATTCGCCGCCCGTGCAGGGTTATCGGCGAATAGATGGCGCTCCGAGTGGTCACCATGAGCGTTCTCTCACCTTCTCATCGTTACAGGTCGTTGTCACCCGCGCAATCTCAGCGGCCGAGGAGCGAGGCGACAATGCCGTCCAGGATGTCATTTTCGGAACTTAATAGTTGATCCACGTCCACCCGCCGCATGACGGCATCGAGGATGTAGAGTCCCGCCGGCAAGACGTCTTCACGACCCTCGACCATGCCGGGGTGGCTCAGTCGCACCTCGGGCGTCTCGCTCGCGAGCAGGTCGCGCCACCGGTCCACCGTCGCGAGCGACAGGACCCGATGGTGCACGACCTCGCGGTCGTAGGCGAGGAGTTGGGCGTCCATCTGGGCCAGGGTGGCGACGGTGCCGGCCAGGCCGACGAGGCGTACGTGGCCGACGACCCTCGCGAACTCCGGCCGAGCGGCGAAGGCCCGCTCAATCTCCTCATCGATCATGGTCCGTGCGGCGAGGTCACTCGGCGCGCTCACCACCCCTCGCCCGAGGGCGCGCTCGGTGACCCGCACGCTCCCGAGTTGCATGGAGTAACTCACGAGGGTGTCGTCCAGTTCGACGGCCAGTTCGGTCGAACCCCCGCCGATGTCGACGATCATGGTGGGCGCCTCCGCGAACACCAGATCCTTCGTCGCTCCGGCGTAGGAGAGCGCCGCTTCTTCCGCACCGGCGAGGACGTCCGCTGGCACGCCCACAGTTTCGTGCGCACGTCGAAGGAACTCCTCGCCATTTAGCGCGTCGCGAACGGCCGAGGTCGCGACGAGTCGCCCGCGCGTGACGCCCTCGCGGTCGCACGCCGCGCGGTAGGTGCGCAGCACCGCGAGCGTTCGCTCCATCGCGTCGGGCAAGAGCGTCTTCGAGGCGTCCACGCCCTGACTTAGTCGCGTGATGTTCATCGAACGAACCAGGGCCGTCCCCTCGTGGTCGGCGATGAGAAGACGCGTCGAGTTGCTCCCGCAATCAAACGCGGCGATCGCGTCACCCACGAACGTCCTCCAACTGAAATACGCCAATCTTCAATGTCGTGGCCACCAGTTGGCCGACGGGATCCTCGGCGCAGACGAGATAGTTCGCCAGATGAGCGTGCAAGCACTTCACCCCGATCCGGGTGCCGCCGACCCCCCCGCTCGCCTGGACCAGATCCTCGCGAACAGTTGCCGCGGCACGGCGACGGGCGTAGTCGTCGTGAACTCGCTGGAGCTCGTCCGCGTCAACGAGCGCCTCGAAGCGATGGACCCCGCCCTCGCTTTCGAGACGACTGACGGCGTCGTGCAACTCCGGATCGACCAGCCAATAGAGGGTCGGCATGGGCGTGCCGTCGCGCAGGTGCGGTTCGTTCTCGATCACCACGGGCCGTCCGTCTCTAGCCCGAACCACCACGGCGAAACGTCCACCCAGGGGGCGGCCGATCAGCGTTTCAACGAGGAGTTGATCATCACCCGTCGCGTCGCGAAACGTCAACGCCAAAACTCGAGCGTGCGCACCAAGCGGGAAAGAAACCCGTGGTCGTGGTGGCGCGTCGAAGTCGCTGGTGAGGTCGTCGCCGTGCTCGGCAGGGCCGCCGACGACGGAGAGACCAGCGGCTGAAATCCCGGGTCAACCGAGTTCGCCGAGACCTGGCCCGCCGAGTCACCCGGCAGGACCTGAATCAAACTCTGTCCGGGGCTCACCAGTTGATACTGCGCGCGCGCCAGCTGGGTGGCGGCGGCTTTGGTGTCGACGGTCGTGGACTCGTTCTTCAAGATCGCCTCTTGGCGCTGGACGGTCTTGATCTCGCTGGCCGTCGCGTTGAGTTGGGCTTGCTGGTGCCAGAGAGCGCTCGCCGGGAACCACCCGACCAGCATGATGGCGGCCGTGACGACGGCGAGGGGCAGCATCCAGTGATTGCGATGCGGCGCATTGACGCTATGAGTTGCTGACACCTGACGCTCCCGACAGTGACGAAGCCCCGACGAAGCGGGCTTGGTCACCGAGCTGTTCTTCAATTCTCAACAACTGATTGTACTTCGCGACCCGATCAGAACGCGCCGGTGCGCCCGTTTTAATCTGACCGGCGTTGGTCGCGACGGCCACGTCGGCGATCGTCACGTCCTCGGTCTCACCCGATCGGTGCGAAATCACCACGCTGTAACGGTTTACGTTCGCCAGACGAACCGTGTCGAGCGTCTCGCTGAGAGTTCCGATCTGGTTCAGTTTCACCAGAATTGAGTTGGCGACGCCCCGGGAGATGCCCTTTTGCAACAGTTCGGTGTTGGTGACAAAGACGTCGTCGCCGACCAACTGGACTTTGTCGCCGAGACGTGAGGTGAGCGCCGCCCAGCCGTCCCAGTCCTCTTCGGCCATGCCGTCTTCCAGCGAGACGATCGGGTACCGGCCACACAGGTCAACCCAGTAGTCGACGAGCTCGCCGCTCGAGAGCACGCGGCCTTCGCCGTCGAGGTGATACGCCCCGTCGCGGTAGAACTCACTGGCGGCGGGGTCCATCGCGATGGCGATGTCGCGGCCCGGCGTACGACCGGTGGCCTCGATGGCTTCCATCAACACCTTGACCGCGGTCTCGGCGTCGGGCAGGTCGGGTGCGAAGCCGCCCTCGTCGCCGACCGCGGTGGAGAGTCCGCGCCGTTCCAAGATGCCCTTCAGGGCGTGGTAGGTCTCGGTCCCCCAGCGCAACGCCTCGCTGAAGGACGCCGCCCCCACGGGCATCACCATGAACTCCTGAAAGTCGATGGTGTTCTTCGCGTGCGCTCCGCCGTTCACCACGTTCATCATGGGCACCGGAAGCACGTGGGCGTTCACTCCCCCGAGGTACTGATACAGCGGCAGGTCGCTCTCGATGGCCGCGGCTTTGGCGTTGGCGAGGGAGACGGCCAGGATCGCGTTCGCCCCGAGTCGACCCTTATTGGCGGTACCGTCGAGGTCGATCATCGCGAAGTCCACGGCGCGCTGATCTTCCGCCTCGTACCCTTCTAGGGCGTCGTTGATCTCGCCGTTGACGTAGCCCACCGCCGTCGAGACGCCTTTTCCGCCCCACTCCTTGTCGCCGTCACGCAGCTCAACCGCCTCATGAATACCCGTGGAGGCACCCGAGGGCGAGACCGCCCGCCCGATCGCGCCCGACTCCAAGTGCACCTCGGCCTCGACCGTGGGGTTGCCCCGTGAGTCGAGAATCTGACGGCCCAGGACTACTTCAATCGCGCTCATGTGCGTCTCCTCAGTTTGGGACCAAGGTTACTCGGCGAGTTTTGTCGCTTCGTGCTCGCGAATCGCGTCGCGCAGCAACAACGCGCGCTCACGCAGCACTCTCTCGAGGTCAACACCTGAGTATCTCGCGGCAACGACTAGCGCGCTCAACGCATCGCCCCACGCGCGCGAAACGTCCGATGTTGAGTCCGCGTCACCTGCACGATCTCGATCAAACTTGAGCGCGGCGAGCGCCTGACTCGCGCGTAACCGGGCCGACTCTCCAGACTCGCCATCCATGTCGACCAACGCCGCCTTTCGCAGCAACTTGGTATAGAGCGTCAGCGAGGGAAGCTGCCACGCGATGCCATCGGTGACACTCTCGCGACCCTTCTCGCTCTGCTTGATGACTTCCCAGCGGGTCGCTACCTCTTCGGCGTTCGCGACCTTGACGTCACCAAAGACGTGAGGGTGGCGACCGATGTTCTTTTGGCGCACGGCGTCAGCGAGGGAGATGAAGTCAAACCTTCCCTCTTCGCTCGCGAGCTCCGCGTGGGACACGATCTGCAGTAGTAGGTCACCGAGCTCTTCTTCGACGTGGCGAACGAGCGCCTCGTCGGGCACGCCGTCCTTCGACGCGCGGACGAACGCCTCCAGCGCGTCGAGAGCCTCGTAGGCCTCTTCGATGAGATAGGGCGTCAAGCTCGCGTGCGTCTGCTCCTGGTCCCAGGGGCACTCGGCGCGCAGTCGTCGCATGACGGCGAGGAGATCGCTCATCGCTTCACCGGCGTCACGGAACTCATTGATCCAGAGCGAGGTCAAGTGGTCAGCGCCAGCGAAGTTGGTGAGTTCGTTCGCTCGAGAGGTCACGATCGCCTCGTCCTCAAGGCCTAGGTGATGGAGGATCGTGACCTCGACTGAGGGGGGCAGTCGGTCCGTGACGGTGGCGAGAATCTCGGGCGAGTACGTCTGGAGCAGCAATATCGGGCCAGGTCCTCGCAGGTTCTCCACCGAGGCCAAGGCGTCAACGATGCGGAGTCCCGCGCTCATGGGATCGCGCCCGAGCGCCGCGCAGGCCACGTCGATCACTGACACCGCCGGTTCGGTGATCACGCGAACGTCGTCGCGTTCGCGCAGCAGTTCCACGGTTCGTTCGGCGACCACCGGTGAACCGGGCACGACGAAGAGAACCTCTCGGGCCGAAGACTCCCACGCGAGACGCACCAGATCGTCAGCGATCTCATCGTAGAGATCGTCGAAGGAGTCGGCGCGCTCGTAAAACTCGTCGTAGCTCTCGACCTCGCCGAAGTGGAGGGCGCCCGGATGCACCACGGTGCGAAAGCGAACGACGGCTGACTCGCGAATCAGTCGCGCCGTGCGCTCGGTGATGTGCTCCGCGGTGCTCGGTCCTAGTCCGACGACGCGAACGACCGGGTTCACTGATACGTGGCAGCGCCTGAGGTGAGCGTCTCGGCTCCCGTGACGTTGGCCGTCGAGGGAACGCTCGGGGCGAAGACCTCCGGTCCCGTCGTGTTCTGCCCCCACTGACCAAAGGACGGGTCGACGTACACGGCGGCGTGAGAGAGGAGGGAGACCTTCACTTGGTCGGCGGCTTCGGCGTTCAAGCTGCGCAGGTCACTCAACACCGTCGACGCCGCGACGGTGTAGGAGTTTCGCGTGCGCTTGGTCACCGCCACGAACAGGGCGTACTCGACGCCGTCTTGATCGGTGTACTGGGGCGTGGCCGTGAAGGCGTCGAAGTTGGCGCCGGCCACGTCGGCGCGCACGCTGGTGTAGTACGGACTTGAGGGCGAGTAGCAACCGTAGGCTCCGCCCTTCGCGGCGGACGTGGGGTCTTGAGAGTACTTCTTCGCCAGCGTCGCCACGCTGGCCCCGGTGGCCTCGGCTTTCTCAAAGACGGGGACGTCCACCGGGGTCACCAGCGCGATCGAGACACACAGCGTGTCGTAGTCCGTCACGTGGCTCTTGTAGTACTTCGTCATGGACGCCTTCGTCAGGGGCACCGTTTGGTTCAACTTCTTCACCAGGTAGAGCGACGTAGCCTGATCCTCAATCTCAGAACTGCGCATCTCGGCGGGCATCGCGGCGAGCGCCTCGGCCGAGGTGCCGGTGCACTTGGTCGTGCTGTTCGCCGCCTCTTGGGTCATCTCGTCTTCCAACGAGGTCTTCGCCGCCGCCAGCTCCGCGGCGTCGGGATGGTACTTGAACGTCGTCGTGACGTACTGGTTGATGGCGAGGCCCTCGACGCGCAGGTTGGCCCAGGTCGCGGCCGCGCTCGCCTTCACGGAGTCACTGCCCGCGCCCGCGACGTAGCTGGCGGTATCGAGGGAACTGATGTAGCAGGCCAGGTCGGCGTTGTGCGAGATGGCGGAGAGTTCCGCGTCCATCGCGTAGCTGGACACCCCTTGGTGATTCGCGCTGACGCCCGAGGAGGCTCCACTCACTCCGTACGCGGTGGCGCCCAGGAGCGCGACAACAAACAGGGCTACGAGGCGACGCACCCTGTCATGCTACCGAGTCAGGCCGTCGCCTCGGTCGGCGCGTACACGTCGTGAATCAACGCCGTGAGGGCGGCGGGCGTGATCTCGCCCGGCGCGCGCTCGACGCGAAACTCGTGGGTCGACTCGTTGTAGGCGGCGGATCCGTAGGTCCGACGCACGCGCATCTGCTGGCTCAGGGCGAGAGTCACCGGACCAAAGCGGACAATCGGGCGACTTCTCACGCCCACGCGCGCGGGCATCACGATGACCGACGTGACGCCGTACTCCAGGGAGACCAGGCGGAGCTGAGCGAGCTCCAAGTAGGCCGCGGGTCGGCGCCGGCAGCGCCCCGTAACGGTCGATCCACTCGCTACGCAGGTCCTCCAACTCCTCGGGCGTGGTGACCCCGGCCAGACGTCGGTACGCCTCGAGGCGCGCGTCGTCGGCCTCGACGTAGTTCTTGGGCAGATGAGCCTCACCGGGCACGTCGAGGTTGATCGGGGTGACCTCGGGCAGCGAGATGCCCTTGGCGTCGGCGACGGCCTCGGCGACCAGTTGCACGTAGAGGTCGTAGCCCACGGCCGCCACCGGTCCGGACTGGTCGTGTCCGAGCAGGTTGCCCGCGCCGCGGATCTCGAGGTCGCGCATCGCGATCTTGAAGCCGCTGCCCAGGGCCGTGTTGTCACCGATGGTGCGCAAGCGTTCGTGGGCGGTTTCTGAAAGAACCTGATCGGCGGGGTGAAAGAGGTAGGCGTAGGCCCGCTGACCGCTGCGTCCCACCCGACCGCGCAGCTGGTGCAGTTGACCCAGTCCCAGTCGCTCGGCGCGGTCCACGATGAGCGTGTTGACCGAGGGCAGGTCGATCCCCGACTCCACGATCGTCGTGCAGACCAACACGTCGAGACGACGCTCCCAGAAGTCGATCATGACGCGCTCCAGGGAGCCCTCATCCATCTGACCGTGGGCCACGGCCACGCGCGCGTCGGGCACGAGCTGTCCCAGGCGTCGGGCCACGTGATCGATGTCGGTCACCCGGTTGTGCACGTAAAAGACCTGTCCCTCGCGCAACAGCTCTCGCCGGATCGCCTCCACCACCGCGGGTTCGTTGAACTCCCCGACGTGGGTGAGGATCGGGCGACGGTCGGCCGGCGGCGTGGTGATCATCGAGAGATCGCGAATGCCGGTAAAGGCCATCTCCAGCGTGCGCGGAATGGGACTAGCGCTGAGGGTCAAGACGTCCACCCCCACCGAACGCGATTTGATCGCTTCTTTGTGGGTCACGCCAAAGCGCTGCTCCTCGTCAACGACCAGGAGCCCCAGCTTCTTGAAGGCCACGTTCTCACTCAGGAGACGGTGGGTCCCGATGACCACGTCCACCGATCCGTCCGCCAGCCCTTCCATGGTCGCCTTGGACTCGACGTCATCGACGAATCGACTGAGCAGCGCCACCTTGAGCGGAAAGCCCGCGAAGCGCTCCGCGAAGGTCGCGAAGTGTTGGCTGGCGAGCAGCGTCGTGGGCACCAGCACCGCCGCTTGGTAGTTGTCCTGGACGGCCTTGAAGACCGCGCGCAACGCCACCTCGGTCTTGCCAAATCCCACGTCCGCGCAGACCAGCCGGTCCATGGGACGCGGCGACTCCATGTCGGCCTTCACGTCGAGAATGGCCTGCGCCTGGTCGGCGGTGAGCGTAAAGGGGAAGAGCTCTTCCATCTCTCGCTGCCAGGCGGTGTCGGGGCTGAAGGCGTGCCCCTCGGCGACGGTCCGCAGGCGATACAGGTCGACCAGCTCTTGGGCGACGAGGTAGGCCGCGGCGCGCGCCTTCGCCCGCGTCTTTTGCCACTCGGCCCCGCCCATTCGCGAGAGCGCCGGCGAGTCGCCCCCGGTGTAGGGGGTGAGGGCGTCAATCTGCTCGGTGGGCCAATAACTGCGACCGTCCTTGAACTCCAGAATCAAGTAGTCCCGCGTGACCCCGTTGATCGCGCGCGTCGTGGTGCCCGAAAAGCGCGCCACGCCGTGCTGACGATGAACGACGTAGCTGCCCACCGACAGGTCGTCGAAGAAGCCGTCGACGTTTCGGGCGCGGGTGCGCGCCACGCGACGTTGGGCGCGCCGTCCCGTAAGGTCGCTCTCGCTCCAGACGACCACCTCGGGCTCGTCGAGGAAGAAGCCCGACGGGAGTGAACTCTCCAGCACGCTGAGACGCGCCTCGAGCACTCGAGCGGGATCGGTCGTGACCTCGAGACCTTCACCGCGCAACTGTTCAGCCATGCGCTCGATGGCGCCGGGCGTGGAGGTCAAGATCACGCCGCGACGACTCTTCGACCAACCGCGCACGTGCGCGGCGATCCTCGCGGCGTCGCCTTGAACGACGGGCGGCGACGTGAGCGTCGACTCGAACGCCGTGGCCCCCGTGTCGAGGCTCAGGTCGATTCGCCCTTGGAGAACCTCGTCGAACGTGAGATGAAGCAGCGGTACGTCGTCGCTCGCTCGCCAGGTCGCCGCCACCACGTCCGTCAGCTCGCGCTCCTCGCCGAGCAGTTCCTCGAGGCGCGAACGAACGCGCGAGGGCTCCACGACGACGACCCGCGCCCCGGTTACCTCGTCCAACAGCGTGGTCGGCTCGGTGACGAAGAGCCCCATCCACCCTTCCATCCCGTCGAAGAGCTGCCCACTCGCCACGCGATCAAACGTGGTCTGCGCCCAGGGGGCCCGGTCGGCGAGAACCTCGGCCCGTTGGCGAGTGCCCGCGCCGGGCAACCACTCGCGCGCGGGGGCGATGATCGCCTCGTCGAGGTCGTGGGTCGATCGCTGGGTCGCGATGTCAAAGACGGTGAGCCGCTCGACCTCGTCGCCGAAGAAGTCGAGTCGGACGGGCTCGTCGTTCTGGGCCGGCCAGACGTCCACGATGCCACCGCGCACGGCGATCTCCGCCCGATGCTCCACGAGCTGCTCTCGTCGGTACCCCATGTCGACCAGGCGCTGCACGAAACGATCTCGTTCGATCTCACTGCCGCGGCGCAGCACGAGCGGTTCGGTGAGCGGCTCGGGTGAGAGTACCTGGGCGATCGAGCGAGCCGAGGCCACCACGACGCGCGGGGCCCGGCCCTCGCGAATGCGCCAACGAAGGAGCGACCTCATCGCCATCACTTGAGCGTCGGGGCTCACGCGTTCGAGGGGATGGGTGTCCCACCCGGGCCACAGGGCCACCTCGCTCTCCCCCCACCACGCCGCCACCGCGTCGCGAACGTGTTCGGCCTCGGTGGAGGTGGCCGTGACGGCGATCAGGAGATCCTCCTCCAGGGCCAGCGCGGAGAGCGCCAGCGGGGTGGCGTAACTCGACGCCACGAAGGAGCCGGCGGCGAGCGAAGCGCGCACGCTGGGCGCGACGCGCTCGAGAACGCGACGAAGTGCGACCTCGCTCACGATCCGTTCACGCGCTGCTGAGCGTCGTCGAATCCGTAGTCGAGCAGGGTCTCGATCGCGTCCGCCGCCCGGGCGACGTCGAGGGCCAACGACTCGCGGAGTTGGCCCGTGGGGCGTCTCAGAACGTAGTTGGCGCCCTGCTCCTTGCTCGGTGGCTTTCCGATACCAATACGCACGCGAGCGAACTCCTGGCTGTCCATGGTGTGGGCGATGGAGCGCAGCCCGTTGTGTCCGGCGAGACCACCGCCGAACTTGATCTGCACGCGTCCGGGATCGAGGTCCAACTCGTCGTGCACCACGACCAGGCGCGAGAGATCATCGATCGAGGTGCGACGCAGCAGTGGTGGGATGGCCGAACCCGACTCGTTCATGAAGACGACCGGGACCGCCAGCGTCACTGGTCCCTGCGGGGTCGCCACGGTGGCGGTGAGAGCGCGCTGGTGTCGTTCGAGTTTGAGCTGCCCACCCCGGCGAGCGACCGCCAGACGCACGGCGTCGCCGCCGACGTTATGGCGCGAACCTTCATAGTCGCTTCCGGGATTGGCCAGACCCACGATGAGCAACCGGCTCGACTGCCCTCGTCGGTCGTTTTCACGAGTGCGCCGAAGCGCCATGACGAACTACTCCGTGGGAGCTTCGGTGGCGCCAGGTACGGCCTTGGCGGTGCGACCGGCGTGCGTCGCTACGACCGAGGCCGAGGGGTCACCCGCCGCCTCGACGCCCTTGGGCAACACCAGGTCACTCACACGAATAGCGGCCCCCACGCTCAGTCCCGAGATATCGACTTCGACGAAGTTGGGAATCTGGTCCGGACGGGCGCTGACTTCCAGGCTGAACATCTGCTGGTCGACCTCCCAGTCGGCGTGGCGTACTTCGACGGCGTCCCCGATGAGGTGCAGGGGCACTTCGGCCACCACGGCCTGGTTGGGGTCGACCACCTGAAAGTCAATGTGCGACACCGTGCCGCGCACCGGGTGGCGTTGAAGTTCGCGAGCCATCACCGTGTACTTGGTGCCGTCGGCGTCCAAGGTAATAAGGGCGTTCAGTCCCTGCTCGCCCGACACGGCGGTGCGGAACTCCTTGGCGTTGACGGCGACCGGAAAGGGTCCCACGCCGTGGCCGTAGATCACGCCGGGAATGGCCCCCTCGTGGCGCAAGCGCCGCGAACTCGCCGATCCCTGCGCACGACTCGTCGACGCCTGCAACGTGACCTGTGACATGAGTGCTCCTCTAAGAAATGACTGGCGGCCTAAGGGCTACGCACGGGAGAAATAGTCTACCGCCCCGGGACGGGGACCCTCCAGTTCGCCTTTAGGGCGAACTCCGGAGCAGATCGCGGCGGACCTTGTAGTCCTCCGCGTCAATCTCGCCCTTGGCCAAGCGTTCGTCCAGAATTCGCAGCGCTTCGAAGGGCCCCGGGGCCCCGCCCGCGCTGACCAGTCTCCCGGAGCGCCGCATTCTTTCTTGGCGAATGAACAAGACGACCAGCACGATCACGGCGATGAAGAAAAGTAACGCGACCAAGGGCACGAGTGAACCGCCGCGCGGCCCCGGTCCGAAGAAGACACCGACGCGATGGGGCCCACCGGGACCGAAGAAGGGTGAAGGACTTCGACTGATTCTCACCGTGACACCCCTTTCCTGCTCAGCGCAAGGCTAGGTCGCCCGGGCGAACGTTGCCGGTCAGGCTAGAGGAGGTTTTCTCCCCCGAAGATGTCCGACACCGAGGTGTCGTCGAAAATGGCCGAGATCGCGTTCGCCAGTATCGGGGCGATCGAGAGAATCTCGAGCTTCTCGAAACGCTTCTCCGGCCCGAGGGGCAGCGTGTCGGTCACGATGACCCGACTGATGGGCGCGTTGAACAGCCTCTCGACCGCGGGAGGCGAGAAGACCGCGTGAGTCGCCATCACCCAGATCTCTTCCGCTCCGTGCTGCTTCAAAAGGTCGCACGCGGCGACAATGGTCCCGGCGGTGTCGATCATGTCGTCGATCAAGACGCAGTGACGACCCTCGACGTCACCCACGATGTGACGGGCTTCGGCGACGTTGAGGGCGCCGCGCGGACGCGTCTTGTGGACGAGGGCCAGGTCGCATCCCAGGTGCTGGGCGTAGCGTTCGGCGACCTTCACGCGACCGGCGTCGGGCGCCACGACCACCAGTTCGTGGGGGTTGGCGTTCGCTTTGAGGTAGCCCTCGAGCACCGGCGCCGCGACCAGATGGTCGACCGGGATGTCAAAGAATCCCTGGATCTGCCCGGAGTGAAAGTCCACCGACAGCACGCGGGTCGCCCCCGCGGTTTGGAGCATGTCGGCGACCAGTTTCGCGGTGATCGGCTCGCGACCGGCGGTCTTACGATCCTGACGGGCGTACCCGTAGTTGGGCACGACGGCGGTGATGCTCTTGGCCGAGGCGCGCTTGGCGGCGTCGATCATGATGAGCTGTTCCATGACCGAGTCGTTCACGGGTGACGCGTGCGTTTGCATAATGAACACGTGCGCGCCACGAATTGACTCATCGATGCGACAGTGGATCTCGCCGTCGGCGAACTCGCGCAGGTTGGCCTCGGTGAGCTCAATGCCGAGTTTCTCGGCCACGTCCATCGCCAGGGCCGGGTGACAGCGACCTGAGACGAGCACCAGGCGGCGTTTGGCGAGTGACTCCACGGCGCCAGCGTACAGGCGAACGCGAGGCTCTAGTGAGAACGGTACGACAAGGGCGTCACGATTTCGCCCGCCGAGACGACGGTGCCCGGACTCAACACCACGAAGGACCCGACGTTCGCGTCCGCGCCGACGCGCACGTGCGCCGCGTCCACCGTGGCGATGGTCGCACCTTCACCGACCTCAACGTCGCGCAAGACGGCGTTCGGCCCCACGGTCGCGCCGCGCCCAATCACGCAGTGACCCTTCAAGATCGTTCCCGGCAGCAACGTCACCTCCGCCGCGAGTTCCACGTCGGCGTCGACGTAGGTCTGGGTCGGATCCCACATGGTGACGCCGCGGGCCATCCACTCCTCGTTGATTCGCGCCCGGAGCACGTGCTCGGCGTGGGCCAGCTGGCGTCGGTCGTTCACGCCGAGCGCTTCGTTGGCGTCCTCCAACTGCCAAGAGGTCACGAGGTGGCCCATGTCCGACAGCTCTTCCACCAAGTCGGTGAGGTAGTACTCCTGCTGGGCGTTGTGACGCCCCAGGCGGCGAAGGGCCGGCCCGAGAAGACTCTGACGCACCACCATGATCGAGGTGTTCACTTCGGTGAGCGTTCGTTCGCTCTCGGTCGCGTCGCGCTCTTCGACGATGCGCTCGAGCGTGCCGTCCTTCGCGTGGATCACGCGTCCATAACCCGTAGGGTTTTCGAGGTGCGCGCTCAAGACCGTGAGGGCGGCCTGGCGGTCGCGGTGAACCTCGAGGAGGCGCGCGACGCTCGCCCGGCGCAAGAGCGGGTGGTCGCCGGGCAAGATCACCACGTCGCCGTCGGTGTCGCCAATCGCGTCGTCGATGGCGGCGAGCGCCACCGAGACCGCGTGGCCGGTGCCGAGTTGCTCACGCTGCTCGACAAAGGTGAGGGGGCGACGCGGCGACGCTCCGGCGCTCAACTCCTTCTCAACCCAGGTGGCGTGGTGACCCACCACCACCACCGTGGCCCGCACGTTGTCCTGTTGGGTGGCGTCGAGGACGAAGCGCACCATGGCGCGTCCACAGAGTTGGTGAAGGGGTTTGGGACGCGACGAACGCATCCTCGATCCCTCGCCCGCGGCGAGCACGACCATACAGGTGGGGCGACTCACCCTTCTATCTCTAGCAGTGTTCCCCTACGCTCAGGTGTGTGGAGAGTTCCTACGACGAGTTTTCACTATTTCACGAGAACATTGACGAGTGGGGCCTCCACGTCGAGGTGCCACCGGTGCAGCGGTTTTTCATCGCGGTCGACGGTCTTCGTCAACTCAGCGGCCTGCGCTGGGGAGTCGACGAGCCCGAGTTCGTCCTGGTTCACGGGGGGGCGCAGAACGCCCACACCTTCGACACCGTGGCCCTCGCCCTGCAGCGACCGCTCATCGCCCTCGATCTCCCCGGCCACGGTCACTCTGATCCCTCGCCCTACGGGAGCTCGGCGATCGCCTCGCACGCGCGCGACGTCTCCCGCGCCCTCGAACAACTCACCAGCGCCCCGGTGACCCTCGTCGGCATGTCCCTGGGCGGGCTGACGTCGATCCTCGTCGCGAGCGAGCGACCTGACCTGGTCCGCCGTCTCGTTCTGATCGACATCACGCCGGGCGTCAACGCCGACAAAGCCCGACACATCACGAACTTCGTGAACGGACCCGCCACCTTTGACAACTTCGACGAACTGCTCGCGCGCACGATCGAACACAACCCGACGCGCTCGGTCTCATCTCTTCGACGGGGCATCGTGCACAACGCCCTCCAACGAAGCGACGGGACCTGGGTATGGCGCCACCAACAGCACGGTCCCGCTCCCCTTGAGGCGCCCCCCGTCAGCGATCTGTGGGACACGCTCGGTTCGCTCACCGTGCCCGTCACCCTCGTGCGCGGCATGGCTCAAGGATCGGTGGTGGACGACGAGGACGTCGCCGAAGTTCTCTCGCGACTACCGGGGGCGACCATCGTTCCCCTTGAGGGCGCGGGTCACTCCGTCCAAGGGGATCAGCCCGTCGTGTTGGCCCACCTTCTCAGCGAACTCCCCTAAGCCGCGCGGCCGCGCGATCTCCGCTGATCTGTTGTTGGCCATTGCGGGCCTTCTATGCTGAATTGGCCTCCACAGTGAAGACGGGACCACGTGCCAGCGCCGCGACACCAACGCAAGTCAAGTTCTGACGGCCGACTGCCGCTGATCGGACTGATCTTTCCCGCGCCGGTCGCGGCGAAAGTTCCCGAAACTATCTTTTTGTTCTGGGTCGTCAAGATCCTCACGACGGCCGGTGGCGAAGCCACCTCGGACTATCTCAAGACCTGGGGAAACATCAAAGGCGGCGCGACCGAGGTCGGCGTCTTCCTCGTGGCGCTCGTACTTCAGTTCGCCACCCGTCGGTATCAGGCCTTCGCCTACTGGTCCCTGGCCTTCGCCATCGCCATCTTTGGAACCGGCGTCTCGGACTTCCTGCACCTCGACGTTCACATCCCCTACGCCGGAACCACCCTTCTGTGGGCCGTCGTCCTGGCGTGCGTGTTTTGGATGTGGCAGCGCAGCGAAGGAACCCTGTCCATCCACAGCATCACCACCCAGCGGCGCGAGGCCTATTACTGGGCCACGGTCTTTGCCACCTTCGCCCTCGGCACGGCGTTGGGCGACTTCACCGCCACCTCGCTCAACCTCGGTTACCTCGGGTCCGCCGTCCTCTTCAGCGTGGTGATCTTGATCCCGGCCGCGGCGGGAATGCGCTTTGGCTTCAATCGCATTGGCGCGTTCTGGGCCGCCTACGTGCTCACGCGACCACTGGGCGCGTCGTACGCCGACTACATCTCCAAGTCGAGCGCCTTAAGCGGCGTCGGCTTTGGCGACGGACCCACGGCGGTGGTGTTCGCGATTGCGGTGTTCCTGCTGGTCGCCTACCTCGCCGCCACCCGACCCGACATCCAGCCACCACCCGGCCCATCGGCACCGAGCGACGCGTAAAACTCCTGTTCATCGCGTGAGTGAAATGCCGGGCACTCAGGAGCGACCCGTAACGGACGATCATTCAGCACTCGGGCTTCAGGGCTTTTCCCGAACCAGGGACTCAGATTTTACGAGTGGCCCCACCGGACCTCGATGTCGGGCCCTACGAGATGTGAGAAGTTGAGAGAGCGGAGGTCAACGTGTGAAGTTCGCGGACGAGATGTTGCTGCGTTACGTCTACGACGACGGTTCGCCGATGGCCGACTTTCCCATGCGAGTTGTCGAGGACGCGAGTGATCGCCTGGTCGCGTGGCTCGCCCCAGGAAGCGAGATCCGCTACTGGGCGACCGCGGAGGGCCGTGACCCACGCACGTTGCCCCTCGATCGTCGCTTCCGTTCGAAAATGACCGCCGCTCGCCGCACGTGGCAGGGACCGGGGGTTCTCCGCGTGATCTTTGACGACACCATCTACCACGTCATTCACTTCTGGACGCCAGAGGGAAAGTTCGCGGGGTGGTACATCAACTTTGAGTCACCCAGTCGACGTCACGGCAACCAGGTTCTCACCTTCGATTGGCAACTGGACCTCTGGATCACGCCCGAGGGAACGAGTCAGTGGAAAGACGAGGACGAAGCCGCCGCGGCCATTGACGCGGGCATGCTCACCCGAGAGGAGTTGGCCGACTCGTTCGCGGCGGGCCAGGAGATACTGGATAACTTCGCAGCGTTTTTGGAACGCGCGGGCGACTGGCGAGAGTGGTCCGCGCCGTCGAGTTGGACGGCGATGCAGCTTCCCTTTTAGTCCCCGCTTCCTGATCGGTCGTACGCTCGAGGTCGAGCTCATCGATCACCGGTCGCGGTGGCGCGTCCCCGTCAAAGGAACTTATGCTGACGCCATGGTCGATCACGCGGCGACGCTGTCGAAGTCAGAGGCGACAAAAGTCCTTCGCCGCGTGGGGTTCTCGGAAGAACGGATCGCCGGCGTCTTGGCCGGGTTGCACGATCCCATCGACCTTGACCGAGACGCCGCGGTGCTGGAGAAAAACGGCATCAATCGAGACGTCCTCGTGGACTTGATGGGCGGAAGTCCCTAGGGGTTTCGACGGTCGACTCAGAGAAACCGCGCCCGCCGGCCCGAACCGCCTCCCCGGTCACCAGGCGACGGTGCGACCGAGGTAGTCGAGGTACTGAAGGCCCGCCTTGCCTCGCTGGGCGTCCACCGTGGTGACGAGATTGGGGACGCTCTCTTCAATCGTGAGTCGCGCGTTCGGACCCCCCAGTTCGGTCTTGACCCAGCCCGGGGCCAGGAGCAACAGTGTTCGAGAGTCGTCGCGGTGGCGCGCCGCGTAACTTCGCATCAACTGGTTCAGAGCTGATTTGCTGGCTCGGTAGATCTCGAAACTGCCGTTCTCGTTGTTGGCGATACTTCCTTGACCCGAGGACATGATGGCGATAGTTCCCTTCGGATCGACAAGGTCGCCGAGGGACTCAATGACGCGCATCGGGCTAAGCGCGTTCGTGACCATGAGACGAGTGAACTCCTCCGTGGCCACCGTCGCGACCGTCTCCGCGGCCCGGTTGGCCACGCCGGCGACCACGAAAAGCAGATCAAACGTCCGCCCCGCGAGACGGCGGTGAAGGCTCTCGATCTGGTCGGCGTTCGTGATGTCGAGGTCCTCGATCTCCAGAAGGTCCTCGTCGGTGCTCACGTCGTGCAGTGCCGTGTGATCGACACCACGCACGCTCGCCACCACGTGCGCTCCTCGGGCCAGGTATTCCTTGGCGATAGCCAGACCGAGACCGCGTGATGCGCCAATGAGAAGGACCGACCTTCGAGTTGTTTCACCCATGAGGTTGGTCCTATCTCCGGCCGAACAGCCAATAGAGAAGAGAGTTCCCGGGGTTCATGGTGAAAACGATTCGCCAGAGGAGCTTGGGGCCCCGGACCTCGTCGTCGCCGCGCCGGGCGATGTCGCGCCAGGCCGCAGCGCACGAGAGAACGGAGATCGCGACCACCAGCCCGACGAGAAATTTCTTGCGCGGGCCCGTCGAACCGGCACACTTCTCTTTCAGGTGTTCCACAGATCCAACTTAAGCCGCTACTCTCCCTGCGACAACGTGAAGGGCGGGCCGACGCAGTGAAGCAACCGACACCGGGCGATCTGCCCCGAGGGTCCGACGGCGCAACGGCGCTGGACCACGTCGTGTGGGCGTCGCTGAATGGCCCACACCGTCGATTCGCGACCACCCGGGGCCAGGCGGCGCGCTACCCAGAAGACGTCGCCCCCTTCGTGGCCCTCGAGCCACACGCCAGCGAGAGCGTGTGGGACGACCTGGGCTCTTTGTTCGGGCCGGGCAGCGGCCTCGTTCTCGTGGGAGCCGAGCTCGCACCACCAGCGAACTGGGAGGTGCTGTTCCAGATCGACGCGGTACAGATGACGGGCGGGAGATGTGCGGTCGAGTCGGACCCCGAGATCGTGCGTCTGGGTGTCGCGGACGTGCCCGAGATGTTGGAGCTCGTCGAACGCACGAGGCCGGGACCCTTTCGGCCGCGGACGATTGAGCTCGGCAACTACTTCGGGATTCGGCGAGCGGGCGGGCTCATTGCCATGGCCGGAGAACGTCTGCACCCGCCGGGGTGGACGGAGGTCAGCGCGGTGTGCACCGACATCGAGTACCGGGGTCAAGGCCTCGCGAGCCAACTCATCAAGGCAGTGGGTGCGGGAATCGTGGCCCGAGGCGAGATGCCTTTTTTGCACGCGGCGGGCGACAATACCAACGCCATTCGTCTCTATGAAGATCTGGGCTTTTCGCTGCGACGTCGAGTGGCATTCGAGGTGTTACGAATCCCCGACTGACGAACCCACGTGGTACTTGGCTGGCGGGGGAGGGCTCGAACCTCCAACGACCGGATTCAAAGTCCGGCATTCTGCCAATTGAATTACCCGCCACTGTCAAAACGCACTGCAATTGCGGCAATCTTCAAAGATTCTTAAAGTATCCCTGATGACCCTTAATACCAACCAGCAACACTAGAGCCTAAGAACCACTCCAACGAAAGTCGCCGTGACCACCGCATCCACACCCAACTCGTACGTGGCCATCGTCGATGACGACTCGGCAATCCGCTCGGCCCTCGGTCGGGCTCTGCGCATGGAGAACTACGACGTCGAGCTATTTGAAGACGGCGCGACCGCCCTCAAGTCCATTCAGCTGCGAGCCCCCGACGCGGTGGTGCTCGATCTCCAGTTGCCCGACATCGACGGACTCGAGGTCTGTCGACGCATTCGCCGCTCCGGCGACACGACGCCGATCTTGATGTTGACCGCGCGCAACGCGGTCAATGACCGCGTGGAAGGGCTCGACGTGGGCGCGGACGATTACCTCGTTAAGCCCTTCGACCTGGCCGAACTGTTGGCGCGGCTGCGCGCGCTGCTTCGTCGCCACAACGTCAGCGACGTCGACGGGACCGTCCTTCGCTTCGAGGACCTGACCCTTAACCCTCAGACTCGGGAAGTGCATCGCGGCGCTCGTCTGGTTGAGTTGACCAAGATCGAGTTCGATCTGCTGGAACTTTTCCTGCACCATCCCCGCCAGGTACTCACGCGCGACCAGATTCTTGACCTCGTCTGGGGCTACAACTTCGACTCCGGCACGAACTCGCTGGCCGTCTACATCGGCTACCTGCGTCGCAAGCTCGAAGAGGACAACAAACCGCGACTGATTCAGACCGTGCGCGGAGTGGGTTACGCCCTTCGAACGTCGTGACGTTTCGCACCCGCGTCATCGCGGCCACCGTGGCGGCGGCGGCCATCGCGGTCGTCATCGCCTGCTTCGCCTCCTACTTCACCACGCGCAGCGCCCTCTTCAACTCGGTGGACCAGTCGCTGGTACAGGCGTCGAAGCAGCCGTTGAACTCACACTTCGATGATCGGCTCATTGGCGCGTCCTCCGAGATCGTTCTGCCGAACCGAGAGATGCTCAACAACTCGAATATCCCCATCGACCCGACCGTCATGAGCGCGGCGAACGGCAAGTCGTCCCAGGTCATTCGCACCATCACGATCGGCAATCAGAGCTACCGCGAGCTGGTCGTTCCGCTGCCCGCCAACTCCATTCTCGACTGCTCAGCGACGGGCGTGTGCCAACAGATCTCCACGACGTCGGCCCAGTTGATCGTGGTCGACGTCACCGGGCAAGTCACCGAGCTCAGTCACCTCGTCTCCACCTTGATGATCGTCGCGGCGGGCGGGCTCTTGCTGGCCTTTGGCCTCGGCCTCTTTCTCGCGCGCCAGGCCTTGCACCCCCTCGAGGAGGTCACCAACGAGATCGAGACCGTGGCCACGACCAACGACCTGCAGTACCGGTTGGTGGAGGGCGACGAGGACGAGCTCGGACGACTGCGGCGAGTCTTCAACCGACTGCTGCGTTCGGTCGAGAGCAGTCAAAGTCTCCAGCGCCAACTCGTCGTGGACGCCAGTCACGAGTTACGCACTCCCCTCACCTCTCTGCGCACGAACGCTCAGGTGCTCTCACGAGCGAGCGAACTGAGCGACGAGGAGTTGCGCCAGATCACCGACGACATGGTGACCCAAGTAGACGAGCTCGCGGCACTCGTGACGGACCTGGGCGAACTGGCCCGAGGTGAACGATCTGAAGGCTCACTCGAGCGCCTGCGCCTCGATGACTGCGTCGATGAGTGTGTGGAGACCGCGCGCACCTACGCGCGCATTCGCGACATCACCATCAACGTGGAGGTGGAGACGTCCTACGTCGAGGCCCGCCACGATCGACTGAACCGGGCCATCTCGAACCTCTTGACCAACGCTGTGAAGTTCACGCCCGAGGGGGGGCGCATCAACGTGCACTCGGCGCACGGTCTCGTCGCCGTCGCCGACAGTGGACCGGGCATCACCGACGACGACCGCCAGTTCGTCTTCGATCGATTCTGGCGGTCCCCCTCGGCGAGATCCCTTCCCGGCTCGGGACTGGGGCTGTCGATCGTGGCCCAGGTGGTGGAGGAGTTCGACGGAACCGTGATGGTCGATCGCGACCCCGAACTGGGCGGGGCGCGCTTTACCATTCAGTTGCCCGAGGCCGACTAGCCGAGGTTCCCTCCGTCGATCAGTTCAATGCGGTTACCGACGGGATCGTCCAGGTGACAGCGCCGTCGGCCGGGAATGGTGTCGTCGGGGCGAGTCGTGACCCCCGCGCCCTCGAGGCGCGACATCAGGGCCGCGTAGTCATCGACGACGAGTGCCGGATGGGCCTTGGTCGCCGGCACGAAGTGCGGGTCCACGCCGAGGTGGAGGATCGCGTGGTCCCGTTGGTACCAGCGCCCGCCCCTCGCCGCCAGGGCCGGCGGCTTTTCCAGCATCGCAAAGCCGAGGAGCCCCACGTAAAAGTCGTCGCAACGCCCCTCCTCGCCCGCCGGAATGGCGAGTTGTACGTGTTCCAGGAACCACGCCATCGATCCTCCAAAAAATTTGGCCCAAGCAGAACGTAGTAGTGTTCTTCAAGCCATGGGATCACTTATTAAGAAGCGCCGCAAGCGAATGCGCAAGAAAAAGCACAAGAAGATGCTGAAGCGCACCCGCTTCCAGCGTCGCGCCGCCGGTAAATAAGTCGCGCTACGCCCCCTTGGGCGTGGTAGTGGTCTGGCGAAACTGTACGGCCCCTTCGGGGCCCATCACGTCCCAGGAGTCAACGCGCGACTCCAGGTGACCTTCGACGAACAGCGTCGAACCCGACCCGGCCAAGTGCACCCGGTCCCCGAGGGTTCCCGACAGCCAATCCATCGTCGCGGCCAGGCGCGGCTCGACCCGCCGGGCGGCCGCCTCCAGATGGTTCCTTCCCTTTGGCGCCTCTCCCGCGGCGCGCAGTTCGTCGAAGGCTTGGTAGCACTGGGCCGTGTTCACGCCGAAACTGAGCAGAATAAGAGTCAGGTCGCGTTTCTCATAGGGCAACTCACTGAGTCGCTCACCCACCCCTTCAACGAGGGCTCGCCCCCCGACCTGGCAGAACGGAACGTCGCCGCCCAGCGTGAGCGCCTCGTCGTGCCCGACACCCCCGGCCCATCGAAGAATCGCCCCGGCGTCAGAACTGCCTCCGCCCAGTCCGCCCCCGGGCGGGATGAACTTGTGCAGGACGACACCCGCGCGCCGATCGACCAGGCGCAGCGCCCGCGACACCAGATTTTCCTCGTTCGCCACGACGTTGGAATAGGGTCCCTCGAGACGGAGATAGTCGCCGTCCTCCTCGATCTCGAGGCGATCGGCGAAATCGACGCTCAGCATCTCCGCTCGAAGTTCGTGCATCCCGTCACCGCGCCGACCAGTGATCTCGAGGAACCACGTCAACTTGGCGGGAGCGCGCAGCTCGATCATCGCGCCGCCGCCAGGGCCGCAAACTCTTCGATGGTCAACTCTTCGGGCCGTCGGGTCTCGGCCACCCCGGCGCGCTCGAAGACCCCCTCGGTCGTCCATTCCGCCAGCGAACGGCGCAGCATCTTTCGGCGTTGGCCAAAGGCCGTACGAATGACGGTAAAGAGCTCGTCCTCGCTCACGACGTCCGGGTCGACGCGCACCTGAGGTCGCCGCGTCAGCGACACCAGAACGGAGTCGACGTTGGGCTTGGGCACAAACACGCTGGGTGGCACCTTGCCCACGACCTTGGCGTCGGCGAAGTACTGCACGCGCAGGGAGACGGCGCCGTAGGCCTCGTCACCGGCGTGCGCCGCGAGGCGCTCGCCCGCTTCCTTCTGCACCATCACGAGGAGGCGCGTGACGAGGGGCTGACTCTCCAAGAGATGGAGCACCACGGGCGTCGCCACGTTGTAGGGCAAGTTCGCTACCACCACGGCCGGTCGCGATCCCAGAATCTCGTCGTAGTGGGCCTCCAAGGCGTTGGCGTGGTGAACCGTCACCCCCCGGGGCTCGACGACCGAGCGCAGCGGCTCGATCAGGTAGCGGTCGATCTCGAGGGCGCGGACGGTCGCGCCCGTTTCGACGAGCGCCAGGGTGAGCGAACCGAGTCCGGCGCCGATCTCTAGTACCTGGTCGCCGGGGCCGACCGCCGCCAAACGAGCGATGCGCCGCACCGTGTTGGCGTCCACCACAAAGTTTTGACCGAGGGCCCGCGAGGGGGTGAGGCCGTTCGCTTTCAGCAGGGCAACCAGCTCAGTTCGAGTGTGGGTCACCAAGAGACTTTGACACTAATCACACCCTTGGCCAGTGGCTCCAGCTCGGCGAACTGCGTTTCGTTCAGGTCGACGACGTGATTGCCCACCGCGGCGTTGCTGTCGGTCACGATGCAGGTGATCGATCGCCCGGTCGTGAGGTCGAGCACGGTCAGGCGCGTGCCCCTGGGTAGGTACCAGGCGGCGCACTGCCCCGGGATGTAGTTGTACCAGGTGGCGACGCCCAGTTTGAAGTCGGTGCCGCTCACCACCACGCTCGAGGTGGGGGTCGGTGACTCGGGGGCGGCGGTCTGCACGGCGCCCACCGGGCGGCGGGTGGAGACGTGAACCACGACCACGCTGTGCCAGGGCACCCGGGTGCCGGGACGTGGGGACTGGGCCAGGGCGAACCTCCAGGCGCTGTTCGAACTCCCTGGTCCCACCGTCTTAAAGTACAGGTCAGCCGCTCGCAGTGCCGCGTAGACCCCCGCCTTGGAGCGTCCGATCAGCCGCGGCACCACCCGGGCGGCATGGGTGAGCGCGGCGGGACGCACGCTCAGGCGGGCCTCACTGTGCCAGGCCACCATGACCCCCGGTCGGGGACTCTGGCTCACTACGTCGTTCCAGTGGTCGTTCGCACTCCCGGGTCCGGTGGTGACGAAATAGAGGCCGTCGTGTCGCATCGTGCGATAGACGGCGAGGCGCGAGCGACCGATGAGGTCAGGCATGCGAAAGGCGGGGTGTTGGGCCGCCCCCGAACTCGCGGGCGTGAGCAGTACCAACGAGGTGGCCAAGATGGCCGTCGTCGTACGCAGTAACCGGGGACGCGCAAGCGCCCTACGTCGTGTAGTACTCAGTCGTTGCCCTCCGCCAGGACTGCGGGTTCGCGAAAACCCACCCCCCTACGCTAGGAGAGCCGGGCCCTCTCGGCAAACGATCGCGAAACCCCTTGAAAACATAGGTCGCTCGCTCAACGATCGGGCAATTTGAAGAGCCGCGCGGAGTTCGCCGCGGTGGCCTGGCGCAGGGCCCCGAGGTCCTCGTCACGCAGCGCCGCGACGTACTCGCCCACCACGGCCACGTACGCGGGCTCATTTTTTCGCCCGCGATGGGGCACGGGCGCCAAAAACGGGCTGTCGGTCTCGACGTGCAGTCGATCGAGCGGCACCAGACGCGCCGCCTCGCGAAGGGCGTCCGCGTTCTTGAACGTCACGATGCCCGAGATCGAGATATCACAGCCACGCTCGAGACAGCCGAGCGCGTCGTCGGGCGTACCGGTAAAGCAGTGGATCACCGTCCGCGGCGGTACGCCCTCACTCGCGAAGAGATCAAAGAGGTCCTCAAAGGCGTCGCGAGCGTGTACCACGAGCGCCAGATCCAGCTCGAAGGCCAGGGCGATCTGGGCCGAAAAGGCTTGGCGCTGCTGGGCTCTGGGAGAGTGTTCGTAGAAGTAGTCCAGGCCGCACTCCCCGATCGCGACCAGCCGGGGATGGCCCGCCCGAGCGAGTGCCGCGACCGGGGCGAGGTCGTCGTTCGCGTCGTGAGGGTGAAGTCCGACCGTCGCGTAGATCTCCACCTCGCCGCCTAGGGCGGTGAGTTCCAGCGCCTCGGCGGAACTCTTGGCCCCCGTCCCCACCACGACGACGCGGTTGACCCCGGCCTCGCGCGCCCGTTGCAGCGTGGCGCCCACCTGGGCGTGCGCGTCCGGCGCGTGGTCAAAGAACTCGTCTTGGAGGTGACAGTGAGCGTCGGTCCAGAAACTCACTCGTCGCTCGTGATGCGCGGGAAGAGCGGAGCTCCCTTGTCGACCACGCCACCGGGATAGAGCCCCCAGATCGCCACCTGGTCAAAGGGCACCGCGTC
Source organism: uncultured Acidimicrobiaceae bacterium (assembly GCA_963847725.1). Classification (GTDB taxonomy): domain Bacteria; phylum Actinomycetota; class Acidimicrobiia; order Acidimicrobiales; family RAAP-2; genus RAAP-2. The sequence continues at coordinate 100,095 of CAWKAT010000008.1, forward strand.
GGGGGCACCGCTGAGTCCGATTCGCCGCCAGATCTCCACCGCCACCGACGGCATGGCGGGGGAGATCAATATTGTGACCAGGCGAATCGCCTCCAGGGCGTCCCCCATCACGTTCTCCACCGCGCTCCCCGACTCCATCTTCCACGGCGCGTGGGTCTCGAGGTAGGCGTTGGTCGCCCCGACCAACTCGAAGGTCGCCTCGAGGGCACGTTGGGGCGCAAAGTGTTCCCACGCCTCGGCGGCCCTGGCGAGGGACACCTCGGCGACGGCGCGAAGGGCGGAGTCGGCGGCGGGTCGCGGACCCACCCCGGCGCACTTCGAGGTAACGACCGCCGCGACCCGGGCCACGAGGTTGCCGAGATTGTTCGCGAGGTCCGTGTTGTAGCGCGCGGTGATGCCCTCCAGAGAAAACTCGCCGTCGTTGCCGAGGGCCGTCTCGCGCAGCAGGTAGTAGCGCAGCGGATCGACCCCGAACTCTTGGCTCAGTCCGATCGGCTCGATGTCGGTGACCTTGACGGCACCTTCGGCCGCCATGGTCTTGCCCAACTTCTCACCCCCCACGAGGAGCCAGCCGTTCACGTGGACGTGGTGGACCGGATCGAGCCCGGCCGCCATGCACATGGCCGGCCACCACACGCAGTGAAAACGAATGATTTCCTTGCCGATGAGGTGATGGGAGTAGGGCCACCACTCCTCGACGTGGTCGTCCACCTGGCCGTAGCCAATCGCCGTCAGGTAGTTGATGAGCGCGTCGTACCACACGTAAAAGACGTGCCGCTCGTCCCAGGGGACGGGCACCCCCCAGGTGATGGACGTGCGGGTGATGGAGATGTCGCGCAGGCCGCCCTTGACGAAGGCGTAGGCCTCGTTGCGCTTGGTCTCGGGCGTGACGAAGCCGGGGTGCGAGTCGTAGTACTCGATCAGTCGATCTTCGAAGGCGCTGAGGCGAAAGAACCAGTTCTCTTCCTCCATCTCGGTGAGCGCCGAGTGATGAATCGGGCACCGTCCGTCGTCGCTCGCCTCCAGGGTGTAGTAGTCCTCACAGCTCACGCAGTAGAGGCCCTTGTAGACGTCTTTGTAGATGTACCCGTTCTCGTAGATCACCGAGAGGAACTTCTGTACCGAGGTGTAGTGGCGGGGTTCGGTGGTGCGGATGAAGTCGTCGTATCTGATGTTGAGCGCGTCCCAGGCGACGCGAAAGCGCTCGGAGACCTGGTCGGTCCACTCGGTCGGCGTGGCCCCGTGTTTGGCCGCGGCGTCGGCCATCTTCTGGCCGTGCTCGTCAGTCCCGGTCAGAAACTTCACCTCATCACCCACCAGACGGTGCCAGCGGGCCAGGGCGTCGGCGTTCACCGTCGTGTAGGCCGAGCCCACGTGCGGGGCGTCGTTGGCGTAGTAAATGGGGGTGGTGATGTAGAAGCGGCCCATGGGTGCTCCCAGATTAGTTACTTGGTCGGGCCGTCTTTTCGTGACGCGAGCGCCCGTTGGTAGACGTCGCGTCGCGCGAGGCCCAGCGTGCGCGACACGTAGTCGACGGCGTCGCGCGTCGTCGCCCCGTCGCTCCACTGCTCACGCAGCGCCGCCACGACGACCTCGTCGTCCACGGGAGCGGTGCGGGTCGCGCCCTCCAGCACGACCACGACTTCTCCGAGGACGTCGCGGTGGGCGAGCTCGGCGGACACCTCGCTCAGCGTGCCGCGCATCACTTCTTCGTGAAGTTTTGTCAGTTCGCGGGCCAGCGCGACGCGTCGAGTCGGAAACAGGAGGGCGAGCTCCTCAACCACCGAGGCGACGCGTTGTGGCGACTCGTAGAAGACAATCGTGCGCTCCTCGCTCGCCCACTCCTCGTAGCGCAGCGCCCGCTCGCCCGCCTTCCTCGAGAGAAATCCCTCCATCACGAATCGGTCGCTCGACAGTCCGCTCAGGGAAAGGGCCGCGATCACCGCCGAGGGGCCGGGCGCCGTGGTCACCCGTAGTCCGGCCTCGATGACGGCCGCGGTGACGCGACTGCCCGGGTCCGAGATGCCCGGCGTTCCGGCGTCGCTGATGAGAACGACCAGTTCTCCCCTGGCGACGCGCGCGATCACCTGGGCGCTTTGGGCCACCTCGTTGTGCTGGTGCAGGGCCTGGAGTCGTCCGCCCGAGGGGATATCGTTCGCGCTGAAGAGCGTGCGCGAGTGGCGGGTGTCCTCGCAGTAGATGACGTCGGCCCGACGAAAGAGGTCCAGGGCGCGCGCCGAGAGATCGCCCAGGTTGCCAATCGGGGTCGCCACGAGCACCAACTCCCCGACTGTCCCTTGTTCATCCACGTCTGGCCCTCGTTTGGCTCACCACCCACCTCACCCACTAACATTGTCACCTATGTCAAAGCGGACCGTGAAGCGCAAACTACGCGCTAAGAAGAAGGCCAACCACGGTAAGAAGCCCAACTGCGGTCGGGGCTAGTCTCACCCGCCCTCTGGGCACTTCTTTGCTGATACGTCCTCAACGCTGCCCGGGGCGCGCGCGCTGGTCGCCGTCGTGGAGGACGGGCGTCGGGATCACCTCACCTTCTTCTAGGCGCCGGGCGACGAACGCCCACGTCAAGGAGGAGTGATGCTCGCTGCCGTGAGCGGATCGACGACCACCCTGGTCCTGGTCTTGGCCGTGTTTCTGGCCGCCTCGGTCGAGATGGTCGAGGCGCTCACCATCGTCGTCGCGGTCGGCCACACCCGGGGCTGGCGCTCGGCTCTGGAGGGTACGGGCGTCGCGGTGTTGGCCCTGGCCGCGTTGGTGGCCATCTTCGGGCCGGCCCTGGTGCGCGTGCCGCTCGACCCGTTGCGCTTGGTCGTGGGCGCGGTGCTCTTGATCTTCGGGCTCCAATGGTTACGCAAAGCCATCCTGCGCTCCGCGGGCTACGTCGGCATGCACGACGAGGACGCCATCTATGAAAAAACGGTGGCGACCTTGCGGAGCGAAGGAAAGGGTGTTGGTCGAGACCGCGTGGCCTTCGTGGTGGCCTTCAAGGGTGTGTTTCTCGAGGGCACGGAGATCGTGGTCGCCGTATTGACCCTGGGTACCTCGGCCCACCGTCTGGGACTCGCCATCGCCGTCGCGGCCCTCGCCGTGGCGCTCGTCGCGCTCATCGGCGTCATCGTGGCCCGCCAACTGTCCAAGGTCCCCGAGAACCTGATGAAGATGTCCGTGGGAGTCATGCTCGTGAGCTTCGGGACCTTCTGGACGGGGGAAGGTCTGCGCGTGCGGTGGCCGGGCGGTGACACCATGCTGCTCGTCCTGGTCGTTCTCTACGCCCTGGTGGTCGCGGTGGCGATTCGCCTCGCGCGCAAGCCCCCGGCCCCGGCAACGGGACGAGCGTGAGCCGCGCCCTCTCGTGGCTCGCCCGAGCCCTCAAAGCATTTGGCATGTTTTGGTGGGACTTTCTCGTCGGCGATACCCCCGAGATCACCATCGTCGTCGTCCTCATCCTCGGGGTGGTCGCCCTGGCGAGCGAGGTGGCCCACCTCAACGTCCTGGCCTACCTGGCCCTGCCGGTACTAGCCATCACGGCGCTCTCCGTCTCGGTGGCGCGCGCCCGTCGTCGCAGTACGAACCGCTAAAGGAACCGCGGACGGCGCCGGGATTAGCGGGTTAGGTCCCCGTCCCAGGCGCATCCGCGGGTGTCCAAGAGCGCCGCGAGAACGCTCGGGCGGTCACTCACGAGGCCGTCGACGCCGAGGTCGATAAGGCGCGCCATCTCCTCTTCCTCGTTGATGGTCCACACGTGCACCGCGATGCCCGCCGCGTGCGACGCGTCAAGGAATGACGCGGTCACGACCTCAATCTCGCCGAAGCGAGGCGGCACCTGAAAGGCCACGACCGGCGGAACCACGGGATCTGCCAAGTGCGAAAAATAGAAGGCCGCCGTTTCGTTCGTCGCGGCCGACGTCGCGACCCCGGGCGCGAATGAGCGAAACGCCTGAATGGCCTCGTCGTGAAAGGAGGCCACGATGACCCGCTCAGCCAACTCGAGACGTCCCAACTCCTGGGCCAGGAGTTCTTCGTAGGGCTCGACCAGCGGTGCCGTGCCCTTGATGTCGAGATTGAGGAGAACCCCCGGAAACGTCGTGGCCACCTCTTCCAGGGTCGCGACGGCGTAACGACGATCCTCGGGCGCTCGACCCCGGTGGCGATACTCCTCGGGCGAGCGGCCCGGGGTCACGACGTCGCCCTCGATCCACCAGTAGGCGTTGTCCAGTTGCGAGAGCTCCTCCAGGGACATCTCGGCGATGGCCCCCTGGTGGTTCGTGGTGCGATCCACCGTTCCGTCGTGACACACCACGATGCGGCGATCGATGGTGGCGTGCACGTCCAGTTCGATCGCGCTCGCCCCCGCCTCCAGTGCGGACGAGATGGCGGCCAGCGTCGACGACGGTCCCTCGAATGATCCCCCCTGATGCGCGAAGGCAATCACCCGTCGCGAGAGCCACCGGCTCACGGGGTCGCGGGAACCTTCGGAGGAAGTCCGTAGGGGTAGAGCTTCTGGCGCATTCGATGCTCCAGGTAAAAGGCGAGACCGGGGACGAAGCCCGCGAAGAGCATGATGGCGATGTAGAAGATCGGCAGACGAAACTTCAACGTGAGATTGAAGCACATGATCATGTAGATCGGATACAAGATGATGCCGTGTCCGATGCCCACGACGTCGACGAAGAGGTGGATATGTTTCCAAAACGTGAGATCGACGGTGTGCAGGAAGAGTGTTACGAAGAGCACCAGCAAGGTTGAACCGGTGACAAACGACATCGTGCGATAGCGACGAAACGTGCCCTCCACTAATGACCCCAGAGGCGTTTCTTGGGCGACTGGGCCAGCTGCGCCAGGTGATCGTTATAGGCCGCGAGGGACGGATCTTCGCCCTCGCGGGCGGCCGCCAGTTCGCGCGCCATCTGAGCATCGGCGCGCATCTTCTCTTCGTACTCACGCCGGGCGCGCTCTTTGTGTTCGGAGACCTTCTCCGTGTTCAACATGGAGTACCAGCCGACGATCCCCAGTACGCCAATGAGGGGCCACTCAATGGCGTAGAGAAAGCTGAGTGAGTTTCCCTGAATGGCGCGGCCCACCTGCCACCAGGCCGCGAGGGCGCAGAGCGCAATCCAGAAAATGAGGGCGAAGTGCAAACCGATAGCTCGAAGGGAGAAATACTTTCGACGCATGAGACCATCCTACTGAGTGAATTCTCAGCCGAAAATGGGCGCCGTAAGATGGACCAGTGCCGTCCACGATGATCCTGCCCTTCTCCTGGCATCATCTCAACCACTGGGATATCGGCGTCATCCCGATGATTCTCTTGGTCGGTGCCGGAGCGTTTTACCTCGGGAGCGTGCGACGGGTGGCGTCGTGGCCACCCGTGCGGACCGTGTGTTTTGGCCTCGGACTTCTCGTCACCTTCATCGCCACCCAGACGTTTATTGGCACGTATGACATGGAGTACTTCAGCGACCACATGGTGCAGCACCTGTTGTTGATCATGGTGGCGGCGCCCCTCTTCGCGCTCAGCGCACCGCTCGATCTCATCTACGAGAGCGGTGACGAACGAACCCGTACGTTCCTCGACGGGCCCCTCATGGCCAAGGTCACCCACCCGCTCTTCGCCTTCGTGTTGTATTTCGTGTTCATCCCCGTCACCCACCTCACCAGCCTCATGAATCTGATGATGACCCATATGTGGATCCACGACCTCGAGCAGATCGGTTTCCTGGTGGTGGGATACCTCTTCTTTCGGGCGGCCTTCGGTCTGGAGCGCGGCTTTAAGTTGCATCCCGGGCTTCGCCTCGTCTACGTGATGGCCGCCGTGCCGGTGGACACCTTCACCGGCCTGGTGCTGTCCATGTCCTCGAGAGTCCCCTACTCCAACTACGCCATGATGGCCCCGACCGGCACGTCCAAGGCCTGGCAGTTGTCGAACATCAAACTCGGCGGCGGCATCATGTGGATCGGCGGCGACGCGCTCATGTTGCTCGCTCTCATCCCGATCGCCATCATGTGGGTGAAGTGGGAGACGGTGCGCACCCGAGAACTTGACGCGATTCTCGACGCGCAGGGAATCTAGTTACAGCAGTCCGGCGGCGATACCGAGCTCTTCCAGGTCATCCTCGGGCCGAGCGCCCAGGTGTTGGATGATCTCACCCGCGCAGATCGATCCCAGTTCCGCCGCCTCCACCGGGTCGGCGCCCAGCGCCAGTCCGTAGAGAAAGCCCGAGGCGAACATGTCCCCGGCCCCGTTCTGATCGATGACGCGTTCGACCTCCATGGCCGGCACACTCACCACGCCCGAGACCGTGGCCACGTCGGCCCCGTGGGGACCGCGCGTGACGACCGCCAGCACCCCAATCTCGTCGAGCGCCTCGAAGGCCTGCTCCAGGCGATCGAACTGAAAGAGGGAGAGGATCTCGGTCTCGTTGGCCAACAGAACGTCGACGTCGGTGGTCACCAGGTCCAGAAAGTCGCGGCGGTGACGACTCACGCAGAACATGTCCGACAGCGAGAGCGCCACCATCGAGTCGTGTTCGTGAGCGAAGTTGACCACTTTGCGGATCGACTCCTTCGCGGGCGGAAGGTCGAAGAGGTAGCCCTCCACGTAGGTGATCTCCGATCGCGCGATGAGGTCGCCGTGTATGTCATCGACGTTGAGCTTGTTGGACGCCCCGAGGTAGGTCGCCATGGTGCGCTGGGCGTCGCTGGTGATAAAGACGTGACAGCGGCCCGTGGCGCCCTCGTCAGGCTTGGCGACGGCCAGGTCGAGCTCGACGCCCATGGACGCCAAGTCGTGGCGAAAGCGCTCACCGAACTCGTCGTCGGCCACTTTGCCGATGTACCCGCACGTTCCACCGAGCGCCGCGACACCGGCGATGGAGTTCGCGACCGACCCGCCGGACATCTGGATTGTCGTCGTCATGGCTCGATAAAACGTGTCAAGTTGGTCCACGTCGATCAAGGACATGGACGCTTTCACCAGTCCCAACGTCTGGTACACCTCGTCCACGTCCTCGGTGATGATGTCGAGCATCGCGTTGCCAATGCCCGTCACCGCCAGTCGATTCGGGCCAGGCTTTTGGCGCAGCGAGACGGGCGTCGGGGTAGAACTCACTTGAAGAGAGTATTCGTTTTCGCCCTACAGTGGTGCTCTATGACCGCTGCTACGAACCCCTATCGCCTCGCTCGAACCGTCGTTCCCTCGGCCTACCGGATCTTTCTCACCCCCGACCTCGAGAAGTTCACCTTCAGTGGCCGAGTGGAGATCGACGTACGTATCACCGAGACCATCAGCGAGCTCACGCTGAACGCGCTCGAGCTCGAGCTCGGCGCCGCGACCGTCAGCGCGGACGGCACCAGCTACCGATCCCTCGAGCACCGGATGGACGACACCTACGAGACGGCGACGTTCGTCTTTGACCGCGAACTGCCCGTCGGCCCGGCGATCGTCGAGATCGCCTTCGACGGCACTCTCAACGACAAGCTGGTGGGGTTCTACCGCTCGACCTACACCGACGTGAACGGCGTGGAACGAGTCATCGCCACCACGCAGTTTGAGAACACCGACGCCCGTCGCGCCTTCCCGTGTTGGGACGAGCCGGCCTTCAAGGCCACCTTCCAGGTCAACCTGACCGTCCCGAGCGACCTCTCGGCCTACTCCAACTCCCCCGTCGAGACCGACACCGACCTGGGCAACGGGCAGCGCACGCTGAGCTACCGCCCGACGATGATCATGTCGACCTACCTGGTGGCCTTCGTCGTGGGGCCCTTCGAGGAGAGCGCGACCATCGACGTGGATGGCGTGCCGCTACGGGTCATCACGCCCCTGGGCAAGGTTCACCTCAGCGATCTCGCGCTCGAGGCGGGCGCCTTTTCCCTGCGTTTCTTCTCGAACTACTTCAACATCCCCTACCCCGGCGAGAAACTCGACATGATTGCCGTCCCCGACTTCAACATGGGCGCCATGGAGAACTTGGGGTGCATCACCTACCGCGAGAACGCGCTCCTGGTGGACCCCGCCACCGCCTCACAGCCCGAGATTCAGCGCGTCGCCGAGGTCGTGCACCACGAGATCGCCCATATGTGGTTCGGCGATCTCGTCACCATGGAGTGGTGGCAGGGAATCTGGCTCAACGAGGCCTTCGCTACCTTCATGCAACTGATCTGCACCAACGCCTTTCGCCCGGAGTGGCGCGTCTGGGCGACGCAGGTCACCTTCCGCGACATGGCCATGCAGGTCGACGGCCTCAACGTCACCCGCCCCATTGAGTACGAGGTCGTCTCGCCCGACGACACGCAAGGCATGTTCGACGTCTTGACCTACGAGAAGGGCGGCTCGGTCCTGCGCATGCTCGAGCAGTACCTGGGCGAAGAGGTCTTTCGCGACGGCATCCGTCTCTACCTGAAGAAGCACAGCTACGCCAACGCCGTCACCGCCGACCTGTGGGACGCGCTCGAGGAGAACTCGGGCCAGCCGGTGCGCAACGTCATGGACACCTGGATCCTCCAGGGCGGATTCCCCCTGGTCACCCTGGAGTCGGGACACGTCACGCAGAGACCGTTCCGCTACCTTCCGGCCACGGGTGAGAGCGCCGTGGGCGAGCACTGGCTCGTGCCCCTGCTCACGCGATCACTGGACGGTGGAGAGCCGTCGCGCCACCTGCTCGACGACGAGCCGATCGCCGTCACCGACGCCGGCCCGATCCTGCTCAACGCGGGCGGTTCGGGCTACTTCCGTTCCCGCTACGCCAGCGCCGAGCTGGCCCAGATCGCGCCGCGCGTGGCGGAGCTGAGCGAACTCGAACGCGCGACGTTACTGTCGGACTCCTACGCCGCGTTGCTGGCCAACGCGATTACCTGGAGCGACTTCTACGCGGTCGCCCAAGGACTCGGCGACCAGGACGAGCCCAATCCCTGGGAGAGCGTCGCCGCGGCCATTGACATGGTGCGTCGGGCGCTGAACGACGAACAGCGGGTCACCCTCAGAGACCAAGTGCGTCAACTCTTCGAGCCCCAGCTGGCTCGCCTCGGATGGGATCCGAAAAACGGCGAGGGTCAGCTCGCGCCCCAACTTCGCTCCCTCGTGATCTCCACCCTCGGGGTGGCCGGTGAGGACGAGGGCGTTCGCGCCGAAGCCAACAAGCGCTTTGACGCCAACGAGATTCCCGGCGACATCGCCAACGCCGTCCTTCGCGTCGTCGCCACCCAGGATCGGCCCGGGGACTACGAGACGTTCCTCGAACGTCACCGCGTCGCGCCCACCCCTCAAGAGGACATGCGCTACCTGACCGGTCTGGCCGGATTCCGCGACGAAGAGGTGGCGATCGACGCCACCAAGCGGAGCCTGCGCGAGTTCCGCAGTCAAGACGCCCCGCTCATTATTCCCGTGCTCATGCGCAACGAAGTGACGGGACCGGCCGTCTGGCGCTACGTCACCGAGAACTGGGACGAGACGACGAATCGAATCTCGGCCGCGCACATGGCCCGCATGGCGGCGGGCGCGCCCACCTTCATCAAGGACCCCGGCTTCGCCGACGAGGTTGAGGCCTTTCACGAGGCCCACCCGGTCAGCGGCGGCTACCCGGCCAATGTTCCTCAGCAGTTGGAGCGGATGCGCGTCGGGCTAGCGTTCGCTGACGTTATACGACAACAGTTCTAAGCCTCGATGAGCGTCGGAGTATTCCTCGGCGTCTTCGCCCTCATCTTCTTGTTGGAGTTGCCCGACAAGTCCATGATTGCCACCATCGTCATGAGCACCCGGGCGCGCTCGTCCTCGATCGTCATCGGCGCCTCGGTCGGCTTCGTCGTGCAGATGGGCATCGCCGTCGGCGCCGGTGGGCTCCTCACGCTCTTGCCGCTTCACGTCAAAGACGTCATTGTGGCGGTCCTCTTCCTGGGCGGCGCGGGGTACCTGCTTCTCTCCCCCGACGAGACCGCGGAACAAAAGGGCACTCGCGACGCGGAGCGCGAACACGAATCGTCGCGCTGGCGCGAGATCGCCACGGCCTTCAGCGTGATCTTCCTCGCCGAGTTCGGTGACCTCACCCAGATCCAGGCCGCCAACTTGACCATCAAAACCCACCAGGCCCTCGAGATCTTTCTCGCCGCGTCGCTCGCGCTGGTGTGTGTCTCGTTCATCGGCGCCTACGGGGGCCAGCTGTTGCAGCGGGTGGTTCCCCTTCGCTGGATCCGGTGGGGCGGCGGTCTCGTCTTCTTGGGACTGGGGATCTACACCTTGGTCACCCTGTGACGACCAACCGTCGCGACGAGCTCCTCGCTCTCGCCGAGCGCACGGTCGGCTTCATGCCGACCGACGAAGGGCTCGCGCTCTTCGAGCACGCGCGGGTCGCCGGCCAGCGCACCCCTCGCGGCACCTGGCTGGAGGTGGGCGCCTGGTGCGGCAAGTCCGCCGTCTACCTGGGCGCCGCGGCCGAAGAGACGAACAGCGTGCTCTTCTCACTCGACCACCATCACGGCAGCGAGGAGAACCAAGCGGGCTGGGAGCACTTCGACGAGAGTCTCGTCGATCCCGCCGACGGCCGCCTCAACACCCTGCCCCGCTGGCAGCGCACTATCGCCGCGGCGCGACTCGAGTCCACCGTCATCGGGCTGGTCGGACCCTCCACCGTGGTCGCCGAGCACTTCGGCCAACCGCTGGATCTTCTGTTCATTGACGGCGGTCACGGCGAAGACGTCGCGTGGGCCGACTACCGGCACTGGGCGCCCAAGGTCGTCCCCGGCGGCCTGCTCCTCATTCACGACGTGTTCGAAGACCCCCGCGACGGCGGGCGTCCTCCCTACGAGATCTACCGGTTCGCCCGCGAGGGCGAGTTTCGTGACGTGGCGCAGGAGGGCTCGCTGCGCGTGCTCTCGCGACGCTAGCGAAGCGGACAGCCCGGCTCGGCGAGGTCCAGCGGGGCGGGCAACTCACCGTGACGAAAGAGCCCCGCCGCGCGCGACGATGACGTGAGGGCGTCGGCCGCCAGTAGCACCGCGGCCGCGGTGTAGGACGTGGTCTCGCCCGCGGGAAAGGTGACCCGATCGGGGTAGGCGATCCCCGTCAGATAGGCGCCGTCCTCGCGACGGTGCCAGTTGGTGCAGCGAAAGAGATCGAGCGCCTGACTGGTCAGTCCGAGCGCGTCGAGGGCCAGCACGCACTCCGCCGTCTCGGCCGCCGTGACCCAGTCGTTGGTGGAGACGCAGCGAACGCCGAGTCCGTCCATCACGTGACGCTCCATCCCGTCGTGCATCCGCTTCTCTCCCCGGGCGCCGCGCAGGGCCCCGGAGAAGATGGGGTAGTACCAGTCCATGGCGAACTCGTTCTTCGGCGCGAAGGCCCCCGGGTGGTGGGCGACCGCGTGACCGAGGCGACCCGCCGCGAGCTCCCACTCCGGCTTGGCGAGACCCAGACGCTCGGCGAGGGCCACGGCGCAACAGAGCGAGTGAAAGATCGACGACGATCCGGTCAAGAGCGCGTAGGACTCCGGTCGGCCCTGGGCGTCGAGGGACCAGCGAACGGTCCCGTCGGCCAGCTGCCAGCGCAGCACGAAGTCCATCGCGCGCTCGACCTTTCGCCACATCGACGCCGCGAAGTCGACGTCGTTGGTCGCGAGCACGTAGTGGTAGAGGCCGGTGGCGAGATAGGCGCACACGTTGGTGTCGAGGCGCGCGTCCTTCACTCGGTCGCCGACGTAGTAGTTAAACCAGCTGCCGTCGCCGAGTTGGGCCCGCGCCAACCAGCGATACGCGGCGCGCGCCTCGCTGGGGTAGCCACTGACCGTCAGCGCCATGGCCGCTTCCACGTGATTCCACGGGTCGCAGTGCCCCCCTTCGAACCAGGGAATCTGTCCGTTGGGCCGCTGAAGGGCCACGATCTGTTCCGCGGTCTGGGCCAACTGCTCACTGGTGAGAACGTCCGGCACGCCGTGCAGGGCGAGGGTCGAACTCACGAGGGCTTGCGCAGGTAGAGCACGAGGGACTTCCCCATGAGCGGCGACAGCGCGCGCTCGGCGTAGCGCGTGGTGCGTGGTTTCTTCATGATGTCCCACACCAGGAGTCGGTGGTAGAGCTTGACCAGACGGTGCTCGTCGTTGGTCGTGCCGACCAAACACTTCAACCACCAGTACGGACTGTGCAGGGCGTGCGCGTGGTGATGCCCGCTCACCACCATCCCCGTTGACCTCAGGCGATCCTCGAGCACCGAGCGTCGATAGATCCGAATGTGCCCGCCCGGCACGTTGTGATACTCATCGGACAGGGCCCAGTTCACGAGCTCCGGTCCGAACCGCGGCACCGTGATGGCCATCGTTCCACCCGGTCGCAGCACTCGAGTAAGTTCGCGCATCGCCGCGACGTCGTTCGGGATGTGTTCTAGTACCTCCGAGCAGATCACTCGGTCGAAGGTGGCGTCGGGGAACGGCAGCTTCAGGGCGTCGCCCTGCACCACGTGGGCGTGCAGCGAGTCGGCCGCCAACTCGCCCGCCTCCACCATGGCGGCGAAGGTCGCCGCCACCCCGAGAACCTCATCGCTACCGGCGTCCAGGGCCACGACGCTCGCCCCGCGACGGGCCGCCTCAAAGGCGTGACGACCAAAGCCACAGCCGAGGTCGAGGACCTTATCGTCCGCCAACAGCCCCAATCGCTCGTACTGTGCGGTGAGCATCAGTCGAAGATCACCGATTCGGGCAACGGGCGGTGACTCAGAATCGCGTCGTAACAGGCGGCGGTCCCCTTGGCCGTCACCTGCCAGGTAAAGCGCTCGATGACGCGTTCGCGCCCCGCGGCCCCCAGGCGGTCGCGCAGGGCGCCATCGTCGAGCAGTCGGGCGATCGCCTCCACCAGCGCGTCGGGGTTGTTGGGCTCCACGAGCAGCCCCGTTTCGCCGCTCACCCCCACCACTTCGGGCAACGCTCCCCCGGTCGTGGCGACGACCGGCACCGCGCAGCTCATGGCCTCGATGGCCGGCAGCGAGAAGCCTTCGTACAGACTCGGCACGATGGCGATCTCCGCCTCGCCGTAGAGTCGCGCCAGTTCCTCATCACTCACGCCGGTGATGGTAGTGACGATGTCGCTCAGACCGAGTCGTTCGAGGGCGCTCGCCACGCGGCCCTTCGGCTGTGGTTTGCCGATCACGATGAGATCGATCTCGCGCTCCACGCGAAGTTTGGCGATCGCCTCCAGCAGGGGCACCAGCCCCTTCATCGGGACGTCACTGCTGGTGGTGACCATGAGGCGACCCTTTTTCTTGACCACGTCGTCGTAGGGACGAAAGACCTCGTGGTCGACGCCGACCGGGACCACGGTGAGTCGATCGAGCGCCACCCCCATTTGCGCGTGGATGTCGGCCTTGGAGTTGTGCGACACGGTGAGGATGGCCGGCAACTTCTTGACCACCCGAATCTGCATGCGCAGGAACCCGAACCAGCGACGGGTGGACAGGCGGCGCCAGAACGAGTCGGCGTGGTCGAGGGCGATCGCGCGGTCCACCGTGATGGGGTGATGGAGGGTCTCGAGCAGGGGCCAGCCGCGCCGGTGCAGACGAAGGATGCCCGGTCCCATGCACTGGTCGTCGTGGACGATGTCGAACTCCTCGCGCCGGGCGTCGAGGAGGCTCTTGAGTCGCAGGGAGTAGGCCAACGGCTCACCGAAGCCCGACGTCATCATGACCCCGAACTCCGCGACGTCAGCGAGAGAGCGGAACTCCGAGGGAGCCGGCATGCGAAAGGGATCCGGGTTGCGATAGAGGTCGAGTCCGGGCACCGGCGTGAAGCCGACCCCTTCGTCCAGCTCGGGCCAGGGTTGACCGGAGAAGACCTCCACGCTGTGACCGAGGGCCACCAGTTCTCGGGTCAGGTGGCGGGTGTAGACGCCCTGGCCGCCGCACGTCGGGTTACCTCGATAGACCAAGAACGCGACGCGGTACTTGCCCGGCGCGGCCGGGCGGGCGGGCACGTGCTCGGGCACCGTGAGGGCGCGGGTGCGGGCCCGAGACGCCTTGGTGGCGGCGATGGTTTCGGCGATGGAACGAGACACGAGTCAACTTTCCTGTGCGGGGGTCTTCCATTCTCCTCCAATTTGCGAAACGGCACAAATGTCTGAAATACGGCCTTTCTTGAGTGGCTACGCTTCCACTAATGGATCTGACATATCCCCCCGAAGCCGACTCCTTTCGCAAGGAGATCCGTGCGTGGCTCGAAGAGAATCTCCCTCCCGGCTGGTTCGAACCGGGCTTTACCATGACCAAGGACGAGCGCCAACTGTTCAACGAGACCTGGACCGCGAAACTCTTCGCCGGCGGGTGGATCTGCGCCGGCTGGCCCGTTGAGTACGGCGGCAAGGGCCTGACCTTGATGGATCAGGTCGTGCTGAACGAAGAGTTTGCCAAAGCCAACGCCCCCATGCGCGCGGACTTTTTCGGCGACACCCTGGTCGGTCCCACCATCCTCCAGTGGGGCACCGACGAACAGAAGAAGGAGTTCATCCCGGGCATCTTGAACGGTTCGATCACCTGGTGCCAGGGATTCTCAGAGCCCAACTCCGGCTCGGACCTGGCGAGTCTGAAGACGTCGGCGGTTCTCGACGGTGATGAGTGGATCATCAACGGACAGAAGGTCTGGACGACCCAGGCACAGTACGCCGACTACGTCTTTCTTCTCACGCGCACCGACCCCCACGTCGAACAGCACGCGGGCATCAGCTACCTGCTGGTGCCGATGCACCAAGAGGGAGTGGACGTTCGACCCATCACCCAAGTTGACGGCTCATCGGAGTTCAACGAGGTCTTCTTCACGAACGCCCGCTGCCCCAAGGGCAACGTGATTGGCGGCGTGAACAACGGCTGGAAGGTCGCCATGACGACTCTTGGTTTCGAGCGCGGGTCCTCCTCCACCACGGGGTATCGGCGCTTCCTCAAGGAGTGGGAGCACATCGTGAGCGAGACGCGTCGCGTCGGTAAGAGCGACGACGAGCTGGTGCGCGAGGATCTCGTGAGGTCTTGGTCCAAGATCAAGATCATGGAGATCAACGGCTACCGCACGCTGACCGACGGTCTTCGCGGCACTCACCACGCGGCGCTGCTCGGGGCGTGCAACAAGATGTTCTGGTCCGAGGCCCACCGCGAGATGACCGATCTGGCGATCGACATCCTCGGCATGGAGGGCCAGGTCCTCACCGGGGTCGGTCCCGTCGAGGGACCGTCGGGCGCGCCGCGCCGGGGCCGCGAGGACTACCCGGTGTCGGACCTTCAGGCGTCGTTCTTCTTCTCACGCTCGGAAACCATCTGGGGCGGCACCGCCGAGATTCAGCGCAACATCGTCGGCGAGCGGGCGCTGGGGCTACCCAAGGAACCGAAGGTCTCGAACTCCTAAGACTTCGTCGCGAACGCGTTCGCGCTGAAAGGACCCCGTGTATCAAGTCCCGAGCCAGCGCGGACGGCTCTGCGTCGTCACCGGCGCCAACAGCGGTACCGGTCTCGAAGTCACTCGCCGACTCGCCGCGGCGGGCGCCGAGGTGATCATGGCCGTGCGCAACCAAGAAAAGGGTGACGCCGCGAGACACGACCTCCTCGCCCAACTACCCGACGCTCGACTTGAGGTACGCATCCTCGACGTGGCCGACCTCTCGTCCGTCGCACATTTTTCGGAGTCGCTCACCCGCGAGGGAAGGGCGCTCAACGTTCTGATCAACAACGCGGGCGTGATGGTTCCCCCGACTCGCTTCGAGACGGTCGACGGCTTCGAGTTGCAGATGGGCACGAACTTCCTCGGGGCGTTCGCTCTGACGCTTCGTCTTCTGCCGTTGATGTTGACCGCGGACGACCCTCGCGTGTCGACCATGAGCAGTTTCGCGGCCAGCTTCGGGCGCATCCACTTCGACGATCTGGAGTGGACGCACCACTACCGGGCTCTCTCCGCCTACGCCCAATCCAAACTCGCCGACTTGCTCTTCGCGCTTCGTCTGGCCGAGATCGCCCGCGAACGCGAATGGCCGCTCACGAGCAACGCGGCGCACCCGGGCTACACGCGCACCAATCTGATGACCGCGGGCGCGAGTCTCGGGCGCAACACCACACGCCGAGCCTGGGTCAATCGAGCCGCGCGCTTCGTCTCCCAGGGCGTGGCGCAGGGGGCCGAACCCATGCTCTACGCCGCCACCAGTCCCGACGCCCTCAACGGTCTCTACTACGGTCCGAGCCGCGTCATTATGGGACCGACGACGATCGCGTCTCCGCCGCGCACGGCGCGCGACCGTGACGTCGCTGAGCGGCTCTTCTCGCTCGCCGAGGAGCTGACGGGGGTCTCGCTACCCGACTAAAGCGAACGGTACCGAGGCACGTAGCCGCCGGTGCCGAGGAACGACGACTCTTCGGGGTCCATGGTGTCGTCGACGTCACCGATGACCTCGGTCACCCAGTCCAAGCGGTCCTTCAAGATCCTGGTCACGCCGCCCTGGATGGTGTCGCTCGAGATGGCGCAGCTGGAACACGCGCCTTGGAGTTGAACTTCCACGACGCCGCTCTCGACGTCACAGCGGATGAGCACGAGGTCTCCCCCGTCGG
The DNA here is from genome assembly GCA_963847725.1 of uncultured Acidimicrobiaceae bacterium. Classification (GTDB taxonomy): domain Bacteria; phylum Actinomycetota; class Acidimicrobiia; order Acidimicrobiales; family RAAP-2; genus RAAP-2. The sequence continues at coordinate 116,662 of CAWKAT010000008.1, forward strand.
CCTGCACCGAGGGACGCATCAGTTCCATGAGGGCGTTCAACGCGGCGAGGCGACTGCCTCGTTCTTGATCGGTGAGTTCCACGTAGCCAGTCTGCCGTGAAAAGGCGCGGGCGTGCCGCTCAGGTCTCGACGCGTCGATCCTCGACGGCTTCGTCGTAGACCCGCAGCGCTCTCGGGGCCCACACGGTGCCCGGGCCGCCGTTCATGGAGATGGCGACCCCCAGCGCTTCGGCGAGCTGCTGGCGCGTCACGCCCGCCCGCAGGGCGCCCCTCGCGTGCGCCACGATGCACCCGTCGCACTCTCTCGTGACCGAGATCACCAGGGCGAGCAACTCCTTGGTCGCGACGGGGAGGTCGCCCTCGGCCATCGCCGCCCCCGAGAGACTCGCGTAGCTTTTCATCACCTCGGGAATCAACTCGCGCAGATCGAGCGACGGTTGACGAAGCTCTTCGCGAATGTTGTTCATACTCTCCATGACCAGAATCGTATCCATCGCAGCGCGTTCGCGTTGAAGGCCCTGGATCGATTTCCTATGATGATGTTCGTGACAGCCATTGACGACCTGATCGAGCAGAATCGGGTGAACGTCAAGGCGCACGGTCACCGGGTCTTGCCCACCGAACCCTCACTGCAGTTGGCGATACTCACCTGCATGGACTCTCGCATCGACCTCTTCGGCGCGCTCGGCCTCAAGCTCGGGGAGGCCCACCTCGTGCGCAACGCCGGGGGCATCGCCAGCGAGGACGCGATTCGCTCGCTGCTCTTGAGTCAGTGGTTACTCGGCACGCGGTCGATCATGGTCATCCACCACACGCGCTGCGGTCTCGAAACGTTCGAGGAGTCGGCGTTGCAAGACGAGATCGCCAGGGAGTTACGGGTTCGGCCGCCCTTTCGCCTCGGGGCCTTCGCCGACGTGCAGGAGGATACGCGCCTCACCGTGCGTACCCTGCGCGAGAGCCCCTTTTTGAGTGACGCCGAGATTCGAGGCTTCGTCTACGACGTCGATGACGGTGAACTGCGCGAGGTCCCCGTCCCCTACAGCAACTTCTTGAAGCCCTGACTGGTCGAGGTGTATCCCTGCGCCTCGTAGAAGCGGTGAGCGTCGCGACGAACTTTGCGGCTGGTGAGCTGTACCCGATAGCACCCCTCGCGCCGTGCTAACGCCTCGGCGGCGCCGAGCAGCTTCGCGCCAATGCCCCGACCGCGCAGGTCGCTGCGCACGTGCACGCTCTCCAGCTCCGCGCACCAACCGCCCGTGTGCTGGAAGTGCGGAAAGACCATCACCTGAGTGAGGCCCACCACCTCGTCATTGACGACGGCGACCAGCACGTCGCCCCGACGGCGGCGGGTCTCCTCGACCGCGTCCCAGTAGCGCTGCACCTCACTCTCGTCTTCCGCCTCGGGGGTGAGGGATCCGCCTTGCACGACGAGTGAGGCCGCGGGAACGTCGTCTCTCTCGATGGGGCGAATGACGACCTTCACGATCAACGAGGATCAATCGGCGTGAGGACGCCGAGGCTCTGCTCGATCGCCTCGGCCGCGTTCAAGCACAGGTCGTCGCGAAACATGTCACCGATCACCTGCACGCCGGTGGGCAGATCGCGGGCGAGCCCCGTCGGGACACAGGCCGCGGGGAGACCCAACAGGTTCGCGGGCAACACGAATCGAACCATCTCCAAGACCTTCATCGCCGACTCGGCGTCGCGGATGTCAAAGCCCAGGGGAAAGGGCAGTTGGGTCCAGGTCGGCCCCACCACCAGGGGGTAGGTCAGGAAGAACTCGCGCCACGCGCGAGCGACGCCGAAACGAGTCTGGTGCAGGCGCGCGATCGACTCCGGGGTGGCCGGCGGGAAGTCGGCGGTGGAGAGCTCCAAGAAGCGCAGTCCGTCCTCACCGATGACGCTGGTCAGGTCCAACTCACTCGCGGCCATGCTCGTGGTCATGAGTTCGGCCCAGGCGATGTAGGACTCGAACAGCCGGGGAGGTTCGACCTCCTCCACCTCATAGCCCGCCTCTTCCAGGGCTCGCCCGGCGCGCAGGACGCCCCGAGCGATCTCGGGGTCGGTCTCCCCGCCGAAGGGCTCGGGCACCAGGGCGACGCGCTTGGCGACGGGAGAGCCGTGCAGGGGCACGTCGACCGACTGAGGATCGGCGCGGTGCGCGCCCATCACGACCTCGAGGCCGCGTCGCACGTCACCGACGTGGCGGGCGATCACGCCGTCGGTGAGCATGATCTGCTCGTACAGGGACGTCTCGTAGAGCGCGCTGGTGTCCATATTGGCGACTCGACCCCGCGACGGCTTGATCGACGCCACCCCGCAGCAGAAGACCGGATTGCGCAGCGAACCACCGATGTCGTTGCCGAGCCCGATCGGGCTCATCCCGGTCGCGAGGGCCGCCGCCTCCCCGCCCGAGGAGCCACCGGCGGTGTACCCGTGGCGCCAGGGGTTGTGCGTGGCTCCATAGAGCGACGACTCGGTATTGAGGCGCAGCCCGAGGTCGGGCATGTTGGTGCGCGCCAGCACCACGGCACCCGCGCGACGCATCTTCTCCACGACCGGGGCGTCGGTCGTCGCCATCAGGCCCGCCAGCGCGAACGAGCCCCGGGTCGTCGGATATCCCGCCACGTCCAGGTTGGTCTTCACGGTGAAGGGAACACCGTGGAGGGTTCCCAGAGCGTCGCTCGAACGCAACGTGGCGTCCGCCCGGTCGGCCTCGGCGAGCACCTCCTCCGGGTGAACCTCGACGATGGCGTTCACCGACGCGTTGGCCTCTTCAATGCGCGCGAGGTGGGACTCGACCACCTCGCGCGAGGTGACCTCGCCCCCGCGAATGAGTGAAGCGAGCGACAACGCCGATTCTCGCCACAGGTCGTCCATCGCACTACCCCCAGATTGAAGTTCTGGTTAGTTTGTCACGCCACCGCCGTGATCAGCCAAATCGGCCCAGCGTGTAGTCGAGGGTGCGCGAGTCGACCGGGTTATTGAAGATCTTCTCGGTGGTATCGAACTCAATGAGCTCGCCGGCGCGGTCGTCCCCCATGAGTAAGAACGCGCAGTCGTCCGAGATGCGCGCGGCCTGTTGCATGTTGTGAGTCACGATGACCACGGTCACGCGCTTGGTCAGGGTCTTCATCAGCTCCTCGATGTGCAGCGTGGCGATGGGGTCGAGCGCGGAGGTCGGTTCGTCCATTAAGAGCACCTCCGGGTCCAGCGCCAGGGCCCGGGCGATGCAGAGGCGCTGCTGCTCACCGCCGGAGAGATTCGACGCAGCGACCTTCAGACGACTGGACACGGAGTCCCACAGGGCGGCCGAGCGCAGCGACGTTTCCGCCGACTCATCCAGGAGCGACTTTTTCTTGATGCCGTTGAAGCGAAGACCCGAGACCACGTTGTCGTAGATCGACATGGTGGGAAAGGGGTTAGGTCGCTGAAAGACCATGCCCACACGCGTGCGCAACTCGGTCACCGTGAGGTCACCTCGATAGATATCGGTGCCTTCGAGCATGATCGTCCCACTCACCTTCGCCCCCGGCGTGAGGTCGTGCAAACGATTGAGGGCGCGCAACAACGTGGTCTTGCCCGAGCCCGAGGGTCCGATCAAACTCGTCACCTTGTTCTTCGTCACGTCGAACGTGCAGTCGCGCACGGCGGTGCGACCATGGAACGAAACGGCGACGTCCTTGAGTTGCATGGCGACGGGCCCGCGCTCCTTGGGCGACTGAAACTGGATCTCGGACTGAACCTCAACCATTGCTTTTATCTCCTGTTCCATAACTAGTTTCTAACCTGCTGCTTTCTCGAGGCCCAAATCCGGGCGCTAAGACTAAGGACGAAGACAAAGAGGACCAGGACGAGCGCGATTCCCCAGACCTGGGCGCGCTGACTGGGCCACTCCGATTTGGCGTTCTCGTAAATGGCGAGAGGCATCGCCGACACGGGCGACAGCGGCTTCCAGGTGTTGGTGAACCCGCCCGCGATCACCAGCAACACCGGCGCGGTCTCGCCGATAGCGCGCGAGACCGCGAGGATCACGCCCGTCACAATGCCGGTCAGCGCCGAGGGGAGCACGACCTTCAGCGAGACCTTGTGCGACTTGGCGCCCAGGGCGAGACCCGCTTCGCGAAGCGTGTTGGGAACGTTGCGCACGGCGATCTCGGTCGAGATGATGATCACCGGCATCATCAGGACCGCCAGAGCAAAGGCCCCGGCGATCGCCGAAAAGCCGACATCCAGATCGTGCACGATCAAGGAGAAGGCGAAGAGGCCCATCAAGATGGACGGCGCGCCCGCCATCGTCTGAGAGATAACCCGCAGCGTCGTCGCCAACTTGGACTGCGTCTCGGCCAGGTACACCCCGACCAGGACGCCCAAGGGAATGGCCATAATCGAGGCGTAGAGCGTGAGGGCGATCGTGCCCACGATGGCGTTGGAGATACCGCCGGTGGCGTTGGGGGCGATCAGCGTGGGGGTGGTGGGAACCGTGGTGAAGAACTTCCAGTCGATCTGCCCGACGCCTTGTTTGAACAGCTGGTACATCAAGAGGATCAACGGCACGGCCGCGATGGCGAGGGCCGCGCAGCTGAGGGCCACCATCGCGCGCGAGATGGCCACGCGCCGCCCCCGAAACCGGTCCGACGTGCGCCGGATCTCGTCGCGCATGGCGTGACCGGAGTCGCCCGGCTCTTCGAGCTCGATGAGGTCGCTCATACGCGGGCCAACGCCCGGCGCTGGCGGTTGACGAGGGAGCGGCTGATCAGCGCGAGACAGACGTTGAGCAGCATCAACAAGACGCCGAGCGCCATGAGGGCCGCCACCTCATTGCCCTGCGCCTCGCCGAACTCGGTGGCGATCCAGGCGGCGATGGACGTGCCGGGATAGAGCAAGTGAAACTGAACGTTCGCGACGCTGCCCGCCACCAGCGCGACGGCCACCGTCTCGCCGGTGGCGCGGGCCAGGGCGAGAAACGTGGCGCCAAAGAGTCCGATTTTCGCGGTCGGCAGGACCACGCCGCTGATCATCTGCCACCTGGTCGCTCCCAGTGACAGGCTCGCTTCCATCAGGTCCTGGGGAACGACGGCGATGACCTCGCGACTGATGGCGACGAAGGTCGGCAGAATCATGATGCCCAGGACGATGGACGCGAGCAGCAACGACGTTCCGAACTCCTGGCCCGAGTTGCCGAAGATCTCCTTGGCGAAGGGCCAGCTGTTGAGCCAGGGATTCACGGTCACCTGCATCCACGGGGCCAGTACGAGGAGGCCCCACAGGCCATAGACCACGCTCGGTATGGCCGCGAGGAGTTCCACCAGCGTCGCCACCACGGTGCGAAAACGCCGGGGAATGAAGAACACGATGGAGATCGCCGTTCCGAGACCGATGACGACGGCGATCACCAGCGCGATCACCGACGTCTCAACGGTTCCGACGATCATGGCGAGCCCCCCGAAGGGGCCGGCCGGGGAGGTCCAGCCCTTGCCGGTGAGGAGGGTGAAGCCGTGGTGAATCCACTCCGGCCACGAGCTCCAGAAAATCGTTCCGACGAAGCTCACACTGACCGCGGTGAAGATCAGCGCGGCCCCCAGGAGTAGGTAGTGATACCAGGCACGTGAAGTGGCGGCGGACACGGGGCCCGCCGCCACTTCTTCGTACTCAAGCAGCTCTACGACTGGTCCTTGAGACATCTGGTATCAATCGCTCCTTGCTGTAGTGACAGTTGGTGTCGTTACGACTTCTGGGTCACGCAGACGGTGCCACCGGAGGTGACCGTCTCTAGTTGCGCTCGGGCGTAGGCCCGCGTCGCCGTGGGCAGGGGAACGTATCCCTCGGCCTTGGCGAAGGCGTCCTGTCCGTAGTGCGTCTCCCAGTCGAGGTACTTCGTCACGGCCTCACAGGTCGCTTCGTTCGTCTCGGTCTTGGGAATAATGGCCCAGCTGTACGTCGTGAAGGGCCACACGTTGCTGCCGGGCTCGTCGGTGATGGCAAAGTTGTCCGGCGACACGGAGCTGCCGGCCGCGGTGGCCGCGTTGCCAATGTTCGTCAGCGACGGCGAGAGCCACTGCCCGTTCTTGTCCTGCAACTCAGCGGCCTGAATGGCCGCGTTTCCGGGGATCAAGAGGTAGCTGTACTCCACGTAGCCAATGCCACCGAGCGTGCTGTCGACCCCTTGGGCCATGGCGGCGTTGTTCGCCACGCCGTCGATGTTCGAGGCTTTCCACGCGCCACCGGACCCTTCCATGACCGAGCCACCGCTGGGTGCGATGCCCGAGTTACCGGCCTGGTAGAGCCAGTAGGTGAAGGCTTCGGTGGTACCCGAGCTGGCGGCACGGTAGAAGACCTTGATCGTGTCCTTGGGCTCATTTTCCGTACCGAGCTCGGCCAGCGCCTTGCCGACACCCGAGTTTGCGCCGCCGTTGGTGGCGACAATCTGGGGGTCGGACCACTTGGTGATGGTGCCGTTGTAAATGTCGGCTACCTCGGCGGCGGTCAACTTCACGTTGTTGTACCCCTGGCCGAGGTTGTAGGCAATGACGGCGCCGCCCAGCAGGTAAGGAACCTGGACGTAGTTCGCCTCGGTCACGCCACTGGGAAGAGTGCCCGCGGCCGCCGTCATGGGGACGTCCGAGAAGCCGATCTGCAACGAGCCGCCGGTGATTCCGGTGCGTCCTGAACCAGAACCAGCGGCCGGGTAGGCGCTGAAGGTGACCTTGCCGCCCGCGGAGTACGCGGACGAGCCCGACGTCGTTACGCCCACCAACGGAGCGTCGAAGGACGAGCCGTTGATGGCCAAAGAGACCGAGCTGGGGACGGTGAGGTCCGTGTCACCGGCCTTGTTCGAACCCATCAGGCTGGTGGCCGGCGCGGGCTTGGGCTTAGGCTTGGTCTTGGTCCAACTCTTCGGACAGGTGGTGTTGAACGAGCCCGACTTGACCTTGTTGTCGGCTAGTCGATAGCAGACGACCTTGTGGGCTTTGGCGGCGGCGCCCGCCGGCAGTATCGCAACGGCGATGAGACCAGTCGCGGCAAGCGAAATCGCCGTGATCAGTCTGAGTGATTTCTTCATGCTGAACTTTCCTCCTAAAGAAAGATGTGCTGACGCGACAGTTCGAGGATCGAACGTTTTGCCACCTGCAACCTAGGAATGGAAGGTAAACGGGGAGTGAAGTGGAGTCAGTCGATAGGTGAAATGAAAAAGAAATTGACGCAGTTACCCGTCAATCGCAACAACTATCTCTCCAGCCACAGGAACGACAGCGAAAGTGGGCGTGTTCCGGGCTGAGACCCGAGCCGCAGTGGGGGCACTCCGTGAAGACCGCCCAGCGACTTTCACAGCTCTCTGAAGCCTGGTTGATGACTGGTTCGGGCATCGGCACCATCTTGTCCGCCCGGAGTCCTCCGAACGGTGATGCGCCTAGGACGCCTGGTCGCTCAGCTGGCCAAGACGGTAGTGGGCGCGACACAGCACTTGGTAGTGAACGGCCCCCTCGCTCACGTCGCCGGTAACGAACTGCGACCCCTCCCGGGCCACCGCGCCGTCCACGATCCGGGCGTTGCAGCGACCCTTTTTCCCGCACCAGCACGAGGAGGTCAGGGGTAGTTCGTGCGACCAGTCGGCGATCGCGAAGAGGCGTGCCGAGGCCGGAAAGACGTTCAGCAGAAAGTCCGCGGACAGCCCAAAGGCGTGAACGTCAATACCGTGGTCATCGACCACCCTCGCCAACTCATCGATCTGACCCACACTCGCAAACTGGGCTTCGTCGATGACCAGGATGTTGATCCCGCGCGCCAACAACGTGCTGAGCGGACCGTCAATTGACTGGCCGGGCTCGATTGCTTCGGCCGCCGCCTCGATGCCGATACGACTGGTCACCATTCCCTCGGCGCTTCGGTCACCAAATGTCCACAGCGCGACGTCACTACGACCCTCTCGAAGTTGCCAGCAGAGCTGTAGCGCGAGGGTCGACTTGCCCGAGGCCATCGTCCCGTAGGTAAAGGTAAGTTCTGCCATTTCTTCTCTCTCGAACGATCAACGTTACCCCCGCGATTCGCGAGCCAGAGGAGGCTGAAGGGCGCTTTCGTTAGATTGTCCGCGTGGAACCGATTCTGCGAACCGTCGCTCTCGTTCGCAACGCCCGGCGCGAGATCGTCGACGACAACTGGGACGACTACGTATCGACCATTGAACTCGTCGACGACGTCCCCACCTCGTCACTGCGCGGTCTGGAGGAGTTCTCCCACGTCGAGATTGTCTTCTTCGCCGCCCTGGCCCAGGACGTGCCGCCGGGCCCATGGCATCGTCGACCCCGAGGCAACGACGAGTGGCCCGACGTCGGGATCTTCGCCCAGCGCAACAAGGATCGACCTAATCGCCTCTTACTCTCGGTCGCCGCGATCGAGCGGGTGAACGCACGATCACTCGAGGTGAGGGGCCTGGACGCTATCAACGACACCCAAGTGCTCGACATCAAGCCCGTCTATTCCTGGAGTGGACCGCGCGGCGAGTTGCGCGTCGCGCCCTGGAGCGACGAACTCGGGAGGGGCTACTTCTAGAGCGCCGGTCCCCGCTCGTTGGCGACGAAGGCGGCGACCTCGACTCGGGTGGGACTCGTGGCCGGTCCGGGCCGCGCGACCGACATCGCGGCGGCGGCGTTGGCGTAGCGGGCAGCCTCAACGGGGTCGCGTCCCTGTGCGAGTTCGGCGAGGAAGACGCCGTTGTGTACATCCCCCGCCCCGGTGGTGTCGACCACCGCGGTCCGAAAACCCTCGACGACGACCGCCGTCCCCTCGCGCGGGGCGACCACGCAACCCTCGGCTCCCGTGCGCACCAGGACGTTGAGCGATCGATGGGCCTCGGCGAGACAGTTGGCCGCGACCAGGGCATCGGCCTCGCCGCTCAACTCCGCCGCCTCCGCGCGATTGCACAACAACCAGTTGGCGCGCGCCATGACGCGTTGCAGGTTCGCGGGCGGCACGTCCTCGACGCGCGTGGCGGGATCGAACGCCACCACCACGTCCGGCGCGAGTTCCCCCAGCCAGGCGAGGACCGCGCTCTCCATATCGCGGTACATCACGTTGTAGCCCGACACCAATACGACGTCGCCCCCTCGCACCGTCAGCGTCGCGAGGTCGCTCGCGCGCAGCGTGGACTCAGCACCCGGTGCCGTGACGAAGGTACGTTCTCCATCAGGTTCCACCAGCACGACACAGACCCCACAGTCCAGATCGTCATTTGCTTCGAGCGGGGTCTCAATGGCCTCGCGCGCGAGATCTCTCATCGCCAACGTGGCGAAGGGACCTCGGCCCAGTCGACCGGCGTAGACAACCTTGAGATCGTGACGAGTGGCCGCGCTCATGGCGTTGAACCCGCCACCCGTCGTGATGAGTTGGGAGCTGGCGCGCACGTCCCCCGCCCGCTCGGGTAGGGACGCGACCCGGAGGTCGACGTCGACGAGCACCGTGTCCAAGCAGAAGAGCCGCGGCGCAGGCATCGCCTAACACTAATGAGGTTGTACCGCGGGCGACTTCACGATGTCCGTGGCGCCGTCGCCCGATGGGTCCTCGTACAATCATCATCACGCGACCGCGACCGTCGCGGGGAGGCACGGTGAACGAAGACGGGGCTCAGGTCATCGACGCCAACCCCTCCGGTGCGTTACACGTGGAGGCGAACGGCATCAACGTCATCGCCGAAGGCGAGCGCAAGGGGCAACCCCGCGAACTCTTTTGGCCCTGGTTCGGCGCCAACGTTTCGGTACTGGGGCTCAGTTACGGCGCGTTCGTTCTCGGCTTTGGCATCTCCTTCCTGCAGGCCGTCGTCGTGGGGGCCATCGGGATCGTCTTTAGCTTTTGGCTCTGTGGCCTCATCGCGACCGCCGGGAAGAGGGGGTCGGCTCCCACCATGGTCCTGTCGCGCGCGGCGTACGGTGTTCGCGGCAATCGCATTCCCTCAGTCATCTCCTGGCTGCTGTGCGTGGGCTGGGAGACGGCGCTCACGGTGATCGCGGTCCTGGCGACCTCGACCGTCTTCGCTCGACTCGGGTGGAGCGGTGGTGACGCCACCAAGGTGGTCGCGATGCTGGTGGTCGCCGCGCTCATCATCGCGGGCGGCGTGATGGGTTTCGACCTCATCATGCGCATGCAGGCCATCATCACGGTGGTGACCGGGGCGCTCACGATCGTCTTCATCGGACTCACCGCCAAACACATCAACTGGCACGCGGTCAGCCACGTTCACTCGGGCTCGATCCAGTCGACGATCGGCGCCCTGGTCTTCGTGATGACGGGATTTGGACTCGGCTGGGTGAACGTCGCCGCGGACTACTCGCGCTATCTTCCGCGAAGCGCGTCGAATCGCGGCGTGGTGTGGTGGACGACGTTCGGTGGGTCCGTGGCGCCGTTGGTGCTGATCTTCTTCGGCCTGCTGCTCGCGGGGTCTTCTGCGTCGCTGCGCACCGCGGTCGCGGGCACCGTCGTGGGGCCCGTCGGCGGGCTGGCCAACCTCTTACCGACGTGGTTTCTCGTGCCCTTCATCATCGTGGCGTTGGCGGGCCTCATCGGGGGCGCCGTCCTTGATATCTACTCGTCGGGCCTCGCGCTGCTGTCCGCGGGGCTACGAATCCCCCGCTACGCCGCCGCCGGGGTCGATGGCGTCATCATGTTGCTGGGGACTATATATATCGTCTTCGCGGCGAAGAACTTTCTCACGCAGTTTGAGGGCTTTCTCACGACGATTGGGGTTTTGATCGCCGCGTGGTGTGGGGTCTTCCTGGCGGACCTTCTCCTTCGACGCAGCGATTACGTGGAGCAGGACCTCTACGTGATACGCGGGCGTTACGGCGACGTGCGGATGATTCCCATCGTCATCACGTTGGTCTCTAGCGTTCTCGGCTGGGGGCTCGTCACCAACTCCGCGGCGTCGTGGCTCACCTGGCAGGGCTACCTGCTCTCCGCCTTCGGCCTCGGCGGCAAGAGCGGGGCGTGGGCCTACGCCAACCTCGGAGTCCTCGCCGCGCTGGCCTTCAGCTTCGTCGCGACGTTGCTGCTCACCCGCGGCGACGTGGTACGCGAGGAGTCCTTGGCCTAGTTTCCCGTCAGCCAGTTGCCGTGACCGTAGAATGACGGTGGGTCTGGTGAGGGAGATGGCATGCGCATCGGGGTTCTAACCGCGGGCGGTGACGCGCCGGGGCTGAACGCGGCCATACGGGCGATCGGCGGCATGGCCATGCGCGACGGTCACGAAGTCATCGGCATCGCGAACGGCTGGGCCGGTCTGGTGGGCGACTTCGACGGCGAGCCCCTCTCGGCCAAGGACCTGCGCGGGATCATCGGTCAGGGGGGAACCCTGCTCGGCACCGCGCGCTACAACCTCGACGACCCCGCGGGTGGTCGCGAGAGCGTGCTCGGCGCGATTGAAGAACACGTCGACGCGCTGATCGCCATTGGCGGCGACGGTACTCAGCGCATCTCGCACTGGCTCGCCGAACGTAACGCACCGGTCATCGGCGTGCCCAAGACTCTGGACAACGACCTTCCCGGCACGGACTACTGCATCGGCTTTGACACCGCGATCAGCATTGTGGCCGAGTCGCTCGACCGTCTGAACACCACCGCCGCGTCTCACCATCGGGTCATCGTCGTAGAAACCATGGGTCGCGCCACGGGATGGGTGGCGGCCCTCGGCGGACTCGCCGGCGGCGCCGACATGATCGTGATCCCCGAGTTCCCCATCACCATGGACGAGATCGTTGAGCACCTGGACCGGCGTCGAAGCGCCGGACTGGTCTTTTCCATCGTGGTCGTGGCCGAGGGCATCGACCTGGCGCAACTCGGCGGCCAGAACAGCGCGGCCCTCTCCGATGGCGTGGGCGGGGTGCGCCACGCGGCGCGAGGCGTGGGACACTTCGTGGCGGCCAAGATCGAGAAACACGGCTTCGAGGTTCGCACCACGGTGCTCGGCCACCTTCAACGCGGGGGCAGCCCCACGGCGTACGACCGGATCTACGCCACGCGGGTGGCCGCCGCGGCCTACGAGGCCGTCATCGCGGGCAAGTTTGGAATGATTCCGGTCGTGCGCGACGGCACGGTCGTCCTCACCGAACTCTCGACGGTCGCCGTGGGTCAGCGCCAAGTACCTCGAGAGATCTACGACCTCTGCGCCGTCTTCTTTTAGGTCGGCGGCGACGTCCGCGCCCGCAGCACCCCCGCGAGAAGTCGCGCGCCGAGCATCAGCGCACCGAGGAACCCCAACGTCACGGCGACGAACTCCAGGGCCGTTCCTTGAGAGAACTCCACTCGTAGCAACATTCCCACCGTCACCGTCGTGAGCCATACGACGACCCCACTCGCGATCGAGGATCCCCTTCGCCCTCGCGCGAGAACCCACGTCCAACCAATCAGGAGTCCCGTCCCAAAAGGCCACAGCGTCGACGCGAATCCTCCCCACGACAGAACGTGATGATGGGCGGATCGACCGATCGCCACGAAGAGCGCGACAACGAGTGCGTCGAGAACCCACCACCCACTCTCGGCCCGACGACTCCCCGTTTTCATTGACGAGAACGTCTCGCGCCGGACGACGAAACCGTGGACCACTCGGGCGCGGGATCGTCGTTGGTCACCGCGCCCAACCTAGCCAAGGTCCGCGCTAGCTCTCTCGTGGCGCCCGATAGATTGATTCCACGCGGCGTCGCCGAAGGGGAACGTTGTCTTCGTAGGGAGGGTTAGTGAGCGTCGAATCGGGTCCCGGTCCTCTGGCCCTCGTTGGTTCGGGCGAGTACCTCGTCGAGATGGCCGACATTGAAGGGTCCCTGATCGCCGGGCGCCCACCGCGCTACGTGCAGCTCGCCACCGCCGCCGTCCAAGACGGCCCCTCCGTGGTCGAGCACTGGCACCAACTGGGCATCGAACAGGCCGAGCGGCTCGGCGTGGAGCCGGTGATCGTGCCGGTCAACACGCGTGAGGACGCGAACAATCTGAAGTTCGCCGCGATGATCGAGGGTGCGGGACTGATCTATCTGTCGGGAGGGGACCCCAACTTCCTCGCCGACATCCTGCGCGGGACGCTGGTGTGGGAGGCCATCGAAAAGACCTGGCGAGGCGGGTCCGCGCTGGCGGGGTGCAGCGCGGGCGCGATGGCTCTGGCCTCGTGGATTCCCTCACTCCGCCATCCTCGAAAGGGATCGTCCCAAGGGCTCGGTCTGCTCGAGCACATGGGCGTCGTTCCGCACTTCGACGCCTTCGCCGCGCGCGTGCCGGATCTGTTGACGCGATTCGTCTTGCCCGACGAGGCCAACATCTCGGTCTATGGAATCGACGAGCAAACGGCCCTCGTCGGAGGGCCCAAAGAGTGGACCGTGCAGGGCCGCTCGAGCGTGTGGCACCTCAGTTCAAGCGGACGCGAAGAGTTTCGCGTGGGTCAGACCGTGACGACCAGGGGCTAAGCCGACACGTGCTCGCACGCGGCGAGCTTGTCCAGGTGATAGCGAATCTGAATCGACGCCGCGGCGCCCTCGCCGACGGCTGAGGCCAGTTGTTTCGTCGAACCGCGTCGCACGTCGCCGGCCACGAAGACTCCCGGCACGTTGGTTCGAAACTGCTCGTCACTCACGATGAATCCTCGCTCGTCAAGATTGAGGACCCCGTGCAGGAACTCCGTGTTGGGGTCGAGCCCGATGAAGACGAAGGCGCCGTTCGCCTGGTGATCTTCCCGCTTCCCGGTGGCGCGATCCTCCAACTCCACGTGGTCCAACCGGCTCGCGTCCCCGGCACGAAATCCGACAACCTTCGTATTGGTGACGATGGTCATCTTGGGGCTGTTGGCCACCTTGTCCTGTAACAGCTTGCTTCCACCCAGGGTCTCGTTGTACTCAACCACCGTGACGTGATCGGCGAACTGGGTGAGAAAGAGCCCCTCTTCGAGGCCGCTGTTCCCCCCGCCGATGACCAGTACCTCTTTCGCCCCGCGGTAAAACGGGCCATCGCACGTCGCGCAGAAATGAATACCCGAACCGATCAGGTCGGCCTCGCCGTCGGCGCCGGTGCGGCGATACACCGATCCCGTGGCCACGAGCACGGCCAGGGCTCGATACGTCTCCCCTCCCGCGGTCGTTACCGAGACACCCTCGCCGTCGGCTTCCAGAGACGTCACCGCCACGGCCTGGAGAATCTCCACGCCGTATCGTTCGGCCTGTCGACGCATGCGGTCGGCCAGCTCAAAGCCCGCCACTCCGTCGGGGAAACCGGGATAGTTGTCGAGTCGCTCCGTCACGCCCGCCTGACCGCCCGGGGCCGACTTCTCGATAATGAGCACGCTCTCGTTTTCGCGCGCGGCGTAGATCGCGGCCGTGAGCCCCGTCGGACCTCCACCAACGATGATGACGTCGTAGGCATCGCACATGGCTGAGCGGCTCAGCCCGAGCTTCACCGCGAGCTCGTCGTTCCCGGGTTCGGTGAGATGTGAGCCGTCGGGGAAGATGACCGTCGGGATGGACCGGCTCCCGTTGTTGTAGCGCTCGACGATCTCGGTCGCCTCTGGATGTTGTTCGAGGTCCACCCAGTCGTAGGCAATGCGCTGTTCGGCGAGAAAGGTCTTCGCCCGCCGACAGTCCGGGCACCAGGCCGCTCCGATGACGGTGATGGTGTTCGGGTTAATGTCCATTGCTCTCCTTTGGCCTGTTCCTACAGTCTCGCCCGGCCTCTTCGCGTTACGCCGGAGCGTGGCGGGGCTCACGACGATAGGTCGCCACGACCACTCCCTCGCCGGTCGACTCGACGTCAAAGAGGTGCCACAGCGTCGGGTTCAGCCCTTCTTCGAAGAGGCGCTCCCCCGAGCCCAGAATCACCGGGTGCAACCACAGTCGATACTCGTCCACCAGGTCGTGCAGTTGGAGATACTGGGCGAGCGTCCGGCTGCCCACGACGACGAGCCCGTTTCCCGGACGCTCTTTGAGTTCCGCGACGGCGTGGGCCACGTCGCCCCCGAGCAAGGTCGCGTTCCAGGTCACCTCGGTCAGCGTTCGAGACACCACGAACTTTGCCATCTCGTTCATTCGCTGGGCTAAGCCCGAGTCGTCGTGCTGCGTCGGCCACACGGCGGCAAACCCCTCGTAGGTCCGGCGCCCGAGCAACAACGCGTCGGCCTCTTGCATTTGCTCCACGATGAGACGGACGTGATCGTCGCCCACGAACTGGCGCTGCCACCCTCCCGCGGGGAACTCACTGACGTCGCCCGGCGCCTGCATCACGCCGTCGAGGGAAACGAACTCTTGAACGATGACTGGTCGCATCTGACACCTTTCGACGAGGCGGGCTCCACACGGTGTCTGGCCTAGCGTGACGACTATGCACCCGGTAGCGAGGAAATGTCAAATCTCGCGCCACTTGCGCCGGTCGAACGCCGCGACACTCGTGGCCCTCGGGCAGTGGGGTTTTGCCGGGGGCGTCGCGATCGCGGTGGCCCTTCATCCCGGATTCGTGCTGAAGGCCAACGAGGGTGGCATCAGTGACTACGGCGTTCACCTCAAGACGGCCGTCCCCTACGACCTGGCTCTTCTGTTCGCCGCTGCGGGCGCCTACCTGGCCGCGACGCACGCCCGCGACTCGACCAACCTGGCGCGAGGGCTTCGTCTCGTGCTCCTCACCTACGCCACGCTTGTCGCTCTAACGCTGGCCAGCACCTTTGGCTACTCGCTCGACCGGCCCCAGCGTGACCTGCACGTGGGCGTGGGGATCGTTCTCACCGTCTTCGAAGTCGTGGCGTCGCTGTGGATGTGTAGAGAACGTCACGGCGACCTCGCACTCCTGCTCATCCAACTGGCGGGCTTGGCTCTCGGCGCGCTCACCATCGTCGGCCTCATCCACCTTCTCTTCGTCAGCGAGATCGTGACGGGCGGGAGTTTCGCCCTCGTGCTCTGTCGATCAACCCGGCAGTTATCGAGCGGCGCCGACTAGAGAAACGGTGACGGGGACGACTCGCCGGTGCTTGGTCCCAGCCCGGCCCGCTCGCGGACGACGGCCTCGAAGGCGTCGGGGTCGTCGGGAGTCACAAACGGCTTCACGGACTTACCGTTGTCGACGATGAAAGCGACCGCCTTACGGGGTCGCTTCGTGTCAAGGTTGGCCCACAGGCGGAAGTTCCCGGTTCCCCAGATCCGCCCCTTGCCCTTCAGCGGGCTCATATCGACTCGCTGAAGGCTCTTGATCTGCCCGTACGGCACCTGTTTGGACCCCGCTGGGAAGTAGTAGTGGCGAATGTCGATACCTTCAGCGTTGCAGCTGATGATGCCGTCGTCGTAGTCCTGAGCCATGGTCGGATCCTAATCCCGTAGACCGAAAACTCAGGGAAAGGTTTTGTTGGTCGCTACCACGTAGTGGGACGGGGCGTTCACGGTGAACTTCTCTCCCCACTTGGAAAAGACGAGTTCGTTGGTGATCTTTTTCCCGTTCTCCGTGGCCTGGGCGGACACGCCTAGAGGCAGGTACGGCTTCTTCAACGAGACGTAGATGTACTCGATGCCGCTGGCCCCGGCGTTGCCCTTCAGCGCGACGGCGCTCTGCCCGTTAATGGTGACCTCCCCCGCGTCGGTGATCGATCCCACGTCGACCAGCTCTTTCATCACCGACGGCACGAGTATGGCTTCGGCGATGTTGCTGTAGTTCTTGTTGGTCGTCGGAACGAGTACCCACTCGTTCGCGAGCGTCGACTTCTTGACGCCGAAGTCCTGGGCGTAGGCCTTCGCGTTCGCCTTCATGTAGAGCTTCTTGCCGATCAAAAGAGTCGTCTCGGTGCCTCCGTCGAGCTTTTGGATCTGGACGCCATCTTTCAACGAGCTGTCGGTCGAGAGAGAAAGGGCCACCTTTCCCCCGATCGATGAGGTTGAGGTGTAGTGAAAACTGCCGGCCACGCGCATGGAACCGACGCTGAGTTGGAGGATCTCGGCCGCCGTCTTGGCCGACGACGCCGACGCGCCCGCCGACCACGTCGCCAGAGCGACCACGACGGCGGGGAGAACGAGTGTGAGGCGACGCATAACGCTCCAAATGTGTGTCAAGAGGTCGGCAAAGAGTACCGGGTGATCAAGGATACTTGTGTCACGTTCTCGTCACACACCATGGCGTATTTGAGAAACCGTGCAAGATACGGTTGAAAGGTGAGACAACACCCGTTACTCACCGATCTTGGATTCAAAGCGTTGAACGGAGTGCACCGCGGTGTGCTTCGCGCTAGCGGGGGCCACGTCGGGGGGTCGGCCTTCGGCATGTCCGTCATCGAACTGCACACCCGCGGGCGGCGCAGCGGTCGCGAACACTCCACGATGCTGACCGTACCGCTCGTGGCGCCCGGGCGCATGGTGCTGGTCGCCTCCAAGGGTGGCGCCGAGCGCAGCCCCGACTGGTACGAGAACCTCCTCGCCCATCCCGAGGTCGAGTTCACGGTGGCGGCAGAGCGTAAGGCGGCGCTGGCCCGAGTCGCCACCCCCGAAGAGGCCAGTGATCTCTGGCCTTTGGTGATCGCGGCGTATCGGCCCTACGGTAGTTACCAGCGCCGCAGCTCTCGCGACATTCCCCTGATTATTTGCGAGCCGCGATGAGTTGTCTACGCTACGAAGTCGACGCGCTAATGAATAAGGGGGGTGACGGGAAGATGTCGAAGAAGCAGCAGCGCAGGCACGACCACGACGTCGTCAAGGCCTTTACGCGCGAGCTGCTCAACGTCGCCGAAAGCGACATCAAGTTGGCCGATTTCATTGTGCGGAACAACCGAACCGAGGGCGAACCGGACGACCCCGAGTCCACGCGTAAACTTCGACTCTCCTTTCGACGGGTTCAGTACCGCCTGGCGACCATGGCCAGCATTGACCCCACGCTCGGGGCCGATGACCTCATTGAACGCCTCTACGATCTCGGCAAACCATTTGGGCGGCTGCGCGACGCCGAAGTTCTCGAAGCGGGCGTCATCAAAGCTCTCGGGAACCGCATCGCCTCGCCCCAGGGTCGTCAACTCATGGACCTGGCCGCGCGAGGACGGCGCAACCTGCAACAAAAGACGGACGAACTCTTAAAGTCCGACAAGTACCATGACACGCTTCGAGAGGTGAGCGAGTTTCGTACGTCGCTGCCCACCCGCCACGCCTCCTCAGAGACCTTGAGCCCGATGGCCGAACGCGCCATGCACGTCGCCTGGACCGAACTGCGACGGGTGGTGAAAGAGGCCAAGCGCAACCCGAGCGACAAGAACCTTCACGAGACGCGTATCGCCGCGAAGCGCACGTTGTACGCGGCCCAAGGTCTCTCGGACATCCTGGGTGGCCCGGTGGAAGAGTTTTCGCGGCGCGTCGACCTGATGCAGAAGTACCTCGGTAAGCAGCACGATCTGGTCATCGCCTCACGCTGGTTTCGCGACATCGGCAAAGAACACCCGAACCTGAAGAAACTCGCGAGGAAGTTGGCCGTTCAAGAGCGTCGCCGCGCCGACAAGCGAGCCGACCGCTGGACGGACTACTGGCGGGCCGTGAAGGACCTGCACCCCGACAAGCGCTGGTAGCGGAACTCGACCAGTCAGTCGTAGCGAGCGATGAGTAGCCCCTCCAGCAGTTCGAACGAGACCGACTACGTCGTCCTGGTGTTCCTCGTGGTCATCGCCATCTTGCGAAATCGCGGACTTCGCGCGAACCGTGACTTTGTTCTGCAAAAGGGTGAGCGGCTGCGCCCGATCATGATCACGCTGCTCGACCCCGTGATCAGCATCTTTCTCATCGGCTCGGTGCTGTGGACACTGATGACCCGCAGTGACGGCCACTTCTTGGCGGCGCTCGTCGGCGCCGGCGGCGGAATCCCCATCGGCATGGCGCGGGCTCGGGTGCAGTACGTCCGCGCGGTGGGTACGGCCAAGAGCGTGGTCTTTCGCCGCAGCGCCATGGAGTATGGCCTGCTGGCACTGCTCTTAGCCCTGCGGATCGCCGAAAGTTCCATCTCGAATCTTCATAGCGGCGTTGCCTCCTACGCCCTCGCGGCGCTGATAGCTCTCGCCGTGGCCGAGTCCATCGCGCGATCGGTGGCCATCGGGGTTCGCTACCACCGCGAGACCACGCTGGCCAGCTAACTCAGACCTGTCCGATGATGTGCTGGCGGTAGGCGTCGATGGTGCCTTGGGGATCGTCGTGCATCAGATACAGAGAGAACTGATCGACACCGAGCTCGGACAGCTCGCTCAACTTCTCCCGGTGCCGCCCCGCCTCGCCGAGCACACAGAATCGATCGATGATCTCGTCGGGTACGAAGTCGACGTCGGGGTTATCCGCCTTGCCGTGGTGGCTGTAGTCGTAGCCCCGACGTCCTCGGATGTAGTCGGTCAGCGCCGGGGGGACGATGGACGAGTTCGATCCGTAACGTTCGACGATGTCGGCCACGTGGTTTCCCACCATGCCGCCGAACCAGCGCACCTGGTCGCGTTGGTGGGCGAGGTCGCTGCCCACGTACGCCGGGGCCGCCACGCAGACGCGGTAGTCGCTTTCGGTGCGGCCGGCCAATGAGCGTGAGGCCACTGCCGTCTCGATGGCCCAGTTGACGATGAAGGGGTCAGCCAGCTGCATGATCAGCCCGTCGGCTTTCGACCCGGCGACCGCCAGGGCCTTGGGACCGTACGCGGCCATCCACACGTCGATCTGTCCCCGGTCGACCCAGGGAAAGGTGACGGGGCGACCGTTCATCGTCACTTCGCGTCCCTCGACCAACCCCTTGATGACCCCGATGCACTCGCTCAGCGTCTCCAGCGAGGCGGGCGAGCCACCGGTGACGCGCAGGGCCGAGTCGCCCCGACCGATGCCGCAGATCGTTCGCTCCCCGAACATCTCGTTCAGGGTGGCGAAGAGGGACGCCGTGACGCTCCAGTCACGAGTTACGGGATTGGTCACCATTGGCCCGACCTTGATCCGCGACGTGTGGGCCAGGATCTGTGAGTAGATCACGAAGGGCTCTTGCCACAAGACGCACGAGTCAAAGGTCCAAAAGTGCGTGAAGCCCGCGTCTTCGGCGCGTTTGGCCAGCTCCACCACGTCGCGCGACGGCGTGTTCGTTTGGGCTACCAGTCCAAAGTCCACGTCTAGAACCTCACCCGTCGAGTGGTCATCGCAGGTATCCGTTCAGCCCGCGCGAAAGGAACTGGCCCCACCCCGGCCTTCCGACGTAGTCGTGGTTCTCAACGATCACCGCGCCCCGTGACAGAACGGTCACGGCCTGGCCCGTGATGGCCATGCCTTCGTAGGCCGAGTAGTCGACGTTCATGTGATGGGTCGCGGCCGAGAAGGTCTGGGCCGCGTGGGGGTCGTAGAGCACGACGTCGGCGTCGGCCCCCGGGGCGATCACGCCCTTCTTCGGGAAAAGCCCAAACAGTCGGGCCGGGGTGGTGGAGGTGACCTCGACCCACCGCGCCAGCGATAGTTCGCCCTGATCGACCCCTTGGAAGATGAGGTCCAAGCGATGTTCAACGCCCGGAATGCCGTTGGGGATTTTGGAGAAGTCGCCGAGGCCCAGCTCTTTTTGCTCTTTGAAACAGAACGGGCAATGGTCGGTCGAGACGACGCTGAGGTCGTCGGTACGAAGCCCCCGCCACAGGTCGGCGTGGTGACGTTCGGCCCGCAGCGGTGGCGAACACACGAACTTCGCGCCCTCGAAACCTTCCCGGGCGAGGTCGGCCTCGGAGAGAAACAGGTACTGCGGGCACGTCTCGGCAAAGACGTTCTGTCCCCGGTCACGCGCCGCGACCACCTCGTCGAGGGCCTCGGCGGCCGAGAGGTGGACGATGTAGAGCGGGGCGCCGGCGACGCGAGCGAGTTCTATCGCGCGGTGCGTCGCCTCACCTTCTAAAAGGGCGGGACGGGTCGCGCCGTGAAAGCGGGGATCTCCTTCGCCGCGGGCCAGGGACTGGGCGACCAGGACGTCAATGGCGATGCCATTTTCCGCGTGCATCATGATGGTGGCGCCGTTGCCCGCGGCCTGTTGCATGGCCTGAAGAATCTGACCGTCGTTGGAGTAGAACACGCCGGGGTAGGCCATAAACAACTTGAAACTGGTGACCCCTTCGTCGACGACGAGGTCCATCTCCTTCAGCGACGACTCGGTCACGTCCGAGACGATCATGTGAAAGCCGTAGTCGATGGCACACTTTCCGTCGGCCTTGGCGTGCCAGGCATCGAGCCCTTCGCGCAAGCTCTTGCCCTTGCCTTGAATCGCGAAGTCGATGATGGTCGTCGTCCCGCCGAAGGCCGCGGCCCGAGTGCCGGTCTCGAACGTGTCGACCGAGTGAGTCCCGCCGAAGGGCATCTCCATGTGGGTGTGCGCGTCGATCGCCCCGGGCACGACGTAGAGACCCGTAGCGTCAATGACGCGGTCCACGTCGTCGCGCCACGATCGCGACGCGGAGTTGGCGGCTTCGACGACGGCGGCGATGCGCTCGCCGTCAATCAGAACGTCAGCCGCGAAGGGGCCGCTGGCGTTCACCACCGTTCCCCCACTGATCAGAATCTTCATGACGGCACCTCTCCTTCCGAGGGGAACTAGGGCGTAACGAGCTCTCCGTAACTGTCGGGCCGACGATCACGGTAGAAGGCCCAGGTATGGCGCACCTCGGTCAACTCGTTCATGTCCAGGTCGCGCACGATGCACTCGCTCTCGCTGTCCGAGGCCGCCTCGCCAATGATCTGACCCCGAGGGCTCACGAAGTACGACGAACCGTAGAAGCTGTTGTCGCCCAGCTCCTCCACCCCCACTCGGTTAATCGCCCCGACGAAGTACTCGTTGGCGACGGCCGCCGCCGGCTGTTCGAGATTCCACAGATACGCGGAGAGTCCCCGGCTGGTCGCCGAGGGGTTAAAGACGATCTTCGCCCCGGCGAGACCGAGCGCTCGCCAACCCTCGGGAAAGTGACGGTCGTAACAGATGTAGACGCCAATGGGACCAACGGCGGTCTGAAAGATCGGGTACCCGAGGTTGCCGGGACGAAAGTAGTACTTCTCCCAAAAGCCCTGGACCTGGGGAATATGGTGCTTGCGATACTTGCCCAGGTACGTGCCGTCCGCGTCGATGACGAACGCCGTGTTGTAGAAGACGCCCTCTTGTTCGATCTCGTAGATCGGCACGACCAGGACCATGTGCGTCTCGCGCGCGAGTTCTTGCATACGTTCACTGGTCGGTCCCGGAATCGATTCGGTGTAGGAGAAGTACGCGGGGTCTTGCACCTGACAGAAGTAGGGACCGTAGAAAAGTTCCTGGAAACACAGGACCTGGGCGCCCTGTTCGGCGGCCTGGCGCGCCAGGGTGACGTTGGCCTTGATCATGGACTCTTTATCGCCGGTCCACTTCGACTGCACCAGCGCCGCTCGCACTACGTCAGTCTGGGCAACATTGGTTTGACTCATTCGACACCCGTTCTCTCTGGCACCCTGATCTACGCCTCGGCACTACGGCGAACTTCGAACAACTGATCAAAGTTGGATACTAGACCGGCGCCCGTGGGTGCCTCGCTACGAGCAGGCGGGTGTCGTGGCGCAGTCCACTTTCCAGAAGTCCAGAAACTTGAACCTTCCACTCGGAAAGACTTCTCCCAGGGCGGCACCGAAGGTGAAGCCATCGCCGTACTGCGAGTCGGTATAGATCGCTCCGTTCGTAGCGATCGCGACGGCGCTCGGAACAAAGGTACGGGCGCGCGAGAAGTCACTCAACCCCATGATGAGGGTCGACTTCGATCCCACGAATCGTTGGAGGGACTCACCGACCGAGACGATCATCGCGTCGCGCGGTCCCGCCGCCAGGCCCGGAAAGTCGTGGGGACGATAGTGGTTCATAACGACGACGTACTTCCCCGACGAGGTTTGCTCCAGCAGTTGACGACTGGCGTCACATCCCACCCACAGTCCGCCCGAGCTGTCGAACGCGATGGCGTCGGGAGCACAGAACCCCTTCGAGGTCGCGACGACACCCACAAAGTTCGCTGGGCTCGCGACGTTCGTTAACCGGCCGTCTGAGTACTTGAGCACTTGATTGCCGTCGCTGATATATAGGTCCCCGTCGGGGGCGAGGGTGAGATCTTCTGGATAGAACGAGACCCTGGTTGCCCGCGTTCCGCTGGTGATCGTGTTGCTCTGCAACGATCCCCCGCCGGCGATGGTCTCGATCACGCCGTTGGCCAAAATCGCTCGAACTCTACGACCACCCGAATCGATGAAGTAGATGGTCCCCCGCGCGGAGCGAACCAGAGCGGTCGGGGCGTCGAGATCCGCCTTCGTCGCGGGCCCCCCGTCGCCACTGAATCCTCTCTTTCCCGTGCCGGCCACGACGCGGAACGATCCGTTGGGAAGACGTTCGACGATCTGGTTCAGCCACTCATCGGCGATGAACAGCTCTCCGTTCGCCGCGACCGCGAGTCCCGCGGGAACCTCGAGGTGCACCGGCCCGGGGGCGTCCAGCCTCGACGACGAGGACGCCCCCGCCGAGGCGAGAGTCAGGCCGCCGAGCGCGAGCGCCGTGCCGAGGGCTACACCCAGACGAAGACTCGCCCTCTTCATCTCCACTCCCCACCAATGACGCATGGACAACCCTCAGCGATCGAGAATCGGTGCCCTCGGGGCGAATCGACCAACGGCTTCGTTCTATCACCTCACGGCGACGGCCCGTCCGGCTAGACGTGACTGAGGAGACCCCCATCGACGAGCAGGGTTTGACCGGTGATGTAGGAAGCGTCCGAGGACGCGAGAAAGGCGACCGCCGCGGCCATCTCTTCGGGAAGTCCCTGGCGTCCCATGGGGACCGTTCGCTCAATCAGCAGGGCAATGTCGCGCTCGGTGAGCTCGTCGTGGAGAAACTGAGGGTCGTTGAAACCCGTGTCCACCCACCCGGGACAGACGCAGTTCGCTCGGATTCCGAGCGCGGCGTTGTCGATCGCCACGCTGCGGGTGAGGTTAACGACGGCGGCCTTGGAGGCCGTGTACGCGGCGAGCGCCGGCTCGCCGAACATGCCGCTGATCGAGCCCGTGGTGACGATGGCGCCGCTTCTTCGATCTTGCATGATCGGCAGAATGGTACGAATGACCAAGTACATCGACGTCACGTTGACCGCCAGGGTTCGGTTCCACTCCTCTAAGTCGGTCTCGCCCACCGTGCCCGCGCGAAGTCGTCCCGCGTGAGAGTGCAGCACGTCGACGGTGCCGAAGTCCTCAATGACGCGCGCCACGACGTCCTTCACTTGGTCGGCGTCTGAGACGTCAGCGACGTACGAGCAGGCCCGAGCGCCATTGCTCGAGCACTCGTCGGCCACCGACGTGGCGTTCTCGCCATTGAGATCAACGACCGCGACGCTCGCTCCCTCGCTGGCGAAACGTAGGGCGCTGGCGCGACCGATGCCGTGGCCCGACCCCGTAACCAACGCCACCTTGTTCTCAAAGCGCTTCACGCTGTCTCCTCACTACGCGCGTACCCACTCTGGCATCACGTGACGCACGGCCGACGTTGCCGCCGGCCGTGCGGACGGTGACGTCCGACTGGAGTACCTCGGTCAGTCGTTCGACGCGGTCACCTCGTTGTTGGCGGCCGCCACTTCGTCGGTCGCCCTGATGCCTTGGCGACGCCGTTCTTTCATCTCGAGAAAGTACGGCGAGCTGGGGCGCGCCGCGTAGATGATGTACCCGAGCGCGAAGACGACCACGATGATGATGGCCGCGACCCACGAGACGACGTGCGCCTGGGTGGTGAGGCCGTAGCCGAAGTCGACGCCCATGAAGAGCCCGCCGAGCAGGGGCAAAAGGCCGAGCACCAGGAACTTCCCGGGACTGTGGCGCAGATGATCGCGATAGAACCACACGCTGGCGCAGGCGATGACGAAGTACATGAACAACCCGATCATGCCGTCGGCACTGATGATGTCGCCGATGGCGTGGTTCGCCGACGAGTTGACGAGATAAGGGATAAGGAGCGCCGGCGGAATGGCCGCCAGGATCAAGAGAGCCGCCCAGGGGGTCTGGTGCTTGCGGCCGATGAAGCCAAAGACGCGGGGAATCAGCTTGTCGCGCGCGAGGGCGTACAAAACGCGGCTCGGCTCGATCATCTGGATCTGGCAGGTGCCGATCACGGCGACCAGAACCGCGAGAGGTAGGGCCCGACCCCAGAATCCGGGAACCAGGAGCTGGCCGGCGTACGCGAGCACGTTGGTCCCGTACTTCAACACGTTCGCCTGGCTCGAGACTCCCTCGAAGACGCAGATCAAGAAGGTGTACCAGATGGTCAAGAAAATGGTGCCCATCATCATCGCTCGTCCGGGGTTGACCTTGCGGTCGGTTGACTCCTCACCCAGGACGGCCGTTGCCTCCCACCCGAGGTAGAGGAAGCCACAGGGCACGGCCGCCTTCGCGAGCCCGGTGAACCCGCCGATGCCGTGCACGGCGCCCGAGAAGGCGAAGTCGTGGATGGAGGGCAGCGTCGCGCCGCCGGCGTGACCGGCTTCGTGGATCAACGCGAGGACCACGAAGGCGATGACCGCGCTGTACTCGATAAAGACGAACGTCCACTGCAGTCGAACCGACGGGCGTATGCCGCGAATGGCCAGATACACGAGAACTCCCATGATGGCGGCGGCCACGAGCCAGGTCACCGGGTTGGAGAACGTGTCCCCGGTGGGCGTCACCACCACCAGGAAGTACGCGCCGGCGAGGGTGATGTTGCCGACGTTGGCAAACGTCGAGACCGCGACGTTGAGCAGACCGGTCCCCACCCCGATCGGTGGCGACACGGCCTCACCGACCCAGATGTAGGGTGCGCCCGCGTGTGCGCGCCAACGGTTCAAACTCGCGTAGCCCACCGAGCAAAACGCCATCGCGATACCCACGATCAAAACCGCGAGTGGAGCGATATGGCCGGCGAAGGCGACCAAGATGGCGAGGGTGTACGCCACGCTGCTGGACGGCGCGACGTTCGCGATCGAGACGACGAAGTCGCCAATGAGACTGACCGAGTCTTCCTTTAGACCGACGTCGGCCGGTATATCGACCCCGCCCGCCGGTACATCCATTCCGCCGATTGCCACAGAAGCCCCCTCGCTGTTGGTCAATTTTTGAACACAGTAAGTCATCTGATGACTTGTGTCAATCACTTTTTATCTTTGTTTCGAGTTTTCTCGGTCCGAGATCGGTTGACCGAAGTCATCAGATGACTTACTGTGTTCTTCAATGCGTCGTCGCACGAGACCGGTCGTGCCACGCGAGAATGGGACATAAAGGGGGGTACACGTGCCGCGCGCATTGATGTTGTCTGTCACGCTCAACGACACCGCCGACTCCCTGCACCGGGAACCCGTTCGGCTGTGACGTACGTCATCGGCATCGACGTGGGCTCGCAGAGCGTCAAGGGAGTACTGCTTGATCCCGAAGGTCGACCGGGCGCGTCAGCGTCGCGGGCCCTCTCCACGTTGTACCCCCGGCCGGGCTGGGCGGAGCAGGACCCGCGCGAGTGGATCGTCGCGATGGGCACCGTCATCGCCCGCCTACTCGACGACGCACGCGTCGGCCGGCACGAGGTCGGCGTTCTCGCTCTGGCCTGTCAGGTTGACGGGGTCGTACCAATATCGGCTCAGGGCGAACCGCTCGGCCCCGCCATCATCTGGCTGGACCGCCGGGCCGAGGTCCAGGCCGATCGCCTCGCCGCGCACTTTGGCGATGCGTCGCTCTTCGAGCTCACCGGCCTGGTGCCCGACGCGTCACACTCGGGGCCAAAAATTATGTGGTTGCGCGAGAACGAACCCGAGTCGATCGCCGCGGCGACGGCCTTTCCGCCGTGCGCCGGCTACCTCGTGCACTTCCTGACCGGCGAGTTGGTGATCGATCACGCCAACGCGTCCTCCAGTCTGCTCTACGATCTCACGGCGCGACAGTGGTCCGAGGAGCTGCTCGCGGCGTCAGGCCTGACCTCCTCGCAACTGGGCCGCATCGCTCCCGCCGGTGAGGAGGCTGGTGCGCTCAGCGAGGCGGGCGCCGCGGCGATCGGACTTTCGACGTCGTGCGTGGTGCTCGTGGGCACGGGTGACGAACACGCGGCCTCGCTGGGATCGGGCGCGGTGACCCCCGGGATTGTGACCGACGTGACCGGGACGGCTGAGCCGGTCACCGTCGCTTCGTACGAATTGGTCCTCGACCGCGAAGGACTGCTGGAAACCCACGCCCACGCGATCGACCACTGTTACCTGGTGGAGAACCCGGGATTCGTCTCGGGCGGCAGCACCCGGTGGTTGGCCGACAACGTCCTAAGGGTGGGTCACGCCAGCATCTTTGACCTGGCGCTGTGCGCTCCCCCGGGTGCGGACGGGCTCATCTTCGTGCCCGCCCTCAGCGGGGCGATGACGCCGCGATGGAATAGCCGCATGCGTGGGGCGTTTGCGGGATTGGCGATGCCCCACACCTCGGCCCACCTGGCGCGGGCCGTGCTGGAGGGATGCGCGTTTGCGCTTCGCGACATCACCGACCGATTTAGCGCACTAGGCCTGGGCCGAGACGAGGTTCGCGTCGTCGGGGGCGGAGCGGCGAGCGACGCCTGGATGCAGATCAAGGCCGACGTCACCGGTCGAACGGTGCATCGGGTACTGGTGAAAGAAGCCACCGCCCTGGGCGCGGCGCTCCTCGCGGGCGTCAGCGCGGGAACGTTTCAGAACCTCGACGACGCAGTTGAGCGAAGCGTGACTCTCGCCGACGAGCCCTTCGTGCCTCTCCCCAAGAACGCCGACGTCTATGACCAGGCGTACGCGCGATACCGCGCCCTCTACGACGCCCTCGAAGGGGGACTCACGTGAGCGAATCGCCCTCGATCGAGGTCGACACGTTGGACGACGTACGTCGGGTTCTCGCGGCCGCCCCGGAGGAACTGCGGACTCTCGGCCTTCGCGAGGTGGTTCGCGGACGCGGCGCGATTACAACCCTCCTCTCCGTGCTCGAACGGCTCGGCGCGGGTGGGCACTCTCGCGTCACGGTGCTGTCGGACACGACGCCCAAACGCTACGGTGACGGCGACGTTCTTGATGTCGCACTGGAGGCGCTGTCCTCTGTGCCACGCGACGTCGTCTTCGTCGCTCCCGACGAGTCGAACGGCGCAGTGTTGGCCAACACCACAACAATCACTGCGGCCCTGGGCGCGGTTCGCGAGAGTCATCCCGAGGTGCTCGTGAGCGTCGGATCGGGAACGATCGTTGATATCGGCAAGGTCATATCGCACGATCTTTCGATCCCCCACGTGGTCGTCCAAACGGCCGCCAGCGTGAACGGATTCGCCGACGATCAGTCGGTTCTACTGATCGACGGGGTCAAACGCACCACGCCCAGTCAGTGGCCGAGTGCCCTCATCATCGATCCGGGGGTGGTCGCGGAAGCGCCGCGGGCCATGAATCGCTCGGGCCTCGGCGATGAGCTGTCGATGTTTAGCGCCGGCGCGGACTGGTACCTCGCATGGGCCGCGGGCATCGACCCAACTTTCTCGGCGACCGTTACGGCACTGATGCGTAAGGGCGTCGACGACGTGCTCAGAGAAGCCGACAACCTCGG
Organism: uncultured Acidimicrobiaceae bacterium; assembly: GCA_963847725.1. Taxonomy (GTDB): domain Bacteria; phylum Actinomycetota; class Acidimicrobiia; order Acidimicrobiales; family RAAP-2; genus RAAP-2. Next base: position 145,230 of record CAWKAT010000008.1, read on the forward strand.
ATACGGCGAACCTCACGCCGTCACACAGCTCGCCTCGTTGCTCATGGTGAGCGGTCTCTCCATGGGAGTCGCGGGTCGAACGGCCCCTTCTTCAGGCAGCGAGCACCTGGTGAGTCACCTCCTCGAAATGAGGGCCGACGCGGAGTCGATCTCGAGCGCCTCCCACGGCTCTCAAGTGGGGGTCGCGAGCGTGCTCGCGCTTCTCGTCTGGCGGCGCGTGCGAGACCATCTGCGGACTGGCCGCGGCCATCTCAACCTGGACCACCTCGCCCCCAAAGACCAGGTCATCACCGCCTTCTCGCGCCTCGACCCCTCAGGGGCCGCGGCGGAAGAGTGCTGGCGCGACTACGAGATAAAGGCGTCATGGATTCGCCAACACCCCTCTCAGATCGAGTCCATGCTCGAGACGTGGCCCGAGCACGACCGGGCGGTGGAGGGTCTCCTGCGACCCGCCGTCACCGTGGCGTCGGCGCTACGCCGCGCCCAAGCGCCGGCCACCTTCGCCCAACTTGACCCGCCTCCCACGCCGGAAGTCGTTACCTGGGCGGTCGCCAACAGTCACCGTATGCGAAATCGTTTCACGATCTTCGACCTCGCGGAGCTGCTCGGCCTCTGGGGCGAGGACGACGTCGCCGACGTGCTCGCCGAGCAGGAAGGACTCACTCAATGACCTCTTCGCCCACTCGTAGGCTGGTGCTGGTCATTCGTCGAGATTGGAGTACACCATGATCAATTTCATCTTCATGCTGACCCACTCAGACTCAACGGTCGAAGACGCGCTGGACCATGTTGACGCGCTCTCGTCGAGCGGACTTCGCTACATCGGTTTCAAGGACATCGGAGCGACACCCTCGCGCCAAAAAGCGATCGCCAACGCGGCGCGCGACGCCGGATTCGAGACGTTCCTCGAGGTGGTCTCCACCACGCGAGAGGCAGAGATCAACTCGGTTCACGCGGCCCTGGAGGCGGGGGTCGACTGGATTATGGGCGGAACGCAGCCAGACGCCGTCTTACCACTGCTTCAAGGGAGTGCCGTCAAGTACTGTCCGTTCCCGGGTCGAGTGGTCGGACACCCGAGCGTGCTCGAGGGAACGATCGCCGAGATCGCCGAGAGCGCCCGAGACCTCACGGCGCGTGACGGCGTCTTCGGCGTCGACCTCCTCGCCTATCGCCACCAGAGCGCCGACATCGAAGAGTTGACGCGCGCCGTGGTGACGGCGTCGAGAGGTCCGGTCGTCGCGGCCGGCTCGGTCGTACGCGACGAGCAGATCGCCATGCTCGCCCACGCCGGGGCTTGGGGATTCACCATTGGCTCGGCGATCTTCGACGGACTGTTCCCGGGCGCGCCCGACGTCGTCGCCCAAGTTCGCTACGTTCTCTCCGTCGCAGGAGCGCAGGGGTGAGCGGGGTCGCGACGAGCAAAGGCAGTCGAGTCGAGAGGGTGCGTGACGGTCTACGCCGCGACCTTGAAAGAGGGAAGCTCCACCGCGGCACAAAACTGGCGAATGAGCAGGATCTGGCCACCCGATTCGACGTCAGCCGGCTGACCGTGCGAGAAGCCGTCGCGTCCCTCGTGAGTGCGGGTTACCTGGAACGTCGTCACGGCAGCGGCACCTACGTGGTGGGCCGACCCCGCGCCCGCCACTCTCTCGACGCCACGATCAGTTACACCAAAATGATCTCCGACGCCGGCATGAAAGCGCAGATCCACGTGCTCAGCCTCGTCTCTCGGCCCGCGCGGGCCGAGGAAGCAGAGGCTCTGGAGTTGTCGGAAGCTGAAGAGGTGCGCTCGCTGGAACGGCTCCGCACTGCCAACGGCCGACCCGTCATCTACTCGCTTGACGTCATGCCGGCCGCTCTGGTCGGTGACATCACCGAAAAGAAGTTCGAACGGTCGCTCTACGAGGTCTTGAAAAAGGCGGGACACCAAGTCGTCAGCGCCAGCGCCGTTCTCCTGCCGATCGTGGCCGACCGCCAACTGGCCGAATCGCTCCACGTTGACGTGGGCAGCGCCCTGCAACAGATCACCGAGATCGACTACTCCCGGTCGGGTCATCCGATACTTCGTTCCACGGAGTGGCACGTGCCCGGCATCTTCGAACTTCGGGTGAACCGCCGTCCTTGACGGCTAGAAAGGAAGACATGTCCACCGACCGATCATCTCTCAGCCCCCTCGAACGCGAAAAGTCCTCCGTGTTTCACTCGTGGTCGGCGCAAGCCACCATCAACCCGCTCATGATCAAAGACGCCCACGGCGTCTACGTGACCGACATTGACGGCAACGTCTATCTCGACTTCTCGTCGCAGTTGGTCAACACCAATGTCGGCCACCAGCATCCTTCGGTGGTGAAGGCAATCCAAGAGCAAGCGGGCGTGCTGTGCACCATCGCGCCCCAACACGGCTACGAGTCGCGGTACCGCGCCGCCGAGCTGATTCTCGATCACTCTTTTGAGGGCGCGGCCAAGGTCTTCTTCACCAACGGTGGCACTGAGGCCGTTGAACACGCGGTGCGCATGGCGCGCCTGCACACCGGCCGCTACAAGATCCTCTCGACGTATCGCAGTTACCACGGCGGGACGTCCACATCTATCAATCTGACCGGGGACCCTCGACGCTGGCCGAACGACAACGGCTCATCCGGAGCCGTCCACTTCTTCGGTCCGTTCTTGTATCGCTCGGTGTACCACGCCACGACCGAGGAAGAGGAGCGAGATCGCGCCCTCGAGAGCTTGGAGAACCTCATTCAGTTTGAGGGTCCTGCCGCCTTCGCCGCCATCATCTTGGAGACGATTCCGGGCACCGCGGGCATCATGGTGCCCCCCCAGGGATTCCTCGCCGGGGTGCGCGAGATCTGCGATCGCTACGGCATTGTCTACATCGCCGACGAGGTGATGTGCGGCTTCGGTCGCACCGGATCGTGGTTCGCCTACCAGGGTCAAGACGTAAAGCCCGACCTCGTCACGTTCGCCAAGGGCGTCAACTCGGGCTACGTGCCCCTCGGCGGCGTGGTCCTCAATGAGGCGATCTCTGCGACCTTCAACGATCGGGTCTACCCCGGCGGTCTCACCTACTCGGGCCACCCGCTGGCCTGCGCCGCGTCGGTGGCCTGCATCGAAGCCATGGAAAACGAGAAGATCGTTGAGAATGCTCGACGCATTGGCGACGAGATCTTGCGCCCGGGACTGGAGGACCTGGCGAAGAAGCACCAGATCATCGGCGACGTTCGCGGACTCGGCGTCTTCTTCGCCCTGGACCTCGTCACCGACCGCACGACCAAGGAACCGCTCGCTCCCTACGGCGGAAGTTCTCCCGCCATCAACGAGGTCATGGCGGCCTGTCGTAAAGAGGGCCTCTTAGTCTTCAACAACTTCCATCGTCTGCACATTGTGCCGCCGTGCACGGTGACAGACGACGAAGCGCGCGAAGGGCTGGCCCGGCTCGACCGGGCGCTCGCCGTCGCCGACAAGTACTACGTCGGGAGTTAGTGGTCCGCGAGAACGAGGGCGAGTGTCCGTCCACGTGAGAAATGGTGCCCCCGGCAGGACTCGAACCTGCGCACATGGTTTAGGAAACCAATGCTCTATCCACCTGAGCTACGGGAGCGTAAGCCTTTTGCCAATCTTGTTCCGATTTTGCTCCAATTCTGCTCCAATTTTCAGTAGGTTCAAGATAATGGTTTCGCGGCGCTCCCATGGTACCGGCTCACTCGTTGAGCGGCCGGCTGGTAGCGGTAAGTGGATGTTCCGCTACGCGGCGGGCGTCGATCCGACTACAGGAAAGTGGCGTCGGCGGACTGCAACGATTACCGCAAAGAACAAGAGTGCCGCCCAAGCCCAGGCAAGAAAGATCCTCGCCGAGGCCAGTGAACCCAGCCGACGCGAACTTCGGCGACGTTGGATCAGTTGCTCTCAGAGTGGATGACATTCCAGAAGGGTCGTGGCCGATCACCAACGACGCTTCGCGGTTATCAAAGCGTCATCGATAACCACATCAAAGGCTCGTTGGGCAGCGTAAGGATTGGCGACCTCTCGGCTCATCAACTTGACTCTCTCTACGCAAAATGCTCTCGCGCCGGGAAGAGCCCAAGGACAATCAGAAACATCCACAACGTGATTTCCGCGGCACTGAACCAAGCGACTCGATGGGGATGGCTTGAAAAGAATCCCGCGCTGCGCGCCACGCTTCCCGAAGCAAAACCTCTAAAGATCCACTCACCTTCGCCAGAGGAAGCTCGAGAACTGATCTCTGCGTGCCACGCAAAAGATGAACTCCTCGGGGCGTTCGTTTTTATCGCCGCAGTGACAGGATGTCGACGAGGTGAAGTGGCCGCACTTCGTTGGCGATCACTTCAAAATGATCTTTTGGTCATCGACCAGAGCGCATACGCGGTTAAGGACGAGATTGGCACAAAGTCGACCAAGAGCGGCAGAGAGCGCGTCGTTCACTTGGATCAAACAGTGCAGGACTGGTTTGCGTATTGGCGAAGTCGCTGCGAAATTGCTGCGAACGAATGGGGTGTAGAACTGAACTCAGACTCCTTTGTACTTTCGCCGCTGCCCGATGGATCGGAGTTTGTCAACCTCGACTCCATGTCTCGTGAGGTCCGCAAGGTTGCCAGTCGGCTTGGGATGAAGTCGATCCATCTTCATTCTTTGCGCCATTTTGCCGCAACCGAGTTACTTGCAGCAGGGATTTCTCCCCACGACGCGGCTGAGATGTTGGGTCACGCGGACCCGTCGTTGACCTTAAGGGTGTATGCCCACGCATCCACTGAGAGACAGAAAATTGCTGCCGGAATTCTCGCAGGAGTGCTGGACGCCCCACGACAGGGAAACATTAGGTGAGATTGTTAGGTTCGACGTATTGAACCAGATCGACGACACGAATCAACCATCGCGCACCGTGCTTCCTGCCCGGGATTTCACCACTCTTAAGCCGCTCTCGCACTGTATAAGCGCTGACTCCGAGGTACTCGGCGGCGGCTTCGGGCGACATTAATTGTGGCAAAGGCATTGCTGTTACCGGAAGAGCCACATTAATCACGATCTTCAACGGCAGCGATCTGATGGGACGATGACTTCCGCGCTTCGACAGACAACTGGTGGAGAAACTCAGCAATGGATGCGGCGCGGGGATCGTCGTATCCGCGTCCGTCGTAGCGAAAGGTGCCGGCGATGGGGTCGTCGGAGCGTGGCCCCGCCATGTACTCGGCCCTAGCGTCGCGAAGATCCTGAAAACGAGTGGAGTAGTGGCGAGACTTTGTAATCAATTGTCCGCGTACGCCGAAGGCGTGTGCGTGATGTCGCAGGTTCATTGACGCGAGAGATGGCTCGAGTGCCAGATCCCAGGTGGTGAGCGCTAGTCGCCGGAGATGAGGAGCGACGTCGAGTTTGAGTATCTCGTCACGCGAGTGGAAGCGTCGTGCGAAGTCGAGTGAGCCGTCCGTCGTCTTGGTCGCGTACTTAGCCACGTAGGCGGCGATGCGCAAATCGTCACGATCCAGGGACGAGGCGTCGGCAACTCGATGTTGTTGACCCCACCGGACTCTGCCGTGTGTTGTGGCAAGCGAGAACTCTTTCACCACGCTCGAGATCACGTGGGTCAGGAGGGTCGTGCTCAGAAAAGACGGTGGAGAATTGAAGGGTTCGTCTGGACCATCTGCGCGCAGAACGATGTGAAAGTGCACCACGCCCCGTCGCTGAAACTCGGCCACCTTGAGATAACTGAGTCGCAGGTGGTGATTGAGCTCTTCGAAACTGATGTTGAGTGAGACGGCCAGACGACGCCGGATCTGCTCGAACGTTCGATTCCAGAGCCGCGAGGACTCCGCGTTCCAGAGAACCGCGCCCCGGAAGTCGTAGCACTGGGTGCAGAGCGGACTTCCAATCAGTGCGTCACCGTCTTCGTGGCATTGCGAACAAGTCACCGCCCGACCGTGACGACACGAGCGCCGAGATCCGGGCTGACAGGAGCCATCCTTTCTGCGCGTGTGCACGGTTCCAAAGGAGGGGGCCGTCAGGGTGATGAAGAGTCGAGGATGAGTGTTCACCGACTCCGGTACTCCCTTTCCGCCCACGAGGCCGGTCGAGACAACAATCCAGGCGTCCGCTTTATACAGGTATGAGCACGCTGGACAGAGAACGGCGCGCCGGTCCTTGCAGGCGACCAGCAATTGTCGCTGGCTCACTTGGCCGGTCGCGGAGTTGACAAACTCTCCATTTAGGCGAATCGGGTGGGTGCAGCCGCCGGCCATTTTGATCTCTTTCACTAACTCGACGGTCGACTTTTGACGTGTCATGCGGGCTCCTCTCGTAGAGGGAAAACAAAACCCTCTACTTACAAAGCCACTCTTTTCGGGCAAAATGGGACGAGAGATTTATGACAATTTCGTCATCAGTACATCGCGGACTGTGACGGACAACGGTGGACACTTATCCGCGCGAACGCAATCTCTTTCGACGCCACGAGCGCGTAACTTATTCACTTGCGAGAGCCCCAACGAGCATTGCCCATGAGCGTTGATCGAGGATGTTTTACGTACCCCAGATCAGAGCGCCTCTCCGGGTTCACGATTCGCTGAGACAACGATCATGAACTCGTTGACCCGATTGGTAACTTGAGTTGACGAAGTGCACTGAGTCACCCAAGCAGTGGGATAGGGCTTTGATGACGGTACCTGCCTGACTAGGGCCGCTTGGCGCTCCGCCCAGCGTCCCAAAGGCGAGCGGTCGATATTTGCGCAAGACCGTTAAGAGCATGATTGTGACGCGTAACTTCTCTTTACGTCTTTCAAGGTCTCCTCGTCTTTGTGAGCGGTGCAAAAATTTTTGTTGCAAAACGGCTTCTCACTTCGCGTTGCAGGCCGCTGTCTCGGACGCTTTGAGTCCCTATCACCTATTCCAACGACAAAAAATGGGGTATAGGTGATAAGGCCGTTGAAAACGTCCGACGGTGCGGCCAAGGGGGCTCGTGCGGACTCGCTCGGACCCTTACCGATTTGTGTCGGGCAAATTCTCTGGCAATTGATCCCTAACCTTTTCGGATTGGATTTGAGCAAACAAGGCGACCTCGTCCCAGGGCCACCCCGTCCCATACTCATAGCATGCGAATGCGAATACTAAATTGTAGACGCTTCCACTTACGTACTTTGTATTACTGGGCCCATGCGGACTGCCAGTTGAGTTCCGCTCTTCGGCGTACGCGTTGCTTACACCTCGGATCTGCACGGACGCTTCCCGAACCTCAGTCTCGGTACCCTTAAAGTTTTGATTTGCGAGCGCCGAAGCGAACAGGTTCGGAACGGCCGCTGTGGCGTCCTCTTCGCGACCGTAGGGGCCAACTTGGACCCAAAAACCTCGCCCCGTCGAAGTTTGTCGAAATGATCGCCACGCAACAAATCCGCCAGTCTTTAGGGAACGTTTCGCAACTTCGGACCTTTGATCGGTCGCGAGCGAGCCACTTCTCCAACTTTTCTCTGAGGTCGTCGTCCAGTCGTTGCCAGGTAGATCAGCAACGTCCAACAAAATCGCGAAAGCTTTGTTTCGCTCGGACGGACGGCCCCGTTGGGACATTGCGAATTTAAATTTATTCATTACGTTCCTGCTGCCAAATAGACTTATGTCTTCTCGGCACATAATTCCAATGTTGACTCAGCCAGATTCTGCCACCATAACCCGAACGTAATGTATAACGCATGCTCCGGGCCAAGGCTTCGCCAAATTCTGGCGGAGGAGTTGGCCCGTCTTGCGGATAAAGTGTTGCGGTCGTGGTGGCATCAAAGGCAAACGGCGAAATTGACTTTGCTGCGGAGACTGTCGCAGAAACGGTTCCATCGGAATTGATTGAGAATGCGGACGAACCGTTGTCACCCATTGTCGCTCCAATTGCAGCCGTGCCCGATGAGAATGTAACCATTGTCGAACCTTCCGTGATCGTGGCGTTACCCTCACCGTCAACCGTGATTGTTGGCGTCTGGTCAGAACCCGAAATCGCGACTGTGCTACCGACCGTGACAGTGCCGATCCCCGTGTTCATTCCCACTGTCGGTACCGTCACAATGACGCCAACTGCCGAGTCGCCACCCGCAGTCTGGCCATTGCAGTAGGTGACGTTTTTTTCAATGCCACAACTTGCTGTCCCTGTTCCCTGTATTCGGAGTCCGAGCGTGTCCGTGAGTCCCAGGGGTTCATCATCTGTCAGCAAGTATGGCTGCCTCGTCCAAGCGGTGTCGGGATCGGACGGAGATGAATTTGTCGGTTGACGGGTCGTAGTAGCGCTTTATTGCAGAAGTCACCGCACGGGGTCGTGAACACTCGTAGTCGGAGGCGGTGACCAGGGAGATCGGTGTACGAATGGCCAGATTTTTTTTGAAATCAGAAAATTCTTCAGGCGCGATTATTGCCGAGAACAACAGTGTCGGTGGTCGTCACGGCTCCACCACCAAAATTGGAGTACGAATTTGATATCTCGGTGTACGACACCTCCGAGTGCGAACTCTGGGGCACCTCGCGTCTCGAACAGGGGCGCCAGCCTGCCAACTCGTCCGTTTCACCTGATAACGAATTACTAAAAGTTGGTGGACCTGATCACCGACGTCGCCAACTCACCAACGTGCCTTCTGAGAAACACGGCAGTTTTCGCGGGCGATCAAATTTCCTGACAACCCCACCCACGTTGATCCACAAACCACTGACTCTCGACAGGCCAAATTTATTTCTCCACGCAAAGATGATATAGACCACGCGAACGGCGACTGCGTCGTCATTCGCGTGCCATCCCAAGGGTCTCGGGAGTGGAACGTGTGAGAACTTTCTTTACGTATTCGAGGGAACTGAACTCCGATTTTCATTACGCGGCGATGGTGATTAGCCAGGCGAGTCCGCCAAAACGGTCAATACCCGAAAGAGAATGGATTGCCAGAAAAAGACGCCCGTCAAAGGGCACTCCGCACTATCTCAAGCAATTTCACTGCCCCTTGGCGGCTGGAACCCAACCGGGTGGATAATTCCTGTACGTCGATCCCGTTGCATACCTCGTTTAGAGCATTGCTTGAGCAGAGATAGTTTGTTTCGATTCACGGTCAAAGAAAAGGCACCTGCTTCATCATTTTCTATGTTCATTGCAGTCCTTTGTAGTAGGCGTACCCATTCGTTGGCTTAAACGCCGTTCCTCCATCGGGATTACTCGGGTCAGTAATAACAACGGTATCAGTGCTTTGATCCCAATACGCATACCGCCTGCCTTCAAGTGACTTCGACTCGGTTGCGTTATCCATAGCGTTCTGAACCAGCTCTTGAAATTCGCCCTGACTGGACATTTCCGGGTACTCGCCATTTTCGACGACGTGTTTATCGTAGGCGTGACCGTTCGCAATTTCCTCCTATATCGATCCGACATCATCGAGCCCTTCGACCACCTCGCCCTCTCCACCGAAAATGAGTGCCGCGCTTTCGTCTCCAAACAACGCATCACCGACGTTCTCCTGGGTCGCGAGTGAAAAAGAAAGAGCAGCCGTTTGCTCCGTCTTGGTAGATGCTGTCATACGCGTTGTAAACTGCCTCACGGGTCGACGTCACCAAGGAAGGAGGAATGTCAACGAGTGACGCGGTGCTGTGACGGAATTGGTCTAAAGATGAGGCGACTGCACTTTGGATGCCGTTACACCACGAACCACCAAGAAAACAGAGACCCGTGGGGTCCACGTTGTCCACCGGATCATCTCCCGCGTACGCGTACGGCTCACCTGGCCGATGCCCACGTCAGGATCCACACTCGTGAACGAGCCCGTCGTCGAGTCGTAGTAGCGGTTGATTACGGAAGTCACCGTGCAGTATCGCGAACACCTCCTAGCCGGAGGCGATGACCAGGGAGATCGGTGTACGAAGGGCTAAGAATTTTGCAAAGCAAGAAATTCTTCAGGCCACATGTATTTGCAGTTTCGTCCGAAGCTTCACTGAATCAACAAGGCATCGATTACCAGGTCCGCAGTCACGGCGTCGCAAACCATCAGTTGATTCCGGCCACGTCAAGGGCACGGCGGTTCGGCCGGCCAGGGTTCTTCCTTACGATGGAAGTTTCCCGGGTCGACCTTGTCGTGGTGCGAGCGACGGGCCGAACTCTACTCAAGTGCCCGCAATTTTCTCAACTCTCGACAACGGCTTTGCTGAGCCTCTGACACCACAACATTCAGGGCAGGGATTTCATACTTCCGATCTTCCTCTTCCTGACCTCGATCTGCATGTTTATAAATTCAAGCATCCGTTCATCCGATCGAGAGTGTTCCGTCTCTATGCCCGATCGTTTTGCAAGCGTTTCGATGGACTCCTCGCGATTGTCGTGAAGCCATGCACGAAATTCGTTTTGAATGTCGTCAACCTTTTCGAGTTGGCTCTCGAACTCCTTGATATCCCAGTCAAAATGTCCGGGAGCGTCTCGCCAACGCTTCACCGCGGACAGCCTTCGCCGTATTAATTCTTCACCGCGAGTGACGTCCGATGTTGATAAGTCAATGTAACGCCGAATTAATTCCAGGAGTTCAGCGCGAGCTTGCTGAAATTTCTCATTCACAAATAGAAATGTACCCGCGAGAAACTGATCGAAACGGGATTCCAAACTCTCACACATCACCTCCCGCATCCCCAAAGAAGTTTTGAACCCCGTTCCAGAATGCTGACAAGGCTTCGCCAAAGTCTGCGGTATCTGTCAAGGAATTTACGGCAGCCTCTTCCTCCATATCAGTTCCAAGCGAATCTTCCATTACAGATTTAGAATCAATCCATTGGGGCAACGTTTTGGCTACTTGAATTGAAGCCTGGGCGAGCAAGACGGCGTTGACAGCGTATGGACCAACTGCTTCTAGCGCGTTGCCCACATTGGCTGTGAGGGTCTTAATGTCGTTTATGGTCGTACCACAATTGGTTTCGCTTGTCCCCGGCGCGCACGCGCTGCTCAGTTTCGTTTGATCGCGAATTGCCAATTGGCTTGCCGTGTTTACATAGTCGAGGAGTGCCTTGGCGGTTGCTTCACTCGCTTTACTCTTCGACGAATTAAGTGCGACAGCCACCGAGGCCACCTGTTTATTTGATTCGATGCCCCCGAGAGACGGATCCAGCCCGAGCGGATCCTCCGCGTTCAGCGGATCATCGTCCGTGAACACGTACGGTTGATCCGTCGCTGCCACATCGGGATCGATCGAGAGGAACTCATCGGTCGTCGGGTCGTAGTACCGGTTGATTACGGAAGTCACCGCACTGGGTCGTGAGCACTCGTAGTCGGAGGCGATGACCAGGGAGATCGGTGTACGAATGGCTGGAATTTTTTGAAAGCGCAAAATCTTCGGGCGCGATGTTGTTACCGAGCACATCCGTCACGCGTCTTCACGGTTCACCGCCAAGATCGGAGTACGACCTGAAATCTCGGCGTACGACGGCTCGACGTAGGTATCATTGACCCCATCACGGTGCGACGAGGGGACCAACCCCGCCAACTCGTCCATTTCACCTGATAACGAGGCATCAAAAGTTGGCGAACCCGATCACCAACTTCACCAACTTCCTTCCCCGAAAAATGGAAAGCTGGCGGAACGTTGGCGGCCAAGCGGCTGCTGCGATGGATCCCAACGTTCAATCAACGAACTCGAACTCTCGGTGGGCTAATTATTTTTTTCCAACTAAGACGCGATCTGGATAACGCGAGCGACGACTGCGTCGTCGCTCGCGTTATCCCAAAGGTCTTTGAAGTAGAACGTGTGAGAACTTTCTTTACGTATTCAAGATCGCCGACGAGATCCTCGAATCGCTCGCTGTTTATTTTCCGCGAGTCTCTGACTCAGGAGACGAGGAGTTGGGTGCTCTCAAGTGATCAATCCTTGTCGTCGGATCCTTTAAGAGGCACTCAAGCAAGTAACTGCAGGCTTCGTCTTCGGACTCGAATCGCGTCACTCCGACTCTCAATCCCCGCTCTGAGTAATAGACCTGCCAACCTCCGCTAACAATTTCCAACACATACTTCTCCCCTGGTAGTCCCCCTTCCAATGAAAAAGAATCATCTCGAATATGGTTGATCAGCGTCTGCTTTACGAATCCATTTCTGTTCATCCGCCCACGTCCTTTAGTGTCCCTTGGTCAAAGGGTCTGTCCGATTTTTTGTGTAAGCAAGGTGATCGGGTTCACTGCTAGTTGAAGCGATCGCCGTAGTGGATGGCCAGCGTGTTGAGGACACTCTTCCAGTTTCGCACTTTGCCGACGACGTTGCCTCCTCTTCCGTCAGTTCTTCGGATTGTGAGGTAGAGGACCTTGAGGGCTGCTTGATCGTTCGGGAAGTGACCACGCACTTTCGTCGACCTTCGAAAGCGCGCGTTCAAGGACTCGATCGGTTCGTGGTGTAGATGATCGAACGCACCTCGGCGGAAAACTCAAGAACGGAATGAACTCACTCCATGCATCACGCCAGAGCTTGATAACGGCCGGCACCTCGGCGCCCCACTTCTCATCGAACTCCGCGAAGCGCTCCGTCGCCGCGTCGAGCGTCGGCGCGGTGTAAATAGGACGGACGTCTTTCATGATCGCCGGCCACTTGTTCTGGGGCGTGTAGCGCAGCGTGTTGCGAATTAAGTGAACCACGCAGGTCTGCACGTCGGCGCGCGGCCAGGTGGCGCTGATCGACTCCGGTAGGCCGTTGAGGCCGTCGCAGCAGACAATAAATACGTCATCGACGCCGCGGTTCTTCAGTTCGCTCAACACGCCCAGCCAGTGCTTGGACCCCTCACCGCCGGTGCCAACCCACATGCCGAGCACGTCACGCTCGCCTTCGAGGTTCACGCCCAACGCCACGTAGATAGGGCGATTGGCGACGGCCCCGTCACGGATCTTGACGCGAATCGCGTCGATGAAGATGACCGGATAGACCCGATCCAGCGGTCGGTTCTGCCACTCGGTCAGCTCAGGTGCGACCGCGTCGGTGATGCGACTGATGGTGTCCTTCGATACCTCGGCGCCGTAGATCTCGAAGAGGTGGGCTGAGATCTCGCCGGTGGTGAGGCCCTTAGCGTAAAGGGAGATGATCGACTCGTTGAACCCGTCGAGGCGTCTCGCATGCTTGGGCTCGATGACTGGGTCGAACTCACCTTCGCGGTCACGAGGAACTTCGATGGTCACCGGACCAATGTCGGTGTTGACTGTTTTCCTCGTCGTGCCGTTTCGTGAGTTGCCCGAGCCGCGTCCCGCGGGGTCGTTGGCCTCATAACCCAGATGTTCAGTCATCTCGGCGTTGAGCGCCGCCTCGAGGACGGACTTGGTGACCTTGGTCAAGAAGCCGTCGGGACCGACGAGGTCCACGCCCTCTCGACGGGCTCTGGCCACCAACTCCTCAGCCAAGACCTGCTCGGCAGTTCGATCATCGACGGCGAGCTCCTGCCTCGGAGTCGGATCGGGATCTGCATTTCTTCTAGTGACAATTCTTGGCATGGGTAATCCTTTCTCACCCGAGCGACTCTCGCCCGAGAAATATGGATCACCTCACTTACACAAAATTCCTGACACACCCCCGGACAGGCCTATGGGTATGCGGGAGACGATCCGGTGGACGGCGTTGATCCGACGGGGGATGGACCGATATCGGGAGTTGGACAATCGAATGCGGCAACAACTTCGCTGGGAAGAGCTCAGGTGTTGTCGGAAGCTCGCGCCAGCGCGGCGTCGCAGCAGTGCGCGCAGGCTCAGTTCCTTGCATACGTTTCGTCGGAGGGCGAGTTCTTGCATTCGGAATATCAAGCTGAACAATGGGCAATATCAAATGACGCTCCAGGTGCTATTCAACTCGCTGAAAAGTACGGGAACGATGCTGGCGTATTCGCTACGAACGTGTCGAGCTACGTCAATAACGTTGGGAATGCGGCCACCGCAACGTACGGCCTCTACACTGCCGTTGGAGATCAGGTCGCGGCAACATCGACCCTGGAGTCCGCATATTCTGCCCTTGCTTCGGTTGGAAATAGCTTTGAAGGAGTTGTGAATGAGGACTCAGACGCTGCGTTGGAGGCGGTGCAAGTAGCGGAAGCGGCGGTAGTAGCGTCCGATATTGGATTGACATACGCGGGTATCGATTGGTTTGTTGCTTTAATTGGACTTTTCTCTTAGCGAAAGGACAAAGGTGAAGGACGAGTCGACGAAGAACGAAGCAACCAATGATCTGAAGGCGTTTGAGGAGATCAACTCGAAGATCTTGGAATTGCAACTCGCGCAGCGTCAACGCAAGCAAGAGTTGAAGGAGCGCACTGATTCATCTCGGGTTAGCTGGAAAAGCAAGGACCATAGCGCTCAGGAAATTGAAGTCCGGGAGACGTTAAATCGCGAGATTGTGGCCGTCGTAACCGAGATTTTGAATATTGAAAGTGATTACGTCGGTCGGCGAAAGAGACTTATGGACTCACTGGAGAAAATCCCCAAGAGGAAGACGGCAAAGTGGCAACCCATAATGACGGAATTGACACGTGTGAACGAAGAGTATCTGAATGCTCTTTCAACGCGACTGTCGACCTTGACCGATGACTATGAAAAGTCCGTCGCCAATCTTGAAGAGTATGTGAACTCGCATACCGAGCCATAAGCGTAGCCCTGGCACTGTCGGCACGGAGCATCTGCGCTCTTCGAATAGTCGGTCAAGCCGACTCAACATTGAGTATTTGAACCTGTTGTTCTCGGCAATAATCGCGCCTGAAGAATTTTCTGATTTCAAACAAGCCGAACGCGGCTCGCCTGAATCTCACTTTTTCGCCCCCTGAAGTCATAGTGGTATTTGGTAGAAATGGCGTGGTGCTATACATTCGACTTCAAATAAACCGGATCGGCTTTCATTAGGACGTTTTACCCGTCCCTATCACCTATCCCAGATATGTCGGGTGCGGCTCGATGGATTCGAACTGCAACATGCTTTTGATGTGCTCGATACGACCGAAGGGCAGAGATTCCTTCTAGGATTTGCTCCAATTCTGCACCAATACATCCCAATCTCACTCAGTCAATTCTGTTTTTAACCAACCAAAACCCTTTATTTACTTTATTCTGCTAATTGACGCCACACACACCTTCGGATTAGGAAACCAATGCTCTATCCACCTGAGCTAGGGGGGCGTTATTGGGATTTCGACTTCGTCTTCGGGCTGGCTGGTTACTTGCACAACCTCCGCACAATCCTTTGGAACTTCCGTTGCTCCATTCTTACTCCACATTTTCGAATGTACTGTTAGCGACGGTTACGTCCGGGCTCAAGTACGAGAGACGTAGTGGTCGCTTATTCGCGCGACCGAGATCACGCTAACCAGCCACGAAGCTGGACGACGTTTCCATCGGGATCAAGCACGTCGCACCGAGTGAGCCCATCGAAAGTGAACCGATTGTCAGTCACCACCCCTCCGCTAGCTTGAACGACCTCAAGTACTTCTTCGAGTGAGTCGACATTGAACACTGGCTTAATGGGAAATCCTTCGCGAGCTGTTGGGGGCGAACTTATTTCGATGTGGCGCGCTATCGCTTGGGGTATCGAGTGGATCAAGACCTCCTCCCCCTCGCCAACCAGACGAATGTCCCCCGAAGATTCCGCCTTCGGCCTGACTTCCAGAATGGCTTCGTAGAAGGTCGCCAAACGACCAACATCCTTTGAGAAGATGACGAGTGAGGACACCACGAAACTGTAACCAGTGCCGACCTATCTGATGCTCCATATGGCCGCGAATCAGTGAAGCGGAGCCGCCGACTTCTTATGTTCGCCTTATCTCGCACTCTGGGCAGAGCCTCGCCACGAACTTATTGTTGAACGGGACGATGTAACGCGGTTCTCGCGAGGATGACTACAAGGGAGTAAAGGATGGGATCGCCCGATTCCACGGGCCGTACAAATTCTAGAAAGCAGTGACGTGACACTGATACTCATTGCCGTCGTCGCGGGCTTGATCGCGGGCATCTCCCCGTGCGTACTGCCAGTGCTGCCCGTGGTGTTCGTTGCCGGCGCCACCACGAAGTCGCCATCGTCGCTGCGACGAGCGCTCTCGATCGTGCTCGGACTTATTATCAGCTTCTCGATTTTGATCCTGGCTGGGTCTGAAATCGTCTCGCTGCTGCATCTCCCCCAGACGTTCCTGCACTGGACGGGAATCGTCCTTCTCGGCGTCGTCGGTATCGGCCTGTGCCTACCCGAGCTCGGATACGTCCTCGAACGGCCGTTCTCGCGATTCGTGGCCCGCCAGCCCAAGTTGTCGAGCGGCGGTTTTGTCATCGGTCTCGCACTGGGACTCGTGTTTGTTCCCTGCGCCGGACCGGTGCTCTCGACAATCATCGTCTTGGGGGCCAAGGAACAGGTCAGTTTTATGACCCTGCTCGTCACGCTGGCGTTCTCCATTGGCGCGGCCGTCCCCCTGCTCGTGATCGCCCTCGCGGGCAGCGCCCTGGTGGAACGGGCGCGCACACTGCGCCAACACGGACCGCTGCTACGCAGAGTTGGCGGCGTCGTCTTGATCGCGATGTCGGTCGCCATCGGCTTTAACGTGTTCAACTCTCTACAGACCGACGTTCCGGGCTACACCAACGCCCTTCAGGCCCACGTCGAGGGTTCGCCGTCTGTACGAAAGCAACTCGAAGCGTTGAAGGGTAAATCGCACAGTTACGACGGCGCCCTCAGTGCGTGCACCGCGGGTGACCCGAATTTGCAGAAATGCGGCAAGGCACCCAATTTCACTGACGTCACGGCGTGGCTAAACACCCCCGGTGCAAAGCCGTTGTCGATCAGTGGGTTACGAGGAAAAGTCGTTCTCGTCGACTTTTGGACGTACTCCTGCATCAACTGCGAGCGAACGTTGCCTCACGTGGAGGCGTGGTACAACCGCTACAAAGACTACGGACTGGTGGTCGTGGGTGTCCATACTCCCGAGTTTGGTTTTGAACACGTGGTCACCAACGTGCGCGCCGAGACCAAGGCGCTAGGCGTCGACTATCCGGTCGCCGTCGACGACAACTACGGCACATGGGACGCGTACAACAACGAGTACTGGCCCGCCGACTACCTCATCGACGCGAACGGTGTCATCCGTCACGACGAGTTCGGCGAAGGCGACTACGGACTCACCGAAAGTCTGATCCGCACACTCCTGGTCGACGCCCACCCGGGCCTCAAACTACCTCCACGCACTGACGTACCCAACCTGACTCCGACCCAGGTCACGAATCCCGAGTCCTACGTGGGATACGAGCGAGTCCAGTATCTCCAAAACACCAGCGCCCCCGCCCAGAATCAGGCGGTCACGTATCAGTTTCCAAAGTCCTTGGCCGCGGACTACTTTGCGCTGTCGGGAGTCTGGAACGATCACGCCCAGGAGGCGACCGCCGTCTCCCACGCCAAGCTAGAACTCAGCTACGAAGATCAAGATATCTATCTCGTCATGGGCGGATCGGGCGCGGTCACTGTCTCCACCGGCGACGGTACCGCGCCCAAGACCATTCAGGTCACGGGTGTGCCGCGGCTGTACACGCTCTTTCACGCGAAGTCCACCTCCGTGGGCACTTTGGTGATGAGGGTCTCGCCGGGCGTGCAGGTCTACGACTTCACCTTCGGCTAGATCGGCCGAAAATTAGCGGTTCGCGTGCAGGGCGTCGATGAGTGCGGTGATCTCTTCTGTCGTGTTGAAGTAGTGAACGGAGGCTCGCACCGCGGCGGGAATACCCCGCTGGTCCATGTCGAGGCGAGCCGACTGAGTCAGCGCGACGTTGGTATTAATGCCGCGCGTACTCAGCCACGATTGGGTCGCCTCCGGCGACTCCGTGGTCGAACGAAAGGTGACGATCCCACTGCGCGCGGCGCCGCCGTCCAACACTTCGAATCCGTTTGCCGAAAGACGGTCGCGCAGTTCGGTGGCCAGCGACGCGATGCGTTCGGCGATGGCGTCGATTCCCCACGACAAGGCGTACTCGATGGCGACGCCGAGACCGACTTTGGTGGCCATATTGACTTCGAACGACTCGAGTCGGCCGGCGCCCGCAAGGAGCTCGTAGGAGTCATCGTCGCGCCAGAACGCGCTGTGACCATCGATGCCCGGCGGGTTCACGCGATCGATCAGCCGACTCGACACGAAGGCGAAGCCCGTTCCTCGTGGAGCCCGAAGGTACTTACGTCCCGTGGCGGTCATCACGTCACAGCCAATCAGTTGAACATCGAGGGGTATCTGGCCGACCGACTGACACGCGTCCAGTGAGTAGATGGCGTTGCCCGACGAGCGAATCAGGGCGCCGGCCTCCTCGACGGGGTTGATCACGCCGCGGTGCGTTCCGATGTGGGTCAGTTGCACGAAGGAGACCCGCTCGTCCAACAGACTCTGGAGTGAGTCGAGACGTAGCGCCCCGTCACTCCCCGACTCAATAACCCGGATCGAGACGTTGAGTAGGTGGCGAGCCTGCAAGAGAGCGAGGTAGTGCGAGACGTACACCGCACGATCCACCAGAATCACGCTGTCGTGAGGAACGGCCCCCGTCGCCACCAGTCCCCAGAAGGTGTTCGTGAAGGCCAAGGTGTCGTTGTAGGCGAAGGCCACCTCCGAGGGATCCGCGTTGATGAGCGAGGCTGCCGCCGGTCGATACCGGTCGATCAACGCTGCGTCGAGGACCGCTTGCTCGTAGGCCCCCGCGAGCGCCTCGCGTTGGAGGTAGCCCGTCACGGCGTCGACAACCACCCGTGGCGGAAGGGAGCCTCCGGCGTTATTGAGGTGAACAACGCACTCGCAGCCAGGAGTGTCCGCGCGCGCTCGGGTGACGTCGATTTGATTCAAGAAAACACCTTACGGGTTCGATATTCGAAGGGCGGCACGCGGGTCACCGGTCCGTCGGTAACGTGAAAGACCCATGGCAATCCTTATCGACCTCGAAAAAGTAACCCTGCAGGGCTCAGATCGAGCCATCTTCGAGGATCTGACCATGACCATCTCGAGCGGAGAGAGAATCGGGGTCGTTGGGATCAACGGCGTGGGCAAGACCACCCTGCTCAATATCGTGGCGGGTGAGGTCACCCCCGACTCCGGCCACATCCGTCGAGGACGAGACCTCCGCGTCCAGTCTCTTCCACAGATTCCCTCACTTCCGGTCGGCACCGTCCGCGAAACGCTGGGCGCCGGCTGGCAGGTCGACGCGGTCCTGGATCGACTGGCCATGCTCGACGCCGTCGACACCCCCACCACGGAGTTATCCGGGGGTCAGTTGAAACGCGTCGCGCTGGCTCGAGTCTTCGCCGAACCAAGCGACGTGCTCATTCTCGACGAACCCACCAACCACCTCGACCTGCACGCCATCGAGTGGCTCGAACAGCAGATCATGGACTATCCCGGGGCGATCGTGCTCGTGAGCCACGATCGATTTCTGCTCGATCGCGTGACCAACCGCATGATCGAGATCGACCGGGGCAAGACCTACATTCACGCGGGCGGCTACTCACGACTGTTGGAAGCCCAGGCGGACCGCGAGGCGCAGGCGGCCACCGCGGAGCAGGTCCGGCGAAACCTGGCACGAACCGAGCTGGCCTGGCTGCGGCGCGGCGCGAAGGCCCGCTCCACTAAACCTCAAGCCCGCATTGACGCGGCCAAACGGCTCCTGGCCCAGCGACCCGAGGCCGCGGCGAGAAGCCGCACGATTGAGTTCGGCCTCGAGACGCCACGACTCGGTACAACGGTCATCAAAGCCCACCACCTGGGCTTCGCCTATGAGCCGGAGAACGTGATCCTGCGCGACGTCGACGTGGACCTGGGACCCGGCGACCGAGTGGGAGTTGTCGGCGCCAACGGTTCGGGAAAGTCAACCTTCGTCAAGTTGCTCGCGGGTCGGCTCGAGCCCACCACGGGCACGGTGAAAACGGGACCGACCGTAGTCTCGGCCTACCTCGACCAGGGTGGCGGCGACTTCGATCTGGACGCCACCGTTCAGGAACTGGTGGCGGGGCCCCAAGGCATTCCCGGTTCTCTCGAGGACCTGGCGCTCATGAAGCGTTTCTGGTTCACCGGCGCGCTGCCGGTGACCCGAGCCAAGGACCTCTCCGGCGGCGAGCGACGTCGCCTGCAACTCTTGTTGGCCCTGGCCGTCCGTCCCAACGTCTTATTCCTCGACGAGCCGACCAACGATCTCGACCTGGAGACCATTCGGCTCCTGGAGGAGTTTCTCAGTCAGTGGCCCGGGACACTGGTGGTGGTGTCGCACGACCGCACGTTCCTCAGCCGCACGACGGACCGACTACTCGCGGTTCACAACGACGGGCGCATCGCCGACGTGCCGGGGGGCATTGACGCGTGGATCGCTCGCGCCCTCAGCGGCATCCCGTCGCGCGCCGGGTCGAGCACCGAGGCGCCGGACGCGGTCTCGCGCGGCCGACAACTGCGCGACGCGGAGAAGGACGTGGCTCGGCTCGAGCGGAGAAAGGTCACCCTCACTCGAAAACTGCTCGGCACGACCGAACACACCGAACAGACTCGTCTCGGTAGTGAGTTAGCCGACGTGCAAGGTCTGCTCCACGACGCCGAAGAGCACTGGCTTAGCCTTCTTGACTGAGGTCCACTGAGGCGAGGAACGAGTCAACCACCTCGAGGTACGCGTCCGTCTCCTCGACGAAGGGCATGTGGCTGGAGTCTTCAAAGATCTCCCATCGAACGTCGCCGATGTGGTCGAAGAACGGCTGGATCGTCGCCGGGGTGGCTTCGTCGTGGCGCCCCGAAAGGAGCAGCGTGGGCGCGGTGATTACCTTCACGCGATCGACCACGCTCCAGTCGCGAAGGGTCCCCACGCAAACGAACTCGTTCGGTCCATTCATCGTGTTGTAGACGGTCGAGTCCTTCTCCATGAACTCGAACGTGCGCACCACCTCGGGTGGATTGGGCACGACTCGACACACGTGCTCGTCGTAGTACACCTTGGTGGCCGCCAGATACTCGGGGTCGTTCAGCGTGCCCGCCGCCTCGTGCCGGTCGAGCGCCGCTTCGACGTCGCGCGGAAGTTGACCTCGCAAGATCTTGGCTTCGCTGGCCCACAGATCCATCGACGCCGGCGAGTTACTCAGGACGAGGCCGCGCAGTCCCGCGGGCCGGCGAATCGCGTGCTCGGCCGCCAGCATGCCGCCCCAGGACTGACCGAGTAGGTGATAGCGGTCCTTGATGCCGAGCGACTCGAGGAGGTTGTCAAGCTCGGCGAGAAAGAGATCGACTGTCCAGAAGTCTTCGCCGCGGTCCGGTAGAAGTGTCGAGCGACCTCCCCCGAGTTGGTCGTAGTGAACGACCGCCCGACCCGATCTCGCCAGGTCCACCAGCGAGTCCAGGTAGTCGTGCGAACAGCCCGGCCCGCCGTGGGCGATCACGAGGGGCGTCACGCCCGAGTGCACATCGCCGGTAATCCGGTACCACGTCTCGTAGTCGCGAAACGGCACGAAGCCCTCGGTCGTTGTGTAGTCGCCCATGACCCTCGACTGTAGATCAACGAAAGTGATTCTTAGACGGGTTTTAGCCACCTTTGTGTCCGCCTTACAGAGCGCAGGGAAGTATGAACCCCGCCCAATCGGAAAGGACATCTGTGAACTCACTGCGCCGTGGCGTTCGTAACGCGTTCAGGAACTCCATGCGCTCGATCGGCGTCGTAGTGATCTTGGCTGTCGCAATCGCGCTCTCGATCTCGATGCTGATCGCCCGCGACGCGGTCACGACCAAGATCAACAGTGTCCGCGCGTCCACGGGCACTACGATCACCGTGTCGCCCAAGGGGTTCTTTGGCTTCAGCGGTGGCGGCACGCCGCTGACGACGGCGGAGGTGAATGACCTGCTGGACCTGAAGAACGTGACCTCGGTCCAAGAGTCCCTGAGCGAGGAGCTGCAGAGCTCGCAAACGTCACTGAAGTCACCCACGCCGAGCGGCTCGCTCGGCGGTCGCTTCGGCAACTTTGGCGGCGGCGGATCAACGGGATCAACCGGGTCGGGCGGCACCGGCACCACCTTTACGATTCCGGTGCGGGTCATCGGTACGAACTCCCCCGGCAACGCCCTGGTCGGTGGCGCGAACGGCGGAGGGACCGAAAAGTTGACGTCAGGGACGTCCTTTAGTCCGACGTCCAAGGCGAACGTGGCGGTGGTGGGGGCGACGCTGGCCTCGAAGAACAAATTAAAGGTCGGCTCAACTTTTACCGCCTACGGCAAAACCGTCACCGTGGTGGGCATCTACAACTCCGGCTCCACTTTCGCCGACTCTGACGTGTTGATGCCCCTCGCCAGTCTGCAGACGTTGGCGTCCGCGACCGGACAGGTCACTGCGGCGACGGTGGTCGTCAACAACGTGAACAACGTCACCAGCGTGACCAAGGCCATCAACGCAAAACTCGGTTCGAAAGCGGACGTGACGTCAACCGAAGCGACAACGCAAGCGGCGTTGGCGCCTCTCAACTCGGTAAAGACAATCTCCACGTACACCCTTTTCGGGGCAGTCATCGGTGCCGCCATCATCTTGTTGCTGTCGATGTTGATGATCGTTCGCGAACGGCGGCGTGAAGTCGGGGTGCTGAAGGCGTTGGGCGCGCCGAATCGCTCCATCATCGGGCAGTTCATCGCGGAATCGACCACCTTCACGGTCCTCGGTGCGATCGTCGGGTTCATCGTGGGGGCGGCTCTCAGCAGTCCGATCGCCTCGGCCCTCGTGAGCTCCGAAGGTTCCACGACTCCCACGAGCGGCTTTGTTCGCGGGGCGGGCGGATTCAGGGGCGGGGGCAGCGGATTTACTCCACCGTCGGGGACCGGCTTTGGCGGGGGCAGTCCGTTTCACCCCGCCAGCGTCTCCAACACCCTGACGACCTTGCACACGTCGGTCGGCTGGTCGACGCTGACCTACGCCTTCGTCTTCGCCGTGGTCATCGCCGCACTCGGTTCGACCGTCGCGGCCGCCACCATCGTCCGGATCCGTCCCGCCGAAGTATTGAGGAGTGAGTAATGCTAAAGGTTGACAGTCTCAACAAGACGTTTCACACGGCGGCCGGCGAAGTGCACGCCGTGCGCGACGTGAGCTTCAACGCCGACAACGGTGAGATGGTCGCCATCATTGGCGCGAGCGGTAGCGGAAAGTCAACCTTGCTCGCCCTGCTCGGACTCCTCGACGCCCCCGATAAGGGCAGCATCGACCTCGACGGTGTCGAACTGGCGAACCTTGACGCGAGCGGGCGTACCAAGTACCGCTCGCACCAGGTGGGTTTCGTCTTCCAGCAGTTCAATCTCATCCCGAATCTCAGCGCCCGCGAGAACGTGCTCCTCGCGCTCGAGTACTCGCACTGGCCCAAGGCGGATCGCGCACGCCGAGCCGACGAGATGCTCGCCCTGGTGGGACTGGACGGCGAGAAATCGCAACGCCGTCCGGCGCGCCTCTCGGGCGGCGAACAACAGCGGGTGGCCATCGCGCGGGCCTTCGCGGCGCAACCCCAGTTGATCCTCGCCGACGAGCCCACGGGCAGCCTCGACAAGTCGACCGGACAGAAGATCGTCGAACTGCTACGCAGCGCCGCCTCCGCCCAGGGCGCCACCGTCCTCGTCGTCACCCACGACGAGAAAGTGGCCAGCCAGGCCGATCGACGGCTAGAAATCGACGACGGAGTTCTCGCGGAAATCGCCTAGACCGAGACGCTCGTGGCGGGCGGTCCACTAGCCTGGACTGCTCTATGGGGCTCTCTATCGGCATCGTCGGACTGCCCAACGTCGGAAAATCCACGCTGTTTAACGCGCTCACGAAGAACCACGTGCTCGCGGCCAACTATCCCTTCGCCACCATCGAGCCCAACGTCGGTATTGTCGCCGTGCCCGACGATCGCCTGCAGGTCCTCGCCGAGATGTTTCACTCCGAAAAGGTCATCGGCGCGACGGTCACGTTCGTCGACATCGCCGGCATCGTTCGCGGCGCCTCCACGGGCGAGGGCCTCGGCAATCAGTTTCTCGCCGCTATCCGCGAGTCGGACGCGATCTGCGAAGTGGTGCGAGTCTTCGAAGACGACGACGTCATTCACGTCGACGGTCGCATCGACCCGGCGAGTGACGTCGCAACCATCGAGACCGAGTTGATCCTGGCGGATCTGCAGACGGTGGAGAAGGCCATCACGCGCCTCGACCGCGACGCCAAGCGGGGCGGTGACGCGGCGGTAAAACTGGCGGAGGTTAGAAAAGCCGAGCGGGCGCTGAACGAGGGGCGAGTGATCTCCCAACTCGCCGCCAAGGAACTCGATCGAGCCCTGCTCTACGACCTCCACCTGTTGACCGATAAGCCATTCATCTACGTGTTCAACGTCGACGAAGAGACGCTCTCCAATGAAGGGCGCCAACAAGAACTACGCGACTCGGTCGCCCCCTCGCCGAGCGTGGTGCTGTGCGCCAAAGTCGAGGCGGAGCTCTCGGAACTCGACGACGCCGAAGCGCTGGAGTTGCTGGAGTCCTACGGGCAGAGCGAGTCAGGGCTGGCCCAGCTCTCCCGCGTTGGTTTCGCGACGCTGGGCCTGCAGACCTTTCTCACCGCCGGCCCCAAAGAAGCGCGGGCCTGGACCATCCATCAGGGCGAGACGGCACCCGAAGCGGCCGGGGAGATCCACACCGACTTTCAAAAGCACTTCATTAAAGCCGAGGTCGTCTCCTACGACGACCTCATCAGCGCGGGCTCGATGGCCGCGGTGAAGGCGGCCGGCAAGGCACGCATCGAAGGCAAGGAATACGT
This sequence comes from uncultured Acidimicrobiaceae bacterium, assembly GCA_963847725.1. Lineage (GTDB taxonomy): Bacteria > Actinomycetota > Acidimicrobiia > Acidimicrobiales > RAAP-2 > RAAP-2. The sequence goes on from CAWKAT010000008.1 coordinate 169,971, forward strand.
GATGCGCGATGGTGACGTGGTTGAGTTTCGCGTGGGTGTCTAGCGCTACGATGGGGGTAGGCGACTGCGACAGAGGTCGGCGCCTGGACAACTCAAACTCCTAGGAGAAATATGACCTCTGACGCCTTCACCTACAAAGTTGCCGACCTCTCCCTCGCCGACTTCGGTCGGGCCGAGATCACGCTGGCCGAACACGAGATGCCCGGGCTCATGGCCATGCGGGCGGAGTTTGGCGCGTCCAAGCCGCTCAAGGGCGCGCGAATCGCCGGCTCGTTGCACATGACCATTCAAACGGCGGTCTTGATCGAGACGCTGGTGGCGCTCGGCGCGGACGTGCGTTGGGTGAGCTGCAACATCTTCTCTACCCAAGATCACGCGGCCGCGGCGATCGTGGTCGGTCCGAGTGGCACGGTCGAGAGTCCCGCGGGTGTACCGGTCTTCGCCTGGAAGGGCGAGACGCTCGAAGAGTATTGGTGGTGCACCGAGCAACTGCTCCGCTGGCCCGGATTTGACGGACCGACGATGATCCTCGACGACGGCGGTGACGCCACGCTCTTTGTCCACAAGGGGCTGGAGTTCGAGCGGGCGGGTTTCGTACCGTCACCCGAGACCGCGGAGTCCGAGGAGTATCGCGTCATCTTGTCTCTTCTCTCGTCGATCATCGCCAAAGGTGAGAAGGTCTTCGAGCCCATGAGCCGTGGCATCATCGGCGTCTCCGAAGAGACGACGACCGGCGTGCACCGCCTGTACGAGATGGAGCGCGACGGGACGCTGCTCTTTCCCGCCATCAACGTGAACGACGCCGTGACCAAGTCCAAGTTCGACAACAAGTACGGCGTGCGCCACTCCCTGATCGACGGCATCAACCGGGGGACCGACATCTTGATCGGCGGCAAGGTCGCGCTGGTCTGTGGATACGGCGACGTGGGCAAGGGTTCGGCCGAGTCCTTCCGCGGCCAGGGCGCTCGGGTCATCGTCACCGAGGTCGACCCCATCTGCGCGCTGCAGGCGGCGATGGACGGTTTTCAGGTCACCACGCTCGACGAGGCGCTGCCCGTCGCCGACTTCGTCATCACCGCGACCGGCAACCGCGACATCGTGACGGTCGATCACATGCAGCAGATGAAGGAACTGGCCGTGCTCGGCAACATTGGCCACTTCGACAACGAGATCGACATGGCGGGTCTCTCGTCTCTCCCGGGAGTCGTCCGCGAGACGATCAAGCCCCAGGTCGACAAGTGGACGTTCCCGAACGGTCGCTCCATCATCGTGCTCTCCGAGGGTCGCCTGCTCAACCTCGGAAACGCCACCGGTCACCCCAGCTTCGTGATGAGTAACTCCTTCACCAACCAGACCATGGCCCAGATCGAGCTGTTCGTGAACAACGACACCTACGAAAACAAGGTCTACGTCTTGCCCAAGCACCTCGATGAGAAAGTGGCCCGACTCCACCTCGACGCGCTCGGCGTGAAACTGACCACGCTCACCAAGGAACAGGCTGACTACATCGGCGTCGCGGTCGAAGGACCGTACAAGCCCGACACCTATCGGTACTGATCGCGCCTAGCGGTAACCCGCGAAAATATCGGTGACGGTCCCCGAGACTCCCTTGGGGTTGGTCACGCGCACGAACCACTCGGTGCCCATGGCCTGGCGAAACTCGTCGCGGCTCATCTTCATCCAGAACGACTCACCCACCTGGGAGTGGTGAGCGGCGAGCGCGTCGTACTTGGCGTCGGTCGCTGAACTCACGTCGATGGCCGCGCCGATCTGATCGTCGGGCGTGCCCATCTGGATGATGTCCTCTTCGGTCATCTCCGGCTCGCTCTCGCTCACGTGGCCCTTGGCCGCCTGGGCCTCACGCTCGAGTCGTTCCTCCTCCGCCCAGCGAGCCCGCATGATGGCCATGACCGAGTTCGGGATCGCGTTGAAGTAGAGGGTCGGCTCGTAGTCGATCAGCGCCAGGGCCGACATGGTGATCCGATGGGCCTGTATGTGATCGGGGTGTCCGTAGAAGCCGTTCTCGTTGTAGGTCACCACGACCTGGGGGCGTTCTTCCATCAAAACGGCGGCGAGCCGCTCGGCCGCCTCATTGATCGGGGTCGACCAGAACGAAGACGGGTCACTGTTCTGGGGCCAGCCCATCATTCCCGAGTCGCGATAGCCGAGTCGTACCAGTCGGCTGATACCCAGAATCTCAACCGCCCGATCCAGTTCACCGTGGCGAATCTTCGCCACGTCGTCAGCGTCGTGTCCTTCGGAGTCGGGCTTGATGCCCCCCGGGGCGTCGCCGAACTCCCCCCGGGTACAGGTCACGAGGACGGTGCGAACCCCCTCATCCGCCAGGACTCGATACGTCCCGCCGGTCGAGCTCGCCTCGTCGTCGGGGTGCGCGTGGACCGCGAGAAAGGTCAAGGCCATCAGAGTCCTCCCATGAGGTCAGTCGTATCGTCGGCTGTGTCACGTCGAGTCCACGCCCGCTGGTAGTACTCGGTACTAAAGAGCAGCGAGAACAGATCCTCGTTCATCTCCACCAGGTCCTCGTTGTCAATCTGCGTGGCGTGGGCGGCCATGGCGTCGTGCTTGGTGTGTAGGTACTCACTGACGTCCAGGGTCGTCGCCACCAGGGAGTCACTGACGTGCGTGCTCGCGTCCAGCACCCAGGCGGGCATCGAGAGTCCCTGGGCCTTCGCCCGGTCGACCAGCGAGGTAATGATCCCCTCGGGCACGACCGAGTAGTACAGGCGATCGACGCGAGTGGAGAGTTCGATGGCTCGACGGGTGACGACGTTCGCTTGTACGTGGTCGGGATGGCCGTAGAAGCCGTTCTCGTCGTAGGTCACGATGACCTTGGCGTCCTCCTCGTCGATAATGGACGCGATCGTTCGCGCGACGGCGTCGACGTTCGCGTTCATAAAGGCATCGGGGTTCTTGTTCTGGGGCCACCCCGACATGCCCGAGTCGTCGTAGCCCAGCGTCACCACGCGGGCGAAGCCGAGGGTCGCCGCCGAAACTTGAAGCTCCTTCGCCCGGGTGGCCTTGGTCTGCGCCTCGTCGTGGCCCTCGACGTCCCCCGAGCGTCCCCGCGCGTCAAATCCGAGTTGGCCACTGGTGCAGGTAATGAGGACCACGCGATGCCCGAGCGCCGCGTAGTGAGCGGTGGCGCCCGCGCCGAAGAAGGCCTCGTCGTCGGGGTGGGCGTGAACGCAGACGATGGTGGCGAGAGAACTCATGACGAGAGGTTAGGAGGTCAGTAGTTGAACGATGCGTACGGCGAGGAGAATTCCCGCGGCGAAGAGATAAACACTCTGGGAACGCATGAGAACTGTCCGAGCCCGGGACTTGGGAATGGGCGCCAGCAAAGCCAGCCGCGGGGTGCGCCAGTCACGCTTGTCGATGGAGTACTGCTCGGGCGGTTGCCAACGACGCCACGCCATCGGCAGCCCGATGAGGAGACCGAGGGCGCCCACGGCGGCGAGCACCTCCAGCAACCCCAGGACGTCGACTCCCGTAAACAGGGTGGAGATCATCAACGTGAGCGACAGGATCACTAACACGACCACCATGATCACCGCCACCACGTTGAGGATCCGCCCGTTCTTCCACGGTCCCATCAACTCGCGGTCGTTGGCCAACATCAACACGATGATGGTGGTGCTGGGCAACATCAGTCCACACAGTGCCTGGACGGCGAGGGTGATCACCCCGAGCGGCGCGCCCGGCACGACGGCGACGGTGCCCGCCACCAACAACAAGAGCCCGAAGCCGCCGTAGAAGCCCTTCGCTTCGGAGAGTCGGGCGTTCAACCCCTGGTGGCTGGAGGAGAGGTCGCCGATGGCGTAGGAACTCGCCAGGGTCACCACCGCCGCACCGATCACCGAGGCGTTCAACAAAAGGATGGCGAAGAGCGCACCGGCGTCGTGACCGACGTAGCGGCCCAGGCCCCGCGCCACCCCGAGCGCGTTGGTGTAGGAGTTGGTGTGCCCGTGTCCGGCCAGACCGATGGCGCACACGGCGACGAGCGCCGAGGCCACGATCACCACGATGAATGAACCGACGATGGTGTCGACCCGCTCGTAGTTCAAAAAGCGCGGGGTGATGCGCTTGTCGACGATGTTGGACTCCTGGAAGAACAGCTGCCAGGGGGCGACCGTGGTGCCAATGATGGAGATGATCAGGAGCACCGCGCTGGAGCTGGCCCCCCCTCGGATCTTGGGGACCACCACGTGACTCACCATCGACGAGAACGACGGGTGGGTGACAACCACCAGCGGAATGATGATGAAGTTGATCGCGATGAAGAGCATCATGAAGCGCTCCCACCGGCGAAACGAGCCGGACGCGGTCACCGAAAACAGCAGCACGACGGCGACGGGCACCGAGATGTAGGGGCTCACCCCGAAGTACTTCATGGCCAACGAGATCCCGATGAACTCGGTCACAATGATGAGGAAGTTCAAGAAGAGAATGGAGAAGATCGAGAGGTTGCCCCAGTACTGTCCGAATCGTTCGCGGATCAAGCGGCCGTGCCCGACTCCCGTCACCGCGCCGAGCCGTGCGACCATCTCCTGGACGATGATGAGCACGGGGATCAGCAGCGGCAGGGTCCACAGCAAGGTGTAGCCGAAGTTCTGACCGGCCTGCGCGTAGGTGGACACGCCGCCCGCGTCGTTGTCACCGACCATGACGATGAGCCCCGGTCCGATGATGGCGATCAGCGTGAGAAAGCGCGCGCGTAGACCACGTCGTCGCTCGTCGTCGTGCGCGCCAATGGAGCCAAAGGCCCCGGCGATCTGTGCTGGTTCTTTCGACTTCTCGCGCTGCACGTGCCATCTCCTTTCGTCTCGTCGTGGTCGTTGGGCGAAACAACCACGCGGAGACCAAAGGGGCTAGAAGCGCTCCTGGTTCTGTCGGCGAAGTTGCGTCGGTACGTCGTAGGCCTCGCGGCCGGTACTAGGGGGTTTCAGAGAGACCCCCTTAGAACGAGACGACGGCACGGCGGCATCACTCCTCCGCCGCACTCATGCCGAACTCGGCGCGCCAGCCCTGGGGCAGCAACTCTTCGAGTAGGTCGTCTACCGTCACGACTCCGATCATCTTGTTGTGTTCGTCATCGACCACCGGCAAGACGGTCAGGTTGAAGTCGCTCATTTTCCTCGACACCCGCAGTACGTCCCAGTGCGGGTGCACGTGGGCCAACTGCGTTCGCGCGACCGAGAGAGCCAGTTCATTTGGTCGCGCGCGCACCAGGGGCGCGATCGAGGCGGCCCCGAGCGGCTGGCCCGCGTCGTTGAGAATGAAGACGGCCTGCAACGACTCGGCGGGCACGCGCGAGGTGCGAATTTCTTCGAGGGCGTCGGCCACCGTGGCGCTCGCGCCCACCGACACGAAGTCGGGGTTCATCAGTCCCCCCGCGGTGTCGGCGTTGTAGGAGAGGAGTTGGCGAACCTTGGCCTGTTGCTCACCGGGCAGGAGACTCAAGATCGACAGGCGTCGCTCTTGATCGATCTCGGTGATGAGGTCGGCCGCGTTGTCGGGCTCCATACGCGAGAGCAGCCTCGCGGACTCCTCGTCGCTTCGCGACTCCAAGAACTCGAGCTGGTGGGTCGTGTCGAGCTCTTCGAAGACGTCGGCTTCCAGCTCGCGGTTCATGCCCACCGCTTCAATGATCTCTTCGCCCTCTTCGTGGCTGGCCTGCTCCACGAGGTCGGCGATCTGCGCCGGGTGCAGCTTGGCCAATTTGCGGTAGGGAATGCGCAGTCGCGCGGTGGGCACGTGAGAGACGAAGGGCTCGATCGAGGCAAAGTCGACGATCGAGTCGGTCTGTACGTGTGAACCGATCTTGTGGCCCAGCAAGCGGCGAAAGAAGGAGCGCCGGCCGGGGTCCACCCCGACGACTTCCCAACGCCCCTCCATGGGAGCGATCTCGATCTCGTTGGCCACCATGATGCGCCCGCGCACCAGGTTGATGAGGTGGCGGGCCAAGAGGTCTTCGGCGAGCAACATCTCCCCCGGTCGGCGCTCGAACTTGCGAAGGTCTACCCGGCGTCCCTCGAAGGTCATGCGGCCCTGGGCCAGCCCCCCGATCTTTTTGATGGAGACGAACACGTCGCGACCTTCGATGCGGATGACGGCGCCCACGATCGGGGGGTGCGGGTCGTCACCGAGACGCGCGACCAGGTCCTGGACGCGTCCAATCTTGTCGCCGTCCGAGTCGTAGATCGGACGCCGCAAGAACGTAGAGAGGTGAAAGATTTCGGTCATGGTCAGCCTTGACCCCCACAGGTTACCGCGAGAACTCGCGCGACTTCCTGGTCGAATCAACGCGACGACGGCGTGAAATGTGCGAGAACGTCGCCGACGTAGTCCACGTCATCGTCGCCGATGCCGGCGTGCGTGACAAAGCGCACCCGCCGGGGTGCAACCGTTCCGCCCTCGACGCCCCGCTGGGCGAGTTCACTCACGATCTGACGCGCTTGGGGGTGGTCGAAGGCCACGATGTTGGTACGACAGGTCGAGGGGTCGTAGTTCGACTCGGGAAAGGCGGCGGCGAACAGATCGGCCAGCTGACGCGCCCTCGCGTGGTCGTCTCTCAGGCGATCGACCATGGTCGTCAGGGCCACCAGGCCGGCCGCGGCCAAGAAACCCGCCTGACGCATCGCTCCGCCGAGTCGCTTGCGCTCGATTCGCGATCGCTCGATCAGTGGCGTCGGACCGGCGAGAAGTGACCCGACCGGCGCGCACAGGCCTTTGGAGAGACACGACATCACCATGGTCGCCGGAGCCGAGTACTCCGCGGCGCTCGTGCCGGTCGCCACCACCGCGTTAAACAGTCGCGCCCCGTCGAGGTAGAGCGGCCGATCCCCGAGGGACCGGGCGAGGGAGCGAAGGTCGTCCACGTCCCAGGGCACGCCGCCTGCCGCCATGTGCGTGTTCTCCACGCACACGAGAGCGACGTGGGGCTGGTGGTCATTCTCGGAGTCGATGACCTCGAGCACGTCGGAGAGCTCGAGGACGCCGGTGGCGTCGTCAACCGTGGCGAACTGGACTGCCGCGTTGCGCGACGCCGCACCCATCTCGAATCCCACCACGTGCTGGGAACGTCCGGCCACCACCACGTCGCCCGGCTGGGCGAGCACGCGCAGGGCGATCTGGTTGGCCATAACGCCCGAGGGCACGAAGAGCGCGGCCTCCTTCCCGACCAGTTCGGCGTAGCGTCGCTCGAGTTCGTTGATGGCCGGGTCTTCCCCGTACCCGTCGTCTCCGACCACCGCCCCCGCCATCGCGTCGCGCATGGCCGGGGTCGGTTGAGTGATGGTGTCGCTTCGTAGGTCAACGCGTCGAGTCATGATCGGAAGGCTATCCAATCCCTAAACTTTCTCCATGAGCGACAAGATCAACGAGATACTTTCGAACCGTCCCAACGTGAATGACCAACTCGGCATCGAGCTCGTGAGCGCGAGCCCCGATGAGGTGGTGTTGCGCGTGGAGGTGGGACCGAAGGTTCACCAGCCCTACGGCATCCTGCACGGCGGCGTCTCCGCGCTCCTCGCCGAAGGCGCCGCGTCGGTGGGGGGGGCGGTGAGCGTGGGACCGGACGAGATCGTGGTCGGCACCGAGCTCAACTGCTCCCACCTTCGCTCCATGAGCGAAGGAACGCTCACCGCCGTGGCCACCCCGATTCGCAAGGGCCGGCGCGTCCACGTGTGGGGCATTGAGTTACGCGACGGTAAGGGCACTCTGATCTGTGTCGCGCGGTGCACACTGCAGGTATTACCAGCCCCTTCACCGGCGCCGCAGTAACCCGCTCCTCTAGACTTCCTGGCGGAACTCGCCGGCGAAGGGGCTGACATGGGTGCACGCTTTATGGGCTGGGGAATCGCCCTTCCTGAACGAATTGTCACGAACGACGAGCTCTCCGAGACGCTGCCGACCACCGACGAGTGGATTCGAGAGCGCACCGGTATCAAAGAGCGTCGCATCGGCGGCACCGTCACGAACCTGGGCGCCGTCGCGGGCCGCGCGGCCATCGACGACGCCGGTCTCGAGGCGAAGGACATCGACTTCCTGATTCTGGCGACCAGCGCGGCCGACCGCATCACTCCCGCGACGTCGGCCATGGTGGCCCACGAAATCGGCCTCAGTTGCCCGGCCATGGACGTCAACGCCGCCTGCAGCGGTTTCATGTACGCGGTACGCACGGCGTACGGACTCCTGGAGACCGGCAACAAGCGCGTGCTCGTGGTGGGCGCGGAGGTTCTCTCACGCTTCGTGGACTGGAACGATCGCACCATGGCCGTCTTGCTGGCGGACGGCGCGGGCGCGACGGTCCTGGAGTACGACCCGACCGAGAACGACATCTTGTCGTTCTCCCTGGGCACCGACGGGTCCAACGCCGAACTACTGACCTGCGAACACGAAGGCTTCTTCTGGATGAACGGCCCCGAGGTCTTTCGCAACGCCGTGCGAGTCGTCGTCGACTCGGCCGAAAAGGCGCTGACCATGGCCGGGATCACGGCGGACGAACTCAGTCTGGTCATCCCTCACCAGGCGAATATCCGCATCATCCAAGCCGCGTGTCAGCGCCTCAACATTGAGATGGATCGGGCCGTCATCTCCCTCGACCGCTACGGGAATACCTCCAGCGCCTCTATTCCCTTGGCCTTCGACGACGCCCGCAAAAACGACCGCATCCACAAGGGCGACTACGCCCTGCTCACCGGCTTCGGCGCCGGGATGACCTGGGCCTCCGCCGTCGTCCGGTGGTCTCGATGACCGGTCCCTCCCTCGTTATTTTGGCCGCGGGACGCGCCCGTCGCTACGGCGGCGTCAAACAGCTCGCCCCGGTCGGCATGCACGGCGAGGGAGTCATTGACCTCATCGCGTCCGACGCCTACGCCGCGGGCTTCGGGGACATTGTCATCGTGATCAACCCCGACACTGGTCCCGAGATCCAAGAGCACGTCGCCACGTTCTGGCCCAAGGGTCGAAAGGTCACCTTTGCGCAGCAGACCCAACTACGGGGCACCGTGAGTGCGGTCGTCGCTGCGGAGTCCTCGCTGGATCTGACTCGTCCCTTCGCCGTCTCCAACGCCGACGACCTCTATGGTCGCGAGTCCTTTCGCCTCCTCGGAGAGCACCTCTCCACCAGCGCGAACAACTGTCTGGTGGGATTCGAGCTGGAGCGCGCCCTGGTGGGCGAGCTCCCCGTCTCCCGCGGGACGTGCATGGTGGTGAACGGTCATCTGACCGAGATTGTCGAAAGGCGCGAAGTGCACGCCACGTTGGACGGTTTCGTTGCCGACGACGGGCTCGAACCCAAGGGCCTGCACCCCCAAACCATTGTCTCCATGAACCTGTGGGGATTTCAGCCCTCCATCTTCCCCTTGATGCACGAGGCTCTCGAAGAGCACGACTTCGAGCAGGCCAAAGAGATCCAACTCTCGACCTTCGTCGGTGGCGTTCTTCACCACACGCCGCTGCGCTTTGACGTCATTCGCACCAGTTCGCGCTGCATTGGCGTCACCCACGCCGAAGACCTCCCGCTCACGCAGATACTGGTACGCCAAGAGATCGAAGCGGGCGAACGGCCCGAGTACGCGTTCGCCCACTAGCGGCTCGATATCACGACGTAGCCGCTCGGTCAGTGCCAGTCTCTCGAGGACGGTACGGTCGCTCCCAGCGCGAGCGCCTCGACGTGCTCGGCCACGAGCGTGACAATCCCCTGAGCGCGTTCGAGTGACCCGCGGATAATGAGCGCGGGCGCGAGACCGGCCACCTTCGACCATCGGGCCCACGCCCCCTTGGAAAAGATCACGTTGACGTGACCGGTCTCGTCTTCGAGGTTGACGAAAACGGCCCCGTTCGCCGTTTCGGGGTGCTGGCGGTGGGTGACGACGCCCGCCACCAGGACCCGCGTCGCCTCAACGGACGCCAGCGCGTGAGCGCGCGTCACCCCGCGTTCGTTGAGCGACGAGCGCACCAACTCCATCGCCGTGGCCTCCGTCGTGAGCCCCATCGACCACAGGTCGTCGGCGACTCGCTCGAGTTCACTGGTGGCCGGAAGTTCCGGAGCCACCTGGCCGGTCACCACGCCGGGGAGTCGATCGGCCAGCGCCTGCGCCGCGGCGCCGGCCGACCAGGTGAGGGCGCGCCGGGACGCCCCGAAACTGTCAAGGGCACCGGTCGCGGCGAGCGCCTCCAGGTGTTGTTGCTGCAGGCCGGCGCGGCGCGCGAGGTCGGCACTGTCGCTCCAGGGCGCTCCCGCGACGATTCGCGCAGCGACGTCCTCGCCGATCGAGCGCACGTCGCCCAGCCCGAGACGCACGAGGGGCTCGTCCGGCGTCCCCTCGAGAGAGGCCCCCACCTGCGAGGAGTTCACGTCGGGACGCAGCACCGTGACCCCGTGGCGCTGGGCGTCGGTCACCAGGCTCTGGGTCGACCAGAAGCCCATGGGCTGAGCGTTCAGCAAGGAGACGAGAAAGGCCGCCGGGTACTTCACCTTGATCCAGGCCGAGCAGTACACCAGGTGGGCGAAGGAGACCGAGTGCGACTCGGGAAAGCCGAAGTTCGCAAAGGCCGCCAGGGCGTCGAAGAGTTGATCGGCCGCGGCCCCGGTGATGCCGTTCTGCGCCATGCCGGCGTAGAAGCGGCTCTTGAGTTTCATCATGCGAAGTTCCGAGCGCTTGGCGGCCATGGCCTGGCGTAGTTCGTCGGACTCCCCCGGTGAGAAACCCGCCACGGCCACGGCCATCTCCATGAGTTGCTCTTGAAAGAGGGGCACGCCGAGCGTGCGCTCGAGGATGGGTTCCAGGCGAGGGTGCAGGTAGGTGATGGGCTCATCGCCGCGACGTCGACGTATATAGGGATTCACCGCACGACCCTGGATGGGACCGGGACGAATAAGGGCCACCTCAATGACGAGATCGTAGAAACAACGCGGCCGCACTCGCGGCAACGTCGCCATCTGGGCGCGCGACTCCACCTGAAAGACCCCGACGGTGTCGGCCTCGCACAAGAGGTCGTACACCGCGTCGTCTTGGGGCAGCATCGCGAGGTCCAAGGAGACCCCGTGAAACTCTTGCACCGTGTCGACCGCTCGATGGAGCGCCTCGAGCATGCCGAGCCCTAAGAGATCGAACTTTACGAGACCAATCGCCGCGCAGTCGTCCTTGTCCCACTGCAAGACACTGCGTCCCGGCATGCGACCCCACTCCACCGGACAGACCTCGAGCACGGGACGGTCACACAGCACCATGCCGGCGGAGTGAATACCGAGATGGCGGGGTCGGTCCAACAGCTGCGCGGCCATGGTGGTGACCAGCGGCGACACCCCCGAGTCACCCGGGGTCATCGTCGAGCGATCGACGTGGTCGCGAATGTAGTTGGCCTCCTCTTCGCTGTGGCCGAGCGCTCGGGCCACGTCCCGCAACGCCGACTTCGAGCGATAGGTGATCACGGCCGCCACCTGGGCGGCGTGATGACGGTCGTAGCGGTCATAGACGTACTGGATCACTTCCTCGCGTCGACCCGACTCGATGTCGACGTCGATGTCGGGGGGACCGTCGCGCGCCGGTGAGAGAAAGCGCTCGAAGAACAGATTGAGCGACACGGCGTCGGCGTTGGTGATGCCGAGTGAGTAGCAGACCGCGGAGTTGGCGGCCGAGCCCCGCCCCTGGCAGTAGATCTTGTTCGTTCGACAGAACTCGGTGATGTCCCACACGGTCAAGAAGTACCCCGCAAAGCCGAGGGTCTTGATCACCGAGAGTTCGTGATCGATCTGACGCCAGGCGCCGCTCACCCGTTCGTTCTCCCGCGATCCGTAGCGCTGGGTGGCGCCGAGGGCCACCACCTCTTCTAAGTACGACTGCTCGTCGTGACCTTCGGGGGTGTTGAAGGCCGGAAGGTTGGGCGCCACCAGACGAAGGTCGAACGCCAGTTCCGCGACGAGTTCGCCGGCGGTATCTACCACCCCCGGCCAGCGCGCGAAGCGGCGACGTTGCTCGGCGTCGCTGCGCAAGTGCGCGAGCGGCGAGGCGCTCTGCCACCCCTCCATCTCCTCCAGACTCTGTCGGGCGCGAATCGCGGCGAGCACGCTGGCGCGGGGGAAATCGCGCGGCGTGGCGTAGTGCACGTTGTTCGTCGCCACCACCTTCACGTTCGCGCGCACCGCCAACTCGGCCAGCACGTCGTTGCGGGCGACGTCATCGGGCGAGCCGTGATCCCAGATCTCTACCGCCACGTTGTCGCGCCCGAAACGTTCGATGAGTCGGGCGAGAGCGCGACCGGCGGCGCGGGGGCCCTCGGCCATCAGCGCTCTCGTGAGAGGACCCTTGCGACAGCCCGTCAGCACCAGCCACTCGTGCGCGGCACTGGCGACCGTGTCCAGGTCGAGGCGCGGCGCACCCTTCTCACCGCGCTCCAGAAGTGCGAGCGCCAGCATCCGGGAGAGTTGCGCGTATCCCTCGGGCGAGCGAGCCAGCACGACCAGGTGGTCGCCCGAGGGATCCGGTACGCCCACGCGATCATCGTGGGCGTCCAGGGTGATCTCACTGCCAAAGACACTGGCCAGACCCAGCGCGCGCGCGGCTTCGGCGAAGCGCACCACGCCGTAGAGGCCGTGGTGATCACAGAGTGCGAGTCCCGAGAGCCCCAGGCGCGTCGCTTCGACCACTAACTCTTCGGGGTCGCTCGCGCCGTCTAAGAAGCTAAAACCGGAGTGGGCGTGCAGTTCTCCATAGGTCGTCATCAGTCATAGATTCCAACGAGCCACCACCGGCTGGACTCCGCAACCACCAACAACGCCTCGCCGGTGGCGAGCACCATCTGGACGTGGGCGCGGCGGCGATGACGGGCCCACCAGCGCTCCACCAACGGCCAGGGCCCGGCGAACCAGACGATCTCACGCCGCAGCGGAGAGGAAAATATCACGGCCGTGGGCGCAGCGCTCAAGACACCGCGCGCGCTCAGCACCACCGGTCGATTCGCCTCGTCACGTAGTTGCAGCGGGACGGGGTGAGACAAGGTGGTCGCCGGCGAGGGGGCCGCGAGTCGCCCGGGCCACGGGGCGTGGTCGCGCACGACCGTCGCCGGTGAGCCCCAGGGTACGAGGGTGGCGCGATCCTCCGGCCCGCGACCGCCGTGCAGGTTCGCCACCACAATGGCCTCGGCCCCCAGGCGATGGCGCACGCGACGCGCGGCCGCTTCGGCGCGATCGTCTTCGGCGCCCCGCTGGCCAAAGAAACCCTGCTGCTCTTCGAAGAGGTCGCTCTCGCCCCGCAACTGCGCGAGGCGACGAGCGAGACGCCGGTCACGTTGAGACTCCAGCTCCGTGAGCTCGCCGCGGGCCACGCGATGCAAGACCAGCGCGTGTTGGTTGAAGCGCTCCGCCACGCGCGCCGGCTCGAGGTCCGCGAAGGCACCTAGCGTGTGCAGCCCCAAGCGCTGACACGTGGTCGCGAGGTCCTTACGACCCAGCACCTCGAGTGGCTGCGCGCGGCGGAACGCGTCGCTCGCACCGCGAGGCACGAGAACTTCTCGATGCGCCGCGAGTTCCGCACAGAAGAGTCCTTCGGCGACCCCGAGCTTGACTTCTACGCCCACCACGTCGAGCACGCACTGGCGCACCATGGCCAGCACCGCGTCATCGCCGCCGAAGAAGCGACTCGGCCCGCGTAGCGGCATAACGAAGAGACCACGACGCACCACCTCGGTAAAGGGGCACATCGCCTCCAGCGCATCACTGAGAGCGATGGTGTGGCGCAACGTGGAGCCATCGGGCTGTTCAATCGCGAGATCGTCGACCCATACCGCGAGCAGTTGTTCCACTAGCGCGCCTCCGCGGCGCCGCGACGATTGGGCACCACCACCACGTGCTCAGAGCCGCGCGCCATCTCACCACGCCCGCTCACGTGCACCGTGAGATAGCGCGCGTCAAGACGCGAGGAGGTGACCCACTCCGCCTGGGTGACGCGAAAGAAGAGATCGGCGGGGAGCGGCCAGGGGGCGCGAGGTTCACTGAGAGCGACGAGCACCGTACCGCGTTCGCGAACCCGGTCCATCAGGCGTCTCGCCGCTTGATGACCGGGCCGCGACGGTGGTCGCACGAGTACCAGGTCAACCCCGTCCAGAAGATCGGCCGCTGACTCCGCCCACGCGCCCCGTGGACGTGGCACGAAGAGGACGCGACGCAGATCCACCCCGAGTTCGGCCATGGCGACGACGCCGGGGTCGTCCACGCCCACGACGGCGGCCCAGTGACCGTTGGTGCTCGCTTCGCTCAAGAGACTGAGGGCGAGACTGAGCCCACCGAGACCGATCGGTGCCTCCACCACCACCGTCGCTCCGCGACGCAGGGCCCCGTCGGGCACGAGGGCCCGCCAGGGGTCACCGAGAGGAACGGTACGGGTCTTCGCGAGTGATACCGGGCGGACGCGGGCGAGGAGCTCCGGAGAGAGTGAGGGTCGAGTGGGAGAAAAAGCGAACATATGTTCGTAAGAGTAGCCACCCGACGCGACACGCGCCAATAGTCGACAACAAAGGGGAAATTAGGCCTTTTCGTGTCAGAATGACCCCATCGTTCGGCTCGCCACTCCTCTCGACAGTCTCGAAATACTGACCCTCGAGGGTGAGGTCACGGGGCTGAGCGAGAAGCGAGCACGCGAGATCTTAGAGAGCGCGATCGGCTCGGGCGAGTGTCTCGTCCACGTTGACGACGACGAGATCGACGGATTCGTGATCACCAACCCCCGATCATTTTTCGGTCGCGACTTCGTCAAACTCCTCGTTGTCTCTGCTGCTTATCGACGTTCAGGGATCGGTCGCGCGTTACTGGAAGCGGCCACCACGACAGCCACGACGCCGACGATCTTCTCTTCCACCAATGAGTCCAACGCGGCGATGCGCGCACTGTTCGAGCGAGAGGGATGGACCTTGAGCGGCATACTTACGGGAATCGATGAAGGAGATCCCGAGCTGGTCTTCTACCGCACGACCGATTCACCTCTCACGGCAGACTGATAGCCATG
The DNA here is from genome assembly GCA_963847725.1 of uncultured Acidimicrobiaceae bacterium. GTDB lineage: Bacteria > Actinomycetota > Acidimicrobiia > Acidimicrobiales > RAAP-2 > RAAP-2. The sequence goes on from CAWKAT010000008.1 coordinate 184,997, forward strand.
TGTGGCCGCATCGCTCTCTTTACCCCACCCGCTCATCTCGCGCGGTTCCTCGACGCGGCCCTGGCCGCCGGGCTCGACGTGGCGGGCCAACCCAGTTGGAACGTCGGCCCTCAGCGCACCCTCTTTGGCGTGAGCGAACACCACGAGGCCCGCGTGATGGACGAGTACCGCTGGGGGCTCGTACCAAGTTGGGCGAAAGATCCCGCGATTGGTAATCGACTCTTTAACGCCCGCGCCGAGGGCATCGCGGAAAAACCCTCCTTTCGCAGCGCCTTCGCGCGACGCCCGTGCGTCATTCCCGTTGATGGTTTTTACGAGTGGGATCATCGGCCCGGCGCGGATCGCCAGCCCCACTTCTTCACGCGCGTCGACGACGACCCGGTTCTTCTCGCGGGGCTCTACGAGTTCTGGCGCAACCCCGCCGACCCCACTCCGGAGCCGACGGCGACCTGCACCATCATCACGACGACGCCGGGTGTGGACATGGATGGGATTCATGACCGAATGCCCGTCGTCTTAGGGCGTGATGATGTTGACGCGTGGCTAGAGGTCGCCGACCACTCGCCCGAGGAACGACTCTTGCTGCTTCGTCCCGCGCCCAAGGGAACACTTCGTCACTATGGCGTCGGAAAAGCCGTGGGCTCGGTCAAGAACGACGGACCTGAACTCATTACGCCCGTCGAGCCGCAGTCTCTCTTTTAGACCTCCGGCGAGAACCGTCACGGTTAGCCTGAATCGATGACCTTGCGTCTGCGACCGTATCGGGTGGGTGATGAAGCGGCCGCCGTGGCCATTCACGACGCGATGCTCTCTGAGGGTTTTCACTTTCTCCTCCATTGGGAGAGTGTGACGTCGTGGTCGGCGTTCTTGGAGTCCAACGAAGAGCAGCGTCTGGGACTTGATCGGTCAAAGTATCGTGTTCGCGGCGTTCAACTCGGTGCGTTGGCGGACGGCGAGCTGGTGGGGCGCGCGTCGTTGCGTTTCGAACTCAACGAGTTCTTCGCTGAGAGGGGCGGCCACGTGGGATATGGCGTCGCGCCGACGCAACGTCGCAAGGGCTACGCCTCGGAGATCTTGCGTCAGTCGCTCATTATCCTCCGCGCCGAGGGGGTCGAACGAGTGCTCGTCACCTGCGGCAGCGACAACGTGGCGTCGGCGCGCACGATCGAGAAAAATGGCGGCGTGTACGAGTCGACTGTGCCCCCGGCACCGGACGACCCCACCGAAATACGGCGGTACTGGATCGAGTGATGTAACCCCGGACAGCCGAAAACCCCGAGTGACCAGTGAGCCGAAGCTCACCCGCCCCTCGGGGTTTCCGAGGCACGCCAACTATGTTCCGTGTCGGACAGAACATCTTTGACGGCAGGCACTTCACGTCATTAGCCAGTTCCGTGCAGCGGACCGAACTCCGCTGCTCGTTGAAAGGAATCCGTCCCTCTTGCGAGGTCCCTCATCCCCCCACTTCCTTCTCCCCTTGCGGTTCGTCGGATCGTTGGCAGGTACTACGTGAACTACGAGTGATACTGTGCCAGAGATTCTTCCCGTTACCAAGCCCGAAGAGGGAAATCACAAACTTTTGCCCAGGATTGTGTCACTTATCCACCAGTTTGGTCGGCGAACGCTCACATACCAACCACTTAGTCGCATCTTTTCCACAGAGATCGCCGATTTTTCGAGGTCGAAGCGTCCAATTCCGAGGTCTTAAATCGACTCTCGAGGCACCCCCGCGGGGAATTACGAACCTGTAGTTTTCTCGAGCCACCGCCCGTGGGCGTGACACCACCCCCATCGTACCGGGGAGCCGCCCGAACGTGTCACGACGATCTGCGACGCCGCGCGATGACGATCTTGTTCATCGAGGTCAACGTGGGGCCACCTCACCATCGTCGACTCAATTGAGAGCCACGCCACGTTGCCCTTCGCGCATCGGCGCGACACTTCAGCGAAGTACCGTGCGCGTTCGTCGTCCGTGAAATAAAACGCGGTCCACGTGTTCACAATGATCGTGAGTGAGCTCGCGTCAACCAACTCGAACGCATCGTTCAATCGTTCCATCGCACGACCGCGCAACATAGTGACCGTCGGCCAAGAAGGCTTCGCCGCGACGATGGCGTCAAAGCGATCGTGACGGCGGCGCTGCTCGGGCCAGAGACAGGCCTTTAACCAGCGACGGTCTTCCTCGCTGGTGAGAAGAAGTGGATTCGGATCAATGCCCACCCGAGTGCGCACCTCGGGCAGTGGTCGCGATCGATCGACCGGCGTCACGTCCTCACAGACCAGCGTGAGGGGATTGCCATCATCGTGGTCCTGCACGGTGAACTCATCGAAGTAGAGGTTGATGCCGGCCGAGGTTCCGACTTCGACAACGTTGACCCTCGGCGCGTCGCTCGCGAGATCGGCCACGACCGCTTGGATAACGGCGCTGCGTCCGGGCTCGTTCGTCTGCGTCGATCGCCACAGCTCGTCTCGCACGAGTTCTGGCGCGAGGTGGAGAACCTCCAGGACGCGCTTCGCGGCGCCTTCGGGATCGTCCAGCACACCGTGTCGCGCCTCGTCATAGATCGGACCGAGAATCGGATGACCACGCAGGGCGGCCAGTTGTAAGGCGGCCAGCACCAGCATGGGATTGCGTTGTTCCACCCGCACACGGGCCAGCAGTTCGAGAGCGAGCGGGTCGTGCTCGAGTTCGTGCAATAGCGCACTGTAAAAGGGCAAACGTTCGTAGTCCTCTGGCGCCAGCGCAAAGTGGTAGCGCTTACGCGCATCATCGAGATCTAAGTCGTCGTCGATCACGGTGCCACCGATCCTAGGGTTGGCCCACGTTTCGAACGGACACACTCGCCGCGCTAGCCGCGCGAAGCGTCGGAAGTTCTGGTGTCCTTGCGACGTTTGCGCTGGCGGCGCATCGTCAGGCGCAGTTGCGCTACGCGACCGATCCCGATGGCGAGGACGATGATGGCACCCGCGACGAGCGCGGCGAGTAACGCGACGGCGATCGGCATCTGCCCGTGCGCCCCAAAGAACTCAATGCGCACGTCGCGAGTGTTCTGAGCGATGAAATCGATCAGGGCCACGCCCACGATCACTCCTACCGCGGTGGCGAGCCACGCGGCGGACGTGCGGGTGTGTCGAAAGCCCTCTGTTTCGTGATCGGGCTGCGTCGGTGTTCGAATCTCGCTACCCGAGTCGTGCGCGGCCGGCGATATCGGAGGCCGTTCGCCGCTCGCGGACTCGCTCTCACCTGGTCCGAACTCGCTCATCCTCGCCCCTCTCAACTCGCCGACCCCCACGCGATCCGTGGTCGTAACGCGACGTTACCCGCTGAAGTGCGACACGCCCCCGAGACGACTCATCGAAACAAGAGTGCGAGTTATTTAATTCGAGGGATCACCGTAGGTGACGGGCTGTTGCGACGTTCAGTTGTCACCGGGTCGCAGCGCGCCGAAGAAGTACATCTCTTGACGCGTCACACCACAAACTCTCGAAGGTGCGGCCGATAGGGATTGATCGCGGCGGCGCCCACCCCGACGTCGACACAAAACAGACGCCCCGCCTCGGGTTCCTTCTCCAAAATCTCGGGTGACATGTTTTCGCGCGCGGTCGTGATGTAGAGGGTCGTCGCATTCGCGCCGCCGATCGCACAACACGAAGGCTGGGCGGTGGGGAGTTTCACACGACCGATGATCTCACCCGAGGCTGCGTACCGGCGCACCTCGTAGCCACCCCATAGCGCCACCCAGATCGCGCCTTCGGCGTCCACGTAGAGGCCGTCGGGTGTTCCTTCACTCGCCGCGTCCAACTGAGCGAACACTCGCTGGTGGGTGACGTCACCTTTGTTGTCGACGTCGAAGATAAAGATCGTTGCCGGTCCGCTGTCGACGTAGTACATGGACCGATGATCGGGACTCCAACCAATTCCGTTCGAGATCGTCACGCCGGACAACACCGTCCGCAGTCCCGTCGACTCGTGGAACGAGTAGAGGCTGCCTCGGCCCTCTCCTTCGTCCAGGGCCATCGATCCGATCCAATAGCGCCCCCACGGGTCGGCCGCGCCGTCGTTCGTGCGCACCGCTCCCACATTTCGCGCTTCGGGCGAGGCGAGTTCCACTAAGTCACCCGACTCACTTAGAGAGAAAAGGGACTGGTCGCGCGCCACGAGCCATCCGTTACGGCGATCCTCCATCGGCGCCACGGCCGTCACGTAGCCGCCCAGGTCGAATCGCTGGATGACGTCGAGACGTTTCCCGTCGGCGCTGGCCCGAAAGAACTCCCCGGCGTCCACGTTGACCCAGTACAACTCTTGACGGACTTCATCCCACCGACAGCTCTCCCCCAGATAGAAGGCCTCGGTCGTACACGATTCGGCGGTCCAGACATCTGTCACGATGCGACACTACGACCTGCGCGTCCGTGGAGGCGATTCTCGCCGGTGCCGCGATCAGCTCAGGCGCGACATCGCGTCGGCCAGCGTCTCTTCGACGCGGTCGTGCATGCCCGCAAAGTCCACGACCGTGCGGGGGCCGGCTTGACGTTGTAGAAACTCGCCCCATCCCGGCAGGTAGACGAGCAACTGATGAACGTCCCACCAGGGGTTGATGGCTCGACCCGACTCCCTTTCGTACAGGTCGAGGAACCGCCTCGCGTACGCCGGTGAGTACAACACGGCCAGGTTGAGACGGCAGTGACCTACGTCCATGGTCGGAGATCCAGTCGAGCCGAAGACCCAGTCAACGACGCCCGATATCCGTCCGCGTCGCCAAAGGAGATTGAAGTGCTGATAGTCGTGATGGATGAGTGTCTGGTCGTCCCTCGGCGGTTCCTCATCCACCAACGCAATCGCGTCGCGCCACAGTTCGGGACGCTTGGTCCAGCTCGGCACCACGAGGCTGTCGCGGTCAAGCCACGACTCGGCCGCGGGGGCGCGAACGTCGACGTTGTGGATACGCACCAACATCGTCGCCAACTGCTCTAACCAGTGCTCGGGGTCCGCAGGGTGTAGCTCCACGCGTCCCGGCAGGTACGACATCAACAGCGCGGCCTCCCCGCACGACGAGCCCGCGGGATCAATCGCCAAGACTCGCGGCGTGGGGATGCCCGTACCACGCAACTGCTCCAGGACGTGCGCCTCCCGTTCGACCCGCTCGGCGCCGTCGACGTGCTCAGAGTCCATCCAACGCCGCAACACCGCGCGGTGGCGCTCGCCCCGCGCGTCATCGACGGTAATCAGGTGCATCGCCGAGGAGACCCCGCCTCGCAGTCGCGTCACCGCCACCACCGTGCCGCCCGGTCCGAACTCGGCCGCCACCCACGCACGAGACGCCTTCGAGGGGGACGTTATCGCCGGGAGGTCCATCAGGGGTCCTTCGTTACGCCCGGCGGCACTACCGGGGGAAGTTCGAACGGGGCTGGCCAGCCGTAGACGGTGGAGTACACCCGACCAAGGTTTCTCGGGTGGAGGTGATGGGATTCGAACCCACTGCCTCTACATTGCGAACGTAGCGCTCTACCAATTGAGCTACACCCCCGAAGAGGTATCTAGTTTAACCTAAGGCGCGACGACGCTCGGGCTCGCGACGCCAGGTCTCGGGGGACTCTGGGTCATAGAACTCTGAGTCGAACTCGTCGTCGTAGTAGACGTACGGGGACTGCTCCCCTTCTTCGTCGTCGTACATGGGCTCTACTCGGGCCAGCGTGCGCCGCTGTGGGAGGCGCACTCTCAGCGACGGCTCGTTCAGATATCCCTGACTCACCGCGAAGAGGGCCAGCGCCACGAACAGCACCACCGAGAACCACGCGAGCGCGGAGAGGTCGACCAGGATCGACACTCCGGTCAGAAAGGCGATCACCGTGAGGAACGTCGACGCACCGACCAGACTGGTGAACATCACGCGGCGTTGCTGCTTCATCGTGCGCCGGCGAATCGGTGGCTCGTAGCGCTGAGTGATCTCGGGCTCGCTCGGTCGCGAGGAGTACGCGCGCGCGTAGTGGTTGGTGGGAGCCGCCGCGACGGGCTCGTCAAAGGTGTAGTCCTCGGCCCACTCGTCCCAGGTGGAGCGAGCCGCGAGGGTGCGCGGCGTGTCGTCGCTGTGCACGACCCGCAGGTGCGGGCGACGCTCGGCCGGAGGCGCGTAATCAACCTCTTCATCAGGTTCGTCCAGGCGATGAGCGGGAACCACGGTGTAGTCCTGTCGACTGAGCACCTCGTGCTCGGCGTGGAACGACTCGATGGACTTTTCGCCCCCGCCGTCGCGGAACCGGCGTATCGCGACCGGGGCCAGTAAAGCAACCCAGAACAGCGCGAGGACTAGGAGAAGCATTCGACGTGCTTCACGAGACGTCGCCGTGACATTGCGACAAATTTACTGGCGCAAACGGTTTTTTTGGTGGATGTCTAGGCCTCGTGGAGGCCGCACTCGTCCTTGTCGAGTCCAACCCATCGCCCCGAGCGGCGATCGCCGGGCACCTGGGGCTTCAAGGTCATGGCGGCACACCCGATCGACGCGTACCCCTGCGCCCACAGGGGGTTCTCGGGTAAGGCGTGGCTCGTCAGGTAGTACGCCACGTCGTCGTCGGTCCAGGTCGCCAGGGGGTTGACCTTTACCAGATTGAATTTCTCATCCCACATCAGGATTTTCATGGTTGCCCGGGTCGCGGCGTCGACGCGCTTGACCGACGTTATCCACGCACTTCGGCCCTCCAGGGCTCGACCCAGCGGCTCAACTTTTCGCCATTGGCAACACTCCGCCGTGCCACAGGGCCACGCGGCGGCGTCGGGGCCGGGCTGGGTGCGGGTCACGTTGAGCGACCACTTCGCCTCGAGCTCAGCCGCGAAGGAGAGGGTCTCGGCGAAGTGCCCGCCCGTGTCGAGGAAAATAATCTCCGTAGCCGGTCGCAGCGTGTGCACCATGTCCAACAGCGCCACGTCTTCGAAGGAGCAGGCCATCGCGACATCGTCCGCAAAGCGCTCGAAGGTCCACTCGAGAATCTCCCTCGGCGTGGCGCGCTCAAAGCGCTCGTTGGCATCGTCCAGTTCGCTGAGTAGCGTGGGAGTTTGGGTAATTACGGGCATTCTCGCGGCAGCCTTGCTTTATCTAGTGAATTACTAGAATAACGTTCATCCTAAAAGATCATGACCACGACATTGCCCACCCCTCACGCCACTGACCACCTCGACGTTCTCGAGTCCCACGCCCTATTTATTCTCCGTGAGGTCGTGGCCGAGTGCGAGCGCCCCGTCCTGCTCTTCTCCGGCGGCAAGGACTCGGCCGTCTTATTGCACCTGGCCGCTAAGGCCTTCGCACCCCAGCAACTTCCCTTTCCGGTCCTGCACATCGACACGGGTCAGAACTTCCACGAGGTGCTGGCCTTTCGCGACCGGGCGGCCGCGGCCGCGGGCGCGCGCCTCATCGTGGCCCGCGTCCAAGACACCATCGACCAGGGAAAAGTCGCCGACCCCGGCCCCCTGGGGTCGCGCAACCGCCTCCAGACCGTGACCCTGCTGGACGCCATTACCGACAGCACGTTCGACGCCGCCTTCGGCGGTGCGCGCCGCGACGAAGATAAGGCTCGCGCCAAGGAGCGCATCTTGAGTTTCCGTGACGCCTTTGGCCAGTGGGACCCGCGTCAACAGCGCCCCGAACTCTGGCAGCTCTACCAGGGCAAGGTCAATCCCGGCGAGCACGTGCGGGCCTTTCCCTTGTCGGACTGGACCGAACTCGACGTCTGGCAGTACATCGGGCGCGAGAAGATGGATCTGCCCTCCATCTACTTCGCACACCAGCGCGAGGTCGTCGAGCGTGAGGGCATGTGGCTCGCCGTGGGTGAGTTCGTCGAGCCCCTGGCCGGCGAAGAGGTCTTCACCAAGACCGTTCGCTTTCGCACGGTGGGCGACGCCAACTGCACCGGCGCGGTCCTCTCGAGCGCCGCCACCATCGAAGCGATCATCGACGAGGTGGCGATCGCCAACGTCTCTGAACGCGGCGCCACGCGCGGCGACGACAAGTTCTCCGAGACCGCGATGGAAGATCGCAAACGTGAGGGCTACTTCTAAGTGGAACTCGCCACGAAGGACCTCTTACGTCTCGCCACCATCGGCTCGGTCGACGACGGCAAATCGACGCTCATCGGCCGACTGCTCGTCGACACGCGCCAACTCTTCGACGACCAACTGGACGCCGTCGCCGCCGCGTCGGAAAAGCGCGGCATCGGCGACCTCGATCTCAGCTTCGTCACCGACGGACTGCGCGCCGAACGCGAGCAGGGCATCACCATCGACGTGGCCTATCGTTACGCCACGACGCCGACGCGCAAGTTCATCATCGCGGACTGCCCCGGACACGTGCGCTACACGAGAAACATGGCGACCGGGGCCTCGACCGCCGACCTGGCACTCGTCGTCATCGACGTGGCCGCGGGGCTCAAGGAGCAGACGCGCCGGCACCTCTGCATCGCGGCGCTGCTCGGCGTGCGATCGATCATCGTGGCGATCAACAAAATGGACACCATCGGCTGGTCGGAGCTGGCCTTTCAGAGCGTGGTGGATCAGTTCGAGACCCTCTCGCGCGAACTCGGCTTTTCCTCGACGGTGGCGATCCCCGTCTCGGCCCTGCTCGGTGACAACGTGGCCACCATCTCCATCAACACCCCCTGGTACGGCGGACCTTCGGTGCTCGACGCCCTCGAGGCCTCCGAGGCGGGCTCCTGGGAGATCGCCCAGGGGGCTCGACTGCCCATTCAGTGGGTCCTTCGTCAGCCCGGCGGTGGGCGGACCTACGCCGGCATGGTGAGCGGTGAGGCCTTTCACGTCGGCGACAAGGTCACGCTGCTCCCTCAAAACATCGAGACGACCGTTCGCGCCATCAACTTTGGTGGCGAGTCGCGCCTGGAGGCGACCGTGGGCTTGGCCGCGGACCTCGACCTCGAGGACGAGACGGACGCGGGACGCGGCGACCTGATCGCCACGCACCCCTTGCCCACGGTGACCAAAGAGATTGAGGCGACCATCTGCTGGTTTGGCGAGAAGCCCTTTACGACGAGCGGTCAACGCCTGCGCCTCAAGCACACCACCAAGTCGACCCCGGTTCGCGTGCAGGCCATCAAGGGCGTCATCAACATTGAGTCGTTGTCCATTGATGAGGCGACGTCGTTGGAGACGAACGAGATAGGCCTCGCGACGCTCGTCACCTCCGAGGCGCTCGTCGTGGACGACTACCGCGAGGACCGCGTCACCGGGAGTTTCGTCCTCATCGACGAGGTTACCAACGCCACGGTCGCCGCGGGCATGGTCGGACGCGCTTCGTTCCTCTAAAACCCCCGTGTCCTAAAGTGACGACGACGGCGCCAAAGTGACGCGATCGGAAGGTGAACATCGATGCACTGGAACGCCGCGGAGAGTGACCACCCCGAGTGGCCGACCACGATCGAGAACTATGACGCGAAAGCGCGCGTGGCGGGCCAGGCGGCCGAGCGGCTCCACGACGGTGACGTGGTGGGCGTCGGCAGTGGATCGACCAGCCTGTTGGCCCTGCACGCCCTAGTCGATACCGCCCGGGCACAGACGTGGCACTTCAGCGCGATCACCACGTCCCTCGAGATGGCGATCGCCTGTGGCGAACTGTCGGTCCCGACCACCAGCCTTCTCCAGGCTCGTCCCGACTGGTCCTTTGACGGGGCCGACGAAGTGGACGGCGACCTCAACATGATTAAGGGTCGAGGCGGGGCGATGCTGCGCGAGAAGTTGCTGCTGGCGAGCTCGCCGGAGCGATACATACTCATTGACGAGTCCAAGCGGGTGACCACGCTCGGCGAAAGGGCCCCGGTCCCCGTCGAAGTGATCCCCGAAGCGTTGCAACTGGTCCAGTCCCAACTGCTCGAAGGGTTCGACGTTCGCGAGATCGAGCTTCGCATGGCCGTCGCCAAAGACGGCCCCGTGATCACCGAACACGGGAACGTGATCCTCGAAGTGAGGTTCGCCGAGATCACCAGCGAACTCGACACGCGACTTAACTCCGTACCGGGCGTCGTGGGCAGCGGACTGTTCTTCGGCTTTCGTCCGTCCGTCATCTCCGCCTAGTCCCTACCCCGGCGCGAGTCGTGACGCTTAGTCGCCGTCCATGCGGTTCGCCACGTTGCGTTCGGCCAGAGAGCCTTCGCGAAAGTTCTCGCGAACACTGTGACGGTCAACGTCCGGACGATTTTGTGACAGCTTGGCTTTCCCCTCGATGGACAGCACGTCAATCTCTACTCCGACGATCCCCCTCATTTGGAGCTCCCGGTAGCGCGGTTCAAGATCCTCCGCCCGCCATCGCGGGCTGCGCCCCGCTTCGAAGTGCGAGGTGAGCGCGTTCGTTTGGGCGAGCTTCCACTCACTCTCGTCGTGGATCGTCGCCCGACCACGCACTTCGGCCGCCACGTAGTTCCACGTGGGGACGACGTTAGGGTCGTCTAGCCGACTCGGATAGTACGAGGGCGTGACGTAGGCGCTCGCCGCGAGAAACAGAGCCAGCACGTCAGCCCCCTCGCCCACCGCCTTCCACCAGGAGTTGGCCTTCGCGACGTGAGTCCTGATGGTGCGGCGGTCGTCGCTCACGATGACCGGCACGAACACCGAGGCCAGCCCTCGGTCGGTCTGGATAACCAGCATTCCGGCGCCCGCGTCGTGAACAACTCGCCAGGCGTCGGCATCGTCGAGAGCAAACGAGGGAGGCACGTACATCACACCAGTGTCTCATGAATGGCCGGGGCAAGTCGACACACGCGAGTCCCGGCAGGGTCCTCGTCAGCGAAACTGCACGTACGCTAACGCCAGCGCCATCGCAACGCCGAGCCAACAGAGGGTCATCAGCGAGCGCTCGAGCGGAAGAAGAATGGTCTGCGCGGTGATCTCGACGGAGGTGCCGTCCGCTCGGGTGATCGTCCCCTCAACCGACGCCGTGCGTCGACGCAGTTCTCGAGCCGGCGTGGACAAGAGTCGTTGAATCTGAACGATCAGTGCGCCAAAGGCCGCGGCGGCGAAGGCGGCGAAGTTCACCGTCGCGTGTTGGGCGTAGTACGCGGTCAGGATCGGAAAGGCCCCCCAACTCAGCACGAGCACGAGGGGGTTGTGAAAGCGTCCACCAAAGAGTTCCAGGTTGTAACTCAGCGCGAAGAACGCCCCCACGACGATGAACACCGCCATGTAGTAACTCACGAGGAACATGCCGAGGACTCCGAGGGCCACCGCGCCCGAAAAACTGAAAGCGGCTGCGCCGATGAGTTGCCAGGCGGGAATCGTCGTCGTGAGGGGTCGTCCTTCCAGTTCGTCGAGGGCGTGAGCGCCGATCCCCAACGCGAAAAAGAAGGCCACCAACGTTTCCACCAGGCGCGTCGCGTTGACCGGACCGACGAGACACCCTCCTATGGTGACGAGCGAGAGGTGCAGCAACGTGTAGGGAGGATGCAGCAACGTCCACCACTCCTGCAGACGGCGGCGACGAAGGAAACGGGGTTGCGCGTAAAAGGCAGGACCCTGCACCGGTGCGTCGAAACCAGAACTCTCGGTCACGGTTACGTTGTCCGATAACCCCAGATGACCACGCCGCCGCCGAGGCTCATCGTGCGGTACTCGACGTGCTCAATTCCGGCGTTGCGCCACGCGTCGAGGGTCCAGGCCAGTGAGTACTTCTTGTAGTGCGACGAGATGCTCGGACCGAGAAAACGACCGACCTCCCACCACGCCCGGCCCCCGGTGACGAATCCCCCCACGGGAAGAATCAGACGCGTGTAGAGCCACCACGACCAGCGCCACCCGCGCGCCTCGGGCACCGCGAACTCCAAGCTGGCGATGCGCCCGCCGGGCTTCACGACGCGGGCGAGTTCAATCAACGCCGCTTGAGGATCTGCCTCGTAACGAAGGAGGTAGGTAAAGGTCAGCGCGTCGAAAGATCCGTTCGCAAAGGGAAGCTGTTCGCCGCGCCCGAGGACGAGGGACGTTCGCGCTTGCAGTCGCGCCCGACGAAGGTTGAGCCGTCCCTGGCCAATCATCTCAGGGCTGAGGTCCAGGCCGACCACGTGGGCGGTGGTCTTTTTCGCCAAACGCTTGGTCACCGCGCACGGTCCGCACGCCACGTCCAAGATCAGCCCCGGGTGACTAGCCACCAACTGATCGACCATGGTGGCGCGCCAGCGGGGGTCTTGGCCGAAGGACAGAATCGCCGCGAGGAGGTTGTAGCGCGGGGGCAGAGGCGCGAAGAGCCGCCGCGCGAACTGATTGGGACTCTTGCGTGAGTCGGACACGCGGTGACTATTCATCTCGTTGCGACCCTATTACACGCCGCCCATTTTCTGAGGCGCGCGCCTGGCTGGTTCGCCCGATTCGTACGAGCGAGGCCTAGAGCGCGTCCAGCGTGGACTGGAGGTACTCGGCGAACTCGTCGTAGAACCACGATCCGTCGTAGCGAAGGCCGTTCACGAAGAAGGTGGGCGTGCCGTTCGCGCCACTGCGGATGGCGCCTTCGAGGTCGGCTTCCACGCGGGCGCGGGGTGCCCCGCCCGCCAGGGCCTCCTCCACCTTCGTGAGGTCGGCGCCCACGTCCTTCGCGTACGAGCGCAAGGCATCCTCTCCGAGCGAGCGCTGGTTTTCGTACAGTCGGTCGTGCATGGGCCAGAACTTGTCCTGCAACCCGACCGCCTCGGCGAACTCCGCCGCGCGCTCGGCGTGGGGGTGCACGTCGGCCAACGGCAAATTGCGGAACACCAGTCGCATCGACGTCGCGAAGGTCGACGAGAGTTTCTCGACGATGGTGTAGGCCTGTGCGCAGTAGGGGCACTGGTAGTCGCCGTACTCAACCACGGTCAGTGTGGCGTCCGCGGGACCTCGGACGTGGTCGTCGGGTCCCACCGGAATTGCGAGGTGCGCACTCATGACAGGGCCTCCACGGCGCTCAGGGCGCCGTCGGCGCCGGGACTTACTCCCACGGGTGAGACGTAGCTCCAGGCGATCTTCTTGTCGCGATCGATGACAAAGAGAGCCCGCTCGCAGACGCCATCCTTGTCGTCGTAGACGTCGTAGGCGCGAGCCGTCGCTCCCTTGGGCTGAAAGTCCGCCAGCAGGGGAAACTCGATCTTGTGGTCCGCCCGGAACGCGGTGTGGCTCCACGCGCCATCCACCGAGATTCCCAACAACTGTGCGCCCCGTGACTGAAAGAGCTTGCTGGCCGCTTGGAACATGGAAAGTTCGTCGCCGCAGACCGGACTCCAGTCAGCCGGATAGAAGATCAGTACAACCGGACCGTCGAACTCCGAGAGACTGAGTGACTGATCGGGCGTGGCCAGCAGCGTGAAATCGGGGGCGGGGGTCCCGGGGGGCAGTGCCATGTGAACCTCTCTCCGTGCGCTCTTGAGTCCCGAGGATAGACGAGTCGTTCGTGGCGTCGCGACGCCCGAAGAGCGGTCATCAGTCCATGTACGCGCCGCCGTTGACCGAGATGGACTCGCCGGTGACAAAGGCGGCGGCGTCCGACGCCAGGAACGCGACCACCTTGGCGACATCCTCGGGAGTCTCGAGGCGCCCGAGCGGCGTGGCACCGATCCACATTTGACGCACCTCGTCGGGTTCCGCGCCGCGAAGCTCGGCCTCCCAGGCCAACTCGCGAGTCTGCATGGCGGTCGCGACGAAGCCCGGACAGACGCTGTTCACCCGGATCCCGTAGGGCGCGAGCTCGTGGGCCATTGCCTGGGTGAGACCGAGCACCGCGAACTTGCTCGCCACGTAGTCCGAGAGAAACGGCACGCCGCCCTGTTTGGCCGCCATCGAGGCCGTGTTGATGATGCACCCGGGGGTCTTGAGCGAGATCATGGCGCGCGCCGCCGCCTGCCCTCCGTAGAAGACGCCGTAGGCGTTGACCTCGAAGGTCCGTCGCAGATCCTCCGGCGAGACGTCGACGAAGCGCTGCATCTTGGAGATCCCGGCGTTCGACACCCAGACGTCGAGGCGCCCGTGCTGGGCCACCACCGAGCCCGCCAACGCGTCGCAGGCGAGCGAACTCGTCACGTCCAGGGGGGCCGCCTCGCTGCTCTCGATAGCCCGAGACGTCTCACTGGCGCTCGGCCCGTCAACATCGGTGACCACCACGTGGTATCCCTGGCGCCCGAGTTCGAGGGCGATGGCGGCCCCGATGCCCGATCCGGCGCCGGTCACAACGGCAACAGGTGTGGTCACGATGAACTCCTCGCTAGGACGTGAGAAATGGACGCGGTCGCGTCGTTGAGTCGCAGGAAGTCGTGATAGCGCTGATCATAAAGGGCCACGTTCTCACGGCGCGGCGCAATGATCTCGCCCTGCTCGAGGGCGCCCGCGACGTAGGACCAGTCGTCGATCCGACGGGTGCCAATCCCCGCGATGACGGCGGCGCCGTAGGCCGCGCCGGGGTGGTCGGTGATGGAGACGAGATCGCGATTCAACACGTCGGCCAGAATCTCACGCCAGAGGCGCGACTTCGATCCCCCGTTGGTCACGGTGGTACGCCGCAGGGTGAGGCCGTCCTCGGCAAAGACGTCGAAGTGGGAGCGAAATCCGTAGGCGATCGCCTCCAAGAATGAGCGGTGGATGTCGCCACGCGTCGTGGCGAGGTTCATCCCCACCATCACGCCGCGAAGATCGGGGTCGTGCAGCGGCGTCTTTTCGCCGAGAAAGTACGGCAGCGTCAACAAAGCACCGGGAGCACTCGACTGCGCCGCCGCATCAAGTTCGACGAGCGAGACGTCGTCGAACATCGACTGCTCCCAGCGAAGCAGCGAGCCGCTCGTGGCCATGCAGCCGTTCGGCAGCCACTTGCCCGGCACTGGGTGCTTGTCCAGATAGAGGCGCTCGTCGAGGAACACTCGGTCACTGACGGCCAGAATGTCGCCCGACCCGCCCAGCTTGATGAGGCAGTCCCCCTCGTCAACGAGCCCGGCCCCGTAGGCCGAGAGAACGTGGTCGGCCCCGCCCACCACAATTGACGTGCCCGCGCACAGACCCGTCGCCTCGGCCGCGGCCGGGCTGACGGCGCCAACCGCCGTTCCCGGGGCGCAGGCCTCCAATAGGGTGGGCCACGTAACACCCGAGGCCTCAAGGACGGTGACGATGGGCGTGAGGTCCATGTCGTAGAGCCCACTCTCTAGCGCCCAGTTCTCCTCGACGTGATCGGCCGCACCGAGCATGGCCGCGAGCCAGTCATAGGAGCCACGCACCGAGGTCGCGCGCCGCCAGACCTCGGGCTCGTGGCGCGCCAGCCAGAGGGCGGTGGGAGCGACCGACTGCTGGGTGAGAACCGAGCCACTCTGGGCCAAGAGGTCAAAACTGCCCAGGGTCGATCGAATCTCGTCGATCTCTCGGGTCGCTCGCGCGTCGTTTTGGAGGATCGCTCGGCGAAGAACCCGACCCTGCTCGTCGAGCAGCACGACGGCCGGAACCATGCCCGTCACGGCCAGGGCGGCCACGTCGTCGTTCGTGACACCCGCGTCGTTAAGAAGTAGCGGCACCAGCGACGTGAGGGCCAGCCACCACTCGTCGGTGTCCGCCTCGGCCCAACCGGGGTGTTCGCTGTAGAGGGCCACCCCGTAGGAGCGACGGGCGACAATGCCCCGCGCCGGGTCGAGCAGGATCGCCTTCACTCCCGACGAGCCAATGTCAACGCCGAGGAGCAAGTCCCCCGACGGCTCAGGCACTACGAGCGGCGTCGATGAACCGCTTCACCCGCTCGGGGTCCACCTTGTTCCAGGTGTAGCCGTCCTCTTTCAGGTCACTGCCGACGATGCAACCGTCGGCGAACTTCAGATACTCCGCGATGGTGGCGGCCTTCGCGCCGGTATTGAGCAACACCGGCACGGACGGGTCCACCGCCTCGCGCACGTCGGCCACGGTGTGCACGTCGGGCTCGGCGCCGGCCATCGGCCCCGAGACCAAGATGACGTCGGCCAGGCTGGAGACGACGGTCGACTTGGCCATCTGCGCCGGCGTGCGCTGGCCCACCGGGGAGGCGAACTCCGGGGTGACGTTGGCGAATATCGCGAGATCGTCGCGCCCGAAGTTCCGTCGATTGCGCAACAGCGTCGCGGCGTCGGGGTTCCAGGGCCCCATATCGGACTCCCACGATCCAGTGATTACTTCACGCATGAACGACGCGCCCGAGCCCACCGCGATCGCGAGGGCGCACTGGGCGTCCCAGAGAAAGTCGACGCCAAAGGGCCGGTCGGTCGGACGACACTCGGTCGCGACCCGAGTCATGACCGCGGCCGCCTCGAGTCCCGCGCTCAACTGGTAGGGACGGTCTCCCTCGTTGCAAAAGAGCACCGCGTCGAACCCGCCCTCCAGCAGCAGCGCGGTGTCGCGCTTCACCTGGTCAATGAGTCCCTGCACCCCAGCGTTCGCGTCGTACAGGGGCGTGCCCGGCAGTGGCGGCACGTGGGCCATGGCGATGAGCGGCTTCGCCACCTCGGGGAACAGCGAACGAAATCGCGACATTAATCCTTCTCCTCTTCGAAAGGTTCCACGTGCAGAACCTCGACATCGTGGTCCTTGATGCGACGTATCGCCGGGTTGTCGGGCGACGCGTTCGTCACCAACAGGTCCACCGCCCCGATGGGGGCGAACGTGACGAACGCCACGCGCCCGACTTTGGACGCGTCCGCCAGTACGACGATGCGCCGCCCCGAGGCCAACGCCGCGCGCTTCACGTCGGCGTCGTCGATGTTGTACTCGCTCAGGCCCTTGGTGTCGCTGATCCCCGCCACGCCCACGAAGACGGTGTCGCAGTTGAGGTCGGCGAAGGCGCCCTGGGCTCGCGGCCCAATCAGGCTCAACTCAACATGACGCACCACCCCACCGGTCACGATGGCCTTCACGGACGGCTTGGTCGCCAGTTCCGTCCCGATCAACAGTGAGTTGGTGATCGCGGTGATCGTCAAGCCGTCGGGAATGGCCTTGGCCATCTCGTGGGTCGTCGTGCCGACGTCGATAACGATCGTTTCGTTCTCGCGTAACAAGGAGGCAGCGGCGGCCCCGATGCGCCGTTTGGCGTCGGCCATGTGGGCCGCGCGTTGAAGAATGGGAGGTTCGAAGGAGCGGCTCTGCACCGAGATCGCGCCCCCGCGCGCCCGTCGTGCGAGGCCCTCGACCTCGAGGAAATCGAGGTCACGACGGATCGTCATCTCCGAGGTGCCAAAGTGCGCCGCCAGTTCAACGATCGACGCCTCACCCTCAACCCGGAGTTGCTCGGCGATGGTCGCGCGGCGGGTCTTAGAGTCCATAGCGACACATTATGTGAATTTTTAACATTTATCAACCAATGTATGTGTGAATCTCACAAAAAAGTCTCACATTTGTGGATGAAAGTTACAGAAGCGGGAGACTTCGCGGTCACGACGCACCATCGAAGTCGAACCAGCCGCTGCGGGTGTGCCAATGCTCCCCGCGCTCTAAGACCCCCAGCACCGCGCGCTCCAACGACGTCCTGCGGGGTAGTTCGCCCCGCGCAGTCCCCGGGAGGCGAAAGACGAACTCGAGAACGTCGTCGTCGTCCTCGACCCACCCGGGTACCAGCTCAAAACGTTCCTGAAACCTCACGAGGTTCGAGTCGGGCCTCAACAGGGTGGCGAGGCGATCGTCCATGATCCAACTCCGACAGGTCGCGAGTCGCCGATGTTCGACGGGCCAGAGTCGTCCAAGGACCGCCCGCGCCTCGTCCAGTGTGCGATCGAGCGCCGCGGGCGAAAAGTCCACGTCTTGAGGGATGTGCACACCGAGTGACGCGTCGCCCCGGCGGAACCCGGGACCGAGGGCCTGCGCTTCGGCCTCGTCGTACCACTCGGGCGAGAGGGTCCCGACACCGAGCGAGACGAGATGGAACTCGAGCGAGCCGATCTGTAGGAGCTCTCCCCTCAACACGATCAACGTCCACCAGCCGCCGTCGACCCCGAGGTTCCCCCACTTTCGTTGGTAGGTGGCACTGTGCTGGACGAGGATGTTCATGGTGGAGTCGATGACGTGCTCGGGCGTGCCTCGCTGGCGCAGGTACGAGACGGTCTCGTCGAGACAAAGTGCGAAGAGGTAGAAGTAGAAAAGTCGCCCTTCGGCACCCTCGTCGTGTAGGTCCGACCAGATGGGCACCGGAGCGTCGATGTTCCCGCGATCGAGCGAGACCATGGTGTAGCCCGCGGCGAGGAGGCTTGACCACTTCGTGCTCGACTGGACGTCACGCCAGTGCTCGACGATCTCGGCGATCTGGGTCGAGGCCAGTCCGGTGTGCTCCAGCGTTCGAGCGAGGTCGCCGTCGGTGAAGTCACGCACCCGCTGCGCCGCCGCGGGAGACGGCGGGGGCCAGAACGATCGCATGAGCGAGACGGTGTCGATGGTTATCCTTCGTCCAGGGGTCGAAAGCGAACACCCATCGCCCGGAGACGCTCGAGATGGTCCCTCAGTCGCGGCCGGAACTCCTCCAGCGAGGTCGTCGTACCCCAGACCACCTCGCTCAAGGCGCACAGACGCGGGAACGCCATGTAGTCCAGATGATCGCGGGTCGCGATGTACTCCGTCCACAGCTGGGCCTGGGCCCCTCGGATGTGCGGGGTCAGGGGCGCGGCCAGCGCTTCGGGGACGACCGCGAACCCGTAGACGCGCTCCCAGGTGGTCGCGTGCGGGGGACGCGTCAGGGCGACCGGTTCGTCGGGCCCGTCGCTGCTCAACCAGTCAAAGTAGAGATACTGCATCGGCGCCACGATCACGTCGAGTCCCCGCTCCGCGGCCTCGAGGGCCTTGTCCGTGCTACGCCACGCGGCGATGACCGTACCGGGGGGCACGTCGGCGTCGAGAACTTCATCCCAGGCGATCACTTCGTGCCCGCGCTCTTGGAGCGCACGGGCCATGCGTCGGGTGAAGAGGCCCTGCAACTGGCGAACATCCCCAAAGCCGTGCTCGGCCATGACCAGGGCCGCGTCCTCGCTGTTCTCCCACTCGGTGGTCGGGCACTCGTCGCCGCCGATGTGCACCGGGCTCTCGGGAAACAGGTCGCCCACGAAGAGCACGGCCTCTTCGGCGAAGTCCAGCGCCTCCTTGCTCACGTTGAGGACGTGATCCGAGATCCCCCACCTCGTCCACACCTCACGGGTAGCGCCGCCGTTGCCGAGTTCGGGGTAGGCGGCGAGGACGGCTTGGGCGTGACCGGGCAGGTCGATCTCGGGCACGATCTGCACGAAGCGTTTCTCAGCGTGGGCTCGAATCGATTCAAGGTCGCTCGCCCGAAAGAAACCGCCGTGGGCCACGTGGTCGTCGATGCCCTCGTCGTCGTGACCGATCGGTGACGACGCTCGGGTCGCTCCCACCGACGTCAGCCGGGGCCACCCGGGAATCTCTACGCGCCAACCCTGGTCATCGTTGAGGTGAAGGTGCAGGCGATTCATGCGGTGCAGGGCCAGCTGATCGATCAGTCGACAGACCACGTCAACGCCGAAAAAATGTCGAGCCACGTCCAGATGCAGCCCGCGCCACCCGAACGCCGGGCGGTCTTGCACGATGGCGCACGGGAGATCAAAGGAGTCGAGCGGCGCGCGCGCCGTCGACCACAGTTGCGCCGGACCGAGCTGGCGCAGGGTGGTGAGGGCGTAGGCGAGGCCGGCGCCCGAACCGGCGTCGATGAAGGAGGTGGGCGCGACGACCAGTTGATACTCCTCCTCGTCGAGCTCCGGAAGAAAGCGAATCTCCAGATCGCACTCGTCGCCCTCGCCCACCAGCTCAACGAGCCAGCCGGCACTCGACTCCAGATCGTGGGCGAAGGTGTCGATCACCGTTCGCCATTCCTCGTGCGCCAGACGCACGCGAAGCGGCGAGCGCCAGGTCACGGTGCCGGCCAGGTACTCGGTGAAGGCCGGCCGGGGTAGGACTCCTCGGGTCACGTCGCCGTGACCGCGAAACACGCCGCACGGTGGGTGGGCGACAGCGTCACCATGGTGGGCGTCGTCGTCCAACAGACGTCCATGACCAGCGGGCAGCGGGGAGCGAAGCGACAGCCGGGCTCCGGGTCGATCACCTTGGGTGGTTCGCCCAGGTCGCGCTCACCTTCGATCTCGGCGAGCGGTAGGCGAGGGTCGGGCGCGGTGGACATGAGAAGTTGCGTGTAGGGGTGCTGGGGAGAGCGGATCACTTCGTCGGTCGTTCCCTCCTCCGCGATCTGGCCCGCGTACAGGACGATCATGCGGTTCGCCACGTAGCGGGCGCTGGCCAGATCGTGGGTGATGTACAGCAGGGACACTCCTTCTCGGTCGCGCAGTCCCTTCATCACATTCAACAGACCGATCCGGATTGACACGTCGAGCATCGAGACCGGCTCGTCGGCCAAGATCAGCGAGGGATTGGAAGCCAGGGCCTGGGCGAAACCGAGACGCTGCCGCTGTCCGCCGGAGAGTTCGTGCGGGTAGCGACGCAGGACCTGCGCCCCGGGCGTCATGCCCACCCGCTCGACGAGGGCGACGGCTTCGTCGTGACGTTGGGACTTGGACAGTTCGGGTCGGTGCAACTTCAACGACCGCAGGAGGCTGTGGCCCACGCGCAGGACCGGATTGATTGACCCAAAGGGATCTTGAAAGACCATCGGCATCCGCCCGCGCACTTTTCGACTCGAGTGGCCGTTGAGGGCCTTCCCTTCGAAGACGATCGTGCCCCGCGTCGGTTTGTACAGCCCGGCCAGCACGCGCGCGATCGTCGACTTTCCCGAGCCCGACTCGCCGACCAGGGCGACGATCTCGCCCGGCGCCACCTCAAAGGTGACGTCGTCGAGGGCGTGCAGCTGACCGCGCGAGCGTAGACCGCCCACCCGGAAGTAGCGCGACAGACCGTCGACCTGGAGCACGGCTCCGCTCATAGGGCCCCGGGCGGGTTCACCAGGTGACACCGCACGGCCCGCGTGCCCCGGGTGATGAGATCCGGACGGGTCGTGCGACACACGTCCATGACGTGGGCGCATCGCGGCGCAAAGAGACAGCCCGGCGGAGGGTCAACGAGCGCCGGCGGCGTCCCGGCAATTCCCGTGAGTTGACGGGCCTCGCCGAGCAGGGAGGGAAAGGCGTCCATGAGACCCTGGGAGTAGGGATGCTGAGGGTGGTCGAAGACTTCGCGCGTGGTGTCGAGTTCCACCACCTCACCGGCGTACATGACGGCCAAACGATCCGAGAAGTGCGACACCACACTCATGTCGTGGGTGACGAACAACACCGAGAAACCCAACTCGTGACGCAACGACTCCACCTGGCGCATGAGAGATCGCTGGGCGACCACGTCGAGGGCCGAGGTCGGTTCGTCCATGATGACGAGTCGGGGTTCCAACAGCAGCGCCATCGCGATCATCGCGCGCTGACGCATGCCGCCCGAGAGCTGGAAGGGGTAACTCTTCAGGTGCACCCGGTCGATGGAGACCATGGCCAGCACTTCCTCGGAGCGCTGCCGTATTCGCTTGTCGTCCCAGTCGGTGTGCGCCTTACAGGCGTCGGCCAGTTGGGCGCCGATCGAGATGGTCGGATTCAGCGCGTTCATGGCGCTCTGCATCACGACGGAGATATCGCGCCAGCGGTGACGACGCAGCTCTTCGGGGTCCAACGACGTGAGATCGACGCCGTTAAAGGTGATGGAGCCGCCGACGATGCTGGCCGGATACGACAACAGCTGAGCGATCGCGAACAAGAGGGTCGACTTTCCACACCCCGACTCCCCCACGATGGCGAGGAACTCCCCCTCAGCGAGGTCGAGGTTCACGCCGTGCACGGCCTGGGCCGGGCCGTTGGACGTGGCGTACTCCACCATGAGGTCACGCACGCGCAAAATGGGCTCGCTCACGCGACTGCCTTCATCTTCCTCATCCTCTTTTTCATCTTCTTCTCCGACACCGGACGTAGCGCCGGGTTGGAGACCTCGTCGAAGGCGTAGTTCAACAGGGCCAGGGCGGATCCGAGAATGGCAATCGCCACGCCCGGGGCCAGCGCCCACAACGGAAGTCCGGTCTGGAGGGCCTCGTCGCTCTGGGCCCAGTAGAGCATCGTCCCCCAGGACTCCGTGTTGATGTTGCCGAGTCCTATGAACTGCAAGGCGGAGGCCGCCAGGACGGCGTAGAGGGCGGCCGAGAGAAAGTTGGCCACGATGAGCGACGTCATCGGCGGAATCAACTCGACCGTAATGACGTACCAACTCGACTCCCCGCGCGCCTTGGCCGCCAAGAGATAGTCGCGATTGCGCAGCGACAGCGCCTGCACCCGAAGCTGGCGCGCGCCGTAGGACCACCCGGTAAAGACCAGCACGGCCACCAGCAACCAGAAACTCGCGCCGTGCACGTACGCGGTGATGACGATGATGAGGGGGAAGGTCGGGATCACCAAGATGACGTCGGTCAACAGCGACAGCGAGTCGTCGATCAGACCGCCCATGTACGCCGCGGTGACGCCGATGCCGACCGACATGATGGTGCAGAAGAACCCCACGATCAGAGCAATCATGACCGACTGTCGGGTACCGACGATGAGCTGGGAGAAGACGTCTTGGCCCAGGGACGTCGTGCCCAGGAGGTGGTGCCACGAAGGACCCACGCCCGCGCGAAAGTTCTCGGCCGCGGGGTTGTCCGGGGCGAACCAGTTGGGAAAGGCCGCGATCACCAACAGGATGAACAGGATGATCGAGCCGGCCATCGCTTTCTTGTCGCGTCGCAGGAAGCGATAGGCGCCGGCCAGGGCGCGGGTGAGCGGCCGCAGGCGTCTCATGACCTCACCCGGGTGCGCGGATCCAGCACGGCCGTCACGATGTCCGAGACGAAGATGGCGAGCAGGACCGCCACCGTGATGAGTAAGAAGAGAGCTTGCATCAGCGGGTAGTCCTCGTTTTGCACCGCCTGCAACAGCATGAAGCCAAGGCCCGGATAGTTAAAGACGTACTCGACCAGAATCGCACCGGAGATGACAAAGCCCAGCGACATGGCAAATCCCGTGAGGCTCGGCAACATGGCGTTACGTCCGGCGTACTGCCAAAGAATACGCTGCGGCGTGAGCCCCTTCGCGCGGGCCATCTTCACGTAGTCCTCGGCGACCACGGTGATCATGTTGTTGCGCATCGTGAGTATCCATCCGCCGATCGAGGTGATCACGATCGTGAAGGCCGGAAGTATGGCGTGCATGAGGACGTCGCCCACGAAGGACCAACTCCACATCTCCACCGCCGTCTCGCTGTAACCGCCCAAGATCGGAAACCAGTTCAGCGTCACCGCGAAGAGCCAGATCGCGAGCAGCCCCACCCAGAAATACGGGAAGGCCGAGATGACGATGAAGGTCGGGGGCAGGACGGCGTCTAACTTTCCACCCCGGCGCCACGCCGAGACGGCTCCCACTGCGGTGCCCACGAGAAATCCAATCACCGTCGACAACCCCACCAGCCCGAGGGACCACGGCAGCGCGCGCATGATCATGGTGGAGACGGGAATCGGAAAGTAACTGATCGAGATTCCCAGATTCCCGTGCAACGTGTTGCCGAGGTACTGAAAGTACGCCGAGATCAGACTCTGGTGTTTCCCAATCCCGAAAGCCGCCTCCAACGCCGAGAGCGCGCTCGGGTTCACGTGGCCGCGGAACCGCGCCATCATGGCCTCGGCCGGATTGCCGGGCATGAGCCGGGGGATGAAGAAGTTCAGCGTGAGGGCGGCCCACAGTGCAACGAGCAAGAAGCCCAAACGCCGAACTAGAAATCTCATCTCCCCGACTCAGTTCGGCAATTAACGTTTTACGACAGTGGTTTCAGGTTGTCCAGTACGTAGCCCCAGTCCGGCTCGTTATAGAGGCCGGGCTGCGCGTAGGGATTGGTCTTGGTGGGATATCCCGAGAACTCCTTCGAGTTGTACTGGAACCAGTCGACCTCTTCCAGGATCGGAATCACCGGGTACTGCGTCACCATGACGTTCTCCAGCTGACTGACGATGCTCTTCTGCGTGGCGGCACTGGTGGTCACGTCGTAGGAGTTGAGCAACGTGTCGACCGCCGGGCTGTCGTAGCGCTCCCAGTTCGAGGAGGCCGCGGTGCCGATCGGCGCCGAGTTCTTCGAGTAGAGCCACTGGCGCATCTCGTAGAACGGCGTGGGACCACCACTCTCGGCGTTGTAGGCCAACTGGTACTTACCGGCGTAGACATCCGCGTAGAACGTGTTCGCCGCGGGGGTCTCGGGGGTGGCGTCAATGCCGACCTTGTTCAACTCTTGAGCCATGATCTGAATGTCGGCCACCCAGTCGGAGTATCCCCCGTTGGTGATGATGGAGAGCTTGATCTCCTTGCCGTCCTTCTCGAAGAAGCCGTTACTCCCCTTCGTGTAGCCCGCCGCCTTCAGCACGGACTCCGCCTTGGCGGGGTCGTACCCCGTGCCGATCTTGGAGGCCGCCGCACTGCTCGTCCACGACGAGAAGGTCGGGGTCACGATGCCGTCCTGACTGGCCGGCGGCTCGTAACCAAACTCACCCTTGGTCGAGACGTCCTGACGGTTGATGGCGTAGCTGATCGCCTCGCGCACCGCCACATTGTTGAGCGGCGCCACCTTCAGGTTGGGAAACAGCGAGACGTTCGCGACCGGCGGGAACCAGTAGGTGTTACCGGCCTTTTTGTCCACGTAGTAGGACTTGATGTCCGGGATGAACTGCGATCCCCACTGCGACTGACCGGTGGCCAGGTACTCGTTGCAGGTGTTGTTGGACAAGAAGGCCGGCATGTTGACGGTCTGAACGACCGCCTTGCCCTTCTGCCAGTAGTTCGCGTTGGCCGTCCACTGGATGTTCTGTGGCGTGCAGTGCGACATGATGTAGCCGCCGGTACCTACCGGGTTGCTGATGGCGTCGGTCACGGGGTTCTTGATCTTGCTCCAGAGGTGCTCGGGCACGATCGGCACCTGACCGGCGACGTAGTAGAAGTACGGCACGGCCGGGGTCGAAAAGTTAAAGACGACTTGGTTCGATCCCTTTTGGGCCACACTCTTCAGCACGGACCACACCGCGTTAACGTCCAGCGCCGGGAACTTCTTCAACAGGTTGAAGGTGTACGCCACGTCGGCCGCCGAGAACGGCTTGCCGTCGGACCACTTCACGCCCGGACGGATGGTGAACGTCAACGTCTGGTTGTTGTTGCTCCACGCGTACGCGCTCGCCAGCCACGGAGTGACCTTGCCGCTCTGAAGTGAGTCAACGAAGTCGAGAGTCTCGTAGGTGAGTCCCACCGAGTACGGACTCGATGTCGGCACGAATGGGTTGAACGCGCACGACCACAACTCACCTTGCTCATTGGCCAGATTGAGTGGTACCTGGGTCGCTGCGCCGGCGGACGAGCTCGACACGACCGCGGGGATCGCCATGACGCCCGTGCTCGCAACAAGTACGAACGCCGTTGCTACCAGGCCCCCCTTAAACTTATTTCTCACTGTGAAACCCCTCCCTTGAAGAACCCTCGCTCTTCAGTTCACGTTATGAACTGCCCACTACTCTCGCCAGTTCGCATTACGCGCTGGCGACATTGTTTTTGAAATCTGGAGTCACAATATGTGAATTTTTCACATCTATCAACCTCAATCTGAGAAAATTTAACAATTTAGACTCATTAGTCGAAAGAAATTCGCATTTTCGCCGAGCAAGGGCCGTCTACGCGGTCAGAGTCACCTTCTTTAGGCCCGGAGAGGTATCAATGGGTCGCCCCCGAAGTTCCCCAATACGAAGGGCCAGCACCTGACCCACGATGATCTCGGCCAGCGCGACGCACCAATTCGGCCCCGCTTCGTCCACCACGATCTCCGCGTCACTCGAAAAGGAACCACGCGATGACGGGCGCAGCACGACCGTGCTCATGGAAAACCGGCGGCACTCGTCCACGAGCGTCTGGGCCACGTCGTCTCTCAACTCGTCGGTGACGACGAGGAGCAGAGCGGATCCCCGTCCGTCGGCGCCAATCGGTCCGTGCAGATAGTCGGCCGCAGAGTACGCCTCGGCGCGGACTCCCGTGACCTCGCGAATCTTGAGGGCGATCTCGGCCGCGACGGCCTGGCCCACTCCCCGCCCGACAATTGTCAGCCCCCGTTCCGCGTTCAAAAGATCCGACGGGAGCGCCGCCGACAGCGCCCAGTCAGCCGCCCGGTCGACCGTATCGGGCACCGTCGCCATGCCCTCGAGTGGCGACTCCTTCATCGCCTCCACCAGTTGGGCCAGTGCGTGCCAGGTCGTGGTGAACGTCTTGGTCGAGGCGATTGCTCGCTCGTTGCCCGCTCGCAACAAGATGACGTGAGCGCTCGCGCGAGACAGCGGCGACTCGGGATCGTTGGTAATGGCGGCGCGGGGGCGACCTTGTTGGCCGGCCGACTCCAGCACGTTGACCAGACCAGGCGTGCGCCCCGATTGAGAGACGGCCAGCACCCCCGCACCGTTTAACCCGATGGGCCGGTCACCTTCGTAGAGTGACGGTGTCGCCAGGGCCACCAGGAGTCCTAACTCCTGACCGGCAAAGTACTGAAAAAATATCGCCGCGTTGTCCGAGGAGCCCCGCGCGGCGACGAGCACGTAGTCAACATCGCGAAACGACTTGGCGACCTCTGACGCCTCACTCGCGCCGAGCGACGCGCGACGTCGCAGAATCTCTCCTTGGGCGCGAATCTCTTCTTCGAATACTGTCGTCATGCGTCCTCCCGGATTCGACCGTAGCGTCTCAACGCGAGAAAAGTTTGACCGCGCCCGAAAGAGTCACGTCGTTACCGTTCACCACCACCGGAACCCCGAGATCGGCGAAGCCGGAAAGATCGACTCGACGCGAGTTACCGCCGCCCAGGTGCACGAGCGTCGGGGAGAACTCCTTCACGAAGTCGGACACGGCGAGAATCAGCAACTCGCTCCAGCGCTGGGTACCTTGTGAGCGCGCGTGCTCCCCGAGGAGTCGGTCGTAACTCTCCCCCTCCACGAACTCTTCGGCACCCACGTCGCGGATCGCCACGAGTTCCCCATCGATGACGAGCGCGATCCCGAAGCCCGTGCCCAGGGTAAAGACGAGCTCCGTGCCGTCACCGACGCAACACCCCAGGGCCGCCAGCGTCGCGTCGTTCACCACCCTGACGTCCACGCCCGTCGCCTCACGGAGCGCACCCTGCAGATCGGTGGCGAGCCACTCCTCGTGCAAGGTGGGGTCGATGGGCGACGTGAACCCGTGGGGCCGTGAGAGATTCCCGGGCTCCACGACCATGCCGTCCACCATCGCGCCCGGGAAGCCCACGCCCACCCGTTCACAGCCACTCTCGCGGACGTGCCCCGCGACCAGCTCCACCAGGCGAGCGGGCGAGCACGGGTAGGGCGTCGCGACCCGAGCGACCGTGTCGACCAGACGGCCCTCAGGGTCAACCAGACCACACTTGATCGAGGTCGCACCGATGTCGATGGCCAGAACGGTCGCGGTCACCACCGCTGGTCGATTTTCCATGTGCGAAGTGTAGTGAGGTAGTGAAACTGAGCCCAGACGACCGGGGCCCGAAATCGCGAGCGGCCTAGGATTATCGATGCCCGTGGACTTCGATACTTCGCCATCGCCCCAAGTCCCCACGACCGAGGTCTCTTTTAGCGCCTTCTCCTTTGCCAGCGCTACGGGCGTATACATCCTCATGGGCGCCGTGACCTCGCTCTTTGGCCCGCTGCTCGAGAGTTTTGCCCATCGATTCCACCTGTCGCTCCCGAGCGCCGGCGTCGCCCTCAGCGTCTACTTCGTGGGCGCGACCCTCGGCGTGTTGCCGGGTTGGCTCGGCTTGAAGCGGCTGGAGGGTCGGGTGGTGCTCATGATCTCCCTCACGGCCATCGCCCTCGGCGCCGCGGGAGCGTCCCTCTCGCACTCGTGGCTCCTCTTTTTGACCAGCGTCTTTTTGATCGGATTGGGCTTTGGCGCGCTCGACATCGGCCTCAACACGCTGCTCGCGCGAACCCCGTTGAAGGGCCGCGCCCACCGTCTCAGCATTGGCAACGCCGGGTACGGCGTGGGGGCGGTTATCTGCCCGCTCATCATCATCGGGCTCGGTCCGAAAAACTTTGCGACCCTCTTCGCCGGGCTCTGCGTCCTGGCCCTCCTGTTGTCCGTGCTGAACGGCGGCGTCCACGCGCCGCCGCTTCGCACCGAACCCCTGCAGTTTGAGATCACTCAGATGAAGGCCCAGCGCCGACCGATTCTCATCACGTTCGTCGCGGCCTTCATCTTTTACGTCGCGCTCGAGACGAGCGCCGCAGGCTGGATGGCCACTCAGATCCACGGGGTCGGCTACTCCACGTCGGCCGGCAGCCTGGTCACCGCGGGATTCTGGGTCGGCATGGCGGTCGGGCGTTCGGTCGGTGGACCCCTCTACCACTGGCTCGCCGAAAAGAAGATCATTCTCGGTGGGCTGGCGCTCGCCACCGTGACCTGCGTCCTCGCTCTGGCCGATCCGATCGCTCCGTACGCCTATCCGCTGCTGGGTCTGATCATCGCCTCGATCTTTCCCATGGGACTCATCTGGTACACCGTGCTGTGTCCTCACGACAGCGACGGGCTCTCGCTGTTGATCCTTTTCATGATGGTCGGCGGCGTGGCCGGTCCCGGGGTGGTGAGCCTGATGGTGTCGCACTTCGGTGTGCACGTCGTACCGTTCGTGCTCGCGACGTTCGCCGTCATCGCGCTCGGGGTCTTCATGAGCGCCCTGCGCTTTCGACCACTGGTCGTTCCTTCGAGAGTGAGTTCCCCGGGCTAGGGAAGGTAGCGAAGAAACGCACCGGTGGAGGAACTCACCACGGTGATCGAGTTGCCCGCGCCGTTGGCGATCCAGATGGTCGGGCCCACGACCGCCAGAGCGATCGGGTTGTCGAATCCGTAGCTGTGACCCGAGAGCACCTTCACCAGTGACCCGCTAATCGAGTTCAGCTCCGTTACCGAGTCACCGTTCGCGTTGACCACCCACAGGTGGGGGCCCTGGACGATGAGATTCCACGGGGCCGCGAACTTGTCGCGGGGCGAGGAGACCGTGCGCACGAGCGACCCCGTGGCCGCATTGATCTCACTCAGCCCGTTACCGCTCGCGTCGCTCACCCACAAGTTGGGTCCCGAGAAGGCGAGGCCGATCGGCGCCACGATCCCATCGGCCGCACTACTCACCACCCGCAGGAGCGCCCCGTTCGCCGCGTTCACTTCGCTCAGTGAGTTGCCGGCCTCGTTCGCGACCCAGACCGAATTTCCGCGAATGGCCACGCTGACCGGGTTGTCGAAGTGGTCCGACGTCCCCTTTACGACCCGGATCAGCACACCGTTGATCGCGCTGATCTCGGTCAGCGTGTTTCCCTGACTGACGACCCACAGGTACGGTCCCGAGAAGGCGAGGCCGATCGGGTCAGAGAATCCGTACGACGCTCCCTCCACGACTCGCTCCAACGAACCGCTCGTCGCGTTCAACTCGGTCAACGAGTTGCCAGCCTTGTTGGCAATCCACACGTTCGAACGATTGACGCCGAGCGCGATGGGCGAGTTCAGATCGTCGGCCGCCAGCGACACGGTGCGCGTCAGGGAACCGTTGGAGGCGTTGAACTCGCTCACACTGTTGCCCGCCGTGTTGGCCACCCACACGTGGGCGCCACTGGAGGCGAGGCCCAGCGGATTGTCAAGGGCCGGGGAACTCGACGCACCACCCGTCGCCGGCAGTGTCACGCCGAGGGCCATCACGAGGGACGCCGTGGCGAAGGCCGTGGCGGTGACGCGGGTAACCCTGTTCACCGAACCCCCTTTCCTCGACGAGTTTTCGTCAATCGACCAGCCTACCGAGAGCGTTGCGCCGCTCCCCTGACGAGACGGTGGGCGGCGACGTTGAGGTGAGTCGGTCGCCGCACTTCGACGGCGCCCGACCCCCCAGCGGGCGGCGCGTTGATTAGTACTGAACCAGCATCGTGATGAAGGCGACGCCGATGAGGGCGAGAAGTACGTCAATTGAGCGCAGGAGGTGACGACCTTCCTTTTTGGTCGCGACCCCGTCGCGGGCAATGGTGGCGGCGACCAGTCGCTCCTCGGGCAACGTTCTCGCTTCCAGGTGACCGGCCGCCGCGAGGTAACAGAGCAGGCCGACAATCACCCACGGGTGCGAGATCGACACCGAGCGTCCACCGCTGGAGGTCATGATGAGACCCGTGATGGGTAGGAGGTGTATCAGACGTGCGGCCCAGTTCGGGCGTTGAGGAAAGTGAAGGGCTTGGGACTGGGCGTCGACGCCTCGGACCACACCGAGGGCGGCGACGCGCATCGCGATGAATACAATGATCGTTCCCACCGCCGCCAGAATGTGCACCACGAAGACCAGGTCATAGGTAACCGACGTGGCGATCACGATTCGGCGAGCAACTCATCAGCCGCGCGATAGGGATCCGTCAGGCCCTCGACCAACGCATCGACCTGCGCTTCGTACGCCCCTCCCTGGGCCAGTTGCGCCACCCGCGAGCGAAGTACGGCACCGACCACCGTGTCGAGTTCGACGCGCGTGCGCTGCCGGCGCGCCCGCGCCAACGGGTCTTTGTCGAGGAAGCGTCGATGGGCGTCGATGGCGTCCCACAACCCGTCAGTTCCTTCGTCGCTGGTGGCCGTCGTTTCGACGATGAGTGGGCGCCACTCGTGGGTGCGCCCCAGGTCCAGCATCTGCTCGAGGTCGCGGCGGGTCTCCTTCACGCCGGATCGATCAGCCTTATTGATGACGAAAATATCCGCGACCTCCAAGAGGCCCGCCTTGTTCGCCTGCATGGAGTCGCCCCACCCGGGAGTCGTCACGACGATGGTCGTGTCCGCGGCGGACGCGATATCAACTTCCATCTGTCCCACGCCTACGGTCTCTACGATGGCGAAGGGGAACGACGCCGCCCCGAGCACCCGAAGTGCCTCGGGCACCGCGACCGAGAGTCCCCCGAGGTGTCCGCGCGTCGCCATGGAGCGAATGAAGACGCGGCTGTCCGTAGCGTGGTCCTGCATGCGAATCCGGTCTCCCAGGATCGCCCCACCGGTGAAGGGCGAGCTGGGGTCCACGCAGAGAACGGCGACCTGTTCGAAGCTCTCGGCCTCGCCCACCTGGCCACGGGCCAGGGAGGCGGTGATCAAACGATCGGTGAGCGTGGACTTGCCCGCCCCCGGGGAACCGGTAAGTCCAACCACGTAGGGCGCGGGGGTGGCGTAGGCCAGCGCCACGGTGTCGCGGTGGTGGGCGCCACCGGACTCCACGTAGGTCAACAATCGCGCCAGGGCGACGCGCGATCCCTCGCGCGCCTCGGCCAGCAGCTCGACCGGTGGGCGAGAGTTCACGCGACCCGTTCGATGTTGGCGCCCAGTGCGCTGAGGCGCCCCACGAAGTCGTCGTAGCCACGATCGACGTGCTCGAGACCGGTCACCGCCGTTTCGCCTTCGGCGACGAGACCCGCGAGGACGAGGGCCGCCGCCGCGCGAATGTCGCTCGCGCGCACCGTGGTGCCGATCAGATGATCGACGCCGCGGATCAACGCGTGGTGCCCTTCGGTCGTGATGTTCGCGCCCAAGCGCACGAGCTCATCGACGTAGCGGAAGCGTCCGGCGAAGAGATTCTCTGTCACCACCGAGACGCCGCTCGCCACGCTCAGGGTCGCGGTCAAGATGGGCTTGTAGTCCGTGGCCACGCCCGGGTAGGGCAACGTCGCGATATCGACGGCCCGCGATCGGGCCCGGGACTCGACGCCCACCCCGGTACCGTGGCGATCGACCTGCGCCCCCATGGCCTCGAGCTTGCGCAAAAACATCACCATGTGCTCGGGGCGTGCGTCCACCACCCGCACGCAGCCCTGGGTGATGAGCGCCGAGGCGAGATAGGTGCCCGACACCACGCGGTCGGTGACCACGCGGTGGGCGGCCGGTCCCAACTCGGGCACCCCGTCGATGGTGAGGAGCGACGTGCCCAGCCCGGCGACGCGCGCGCCCATCGCGATGAGCTGGCGGCCCAGGTCCTCCACTTCAGGCTCGCGCGCCGCGTTGTCGATGATGGTTCGACCCTCGGCGAGGACCGCCGCCATCAAGAGGTTGTCGGTGGCGGTGTGGCTCGGGTACTCGAGCGTGATGCGCGTCGCGCGCAGTCGCGGCGAGCTCGTCGTGGCGTGAATGGACGTTCGATCGTTGCGAAACGTCGCACCCATGGCGCTCAGACCTTCGGTGTGAAAGTTGATCGGTCGCTGCCCAAAGTCGTCGCCGCCGGGCAGGGCCATGTTGGCCTCGCCGCAGCGGGCGAGGAGTGGGCCCAGTACGACGATGGAGGCGCGCATCGCCTCGAAGAGATGCGAGGGGGCGACCGGGTGAAGTTGGTCGGCCGGGGGTACCACGATGGTGAGCTCGTGCTCTCGCGGTACCGACACCCGGCAGCCCAGCGCCACCAAGAGCTCGCTCATCACGCCGACGTCGCTGATGCGTGGCACATTGGTCAAGAGGTGCTCGCCCGAGGCCAAAAGGCAGGCGGCCATCTGCTTGAGAACCGCGTTTTTGGCTCCGTAGGCGTGCACTTCACCTTCGAGGGCGCCGGCGGGCTTTACGACGAGAGAACTCACCCTCTCAGTATTGCCGTTCCCCGGATTTGACCAAAATCTCGTTTGGGACAAAAGGAACGCCCGAGTACGCTGACGCTGTGCAGCCGCCAGTGAAACCCGACCGCAACCTCGCCCTGGAACTGATCCGCGTCACCGAGGCCGCGGCCATCGCCGCCGCCCGCTGGTCGGGTCGGGGCGACAAGAACGCCGCCGACGGCGCCGCGGTCGACGCGATGCGTTTCGTCCTGGGAGCGGTCACCATGGACGGCGTGGTCGTCATCGGCGAGGGCGAAAAAGACGAAGCACCCATGCTCTACAACGGCGAGAAGATTGGCGACGGTCGTCCCCCACTGGTGGACGTGGCGGTCGATCCCGTCGACGGCACCCGTCTCACGGCCCTTGGTCGAAACGGCGCGCTGGCCGTGATCGCCCTCAGCGAGCGCGGCACGATGTTCAATCCTGGTCCGTGCTTCTACATGAAGAAAATCGCCGTCGGTCCCCGGGGGCGCGGGGCCGTCGACGTGAACGCCTCGGCGACCGACAACCTGACCGAACTCTCCAAGCGACTCAACAAGCCGGTCCAGGAGATGGGCGTCGTTATTCTCGACCGTCCCCGACACGACGATCTCGTCGCCGAGGTCAGAGAAGCGGGGGCGCGGGTCATCTCCATCACCGACGGCGACGTCGCCGGCGCCATCGCGACCGGCTGGCCGAACTCGGGCGTGGACGTTCTGCTCGGCATCGGCGGCACCCCCGAGGGGGTCATCGCCGCGGCCGCACTGAAGGGGCTCGGCGGAGAGATTCAAGGAGTGCTGCACGCCGAGAGCGACGACGTTCGCCGCCAGGCCGAGGCGCTGGGGTACAGCTTCTCGAGGGTTATGACGACCGACGATCTCGTCGCGAGTGACGACTGCTTCTTCTCGGCCACCGCCATCACCGACGGTGACTTCCTGCGCGGGGTACGTTTCTACGACTTTGGTGCGACCACGCAGTCGCTGGTGGTGCGCTCGCGCACCGGGACCATCCGTACGATTGAGACCTTTCACCGCCACGACAAACTCCAGGAGTTCACGACCGCGGGCCTCTAGGTACCGGCCCTGGCCAGAAGTGCTTTAGTTCACAAAGCTGCTGGTTGCGTGGGGGAATTCACAGACCTAGTGTCCGCCTTGGAACCCGGGGGATCTGAGCGTCCCGCGAAGGAGGGTGAGCATGAAGGTATCGAATCTCTTGACAACCAAAGGTCGCGAGGTCTCCACCATCTCCCAGGAGAGGTCGGTGACCGACGCGATCGCGCTGCTGAAAGAACGCGGCATCGGCGCGCTGGTCGTGACCGGGCAGCAGGCACCGCTGGTGGGTATTCTCTCGGAGCGAGACGTGGTGCGAGCCCTGGCGGTGAGCGGTGAAAAGGCGCTCACGCTGAAGGTGTCCGAACTCATGAGCCGCGACGTCGTGACCTGCCACGAGTCGACCGAGCTCAATGAGCTCATGACCACGATGACCGATCGACGGATCCGCCACGTGCCCGTGGTTGACGACGGCCATCTGGTCGGTCTCGTGTCGATCGGCGACATCGTGAAGGCCCGGCTCGACGAGCTCGAGCACGACAAGAGGGATCTGCTGGACTACGTGTCGGGCCGCTAGTTACTTGGTGGCGGCGCTGAGTCGAAGTTCGGCTCGTTGCAGAGCCGCGTAGGCGAGCAGCTCTTCGTCCTCGCCCTGGGTGGCCGCGGCGAGACGCGCCTCGGCGGCTTCCTTGGCGGCCTGGGCGCGGGGCACATCAATCTCGGTGGTGCGCTCCGCCACGCTCGCCAGTACGGTCGCCAGCGTGACGTCGGGCTCTCGTCCCTTGCCCACCTGAAAGAATCCCGAGTGCACGGCGAAGGCGATCTCGCCCTCGTCGGTGGTCTGAACGCGCACCACGTAGGGCACGACGTCGCCGACGGTGGCGGTGTGCTCGGGCAAGACGGTGAACTCGCCGTCCGACGAACGCGCCATGAGGGCGCTCGCCGTACCGCTCCACAGCGCCGCCTCGGGCGTGAGGATCTCCACGTTCATCGTTGCCATTAGCTCTTCGCGATCTCCGCGGCCTTCTTCTCCACGTCCGCGGCGCCGCCGACGTTCAAGAACGCTTGCTCGGGGTAGTGGTCGAGGTCACCCTTGACGAGGCTCTCGAAGGACTCGATCGTCTCTTGAACCGGCACGTTGATGCCGTCGATGCCGGTGAAGACCTTGGAGACGAACATCGGCTGGGACAGGAATCGCTGAATCTTGCGGGCGCGCGTGACCGTGATGCGGTCCTCTTCCGAGAGTTCATCGAGTCCCAGGATCGCGATGATGTCCTGGAGTTCCTTGTTGCGCTGGAGGATCTGCTGCACCTGGCGGGCCACCGCGTAGTGGCGGTCTCCCACGATCTCGGGCGCCAGAATGTTCGACGTCGAGGTGAGTGGGTCGACCGCCGGGTAGATACCGAGCGCCGCGATCTGGCGACTGAGCTCGGTGGTGGCGTCGAGGTGGGTGAAGGTCGTGAACGGCGCCGGGTCGGTGTAGTCGTCCGCCGGCACGTAGACCGCCTGCAGCGAGGTGATCGAGTGTCCGCGTGTTGAGGTGATGCGCTCTTGGAGCTCACCCATCTCGTCGGCCAGCGTCGGCTGATAGCCCACCGCCGAGGGCATGCGTCCCAGCAGGGTCGAGACCTCAGAGCCCGCCTGCACGAAGCGGAAGATGTTGTCGATGAACAACAACACGTCCTGGTTCTTCACGTCCCGGAAGTACTCGGCCATCGTGAGGGCGGCCAACGCCACGCGCAGACGCACCCCCGGCGGCTCGTCCATCTGGCCATAGACCAGGGCGGTCTTTTCGATAACGCCCGACTCGCGCATCTCGAGCAGCAGGTCGGTCCCTTCGCGGGTACGTTCCCCCACGCCGGCGAAGACCGACACCCCGTCGTGCTGTTCAGCGACGCGGCGAATCATCTCCATGATGAGGACCGTCTTGCCGACCCCGGCGCCGCCGAACAGGCCGATCTTGCCACCTTGCACGTAGGGCGCGAGGAGGTCGACGACCTTGATCCCCGTCTCGAACATGGTGGCGCGGGGCTCCAACTGATCGAAGGCCGGCGCGCTGCGGTGGATCTCCCACCGGTCTTCGATCGTGCCAATGTCGTCGGTGTCGAGGGGCTCGCCCACCACGTTAAAGACGTGTCCGAGGACGGCGTCACCGACGGGCACCGTGATGCCGTGACCGCTCTGACGCACGATGGCCCCGCGCACCAGTCCGTCCG
This sequence comes from uncultured Acidimicrobiaceae bacterium, assembly GCA_963847725.1. Taxonomy (GTDB): domain Bacteria; phylum Actinomycetota; class Acidimicrobiia; order Acidimicrobiales; family RAAP-2; genus RAAP-2. Next base: position 220,856 of record CAWKAT010000008.1, read on the forward strand.
TCGCGCGCATGCACACACAGCGCACGCGGCCCTCGCCAATCTGCTGGGCCACTTCGGCGACGACGGTAATGGTCTTGCCTTCGAGGTCGATGTCCATCTCCACCGCGTGGTTGATCTCCGGTAGCGCGTGCGGCGGGAACTCTACGTCCACGACGGGTCCGGCGATCGCGACGACACGTCCGGTCTCGAGGTTGGTCTTTTCTGGTGCGACGGTCATTTGATTCTCACTTTCCCGAGCGGAGCGCTTCGGCGCCGCCCACGATTTCCATAATTTCGGTGGTGATCGAGTCCTGACGGGCCCGGTTCATCACTCGTGTCAAGGTCTGGCCGAGTTCGTCGGCGTTATCGGTCGCGGCCGCCATGGCGCGCTGTTGCGAGGTGTGAAACGACGCGGCACCCTCTAAGAGGGCCGTGAAGATCTCGCTCTCGAGGGCGCGCGGCATCAGGGAGGCCAGCAGCTTCTCCACCTCGGGCTCAAACTCGGTGTAGCCGTGAAGGGGCTGCGGCTCGGTCGGCTCGGGCAGTTCCGCAATCGCGAGGGGCAACAGCTGCTCCACCTGGATGGTCTGAGAACCCGCCGAGAGGTAGCGGGTGGAGACCAGGAGAACCTGCTGGGCCGCACCACTCATGAAGGCGGCGATCAACGGGCGCGCGATCTCTTGGGCGTCCGCGTAGGTCGGTCGGTCCACGAAGCCCGCAAAGCTCTGTTGCACGTCGAGCCCGCGGAAGCGAAAGAACGCGCTGGCCTTCTTTCCGACCACGAACAGTTGGGCCTGCGTGCCCTCGCTCTGGAGCTTCGCCACGAGACGCTCCCCCGCGCGGAGCGAGGCGTTGTTGTAGGGGCCCGAGAGTCCGCGGTCCCCCGTGATGACGAGCACCAGGGCCGAGTCAATCTTCTCGGGCAGGGTCAGGAGTTTCTTGGCCCCGGCGGGGTCACCGAGGGCCGCTTCCAGCACGATGCGCTGCATCCCCAGTCGATAGGGACGGTTCGCGATGATGCGCGCGAGACTCCGAGGAATCTGCGAGGCCGCGATCAACTCCATCGCCTTGGTGATCTTGCGCGTTGAGCGCACGGATCGAATACGTTGACGTAGAACCCGTTCCTGTCCACCGGCCATGACTCCTCCTTTCTCTCGCTCGTGGTCTCTTAGTTACTGGTGGCGAAGCTGTCGAGGAAGGACTTCAGGGCCGCGTCCAACGCCTCGGTGTCGTTCAGCGCACTCGTCTCTTTAATGGTGGCCAGGATGTCGGCGTGCTTGGCGCGCATGTCGGTGAGAAACTCCGCCCCGAAACGAACGACGTCCTCCACGGGAACCGTGTCGAGCCATCCGCGAGTGCCCGCGTAGATCACCACGACCTGCTCCTCGACCGGCATCGGCGCGTTCAGACCCTGCTTCAGCAGCTCGGTCAGGCGATAGCCGCGGTCGAGCTGCTGCTGGGACGACTTGTCGAGCTCGGAACCAAACGTGGCGAAGGACTCCAGGTCGCGGAACTGCGCCAGGTCAATCTTGAGCGTTCCCGCGACCGTGCGCATGGCCTTGATCTGCGCCGCGCCACCCACGCGCGAGACCGAGTTACCCACGTCGATGGCCGGGCGTACACCGGAGTAGAACAGGTCGGCCTGCAAGAAGATCTGGCCGTCGGTGATCGAGATCACGTTGGTCGGGATGTAGGCCGAGATGTCGCCCGCCTTGGTCTCGATGATCGGCAGCGCCGTCAACGATCCGCCGCCGAGCTCGTCGCTCAGTTTGGCCGCGCGCTCGAGGAGGCGGCTGTGCAAGTAGAACACGTCGCCGGGGTAGGCCTCGCGGCCCGGGGGACGACGCAGCAGCAGCGAGATCTGTCGGTAGGCCTCGGCCTGCTTGGAGAGGTCGTCGTAGACGATGAGGGCGTGCTGGCCCTTTTCCATCCACTCCTGGCCAATGGCGCATCCGGCGTAGGGCGCCAGGTACTTAAAGGGAGCCGGGTCGCCGGCGCCGGCGATCACGACCACGGTGTACTCCAGCGCCCCGAAGTCCTCCAGGGTTTTCACGGTCTGGGCGACCGAGGAGTTCTTCTGGCCCACGGCGACGTAGATGCACTTCACGCCCTGGCCCTTTTGGTTCAAGATGGTGTCGATCGCCACGCTGGTCTTGCCGGTCTTGCGGTCACCAATGATCAACTCGCGCTGGCCACGGCCGATCGGGACCATCGCGTCGATGGCCTTGATGCCGGTCTGCAGAGGCTGGCTCACGGGCTGACGGCCGGTGATGCCGGGGGCCTGAATCTCCATGCGGCGCGTCTGGGGGTTGTTCAAAGGTCCCTTACCGTCGATGGGTTCGCCGAGTGCGTTCACCACGCGTCCCAGGAGCGCGTCGCCGACGTACATCGACAAGATGCGCCCGGTCGAACGCACGACCTGCTCCTCTTCGATGTTGTCGACCGAACCCAGGACCACGCAGCCAATCGTCTCTTCGTCGAGGTTCATGGCGAGACCCATGGTGCCGTCTTCGAACTCGAGCAGCTCGTTCACCTTCGCCTCGGGCAGACCCGACACGCGCGCGATCCCGTCACCGACCTCGACGACGCGCCCGACCTGCTCGGCCGTGACGGCCGGGTTGAAGTCGGTCACGTGCTTGCGCAGTGCCTCAGTGATCTCGCTGGCGCTAATGGTGAGCTCAGTCATCACGTATTCCTTTTCTTAATTGTTTCGTTGGAGAGCGGATTCAAGGTCACGGCCGGAGGCCACCGCGTCGTGCAGTGCACCCAGTCGACCCTTGGTTGATGCGTCGAGTCGGAGGTCACCGATCTCGACGAGGACGCCCCCGAGCAGCGAGGGGTCGTCGGCAATCTGTAGTTCGACGTCCTTGCCGGTGATGGCGTGCAGGGAGTCGACGAGATCGTGTTGGACCTCGGCGTTGAGGGCGCGGGCCGTGTGCACGCGAGCGACGCGCCAGTCACGCGCCTGGGCGACGTAGTTGACCAGGTGATCGAGGGTGCCCACCACGTCGCGGGGACGCCCACCGACAATGGTGAACTGCGCGAGGGCCAAGGAGACGGGATGTACCTTGCCCGAGAGAAGTTGATCAGTGAGGCCGAGGCGCGACGCCAGGGGCGCGTCGCGGTCCAACAGCAGTTGGCGTAGGCTCTCGTTCCCCTCGATCGTGCGAGCCCAGCGAAAGAGATCGTCCTCGATGGTCGAGAAGTTCTCGGTGTCGATCTCCTCCAGCAGCGCGTCGGCGAAGCCCGCCACGCGACGCCGGGCGTCTAAAAGACCGAGGCTCGGGTGCGGGATCGCGCCCATGTCGCGAAGGGCCCGAGCGGAGAAGACCAGATCGCCCAGCGAGCGCGGGACCTCCTGGGCCGGCACCGCGGTGGCCGCGTAGACCGCCAGGCGCAGCGCTTCGGGACTCACCTTGTTCTCGAGCAGGTCGTTCACCACTTGTCCCCGCGCGACGTGCGAGATGGAGGTATCGGTGAGCACCGCGCTCAAGTCGGGGCGGGACTGAATGGTGGTGTCGATGGACTCGAGGTCGGTGGTCACCCGCGCGAGCGAGGTCGCGTCGAGTCGGCCGAGGACGGCGGTGGCGAATCCTTCGAGCTTGGGCAGCATGATTAGCGGCTCGCGCCCTTGGCGGCTTCGGCGTTCAACGCGGCAACGGCTTCGCGAACGAGGTCGTCGTGCGTGCTCTGGTCGACTTCTCGCGCCACGATCTTGGAGACCAGGTCAAAGACGATCTCCCCGATTCGTCCGGCCGCGTCGTCGATTGCGTGCTGGCGGGCGGAGGCGACTTCGCTGTCGGCCAAGGCGACGATGCGGTCGTACTCCACCTGAGCGCGCCCCGCGGCCTCGGCCTTGAGCTGATCGGAGGTCTCCTGGGCGCCGGCCACGATCGTTCGCGCCTGGTCGCGGGCTTCGGCCAGCACCTTCGCCCGCTCGTCGTCGGCCGCGGCCGCTTCGGCGCGGGCGGCGTCGGCCGCCGCCAGCGCGGTACGGATCTTCTCCTGTCGTTCGTCCAGCATCTTGTTGATGACGGGCAGGAAGTACCGCTTGGCGATGTACAAGATCGCGGCAAAGACGATGAGTTCAACGAAGAACGTGCCGTTGGGCAGGAGAAAGATTGACGTGCCAATCATCTCGTGAGACCTTCTTTCATAAACAGCCTGAGGTGACGTCGGGTGACGTCGGGGAACCTATTGCTTCTTGAAGACGTAAACGAACACGACCATGAACAACAAGTTGATGAAGTACATGGCTTCGACCAGTCCGACGGTCAAGAAGAAGTATGTACGGGCCTTGTTCTCAATCTCGGGTTGGCGGGCGATGGCGGCAATGGTCTGGCTACCGGCCAGGCCGTCACCAATCGCGGCGCCGATAGCTCCTCCACCGAGGGCGATACCGCCGCCGACGAGGGCTCCCGCGTTGCGTACCGCATCGCTGACGCTCGATGAATCTGTTGCCATTGTTAATTCCTCCTGGGTTTTCTTAGTGAGACGTCTCTAATTGAGAAGTGTTGGTGTCGACCTCATCGTCGTGACTCATGGCGAAGCCGAAGTACAGAATCGTCAACAGCATGAAGATGAACGCTTGAATCGTGCCGAGCAGACCGGTGTCGAAGAACTTCCACACGATCTCAAAGGGCCAGGTCACGTAGACCGGCAAGAGCGCCAGCAGCACCACCACGAAGAGGCCACCGGAGAAGATGTTGCCAAAGAGACGAAAGGTCATCGTGATGGGCTTGGTGACTTCTTCGATGAGGTTGATGGGCGTCAAGCCGATGAACGGCTTGGTGTAGTGCTTGAAGTATCCCTTGAACCCGCGCGCGCGGAACGACTCGATGTGGACCCAGATGATGACGTAGGCGACCATGGCGAGCGGCAGGTTCACGTCGCCGGTCGGGGCCGGCAGGATGGCCCCCGACACGCCGGGGTGCAGCGCGGTGGGGATGAAGTCGAGCCAGTTGCAGATCAAGATGAACATGAACAGCGTCACGCCGACCGGAACGAACTTCTTTCCCTGGGGACCGATCGCGGACTCCGCCAGGTCACCGACCAGGTCAACGGTGATCATCTCCCAGATGAGTTGCAACTTGCCCGGCACGCCGGGGGTCGCTTTCTTGACCATCCAAAAGCCGAGGAAGAGGAAGATCCCCGCCGCCAAAAGGGTGGACGTGACGATGTCGTAGTCAATGGTGAGGTGAAAGATGTGCCAGGTGGGGTGGATGCCCACAGCAATGTTCTTCGCCGCGTACAACGTCTTCACTGCACTCCTCCCTGGTTCGCTACGACACGCAAAACGCTAAAAACAAAGACAATCTGATAAATCACGAGCCCCGACACAATACCTATTCCCAGGGGGGCATTCAGCCAGAGCATCACGAGCACGATGGCCGTCAACACCGCCAAACGGGCGGCCGTGCGGCCTCCCAGTTGACGCCGCACCACCTTGGTGTTCTGCTCGCCCTTGACCTCAACCAGCCCGGTCTGGCGCACGAGTTGGCGAAAGTTAAAGATCGCCAGCGTGATGCCCACGGCGACGCCGAGCGCGGCGGTCGGCGGCGCAATGAAGATGGCGAGGAGGAAACCAACGGCACCCACCGCGATGGCGGACAACGTGGTTCGGCGCAGCAGGCGTGGGAGGGTATTGGTGGGTAGGTTTTCTAACACGGGCGGTCAATTTTAGAGGTAACGGCGTACGAGCTTCACAACGCTCGCCACGGCCGTAACCGACCCCAACACTATCCCTATTAAAAGACCCCACGGAGCGAGGTGACCGGCGCGGTCGAGGTAGAGACCGAGCACCACACCGAGCCCCTCACAGACCGCCAGGGTAATTCCCATCGCCCCGAAGGCGGCGACGCCGGGCAGGTCCCTCAGTGGAGCTTTTCCCTGGTCGGGGCCGCTGTGCGGCTCGTGACTCATCGGGCCGCTCATCGTCCGATCCGTTCGTGTTGGCCCACGGCGCGTCCCCTTAATCGTTGCAGCCGTCCACGCAACGGGCTGAACCAGGTAAAGAGGGCAATGACGAGCACCGCCACCCCGAGGGGGATGAAGACGTTGGCCCGCGTGTCGAAAAGGGGCAAGAGGACGAACCCGCACAGCAGGACCGTCCAGGACCACAGAATGATCACCGTGCGACGGTGCCCGTGACCGAGACGCATAAGCCGGTGGTGAACGTGAAGCTTGTCCGGCGTGTGGAAGCCCTGCCCCGACACGGTGCGCCGGGCGAAGGCCCAGACGGCGTCGGCGAGCGGCACGCCGAGGATAAAGACCGGAATCAACAGCGGGGCGAAGAAGAAGAAGGTCACGCCGCTCGCGGGCGGCGTGCGTCCACCAATCACCATGGTCGACGCGCTCATCAACAGCCCCAGCATCAGCGCTCCGGCGTCACCCATAAAGAGCTTGGCGGGGTGAAAGTTGTCCCGCAGGAATCCGATGCAGATGCCGCACGTCAAGGCCGCGATCAAGGGGCCGATGTTTGTCGCGGGCAGGAGCCCGAGATCCTCGAGACGAAGGCCGTACACGCAGAGCGTTCCCGAGGCGATGGCGACAATGCCCGCCGCCAGCCCGTCCAGGCCGTCGATCAAGTTAACGGCGTTGGAGAGCGCGAAGACCCACACCGCGGTGATGATCGGAAGTACCGACGGCCCGAGCACGATGAAGCCCGCAAAGGGCAGCTTCAGCTGGTACATCGTGGCCCCCGAGAAATAGAGAATCGAGGCGGCGAGGAACTGGCCGGCGACCTTGGCCGGGGCGCTCATCTCGCGAAAGTCGTCCAGCACGCCGACGACGAAGATGACGCCGGCGGCCAAGAGGACTCCGAGCATCTCGTGCGAGGAGGTAATGACGCTGCGCAAGGTCGGGTCGAGAAAGGCACACAGCAACGCCACGCAGAAGCCCACCAGCATCGCGGCGCCGCCGCCGTAGGGGGTCACGCTCTCGTGCACCTTGCGCTCGCCCGGTTGAGCGACGTAGCCCACCTTCAGCGAGATCAGGCGGGCCGGTCGATTCGCGAGTAGCGTCACCGCCGCGCCGATCAGGGCGACGATGGCGTACGCGGCAATGTCGCCCATGGGCTACTTCGAAAAGTTCGCGTACGGGTTAAACGACGCGCACAGCGCGGCGACGTCGCGGCGTACTTCTTGCAGGGCTCCTTCGTCATCACGCTGGCGAAGGGCCCGCGCCATTAGCGAGGCAATCGTTTCAAACTCACCCTCGCGCATGCCGGCCGTCGTTTCGGCGGCCGATCCCACCCGAAGACCCGAGGTGACGAACGCACTGCGCGGATCGTCGGGAATCGTGTTGCGATTCGTCGTGATGCCCGCCCGATCGAGCGCCTCTTGGGCCACCTTGCCGGTCAGGTCGCCGTCGAAGTCCCGCAGGTCCAACAGGACCATGTGATTCTCGGTGCCGCCCGAGACCATGCGAAAACCCTCCTTCGCCAGCGCGTCGCCGAAGGCCCGGGCGTTGGCGACAACCTGGTCGGTGTAGACCGAGAAACTCGGTTGACTCGCCTCTTTGAAGGCGACGGCCTTCGCGGCGATCACGTGTTCCAGGGGACCGCCCTGTTGACCGGGAAAAACCGCCGAGTCGATCTTCTTGGCGTACTCCTCGCGACAGATGATCGCTCCCCCTCGCGGGCCACGAAGAGTCTTGTGCGTCGTGAAGGTCACCACGTCGGCGTAGGGCACGGGGTCGACGTGGGAGTGCCCCGCGATCAGTCCCGCCACGTGCGCGGAGTCGAACATCAACAAGGCCCCGACCTCGTCAGCGATCTCGCGGAACAAGACGGGGTCAATCTGTCGGGAGTAGGCCGTCGCTCCGGCCACGATCAACTTGGGCCGGTGTTCAAGGGCCAGGTCACGAACGTTGTCAAAGTCAATGAGTTCACCCGGCGACGTCGGGTCATCGGAGCGAGGGGTGACCCCGTAGGAGACGAACTTCCAGAACTTGGAGGTAATGGAGGCGGGCGAGCCGTGGGTGAGGTGACCACCCTGGTCCAGTCGCATGGCGAGGATCGTGTCCCCCGCGTCCAACAGGGCTTCGTAGACCGCGACGTTGGCGTTGGCACCGCTGTGGGGTTGAACGTTGGCGTGGTCCGCGCCAAAGAGCGCGGTGAGTCGTTCGCGCGCGAGGTCCTCGACCTGGTCGATCACGTAGTTCCCGCCGTAGTAGCGCCGACCGGGATACCCTTCCGCGTACTTATTGGTCAACACCGAACCAGTCGCCGCGAGCACCGACGGAGAGGCGAAGTTTTCGCTGGCGATGAGTTGAATGGTGGAGGTCTGACGCTCATAGTCGCGCCGCAGCAGCTCGACGATCTCGTCGTCGTCGGTTATCCAGGCATCTAATGGGGAAGAAGGCACTCTCTTTACCCTTTCTCTTTGATCGCGGCGTCCAGCTGGTTCAGTTTCTGGACGCGCGCCTCGTGACGACTCTCGGGAACGGCGCTCAGCCAGGCGGCGAGGGTCTCCACCGCGACCGTCGGGCCGATGAGTCGACCCCCCAGGCACAGCACGTTGGCGTGATTGTGTTCTCGTGCGAGATGCCCGGACGTCACGTCGTGGACGACGGCCGCCCGCACGCCCGGGACCTTATTGGCGGCGATGGCGATGCCGATGCCCGACCCACAGACGGCCACCCCGAGTTCGGCGTCGCGCGCGACGACCGCGCGACCCACGGCCGCCCCAAAATCGGGGTAATCGACCGGCTGACTCGCGCTATTGGTCCCGAGATCAACGACCTCGTGACCCCAGGACTCGAGCGACGACTTGAGGAGCGTCTTGAGGTCGTAGCCGGCGTGGTCCGAGCCGAGGGCTATGCGCATTAGTTCAACCCTACCGTTCACTCCGCGGAGCCCTGGGCTGGAGCCGCGGTCGATCGCCGCGCCTTCGATCCTGTTCAGAACGCAGAATGTGCCAATAACTAGGATCAGCCTCATGAAGCAAGTTCTTCTCGCGCCTCCCCTCGTCTCGACGCTGAAGGTGACGTCGGTCGAGTACCAAAAGAATCGCGAGGACATGCTCGAGCAACTGGGCGTGATCGACGATCTCCTCGACCAGGCCGAGTCGGGCGGGGGCGACGCGGCCATGGCGAGAATGCGCTCGCGCGGAAAACTTCCGGTGCGCGAACGCATCGCGGCGGTGCTCGATCCCGACTCCCCATTTCTCGAGATCTCGGCGCTGGCCGGGTACGACTCGGACTACACCGTGGGCGGCGGAATGGTCGTCGGCATCGGGGTCATCGCCGGCACGGAGTGCCTGATCATGGCCAATGACCCCTCCGTCCTTGGCGGGGCACTCACCTTGTACTCGGCCAAGAAGTGGATGAGGGCACTGGAGATCGCCCGCGACAATCAGATTCCCTACGTGAGTTTCGTCGAGTCCGCGGGCGCTGACCTTCGCGTCGGCCGAGGCGGTGGCGGTCGAATGCAGACCGGGCACTTTGCCGAGAGTGGACGGTTCTTCTACGACCTCATCGAGCTGTCCAAGATGCGAGTTCCTACGATCAGCGTGGTGTTTGGCTCCTCCACGGCCGGTGGGGCCTACCAGCCCGGTCTGAGCGACTACAACATTCTCGTCAAGGATCAATCGAAGATCTTCCTGGCCGGACCGCCGCTGGTCAAGATGGCGACTGGTGAGGAGTCCGACGACGAGACTCTAGGTGGAGCGCTCATGCACGCCGAAGTCTCGGGACTCGGTGACTACTTCGCGGACGACGAGATGGACGCCATACGCATGTGTCGCGAAGTGGTGTCGCACCTCAACTGGCGAAAGCACGGGCCCCCGGCGTCACTCCAGAGCGATGAGCCGATCTATGACCCAGAAGAGTTGCTCGGCATCGTGAGTCGTGATCTGCGCCAAAGCGTTGACGCGCGCGACGTCCTGGCCCGTGTGGTAGACGGATCTCGCTTCGAGGAGTTCAAGACTCGCTACGGCACGACGTTGGTGTGCGGGTGGGCCAGCGTGCACGGATTTCCCGTCGGCATCCTCGCCAACAATGGCGTCATCCACCCCAAAGCCGCGGAGAAGGCCGGCCAGTTCATCCAACTCTGCAATCAGATCGACGTCCCGCTCGTCTTCGTTCAGAACATCACGGGCTACATGGTGGGCAAAGACGCCGAGGCCGAAGGAATCATCAAAAAAGGATCACAGATGTTGAACGCGGTCACCAACTCCACGGTCCCGCACATCACGTTGATCATCGGCTCTTCCTACGGCGCGGGAACGTACGGCATGTCGGGTCGCGCCTTCAACAACCGCTTCACCTTTCTCTGGCCCACGGCCAAGATCGCCGTCATGGGTCCCAAGCAGATCGCGGGGGTGATGTCCCAAGTGCGACGCGGCCAAGCGCAGCGCAAGGGCGAAGAGTTCGACGAGGAAGAGGACGCCAAGATCGTGGCCATGGTCGAAGAGGCTCAGGAGAAGGGCTCGCTGGCTCTCGCCGCCACCGGAGCCGTCAGCGACGACGGCATCATCGATCCTCGTGATACGCGAACCGTCCTGGGCATGTGCCTCTCGGTCGTTCGCGCCCGCGCGATCAAGGGTGCCACGAGCTACGGGGTCTTTCGACTGTGACCTTCTCGTCTCTTCTGGTGGCCAATCGTGGGGAGATCGCGCGACGCGTACTTCGAGCAGCGCGCGCGTCGGGGCTACGCACCGTCGCCGTCTACGTCGCGGCCGACGCTCGGGCGCCCTTCGTGCGCGAAGCCGACGAAGCAGTTTTGTTGCCCGCGAGTTATCTTGACGCGACGGCCATCGTGGCGGCGGCGCTCGCCAGCGGCGCGGCGGCGATTCATCCCGGATACGGATTCCTGTCGGAGAACGCCAGTTTCGCGGCGGACGTTCTCGGCGCCGGTCTCGTCTGGGTCGGACCTCCGCCACAGGTCATTGCCGACGTCGGCGACAAATTGGCGGCGAAGACCTTCGCGCTCGCCGCGGGCGTGCCGGCGCTGCTTTCGAGTGAAAACCCACGCGACGCCAACGACATCGGGTACCCCCTCATGGTCAAAGCCGCGGCCGGCGGCGGGGGCAAGGGAATGCGCGTCGTGCACTCCCCCTCCCAGCTGAACGACGCTCTCGAGGCCGCGCGCCGTGAAGCACTGGCCGGATTCTCGGACGATCGAGTCTTTCTCGAACGCTACGTCGAACGTTCGCGTCACGTCGAGATTCAGATACTCGGCGACCAACACGGCCACCTGGTGCATCTGGGAGAGCGCGACTGCTCTATTCAACGACGACACCAAAAACTCATCGAAGAGTCTCCCTCGCCCGCTCTTGATCCCTCGGCGCGCGAGGCCATGGCGACGGCCGCTCTCACCTTGGCGCGCGCCATCGGATACCAATCAGCGGGAACGGTTGAGTTCCTCGTGGACGACGAGACTCGCGACTTTTACTTCCTGGAAGTAAACGCACGCCTGCAGGTCGAACACCCGGTGAGCGAGGACGTCAGCGGCATCGACATCGTGCGCGAACAGTTGCGACTCGCCCAAGGCGAGGAGCTCGGCTACACCCAAGAGGACATCGTCCTGCGGGGCCACTCCATCGAAGTGCGCCTGTGCGCCGAAGATCCGCTGGTCGGGTTTCTGCCCGCGACGGGCACGTTGGACGCCTTCGAACCGGCGCTCGAGCCGAGTCTTCGTTGGGAAAGTGGCGTCCAGCAAGGCTCACTCGTCACGGTCGACTTCGATCCCCTCCTCGCCAAGATCATCTCGCACGCCCCCACGCGAGAGTTAGCCGCGGCCACGCTCGCTCTTGGTCTGGAGCGGTTGCACCTCGGCGGGGTGACGACGAATCGGGACTTTCTGGTGAACGTGCTGCGCAATGAGCACTTCCTCCGCGCCGACACGACCACTGATTTCATCGAGCGTTTCGATCCCCTTCGTACTCTCGACCTCGATGACGATGAACTGACGAGGGCCGCGTGCGCGGGTGCGCTGTGGCTGCAGGGACGTCACCGCGCCGACGCTGCCGTGCTCCACGAGCTGCCGAGTGGTTGGCGCAACGCTCGTCTTCCCCGCCAACACGTCGAACTGCTCTACGGGGAAAGTTCGATCGGCGTGCACTACGTCCGACGTCGTGATGGCACGTTCGACCTGGGCGAGCTCGGCCACGCCGTCGTTCATCAGTGGAGCAGTGACTACATCGACGTGGAAGTCAACGCGCGGCGCCGACGGGTACGCGTGACCCAGGCCGCGGGCCACCTCTACGTGCAATCGCTTCATGGGACAGTCGACTTCGAAGTGGTCGAACGCTTTGAAGTCCGTCGACAAGCGCCCAACGCCGGGGGGCTCAGCGCTCCGATGCCCGGACGAGTCTTGGACGTGCGAGTGTCACCGGGTCAAGTCGTTCACGCGGGCGAGACGCTCATCGTCATGGAGGCCATGAAGATGGAGCACGTCATCGCGGCGAGCGGCGACGGGACCGTCGACGAGGTGCTCGTGGCGAAAGGCGATCAGGTGGAGAGTGGAGCGGCACTTTTGACCATGCGTCCCGAGACTGAGACCGCAGAACCCGCGTGATCCGCATCGCCAACTGTTCGGGATTCTACGGCGATCGCATCTCGGCCGCGCGCGAGATGGTGGAAGACGGTCCCATCGATGTCTTGACGGGCGATTGGCTCGCCGAGCTCACCATGTTGATCTTGGCGCGGACGCAGGCGAAGCACCCGGGCCAGGGATACGCCCGCACGTTCCTCACTCAGATGGAACAGGTCATGGGCACCTGTCTCGATCGGGGCATCAAGGTCGTCTCGAACGCCGGCGGACTCGACCCCGAGGCGTGCGCGATCGCGCTTCGCGACACGGCCGATCAACTCGGACTCTCTCCCACGATTGCCTACGTCAACGGCGATAATCTCCTGGGACGCTTGGATGACCTTCAACGCGCGGGGGCGCTCACACACTTCGAGACGGGTGAGGCACTCGGCGACCTCAGTCGATTCATCACGGCGAACGCCTACCTGGGTTGCTTTGGAATCGTGGAGGCCCTGGCCGAAGGGGCGGACATCGTGATTACTGGTCGCGTCACCGACGCCGCGCTCGTGTGCGCCCCCGCGGCCTGGCACTACCAGTGGCGACGTGACAACTTTGACGCCCTCGCGGGCGCGGTGGTGGCGGGTCACGTCATTGAGTGTGGCGCTCAGGTCACCGGTGGCAACTACTCATTCTTTCGCGAGGTTCCCCACATGGAGCGCGTCGGCTTCCCCTGGGTGGAGGTCGCCGAGGACGGAAGTTGTGTGGTCGGAAAACACGACGGTACGGGAGGCCAGGTGTCCATCGGCACCGTCACCTCACAGCTGCTGTACGAGATCGGATCCCCCGCGTACTTGGGTCCCGACGTCACCGCGCGCTTTGACACCATCGAGCTAGAACAGGTCGGGCGCCGACCGGGTGCGCATCAGCGGCGTTCGCGGAGAAGCCCCGCCCACCACCTTGAAAGTCGCGATGAACGAGCTGGGCGGATATCGCAAAGATCTGAGCGTCGCCCTCACTGGTCTGGACATCGAAGAGAAGGCCGATCTGGTGGAGAAGGCGTTCTGGCTCGCCTCGCCACACGCGCCCAGCGAGTTCGAGAGCGTGACCACTCGCCTCGTGCGAACCGACAAAGCCGATCCCGCGACCAACGAAGAGGCCGTTGCCACCTGGCGATTGACCGTCAAAGACCCCGACGAACGCAAGGTCGGGCGCGCGCTGGCTGACGCCGTGGTCGAGCTCGCGCTCGCCACGGTCCCCGGGTTCTTCATTCCCGGCTCGAGCCCGTCGGCCGGTTCGCCCTACGGGGTCTACTCCCCCGCCCTCGTGCCGAGCAACCTGGTGCCCCAGTACGTGACGGTTCTCGGCGGTGAACGCACCGTTATCGACTCGGTCGCCCCGTCCACGGCGACCCACGTTGACGCGAATCACGGATCGCACGTGGAAGCGCCCGGCGGGGCCACCACCCTCGTCCCACTCGGACAACTTTTCGGCGCCCGCTCGGGAGACAAAGGAGGTCAACGCCAATCTCGGGATTTTTGCTCGTAGCGACGAGGCGTTCGCGTGGCTCGACGGATTCCTCAGCGTCGACGAACTTGGTCGCCTTCTCCCCGAAACGAAGCCGCTCGTCGTCGAGCGATATCGTCTTCCCGCCTTGCGATCCCTGAACTTCGTCATCCGCGGTCTGCTCGACGAGGGGGTCGCCGCGTCCACGCGCCAAGACGCCCAGGCCAAGGGCCTCGGCGAGTGGCTCCGCAGTCGTTACGTCGAGATCCCTACCGCGCTGCTCGCGTCGTGAGCGGTCTCGACGAACTTCGCCGCGACCTCGTCGCCGAGCAGAACTCGCTCGACGACGTCGTCAGTGACCTCACGCTGAACAGTGGAGCCGGACTACGGCGAGTCTCGGCTGGAACGTGTTCGACCAGATAGCTCATCTCGCCTACTTTGATGATCAAGCCTCCATCGCCGTCAGCGATCCCGAGCGGTTTCGCCGCGATCTTGACGACCTGCTCGCCCGCGCCGCGAACGCAGAGCCTCGATGAGATCACCCTCGGAGCCGCTTCGCGCACTGTCGTCGGATGATCTCCTGGCGCGTTGGCGGGCGAACCGAGGGCTGCTCGACGCTGGCCGCGTCCATCGCTCACCGACGACTCTCGCGTCGACTGGTACGGCCCCTCGATGGGGGCGAAGTCATTTCTGACAGCGCGTTTGATGGAGACGTGGGCTCACGGCGTCGACATCGTGGACGCGCTCGGCGTCTCACGGGAACCGACCGACCGACTACGCCACGTCGCCCAACTCGGTTTCATCACTCGGCGGTGGTCGTACGACGTCCGCGGCGAACCGACGCCACCGGGAACGGTTCGACTGGAGCTCGCCGGTCCCGACGGCGACGTGTGGCGATGGGGGCCCGACCACGCGGACGACGCCATCGTGGGTTCAGCCGAGGAGTTCTGCCTCGTGGTCACGCAGCGACGACACCCGACTTGACACGTCTCTCGTCACCGGCGAACTCGGGGCGCACTGGCTTCAGCGCGCTCAGGCCTTCGCCGGAGGCGCCAGTGAGGGCCCACGACCGAGGAGTCATCCATGAGCCTTGTTGAACGCAGCGTCACCGACAGCGTGATGACCGTCACGCTGAACGATGAGTCCCGTCGCAACGCACTGAGCGATGAACTGCTCGGTGAACTGGTCGCGGCCATCGACGCGGCCGATCACGACCCTCAGGTCCGAGTCGTCATCGTAACCAATAACGGAACAGTGTTCTGCGCGGGAGCCAACCTTCGAGAACGCTCCGCCCCTGGTACGGCGACCGTGGCGCTCAGCGAACTGTTTCTAAAGATCCGCAACTCACCCAAGATCTTCGTCGGGCGCATTGGCGGGCACTGCGTGGCCGGCGGCGTCGGGCTCGCGGCCGTTCTTGACATCTCGGTCGCGGTCGACACCGCTACTTTCGGGTTCAGCGAGGTTCGCATCGGCGTGGCCCCGGCCATCATCGCGGTCGTGTGCTTGCCCAAAATGCCCTTCGCCGCCGCTCAGAGCGCCTTTCTCCGCGGACATCGTTTCGGTGCGGAGGAAGCGGCGAGCGCGGGCCTCATCACGGCGTCGGTTCCCCTAGAGTCGCTCGACGCGACCGTGGCCGAGATCGTGAACGATCTCCTCGCGGGCGAACCCCACGCCCTGGCGGTCACCAAGGAACTTCTCTACACGGTGCCGACACTCCCCCTCGAGCAGGCCTTTGCCTGGACCTCACAACTCTCCGGTGAACTGTTCGCGAGCGACGAGGCCCGCGAAGGCATGGCCGCCTTCTTAGAGAAGCGACCGGCGTCGTGGGTGCGGCGCCTGGCGGACGGCGACGCGCGCTAACCCAGCACCGCGGCGATGCGGGCTGCGCTGATGGCGCCCTCACGAAGGACCCGCCACGAGGTGTCAGCTACTTCCACCACCGTCGACACCTCACCACGTCGTTCGCCGCCATCGAGCACGCCCGGCCAGATACTCCCCCGCCAGCGCCCGCAGTACCTCGTCGGCGCTGTGACAGGGTTCCGCGCCATGGGTGTTCGCGCTCGACACCGCGAGCGGGCCGCACTCGCGAAGCACCGACAACAACAGCTCATCATCGGGCACGCGCACGCCCACGCTGTTTCGCGGGATCCGCCGAGCATCACCGCCAACTCATGGGAGGCGGGCACCACGATCGTCAGGGGACCAGGCCAAAACTCCTCGGACAGACGTTGCGCCCGTTCGCTCCACGTCCACATCAATCTCTTGCATCGGGACTCAGCGCGTGCACCAGCACGGGTAGCGCACGGTCGAGGGGCGACTCCTTCACGAGGAAGAGCGACGCCACGGCATCGGGGTGGCCAGAGAGGCGGCGACGCCGTAGACAGTGTCGGTGGGTACAGCGACCACGGCGCCCTCGAGGAGCAGTCGGACCGCTTCGTCTCGCTCGACGATCTGGGTCATCGGCGCGCGACCAAGATGCGGGGGCGTCCCGAGAGGTCATCGAGGTCTTCGACGTAGCGATATCCCACCGCGTCAGTTAACTCGAGAACGGCGCGGCGCTGAGTGTCGGCGTGTTCACAGATGAGCGCTCCACCCGGCGCCAGCCACTCGAGGGCCTCACGAATGACGATGTCGAGATCGGCGAAGCCCGCCACGTCCGCGACGTCCGCGGCGACGATCGCCCCGCGAGGTTCATGGCGAAGCACCGGGTCGAGCCCGTCAAACTCGGCCTCACCCACGTAGGGCGGATTGGCCACGATCAGGTCGACCCGTCCGCGCAGGGAGGTATCGAGTGACGCGAACCACGACGAGTGGACAAAGGAGACCGCGTCGAGATGATGCTTGCGAGCGTTCTGTCGAGCGAGGGCCAGCGCCTCGCTCGACTCATCGATCGCAAGAAGACTCGCGGCCACGCCCCGATGCAACAACTCACTCAGCAGCGAGAGACCGATGGCTCCCGAACCCGCACCGAGGTCGACGATCAGCGGGGCGGGGACCGCCGCTGACGCGAGTTCTCTCAAGGCGACGTCTACCAACTCTTCGGTCTCGGGGCGCGGGATCAGCGCTCGGTCGTCGCGCGGGCGACGAGAGGGCGCGCGGCGCGCTTCCGCCGCGAGGCCGAGCTCGCTCGCGCGCTGCGATCGCCACCCCGGGATCGTCAAGGTCCACGCGCTCGGCGAGAGCCCGGACGGCTCGCTCTACATGATCCTCGAGCTCGTGCCAGGGCGAGGGCCTCGAGCGCGCTCCTCGAGCGCGAGGGCCGGCTCGAGCCGCGGCGCGCCGCCGAGCTCGGCGCGCGACCTCGCGCGGGCGCTCGGCTTCGTCCACGAGCGCGGGATCGTCCACCGCGACGTGAAGCCCTCCAACGTCCTCCTCGACGCGCGCGCCGGCGGCGCGCCCCGGCTCACCGACTTCGGGCTGGCGACGGCGCGCGACGTCGAGCGCCTGACGCGCTCGGGGCAGTTCCTCGGGACGCTCGCGCTACTGCTCGCCCGAGCAGGCGAGCTGGGCCAGCCGTGGGCGCCGCGGCGGACGTCTTCTCGCTCGGCTGCGTCCTCTTCGAGGCCCTCGCCGGGCGCCCGCCGATCGAGGGCGACACGGTCCTCGTCGCTCCTCGACAGCTCGCTCGCGCGCGAGCCCGGTGCGCGACGTGCGCGAGCTGGCGCCCGGGGTCCCCGAGCCCCTCGCGCGCGTCGTCGCGCGCGCGCTCGAGAAGGCTCCGGCGCGGCGCTACCGAACGGGAACGCGCTCGCGGAGGACCTCGACCGGTTTCTCGAGGGCCAGGCGGTCGCGGCGAAGGCTCCGGCGCGCGCGCTCGACCGCGCCGCCTTCGCCCTCGTCGCGCTGGTCGCCCTCGGCGTGATCGCGACCGTCGTCGCCCAGCAGTCGAGGGCGGCCCGCCAGAGCGCGCTCCTCGACGCCGCGCGCCGCGAGCTCTCGACCGGCCGCGACGTCCTCAAGCCGCTCCGGCGCGGCTCCGGCGCGGCTCCGGTCTCGAGCGCCGAGGGCGCTCCGCTGCTCGCGCGGGCCCACCACCAGGCGTCCCTCGCGCTCGAGAAGGTCCAGCTCGCCCGGCGCGGAAGCGCTTCGGACGCCGCCGCGGTGTCCGTCGCCCTCTTCGAGCGCGAGCTCGCGGCGACCGAGGCCGAGGCATTCCTCGCGTGGCACGACCCGGCGCGAGCCCTCGCCGCGCTCGAGTCGCTGCCCGGAGCCCCGGGCTCGCTGTCGCCCGAGGAGCGGATCCTCCACGGTCGCGCGCTCCTCCTCGCGGACCGGGTCGCGGCGGCGTTGATCGAGGCGACCGCGGTCGCCAGGGACGCGACTCCCGAGCTGCGGGGCGCGGCGCTCGAGCTTCTCGGCGACGCGCAGCTCGCGCACGGCGACGGGCGCGGGGCGCGAGTCAGCTTCGAGCGGGCGCTCGACGTCGCGCCCACGAGGGCGAGTGCGCTCCGGGCCAAGAGAGGCGCGGCCGCCGCGGCATCGGGCGACGACGCGACCGCGCTCGAGGACCTGGCGCGCCTGGTCCCCGACCTCGCCCGGCTGCCGCGCGACCGCGCCGCGAATGCGTGGCTCGCGCCCCTCGCGGCGCCTCTTTACCGGCGCGCGCTCGGGCTCGCCGACCCGGGCGACGCCGATCGAGACGTCGAGGCGGCGTGGCGGCTGGCGGCGCCGTCGCGAGAGCTCGGGGCACAACTGGCGCCGCGATACCTCTCGGCGGTCGCGCACCACGATTTCGCCGATCTCGCCTTCAACGCCGTCGAGCTCGACGATCACGAGCTCGATCAGCTCCGGCACTCGCTCGCGTCGGCGCGCCGCGCGCTCGAGCTCGACCCCGAGATCGACTCGACCGAGCTGTGGGCGGACTTCGACGCCATGAGGGTCTGGGTCTACAAGTACGCGGCCGAGCGGCCCGAGTTCGCTCACAAGGTCGTCGACCGCCTGCTCCCCGCGTGGCCCGATTGCCCGGCTCTCCTCTACGCGGCGGGGCGAGCCGGCTGGAGAGGCGGTCCGGCCACCCTGCGCGAGGGGCTGCAGTTCCTCGTCCGCTCGTCGGAGAGTCTGCCGCCCGTGCGAGCCGGCGAGAGCCCCGCGATCCGCAGCCTGGCGACGGCGACCGTGCAGCTCGCGATCCAGTACGTCATGAGCGTGCCCGACGAGGACAAGGCTTCGTTCGAGCGGCTGGGTCGCGCGGCCGAGCGCTCCGATCCCGGAACGCGCGCGACGTTCGAGCGAATCGTGCGCGACCTGCGCGCCGAGCGAGAGCGCCGGCGGGCTGGGGGGTCGCCCCGCTGACGGCGGCGCGCGCTCGCCGTCACGGACGCCGCGGTCCCAACCGGTAGCCGTCGATCGTCGACGCGAGCGCGTCCCACGAGGCGCGGGCTCTCTCGGGATCGGCCTCTCCGGCGGCCCGCGTGGCGCGCGCCCGGAGGCGGTCGACGAGCGCGCGCTCCGGCTCGTCGGCCCCGTCGTGCGGCTCCTCGAGGTCGGCGCGCGCGCGGTCGTACTCGTGGGCCTCGATCGCGACCCGGACCTTGAGCTCGAGCGAGAGCGTCGCCTCGGTGCCCTTGGCCGGAGTGAGGTCGACGGCCTCGAGGAGATCGCTGGCCTCACGGTCGAGCTGCTCGGGCGCCATGTAGTCCGGGGTCCCGAGCGCGGTCCCGGTCTCGGTCAAGGCGCTGGCGCCGAGGTCGCGGACGCACCCGAAGTCGGCGATCCGCGGCTGGCCCGAGTCGTCGAAGAGGACGTTCGCCGGCTTCAGGTCGCGGTGGACCAGGCCGAGCCCGCCCGCGAGCTCGAGCGTCCGCGCGAGCTTGGCCGCGATCCCCGCGGCTTCGCGCCAGTCGAGTCGGCCGCGCGAGGCGAGCCTTTGCCCGAGCGAGCCTCCGGGCATGAGGTCGAGGACGTAGTAGAGCCGCCCGCCCTCGACGCCGGTCGAGTGGACGGCGACGACGCCGCGCCCGTTCAGGCGCGCGAGCGTCTCCGCCTCTCGCCTGAACCGGAGGACGCTCTCGGGATCGAGCGAGCCCGCGAGGACCTTGAGGGCTCGCACCACCCCGGTCGAAGGCTCGCGGACGCGATAGACGGTGCCCTGAGAACCGCTCCCGAGCTCGTCCTGGACCTCGTAGCCCGCGATCCGCAAGCGCTCACGGGTTCTCGGCGGCGGGCACCGAGAAGCGGAAGGTCTCGCCGTAGACCTCGATCCGGGACCCGTCGGCGAGCGGCGCCTTGTCCGCGATCGGCTTGTCGTCGAGGAGGATCGCGCTCGGCGAGGACGAGACGTTCATGAGCATGTAGCGGTCGGTCCCGCGGACGATGACCGCGGCCTTGCGCGGGACGAACCAGCCGCGGATCGCGAGGTCGCACTCGGGGCCTTTGCCGATCTGGAACGTGTCGGCGACGAACAGCTTGATGTCCGACTCGGGCGGCAAGTCGGGGTGGGAGAGGACGACGTAGCCGCGGACTCGCCCCGACACCTCCTCGGCGACGCGCTTCTCCATGCTGGTCGACATCTGGATCGTCATGCCCGACGAGCTGTCGCTCTCGATCGTGTTCGCCGCCGGGAGCGGGCCGAAGGCCGTCGCCGTCTCGGCCTCGAACCGGATCCGGTAGTTCCCGAGACCGATCGCGTCGCCGTCGTTGAGGAGGGAGAGCCCCGAGATCCGCTTGCCGTTGAGGAACGTCCCGTTGCCGGTGTTCTGGTCCACGAGGGCGAAGAACGTCTCGTTGCGCCGGATCTCGGCGTGACGGCGCGACACCAGCATGCTGTCGAGGTGCACGTCGCAGGTCGAGTCGCGCCCGAGGACGACGACGTCGCGGTTGAGGGCGTACGAAGTCGGCGGCTGATCGGGAGCCGAGACCGTGAGGCGCAGGGACGCCCCGGTGGCGATCTTGGGCACGGGCATGCTGGGCCGCGACTGCTTCTTCGTCGGCGGCGCCGGCTCGAGCGCCGCCGCGGGCACGGCGGCGGGCGCGGGCGCGGCCGGCGGCGGCGCGAGCTCCCTGGTCAGGGCCGGAGTCGCCGCCTCCAGGCCCTCGAGCGCGTTCTGCGCGAGGACGACCCGATCGTTCGCGGCGCGAGCCTCGCGGCGGAAGCGTTCCCACTCCGCCCGGAGCTCCTGCGCGTCCTTCTCGGCGAGGCGCATCTTGGCGAGGAGGCCGTCGTGGACCTCCTTCTCGGCGAGAGCCGCCTGCTCGAGGCCGAGAGCCGCCTCCGACGCGCGGCGGGCGTCGTCCGTGGCCGCCTGCAACGTGGCGCGGGTGGTCTCGGCGGCCTGGGCCGCCTCGCTGCCCTGGAGGACCGCGTTCAGCTCGGCCTCGGTCGCGCGCTGGAGGGCCTCCGTCTCGCGCGAGAGCGTCGCGCGAGCGGCGTCGACGTCGCCCTGGGCGGCGGCCTCGAAGCTCTCGGCGCTCGCGACGGCGGCGCGCGCGTCCGCGACGGGCGCCTCCGCGACCGCGCTTTCCTTGGCCGCGAGCGCGGCGGCCTCGCGGGCGGCGATGGCGGCCTTCTCGGCGCTCGCGACGGCTTCGCTCGCCGCGGCGACGACGGCGGCCGTCCGCTCCTCGTCCTCGGCGCGCTTGGAGAGCTCGTCCGCCGCGAGGGCGGTGGCGGCGGCGGCCGCGCGGATCGCGGCCGCGCCGCGAGCTTGAGCCATGGCCGTTGTCGCGGTGGTCGCGGCCTCGGCGGCCTTCGAGGCGACCAGGGCGGCCTGGGTCGCCTCGACCTCGGCGGCCGCGAGCGTGGCGCGGACCTTGTCGAGCGCGGCCTCGGCGACGCGCGCCGTCTCGGCCACGGACTTCGCGTGGCCCGCGACGATCTCCCCGCTGGTGGTGGCGCCCGCGAGCTCGTCCCGCGCGCGCTTGGCCGCTTCGCTCGCGAGACGCAGCTTCTCGTTCGCGAGCTCGAGCGCGCGCTCGGCGGCCGCGGCGTTCTCGCGGCAGCCGGCGGTGATCGCGCGGGCGCCCTCGGCTTCCTTGCCCGCTCGCTCGAGGAGGCGGGTCGCCTCGTCCGAGGCCGCGAGCGCCTTGGCCTCGGCGGCCGCCTTGTCCGTCGCCCGGGCGCGAGCGTCCTCGAAGGCCTTGGTGCTCGCCCCGGCATTCTGGGCGTTCGCCTTGGCGTCGGCGAAGCGGACTCGAGCGGCCTCGGACGCGCGCTGGACCGAGGCGGCGTGGTCGTAGGCGGCCTTCTTGGCGGCGCTCGCCAGCTCGAACGCGAGGGCGGTCCGGTCGAGCGCGGTCGCGTGCGACTTGAGCGCCTCCTCGGCGGCCTTCTTGGCGGCGACCGTGGTGTCCTTGATCGCCTGCGCTCTCGCCCGGGCGGCGTTCGCCACGCCCTGCGAGATCTCCATGGCGACGCGCGCCACTTCCCACGCATCGCGCGCGGCGGCGGCGGCGACCTCGTGCGGCTTGGGCTCGGCTCCGGCCTCGGCCGCGCCCGGACCCTCGACGGTCGTGCTCACGCTTTCGGTCATTGTCCCCCCACGGCGACAGCCAACATGGCTCGGACGCCCGGCGCGGGCCAGCGGACGAGCGATCGGTCGGCTAGCGAGCGGCGTGGGAAGAGGGCGACCCCGGTCTCAGGAGAGAAAACGCCTTCGCGCGAGCTCTCCCAGCCCGAGCGCGACGGCCGTCAGGCTGCCCGTGCCGCGGACCTTCGCGGCGCCGAACCTCTTCGCCAGCCGGTCGCCGACCGCGGGGATCCGGCTCGACCCGCCGATCCGCTCGACCGCGGTGACGTCCTGGTCCGACAGGCGGGCTCGCGCCAGCGCCTCGTCGACGCACGCGTCGAGCGCGCGCAGGAGCGGGTCGAGCACGGGCCCCAGGTGCTCGCGCGCGATCTCCTCGAGCACGACGATCCCGCCGCCGACGAAGCGGACGCGCACGCGCTCCTGCTCGGAGAGCGCGATCTTCTGTCCCTCGACCTCCTTCACGAACGAGTACCCGTGCCTCTCGCGAAAGTATTTCGACACCGCGAGGACTGTCTCGTGGCGCCGCGACTCGATCTCGGTCCGCGCGAGCGCCCGGAGAAAGTCGGCGTCGTCTCCGAGGAGGTGGAACTCGGACCAGGCGCCGACCTTGTGCAGCACCCACGCGGGGATCTTGCGCCCGCGCTCCCACGTCACGTCTCGCCCGAACGGCACGAGGAGATGCTCGTCGATCAGCCGGCGGTCGACGTTGCGCCCGGCCTCGACTCGCCCCGAGACACCGAGCACCTCCGGAGGTATCGCGCCCCCCGAGTGCCGGACGACCGAGACGTCGAGCGTTCCGCCGCCGATGTCGACGGTGACCGAGACGCCCGCCTCGCTCGTCCCCGCCGCGGCGTCGGCCGCCACGGGCTCGAGCGCGAAGTCGTGCTCCTCGAACCCGGCGAGCTCGAGCGCGCGGCCGAGAGTCGCCTGGGCGCGCGCGTCGATCTCGGGCTCGTCCGAGAACCTCACCGGTCGCCCGCAGACGACTCGCCTCACGTCCTCGCCGCACGCCTTGTCGGCGTTGGTCTTCACGAAGCGGATCACGTGCGCGACGAGGTCGGCGAACTCGACGACTCGCCCCTGCAGGCGCGTCGACGTCACGGGAAAGCCGAGGACGGCCTTCAGCTCGAAGAGAAAGCGCCCGTCGTCGCGGACTCCGAGCCGGAGCAGATCCTTGAACGCCTGCGTCCCGACCGAGACGATCGCCTGCTTCTTGTCGTCGCGCCCGAAGTAGACCTGCGTCGGGAGGACCGTCCTCGGCTCGCCCGCCGGATCGATCGGGAGCAGGCGCGGCGGCCCCTCGCGCCCGACGACGGCGAGCGAGGTGTTGCTGGTCCCGAAGTCGAGTCCGTACACGAGGTCGGTCATCGCGAATGGCTCCCGGGCCGCACAGCCGGTCAGCCCGCCAGGGACGTGAAGACCTGGATGACTCCCGCGAAACAGCCGATCCCGACCGCGAGCACCAGGAACAGCTTCAGCGTCGCCGACATGACGCGGTCGGCGCCGTCTTCCTTGACGCACGTGCAGCAGTAGGCCGTGGCGGCGCAGACCGCGGCGAACGAGAGCAGGTCCACTAGGCGCCCTCCTTGGGGGAAGCCGGCGGCGAGGCTTCGGGCGGCGGTGACGGCGACGGAGGCTGTGGTACCGCGGGGGGTGGCTGACCGCTCGTCGTGGGCGCCTCGTCCACGGCGGGCGACTCGTCGAGCGAGTCGTCCTTGGGCCGGAGAGCGGCGCCCGGCGACCCGAGGAAGGCGTCGTAGATCAGGAGCAGGTTGAGGAGCCCCGCGATCATGGTGTAGAGCAGGCCCTCGTCGAGGCGCGGGAGTCGGTCGACGTACTCGTCGTCGGTGTAGTGCAAGGACACGTCGTCGGGCTTGACCGCCTCCATGCCGAGCGCGTGCTTGACCTCGTACGTGTGCGTGTGCAGGAGCGCGAGGCCGGTCGGCAGGCCGGCGCCGACTTGAGCCAGGAACGCGTAGCGGTGGCCGTTCTCCTCGTCGGTCGCGAGCGAGACGCACTCGCCGCGCGAGATCCCGATCCCCCAGCCGAACAGTCCGACGAGGACGGTGAAGGCGAGCAGTCCCTTGAACGGTCGCCCGAGATAGACGTGCCCGAGCCCGGGGACCAGGAAGGCGAGGAGCGCCGCGACCTCGGTGTAGCGCCCTCGCTTGCGGAGGTCCGCGTCCCACTGGGCGGCGCGCGACGGGGGTCGCCCGTCGTCGGAGTCGTCGGCGGCGGCGTCGTCGCCCTGGGCCGTCGGGATCGAGGCGGCGACGGGCGCGCTCTCGACCGGGCTCGTGGCCGCGAGCTCGGGGGCCTTGGGGGCGTCGCCGGTCGGCGCGCCGTTCAGGGGCGCGCCGCTCGGGGGCGGAACGACGACTCCGCCCTCGCTCGGGGCAGGCTTCGCGGGCTCGTCGCTCAAGCGGCCTCCTCGCCCGCTCTCGCGGCGGGCTTGGCGTCGGGTGAAGGCGCCTGCGGGAGGTCGAGCTGAAAGCCCTCTCCCAGGTAGAGGCGCCTGGCGTCCGGGTTGGCGACGATCTCGCGCGGCGTGCCCGAGACGAGCACGCGGCCGTCGCTCATGAGGTAAAGGCGGTCCGTCGTCGCGAGAGTCTCGCGCACGTTGTGGTCGGTGATGAAGACCGAGATCCCGCGGCTGCGCAGGCCGAAGACGATCTTCTGGATGTCGCCCACGGCGATCGGGTCGACTCCGGCGAAGGGCTCGTCGAGGAGCATGAGCTTGGGCTGCGTGATGAGGGCGCGCGCGATCTCGAGGCGCCGCTTCTCGCCGCCCGACAGGACGCGCGCGATCGACTTGCGCACGGCGGTGAGGCCGTACTCCTCGATCAGGGCGTCGCGCCTCGTGCGGCGTTCCTTGCGCGAGATCCCGAGGGTCTCGAGGATGCACCCGAGGTTGTCCTCGACGGACAAGTCGCGAAAGATCGAGTTCTCCTGCGCGAGGTAGCCCATGCCGGCGCGCGCGCGGAGGTACATCGGCAGCGAGGTGACGTCGCGCTCGACGCCGTCCTTGCCCTTGAAGTCGACTCGCCCGGCGTCGGGCCAGATCATGCCGATCGTCATGCGGAAGGTCGTCGTCTTGCCCGCACCGTTGCGGCCGAGCAAGCCGACGATCTCGCCCTCGTTGACCTCGAGCGAGACGCCGCTGACGACCTCGCGGCCCTTGTAGGCTTTTCTCAGGTCACGCACGCGGAGAAGCATCAGCCCTCTCCTCGCGCCGGATGATCCCTGTGCAGAATGAGCGCGCCACTCACCTCGCTCATCGGATCAACTTCACGTCTTCGAGCGGCCAGAACACCATGAAGGCTCGCCCGATCAGGTGGGGTTTGCGGACAAAGCCCCACTCGCGTCCGTCCTGCGAATTGGGTGAGTTGTCTCCCATCATGAAATAGCAGTCGTTGGGGACGTGCACCTCGATGTTCGACGGATCGTACCTCGGGGTGGCTGCCATGAGCCGGCACGTAGAAGATGTCGCGATCGACCTTCACGTTCTCGAACGTCGCGCCACCGGCGTCGGCTCCGAGGCGCACGCTCGAGGTCTCCGTGTTGCTGGGCGACGTCGGGTCGTCCCACGCGAAGACCGTGACGCCGTTGACGGTGAGGGTCAGGCGCTCGTCGGCATAGCCGAGAGCGATCTCGGCGGGGACGCCCGGGGTGAGCGCGCGCACCTTGCCGCTCGCGAGGACCGTTCGGCCGGGTCCCGTGGACGTCCCAAGGGTCGCGACGCTGTCCGACGCGCCGGCGCTCACGGGGATCTCGGCGACGAGAGCGCGCTCGTTCTCGACCGTGGCGAGGCGAACCCACCGGGCGCTCGCGCCGGGCGTGACGCGCGCGCGGACGCGGACGTCGCCGACGGGCTTGCTCCCGCTTCCCCAGCTCTTGTTGTAGCCGTAGACGTCCTTGATCTCGCGCCCGTAGTTCAGCCACGAGTCGCCGGAGCCCGGCTTGCCGAGCCATGTCTCGCCGGCGGTGCCGGTCTCGCCCTTGCGCGACTCCCAGCGCGCGGGGTGCTCGGGGCGCCAGGCGCTCTCGCGCGGGTCGGGCCAGCGCGCGTCGTAGACGGGGAACCAGAGCTCTTCCTGGACGCTCGCCGACTTGTGCGCGAGGTGGCGCGTCCCGCCCTCGGTGCGGGCCCAGACGTCGCCGCGCGCGTCGATCGTGATGTACTCGCCCGGCAATCCGACGAGGCGCTTGATGAAATTGCGCGTGGGATTCTTCGGGAACTTGAAGACGACGACCTGATAGCGCTCGGGATCCTCGAACTTGTAGATGAACTTGTTGACCAGGATCTTGTTACCGCCCCACACGTCGGGCGTGAAGAACTTGAACGAGTTTTCGGGAGCGCCGACGCCGCACAGTGGGCAGCGCGCATTGACTTCCTCACCGCTGTCGGAGACTCGCCCCTCGAATTTCTGCACCGCGAACTTGTAATGGCAGTTCTTGCACTCGACCTGGAAGTGATCGCCGAGCAGCGTCGGAGCCATGGAGCCCGTCGGAATGACGAACGCCTCCATGACGAAGTGGCGGATCACGAGCGCGAGGATGAAAGCGACGACGACGGCCTCGAGGTTCTCCTGGAACCAGACGACCGGCTCCTCGTCCTCGTCGCGCACGTGCAGGCCGCGCAGGCGCCGCAGGAAGACTCGCCGCCCGCGCTCCAGCTCGTTTCGGGCCGCGTCGTCGCCCGAGCCCTGGATCATGAAGCCGAGGTAGAGCCCCGAGATCCCGAGCAGCAGCCCGACGCCGGCGCGCACGGCGAAGCCGTTGCCGACGGCGTCGCGCGCGATCCAGATCGAATAGGCGCCGGCGCCGAGGACCGCGGCCGCGAGGATCAAACCCCCGATTGTCCCGAGCGGCGTGAGCCTCGCGGGGATCTCGATCCGGCAGCGCGGGCACCCGAGCAGCGCGCGGCTCCAGAGCGCGTTCGGTCCCGCGCCCTCGAGCTTGGCCCCGTCGCAGACCGGGCAGGCGGCGCCCGGGCTCGCGGCGGCGAGGAGAGCCTGCGCGTCCACCTCGATCGCGCCCGTCTTGCGCTCCTCGGCCCAGCGGGCTCGCGCGCGGGCGATCCGCTCCGCGAGGTGCTTCCAGGGGCGCGTGACGACGACGTAGGCGTAAAACGGGCTGGCGATCCCGACGATCGTCGCCGCGAACGCGAGGACCAATCGCGCGCCCGTCGCGTCCTGGATCTTGCTGACGCCGGCGAGCCCGGCGAGCGCGCCCACGAGCAGCACGAAGAAGAGCGCCGCCGCGTTGGTCGGCACGGTGGGGACGTTGCGGAACGTGGTCCGGCACTGCGGGCAATCGCAGCCGCCGCGACCCTTCGCCCACGCGGCCGCGGCCACTCCGACGAGCCCGGCCGTGAGAATGCCCGCGACGGAGAGGACGACCTCGCCCAGCAAGGGGCTCTCGCGCGTCAGGCGCTTCGCGGGTTCCAGCGTGGCCCCGCAGACGGGGCACGGACGCCCGGCGCCTAGCTCGCGCGCGGCTCTCGCGGGCGAGAGGTCGAGCGCGGGCGATCGCGGCGTCGCCGTGGACGCCGACGTCGTCGATGCCGTCGTGGGAGCCGTCATTCTCGAACTCCCCGCACCCCGCGAGGGGTCGTCTCCGTCGCTCACGGAAGGCTCGCTCTCTCTCATCGTATCAGCTTCACCTGTTCGAGAGGCCACCACACCAGGAACGCTCGCCCGACGAGGAGCGGGCGGCGCACGAAACCCCAGTCGCGCGAGTCGGCCGAGCTGGGAGAGTTGTCGCCCATCATGAAGTAGCTGTCGGCGGGGATCTCGACGGGCGAGGCGGTCGGATCGTACCGTGTGCGTCCGTAGGGGACGTAATAGATGTCGCGGTCGAGAGCCACGCCCGTGAAGCTCGCCCCGCCCGGTCCGCAGCCCAGCCGCACGCTCGAGCTGTCGGTCGCCTGAGGCGCGTGAGGGTCGTCCCACGAGAGCACGTCCTCGCCGCCGACTCGCAGCCAGCAGCGCTCGTCGGAGTACGCCAGCTCGAGAGCGGCCGGATGCCCGGGACGGATCGGCGGGACGAAGCCCCACGCGACCTGCACGCCGTTCTCGCGGAGCGTCGCCTCGGTGAGCGGCGTCTCGTCGGGCTGACCGCGCACGGGGATCTCGGCCTCGAGGACGCGGTCGTTCTCGAGGAGCTGGAGCTTGATCGAGCGCGCGTCGACGGACGTGGGCGAGACGACCGCGCGCACGCGCACGTCGCCGAGCTTGTGGTCGCCGCCGCGCCAGGGCGGGTCGTAGCCGTAGACGTCCTGGATCGCTCGCCCGTAGCGGAGCCACGCCTCGCCGGTCCCCGGGAGCGCGACGAGCCTCTCGGCGCCGTCGTGGCCTTTGGGGAACTCCCAGCGCGCGGCGTCGCTCGTCGGCTCGACGCGCCAGGGGCTGCCCTTGGGGTCGGGCCAGCGCGCGTCCGAGACGGGCATCCAGAGCTCGTCCTGGATTCGACGTGGCTTTCTTATGAGGGTGAAGTCGGCCGCTCCGGGAGCCTTGGCCCAGAGGTCGCCGCGGGCGTCGATCTTGATCGACTCGCCCGGCAAACCCACGAGGCGCTTGATGTAGTTCTTGGACGGTTGGCGCGGGTACTTGAAGACGACGATATCGAAGCGCTCGGGCTCCTCGTGGCGATAGACGAACTTGTTGACGAGGATCTTGTCGCCGCTCAGGACGTCGCTCTCGTGGAGCTTGAGCTCGTTGTCGGGTCCCGCGGTGCCGCAGAGCGGGCAGTGCGCGGTCACGTCCTCGCCGTCCTTGGGGTCGATCTCGTGATCGGCCTTTTGCACGGCGAACGGGTAATGGCAGTTCTTGCACTCGACCTGGAAGTGGTTCCCGAGGAGCGTCGGAGCCATGGAGCCCGTCGGGATCACGAACAGCTCGAGCACGAAGTGGCGCACCACCAGGAAGAGGATGACGGCGACGACGATCCCCTCGAGGTTCTCCTGGAACCAGGCCAGCCCCGCGCCGCTGCCGTCGTCGGGCGAGCGGTGGCCGCGGCGGCGGCGCTCGAAGCGGATCTTCGACCGCTCGAGCTCTTGCTGAGCGATCTCCGGACCCGTGGCCTGGAGCGCGAACCCGCCCGACAGCCCGAGCGCGACGAGGGCCAGGCCGACACCGGCCCGGAGCAGGAAGTCGGGTCCCGCGATCTCTCGCGCGCGCACGACCAACCACCCCCCCGAGAGCACGAGCGCCGCGGCGACCGCGAGCCCGAAGGCGAACCCGAGCGGCGTGAGCGCGGGGGCGAGGTCGAGCCGGCACCGGGGACACCGCAGCCTCGCGCGCGCGAACAGAAAGCCGCCCGGCGAGCCCTCGAGCGGCGCCTGCGCGCACACGGGACACGCGTTGCCGGGCTGGCTGGCGTCGAGGAGGCGCTGGCCGTCGACCGCCATGCCGCCCGTCTCGGCCCAGTGCTCGCGCACGACGGCGATCGCGACCGCCGCCGCTCGCCACCGCGCGCGCGCCGCGTGGAGCGCCACGAGGGGACTGATCGCCGCGAGGACGACTCCGGCCAGCCCGAGAGCGGCCTCGGGGCCCTGGAGGTCGGCGTAAGGAAGCGCGATCCAGCCCACGACGGCGCCGAGAGCCAGCACCCAGAGCGCCGACTTCAGTCCGCGGGCGACGCGCGGAAGGTCGCGGACCACGAGCGCACAGCGGACGCAGCGGACGCCCTCGCCCTCGGCCCCGAGCAGCGCCTCGCACACCGGGCACTCGCGGCCGGGCGCGAGCGCGACGGCGTCCTCCGCATCGCGGGCGGGGCACCCGGTGAGGAGCTCGCGCAGGGGCGACAGGACGCTCCCCACGCGGCGACGCCGGGGCGGTCGGGCGGCCTCGACTGTCAGCTGGGCCGGCTCACTCGACATTTCTCGGGCCGCTCTTGGTTGTGGGGGAAGGAGGCTTTTGGACGCCGCCGTTGTGCACGCGTTTCGAGGCTGAAGGGACGGGCGGAGACTTACCTCAGGTGGCCATGGAGTTCTTTATTTGTCATGTTGCATGTGACATGTTGCATATGGCATTTGAGTTGAGAGGTTCGCCGCGTCGGCTCCGCTAGTCTTGAACTCTACGCCGGCGCCGGACGCTCTAGTTCATGGGTCTAGCATGGGCCTTTCCGGAGGCCTCCAATGCCATACGACATATGCAACATGCAACATGACAAATGACACCTGCCGTCTTCGGCTTCCAGTGAGACGCTCGGCGACTTCCCTCGGGTCTGCGGCCCCTGGCTAGCCTTTCCGCTTCTTGCCCTTGTCCTCGTCGGTCTCGCCGCTCGAGCTGAGGACGGACAGGAATGCTTCCTGCGGGATCTCGACGTTTCCGACGTGCTTCATGCGTTTCTTGCCCTCTTTTTGCTTCTCGAGGAGCTTGCGCTTGCGCGTGATGTCGCCGCCGTAGCACTTGGCGGTGACGTTCTTGCGGATCGCGGTGACCGTCTCGCGGGCGACGATCTGTCCGCCGATGGCGGCCTGGATCGGGACCTCGAAGAGGTGCTTGGGGATCTCTTTCTTGAGCTTCTTGCACAATTCCCGCCCGCGGTGCTCGGCCTGGTCGCGGTGACAGATCGTCGAGAGTGCGTCGACGGGTGTGGCGTTCACGAGAATGTTGAGCTTGACCAGCTCGGAGACCGTGTAACCAATGAGCTCATAGTCGAGAGTTCCGTAACCCTTGGTCGATCCCTTGAGGATATCGAAGTAGTCGAAGATGATCTCGGCGAGAGGGATCTCGTAGGTCAGCATGACGCGGTTCATGCCGATATGCTCTTGCTTCAGATATTTGCCGCGCTTGTCTTCGTTGAGCTTCATGACGGCGCCGATATATTCGGTCGGGCACATGACCGAGGCGCGCACGATCGGCTCGCGGATCTCCTCGATAGAAGTTGGCATCGGGGAGCTGCGCGGGCGTGTGAGATCATGAAGACCGTCTTGTCCTTCCTGAGCACCTCGTAAGGGACCGAGGGAGCGGTCTGGACGATCTGCACGTTGGACTCGCGCTCGAGCCGCTCCTGGACGATCTCCATGTGGAGCAGCCCGAGAAAGCCGCAGCGGAAGCCGAACCCGAGCGCCTCGGACTTCTCCGGCTCGAAGACGAAGCTCGCGTCGTTGAGGTGGAGTTTCTCGAGCGCTTTGCGCAGAGGGGCAAGTCGGCGTTGAAGGTCGGGAAGATCCCCGCGTAGACCATGGGCACGGGCTTGGCGTAGCCCGGCAGCGGCTCGGCCGAGACGATCCCGAGCTCTTCTCGTGCGTGATCGTGTCGCCGATGTCGACGTCCTCGAGCGTCTTGATCGCGCCCCAGAAGTAACCGACCTCGCCGGCGCAGAGCTTCTCGGTCGCCTTGTCCTTGGGCGTGAAGACGCCGACCTCGAGGACCTCGTAGGCCTTGCCCGACGACATGAGCTGGATGTGCTCGCGCGCTTTGATCTCGCCGTCGATCATTCTTATATAGACGACAACTCCCTTGTAATCGTCGTACGCCGAGTCGATCACGAGCGCGCGCAGCGGAGCCTTGGGATCGGCGTTGCCCTTGGGCGCCGGGACGACGTCGATGATCCGGTGGATCAGCTCGTCGACGCCCGCGCCCGTCTTGCCCGAGATCCGCAGGGCGTCGGTCGCATCGAGCCCGAGGAGTTCTCGATCTCCTCGACGCACTCGTCGGGGTGAGCCGTCGCGAGGTCGATCTTGTTGAGCACCGGGATCAGCTCGAGCCCGCCGTTGATCGCGAGGAAGCAGTTGGCGACCGTCTGGGCCTGCACGCCCTGCGTGGCGTCGACGAGGAGCACGGCGCCCTCGCACGCGGCGAGGGAGCGGCAGACCTCGTAGTTGAAGTCGACGTGCCCGGGAGTGTCGATCAAATTGAGTAAGTATTCTTCGCCTTTGTAGACGTAATGGAGCGCGACCGCCTTGGCCTTGATCGTGATCCCGCGCTCGCGCTCGAGGTCCATTCCGTCGAGGTGCTGCTCGCGCGCCTCGCGCTTGGTGACGGCGTGGGTGATGTCGAGGATCCGATCGGCGAGAGTCGACTTGCCGTGGTCGATGTGCGCAATGATGCAGAAATTACGAATGTGGCTGAGTTGCATGGATGCTTCGATGTCGTTTTTGGACTGGATGACGAGTTCAGGGCGAGCCGGGCCGGCGCGAAGCCAGGCGACGCTCGAGGAGCGACCGTGGGATCAAATCAGCTCGATCAGCGCCGACCGGGCTCGCTCGAGCGCGCGGGCGCGGTGGCTGAGGCGGTGCTTCTCGGCGGCCGACAGCTCGGCGAGAGTCCGTCCGAGCTCGGGGACCAGGAAGAGCGGGTCGTAGCCGAACTGACCCGAGCCGCGGGGCTGCTCGACGATTCGCCCCGAGACGGCGCCTTCGAATGTAGCGAGGATTTGACCCGGGCGAGCGAGGGCGATCACGCAACGAAAGTGCGCCGTCCGCTGACCCTCGGGGACGCCCTTGAGGGCTTCGAGGAGCTTGCGCCGGTTGTCCTCGTAGGTCGCCTTCTCGCCCGCATAGCGCGCGGCCTTGATCCCGGGCGCGCCGCCGAGGGCGTCGACGAAGAGGCCCGTGTCGTCCGACAGGACGGGCGCTCCCACCAGGGCGGCGTACTCGAGGGCCTTCTTGCGCGCGTTCTCCTCGAGCGTCGGTACCGGTCTCGGCGACGTCGGCCAAGTCCTGGGGGAGCGGATGAAGCTCCAACGGGAGCGCGACGAGGATCTCCTCGATCTCGCGCAGCTTGTCCCTGTTCTTCGTCCCGACGAAGAGACGTCTCACGGCGATCCCGGCTTCTCTCAAGGGGCGCCATTCTAGCATTGGCGCGGCTTGCCTCAAGAACCGACGCGAGCGGGAAATGCGTCCACACCGGGCTCGAGCGCCGTCAACCGCGCGCGACCTCGGCCCGCTCCCAGCTCTGCGCCGCGCGCGCTCCG
Organism: uncultured Acidimicrobiaceae bacterium; assembly: GCA_963847725.1. Lineage (GTDB taxonomy): Bacteria > Actinomycetota > Acidimicrobiia > Acidimicrobiales > RAAP-2 > RAAP-2. The sequence goes on from CAWKAT010000008.1 coordinate 254,204, forward strand.
AGACCGCGGTAGACGACGAGGTAGAGGCCCGCGCCCCAGGGAAAGCCCGACGTCGCGTCGGTGATCCCGAGGGCGAGCGCGCCGGCGACCGCGAGAAAGCCCGCCGCCATGGGAAAGCCCGCCGCCGCGGCGATCTCGCCGCCGGTGCCTTCCATCTCGAGCCCGAAGGCGGCGCCGTGGTGCGCGCAGAGAAGCCCGAGGAGCGTGCACGCGAGCGCGATCCGCGGAGCGTCGTCGGCGACCTGAGGCGGCCCGAAGGCGGCGATCGCCCCGAGCGCGAGGGCGAGCGCCACCGACGGGAGCGCGGCCTCGTAGGCGCGCGCCCAGAGGACGTGTCGGCCCGAGAGCGGCTGGGCTCGCTCCCAGACCAGGCGCGGCGCGCGTTCGCGCGGATAGTCGACCGCGAAGAGGAAGGCGGCGACGCTCGCGAGCAGGCCCTCGACGAAGAGCGCCGCCAGCTCGACGAGGTTCTCCTGTGCGAGCTTCTTGTCGAGAGTCGCCTCGCGGAAGACGAGGAGCCCGAGCGGCAAGAGGGCGAGGACGAGCAACCCGCGCGGGAATGCGCCGCGCGCGAGGAGGGCGAGGTCGCGGCGCACGAGGGCGCGCGCGGGTCCCGGCAGCGGCGCGGCGACGAGCCCGGCGATCCGGTACGCCAGGCCGCGCTCGCTCGACGGACGCGCCGACGCGGCGTCGATCGCCGCCCCGAGCCCGCGCGGGACCAGCGCGAGGGCGAGCCCGGTGGCGAAGGCCGCCTCGAGGGCGAGCGCGCCGAACGCCACGGGGTCGAGCCCCCGCACGAGGGCGACGAAGCTGGCTCCGGGCTGGAGCGGCGTGTCGAGGGCGAGCGCGAGAGCTCGGGCCACGGCGCGGCTCTCGTGGGGCGAGGCGAGCGCCGCGAGGAAGACTCCGGCTCCCGTGAGCCAGAGCACCCCGGAGGTGGCGCGCACGGCCCGGGGCCAAGCTCGCGCCCACGAGGCGAACCCCCACGCCCCGAGCAGCCCCGACGCCCCGAGCAGCAGGCCTCCGAGGAGCACGGCGAGCGTCACGCCCAGGATCGAGACGCGCTCGCCCGCGCCTCCGAGCACGGCGGCGCCGACCGCGAGGATGAGCGCGCTCGAGAGGACGAGCTCGACCAGCCGCGCGACCACGAGCGCGCGCTCGCCCACGGGCTGCGCGAGGAGGAGCGCGAGCTCTCGAGCCCGGTAGAGCAGCCGGTACGCGCCGAACGCCAGCCCCGCGCCGAGAGACGCGAACAGCGCGAGCGCCAGCAGCCCCGCGGCCGGGCCCGCCGCCTCCGGGACCTCACGGCCGAGGGTGCGCCCCGCGACCCATCCGCCGCCGAGGGTGAGCGCGAGCACGATCGCGTCGAACGGCGTCCCGTGACGGCGCCACAAGAGGGTGCCGCGCAGGACCAGGAGTGCCCGCAGGCCGGTCATGGTCCGCACGATCGTAAACCAAGCGCGCGTTTCCCGAGCGCCCGCTCGTCCGTCGGGCGTCGGGAGCGATCGCGAGAGCGCCTCGCGGCTCAGGCCCGGCTTGCGAGGAGGACGCCCCCTGACAATACTGTGAGACCGCACGCTCTCCCGCGCGGCGAGGCCTTTTTTGGGTAGCCCTCAGGACGAAAAACTCGCCGGCCTCGTCGTGCGCGACCGCGTGCTCACGCCCGATCAACTGACCGAATGCCGGACGATCCAGAGCCGGCTCCAGGCGCCGCGCACCCTCGCGCAAGTGATCGTCGCCCGCCGTTACGCGACTCCCGATCAGCTGCGCGACCTCGTCGCCCGCGAGGTGCAGCGCCGCAGCTCGCGCGAGATGGCGATCCCCACGGCCAGCGGGCTCGGAGTCGCCGCGTCCGGGGTCGCGACGATCGCGGCGCCGCCGGCGGGTCCCTCCGACCTCGACCGCGAGGACGTCCTCGTCGGGCGCGAGCTCATGGCGCGAGGGCTCCTCGACGGCGACCGCGTCCGCGAGTGCGTCCAGCTCACCCGCAAGGCTCGCGAACGCCGGCCGGACGTGCGGCTGGCGCAGGTGATCCTCAAGAAGGGCTACGTCGACCGCGAGCAGCTGCGGAGCGTCCTCGCGGCGACCGGCTCGCCCGGCGGGCCGCCGCGACAGGTCCTGCCGTCGTCTCTCGAGCGCGCGGCCCGCGGCGGCAGCAGCGCTTCGGGACAAGGCTACTCCCCGCTCGGCACGGGCTCGTCGCCGGGCGCGCCGTCCGCGTCGGGCGCGTCGGGGCGGATGCCGCTCGGCGGTCCCATGGACTCGAGGAGCGCCTCGGGCCGGGTCGTCGCCCAGCGGGGCGCGCCGCCGCGGACCAATCCCGGCTTCTACGCGCCCGGCGATCCGTCGTTTCAGTCCGACGCCAGCCGCGCCAGCCCGCTGTTCGGACAGGCCTCGGGCGAGCCTCCGGCACCCGGACTCTTCGGCGAGGCCTCGGGCGTCGTGCGGCCCATGTTCGGCGGGGCGACGGGCACCGCGAACCCGGACGAGTCGCGCTCGCCCTTCGCGTCGCAGGTCGCGGGCAGGGGAGCGGTCCGACCGGCCGCCTTCCCGCCGCCGCCGCCCGCGGCGCCGCCGTTGCCGCGTCCGTTCATTCCCCCCGGGATCGACAAGACTCGCGGCGGGCACAAGACCGTCGAGCTCGACCCCGACGATCCGGCGTTGCCGCAGCGGCTCCGAGGCGGCGCGCCGATCTTCCGACCCCTCACTCCCGTGCGAACCGAGCAGTCCGAGGCGGCGACCTCGTACGCGTTGCCGGTGCCGCCGACGTCGCCGATCGCCGGCGATCCCTGGGGCGAGGGGCGGATCGACTCGGCTCACTTCAATGCATTCGAGTCCGGCCGCGCTCCGCAGGGGAACCCGCCGGCTCCGGGCTTCCCGTCGGCGTTCGACTCGACGGGTCCCGCCGATCCCGCGGGTCACCAGGGGATCGCGCGCTTCGGCGCGCCGCCGGCGTTCGGCGCCGAGAGCCCGACGATCTCGGGGCACCTCGTCGGTCCGCAGCCCGGCGCGTTCCCCGATCCGGGACGAGGGCCGCGCGGCGCCGCGTTTCGGGGACCACCGCCGACGACGGGAATGCGCCCGCAGTTTCAGCCTCAGGGCGACGCCGGAGGGTTCGGCGACGGCGGGTTTGCCGAGCCGGGCGCGGACAGTCGCTTCATTGGAGCGCCGCCGGCCCAGGAGCCGGGCGGCTTCCATCAACCGGGCGGCGGCTTCGCGGACCCGTCCGGTGGGTTCGGCGGACCCGCGAGCGGCTTCGGTGGCCCGGCGAGCGGCTTCGGCGGCCCCGCGAGCGGCTTCGGCGGCCAGGGTCCTCGGACCGACGAGGACGGCGGTTTCGGCGAGCCGATTCCCGGGACCGCGGCCGGCGGGCCGAGCCCGTTCGGCGAGGGCGGACCCAGCCCGTTCGGCGACGACGCGGGCGGCAACGGCTTCGGGCAAGGGAGCCCCTTCGGCGCGGGGCTCGGCGAGCCGCGCGACAGCAACGGTCCGCGCGATCGCGACGCCTTCCCGACGGGGGGCGTGCCGATCGGCGGCGCCGTCGACCTGGTCGCCGAGTCGGCCGAGGCCCGCGCGGCCGGGGGCAAGCCGCGCAGCGAGGACGACGACGAGGGCGACGAGGCCCCGCGCGGCGGCAAGCGCCGCAAGCGCGCCGGACGCATCACCGAGCGCGACGCCACCTCCGCCAGCAACGCCGGCGCCGACGTCGCCGGAGGTCGCCGGCGCAGCTCGCTTCCGTTCGTCGTCGCGGGCCTGCTCGTCGTGCTCCTCGGCGGCGGCGCGTTCGCGTTCAAGGTCATCTCCGACCGTCGGGCGATTGCCGAGAGGCGTGCCGCGTTCGTCGCGAGCGCCAAGGCCGACGCGCCCAACCGCAATCCGCGCGAGGCGCTCAAGGCCGGGCTCGCGCTCCCCGACTGGACGCAGAAAGAGCCCGACGTCGCGGCCGCGATCACGGGGCTGCAAGGCGAGGTCAAGGTCCTCGAAGACCGCGAGGCGGCCGTCAAGATCCTCGAGGCGGCGAAGAGCGCCGCGCCCGACGAGCGCCTCAAGGCCGCCGACGCCGCGATCGCGCGCGACAAGACTGTACGCGCTCGCGCGCCTCGAGCGAGCGCGCGCCCGGCTCGCCGTCGGCCGCAAGGAAGGGAGCCGGAGCTACACCGAGGCCCGCGCGTCGGTGCTCGACGACCTGAACGAAGCGCTGCGTCTCGACGCCAAGCTCCTCGACGCCTACTGGGACCTCGCGAACCTGGCCGAGATGGCGCCGGCGGGACGCGAGCACTTGCGCCGCGGTTACCTCGAGAGCATCCGCCAGCTGGACCCCGAAGGCTGGCTCGGCGCCCTGGCGCAGGGCCGCGTCCGCGCGATCGAGCGCGACTACCGGGGCGCGCTCGACCAGTTCGGAAAGGCGATCGAGCGCAGCGGGACCGAGATGCTGCCTTACCTCGTCCGCGCCCGCTATCGGCTGCTCACCGGCGACCGCTCCGGCGCGCTCAAGGACGCCGAGCAGGCGATCGAGCACAGCACGCAACCCTCCGCCGAGGCCCTCGTGCTCCACGCGGCCGCCCGTCGCGAGGCCTCCAAGGAAGCCGTCGGCGCCAAGACGGACCTCGACCAGGCGATCGAAGCCGACCCCTACTGGCCGGGCGCGTACGGTCTGCGCGCTCTCATGAAGTGCGAGGCGGGCGGCCCCGGCTGGGAGGCCGACGCCGAGAAGGCGCTCACGATTGACGACCACGAGATCTACGCGTCTCTTCGCCAAGGCCGAGGCGATCGGTCTCGAGAAACCCTCGGTCATTCCGTGCCCGGTGCGCGACGTCACCAAGCGGCGGCAGGCGCGCGACCTCCTCTACTGGTGCGTCGAGCGCGACGACACCTTTATTCCGGCGCTGCAGGTCCGCGCGACGCTCGCGATCCAGGACCAGGCGTGGGACGAGGCCCTTAGCGACTGCGAAAGATCATCCATATCGAGCCGCAGAACGCGCGCGCGATCGGCAAGCGCGGGATCGTCTTCATGAAGCAGGGCGAGTTCGACAAGGCCAAGACCCAGCTCGACCGCGCGATCGAGCTCGACCCCAACCTCGACGTCGCGCTCCGCACGCGCGGCGACCTCGAGATCAACACCAAGCCGCCCAACCCCGAGGACGCGATCCGCGACCTCGACCGCGCGCTCCACCTCCAGCCCGACTCGCCCGAGTCTGTACTTTCTCCGCGGCAAGGCCAAGTACACCGCCCCGCGGACGCGCGCGAACCGCTTCCAGGACGCCGTCAACGACCTCACGACGGCGATCCAGACCGCGGAGAAGGACTCGTCCTGGGTCGTCACCGCTTACCTGCTCCGCGGGCTCGCGCACCAGCAGCTCAAGGACTATCGCGAGTGCATTGCCGACCTCGACGAGGCCGAGAAGCTCGCCGGCCCACGCGTCGGGAACCCCTCCGACCTGCGGATGCTCCAGCTCCAGCGAGCGAAGGCGCGTGAAGAGCTCGAGAAGCTCGAGAAGAAGCCCGACGACGCCGCCAAGCCGGACGACAAGAAGCCCGACGAGGCCAAGCCGGACGAAGCGAAGCCGGCCGACAAGAAGCCTTAGCCGGGCGAGAGCGTTTACAATCGGAGCGTGCCCCTCATTGCCCTCGAGGCCGTCTCCAAGACCTACCGCCTCGGCGGCGCGGACGTCCACGCGCTGCGCGGCGTCGACCTCGCGATTGACGAGGGCGAGTACGTCGCGATCATGGGCCGCTCGGGCTCGGGGAAGTCGACGATGATGAACTTGCTCGGCGGGCTCGACACGCCGAGCGAGGGCCGCTACGTCCTCGACGGCGAAGACGTCGGGACGCTCTCCGGCGACCGGCTGGCCGAGATGCGCGGACTGCAAGATCGGGTTCGTCTTCCAGACGTTCAATCTGCTCCCGCGGCTCGACGCGCTCGAGCAACGTCGATGCTTCCCCTCGCTCTACGGGGCGTGCCGGCCAAGGAGCGCCGGCGCGAGGCCGCGACGGCGCTCGAGCGCGTGCGGCCTCGCCGACGCGGGCTCACCACGGCCCAACGAGCTCTCGGGCGGCGAGCGGCAGCGCGTCGCGATCGCGCGCGCGCTCGTCGAGAGGCCGTCGCATCCTCCTCGCCGACGAGCCGACGGGCAACCTCGACTCCAAGGCGGACGCGAGATCCTCGACCTCTTCGACTTGCTCAACTCCGAAGGCGTCACGCTCGTCGTCGTCACGCACGACGAGGGCGTCGCGCGACGGGCCAAGCGCATGGTCAAGATGCGCGACGGTACAAGGTCAGCGACGAGCAAGTCGCCGCCTTGGCCCCGATCGCCGCCTCGGCGCTCGCCGCGTCGCCGCTCGCTCTCGCTCCGGTCGTCACGCCGATCGTCACGCCCGTCGCGCCGCCGCCGAGCTGAACCCCGCCGGTCGCGACATGGGCGAGCCACGGCAGCCGCAGCAGCGCTGTCTGATCCGAATGGCCGCAAAAGAAAGAAACGAGCCGCGGATTGCGCGGATCGACGCGGATCCGACTCTCTGGGGAATCCGCGTTTATCAGCGTTTATCCGCGGCCCGTTCTTTTCCTTTTGCTGTTTGTGTGAGCTACTGGAGCCGGACGTCACGCGGCCAATTTCGTCGATCCGCGGCGGCTTTCAGCTGGAGAGCGGGCTCGACGCGGTCGCGGGCGACTCGGCGGCCGCTCGCGTCGTCACCTCGTCGAGCGAGTGCTTCTCGAGAAAGCGCGCGATCGGCTCGTAGACGTCCTTGCGGCAGTGCGAGCCGATCACGAGGTCGCAATGCCCGTAGTCGGCGGCGTGGCCGTGCTGGGCTCCGACGAGCAGCCATTCCTTGTCGGGCGAGCCGAGCCGCTCCCAGCCCTCGCGGACGTTCTCGGGCGGGACGAGCTGATCGGCGACGCCCGCGATCGCGAGCCACGGGACGCGGATCTTGCCGAGCTCGCTGAACCACGTGCGCGAGCCGTCCTCGCTCTTGAGCTCGCCCGTCATGGACCAGCGCGCGAACTGGCGTATGAGCCGCATGGACGGGTTCGCGACCCCGCGCGCGAGAGCGATCCGCACGTGGCGGTCCTCGGCGTTGCGCGCATTGATGAGGATGCTGACGAGGGGAAGTCGCCCGTAGACGAGCGGCGCGATCGAGGAGACGAGGCGAGCCGGCCACTCGTGCGGGAGCCCGGGGTAAAGGAGCCAGCGCGCGAAGGGCGAGAACCTGGTCACGAGGAGGCGCTTGCCGAAGCCCGAGGGCGAGGCGATCCCCACGACCGCCTGGAGGTCCTGGTCGCCGTAGCGCTCGCAGTGCCCGTAGCAGACCGCGCCGCCCATGGAGTGTCCGACCCAGGAGACGCGCGGGGCGCCGGTCTCGCGCTTGACCAGCTCGATCGCGGCCTTCACGTCGCGGGTCGCGTGGTCGTCGAAGGAGTAGTCGTAGCGCCCGCGACCCTGTGGCGGCCGACTCGACGCGCCGCACCCTCGAAGGTCGAGGAGCCAGACGTCGAAGCCTCGCGCGCGGAGAAAGCGCGGGAGCGAGACCGCCTCGGTCATGTCGAGCGAGACCGAGTTGACCGCGAGGCCGTGGCAGACGATCACCGGGGGAAGGCGCGGCGCGCCCTCGGGCCGAGGCGGCGCCGAGTAACGCGCCAGCTCGAGGACCCAGCCGTCGTCGGCCGCCGTGCGGTAGATCGTGTCGGGCGCCCGCTCCGCCGTGTGCCGGCGGGCGAGCAGGAGCAAGAAGAGGTTCCCGGCGAGAAAGAGCCCGGCGGCGACGGCGACGAAGAGCGCCACCTGGGCGAGGGTGAGGGGCGGCAAGCGCGAGCCTCCAGCGGCATTGAACGTCGCGCCGGGCCGTGCGACAAGTGTCGAGCGAAAAGAACGCACGTTCGGAAAGCGAGCGGTCCATGGAAGCCACACGATCGGGGCCGCGCTCCCGACGTTCCTCGCGGCTCGTTCTCCTGGCGGCCGCGGCCTTCGGTCTCGTCCCCCTCGCCGGGTGCCTCGACTACGAGGAGACCCTGAGCGTGGCGGGCGACGGCTCGGGGACGCTCTCGGTCGACTTGAAGCTCGACCTCACGTTCATGACCGAGATCCAGAAGCTCGACCCCGCGCCCGACAGCGAGGACTCGGGCGACGTGAAGAACTTCGTGACGAAGGACGAGATCCTCAAGGACTGCAACGTCGCGGGCGTGAAGGTCGACAAGTGCGAGGTCGACGAGGACGGTCCGCACAAGACGCACGTCAAGCTCGAGCTCGCCTTCAAGGACCTGGACTCGCTCCGCGCCGTGCGCTCGTTCTCCGACCGCGAGATCATGGTCGAGGACAAGCGCGCGGACGCCTCGCCCGCGGCCGACGCGATCGCTCCGTCGGACTTCGCGTTCGTCTACCGCTTCAGCGCGCGGAGCATCTTCAACCTGCTGCGCATGGGTCCCGACGCGGGCGAGAAGGACGAGCCGACCGAGAAGGACAAGAAGATGCGCGAGGTCCTCGACGGCGCGCGCAAGGCCTCGAGCGCGCGCTTCACCCTCAAGATGCCGGGCAAGCTCGCCTCGACCACGGGCGACAAGCTCGACGACAAATCGGCGCGCTGGACGATCGACAAGGCCCACCCCAAGGCGCAGGCCGCTCTCTTGACCGAGCCGTTGCGCATGGAGGTCGTCCTCGCGAAGAAGGACGCGCCTTTCTGGGAGAAGGAGCGCGACCGCAAGAAGGCCGAGAGCGGCTCGAGCAAGCCCGAAGGCGGCTCACGCGAGCCCAGGGCGGACTCGCCCCAACCCCCCAAGCCCGGCAAGCCCGGCGACGACTGAGAGGCCGCGGTCGTGGACGCCGAGCTGCGCGCGCTCGTCCATTGGCTCGCCGCCGACCCCCGCGATCGGCAGACGGGGACGACCCTCGCCCGCGCGCTCGCCCGCAGCGAGGCGTTGCCGGCCGACGTCGAAGCGATCCCGCTCCCGCCCGCGCTCGTCCCCGGCACCCTCGTGCTCGTCGTGCGAGCGGCGCGTCCGCGACGGCTCTTCGCGTGGCCCGAAGGCGCCGACGCGGCGATCGGCTTGACGGGGCGAGTCCGCGGGATCGCGGCCGACCGCCTCTCGTGCGAGCTCGAGGTCCCGGGCGCCGGTCGCTTTCACGCGGGAGCCGCCAGTCTCTATGCGATCCCCGACGCGCGGGGCGAGCCCGAGCGCGAGCGCGCGCTGTTCGCGGAGCCGCTGCGGGCCGGGCCCCGGCCCTGGGCGCGCTCGGCGCGGACGGGCTGACCGAGGTGCAGCGAGCGCTCGTCGAGGCGATTCCGGACCACGGCGCGCTTCCCGTCCACGAGGTCGCGCCGCGAGCGGGGTTCGTCGCGGAGAACAACCGGAGCGCGGCTTCGGCCGTCGTCGTCTTCGCCGGGCTGAGTCCTCCCGGGCTGGCTCTCGTCGCCTCGATGGCGCCCAACCTCCTCGGCGGGGAGGTCGGGCCGGGCGTGGCGACTCCGTGGCAGCCCGAGGATCTGTGGATCGACCGCGGGGAGAGCGCTCGGATCCGGGGCGGGCTTCCGTGGGCGGTCATCGCCGGCTTGCGAACGCGCGAGCTCGTGAGCCCGCCGCACGACGCGCGCAAGCTCGCCGGAGCGCTCGTCAGACTCCTCAAGAAACCTGGCGCCACACTCGACGAAGTCCTGCGCGTGCTTCCCGGCCCCGAATACGGGACGGGTCACCGAGGTGAGCCGACGGCGATCCGGCGCCTCTACGAGACGGGCGAGGGCTCGCTCGTGCTGCGGACGAGCTTCGAGATCGAGCTGCCTCTCTCGATCCTCGTCACGGTGCCCGAGCCCGAGGCGCCTCCGACTCAGGCCTCGCTCCTCGACGCGATCGAGGGCGCCGTGCGAGCGTCGCGGATCGAGGGCGTGGACGGGGTCCGGCTCGAGCGGGGCGCGATCCACGTCACGGCGGAGCGAGGCCAGGATCTGCTCGCCCTTCGCCGCCAGCTCGAGAACATCCTCCCGCGCGAGCGCGAAGTGCACTACCGCTTGCCCATGCCCCTCGTCGCCTGGCTGTGCGCCTTCCTTGACGAGAAGCGGAAAATGGGAGGCGGCGACGCCAGCTTGAGGCGAGCGATTCTCGCCGCGCGCCCGCCCGCGCCGCCTTCGCGACGGCCGTCTCGAGGCTGAAGGCGGCGCTCCAAAGCACCGCGCGGACGTGGCTTCGCCCCGCCGAGCGCTCGCGACGCGGGGCATTTCGTTTTTGGATGTCCGACCGCGGAGACGATTGCCTCATTTAAGGGCGACGACGTGCTCACCGTCGTCTGTTCGAGGGAGTGCTTTCCATGAAGCGTCAGCTCCTCCAGCTTGCGGTCGCCGGCTCTCTGGTGCTCGTCGCCTCTTCCGGCGCCAGCGCGCAGCAAGTCTCCGGGATCATGATCGAAGGCTTCGGCTGGGGACGACGCCCACCGCCGAATCGCGCGTGGTGGGACAACCTCTCGGACAAGGCTCGCCCAGCTCCGCGCCCTCGGGATCACGGGATCTGGGCGCCGCCCGCGACCAAGGCGGCCGGCGGCGGGTTCTCGGACGGCTACGACCTCTACGACTACTACGACCTCGGCTCGAAGAACCAGATGGGCACGGTCGCGACCAAGTGGGGGACGAAGGAGCAGTACCTCGAGTTCATCGGCGTCGCCCACGCGAACGGCATGGACGTCTACGCCGACGTCGTCTGCAACCAGCGCTGCGGCGGAGCGGCAGCGGCGGCGTACGACTCGGACAGACAGCCTCGTCGGGGCCGAGGCCGAGGGCCGGTTCACGATGGGCCCGTGGGACTTCCACCCGTCGAACTCGCAGGGCGACTGGAACGAGTGGATGGGCGGCATGCCCGACGTGGCCCAGGAGAACCCGGTCACGCAGCAGAACCTCTTCAACTGGATCCGGTGGTTCGACCAGCAGACCGGCGTCGACGGCTACCGGCTCGACGCGGCGAAGAACATGCCCTTCGACTTCCAGGAGGGCTTCATGTATCAGTTCCAGGAGGGCATGGGCCCGAACCGTAGCCGGTTCGTCGTGAGCGAGTATTACGACGGAAATCCCAGCAACCTCGAAAACTACGTCGAACTCCGTCAACCGTCGCGCCTCGGTCTTCGACTACCAGGGCGACTTCACGATCCACAGCTGTGCAACGGCAACGGCTACTTCGACATGACCGGCCTGCGCGGCCGGCTCTTCGAGGCGACCGACAGCACGCGCTCGGTCACGTTCGTGAACAACCACGACACCGAGGGCCGCGGGAACGGCATGGACACGTTCATCCGCGCCAACCTGGGCTACGCGATCATGCATGGCCGCGCCCGGTTACCCCTGCATCTACTAGCCCGACCTCTTCGACGACAACGGCAACATCCAGCCGTACTTCTACACCTGCTGCTGGGTCCACGCGTTCCTCGCGCAAGGCGCCGCGATCGAGCGCTGGGCCGACTCGGGACCTCTACGTCGTCGAGCGCGAGGGCAACCTCCTCGCGGGCTTCAACGGGAACATGTCTCGCTGGCGCGACGAGTGGGTCCAGACGAGCTTCGGCCCCAACGTCCACCTCCACGACTACACGGGCCAGACCCGCGACGTGTGGACGGACCAGACGGCTGGGTCTACATCAGCGTGCCTCCGAGCCGGCTACGTCTTCTCGGGCGCGACGGCCTCGAGGGCTCAGATGCCCGAATCCTCCGGCTCGCCGCACGAACGCAGCAGACCGAAGGCAACGTCGACATGGACATGCCCCGGGCCAGGGAGGTCTGGAGCGATCCGATCAAGTGTCGTGCAGCGACAAGGGCCAGCACATCCACGTCGACGTCTATCTGCAGGACACGACCCTGACCCCCACGTCTGCCTGCTCGACAAGGACGGGAACCGCCTGAATCACGCGAAGGGCGCGAACGGCGACGTCGGGCTGGACTACAACAATCCGCCCGCCGCCGAGCTGGTATCAGGTCCGCGTCGGTCTCCTCGAGACGACGGCAAGGGCAACTCGGCGACGCCTTACTGGTGCAAGATCAGCTATCAGGCGCCGACGGTGCTCCCGGACTACGCGAACTACCCCGACCCGACGAAGATCAACAACAACGTCCTTCCGCTCGTGGCGTCGAGCGTCGGCCCCTAGCGCCCGCGCGAGCCCGAAAAGCTCGCTCGACGAGGCGAGGCTTCCTCGCGACGCGCTCGAGCGGCGCCCGGTGACCCCGGGCGCCGCCTCGCTGTACGGGGTCCACGCCTCGCCCATCGCCCCACTTTCCAAAAGGCGCATTCCGAACCGGACGCCACGGCGAGGCGCATGTGAGACGCATGGACGATGCGTCTCACGCGTAAAGGCCTTGCCCACCGCGTTCTTCGAGCGGTACTGGACGTGCCCTCTCTCGAGCATGAGACGCCGGGCGGAGCCTTCGCCCTGAGCGCCGCGAGAGAGAGACCGTTCCCATGATTAGCCGCGTTCGTCGTCTTTACGGCCGTCTGTTCCTGGCGCCCTCGCTCGTGATCCTGACGCTCGGCGCCGCGGGCTGCGGCAGCGGTGGCTCGTCGCGGACCGGCGGAAACGCGTCGGTCGCGGCCGCCACGCCCTCGACCCGCACCACTCCCGCGAGCACGACTCCGTCGTCGAACACGCTGCCCGCGACGCACGCGCCCCCGGCAACGGTCCCGACTTCGACGGCTCCGACCTCGACCGCTCCGACCTCGACCGCTCCGACGACGATCCCCGGCGTTCCGACGACGGTGCCCACGACGGCGACCAAGCCGACGACGACCGTTCCCACGACCACGACGCCGACCGCGACCAAGCCGACGACGACGGTGCCCACCGCCACGACCACGACGCCGACCACGCCCGCGACTTCCCCCTCGCTCGTCGGCATGGGCCCCATGTCCGGGGCGGTCGGAACGCTCGTCGCGATCGTCGTCCTCAACGCCGGACCGACCGCGAGCGTGAGCTTCAACGGGCTCGCGGCGCCGATCGTGCAGACCACCAACCTCGGGAGCGGCCAGACCGAGTTCGAGTTCTACGTTCCGCAAGGCGCCTCGTCCGGCAACGTCTCGATCTCGACCGGTGGTGTGAGCTTCGTGGCGGGTGCGTTCTCGGTGAGCGGCTCGACCACGACCACGACCCCGACGACTCCGACGACCCCCACCAGCTCGACGGCACCGGCGTTCGTGAGCATGAGCCCGATGGTGGGCGCCGCGGGCACCTACGTCGCGATCGTCGTCGCGAACCCGGGCTCCACCGCGTCCCTCACCTTCAACGGCGTCGCGACCCAGCTCGTGAACGCGAGCAGCGTCGGGAACGGGGAGTATCAGCTCGACTTCTACGTCCCCGCGGGAGTCTCCTCGGGCGCCGTGATCGTGACGACCGGCGGCGTGGCGCTCTCCGCGGGCACGTTCACCGTCAGCGGAAGCTCGACGACGACGCCCACGACGACGACGACGAACCCGTCGGCTCTCATGGTCGCGACCGCGTTCCTCGAGGACACCAACGGCGATCACGTCGTGAGCGCGGGCGATCAGCTGACCGTCACCTTCAACGGCGCGGTGTCGGTCAACTCGAACGACCCGACCGGCCAGATCGCGCTCCTCGTCCCGGGCGACTCCTTCGGCCAGGGCGCGACCATGGCGCCGGGCTCGAGCTCGTCGCAGGTCGTGATCACCCTCGGCACCGGCCCCCACATCAAGGTCACGGGCACGTTCGATCCTGTACGCGAGCGGCGACTTCCTCTCGAGCGGGATCGACGTGGCGCCGGGCTGCAGCGCGATCGTCGGCGCCAACGGCGGCGCGCCCGCCTCGGGCGCGGGGATCGACGTCGCGCAGCACCACGCTCCTCGAGGGCACCTACGCCTCGGCGGCGAGCATCGAACTATGCGCGCGGCCTCCACACCGCGACGCTCCTCGACGACGGGCGCCTCCTGATCGTCGGCGGCGTGTCGGCCCCGGCCGCGGGCCAGGCGGACTTCCAGCTCGAGAGCGAGATCTACGACCCGGTCGCCGGGACCTTCACCGCGGTCAGCGACGCCTCGCTCGGTGGGAACCCGGGCGGCTACCTCGCCATGGACGACTCGGCCGGGAACCCGTTCGCCTCGGGCCGGTTCGCGCACGTCGCGATCAAGATCCTCGACGGGACCAGCCGCGTGCTGATCGCCGGCGGCCACGGGTTCGAGCAGCAGGACGACACCCAGAACCCCCCGGACGCCGATCTACTCCGAGCTCGCGACGAGCTTCATCTTCGACCCCTCGACCAACTCGTTCACGCAGACGGGCTCGCTCGCGACCGCTCGTCGCGACGCCATGGCGGTCGCCTACACCGACGGCCGCGTGCTCGGTGTTCGGTGGCCGCGACCTGAACGGCACCGTCGCCTCGAGCGAGATCTGGGATCCCTCGACGGGTCAGTGGAGCGGCGGACCCGACATGGTGACGGGCCGCTACGAGGCGGCCACGGCGCTCTGCCCGAGCGGCCTCCTGGTCCTCGGCGGCATGGTCGAAGTCAATCGTCAGACGACGCCGAGCCTCGGCCTGGCGTCCGACGAGATGCTCGACGCGAGCGTGGGCTCGTTCGTCACGGCGCCCTCGAACCTGTCGCAGGAGCGCACGGCCGCGACGGCCACGACGGTCGGCGACGCGAGCGACGTGATCGTGATCGGCGGCTCGGACGCCGCGTGAAAACAGACATGCAGCGTATCCGGCCTGATGCCATGAAGCGTCGACAGGAATGCGTGCGTGTTCGCAAAGCGCTGCTGGTAGCGCTGCACCCGGGCGGGATCGCCGCCGAACAAATAGGGCCAATACCAGGCGCGCACCATGCCGTAGAGCCCAAAGCCGTAACTGATCCAGAGCAACCAGGTCAGCCAGTTTGGAAACCTGCCGGCGGCATAATAAAACGTCGCCGCCGATCCCGCCGCAAAAGGCAGCGTGCTGAGCACGGTGACGAAGAACAGCCTCACCGTGCTATCCGCCGCGCGCACGCCGGCGAGGTTGCTCAGCCTGCCAAGCGGCACCCAGTCATGCAGCGCGATGAAGAGCACGACGAGGGATTGGCAAACGAGAAACGCGATGAAAGTGGATGTCATCTTGAGTAGCCTCCGACGACTTCGAAAGGGAAGATTGCCATGAAAACGACGCCGGTTCAGCCCCCGCAAAGCGAGACCGCCGGTATTTGACGCCACGACAGCCTGTTGCGATTGTCGAACCCGATTCGATGGCCAACCCCAAAGGTCGAAATGCTCAGATGGTTTCAGGCGCTGATGCCGCGGGAAGATCGCTTCTTCGATCTTTTCAACCGGCATGCACAAACGCTGGTTGAGGGTGCCGAAGCCCTGCGGGAACTTCTGCAAGGCAGCGACAGCGTCACGGCGGCCGGTCTCAGGGTCGTGGCTCTGGAGAACCAGGCAGACGCCATCACGCGGGACGTGTTGCTTCTGGCGCGGCGTTCCTTCATCACGCCGTTCGACCGCAGCGATATCAAAGAGTTGATCGGCTCGCTGGACGACGCGATCGACCAGATGCAGAAGACGGCAAAGGCCGTCTCGCTGTTCGAGGTCCGGGCCTTCGAACCCGAAATGGCGCAGATGGGGGACAGCATCGTCGAAGCGGCGAAGCTCACGGTGAAAGCCGTCGCTCTGCTCGGTTCCCTGCGCGAAGAGGCTACCCAGCTGAACACGATCACGGAAGAGATTGTGAAGCTGGAAGACAGCGCCGACGAGCTGAACGACCGGGGCATCAAGGCGCTGTTCAAAATGCATCGCAACGGCAACGCAATGGATTATATCATCGGCGTGGAAATTTACGACCACCTCGAAAAAGTGATGGACCGCTTCGAGGATGTGGCCAATCGCATCGGCGGTATCGTCATCGAGCACATGTGAGCGCGATGCTGCTGCTGATCGGCGTCGCGCTGGCCTTCGATTTCATGAACGGCCGCAACGATGCCGCCAATTCCATCGCGACCATCGTATCCACCCGCGTGCTGGCGCCTCGCTACGCGGTCGCGTGGGCCGCATTTTTCAATTTTGTCGCCTTCCTGGTGTTCGGGCTGCATGTGGCAAACACGATCGGCAAGGGCATCATCTCGCCCTCCGCCATTACGGACCAGGTCATCTTCGGCGCATTGACCGGTGCGATCTTCTGGCAGGTGGTCACCGGCCGGCTCGGTATTCCTTCAAGCTCCTCGCATGCACTGATCGGCGGACTCGTGGGAGCCGGTGTCGCGCATGCGGGCCCGCACATCATCGTCTGGGATGGATTGGGCAAGACCATTGCGGCCATCGTGCTGTCTCCCGTGACGGGCCTCGCGATTGCGTTGCTTCTCGTTCTCCTCGTCTCGTGGGCCTTTGTCCGTTCTTCGCCTGCGCATGTGGACGCGATTTTCCGGCGCGCACAGTTCGTTTCGGCGTCGCTTTATTCGCTGGGCCATGGCGGCAACGACGCGCAGAAGACGATGGGCATCATCGCCGCTCTCCTCATGGCGCATGGTGCGCTCGGCGGAACGTTTCATGTGCCTCTCTGGGTCGTGGTCGCCTGCAACGGTGCGATGGCGTTGGGGACACTGCTTGGCGGTTGGCGGATTGTGCGTACGATGGGTTCGCGAATCACGCGGCTCACGCCCATGCAGGGCGTCTGTGCGGAAACGGCAGGATCGATCACGCTATTCATGGCGACCTATCTGGGCATTCCGGTCTCCACCACCCATACGATCACGGGCGCAATCATCGGCGTGGGTGCCGCGCGGCGCGCATCGGCGGTGCGCTGGAACATTGCTCAACGAATTGTTATCGCCTGGGTGATTACCATGCCGGCGGCCGCGGCGATCGCAGCGATCTGCTATTTCCTGTTCGGGGTGTTTGCGTGACATGAGCGTTGCAGTCCCGCGTGTCCGTCCGGAGACGAAGTCTCCCAACGTCCAATATGCGGCGCTGCCGTATCGCGTGAACGGCGACCAACTCGAAATCCTGCTCGTCACCTCAAAACACAACCATCGCTGGATCGTTCCCAAGGGATGGCCGATCGAAGGCCATCCGCCCCATGCCAGCGCCGCGCGCGAAGCCCTCGAAGAGGCTGGTGTCTCCGGCGACGTGGAAAGCGTCGCGATAGGCTTCTTTCACTATTTCAAAACGCTGAAGGGCACCATCATCGTGCCGTGCAAGGTGGCGGTGTTCCCGCTCAAGGTCACGCGCTGCCGCAAGGCCTGGGCGGAAAAGGACACGCGCGACAGGCGCTGGTGTTCGATCGACGAAGCCGTTGCGGCCGTCATCGAACCCGAGCTCCGCCGTTTGCTCAGGAAGTTCGCCGCGCGCGAATGCGGCTGACATGTTCCGCATGTCGTGCTAAGCGGCAATCAAATTGAACGCGGGCATTGCAGCCGAAAATGGGCACATTTCAGGACGACACCGCTGTCGCCAATATCGACGGCAAGCTGACCGCGACGCTGTCCCGCGATTGGGAAATCTGGGGGCCGTGCGGTGGTTATGTGTCTGCCGTGGCGCTTAGGGCTGCAGGCACCATGGCGCCTCCCGATCACCGTCCCGCGAGCTATTCCTGCCAATATCTGTCGGCGGGGCCGTTCGGGCCAATCCGCATCGAGGCCGAACCCGTCCGTCAGGGCCGCAATGCGTGGTGCATCAATGTGGCGCTGCTGGACGGCGAGAAACTTTTCCTGCAGGCGCAAGTGTGGACCACGAACAAATCCGACGGCCCGCACAAGATCGATTGCGCGATGCCGGATGTGCCGAAGCCCGCGGCCTTGCGGCCCGTCGAGGATTTCCTGCCGCCCGGCACGCCGCCGCATCCCTTCTGGGCGCATTTCGAATCGAAGCATGTCGATTTCGTCGGTTGGGAAGACGGCGTGTTCGACAAACGCGGCTCCGTGGCCGAGCAGTGGCAGAAGTTTCGGGGCTTCGAGGCGGGCGGCGATGCGTTTCTCGATTGCTGCCGGCCGTTGCTTCTGATCGACACGTTGCCGTGGCCGGCCTTTCATCGCGGCTTCGCGATCAAGCCGGATTACATTGCCCCCACGCTCGATCTGACGGTGTGGTTTCACGATCTGCCCGGTGCGAGCGCGTGGCTGTTCTGCGACTGCCACAGCGATGTGGCGGTGGGCGGCCTGATCCACGGCCGCGTCCGCATCTGGTCCGAAGACGGCCGCATCCTCGCAACGGGCGGCAGCAATCTGCTGCATGTGGCACGAAGGAAATAGAATGCTTTTCGGGCTCATCGACGCTTGCGGCTTCCTTCGTTGGTGGCACGCGGAGCCGCGGAGGACGCGGAGAATGCTTCTCTTCCGGAGCGCGGGCATCCTGCCCGCAATAACTGCAAAAGTGCGGGCAGGATGCCGCGCTCCGACTTTGCTCCGCGTTCTCCGCGGCTCCGCGTGCACAATTGTTTTGCGCACTTCTGGTCCGGAACGCGCGTCCGTGCCATCGTGATCCAAAGACAGGGAGTGGGGACATTGCTGCGGCTATTCAGGACTATTGCGATCTCCGCTGTGCTTGGACTGGTGGTTTCGTCGGCGCAAGCTGATCCCCAGGCGCTCACGCCCCAGGCCGCGGCGCGCGCGTGGCGGCAGGCACATGAGAAGGCCATCGTTTCCGATTTCGTCACGCTGTTGGCAATGCCTGATGTCGCGACGAACCTGGCAGACGTCGACAAGAACGCGGCTTATATCGAAGGCCAGTTGAAGGCGCGCGGGTTTGAGACGCAGCTGTTGCGCGCCGCGCCCGGTACGCCGCGCGTCTGTCTTCGCCGAACTGAAAGTTCCCGGCGCGAAACGCACCGTGATCTTTTATGCCCATTATGACGGCCAGCCCGTGAACCAGAAGGGTTGGATCACGAGCCCGTTCCAGCCTTCGATGCGCACCGCACTTCCCGAAGCGAAGCCCGTCGACTGGCAGAACGCGCCCGGCCCGCTCGATCCGGAGTGGCGGCTGTTTGCGCGCGCGTCCGGCGACGACAAGGCGACGATCGAGGCGATGCTTGTGGCGCTTCGATGCGCTGAAGGCCGCGCATATCAAGCCCTCCGTCAACATCAAGCTGCTCTACGAAGGCGAGGAAGAGCAGGGCTCGCCGCATTTCGCGGCGATCGATCGCGAAGAATCTCGACCTCCTGCACGGCGATCTCCTGATCATGGGCGACGGGCCGATGCATCAGAGCGGCAGGCAGATGGTCAATTTCGGCAATCGCGGCATCGCGAGCTTCAGCATGACGGTCTATGGCCCGATGCAGCCGCTGCATGACGGCCATTACGGCAGCTGGGCGCCGAGCCCTTCGGTGATGATCGCCAATCTCGTCGCAAGCCTGCGCGACGACAACGGCCATATCCTCATTCCGCATTTCTATGACGACGTGGCGCCCGTCTCGGCCGCGGACAAAGCCGCACTCGCCGCCATGCCGCCCGTGGAAGCGCAGCTGAAGAAGGCGCTGGGGCTCGGCCGCAACATCGGGCCGGCGCGCCTGGCCGACGGCTATCTCGCGCCCACGCTTGAACGTGCGCGCCATCCATGTGGGCGACGAGGGGCCGCAGCGCCGCCAACGCCATCGCCACGAGGCCGATCGCCTCGCTCGACTTCCGCCTGGCGCCCGGCGAAACGCCCGCGCATACACGCGCGCTGCTCGAGGGCTATCTCACGCAGCTGGGCTGGTTCATCGTGCGCGACGATCCCGATCTCGCCACGCGTCTCGCGCATCCGAAGATCGTCAAGCTCGTGTGGGACGAAGGCGGCGCCATCGCCACCAAGACGCCGCTCGACCTGCCGGCATCGCCAGCGCCGTGGTGGCCTCCATCGGCCGCACGGTCGGCTACACGCCGATCGAGATTGCCCATCGTCGGCGCCAGCTCCGGCATCGCCGATGTCGTCGGGCAGCTCCGCGCGCCGATGGTCGGGCGTCAGCCATCGCCAATTACGACGACAACCAGCACGCGCAGAACGAAAACCTGCGGCTGGGCAATCTGTGGGACGGGATCGAGGTCTATGCGGGGCTGGTGGCGGATTTGAAATGGTGAGGGGTGAAGGTGCTCGGCCGGCGACGGCTTTTTGGACAATCATTTTGATGTGTTGGAATCGAAGTTTGGGAAAATTCGAGTTTGTATGGTTTAGAAGTGCCGAGGCGGGTTTCATGCGACTGTACTATTTGTGCGGCCGTCAAGGGCGTAATCATTTCCATCCCAGGACGAATTGTTGAAACGCGGTCAGAGCGAACGGCAAGAGTATTAAACCAGCAACAACACCCAATCTTTCTCTAACTCGCTTATTCTGTTTGAGATGTTCGGGCCCAAAATCGAATTCGATAGCTGGCCAAAGCCGTGCCACCCAAGCACTAACTGTCATAGCCGGAAAGATACCTGCCATGTAGGTACTGATAACCAGCGCGACATATAAAATCCACATGTGATGGCGCAACGATTCGACCCACCATGGAACCGGTCCCGACGGTGCAGGGGTAATGGCCGAAAAGACCGTCGTGATCGACCGGCCAATCGAAAACGCAAGCAGTGCCGTCACTAATGGTCGGTATTTTCTAAATGCGCCTGACTGTGGCTGGATAGAGCTGACTATTCGTTCAAGTTCGACGAATGTCGCGTCGACCCAAGCAGTGTCTTTACCGCTAACGACAAAACTGCTTCCTAACGTTGAGCCCGTATCGCCTTCTCTCAGGGTCACGCTGATGCTCTTGCCTGACTTATGTCTATAGTTGGTGTATCGAAAGTCGATTGAGTATGTCTTTTGCAGGTCTATGACGTCGTTATCGAAGATCGCATCGTCGTCTGCCTCCGTAGTCATTGCCCCTGCGGACAAACTGTAATCGATGGGAGTTTCATATCGGAATAAAAGTGCCCACTATTCGGGTCGTTCCGGAGGCTTTCGTCGTCCAGACGCGCGGTTCGCATGAGTAGCGCCCAAATCGTTTTTAGATTTTCTTTCGAAACAACTAAATCTCTGATGGCCTTTGATCGTGATCTTCTCATACTAGATGCCCTTGGAAATGCCTGCTCAAATAGCGAACGATGGCGACGCGATAGGGAATCACCAGCGGGTTGGTGAGTCGCTGTGCTATCGACAGATATCTACCAAATTTACAGGCAGGCGGAACCATAGCCGCCGCTGATGGATGCGACTTTGCCGTGGTCCGTGGTGACCCAAATGGCGTTCAACGTGTAAAGACACGGCATCCCACCCCACTCATACCGCGCCGACTCCTTCGTCGGGTCGACTACAAATCCCTGTCGCTGAAGTGTCGTTTGCAGGACTTTCACGCTTGAGCCAACCGGAAATTTTCTCTGCAAAATGCCGGTCCACTTGGGCTCGTTTGGCCAGCCGTGAAGGAAATCGAAATTCGCACCTTCAGCTATGGGAGGCGGATCGGACGGGTGCCCCGTCCCGGAAGCCGCGATTGCGCTGACGGCCAATGCGAAAGGATCGAAGATTGCAAATGCCGCGACTATGACTGCAACCGCGGCAAATATGACGAACACAGCCCGCTTCATTTGTGATCTACGTCGAGAGTCATCAAGTGCCGCATGTCGGCTATCCCCTGCAGTTACGGCGTCACGATACAATTCCATAACAAACTTTGCCCGGTCGCTCGGTTAATGGACATAACGTCGCCCGCGCTCTGGAACGAAGCCGCCCTAGAAATCCGTGTCCGCGCCCATCGCGGCGCCGCCGGTCCCCAATTGCCTCGGGATGATCTGGCCCGCCTGTTTGTAGACGACGCCGCCTTTCATCACGAACTGGACATGCTGGAGAAGCGTGATGTCGGCCAGCGGATCGCCGTCGACGGCCACGAGATCGGCATAGCGGCCGGGCCGCACGCTGCCGATGTCCGGCGTGTCGCCGATCAGATCGGCGGCGGAGCCCGTGGCCGCGATGATCGCGTCGATCGGCTTCATGCCCGCGTCCACCATCAGCGCGAATTCGCGCGCGTTCTGGCCGTGCGGCACGAGGCCCTCATCCGTGCCGAACGCGATCTTCACGCCGGCCAGATAGGCATTGTGCAGGTTCTCGCGAATGAGCGGGCCGATGACGAGCGCCTTTGCCGCCGAAGACGGGTTGAGCTGTTCGGGATGCGTCTTCGCCAGCTCGACCACGGACATGGCGATCAGCATGGTCGGCACGAGATAGGTGCCGTGCTCCTTCATCAGCTTGTAGGTTTCCGCGTCGGCGTAGGAGCCGTGCTCGATGGAATCGACGCCGAAGCGGACGGCTGCATCGATCGCCTGCTTGCCATGCGCGTGCGCCGCCACCTTCATGCCGAGCGAATGCGCGGTGTCGATGACGGCTTTGATCTCGTCGTCCGCCATCAGCTGCTTGCTGGGATCGTCGCCGATCGAAAGCACGCCGCCGCTCGGCATGATCTTGATGAGATCGACGCCTTCCTGCCGGAGCCGGCGCACGATGCGCCGCGCGGCTTCCGGGCTGTCGACGATGTTGTCCGTCCAGCCGGGATGCGAAAGCTCGGGATCGAGGCCGTTCGCCTGGTCGTTATGCCCGCCCGTGGGCCCCAGCGGCGAACCCGACACCCACATGCGCGGTCCTTCGACGATGTTCGCCTGCGATCGCCCGCTTGAGCGCGACGACGACTTCCGTATTGGCGCCCACGTCGCGCACGCTGGTGAAGCCGGAGAGCAGCGTGTTGCGCGCATAGGCCGTGGAGCGGACGGCGGAATCGAATTCCGTGCGCGTGACATGCTCGGCGATCGGATTGCCGCCGTCGTTCTGGCCCGTGATGTGCACATGGCAATCGATGAGGCCGGGCAGCACGGTCGAGTGGGAAAGATCGATGATGTCGGCGCCCGCGGGTGCAACGAAGCCGGGCTCGATGCCGACGATGCGGTCGTCATGAATCACGATGGAGACGTTGGTGCGCGGCGTCTTGTCGACGCCGTCGATCAACCGCCCGGCATGCACCACGATATCGTGGGCGGATGCGCCGCTCGCGGACAACAGCCCCGCCGAGAACAGCAAAGCGAGCATCGCTCCACGCAAACAATTCGACCGACCGTTCATGGTTCCCCCCAATGATGCGAGACAGTTTCCAACCGGACAGACTAGGCTCTCTTTACAAAACTTCGCAACATAGTCTCTCAGGGGCAATGTTTTTGCGCTCCACTGCTCTGGTTTACGCGTTCACCCGCTGGCCAATGAATTTGGTATGTTCCGGAAGACGCCGCGGCACGATGCGGAGCCACGACGCGCTTCGCGAGATCGCTCGGTGAATTGGTAAGGCGTCGACCGAGTTCAGAACCTACGGGTGAGCCAAACCATCGATTGACACCGACCCACAACAGCCGGGAAATCTTGGCGGCAAATTGAGCCTTCTCAGTTCGCGACCAGCTCGACGCGCCGGTTCTTCGCACGGCCGTCATCGGTGCTGTTGCTTGCCAGCGGCGCGAGAAACGCGAGGCCCTTCGCCGTCAGCCGCTTTGCATCAACTCCGAACCGCGTGACGAGCGCCTTGACCACGGCTTCGGCGCGTTTTTGCGAAAGCCCCATGTTGAATTCGAGGCCGCCCTGATTGTCCGTGTGGCCGGTGATGAACACCATGCCCTGGCTTTGCTTGATGTAGCTTGCCATCTCCGTGAGTTGCGGATCGGATTCCGGCTTCACGTCGGCCTTGTTGAAATCGAAATAGATACCGTAAAACGCGGCGCGTCCGTTCGCGGCGACATCGCCGGCGATCTCGCTCGCCTTGATCGTGACGATCTTCTGCTCCATGGGGCGCGGTTCGACGATGCCCACCAGAGCCAGCACGCGTCCGTCCAGCGCGTCGGAATAGTTCCCGTGCGACCCGCTGTGGTCCTGCGCCACATACACCTCGACATAGGTGTCTCCGCCGGCGTCGCTTTTCTTGTAGAGCGCGTAACGCGGGTCCAGGACGGTCTCGAGCGCCGCCTGAATCACATAGGTCCGGGTC
Organism: uncultured Acidimicrobiaceae bacterium; assembly: GCA_963847725.1. GTDB lineage: Bacteria > Actinomycetota > Acidimicrobiia > Acidimicrobiales > RAAP-2 > RAAP-2. The sequence continues at coordinate 278,091 of CAWKAT010000008.1, forward strand.
TGGTTGTAATTCGGCGCCGACACGGTCGTGACGTTGGCATACATCAGGGAAGGGAACGCATCGCCGCAGGCATTCGAGCAGGCAAAAACCTGCTGCATGCCTTTGGCTTTCAGCGCATCGGTATAATTGGTGGCCACCTCCAGCGTGGAGCGGCCCGCGGGCGCCACGTAAAGCAATCGCGTGACACGGCCTTGCGGCGAAACCGTCGCCGAAAATTTCTTGGTGGTCTCCCAGGGATTGCCCTGCGAGACACCGGTTGGGACAGCGAGTTCGTCGAACGCCTTTTGCGTCTCTCCGATCAACACCGATCCTTCGTAACGTCCCAATAGCGGGTTGTCCGCGCCGCCGGTCACGTCCTTGCTCAAGACGGCCTGGGACGCGGCATCAGGTGCGGCCACCGCCGGAACGACGAATGCCGCGAAGCCTGCCAATACGACAAGTCCAAGAATATTTCGCATTCAATATCTCCCGATCGATATCGCCCCGAACGAAAGCGAAGCATAGCGCATTTTGGGGGACGCGGAAGCCGCGGCCTGCCGCGCGCGCGTCGCAGTGCAACGCACAATTTACGCGAACTTTGCGAGCCGTCTAAGGCTGCAACTTCGGCAAGCCCTGAGCAACCGGACAACGGCAGGGACCCGGCGGCAAGCCATGTTGCCCGCCGAGTTTGTTGGGCGACGCCGCACAACGGCACGGCACGGGAGGCACGACTGGAGTTCCAGGCGCGGGCGGGACATGACGCCCCGGCGGCAGAGAATTCGTGTTCTGCGCGGCAGCGACGCCGTTCATGCCGAACAGGCACATGACGGCAACAACGGAAATCATAATGCGCGTCGGGTTCATGAAATTTTCCTCCCCTCACAGCGATCGAGAAACGACCGGCGCGCCAAGACTGCGCCCGGCGCAAAGCGAATGATAGTCCTTTCGGATATTGGCCGGTATCGTCCGCGCGCCTTGAAAAGCCAGCCGAAATTTTGCCAATTCGGGTATCGTTTGCTCCGGGTTCGAGTCGGGGAACGTATATGAAATCTTCGGATCTCGCGGCCATCGGCAGCCTCGTCAGCGGTACGGCGGTCACGGCGTCGCTCATCTATCTCGCGCTGCAGACGCATCAAAACGCCAAGCACACAAAGGCGCTGATCCATCAGGGCCGGGCTGCGCGGATTCAGGCGTTGATGTCCATGCAGCTCGACACGCGCATTGCTGCGGCAGTCATTGCGGACAATGGCGAAGACGCAACGCCGGAGGCTATCGCGAAACACCAGCTCTTTATGCTCGCGGCCGCGCAAAGATACAGCTTCGAAGATTCCTATTCGCAATACCGCGATGGGCTTCTGAGCCGTGATTCCTACATGATGACGCGTCAGTCCGTTGCGTCGTATTATTCGCAACCTGCTTTTCGGGCGCATTGGGAAAGAAACAAGGTGCCGGGGCTGGAATTCACAGCCTTTGTCGACGGGATTCTCGCATCAGCGGATCAGACAAAGACTTCGGACTAAAACTGCGCGCTGCCTGCACGCACGTCACTCGCCGGATTCCGGCTGCGTGCAACGGATCGTGCCCTGACCCAATACGTTGACGGGCTGACGTTGCAGCGCGGTTTTTTCCGCATCGACCGTCCAGAAACCCACGACATCGCTTTTTCCCGCGAGCCGCATGCCCGGCCCCATGCCGATGTCTTCGATGCTGCATTGGAGCCATGCATTCGCTTTGTCGGGCGCCGGAAGCGCCGCCACGTCGCGAATTGTGCAAGCCCCGGACGCGTCCGCGACCTGAACGAGAAACACAAACCGCGTTCCGTTCTTTTCCAAGGGTTCGACGAAGAAACCGCCCGGGCCGACGATGACGAGAAAACCCTTTGGTGTCGAAAAGCCCGGCCGCGCGATATGGATGTCGCGTGAATTGACGCTGCAGGATTGTCCGACGAAGGAGCGGGCTTCGGACCAGATGGCCGGGTCGGCGGGAAAGGGGCGCGTATCGGCATAGGACGCGGGACTTGCCGCGCGCAAACTGTCAGCAAGAATCTGCGCGTCGCGGGCCTGATAGGCGGTTCTCAGGCATGCCGCATCGGTGCATTTGTTGCGCACATCGTGCAGCCACGCATCTTCCGCAGCCTGGAGCGCTTCGCCGTCGCTGCCGCCCTGATATTTCGCGTTGTTGAAATCATTCGCGAGCTTCCGGTCGAGCACCGCGACATCCGGCGTCGCGCAGATGAGTTTGTTGACGCTGGAATGCACGCGCCCGCAATCGAAGCTCGGTCCCGTCCCGCCGGGCGGCGCCGCGGATGCGACCCCGATCATCCCGAGCCACAACGATGCGATCAGGCTTATCTTGCGCATGGTCCGGATTTCAATTGCTCATGCTTCCCGGCGGATGGCGCGGGCAGCTGGCGGGGTTGACTTCGGAACGTCGTGCCGCGCTTCGGCGGTTGCCCGACAGCCGCGGAATAAAGGCATTGCGCCGTCTGCTGGTTCGCCGAAAGACACACTTTACCGATCAGCTTGAATCCGCTGGGGCATTGGACCGCGCTCATCATTGGCTGCGCATCGGCGGCGCCCACCGACATCGCCCATGCGAGCATTCCCGCACCGGCAACACTTAGAACGCTTCTGCGCATGGCAGCCCCCGTTTGTGTGAATATTTCGCGCCGCAGCATAAAGCATCCCAAGGTGCCACAACGCGTCACCCTATCTCTTCCGACGACGAAGGGAAAATCGAAAATATCCGTGCTGCAACGGCCAACGGGATATTCGCGTGTGCCGCGTCTGCGGCTAGGCTGTCGACCGTCCTTGGAGGTGGTCGAAAATGTTGTCCGAGCCCAGGATCGTGACCCTCCCCGCGCAGCCTTATGTCGCCATCTCGAACACGCTTGCGGTGGCCGACATTCCGCGTGTGCTGCTTCCCTGCCCAGCCGGCTTCTCGGTGCTATCGTCCGGCGATGACTGACTCGTTCGCCGACATCACATCCCCGCTTCCCGCGCCCTTCGATCCGGCGCGCGCGACGCGCACCCTGGAGACGCTGGCGGAGCATGGTTATGTGCCGCCGCCGGGCGCGCGCGCGCTGTTCGAATCGGTATTCGGCAACAGTCCATTTCTCGCGCGACTTGCCGTGCGCGAGCGCGAATTCCTGCGTGCGCTTGGTGGAGCATGGGCCCGCGCGCGGCGCTGGAGGCGGCGCAAGTGTCTGCGCTCGGAGCCGAAACCGCGGAAGACATCGCGTCCGCCATGGCGATCCTGCGCGTCGCCAAGCGGCGCGCGGCGCTGGCGATTGCGCTGGCCGATATCGCGGGGCAATGGGATCTCGAAGAAGTCACGCGCGTGCTCACGCGTTTCGCGGATGCCTGCGTCAGCGGCGCGCTGCGCTTTCTGCTGCGCGATGCGGCGAAGCGGGCCGGCATGGACGAACGCAGCGGCGCGGAACTTGAAGCGGGCACCGGCCTCGTCATTCTCGCGATGGGCAAATACGGCGCGTTCGAACTCAATTATTCCAGCGACATCGATCTCATCGTCTTCTACGACGCGAAGCGCTTTCCATTCCGCAAGAAAGACGATGCGCGCGGCGCGGCCGTCGACATCGTCAAAGGGCTCGTCAAGCTGCTGCAGCGAGACGACCGGCGACGGCTATGTGTTCCGCACCGATCTGCGCCTGCGCCCCGATGCGGGCGCGACGCAGGTCGCGATCTCCACCGACGCCGCCGAGATCCTATTACGAAGGCATGGGCCAGAACTGGGAGCGCGCCGCGATGATCAAGGCGCGCGCCTGCGCCGGCGATCTCGAGCGCGGGCGCAGCGCTTCCTCAAGGCGATCGAGCCGTTCATCTGGCGGCGCAATCTCGATTTCGCCGCGATCGAGGACATCCATTCGATCAAGCGCCAGATCCATGCCCATGGCGGCCACGGCGCGATCGCGGTGGCGGGCCACAACATCAAGCTGGGCCGCGGCGGCATCCGCGAGATCGAGTTCTTCGCGCAGACCCAGCAGCTGATCCTCGGCGGCCGCAATCCGTCGCTGCGCCCGAACCGCACGCTCGACGCCATCGAAGCGCTGCGGGTGCGCGGGCTGGTGTCGGACGAAACCGCCGCCGATCTGACCGAGGCCTATCGCTTCCTGCGCGGGCTCGAACATCGCCTGCAGATGATCGAGGACGAGCAGACGCATACTCTGCCCAAATCGGCGGAGGGGCTCGCGCATATCGCGTGCTTCACCGGGCTTCGCGGATGTGGCCGCGTTCAGCGCGGCGCTGATCCGCCGGCTGGAGATCGTGCAGTCGCATTACGCGCAAACTGTTCGAACGCGAAGATCCGCTCGCATCGGGCACGGGAAGCCTCGTCTTCACGGGCGTGGAAGACGATCCCGAAACGCTCGAAACCCTGAAAGGCATGGGCTTTGCCGATGCGCATCATGTGGCGGACGCGATCCGCGGCTGGCATCACGGCCGCATCCGCGCCACCCGCAGCGCGCGCGCCCGCGAACTTCTCACAAAGCTTGTGCCGGTCCTGCTCGATGCGCTGGCGGCAACCGCCGATCCGCAAGCCGCCTTCGCGCAGTTCGACCGTTTCGTGTCGCGGCTGCCGGCGGGCGTGCAGCTGTTCTCGCTGTTCCTCGCCAATCCGCAATTGCTGAAGCTCATTGCGGCGGTCGCGGGCTCGGCACCGCGCCTGGCGGATCATCTCGCCCGCGCGCCCGCCGTGCTCGATGCGCTGCTGGATCCGGGTTTTCTCGGCGAGTTGCCGTCGCGCGCCCGGCTCGACCGCATGCTGGCCGAGCAGCTGGCGAGCGCACGCGATTATGAAGGCGCGCTCGATGCGGCGCGGCGGTTCGCTCGCGAGCAGAATTTCCGCGTCGGCGTGCAGATCATCGAGGGCGTGGCGCAGGCGCATGAGGCCGGTCCCGCTTTCGCCAATATCGCGGAGAGCGTCATCGCGGGGCTGCTGCATGCGGTCGAGCACGAGCTGGCCGCGAGCGCAGGGCGCGTGCCCGGCGGGCGCGTTCGCTGTCGTCGCAATGGGCAAGCTGGGCGGGCGCGAGATGACGGCGAGCTCCGATCTCGATCTGATCTTCGTCTATGACGCGCCCGCGGGTGTCGAAGCGTCAGATGGCGTCGAAGCCGCTGCCGGTGATTGTCTATTACGCGCGGCTCGCCCAGCGGCTGATCGCGGCGCTGACGACGCTCACTGCTGAAGGCGGATTGTACGAAGTCGACATGCGGCTCCGGCCTACCGGCAACAAGGGCCCGGTCGCCGTCAGCCTCGAATCCTTTTCGCGCTATCACGCCACCGAATCCTGGACCTGGGAGCGCATGGCGCTGACGCGGGCGCGGATCATCGCCGGGCCTGCCGATCTCTCGCATCAGGTCGAAGACACGATTCATGCCACGCTGACGAAGCCCAGCGACGATGCAAAGCTGGTGAAAGACGCGCGCGACATGCGCGAGAAGCTCGCGGCGCAGTTTCCCGGCCGCAGCGCCTGGGATTTGAAATTCGCGCCGGGCGGCCTCGTCGATATCGAATTCATCGCCCAAGCGCTGCAGCTGCGCGCCGCCGTCGATGCGCCGCAGGTGCTGGATACGAACACAATCTCGGTCCTCGTGCGCCTCGCGAAGGCGGATGTACTCGACAATGCGCTGGCGGCAGACCTCGTCGCTGCCGCGAAACTGCAGCAGGCTCTGACCCAGGTGCTGCGCATCGCGGTAGACGGCGTGCTCGAACCGGAAAACGCGACGCCCGGCCTGAAGCTGCTGCTCGCACGCGCCGGTGGGACGTCCGATTTCGCAAGCCTCGAAGCGCAACTCGCCACTACACAAGCGCGCGTCCGCAAAATCTTCGATGAGATTTTGCCGGTGATTTAGCGATCCATATTCGTAACTGTGATGCTGGTGGCTTTTTTAACGCGGAGGACGCGCAGAGGACGCGGGGGGCTGCGATTGATTGGTGCGTACCTGGATAGCTGAAGTTTTCGGCGCGCTTTGCGCGCCAAACAGACTTTCGAACGTGATGACGTGGCACAACAATGCACTGCACTCCTCAGCGTCCTCTGCGCGTCCTCCGCGTTAAAAATGCCACTGACATCGCCTACCAAAGCTTCACGCGTTGGTCTGGTGGGAGATACAGCGCGTCGCCAGGTTTCACGCCGAACGCCGCATACCAGCCGTCGTCGTTGCGCACGACGCCGTTGACGCGGAATTTCGACGGGCTGTGCGGGTTGGAAAGCACGATGCGGCGGGTGCAGCGCCGTCGCGTCCAGGTTTCGCGCCAGCTCTGGCCATAGGCGAGGAAGAAGCGCTGGTCGCCCGTGATAGCCGTCGAGCACCGGCGCGGGCTTGCCGTCCAGCGCGATCTGATAGGCCTTGTGGGCGATGACGAGGCCGGCGAGGTCGGCGATGTTCTCGCCCAGCGTCAGCTTGCCGTTGACGTGCAGACCGGGCAGCGGCTCGTAGCCGTCATATTGCTTGCCGAGCATGGCGGTGCGCGCGTCGAAATTCTTGCGGTCCTCGTCCGTCCACCAATTCTGCAGCACGCCGCAGCCGTCGTATTTCGCTGCCCTGATCGTCGAAGCCGTGGCTGATTTCGTGGCCGATCGTCGCGCCGATGCCGCCGTAGTTCACGGCATCGTCGGCATTCGGGATCGAAAAAGGGCGGCTGCAGGATGCGCGGCCGGGAAAGACGATCTCGTTGAGCGTCGGATTGTAATAGGCGTTGATCGTGGGCGGGGTCATGCCCCATTCGTTGCGATCGACCGGCTGGTCGATGCGCTCGAGCCGGCGGTTCCATTCGAACGCGTCGGCGTTCTTGATGTCGCCGACCAGATCGTCGCGGCGCGATCGCGAGCGCGGAATAATCGCGCCAATTGTCGGGATAGCCGATCTTGGGCGTGAAGTGGCGGAGCTTGTCGAGCGCCTTTTCGCGCTTCGTCTCGGGCGTCATCCAGGTCAGCGTCTGGATGTCGGCCTCATAGGCTTTCAGGAGATTGGCGACGAGACGTGCGGCCTTGGCTTTGGCTTCGGGCGGGAAATATTTGGCGACATAGAGCTTGCCGAGCGCATCGCCCATCTCGGCGTCGAGCAGATGCACGCCGCGCAGGTCGCGCGGCAGCTGCGCCGTTCTGGCCGCCGATGATCGTGCCGTAGAACGCGAAGTCGCGCGTCGTCGAACTTCTTGGGCAGATAGTCGGCGAAGGCGTGCGAGATAGCGCACGGTCAGATAATCGCGCCACACCGCGACACGGGCGTCGCCGCGAAGATCGCCGCGAGTTTCGGGAACGCCGATTTCTCCGCGACGATCGACGTTGCGTTCGCCTGCCGGAGCCTTGTCGCGCGAAATGCCCGCTGCCGCGAAATAGTGCGTCCCACGGGAACTGCGGGCGCAAAGGCCGCCAGCGCCGAGATCGTCATCGGATTGTAGGTCTTGTCGGCGTCGCGCCGGTCGGCGGCCGGCCAGTGCGCGTCGGCGATCTCTGGCTTCCAGCGCATAGACCGCAGCGCCGCGCGTCCCTGCGTCTTTCACGCCGGCGAATGGTCAGCATGTCGACGATGATATTTCTTGTAGGCGTCGCGCGTCGCCACGATCTGCTTGTCGGTGCCGCAGATAATAGTCGCGATCGGGCATGCCGAGACCGGACTGGCCCAGCCGGATCGCATAGGCGCTGGGGTTCTTCGGGTCGACGCCGATGCGCATCGCGAAAGGTCCGCCCACCTGGGTCGCGGGCGACGCCATGAAGGCTGCCACATCGGCCGGCGAGTTGAGTGCTGCGATGTGCGCGAGATCGGCTTTGACCGGCGAAAGCCCGGCCGCTTCGATCGCCTTCGTGTCTTCGAAGGCGTCGTAGAGATCGCGCAGTTTGCGCTCTTCGGCGCTGTGCGTCGGGTTTCGCTTCAAGATCGGCGATGATCGATTTGAGCTTGGCTTCGTTGCCTTTGTCGAGTTCGAGATTGACCCCCGCGACGGAGCGGTCCGACGGAATGGTTGCGGTCTTCAGCCAGCCGCCATTGGTGTAGCGAAAGAAATCGTCTCCCGGTTTGACGCTCGCATCGACATAGCCCAGCGAAACACCCCAGGGCCCGAAGACGGCAACGCCCGCTGCTGCGGCTGCCGGTGGCAGTGGCGGCGAGCGCCAGAGCCGATGACGATCTTTTTCATGATGTTTCCCCCATGTCGGCTCGCTCTATCGGCGAGCCGGGAGAGCTAGGGCGGAAGTTCGATGGGCGCAACGCGCCGTGCGGCTTACGGCACCAGGCGCTTGATCCATTCGGGCAGCGCGAAACATGCCGCGTGGGTTTCGGGATTGTAATAGTCCGTCTTGATCTTCGACTTCGCGAAGGCCGCACGCGCGCGCTTGATGCCTGCCGGCGTGCCGAGCGGCTTGCCGCTTGCCGGCCCAGGACAGCGCCATGAAGCCGCCGATATAGCTCGGCACCACCGTCAGATAGAGACCCGATTGCGGGAAGAATTCCGCCAGCTCCTTCAGCGCGTCGGTGATCTCCCAGGGCTGATAGAACGGCACGCCCGTCTGGAACGTGGCGAAGCCGCCCGGCTTCAGCGCGCCTTTCACGCGGTCGTAGAACGTCTCGCCGAACAGCGCCTTGCCGGGGCCCACGGGATCGGGGCGGTCGGCGACGATGAGGTCGAAGCGGCCTTTGCTCTCGGGCCTTCCCAGATATTCGAACGCGTCGGCGATCTCGATCTTGAGCCGCTTGTCCTTGAACGCTTTGGCGTTGATCTCGCGCGAAATGCTCCCTGCAGAGCTCCACCACGCGCCCGTCGATGTCGACCAGCACGACCTCTTTCACGGCTTTGTGCTTCAGCGCCTCGTCGGCGATGGAGAGGTCGCCGCCGCCCACGATCATCACCCGCTCGGCCTTGCCATGCTCGAACAAAGGCAAATGTGTCAGCATTTCGGCATAGGCGGACTTCGTCGCGCGTGGTGATCTGGACGATGTCGTCGAGCACCATCACGCGCCCATTGGCGACCGTGTCGAAAATCTTGATGCGCTGGTAGCGGCTCTTTTCCTCGACGAGAGGCTTGCCCGCGATCTCCATCGACTGGGCGTAGCCCTTGTGAAGACGCTCCTTGAAGACTTTCTGCACCGCTCTCTCCACCGTATTGGCCACTCTATTTAGACGCCGCCGAACAAGGGGCGCCGATATAGGGCTCGCGAGCCTCTCTGTCTATCTCGCAGCTCGCGCTCTCGACGCTCGGCAGCTGCTGAGCGCGCACGAGGCGAGCGTGTCCTCTCGGCACGGCGCTTAGAAAAAATTGACGCTTGGGTGACAATAATTCTTGCATGAGGGGACGACGCCCTTATATTCCGCTTCGTTCCGGCAACGGAACTAAGCGGCGTGGCGGAGGTTTCCCCTCCGCCCGCCGCTTTCTTCTTAGCGGTGCTCCAAACTGCGAGGTGGAGAGCACCATGGTGTCAACGCTCTGGGAGGGTAGGCCAGATGGCTCGAACTCGGACTCAAAGTGGCGGCGACCAATGGAGTGCGAACGCTGAAAGCACGCACTCCGGCGAGGACCGTTCCGGTGCTCGTTCCGATGAGGGACGAGGATCAACAGAAGGATCACTTCATTACCCGCAATGGGCTTACTTACGCGGGTAGTCATCTGATCATCGACTTGTGGGATGCCGAAGACTCGGCGACCGCGATCATATCGAACAGACGCTGATCGATGCGGTGAATGCCGCCGGAGCGACGCTCCTGCACATTCATCTGCATACGTTCACGGAAGGTGGTGGCGTCTCCGGCGTTGCCGTTCTCTCCGAGAGCCATATCAGCGTTCACACATGGCCGGAACGCGGCTATGCGGCGTTCGACGTCTTCATGTGCGGCGATGCTGAACCGCGCAAGGCGCTGGACGTGTTCAAGGCGGCTTTCAATCCTGGCCGCATCGTGATCGGCGAGCACAAACGCGGCGTCCTTTAAGACCGCAAAGCCTCGCACGAAATTAACCAAGGCGGAAATGGCGAAAGCCGTTTCCGCCTTTTTTCTGCGCCGTTATCCGTGTTTCATGAAAGTTAGCGACCGTTAACCCCGAGCCAAGCGAGGCTCGGCGACAATGGGCGGGGGTAAGGCGAGGAACAGTGCGCTACGACGCTGCCATCATCGGCGCGGGCGCAGAGGGCCTGGCGGCAGCAGCGTTGCTCGCCGGTGCCGGCGCCAGGACCATTGTGCTTGAGCGGAGCGAACGTGCGGGCGGCCGCGCGACGACGCGCGAATTCCATCCGGGCTTCCGCGCTTCGCCTTTCGCCGACGAACTGCCCGCGATTCCCGCCGACATCTATTGGGCGCTCGATCTCGCCCGCCGCGGCGCCATCTTCCGGCCCGCGCCGATGTTGCCGACAGCCGGACGATTTCTGAAAGACGCTGAGCGTCGCGCGGCGGCCGTCCGGGCGATAGCGCATTCGCCGAGATCGACAACGCGCCGCATCGCTCCTTCTTCTCGAAGCCTGCTGCTCCCGCGCCGTGGCCCAGCGAAGACTGGATGGCAGCCTCGCTCGCCGGCGTGCTTGCGCGCGAGGCATCCGGATGCCGCCGGTCCTCTCGCCGCCGCGGCGCTCAGCGGCAGCGCCGCCGATCCGTTCCTGGCGGGCAGCGCGCTGCATCTTCTGACTCTGGGCCGTTCGGGAATTGTGACAGGAGGGCTCGCGAGCCTTGCGACGGCGCTCGCCGGCGCCGCGCGTGAGGCGGGCGCGGACATCTCGCTCGGCCACGACGTGACCGACATCCGCCACGCGAAGGACCGCGTCTCCGGCATCGGGCTCGCCGACGGCTCCGAGATCGAGGCGCGCGCCGTCATCTCGACACTCGATCTGAAGCGGACATTCCTCTCCTTCTTCCAGTGGAACGCGCTGCCGAAAGAGATCGTTCATGCCGTCGGCGCGTTCCGCATGGCAGGTGCCACGGCGCGTGTGTCTGTTCGCGCTCGACGCCGCGCTTCCGGGAGCGCGCACGGGCCCGATTCCGGTCTCCTCCGATCTCGAACAACTCGCTGCCGCCAATGCCGCCTGGCGCGCGGGCACGATTGCGCCGCGTTTGCCCGTGAACGTTGCGAATCGCATCCGCCGCCGATCCGGGCCTGCGCACCTCCGGGCCATTCCGTCGTCACGGCCACGCTCGGTGCGGTGCCGTTCCGGCTGTTCGACGGCGCCTGGACGCGCGAGAAGCGGGAGGCTCTGCGCACGCAGGCATCGGCGGCGCTGGAGACTGCCTTGCCTGGTGCCGTCGCGCATGTGATCGCCACGGCCGTGATCGCGCCGCCCGACATCGAAGAAGCGCTCGGCGCGACCGACGGCGATCTGATGGGCGGCGAGTTGGCCGCGGATCAGATGCTGCGCGCGGGCCTGTGGCCGGAACATCCGTTCCCGCGCTGCCCGCTCAAGGGCCTCTATCTGGCGGGCTCGTGGCTTGCGATGTCGGGGACATGTGCTGCCGGCGCCGCAGTCGCGCGCACGGTTGCCGCCGATCTCGCGGGTGGAAAACTCAAATGAGCGCCGATGCGATCGTGGTCGGCGGCGGCGTGGAAGGGCTCGTGGCGGCTGCCACGCTCGCGCGCGCGGGCCGCAAAATCGTGCTGCTGGAAGCGAAGGACACGCTGGGCGGCACATGCGTGACCGGGACGTTTGCTGCGGGCTTCAAAGGCCCGACCATCGCGCATGTGCTGACGGCGCTCGATCCGCGTGTCGTCTCCGAACTGAAGCTGGCGCGGCGTGGGCTCAAATTCGCCGTGCGCGACATGCCGATTGTCGCGTTGCGCGCGGACGGCAAGCATCTCGTGTTCGGCCGCGACGTGCGCGCGACGGCGCGCGCCATCGCCGCCCATTCTCGCCTCGATGCGGAGGCGTGGCCGCGCTTCCACCGCGAGACTGTTCGATCTCGCGCGTGCGATGCGGCCCTTCTGGTGGGAGGAGGCGAAGCATGACTGGAACATGCCGCCGGCAATCGCGCAGCTTCGCCGCCAGAACCTCGCCGCATGGCTCGACTCCCGATTTGAATCCGATGCGGTGAAGGCGGCCCTGGCTGGTGACGCGCGGGGATTGTCGCCTCTCGTGCCCGGCTCTCCCCTGCTGCTGGTCTGGCGCGCGTCACAGGAGATGTGCGGGCTGCAGGGTGCGGCGGCGATTCCGCTGGGTGGACCGGGCGCGCTCGTCGAAGCGCTGACGGCGGTCGCCAAGATCGCCGGTGTCGAAATCCGCACCGGCGCGCACGTGGCGGACATCCTCGTCAAAGACGGCACCGCCGCCGGCGTGGTTCTGGACTCCGGCGAGGAGATCGCGGCTGCGCGCGTGCTCGCAAGTTTTCGCGCCGGCAATTGCTCGCGATGAAAGCTGGTCGCGCGGCATTGGGCATTGCGGAAAGTGCGGTGCTCGCGCGTTCGGCTCCGGCTGTCGCATCCGCAAAATTGATGCTGGCGCTGAATGCGGCTCCGGCTTTCGGCGGAGCGCCATTGCGCGGGCGTTTCCTTCTGGCCGACAAAATCGAAACATTTGTGACGGCGCATGCATCGTCGCGCGCCGGGCGCATGCCGGATGAACTCATCTTGAAGCGGTCGTGCCGACAGCCGCAGATCCCGCGCTGGCGCCGATGGGGCAACATGTCATGAGCATCCGCATCGCGCCCTGCCGCGGCATATGCTCGGCGGCTGGGATGCGGCGAAAGCAACGCTTGCCGCGAAGGCCATCGCCGCGCTGGAACGCGCCACGCCTGGCCTCGCGCGGCACGTGACGGGTGCGCAAGTGCTGACGCCGGACGATATCGCGGTGCGTTACGGTGAAGAGGACGGAGTGACGGTGGAGCACATGGTATCTGATTGGCCGTCGCGTATCCTGACGCCGATCAAAGGTAATTTCCTGTGCGGCGGTGCGTCCGAACCTGTCGGCGCGGTGTCGGGCCGGGCAGGGCGTATCGCTGCCGCATTCGCTTTGCGGGGGACGGAATGAGAAAGCCGCTCGTCCGCGCCACGCCGTTCCACGCCCGCGCTGCTGCGGCCGATCTCGAAAATGCGTGGGTGACGCGCAACGGCATCACGCTCGCGGCATCCTATGCCGATGCGAATGACGAAGCGCTGGCGGCGCGGTCTGCGCGTGGCGATGGCGGATATCTCCTGGCGCTGGCGCGTGATGCTGGAAGGTCCGCGCGTGGTGGAGTTTCTGGCGAAGCTCGTCACGCGCGATGTCTCGAAGCTCGCGCCCGGCACAGCGTTGAAAGCACTATGGCTCGCCGATGGCGGCGGTGTGCGCGGCGTGGGTGTGTTCGCGCGTTATGGAAGGGAATCCTTTTTGCTCGCCGCGTCGGCGCCCGACATGGATTGGATTGCGGCGGCGGCGGTCGCCTATAACGTCAAGCTGCGCGAGCTGACCGAATCGACGGCGGTCTCGCCATTGTCGGTCCCGCCGCGCAGGCGGTTCTGCAAGCGGCGCAATTGCCCGTCGACATCGAGCCGCTCGCATTCCGCAAACTGTCGTGGCGCGGCCTCGAAGTGACCCTGTCGCGTTTCGGCGAATATGGCGGCTTTGAGATCTGGTGCGGGCCGGACGATGGAGTTCTTGTCTGGGATCGCATTGCGCGCGCTGGCGAAAATTTCGGCCTCGAACCTGCGCGGCGTTGCGGCGATGGATATTCTCGATCTCGAAGCGGGCATCGCACGCCCCGAGCGCGATTACGAGCCGGCGCGTGACGGCATGGCGCGCGGGCCGAGTCCCGTGGCGCTCGGGCTAGAATCTCTCATCGACCTTGACCATCAAACATTCAATGGCCGCGCCGCCTATCTCGCCGCGCGCGAGAAAGAGCCGAAGCGGCTCGCGGGAATCGAAATCGAGTCGGATATCCCCGCACCGTTCACGCCGCTCTTGTTGAAAAGCCGTGCGGTGGGCCACACCTTGCGCTCGGTCTGGTCGCCGTCCTTGCGCCGCGCGATCGCGCTGGCGCAGATCGATGTGTCGGCCTTCGCGCCCGGCACGAAGCTGATGCTCACTCTGCCGCCCTCGCAGGCAAATCCCGAGTTGCGCACCGCCGATGCGCGCGTCACCGCCTTGCCGTTTCTCAAACTTCCTGATCCCATCACGCCATGAAACATGCCGGGTCCGCGGCGCTCGACCGGCTGGAGCCGCTGCTGGGGACATTGCGCCGGGAGCCGCGCCTGAAGGAGAAGTCGCGCGGCACATTCTATCGCGCCGGCCGTGCGTTCCTCCATTTCCACGAGCATGGCGACGAGCTGTTCGCCGATATCCGGCTCACCGACGATTTCGAGCGACTGCCTGCCACCAAAGCGGCCGAACGCGCGGCGCTTCTGAAGCTGGTCGCGAAGACGCTCGGCGCCAAAACGGGCGACGGAAACGTTGTGCCCGCCCGTTCAACCTCCGCGAAGCGCAAATAGGAGGTTTCGCTGCCGGCTGCCCAGGGCGATACCGTCAGCGCCTGGCCGAGGAGCCGCAGTTTGGCAAGCGATCCCGACGGCGAGTTGGTGATGCGGGTGGGCGCGGGCGATCGCGTGGCCGCCCAACTGCTCGTCGCGCGCCACGCGGACAAGCTGCTCGCCATCGCGCGGCGTATGCTGGGCAACGGCGCCGAAGCCGAAGACGCCGTGCAGGATACGTTCCTGAAATTGTGGACGCATGCTGCGCGCTGGCAGCCGGGCGGCGCAAAATTCGAGACTTGGCTGTTCCGCGTGGCGATCAACGCCTGTTACGATCGGCTGCGGAAGCGGTGTCACGTCTCGCTCGATGAAGCGCCGGAGCCGGTGGACGACGCGCCCTGTCCGGAAGGCGCGCTGCAGAATGTGGAGCTCTCAAAGTCGCTGCAGGCGGCGCTCGATGCGCTGCCGCCGCGTCAACGGGCTGCAATCCTGCTCTGTCATTACGAAGGCTGCGGCAATGCCGACGCGGCGGGGATTCTCGGCATCGGCGTTGAAGCAGTGGAATCGCTGTTGTCACGGGGGCGGCGCGCGTTGCGTGCGCGCCTCGGGCATCTGCGGGAGGATTGAGGATGAGCGACGAAGACGAGCCATTGATTGCGCTGCTGCATGAAGCCAGGACACGCGATCGCGCGGAGCCCGCATCGGCGTTGTCGGCGCGCATCCTGGCCGATTTCGATGCGGTGTCCGCGCGCCGCGCACGCTGGAGTCTGTCGTGGTTCGTCGATGCGGTGTGGCCCGGCGCGCCGGTGTGGAAGCCGGCCGCAGCGTTTGGTCTCTCATTGATGATCGGGTTGGGCGTCGGCACACTGCTGCCGGTTTACGGCGCTGGGGATGAATCGAGCATCGTGGCCGATACCTCGCCGGGCCTGGACTTCGGAGGTTATCTGCGATGAGCGAACCACGCCGCGGCGTCAGCACACTTCTCATCGTGTCGCTGTGCTTCAATTTCTTTCTCGCCGGCATCGTCGTGCTGGGAACGCTACGCGCCATCCAGCGCGCCCATGCCGCGATCCCCATCCGCCAATTGCTGCTGCCACAGGCGGTGAAGCTGTTGTTGCCGCACGACGAACAGGCAAAGCTCGATGGCATCATCGCGGCACACAAGGATGCGTTGAACAGATATTGCGACGCGGCCGTCGAAACACGCGAGATCGCATTCCGCGAATATGAGTCGAAGGATTTTGACGCGGCGAAGTTTTCGTCCGACCTCCAAGCGATTCGCACAACCGACAACGCGCTGGAAGACGAAGCGCTCAAATCGATGGCCGAAACCGCCGCCAAACTCACACCCCAGGAACGCCAAAAGGTCGCCGACCACCTCAAACACGAACTCTGGGCCGCGCGCTGGAAAGAGGGACGGCCCGACCAATAGCCGAAAACGCCTCGTAAACCCTCGGAATCGCTGGGCCTTTCGCTGCCTTAGCCGTCTCTTTATGATGGCGCCGCTAATGTCAGGCGTCGAATTGAGGCTCGTTCCAGCCCCACGGTGTCATGGCCGCAAAAGCGGGCCACCCAGGTGACGTGTCTCTGAACTAGAAAGAAGTTTGTGCGTCGCCTGCGTGATTGAACAAGCTTCACCTGGGCGGCCCGCTGTGGCGGGCCGTGACAACGCGGGTGAGGAGAGAACGTCGTTGCAGTAATTTGTTTCATCCATTCGAGAGCATCATGAACAAACAATCGCCTACCCCGAGTTTCGCGCGTCCGGCTTTCGTGGCTGAGGCACGCAAGGAATTCGACGCCTTTGTCAAAGCGCATCCTGAAGTCGTGACACTTGATGCCGTGCTTGCCGATGTTTGCGGCACGCTTCGCGGCAAGCGTTTTCCCATCGCGGAAGTCGCGCGGCTGTTCGACTCCGGCATGCAGATTCCCCGCTCGATCTATCTGATGGATGCGCATGGCGAGATGACCAATCCGCTGGGCCGCGGCTTCGGCGACGGCGATCCGGATGGCACGGCATGGCCTGTTCCCACCACGCTGTCGCGCGTGTGGGGCGACGGCCCGGCCCGCGCGCAAATGCTCATGAGCCTGCGCGATGAAGACGGCGTTGCCGATCCGGCTGAGCCGCGCGCGGCCGTCGAGCGCGTGCTGGAACGTTTTCACGAAATGGCGCTCACGCCCGTCGCGGCGCTCGAGCTTGAATTCTATCTGATCGATCGCGCGCGTGCGGGTGACGGCGCGCCGCAACCGCCTCTCGATCCGCGCAGCGGCGTGCGCGAACGCGCGGCATCCGTTTACGGCATCGACGATCTCGACCGGTATGCGGCGTTTCTTGGCGCGCTCACCGAGGCCGCGAAGCTGCAGGGCGTGCCCGTCAGCGCGGCGAGCAAGGAATATGCGCCGGGACAGTTCGAAGCCAATCTCAAGCACCAGTCGGATGTGCGGCTTGCCGCCGACCATGCCGTGTTCCTCAAGCAGATCGTGAAGGCTGCGGCGCGTGCGCAGGGCTTCGAAGCGACCTTTATGGCGAAACCCTATCCGGATCGTTCGGGCAGCGGGCTGCATATTCATGTCAGCGTGCTGGACGCGCAGGGCCGCAATATCTTCAACGACGGCAGTTGGGGCGGCTCCGACAAATTGCGCCACGCCATTGGCGGGTTGCAGGCGCTGATGCCGGAATCGATGTCGTTGTTCGCGCCGAACGTGAATTCCTATCGCCGCTTCCAGCCGGATATGTTCGCGCCCGTCAATCGCCGCTGGGGCATCAACAATCGCTCGGCGGGATTGCGCGTGCCGGTGGGCCCCGAAGATGCGCGCCGCATCGAGCATCGCGTGGCGGGCGCGGATGCGAACCCCTATCTCGCGCTGGCCGGCGTGCTGGCCGGCGTGCATCACGGATTGGCGAACGGCATCGATCCCGGACCAGCCGCCGTGGGCAATGTTTCGCGCGAGCCCGATCTCGCTTTGCCGTTCACGATCGACGATGCGCTGGCGCGCTTGGAAGGCGCGGATGCGCTCAGGAGCTATCTCGGCGACGAGACCCTCACGCTCTATCGCGAGACCAAGCGCATCGAAACGCAGCGCCTGCGGAAGGTGATGACGGCCGCGGAGTATGATTGGTATTTGTGATTAAAACCCACCCGCCCTTGGGCGGGTCGAAAAATCTGAGCGAAGCGAAGAATTTTTCGGGGCGGGGTGATGTCGACGGAGTACCCCGCCCCGAAATTCTCTTTTCGCTGTCGCTCAAAGACAATTTCGGCCCGCCCCAAGGCGGGTGGAATTTCACGCCGCCATCTTTTCCTTCGGCAGATGCAGTTCCGCCAGCGCGCCTTCGCCCGGCGCGCCTGAGATGCGGACCACGCCTCCCATGCGGCGGGCGAGCATCATGGCTGTCGCGAGGCCAAGACCGGTGCCGGTCGTCGCGCCCGGGCGGTCGAAGCGCGTGAACGCTTCGCCGGCTTTGGCGCTTTCGTCGAGTGAGAAGCCGAGGCCGCTGTCGCGCACGGCAATGACGACGCTGCGCTGTTCGCTGCGCAACTGGATCCGCACCGATCCGTTCTGCGGTGTGTATTGAATGGCGTTGGAGACGAGATTGCCGAGGATGCGCTTCACGGCCGCGCCATCCGCAAACGCCACCGCTTCGCCGGGAATGGACACCGAGCTCCAGAATTGGAGCCAAATTCTGAGCGAGGTGAATTTCGTGGCGTGCCAGCATTGCCATCGTCTCGCGCCCAGCAGACTCGATCAACTTCACCTCGACGTGAGGATAACGCTGGGCGTACCGATGCAGGAAACCCGACAGCACGCTTTCAATGTGCTGAGGCGAGGCGCCGATCTTCAACACGCCGCTATCGCCACGCCGCAAAAGCCGCGCCCGCTCGCCGACGACGCTTGCATAGCTCAACAAACCGCGGCAATCGGCGAGCAACTGCTCGCCCGCGCTGGTCAGCGATAGCCGGCGGCCGATACGATCGAATAGTTTGAGACCGAGCTCCCGTTCAAAATCGGCTATTTGCCGGGATAGCGCCGGCTGAGCGATGCGCAGTTGCAGCGCTGCCTTGGACACCGTGCCGAGTTCGGCCACGGTGACGAAAGCCCGTGCGTGCCGCAGGTCCACGCCCTTCTTTATGCCGAACTGGCAGTAGATTCATAGATATATTGTGTATTGGACGCATGAACGCTTTGCCGTCAGTCTTAACGTAACCGCATAAAGGGGAGCGCCAAATGCGGATATGCTTAGTGCTGTTGGCAATCGCGGGAATTGTTTCTCCGCCTCTGGCCGTAGCCGCCGCGCCGATGTGGCCTACCGAAACCATACGTGTCATCGTTCCGTACGGCGCCGGCAGTGCAACCGACATCGTGCCGCGTCCCGTCTTCGAGCAACTGGCGCCGCAGCTTGGCCAACCCGTCGTGGTCGAGAATTGGCCGGGCGCAGGGGGCACCATAGGCGCCGGTTTTGTCGCTGACGCCAAACCGGACGGCTACACACTCCTGGTCAATTCCACCGCTCACACCATCGCGCCCGCGCTTTATCAGAAGCTGAATTACGACCCGGAGCGTGATTTTGCGGCCGTTATCCCGCTGGGTATTTCGCCGAACGTGTTGGTCGTCTCACCCGCCAAAGGATTTAAGACGGCCGGCGACCTTGTCGCGGCCGCCAAGGCGAAGCCGGAGGGGCTGACTTTCGCGTCAGTTGGCGTCGGAAGCGCGACACATTTGAGCGGCGAACGGTTCTGCTTCAGCGCCGGCGTGAAGGCGGTTCATGTCCCCTTCAAAGGCGGAGCTGAAGCCATGGCCGAGGTGATAGCCGGACGCGTCGACTTCTTCTTCGGCCCGGTCGGCCTCGTCCTGCCGCTGGTGCAAGCGGGCAAGCTCACCGCCCTAGCCGTCAGCGGCACCGAGCGCGCTGCCGCGTTGCCGGATGTACCCACAACACGGGAGGCTGGGTTCGCCGACGCCGAATATCCGATTTGGTTCGGCCTATTTGCTCCCGCGAAAACAGCGTTGCCGATTCTCGACACGCTGCATGACGAGACGCTCAAAGCGCTGCAAGCAAGTGGGGTGCGCGACAAGCTATCCGCCCTCGGAGTCGATCCTACGGTGATGACACGGGGTGATTTCGCGGCGTACGTCGAAAAACAGTTCGCCGTCAACGCGGCCCTCGTTAAGGTCATTGGTCTGAAGCCCGAATGACAGCCAAATAGCGCCTTGCGTTGGCCCATTCCGATGTCCGAGTTGGGTCAATGGCGGACATGCAGCAGACTTTTTTCGGTCACTCGACACAGTATGCGTTTCGGCCATTTCCTTATCAGTCGCCGTTCGCCCACGGCATCGATCGCCGACATCCAAATTATAGCGGCACCAAGAAACGTCATCGCAGCATGCTGAGATTGTGAACCGCCGCAGCATTCCCGTTCTGCTGGGCTTTCTCAAGCCAGGTTCGAGCCAAGCCGACATCCCGCGATGTGCCGCGCCCTTCCGCATAGGCAAGGCCGAGCGCGTTTTGGGCCTCGGAATTGCCGTTTTGCGCGCCCTTCTGAAACCATTGGAATGCCCGGTTCAGATCGACAGGCGTCGCCAAGCCCTGGTCGTACATGGCACCCAGGTAGAATTGGGCCTGGGCATTGCCGCCATTAGCCGCTTGCTGGAAATAATTGAAGGCTTGATCCAGGCTTTTATCAACGCCGGCACCGCCATTGAGATAGGCTTCGCCGACGCGCATTTGTGCATAAGAATTGTTTTGCGCTGCGGCTTTCCGGTACCAATTCAAAGCTTCCGGCAGGCTTCTGGCAAAGCCGGCGCCCGTCGAATATGCGTCGGCGATCTGAACTTCGCCAATAATGTCGCCATGATCGGCGGCGCGCTTGAACCACTCGAGCGACTGGGTCCTGTTCACCGGCACGCCGTTTCCAGTCGCGTTGGCCACACCCATCATCCGCTCGGCGAGCCGATTGCCCTGGGCGGCGGAGTTTCTCAAGTGCCAGAATATCGCCTTCGCATAATCGACCGGCACCCAACGGCCCTCATAGTATTTTACTCCGAGGACTTCTTCGGCATTAGCATTGCCGTGCTCGGCGGCCTTTTCGTACCAAGTCAGGGCCGTATTGATGTCGGGTTGCGTAAGCTTGCTGACGTTGAAATCGGGATCGTACAAAGTCGCCATGGAAAACTGCGCCATGGCGTCGCCGCCATTGGCGAGCTGACGAAGGCGGTCGAACGCC
>CAWKAT010000009.1:0-247216 GCA_963847725.1 uncultured Acidimicrobiaceae bacterium
GTTCATGCGGTCGATCAGCTGCAAGATGGCGTCAGCGCCCATGCCGCCTTCGAAGTACTCGCCGTAGCGAAAGTCCATCTCGCGATAGAGGACTTCGTCCTCGATGATCTGGCGACTGTGCAGGCTTTCGAAGGTGTCGAAGGCCTGCTTGGCCAGTTCGCGCTCTTCGGCGAAACGCGAACGCACGCTGTCGAGCTCCTTCTCGGTCCCGCGCTGCAGGGCCCGCAACTCGGACTCCTTGGCGCCGTCGGCCTCGAGCTTCGCGGCGCGCGCCTCGATCTCTTTGAGTTTGTTGTCGAGCGCCTTCACTTCGCGCTCGGCGATTTCGAGGATCTCGTCGTTCAGTCCGACGCGCAGTTCGGCGACGTCGTCGTGACGACGGGCTTCGTCAACGAAGGTGACCATGTGGGCGGCGAAGTAGATGACCTTCTCCAGTTGCTTGGCCTTCAGCTCTTCCTTGGGCAACGTACCCATCAAGAGGTAGGCCAACCACGAGCGCGTACCGCGCAGGTACCAGATGTGCACGACCGGGGCCGAGAGCGCGATGTGACCCATGCGCTCACGGCGCACCTTGTCACTCGTGACTTCAACGCCACAGCGCTCACAGACGATGCCCTTAAAGCGCACGCGCTTGTACTTGCCACAGGCGCACTCCCAGGCCTTCTGCGGTCCGAAGATCTTCTCGCAGAACAGGCCGTCCTTTTCGGGGCGGAGCGTGCGGTAGTTGATCGTCTCGGGCTTCTTCACTTCACCGCTGGACCAGCTGCGAATGTTCTGGGCCGTGGCGAGACCAATGGAGATCTCGTCGAACTGATTTACGTCGAGTGGACTCATGACAACTTCCTTTCGGCGGCACGTCGAGCGTCCTCTTCGTCACTGCCGCGCTCGGGACGACTGATGTCGATGCCGAGTTCGCGCGTGACCGAGAAGAAGTCCTCTTCGGTGTCGGCCAGATCAACGTGGGCGCCAACCTTGTCGCGCACTTCCACGTTCAAACAGAGCGACTGCATTTCCTTGATCAGCACCTTGAACGACTCGGGAATTCCCGGCTCGGGCAGGTTCTGACCCTTCACGATGGCCTCGTAGGCCCGCTCGCGACCCTTCATGTCGTCTGACTTCACGGTCAGCAACTCCTGCAGAGCGTACGCGGCCCCGTAGGCCTCCAGGGCCCACACTTCCATCTCACCGAAGCGCTGGCCACCGAACTGGGCCTTACCACCGAGGGGCTGCGCGGTGATCATGGAGTACGGACCCGTCGAGCGGGCGTGAATCTTGTCATCCACCATGTGGGCGAGCTTCAAGATGTAGGCGTAGCCCACCGAGATCGGGCTGTCGTAGGCCTCGCCGGTGCGTCCGTTAAAGAGCGTCACCTTGCCGTCGTTGTCGCCCGCCAGCATGCGCTGCCCGTTTTGACCGTCGACGTTGAGCGTCTCGAAGGTGTGCTGAATCGTCGGCTTGTCCTTCGCGCGCTCGGTCTCGTCCCAGTGCGCTCCGTCAAAGGACGGGGTGGCGACGTAGACGGCCGGCTCGGTGCGCGGACGAGTCTTGCGATAGGGACGAGTCGCGGGGTCGCGCTGGTCGTCGTGCCCGGAGGTCCCGACGGCCGCGTTGACCTCAATGCCGGCCCATCCGTGACGCGCGGCGTAGCCCAAGTGACTCTCCAAGACCTGACCCACGTTCATTCGACTGGGCACGCCGAGCGGACTCAGGATGATGTCGATGGGGGTCCCGTCAGAAAGGAAGGGCATGTCCTCTTCGGGCAGGATCTTCGAGATGACGCCCTTGTTGCCGTGACGTCCGGCGAGCTTGTCGCCTTCAGAGATCTTGCGCTTCTGGGCGACGTAGACCTTCACGAGTTGGTTGACGCCGGGCTGCATTTCGTGGTCCTCGTCGCGCGAGTACACCTTGACGTCGATGACCTTGCCGGACTCGCCGTGGGGAACCTTCAGCGAGGTGTCGCGCACTTCGCGCGCCTTCTCACCGAAGATCGCCCGGAGCAAGCGCTCCTCGGGGCTCTGCTCGGTCTCACCCTTGGGCGTGACCTTGCCGACGAGGATGTCGCCGGGCTCAACTTCGGCGCCGATGCGCACGATGCCGAGGTCGTCCAGGTCCGCCAGGATGTCGTCGGGCAGGTTGGGGATGTCGCGAGTGATCTCTTCGGCACCGAGCTTGGTGTCGCGAGCGTCGATCTCGTACTCCTTCACGTGGATGGAGGTCAAGACGTCGTCGCGGACGAGGCGCTCGTTCAAGATGATGGCGTCTTCGTAGTTGTAGCCCTCCCAGGGCATGTAGGCCACGAGCAAGTTCTTGCCGAGCGCCAACTCACCGTTGCTGGTGCTGGTGCCGTCGGCCAACAGGTCGCCGGCCGTGACGGTCTCGCCGCCGAAGACCAAGGGCTTCTGGTTGATCGAGGTGTCCTGGTTCGAACGACGGAACTTGTTGAGGTTGTAGGTCTTTCGACCGAAGGCCTTGCCGTAACGGTCGACGGCGTCCTTTTCGTACTCAACGACGATGCGGTCGCCCGAGACGGACTTCACCACACCGCTGCCTTCGGCGATCAAGACGTCACCGGAGTCCAAGCGCGGCGCGCGCCTCCATGCCGGTGCCGACGAAGGGCGCCTCGGGCATGATGAGCGGCACGGCCTGCTTTTGCATGTTGGCACCCATCAGGGCGCGCTGGGCGTCGTCGTGCTCGACGAAGGGAATCAGTGACGTGGCGACCGAGATGATCTGCTTGGTGGAGACGTCCATCAGCTCGACTTCCTCGGGCTTCACGAAGTCGATCTCCGACGTGGTCGAGGACGACTTGTTCGACGATCCGACGCGCAGACCCGTACCGACGGGACCGCGACGAACGAGGACGCGCTCGGAGTTGATCTGGCCGTTGTCGTCGACCTCGGTGTTGGCCTGGGCGATGACGTAACGCTCTTCCTCATCGGCCGTGAAGTAGCGAATCTCGCCGGTGACCTTGCCGCCCGTGACGACGCGGTAGGGCGTCTCGATGAAGCCGTACTCGTTGATACGCGCGTAGGTGGCGAGGTAGCCAATCAGACCCACGTTCGGGCCCTCGGGCGTCTCGATGGGACACATGCGTCCGTAGTGCGAGGAGTGGACGTCACGAACTTCCAGACCGGCGCGCTCACGCGAGAGACCACCGGGTCCCAGGGCCGAGAGACGGCGCTTGTGAGTGAGGCCCGAGAGCGGGTTGTTCTGGTCCATGAACTGGCTCAACTGGGAGGTCGCGAAGAACTCCTTGATGGCCGACATCACCGGACGAATGTTGATCAAGGTCTGGGGCGCGATGGCCTCGACGTCTTGGGTGTTCATGCGCTCGCGCACGACCCGCTCCATGCGCGAGAGACCGGTGCGCAGAGCGTTCTGAATCAGTTCGCCCACGCTGCGGATGCGGCGGTTGGCGAAGTGGTCCTGGTCGTCGATGTGATACGTGGTCTCCTTGGCCGTGCGGTCACGCGCCAGGTTCAACAGGTAGGTGGCCGTGGCGAGCACCTCGGCCTTGGACAGCACGTGCAAGGACATGTCCGGGCGATCCAGCAGATCCCCGAAGAGCTCGAGGTTCTTCGCCACTTCTTCGCCAAGTTTGCGATCGAGCTTGTAGCGACCCACGCGGCTGAGGTCGTAGCGCTTCTCGGAGAAGAAGGCGCCTTCAAAGTACTGACGGGCCGCTTCCACGGTCTGCACTTCACCGGGACGGGCGCGGCGGTAGATCTCGAGCCACGCCGTCTCTTGACTGGCGCGCAGGAAGTTCTCCGGCGTGTCTTCGATGTTGAACTTCTCCATGTGCTTGGCGATCTCGAGGTGAGCCTTCTTCCAGTCAATGTGGAACTGGTCTTCGAGGAAGTCGAAGTGGGCGACGAACTTCTCAAAGAAGCTCTCGTCCATCGAGGTGTCGAGGGCGCGCAGCAGGGTGAAGATGGAGATACGGCGCTTGCGCGCGATACGGGCCCCGGCGTTGGCGGACTTGTTCTTCTTCTCTTCGAGGTCGACCTGGAGCCACTCACCGCGGCTCGGGTGAATGGTGCCTTCGAAGGCGACCTTCTCGTCCTTGCCCGGCTGGAACAGAACGCCCGGTGAACGCACGAGCTGACTCACCACGACCCGCTCGGTGCCGTTGATGATGAACGTTCCCTGCTCGGTCATGATCGGGAAGTCGCCCATGAAGACGGTCTGCTCTTTGATCTCGCCGGTCTCGGAGTTCAAGAATCGCGCGCGAACGAAGATGGGCTGGGAGTAGGTGGTGGCGCGCTGACGGCACTCTTCCACGGTGAACTTCGGCGGGCTCTTCAAATCAGCGTCGTCGGGATCGAACTCCAGCTCGAGCGAGAGGCGACCGGTGAAGTCGGTGATGGGTGAGATGGCCTCGAAAGCTTCGCGCAGGCCCTGCTTCATGAACAAGTCGAAGCTGTCGCGCTGAATTTCAAGAAGGTTAGGCAGGGGGTGGGCTTCACCCAGTGCCGAGAAGTTAAAGCGCTCCGGGCTAGTGGACCGAGACGTCAACGGTCATCCTCCGTGTGAGTGGGTGGGTGGGACGCGCCGGGCTAGTGCACAAAAAGGCGTCAAGAGATGACGAAGTTGAGGGCAGGAACACGGTCTTACAACTCTAGTGGTTCTGCCGGAGAATGCGCAACTGGCGTTTCCCATAGGAAAACGCGGCCGTCCGAAACGGTTGCGCTTACCCTAGGCAGAATCACCGCTCAGGTCAAGTATTTCTCGACCCGAGGGCGGGTTCCCGACCGGCGAGCCGGCCGGGAACCCTTTAAAACGTTGAAAACTACTTAAGTTCTACCGTCGCGCCGGCAGCCTCGAGGGCCGCCTTCGCCTTCTCGGCGTCGGCCTTGGAGACCTTCTCAAGCACGGGCTTCGGGGCGCCGTCGACGAGGTCCTTGGCTTCTTTCAGACCCAGGCTGGTCAGTGCACGCACTTCCTTGATCACCTGGATCTTCTTGTCGCCGCCGCTCGTCAGAATGACGTCAAAGTCGCTCTTCTCTTCAACGGCGTCGCCGGCGTCGCCGCCACCGGCGGCCGGAGCCGCCGCAACGGCCACGGGGGCCGCCGCGGTCACGCCGAACTTCTCCTCGAATTCCTTCAAGAGTTCGCTCAACTCAATCACGGACAGCTCCGCGATCCCGTCGAGAATCTGCGCCTTGGTCAGGGTGGTTGCAGCCATGGTGATTCCTTTCTCTTCTACTTCGTTTGGTTATTCGGCCGGTTCTTCCGCGACGTCGCTCGACGCCTCGGTCGTTTCGGGGTCGGACTCGGCCACGGGGGCCTCCTCCTCCAACTCCGCGACGGGTGTCGCGTCGTCGTCGCTCGCTGGCGAGCCAGCTTCCTCGACCCCGGCCGGAGTCTCGGCGACCTCTGCGGCGGCGCTCGCCTCGGGAGCGGGTGCGCCGCCCTTCGAGTCGATCAGGGCCGAGAGACCGTAGGCGAAGTTTTGCGGGATGGCCTTCAACAGAGAGGCCATCGTCGTCATGGGTGAGGCGAGCAGACCGGCGAAGCGCGCCAGCAACACGTCGCGGCTCGGCAGATCGGCGAGGGCCGTGAGGTCTTTCAGCGACAGCGCCTTGCCGTCCAGCACCCCGCCCTTGACGACCAGCGTCGGCGTGGCCTTGGCGAAGTCGCGCAGCGCCTTCGCGACGGCCGAGACGTCCCCGTTCACGAAGGCGATGGCCGTCGGGCCCACCAGGAACTCCTCCAACGGGGCGACGGACGTTCCCTCGATGGCCCGTCGAACGAGGGTGTTCTTAAAGACCTTGTAGTCGGCGTCGAGGGTGCGTAGCTGGCGGCGAAGCGCCGAGATCTGCGCCACGGTCATGCCGCGGTACTCGGTGACCACCGCGGTCGAGGTGGCGTCGACCTTCGCCTTGAGCTCGTCGACCGTCGCGACCTTGGCGGTGCGTACCTTGTTCATCGTGACTCCTTCGCCGGATGCCGCCCGGGAACGGGCCCAAGACATCAACAGCGAACGAGTTTCTACGAAACTCGAACTCCCTCGTCAGGCGGACAAACGTCCCTTAGGCACTCTCGTGCACCGGATGTCTTCGGCGTTCTTCAAATCTGTGGCACTGACGTCGTGCGCGTTCCATCGTAGTGAGCCCTGCGGGCTCACGTCAAAATCTAGGCCGTGGCCAGTACCTCGTCGACGTCCTTGGTGCGGGTGGGGTCGATCTTGACGCCCGGTCCCATGGTGGAGGACACGGTGACGCTCATGAGGTAGC
Source organism: uncultured Acidimicrobiaceae bacterium (assembly GCA_963847725.1). Taxonomy (GTDB): domain Bacteria; phylum Actinomycetota; class Acidimicrobiia; order Acidimicrobiales; family RAAP-2; genus RAAP-2. The sequence goes on from CAWKAT010000009.1 coordinate 6,237, forward strand.
GGCCCTTCGCGCTGGCCGGCTTGACGCGAACGATCTCGTCGATGACGGCCTGCACGTTGCGCTGGAGGTCCTCGCGCGAGAAGCTCACTTTGCCCACGCGCAGCTGCACGTTGCCGATCTTGTCGGTGCGGTACTCGACGCGTCCGCCCTTGAACTCCGCGACGGCCTTCGCGACGTCCATGGTGACCGTGCCCGTCTTGGGGTTGGGCATGAGCCCGCGGGGACCGAGCACGCGCCCGAGTCCCCCGACCTGACCCATGAGGTCGGGGGTGGCGATGGCGACGTCAAAGTCGAGGAACCCTCCGGCGACCTTGGCCACCAGGTCGTCGGCGCCCACTTCGTCGGCGCCCGCGTCCCGGGCGGCCTGAGCCGCCTCGCCCGCGGCGAAGACCGCCACGCGGTTGGTCTTGCCGGTTCCGGCGGGCAGCGACAGGGTGCCGCGCACGATCTGCTCGGCCTTGCGGGGGTCGACGCCGAGACGAATGGCCAGCTCGACCGTCTCGTCGAACTTGGCCGTCGAGAGCGTCTTCACCTTGTCGAGGGCCTCGGGGATGGTGAGCAGCTCTTCGCGGTCCACCTTCGCCAGTGCGTTTCTGTAGTTCTTGCCGTGCTTCATGACTCTCCTAGCCCGCGACCTTGATACCCATCGAGCGCGCGGTACCGGCCACCTGGAGCTTGGCCATCTCGACGTCGTCGGTGTTGAGGTCCTTCAGTTTGGTCTTCGCGATCTCTTCGACCTGGTCCATGGTGACCGTGGCCGCGACTTCGCGACCGGCGAGCTTGGCGCCCTTGGCGATGCCCGCGGCCTGGCGCAGCAGCACCGGGGTGGGCGGGGTCTTCAAGATAAAGGTGAAGGTGCGGTCTTCGTAGATCGAGATCTCGACCGGGATGACCGTGCCGCGCATCGACTCGGTCGCCGCGTTGTACTGCTTGCAGAACTCCATGGTCTGGACCCCGTGTGGTCCAAGGGCCGTACCGACCGGCGGCGCGGGCGTGGCCCCACCCGCCTCGAGCTGGATCTTTACTACTGCGACAACATTCTTGGCCATGGCCGTTCTCCTTGATTCGTTCTAGAGCTTGGTGACCTGGGTGAAGTCCAACTCCACCGGGGTCTCGCGCCCAAAGATGTCGACCAGCACCTTTACCTTCAGCTGGTCCTCGTTGATCTCGGCCACGTGACCCGAGAAGGTCGCGAAGGGGCCGGTCTTGATCTGCACCGTGTCGTTGACCTCAAACTCGTGGGTGGGCATACGACGCTTGGCGACGGGTACCTCGACCCCTTCGACGTGGGGACGAATGATGTTGTCGACCTCGCGACGGGTGAGCGCCGTGGGCTTGGTCTTCTCGGCGCCGACGAATCCCGTGACGCCCGGCGTCGAGCCGATGACGTAGAAGATCTCGGGGTCGGGCTCGCAGCGGATGAGCAGGTAGCTCGGGAACATGCGCTTGGAGACGGTGACCTTCTTGCCCGACTTGAACTCGGTGACGTCCTCTTCGGGCAGGTAGATCTCGTAGATCGACTCGCTCAGCTCGCGACTCTTGATGATGTTGTTGAGAGCGCCAATGACCTTCTGCTCGTGCCCCGCGAAGGTGTGCACGATGTACCAGCGACCGGGCCGGTCGAAGGCACTCTCGACAATGGGCTCGTCGTCCTCGTCGAGGATCGTGACGTCCAGGATCTCCTCACCGTCAACGGTGTCGTCTACGTCGAGGGGGGTTTCTACGTCGCTCATTGCATGCCTACTTTGTGAAAAGGAACGACACGAAGTGGGAACAGCCAAGTCCCAGTCCAAAGATCAGTGCCGTCATGAAGATCAGGACGAACAGAACAATCGAGGTGTAGTTGACGACCTCGGGTCGGGTCGGCCAGGAGACTTGACGCATCTCCTCACGGACCTGACGGAAGAACTCGCGCGGGGTCGCGCGCTCGCTGCGACGACGCTGAACATCCTGCGCTGAGGTGCGACGGGCCACGGGTGCGCCGTCGGCACCCACCTGACCTTGTCGCTGCATCATGCGCTTTTGTTCGCGATTCACCGTTCAACTCTCGTTCGTACTTCGTTACCGCGTCGAAAACCATCTTCGAGCAGGGCAGGAGGGACTCGAACCCCCAACCACCGGTTTTGGAGACCGGTGCTCTACCAATTGAGCCACTGCCCTCAGTGGAGACGGCCCAAAACAAGCCGCGCCCCTAGGGACGTCAATCTTACCACCACCGCCGAAACCCAACTTCGCGGCCCGGGACTAGCGGGTCTCCTTGTGGACCGTGTGCTTGCGCTCCCACGAGCAGAACTTCTTCATTTCGATGCGCTCACGGTCATTGACCTTGTTTTTGGTCGTGATGTAGTTGCGACGCTTGCAGTCCTCGCACGCGAGGGTCACCTGCACTCGCTTTTCGTTCTTCGCCATTCTTCTCTCCTTGGTACGACATGGGCCCAACAGTGTGCCTGGTAGCGGCGGCGGGACTCGAACCCGCGACAACACGATTATGAGCCGTGTGCTCTGACCACCTGAGCTACGCCGCCTGGCGAGCCCTCTGTCGGGATTGAACCGACGACCCCTTCCTTACCATGGAAGTGCTCTACCACTGAGCTAAGAGGGCGTTCGCGAATAAAAAAGTCGCGAGGGAAAATTGTAGTGCCTTAAAGCCCAATTATTCCAACTACGCGAGGACTACCCTGGACGCCTATGAGAACGCGCCTGGTGGAGACCGACGACGCCTCGGCCCTCATGAATATCTTGAACCCCGAGGTCGTGGAGCTGGCGATCTCCTTCGACCTCGTCCCGCGCACCCTGGACGAGCAGCGGGAGTGGATCGCGGGGCACCAGCACACCCACCTCTGCCTGGTGGCGATCAATACCGACGACGACCTCGGTGAGCTCGGCGCCCGGGGCGAGCGGGTCCTCGGCTTTGCCTCGGTGTCACCCTTTCGCGAACGGCCGGCGTACGCCACCACGGTGGAGAACTCGGTCTACGTTCATCGCGGCGCCCGGGGTCGCGGGGTCGGCGAGCTGTTGCTGAACGACCTGATCGTGGCGGCTCAGCAGTCGGGTTTTCACTCGCTGATCGCGCGGATCGTGGGCGAAAATGCCAGCTCCATCCGCCTGCACGAGAAATGCGGATTTACCCTCGTGGGGACGGAAATCGAAGTAGGGCGCAAACACGGACGCTGGCTGGACGTGGTCGAGTACCAGTACGTGATGCCCGACTCGGCGCGCTAGGTCGCCGCTTCGGGCGAGAGATCGCCGCTCGTGACGTTCTGCGCGGGCACCTTCTCGGGGTCGAGGTCGCGGGCGGCGACGTTCACCGGCTCAGCCCCCAGGGGAGACAGACCGCCTTCGGGCCAGGACCACTGCGTCCAACGACCCATCGGGGCGATGAACACTCCCCCCAGGATCGCCACGGCCAGGGCAATCAGGAGCGGGTTGGAGTGCACCAGCCCCGACAACAACTGGCGTCCGCCCGGTAGTCCGATGAAGGGGCCAGTGATCGAGAGGAGCAGCAGCCAAAAGTGCTCGCGCCCCTCGTAGGTCGCGGCAAAGATCACCAGTCCCCAGGCCAGGTACCACGGCTGGACCACGGGTCCCAGGACCACGAATAACAACAGGGCCAGACCGAGCGACCGGACCCAACCGCGCTCGGGCGATCGCCACAGCAGCCACAGCGTGAAGGCCACGGCGATCACCACGCCGAGGAGTCGCGTTTTCGACAGCACCGAGGCGAGGGCGACCCCGTGGGCGCCCACCGCGTGAAGGATGTTGGTGATCGCCATGCCAGCACCCGTCGCGGGCGCGGCCCAGGAGCGGACCGTCCCGTTACTCAAGAGATTGTCGACCCAGCCAAAGCCGAAGCCCGCCATCAACGTGGTCACGCCGAGCACCGCGGCCGCCACCACCCCGCCGAGGGCGAAGGGTCGAACCCGCTGTTTCAGGGTCGCGCCGGGCGGGGCCCAGTTCCAGGCCACGAAGGCCAGTCCGATCGCCGCCGGGGCCTTGATCGCCGTCGCGAGCGACACGAAAAACAGCGCCCACACCGGATGTCGTTGCACGGCGAGGGCCAGGCCGATCACCAAGAACCCGGTCATGAGGGCGTCGTTGTGCGCGCCGCCGATGAGCGTGAGCAGCACGAGTGGGTTCATGGCCGCCAACACGAAGGCCTCCCCCGGGTCGCGGCCGAGACCGCGCGCCAACATGACGACGCCGTAGCCAATCATGGCCACGGCGATCGCCTCGAGCAGGCGCAGCCCCACGACCGTCCAGAGTTGGTGGTGCAGGGTTATCTTGTCGATCGTGCTGTCGAGGAAGAGAAAGAAGGGACCGTACGGCGCGGGCGTGTTGCTCCAGAGAGGATCCACCGGCCGCGTCCAGACGTTGCTCGCCGCGCCGAGCGTGTAGGGACCGTACAGGTAGGGGCTGATGCCGTGTGCCGTCATCTCGCCCTGGGCGGCGTAGCTAAAGACGTCGCGCGAAAAGAGCGGCGGGGCCACCACCATCGGGATCGACCACAGCCCAAAGATCCACCAGAGCTTTTTGAGCGGCGCCCCCAGGTGGTTCTTCATGACCTCGGCCAGACGAAGCCAGACCCGCATCAGCAACAACAGTCCGCCGTAGACGAGAACGACTGACAGGATGTACTTCGTCTCGCTGGGCGTGCCGACGGCGTTCGCGGCGGGCTCGCCGAAGTACCAGGTCCCGGTGAGGTTGAACTTAAAGGGCGAGTTGGTAAAGGACGATCCCGCGAGGATGGCGGTGAGGGCGACGAAGCCGAGCACGGCGGGCTGCCACAGGAAACTCCACCCCTCAAAGGGCCCCGGGGTGAATCGACCGAGCGGGGTGTAGCGACGCTCGAGGAGCTGCACGCCGGACTCGAAGCGAGTCGCGCCGCGTTCGTAGGTTCTACGAACCCCGCTCGCCCACGAGTTCACTCGAACCACGAAACTCCTCTCGCCACGCAAGTGACACCGTACTGCTCCGACTCGACGTCGGACGTGGCCAACCCTCTCGGGTTGACCTTGGTGGGCCAGGAGGGATTTGAACCCCCGTAGGCTAAGCCGTCTGGTTTACAGCCAGATCCCATTGGCCACTCGGGCACTGACCCGTCGAAAATTCTACTGCCTCGCTCCGCGACAGACCAATGGACGCGAGCCGTCGGACGCCCTCGCGTCGACGCGACTCGTTTGCCCACGATCTAACATCGGCGCATGCCTAGTTTTGACGTGGTCTCTGAGATCGACCTGCAAGAGGTGCGAAACGCGGTCGACCAAGCCAACCGCGAAGCAACGACCCGCTTTGACTTCAAAGGCACGGACGCGAAAATCGAGTACTCGGACAAGGAACTGACGCTCAGCGCCACCACCGAGGACCGACTTCGAGCGCTCTATCAGCTGCTGGAGGAGAAACTGGTGAAGCGGTCGGTCTCGCTGAAAACCCTCGACGCCGGCAAGATCGAAGAAGCCAGCCACAACAGCGCTCGCCAGAAGGTGTCGTTAAAGGCCGGGATCACTCAGGAAGTCGGAAAGCAGATCAACAAGTTGGTGAAGGACATGGGCGTCAAGAGCCTCAGCTCCTCGATCCAGGGAGACCAGGTCCGCGTCACCGGCAAGCAACGCGACGACCTCCAGCGTGCGATGACGATCTTCAAGGAGGCCGACCTCGCCGTCCCCCTGCAGTTCACGAACTTCCGCGACTAACTGGGCGTTCCCTCTTCGAGCCGCAGGTGCTCGTCAATCTCGAGCATCTTCTGCACACCGAAGATGCGATTAAAGACAATCAGCTTCAATACCCAGAACACCCCGAAGCAAAAGAGATTGGCTCCCGAGACGAGGGCCGTGTTGGCCAGATGCGACCAGTGGTGGGACTTCGTTTCGTTCTTGGCCCACCACGCACCCAGTTGAGAGAACGCGATACCGAGGATCGACATCAAAAGAAACGGCGCAATCTCTGTGCGGAAGTGACTGCGACCGCGTTTGCCCCAGGTCCAGCGGCGGTTGAGTTGGTACGCGGGGATAATACCGACCACGTTGCCCGCCAGGGTGGCCCATATCGCGTCCGGAATGATCCGAAGGCCGTAAAAGATGCTCACCGCACTGAAGGAGACCACCGTGGTGACGGCCGACGCCGCGGTGTAGCGAAGCAGTCGCCGGCCCTCATGCGTGCGACTCCACGCCCGCAGTTCTCTGGGGGAATACTTCACCGGAGCCAACCTACTTCGCCGAAAACGCGAGCCTAGATCGCCGTTTCTTCTTGCAGGGCGGGCTCGGAGTCGGGTTCGCCGGGCGCCGGTACGTGAAAGATTCGGTTAAAGACCATCAGCTTCAACACAAAGAAGATGGCGAAGCACAAGAGGTTGGTCCCTTCGACCACTCCCGTCGCCATCAGGCGACTCCAGTGGTGCGTGTGAACCTCGTGTCGCGCAAAGATGGCGCCGACCTGTGAGAACGCGATACCGAGAAAGGCCATCGACCAGTAGGGCACGACCTCACGACGGAAGTGGCTCTTGCCGCGCTTGCCCCAGGCCCACGAGCGATTCCAGTAGTACGAGGGGATAACGGCGACCAGGTTTCCCGTCAACGTCGCCCAGAGCACGCCGGGGATGATGCCGAAACCAAACATAAAGGCGATCCAGGCGAAGGAGACGCCCGTCGTGACGACCGAACCCAAGAAGTAGATCGAAAGCTTGCGGCCCTGCGGCGATTTGGTCCACGCGATGATCGTGCGGATGCGGGCGCTCATTGGAACGAGTCTACTTGCTCGTCACAAACGATCTCGGCGGCGAGTGCAACAATGGGCCATGTCCGATGCCCTGGAATTCCTCGTTCGTCTGTTGGATATTGAGCCGATTGACGACAACGTCTTTCGAGGCACCAACCCCAAGGAGGAGCGCCAACGCACCTTTGGGGGCCAAGTCGCGGCGCAAGCCCTGATGGCGGCGGGGCGAACGGTGGGGCGCGGACGCGCGCATTCACTGCACTCATATTTTCTGCGCCCGGGCGACCCCACCACGCCGATTCTCTACGAGGTCGATCGAATTCGCGATGGCCGGAGCTTCTCCACCCGTCGCGTGGTGGCCATTCAGCACGGCCGGGCCATCTACAACATGCAGGCCAGTTTTCACACCGACGAGGTGAGCATCGAGCACCAAATCGACATGCCGGAGGTACCGGGGCCCGAGACCATCCGACCGTTGAGTGAAATTGTGCTGGAAAGCGATGGCGCGAACGAGTGGTTCATGCAGCCGCGACCGATCGACCAGCGCTACATCGGCGACGTGCCCTGGACGGAGAATCGCAACCGAGAGCCGCGTCAGCTGCTGTGGATCCGCGCCGACGGGACACTTCCCGATGACCCGCTCCTTCACGCCTGCGTCGTGACCTACGCGAGCGACATGAGTCTGATGGACGCCATCTTGAAGCCCCACTCCCTCAGTTGGGATGACGGCACCTTCATGGGCGCCAGTCTCGACCACTGCATGTGGTTTCACCACGACCTTCGGGCCGATGAGTGGTTGCTCTACGACGCCGAGTCCCCCATCGCCTTTGGCGGACGGGGCCTGGCGCGAGGATTCTTATTCTCTCGCGACGGCCAACTCAAGGTGTCGCTGGTTCAAGAGGGCCTGACCCGCGTGATCACCCCCCGAAACGCTTAGCCCCGTTCCGACATGGGCACGAACTTACGCTCGCCCTCACCGATGTAGAGCTGGCGCGGTCGAGCGATCTTGGCGCCCTGACCCAACTGCTCTTGGTAGTGGGCCAACCATCCCGAGGTGCGAGGAATCGCGAAGAGGACCGTGAACATCTCGATCGGGAAGCCCATCGCTTGGTAGATAAGTCCTGAGTAGAAGTCCACGTTCGGATAGAGCTTGCGCGAGATGAAGTAGTCGTCGGCCAGGGCGACCTCTTCGAGCTTCAGCGCGATATCGAGCAGCGGGTTCTTGCCCGTGACGGTGAAGACTTCGTCGGCCATGCGCTTGACGATGGTCGCCCGCGGGTCAAAGTTCTTGTAGACCCGATGACCGAAGCCGTCTAACAGTGTCTGCTTCTGCGTCTTTACCTGTTCCACGAAGGCGGGAACGTTCTCCATGCTCCCAATCTTGGTCAGCATCTTCACCACGGCCTCGTTGGCGCCGCCGTGGCGGGGCCCGTAGAGAGCGGCCGCCGCGGCCGCCGTCGCCGAGTACGGATCCGCGTGTGACGAACCGACGACGCGCATGGCGGTCGTGCCGCAGTTCTGTTCGTGATCGGCGTGCAGGATGAACAGAACGTCCAGAGCGTGCGCCAGGATCGGGTCGGGCTCGTAGCGCGGTTCGGCGACTTTCCACATCATGGAGAGAAAGTTCTGCGCGTAGTCCATGGTGTTGTCGGGGTAGACGAAGGGCATCCCCACGCTGAAGCGGTGTGCGGCCGCGGCCAGCGTGGGCATCTTCGCGATGAGCCGGACAATCTGCTTGTGCAGGACCTCAGCGTCATCGAGGTCCTTCGCTTCTTTGTAGTACGTCGAGAGGGCGGCCACCGCCGAGACCAGCATGCCCATGGGGTGTGCGTCGTAGTTGAAACCCTCGAGGAAGCGCTTGCGCACGTTCTCGTGAATGAACGTGTGATACGTGATGTCCTTTTTCCACTCCGCGGCCTGTTCGGCGTTGGGTAGTTCTCCGTGCAACAAGAGATAGGCCACTTCGACGTAGGTCGACTGCTCGGCCAACTGTTCAATCGGGTATCCGCGATAGCGAAGGATTCCCGCGTCGCCGTCGATGTAGGTGATGGCGGACTCGGTCATCGCCGTTGACATAAATCCCGGGTCGTAGAACCAGATACCGGGAAGCAACTTCGACCACTCGCTGGCGGCGACGCCACCATCAGTAATTGGAATTTCGCGCGACTCGCCGGTGCGATTGTCGGTCACGGTAATGGACTGCGTCACGGGTCCTCGATTCAAGATTAGGAGCGTAACTATCGTAGGCGAACTGGCCAGTAACTCAACCCGGCTTTGTGTTTCCCGAGGGTGACATTCTGAGCCGGTAGCGCTCCACGGTGACTTTTCCGACGGCCGCTCGGGCGCCCAGAACCCGAATGACGACGTTGGCCTGCTCGCTGGGTGCGGTCGTGAGCGGCCCCGGTACGAAGGCGAAAGCGCCTAGTGGTCCAAGGGTGGCCGACATCCGGCTGCTAAAGGCGAGGCCCCGGTGGTTCAGGGGCGTCACGTGAATCGTGACGGTCACGGGTTGATCGTCGTAACTGGCGTTCAACACCGACACCCCGAGCTGCACGCTCTTCACCGGCGGCAGAAGCATCACGTCCGCCGCGGCCGGCAGCGGTGCGGGGGTCACGCGCACGGCGTCGATCGAGACGGCTCGAACGAGCGCCAGGGAAGGCGACCGCGTCAAGAGGCTGACGCCGTGCTCGGCGAAGTACGTCGCGCTCAGCGCGCTCATCGCGTCCAGGCGAACGTGACCGGGCTCCTTACGCAACGCGAATCTCTCGAGGTTCCAACTCCTACTCGTCGCTAGAAGCGTGGCCGCCGGATTCCCCACCGGCTTGAGTGGCCGCGTCGACCAGGGCAGTTCCAAGGTGCGCGCGACGTCGCCCAGGAGTGTTTGGTACGCGGCCACCCGCTCGTCCGTGAGCGTTCCCAGTGCGTCGTTGACGTCGTGGGACAAGGTAGGACGGCGGAGAAGGTCCCCCGACACGCTCCAACTTAAGAGTTGGTCGTTCAGCTGATAGAGACGGGCGGCGAACACCACGCGACCCAGCGTGGGGCCTTGATCGAGAAGACTCTGGAGTCGACCGTCGAACTGGTTCTGCTGGGTGAGCAGGGAGTTCGCCAGGGCGGCGAAACTAAGGTTCTCGCTGCGGCGAGGGGCCACCGCGCCGTGAGCCGAGCGCGACACGTCGCGGGCAAACAGCAGCACCAACAGGGTGACGGCCAGCGCCAACGTAAGAAACAACGTGTGTCGACGACGTTGCGCGCGAGTACGGGCCACGCTTCAAGAACTTACTCGCGAATATTTTTAGGCCGATTCCTCGAAGCCTTCGAGCTCTAGGATCTCCGCCCCGCCTTCGGGCAGCGGGGTCGCGGCGTCTACGCCCCACTTCGCCTCATCGATTCGTGAAGGCAGGTGATCAACGACATTGAGATCGGGAAGTTCTTTGGCCTGACCGGTGATGCCCAGAGACTTCAGACTCCTCGCGCTGACAATCAGGCGCGACTCAAAGGAGGACACCATTTTGTTGTACTCCTTCACCTGGGAGTCCAGGGCCTTACCCATAGCCGCGACGGGCTCCGCCACGAGGCGAATGCGGTCAAAGATGGTCTCGGCGACCTTGTAGATCTCCTCGGCGTTGACGGCGAGCTTCTGTTGACGCATCACCATCGCCACCGACCACAGCAGGGAGTAGAGATTGGTGGGTCCCACAATGAGCACCCGCTCGGCCGCCGCGAATCGCAAGAGGTCGGCGTCGGCGTCGATGGCCACACTGACCGCCACGTCACTGGGCACGAAACAGACCACGAACTCTGGCGACGGGGAGACCGACTCCCAGTAGGCCTTGTCGCGCAACGTCTTCACGTGGGCGCGAAGGTCCTTCGCGTGCTTCTCTTCGAGGGTCTTTCGCTCTTCGGGGTCGTCGCACGCGAGTGCCTTCTCGAAGGCGTCGAAGGGGAACTTCGCGTCGATGGCCACGTGGGCGCCGTTGGGCATGTTCACCACGCAGTCGGGGCGCTGGGCCCGGCCCGACTCGCCCGTCGACGACACTTGCAGTTGGTAGTCGAGATTTTGATGGAGCCCCGAGGCTTCCAGCACGTTGGCCAACTGCACCTCACCCCATCGGCCGCGGTGGTCACTGCGGCCGAGAAGCTGGTTCAATCGTCGGGTCTCGTCTTGGGTCTTTCGTTGTTCGAGCAGAAGTTCCTCGGTGCGGCTCTTCACGTCGCCCAGCGCGCCGACGTGTTGCTTGTCGAACTCAGCCAAGTTTCGCTTGTACTCATCAAGTAGATCGGCGAGCGGCTTCAGGGTGCGATCCAGCGTGGTCTCACGTTCTTTCATGAGCTGCTCTTGAGACTGGTTGAACTCGTGCACGGTCTCTTTCAACACGTCGTGCGAGAGGCTCTTAAAAACTGGTCCCAGATTCTTTAGTTGGGCGTCGTGCTCTTGGCGCAGCCGATCGACGTATTCGCGAGCGTTCGCGAGTTCCGAGTCGCGAACGGCGAGCTGTGACTGGAACTGGCGGACCGCCTCACGCGCCGTCTGCGCACGACGCTGGGCGAAGGACCACGCGAGCGCGGCGCCCACCAGAAGACCGATCACGGCACTCAGGGTTGCAATCATCTCGTATCCTTTCGCACTACTCATTTCACCCTAGAGAAGGCCTGTGACCTGGGACTAACCTCAGGGGCGTGAATCGGCTCTTTCGCTCCTCGCACTCTGACGACGAGGCCGATCTGCCCGTGGTGCGCCTGAGCGACGACCTGCGTCCCGAGACGGTACGCATTTTTGCCCTGGTCGGAGAGGCGATCGCCGGTGCCACCCACGCGCTCCTCGCCAACGATCGCGAGCTAGCCAAGCGCATCGTCGAGCAAGACATCGTCATCGACGACCTGGTCGATCAACTGGTCTCCAAAGCCGAGCAGCGTCTCCTCGAGACGGCCCCCCTCGACGTCGAAGGTCGCCGCGACATGCTGATTTTGCTGCGCATCTTGCCCGAAATCGAACGAAATGGTGACCTCGCCGAACACGTCGCGCGCCGCGCCGCGCGCGGACTGGGCAGTGAGATGAGTCCTCGCTCGCGCGGGCTCATCGAGCGAATGGGCGAAGTGGCCACCACCATTTGGCGCGAGGCGACCGACATCATTATTGACGGGAAGAACGAAGCGGTCGGCGCGATTGAGGACATCGACGACGAACTCGACGACCTGCACGTGTCCCTCACGGCGGAGTTGACGTCGGGGTCCATGAGCGTCCCGGTCGCCGTCGAGGTCGCTCTGATGGCGCGCTTTTACGAGCGATTCGGTGATCACTGCGTTAACCTGGCCCGCCGCCAAGTGGGGCGCGACGGCGCTGACTAGCGAAGCTCGAGCAGCGCTTCGGCGATCTGCACCGCGTTCAGGGCGGCGCCCTTTCGAAGGTTGTCCCCGCTCACAAACAACGACAGTCCGTTCGTAAAGTTCTCGGCCCGACGAACTCTTCCGACGTAACACCCGTCACGCCCCGTCACCAGCCGAGGGGTGGGCATGTTGTCCACCACGACGCCGCTCGAACTCTGGAGGATCTCGGTGGCGTGCTCGGGAGAGAGAGCCGAGTCGAATGCCACGGTCAACGACAGCGAGTGCCCGGAAAAGACCGGAACTCGTACGCACGTCGCACTGACCAGAAGATTGGGGATCTCGAGAATCTTTCGACTCTCGTCGCGCAGTTTCTGTTCCTCGCCCGTTTCGCGTGATCCATCGTCGACAATCGAACCAGCGATCGGAATCACGTTGTGCGCGATGGTCGCGGGAAACTTCACGCCCTCGTCCAGCGGGAAGGCCGCTCCGTTGAACGCGAGGATTCGAGGATCGTGGTCCTGGTGTTTTTCGAGTTCGTCGGCGAGTTCGTCGACGCCCTCGCGTCCGGAACCGCTGACGGCCTGGTAGGTCGAGACGATCATCGACTGGAGTCCCGCCGCCAGGTGCAGCGGCTTCAGCACGGGCATCGCCACCATGGTCGTGCAGTTCGGGTTCGCCACGATTCCCTTGGGAATAGCCAGGAGCGTGTGTGCGTTCACTTCGGGGACGACCAGGGGTACGTCCGGATCCATTCGCCACGCCGAGGAGTTGTCGATAACGATGGCCCCGGCCGCCGCGAGTCGCGGACTCAGCGTCTTTGACGAGGTGGCGCCCGAGGAGCAGAGCGCGATGTCGATGCCCGCGAAGTCCGCGGTCTCGGCGTCTTCGACCGTGATCGCTCGGCCCCGCCACTCGATCGTCGAGCCGGCCGAACGCGACGAGGCGAAGAAACGAATGTCGTCGACCGGAAACTCTCGTTCGAGCAGTATCGAACGCATCACGGTCCCGACTTGGCCGGTGGCTCCCACAATTGCGATCCGCATGGCGAAAGTTTAGATCACTCGGCGTCGAGACCGAACGCGTGATGCAGATGGCGAACGGCGTCACCGACCTTGTCAGCGTGCAAAACGCAGGAGATGCGAATCGAGCTGGTCGAGATCATCTCTATGTTGATGCCGTTGTCCGAGAGAGTCTCGAACATGAGCGCCGTGACCCCGGGACTCGACTTCATCCCCGCGCCGACGATGGATACTCGCCCGATCTGGTCGTCGCTCGTTACCGCGGCGGCGCCGATGTCCTTTTGAACCTTCTGACACGCGGTCATCGCCGACTCCAGGTCCGTCTTGGCGACGGTGAAGGAGATGTCGGTGAAGTTGTTCAGCGAAGTGTTCTGAACGATCATGTCGACGTTGATGCCGTTGTCGGCGAGCTCGCGAAAGAGCGTGGCGGCCACGCCCGGTCGATCCGGGACCCCGCTCACCGTGATTTTCGCTTCCGACGTGTCGTCGGTGATCGCCGAGACGATGGCCTCTTCCATTGTGGGGTCCTCCTCCACGATCCAGGTTCCTGGCTCCCATGTAAAACTCGAACGAACGTGAATGGGCACGTTGTGGCGACGGGCAAACTCGACCGAGCGCAGCATCAGCACTCGGCCGCCGGTCGCGGCGATCTCCATCATCTCGTCAAACGAGACAGTTTTAAGTTGGCGCGCCTTGGGCACCACGCGCGGGTCCGCCGAGAAAACCCCCGTCACGTCGGTGTAGATCTCGCAGACGTCGGCCTTCAACGCCGCGGCCAAGGCCACGGCCGTCACGTCGGAGCCGCCGCGACCGAGGGTGGTGATATCGCGCTCGGTCGACACTCCTTGAAAGCCCGCGACCACCGGCACCAGGCCGTCATCGAGGGCCTCGCGGATTCGATCCGGGCGCATCTCGAGGATCTTGGCTCGCCGGTGGCTGGTGTCCGTAATGATGCCCGCCTGACTGCCCGTAAACGACGCCGACTCAACGCCCACGGTGCTGAGCGCCATTGACACGAGGGCCATGGAGATTCGTTCACCGGCCGTCAGCAGCATGTCCATCTCGCGGGCGGGATTGTTGGGGGAGATCTGTTCGGCCAACACAATCAGGTCGTCCGTGAACTTGCCCATGGCCGACACCACCACGACGACTTCGTGACCATCCTGGCGAGTTTTCGCGACGTGTCGGGCTACGGCGCGGATGCGTTCGGCGTCTCCCACCGACGTACCTCCGTACTTTTGCACGATGAGCGACATGCCTATCAAGGTTAGTTGGGGTTCATGGGCCCTTTGGGAGGCCTACTAAAGTCGCATCCATGGCAACTTCCAAACGTGAACGGCAGAAAGCGGCCCGCCGCGAAAAACTCGAGCGCCAGCAGCGCCACGCTCAGCGCCGCAAGAACGTCCGCCGCGGCGTGATCGTGGCGGTCGTGGCGGTCCTCGTGATCGGTATCGGCGCGGCGCTCTTCTCGGGCAGCAAGTCCCCCTCGACCACGACCACGACCACGACTGCCGCCACGGCGACCACCACGACGACGGCCGCGCCGACGACGACGACCACGGTCGCCGTGCCCTCGTCCTTCGCCGCCGTGACTGATCCGTCGGCCGCGGGCGTCTTTGGGAAAGCACCGACGGTGACCGTGCCCGCCGGCGCCGCACCCACGGTGATGGAGTTGAGCAACCTGATCACCGGCCACGGCGCCGTCGCTCGCCAGAACGACACCGTCGAGTTGCAGTACGTCCTCGCGACGTACTCCACGCACAAGGTGGTCCAGTCCTCGTGGACGTCGTCGCCCTTTACCACCACCCTGACCGACACGTCAGTCATCCCCGGCTTCTTCGATGGCGTCGTGGGGATGCGGGTGGGCGGACGGCGCGAACTCGTGATCCCACCGTCGCTGGGCTACGGCGACGAGTCCCCGGGCACCGGCATCGCGAAGAACGACACGCTTGTTTTTGTCATCGACCTACTGAAAGTGACCCCGTAAGTTATGGCGACCGATCTACCCAACCCCGACGGTTCGAGTGAAAAGCGTCAGAAGTTTGACGCGGTACCCGAGATGTTCATCGACCCGGAAAAGACCTACACCGCGACGATGGTGACGTCGAAGGGCACCCTGGAAATCCTGCTCGATCCCCACGCCGCTCCGACCACGGTGAATAGTTTTGTGTTCCTCGCGCGCTGGCACTACTTCGACGGCATCGTCTTTCATCGCATCATTCCCGGCTTTGTCTTGCAGGGCGGTGACCCGACGGGCAGCGGGGCCGGAGGCCCGGGCTACCGCTTCAACGACGAGTTGCCCAAGGCCGGTCGTTACGAAGTGGGCTCTTTGGCCATGGCGAACGCGGGACCGAACACGAACGGATCGCAGTTCTTCGTCATCTCCGGTCCCGACGGAGTGCGCCTCCCGCCGCTGTACGCCCTCTTCGGCAAGGTGGTGAAGGGCCTCGACGTTGTCGCGACGATCAACGACGTGGGGACTCCCTCGGGCAAGCCGCGTGAGGACGTCGTCATCGAGTCAGTCACGATTAGCGAGAGTTAAAGCGCCACCTCGTCGTGCCCGCGCGTGGTCGTGACCTCGCCGGTGACCACGCGCCATCGTGCGCCGTCCCCGTGCACCACCCCGCTACCTCCCAGTACCACCAGGACGTCGTCGCCGCCCAGGAGCGTGCGCGTCCGCGAGAGTTGCTCCTCACTGGCTGCGGTCGTGACCACCAGTCCCTCGCGATACCCGAGCCCCGTGGTCGGGGCGCCGCCGCGGGGGTCAATCATGGTTGGAAAGAGGACCGACGTCACTGACCCGATCGTCACGACGAAAGGGGCGTCTCTAAGGGCCTCCCCGACGGGGGTTTCGTGCCACACGCTCTTCGCGTGCAGTGGGGACCCGTCGCTCAGGACGACGATGTCCGCCTCGCGCGCTCGTTGGGCGAAGTACGGCTCGTCACTCGAGGAACGATCCAGAAGCATTAGCGCCTCGACCCGCGCACCACTCGCCTCAAAGAGCGTCGAGAGCGCCATGGCGGCTTCGGTCGCTCCGACAAACGCGGCCGCCGTCGGCACGATCACGATGTCGGTCTCGCTGTTCACCACGAAGAGCTCCCCGCGAGCCACTTCGCCACCGAGCGCCGCCAGTGAACCGAAGGCCATCGTTGAGTGCACTCTTCGAGTCTGTCACCCGGGGCCTGAGAAACCGGACGCTAATGTTCGCACATGAGCTTCGAAAAAATCGGCATAGTTGGCTCGGGCATCATGGGGAGTGGCGTCGCGGAGGTCTGTGCCGCCACCGGTGCTGAGGTTGTCGTACGCGCTCGCACGCGGGCGGGCGCCGACGCGGTCCTGGTCGCCGTCGACGCGTCGCTGTCGAAACAGGTCGACAAGGGCAAGCGGGACGTGGAAGAAGCCGCCCACATTCGCCAACGGCTCCGCGTGACCACCGAGCTCGCTGATCTCGCCGAGTGCGAACTGGTCATCGAGACGGTCGTCGAAGACCTGGTCGTCAAGATGGAACTGTTTCGTGCGCTCGACGCGGTCGTGGCACCGAGCGCGATCATCGCCACGTGTACCTCGACCCTGCCCATCATCGATCTCGCCATGCAAGTGTCGCGGCCGGAGCGGGTCTGCGGCGTGCACTTCTTCAACCCGGTGCCGGTCATGACCCTGGTGGAGATCGTGCGCCCGATCACGGCCAGCGACGAGACCATACGCGCCGTCAGCGAGTTCGTGCGCGCCTGCCAGAAAGAACCCATCGAGACAAAAGATCAGGCCGGCTTCATCGTGAACGCCTTGCTGTTTCCGTACTTGAACAACGCCGTGCGACTCCTCGAGCACGGCGTGGCGACCAAGGAAGGCATCGACGCGGCCATGAAGGGCGGCTGCGGGTTTCCGATGGGGCCCTTCGCGCTGCTCGACCTCGTGGGGCTGGACACCTCGGTCGCGATTCTTGACGCGCTCTACGCCGAGTACGCCGACACCAACTACGCCCCCGTGCCGTTGTTGCGTCGCATGGTCAGCGCCGGCCAGCTCGGACGCAAGTCGGGCGGCGGTTTCTACCCCTACGACGGCTGACCGGAGAGACGTGCGGGAGCGATCCAAGCCCTGGGTGATGAGGACCTACTCGGGTCACTCGAGCGCTCGGACCTCCAACGAGCTCTACCGGGCCAACCTCGCCAAGGGCCAGACCGGACTCTCCATCGCCTTCGACCTCCCGACCCAGACCGGGTACGACCCCGACGACCCGCGCGCCGCCGGCGAAGTCGGAAAGGTCGGCGTGCCCGTCGCGCACCTGGGCCACCTGCGCGAGCTCTTCGACGACATTCCCCTGGGCACCATGAACACGTCGATGACGATCAACGCCACCGCGGTCTGGCTGTGGGGGCTCTATCTCGCGCTGGCCGAGGAACAGGGTGTCGACTTCGCGGATCTGCAAGGCACGACCCAAAACGACATCGTGAAGGAGTACCTGAGTCGCGGCACGTACATCTTTCCGCCCGAACCGTCCAAGCGCCTGATCGCCGACATGATCGCCTACGGGATCGGCCACGTCCCCAAGTGGAACCCCATCAACGTGTGCAGCTACCACCTTCAAGAGGCCGGGGCGACCCCGGCCCAGGAGATTGCCTACGCCCTGGCCACGGCGATCGACGTGCTGGACGCCGTGCGCGACTCGGGAAAGGTGGACGCGCCGTCCATGTCCGAGGTGGTGGGTCGCATCTCCTTTTTTGTTAACGCGGGCGTTCGTTTCATTGAAGAGATCGCGAAGATGCGAACCTTCACCGCCATGTGGGACGAGATCTGTCGCACCCGCTATCACGTGGACGACCCGTCGCTGCGACGCTTTCGTTACGGCGTGCAGGTGAACTCACTCGGGCTGACCGAACAACAGCCCGAAAACAACGTGCAACGCATCGTCCTCGAGATGCTCGGGGTCACGTTGAGCGCCGACGCACGCGCTCGCGCCGTTCAACTCCCGGCGTGGAACGAAGCACTCGGCCTCCCTCGACCCTGGGACCAGCAGTGGAGTCTGCGCATCCAACAAGTCCTGGCCTACGAGAGTGACCTGTTGGAGTATCCCGACATCTTCGCCGGATCCCGGGTCATGGAAGCCCTCGAACACGAGATCCGGGTGGCGGCCCAGAGCGAACTCGATGAGGTGCTCGCGATGGGCGGAGCTTTCAACGCGATCGAGGAGTTAAAGAGCCGCCTGGTCGAAAGTCAGTCCGCTCGCTTCGAGCGGATCGAGTCGGGTGAGCAGATCGTCGTCGGGGTCAATCGTTTCGTGGAGACGGCCCCGTCCCCGCTGACCCGCGGCGACTCCCTCGACGCCATCATGACGGTCGATCCACGGGTCGAGCAGGAACTCATCGAGGACGTCGCGGCCTGGCGCGCGAGTCGCGACTCGGTCGCGGTAGCGACGGCCCTGGAGGAGCTGCGCCGGGTCGCTCTGAGTGGTGACCCGGCCGACAACATCATGATTCCCACCCTGGCCCTGGCCAAAGCCGGTGGGACGACCGGCGAGTGGGCGGGCGCGCTGCGCGACGTCTTCGGGGTGTACCGCGGTCCCACGGGAGTGCACGGCGGGGTCGGCGACCGTGGCGCGTCCTTCCACGAGTTGGTCGAACGCTCGAGGTCTCTGCACGAACGACGGGGCGTCCCGCCGAAACTTCTGGTCGCCAAGCCCGGCCTGGACGGACATTCCAATGGCGCCGAACAGATTGCCGTCGCCGCGCGCGACGCGGGTTTTGAGGTTATCTACCAAGGCATCCGACTCTCTCCCGAAGAGATTGTCGCGGCCGCGCGCGACGAAGACGTGGACGTCGTGGGCTTGTCTATCTTGTCGGGCTCCCACCTGGCCCTCGTGACGCGAGTCATGAGTGGTCTGCGCGAGGCGGGGGTGAACGCCCACGTCGTCGTCGGGGGCATCGTGCCCGATGACGACGCGATCGCCCTCAAGGCCAACGGGGTCGCCGCGGTGTACACGCCCAAGGACTACTCGATGGCCACCATCATGGCCGACCTCTTAGATCTGATCGAGTCGTCTAGTTGACGTGGTGCGGGCGACGCAGCGCGTAGGGCCCGGAGTTAAACCAACGACCGGAGAACCGCCACGCCGGGGCCGTGTCCTTCACGCGACGGCGCTCCTCTTTGAGCAAGAGTTCAGCCGCCGTGACGAGGGCCGCCATCTCGTCGGGCGACAGCGAAGGGCGAGGAGCGAGGCCGTAGTTCACAGGGGCACGTTCCCGTGCTTGCGCTTGGGCAACTCTTCGCGCTTGCCTCGTAGGAGGTCGAGCGAGCGAGCGAGCACCTGGCGAGTCTCGGCCGGGTCGATCACGTCGTCGATGAAACCGCGCTCGGCCGCGATATAGGGCGTCGCGTAACGCTCTTCGTAGTCGTCGACCAGTTGCGCGCGCAACGCCTCGGGGTCGTCGGAGGCGGCCAGATCGCGGCGATGGACGATCGCCACGGCGCCCGAGGCGCCCATCACGGCAATCTCGGCCGTCGGCCACGCCAGGGCGAGATCCGCCCCGACCGACTTGGAGTTCATCACCACGTACGCCCCGCCGTAGGCCTTTCGGGTCACGACCGAGATGCGCGGAACAGTCGCTTCGCAGAAGGCGTAGAGCAGTTTGGCCCCGTGGCGAATGATGCCGCCGTACTCCTGGTCCACGCCGGGCATGAACCCGGGAACATCGACGAAGGTCACGATGGGCACGTTGAAGGCGTCACAGGTGCGCACGAACCGCGCGGCTTTCTCCGAAGACTCGATGTCCAAGACGCCGGCGAGGATCTGGGGCTGATTGGAGACAATGCCGACGGTGTGCCCGTCGATGCGGGCGAAGCCACAGGTCACTTGTTGCGCGTAGCTCGCGTGCACTTCCATGTAGTCACCACCGTCGACCACCGACGTGATGACCTTCTTCATGTCGTAGGGCTGGTTCGGGGACTCGGGCAGCAGCTCACGCAGGTCCTCGCACAACCGGTTCGGATCGTCACCGGTCATGATGCGCGGCGGTTCCTCCATGTTGTTCGAGGGCAGGAACGACAAGAGATAACGGACCTCGTCGAGGGCGCTCTTCTCATCGGGCAACACGAAACTCGCCACCCCGGACTTGGTGGCGTGGGTCTGCGCGCCGCCGAGTTCCTCGAGCGTCACGTCCTCACCGGTCACCGACTTCACGACGTCGGGTCCGGTAATAAACATGTGACTCGAGCCCTGGACCATGAAGATGAAGTCCGTCAGGGCCGGTGAGTAGACCCCGCCACCCGCGCACGGACCGAGGATGACCGAGATCTGGGGAACGACCCCCGAGGCGCGAACGTTACGGCGAAAGATGCCGCCGTAGGCGTTGAGTCCCGCCACCCCTTCTTGGATGCGCGCGCCGCCCCCGTCGTTCAGCCCGACGATCGGTAAGCCCATCGTCGTCGCCACGTCCATGATCTTTTGGATCTTCTCGCCGTGCGTCTCGCCGAGCGCCCCGCCGAAGACGGTGAAGTCTTGGGAGTAGACGCAGACCTTTCGTCCGTCGATCTTGCCGTAACCGGTGATGACGCCGTCGGTGTAGGGACGCGAATTCTCTAGACCCATGCCCGAGGCGACGTGCCGATTCAACATGTCAAGTTCTTGGAACGAGTCTTCGTCGAGGAGGTACTCGAGACGCTCGCGAGCGGTCATTCGACCTTTCGCTCGATGACGCTCAATCGCTACTTCCCCACCAGCAACACGAGCTTCCGCCTTGAGGGCTTCTAGCTCTTTTAGGCGCTCGGCCATTGAGTGCTCCATATGTTCTCAGGCTAGCCACGGCGTTCATGCCAAAGAAAGGGTTAGTCCGCGTCGGAACGGTCAAAAAGCGCGTCGTCGCGTCACTGCTTGCCTTACCGCGAAGTAGGAATTTTCTGTTACTCGCAAGTAAAAAACTCCAACTCACGAGTAACGAGAAAAGTCGACACGCTACCCGTTCTCTTGGACGAGCTCGATGAGCGTGGAGAAGGCGTCTTGAGGATGTATGAACGCCACGGTCGTGTTGCGCGACCCCGGGCGCGGCACGTCGTCGATCACGCGCGCGCCCGATTCCTTCACCGCGGCCAGGGCGACGGCGCAGTCCTCGACTCGATAGGCAATATGGTGCAGACCCTCACCACGTTTCGCCAGGTACTTGGCCACGGGGGAGTCTTCGCGCGTGGGCGTGAGCAGTTGAATGTACGAGTCGGCGACGCGCACCAGCGCTTCTTCCACTCCGTCGGTCTCGACCACTTCACGGTGCGTCACGAGCGCCCCGAACACGTCGGCGTACCAGGCGATCGCGGCGTCGAGGTCGTTGACGGCGATCGCGACGTGATCGATCTCGGTGAACAGGGAGCTCACGAGAGTGACCGGTCGTGTCGACGGAAAATGGTGAGTCGATCACCGAGGCGGGCTCGCGTTTCTGGGTCGCTCACGCCGAGCCCCTCACGTGGCGCCAGGCAGAGAACGCCGATCTTGCCCTCGTGGCGATTGTGCTGCACCTGAAAGGCCGCCTCCCCGCAGGAGTCGAGATCAAAGACCGCGGAGAGTGGTGGTACGACCTTCGCGTCGATGATCGTTTGGTTGGCCGCCCAGGCCTCGCGGTAGTTAGAGAAGTGAGAGCCCCGGATGGTCTTTAACTTCATCCAGAGATGACGATTGTCGTACTCGACCATGTAGCCACTCGTCGCGGCACAAGTGACAATCGTTCCCCCGCGCTTGGTGACGAACACGCTCGCGCCCATGGTGGCGCGACCCGGGTGTTCAAAGACGATGTCGGGATCCCGGCCGACCAGCTCGCGGATGTCCTTGCCGAACCGGCGCCACTCGCTCTCATCCTGGGTGTGCTCGTCCTTCCAAAAGCGGTAGTTCATGGCCTCACGGTTAATCACGTGCTCACACCCCAGTTCGCGCAAGGTCTCCGCCCGCGACTCGCTCGAGACGACCCCCACCGGGACGCCTCCGGAGTTGAGGACGTGCTGGACGGCGAAGGCCCCGAGTCCCCCCGAGGCCCCCCAGATCAACACCGTGTCGCCCTGGGTGACGGGCGCACCGTTGTGCGAGGCCAGCATGCGATAGGCGGTTGAGTTGCACAGAGCGTTCACCGCGGCTTCCTCCCACGTCAGGTGGCGCGGTTTAGGCATGAGCTGATTGGCTTTGACGACCGCCACGTCGGCCAGGCCGCCAAAGTTCGTCTCGAAGCCCCAAATCCTCTGGTTGCTCGCGAGCATCGAGTCATCGTGACCACTCGGGTCTTGATCGTCGACGTAGTTGCAGTGGACGGTGACCTCGTCACCGATCTTCCAGTTGCGCACGGCCGAACCGGCGCGCAGGATGACCCCGGCCGCGTCCGAGCCGACGACGTGGTAGTCGAGCGCGTGACGTTGGCCCCAGATCGACTCCTTGCCGAGTCGATCGAGGAACCCGAACGTCGACAACGGTTCGAAGATGCTGGTCCACACCGTGTTGAAGTTGATCGAGGAAGCCATCACCGCGACGTACACCTCATCGGGAGCCAGCTCCGGAATCGGCACGTCGCCCACGTGCAAGCTCTTGCGCGGATCCTTGTCCGCGCTCGCGACGCCCTCGAACATGTTCTGATCCTCGCGACGCACGAACACCGCGCGCGTCACCTCGGGCATGGGCGTCGCCGCCAGCGTCTCGGGCGGAGCCCCGGCGAGGACGGCTTCGAGAAGTTCACTCATCTCGGCGAGACTACTTGGAG
The DNA here is from genome assembly GCA_963847725.1 of uncultured Acidimicrobiaceae bacterium. Lineage (GTDB taxonomy): Bacteria > Actinomycetota > Acidimicrobiia > Acidimicrobiales > RAAP-2 > RAAP-2. Next base: position 29,014 of record CAWKAT010000009.1, read on the forward strand.
CCCGTGGGCCGACCGCAACCGACCGTCGGGTGCGCCGACGCAGCGTCTAACGTCAGATGCGAGTTCCTCCAAGGAGTAGATATGTCCAAAAGTGTGATCGTCGCCGGGAGCCGCACGGCGATTGGCAAGTTGGCCGGTGAGTTCGCGGCGTTGAGCGCTCAGGACCTCGGTGGCGTCGCTATTCGCGGCGTCCTGGAAAAGACTGGCCTCGACCCCGCCAGCGTTGACGCCGTTCTCATGGGTCAGGTCCTTCAAGCCGGTCAGGGTCAGATCACGGCCCGCCAGGCGGCGCAGAAGGCTGGCATTCCCTTGAGCGTGCACGCCACCACCATCAACAAAGTCTGTCTCTCGGGTCTGCAGACCATCTATCTCGCGGACCTGATGATCCGCGCCGGCGAGGCCGACATCGTCATCGCCGGAGGCATGGAGTCGATGACCAACGCGCCCTATCTGCTGCCGGGCGCCCGGTCCGGTTACCGCATTGGGGATCAGAAGGTGGTCGACTCCATGATGTTTGACGGTCTGACCTGTTCCTTCGACCAGTGCGCGATGGGCCTCGCGACCGAGCGTTACAACGCCGGTCACATCTCTCGCGCGCGCCAAGACGAGTTCTCGGCCCGAAGTCACCAGCTGGCCGCCGCGGCGATCGCGGCCGGAAAGTTCGACGAGGAGATCACCGGCGTCGCCGTTCCCCAGCGCAAGGGCGACCCGATCATCGTCACCAACGACGAGGGAGTTCGCGGCGAGACCACCGTCGAGTCACTCAGCCAGCTGCGCCCCGCCTTCGAGAAGGAGGGCACGATTACCGCGGGGAACGCCTCGCAGATCTCCGATGGCGCCGCCGCGGTGCTGGTGATGTCCGAAGAGCGCTGCGCGCAACTGGGTCTCACCCCGCTCGGTGAGCTGGTGAGCTACGGGCAGGTCGCCGGGCCCGACACGTCGCTCCTCACCCAACCCTCGCGGGCGATTCTCCAGGCGACGAAGAAGGCCGCCATCGACCTGCAGTCCATCGACCTCTTTGAGATCAACGAGGCCTTCGCGGCGGTCGGACTCGCCTCCGCCGACGACCTCGGCGTGAGCGAGTCAAAGATCAACGTGAACGGCGGGGCCATTGCCCTCGGTCATCCGATCGGCATGTCGGGGACTCGCCTCGCGCTCACCGCGCTGTTGGAGCTTCGTCGCCGTGGTGGGGGCGTCGCGGCCGTGGCGTTATGTGGCGGCGGCGGCCAAGGTGACGCGGCGGTGCTGCGCTCGCTCTAGGGGACGTCGGGTACAAAACGTCGCACGAACTCATAGGGCCCCGGGCCGACCGGTTCGTTCTCGCGCAGGGCGAGCACGTAGGCCCCGGCCAACGGGTACTCGCGGGCGTACTCCTTGGGTAGGTCACCGGCCAGGCTCACCAGCAGTTCGAGCACCGTGGGGTTATGGCCAACCACGAGGAGTGACGTGGTCACCGGGTCAATGGCCGCCAGATCGATGAGGACGTCCTCGGCCGTGACGCGGTGACGCCCGTTGTAGATCAGGGCGCTGGTGTGGACGGCGCTGACGAAGGGCGTCCCCTCAAAGGCCAGCCGAAACGTCTCGGTGGTGCGCGCGGCGGCACTCACCAGCGCGGCCGTCGGTCCGAACTGTCCGAGCTCCACGTCGTTGCTCGCCCACGCGCGCAACTCTTCGCACTGGCGACGACCCCGACCGCTCAGGGCCCGGGCGAAATCGCTCCCGTCATCGGAGTCCTTTTCGGCCTTGGCGTGACGAACGATGGTGAGAAAGCGCATCGGGACAGTTTGACACTGCGTCGTCGAGGCGATTTACATCGCTGGTTTAAGGGCCTCGCGTCGCGCGAGACGCCTAGTCGCTTAAGACCCGTCGACCGTCGAGTGCGCGACCAAGTGTCAGGTCGTCCGCGAACTCCAGGTCGCCGCCGACAGGTAGCCCACTCGCGGGTTGGGACACGATCAGCCCGGGCACCTGAAGAAGGCGCGAGAGGTACATCGCCGTGTGATCACCCTCGACGTTCGAGTTGAAACAGAGGATTACTTCCTTCACCGGTCCGTGGAGGCGTTGGATGAGCTCTTGGATCCGCAGTCGGTCGGGCGTGACCCCCTCGAGCGGATTCAGCACGCCGTGCAGCACGTGGTAGGTCCCGTGGAAGGCCCCCGACCGCTCGACGGCCGCCACGTCGGGTGGACTTTCCACCACGCAGATGGTGGTCTGGTCTCGTCGCGCGTCACCACAGATGGGACAGAGTCCCCCCGACTCGGCGATGTTGCAGCACCGCTCGCAGAACGACAGCTTGACCTTCATCTCCCCGAGGGAATTCGCGAGGCGATCCACGTCCTCGCTGGGCTGGCGCATCAGCCAAAAGGCGATGCGCTGTGCGGACTTGGGTCCGACACCGGGGAAGCGACCCAGTTCGTCCACGACCGCCTGCAGGGCGGGCGGATAACTCACGAAATCTCCTCGGCCCCGGGGAACATCTCCGTGATCAGGTGATCGGCCGCGGAGTCGACCACCACCGCGGGGTCATCGCGCTCCAGTCGGTGGTTGGGTTCCTCCTCGGGCAACGGCTTTGGCGCGCGGCGCACCGGTGCGGGCTCGGCGGTCAGGGACGGGTTGACCGTCCAGAGCAGAGTGAAGGCCACCTTGAACTCGTGTTCCAGGGCGCCCTTGAGGCCCTGAGCGATGAGCTCGGTGTTCTGGCGCATCTCGTCATTCGGAACGGCAATGGTAAGTAGTACACCTTCGAGAGACTCGACGCGGGCCGACCGCAGAAGTAGCTGTGCCGCGCGCGAGGTGCGGGGCACGACTCGTGTCGCGAATCGTTCGCGAAGGTCGTCCAGTGAGAGAGCGAGTGACCCCTCGGTCGCGCTGGCCTCGACGACCTCGGGGGCCGGAGCGGATCTCTCTTCGTATGGAGTCGCGTCGTTGTTCACCGTGCTCGCGGGCGCGGGCGCCGGAGCACTCACGGAGGACGCAATCGGGCGTAGCGCCGGGGCACTGGGTACCGGAGCGCTCGGGCGGGCGACCCCGCGTTCGAGGCGGGTGAGGCGCTCGTCCAGCGACTCAAAGGAGTGATCGAGTTCGGGCTTGGTCAGACGCACGGCCGCCACCTCCAGCATCACGATCTTGTCGGGGGCGCTCTTCATCTCGCGGATCGTGCGCCCCACCGTCTCCAGAATGCGCACGCTGCGGGCCAGGCCGAGTAGTTCGCCCCACTTCAAAAGACGTTCACGGTCGGCGTCGACCGCGTCCGCGACGTCGGGCGCCACTTGCAGCAGAAACGCCTGGCGCACTTCGCCGGCAAAGTTCTCCGCCAACTGTTCGGGGTCCCACCCTTCGCGCGCCAGCACGGCTAGCGAGCGAAGCGCACCGACCGCGTCGTCATTCACGAGGGCGTCAAAGAGGGCGTCGAACTCGGGCTGGGTTTCGCCGACCGATCCCGTGGCGAGCAGTTGGTCGAGCGCACTGAGCGCGTCGCGGGCCGAACCTCGTCCCAGGCGTACGGCGGCTTCGACCGTGGCGTCGTCGGCGCCGAGCCCGGCCGCTCCCTGCACGTCGTGGAGCAAGGTCGCCAGAGTTTCCGCGCCAATGAGCCGGAACTCCAGATGTTGAGTACGCGAGCGGATCGTCGGCAGAACCTTGTGAGGATCAGTGGTGGCGAGCACGAAGACGACGTGGGGCGGCGGCTCCTCCAGCGTTTTTAAGAGAGCGGCGGACGCCGCTTTGGAAAGTTGGTGGACCTCGTCGAAGATGTAGACCTTCCAGCGGCCGGGCGTTCCGTGCCAGGCGCCGGAGATGATCTCTCGAATGGGGTCGACGCCGTTGTTCGATGCGGCGTCGAGTTCAATGACGTCGAGCGACGTTCCCTTCGTGATCGCGAGGCAACTGGCGCAGATTCCACAGGCGTCACCGTCCACGGGACTCTCACAGTTGAGGGCCTTGGCGAGAATGCGCGCCGTCGTGGTCTTTCCCGTTCCGCGGGGCCCGGAGAAGAGGTAGGCGTGCGAGACACGATCGTTTTTGACGGCTCCCTGCAGCGCGCGCACGACGTGGTCTTGGCCCCGCAGTTCGGCGAAACGTCCCGGGCGATAGCGCCGATATAAAGCGGTCACCCCGTCGAGTGAGGTGGGGGTCGCTTTCGCATCAGCCATGGAACGATGCTAACGGGAGGCCCTGTCGTGCCGAGATCCAAAGCAGTGGTCAGGCGATCCGTGGCACCCGACACAGTTCGCTGAGAGCTGCTGGCTTCCGCCCCTGACTCGGTTCACGAAAGGTCGTCGCACGGGACCCGACCACCGCTTTCAACCTCGGCGATTTCAGGTTACCGGAGATCGGTTGGGCGGGGCTCGGGTAGCCTTGCGAGCCGGTGTTCATTTCGCGATGGGCACCCCTGGAGGAGTGCGAGAGCGGCCGAATCGGCACGATTGGAAATCGTGTGAAGGGAAACCTTCCGTGGGTTCAAATCCCACCTCCTCCGCCACCACCGATGGAACGCCGGCAGAGCTACGCCGACTGCTCGTTCCGCGCTTGCTCGGCCCGAAGCAGTGCCTCTTTCACGTCGAGTCCCCACCGATAACCGCCCAGTGACCCGTCACGACGAACCACGCGATGACAGGGAATCGCCAGCGCGACGGCGTTGGCCGCGCACGCCGAAGCCACCGCTCGCACGGCCCGCGGTGATCCGATCTGTTGGGCGACGTCAGAGTACGTGCGCGTCTCGCCCCGGGGGATGGCGCGGAGTGACTCCCAGACTCGAATCTGAAAGGCGGTGCCTTGGAGGTCGAGAGGAAGTACCCCGGTGTCGCCCTCACCACGTACCGCGCGAGCGAGGACGACGGCCACTTCACGAAGTCCGTCGTCGTCTCGGCTGACGCGGGCGCGTGGAAACTCGTCGAAGACTCCTCGGACGAGTGACTCTTCGTCGTGGCTCACGCGAATGGAGCAGATTCCCCGCTCCGTGCTCGCCGCCAGCACGACGCCGACCGGCGTCTCTACGGTGGTGAAGCGGACCACTTCGTCGCGGGCGCCGTCGCGATACTGAGCCGGGGTCATCCCCAGTCGGGGAGCACCGCGTTCGTAGAAGGCACTGGGCGAGCGATAGCCCGCGTCAAAGATCGCCTCGGTCACCGAGTTGGCGTCGCGCAAGGTCTCGCGAACTCGCTCCAGTTGGTGCTCGCGCATATAGACGGCGAGTGACACCCCGACCAGGTCGCGAAAACTGCGACGAAGGTGGCCCTCGCTGTACCCCACGTCGGCCGCGAGCACGGCCACGTCGCACTCGCCATGAGTTCGCTCGATCTCTCGACACGTGGCAATGACGGCCTTGGTCATCGAGTCAACCACGTCGACCTCATCAGGACGACAGCGCTTGCACGAACGATAACCAGCGCGTTGCGCGTCGTGAGCGGTCGAGAAGTAGTGGACGTGTTCGGGCAACGGACGCCGTGCCCCACACCCCGGTCGACAGTAGATCCCCGTGGTCGTCACGGCGTAGACGAAACAGCCCGCCATCGTGGCGTCGCGCGACGTGACGGCCGCCCATCGAGCTTCGTCGAGATCGTTCATAGGTCGCACTCTAGGGACACCCCTTTCGTCCCCGCCTTCTGATTTGCAACATCTAATTCCCCGATGGAGGGAGTTGCCCGCCGGACGCTTAACTGGCTCGTACTCCACGCACTCTGGTCACGCGATTCTTAGGCTGGCGCTTTAGCGTTCGGCTCGTGGGTGCGAACGCTAAGTGGAGGTCGTTGAGGGGTCTCGCGCGCGGGCTCACCGATCACCGAATCGAGGCGTTCGCTCCCGACGCCTCGCTGCCTCTCGCGCGAGAACGTAGTCCGTGGGCCGCTTCGTCGTCCCCCGTAGATGAGTGGCGGGCACTGGAATTTCGCACGTTGACTCCGCCCTCGAATGAGGGATGGCCGCGCTAGGGCTCGCGACGAGGTATTCGTCACCAACCTGTCATCACAGTGTTCTGTAAGTACGGCGCACCAGTGCACAGACATAAGGTATGAAGACCTTGAATACATTCTTCCGTGGCGCTTCGCGGCGCTCACTTGGTGCGGTGAGCGCACTCGCCGTCGTGTCCGCCGTTTTCGTCGCGGCGTTGCCCGCGTACGCGTCGTCGCCGGGACCCTCCAACGCGGCGCGCGAGGGCCTCGCCCGCCAGGAGTTGAGGTCTCTGTTCGCGTCCGCCCCGCTACCTCCCGGCTCACGACAGATCACCGCCGCCGCCGCCGAAACGACCGCGCCCTTCTCCGGGGCGAAGAACAGTGCGTATCCTGGAAATGAGGTCGGCGGGGCGAAGTACTACACGGCCCCTTCCGCCTCGTCCTCGCTCCGATGGCTCGCGAGCCAGCGAGTCCAAGGACACCCCTCCACCACCTCGAGCAGCACGGGCTCGATCCGCGCATTGGTCTATTTGTTGAACGGCACCTCGGTGCTGATACGGCCCGAAGTCGTGTACATCACCCTCGCGAAGCCCAACGGCACTTTGGAGTTCAGTATCAACGCGTCGGTCTGGTGGCGCTCGCAGAAGCCGGCCACGGCGGTCGTACCCGCCGGGGCCACGAAGCTGACCGTCACACTCAACCGTGGACTGAACGTCAAGAAGGATCGGACGTCGAGCGTCACCTCAACCAACAAGTCTCAGATTGCCTCCATCATCGCCCACGTCAACGTCCTGCAGGAACCGAGCCCGCTTCCCACGGCCTGTCCCGCAGACTTCGACGCGTCGCTCACGATGAGTTTCTACCGCGGGGGGGCGACCACGCCGTACGCGGTCGTGGTCGCGGACCCGGGCGGCTGTGGAACGGTCACCATCAGCCAGTACGACACCAACCACCGGCGCACCGCGGCTAATGACCTGGCGGGTGGCGTGCTGCTCGCCCGGTTCGTGGCGGCTCAGCTGGGGCTGAAGAACCTCTCTCCGATCTGATCTCGGGCCGTCACCGCGATGGCCCCCGCCGTTCACGAGATCCTTGCTCCTCTCTCACCGTGGCCTTACCCTCGGGTCGTAGCCTGACCATCGACGAGAGGAGCACCGTGCACACGCCCGCATCAACCAGCGACCTCTTTGACTTGTACGAATCCAAGGGTGACGAACCCTACGGTGAGTCGGTCACCCAGATCCAACACGCCCTGCAGTGCGCGGCGCTCGCTCGCGACGAACACGCCAGCGACGCCATGATTGTGGCCGCGCTCTTTCACGACGTCGGACACCTGGTGGGCGACGTTCACCACCGTCCCGAGTTGCTCAGCGCTGAGGTGGACGACGATCACGAAGCGATCGGCGCTCGCATACTCTCGCCCCTCTTCGGCCCCTCGGTGGCCCAGCCCGTGTCGCTACACGTCACCGCCAAGCGCTGGCGGTGCACGCGCGAACCCGCGTACTTCGACCGGCTCTCCGAGGCGTCGAAGCTCACGCTGAAGGCCCAAGGTGGCCTGTTGAGTGACGAGGAGTGCTTGCGCTTTGAAGAGCATCACGGTTTCGTGGACGCCCTCGTGCTGCGTAGCTGGGACGACGAGGCCCAGACGGTTGGACTGGCGGTGGGAACCCTTGACGACTACGTCGGAATCGTAAACTCACTGGCCGCCGCGTGGTCGCGAAGTCGTCACGAGCATTCGCGCTGACCTCGACGACCTCCCTCGAGATCGTCGCCGTGCTCGTTACTCGGCCCGGCGCTCAAGAAAAAACGCGCGCAGTAGGGTCGCGGCGTCCTCACCCAACACGTCGTAGGTGAGCGCCACTTCGTGTAGCAGTCGCGGGTCGCTCAAGAGGTTGTAGCGAGAGCCCACGGCGCCCGCCTTTTCGTCCAAGGCGCCCACCACCAGGCGCGCGACACGGGCGTTCAGGAGAGCTCCCGCACACATGACACAGGGCTCGAGGGTCACGTAGGCCGTGACGTTGTCGAGACGCCAGTGGCCGCGATGACGCGCGGCGGCGCGCAGGGCCACGATCTCCGCGTGCGCGGTCGGATCACGGTCTACTTCTCGTCGGTTCTCGCCGCTCGCCACGACGACGCCGTCCGCCACGATGACACAGCCCACGGGCACGTCACCGTGCGCCGCGGCGAGCGACGCCTGCGCCAGGGCGGCTCTCATAAAGCGCTCGTCATCATCCATGACGCAGAATCGTAGGACACCAAGCTAAGACCCAAAGTCGAGTCGGGAGCCCCGAAGTAGACTTCTCTACGGAGGGGTGCGAGAGCGGCCGAATCGGGCAGTCTCGAAAACTGCTGTGTCTACGGGCACCGTGGGTTCAAATCCCACCTCCTCCGCCGACGAAAGACGGGTGACAGTCGTCACCCGTCTTTCTCATTTCCTCACTGCACCTGGCCCAGTACGCTGGACTCGTCTCACGACCGCTATCTCAGGAGATCTCATGGTTTCGTCACTCACTTCTCAGGTGGGCACCGAGCGCAAGGTCATTACCGACCTGCCCGGCCCCAAGTCCCAAGAACTGCACGCCCGTCGTAAGGCCGCCGTGAGTGCCGGACTCACCGTCGGATTTCCCATTTACATCGACCGGGCCGAGGGGGCCATCCTCGTCGACGTCGACGGTAACCAACTGCTCGACCTGGGCTCGGGCATTGCCGTTACCGGGATTGGCCACGCCGTGCCCGCCCTGGTGGAAGCGGTGAGCAATCAGGTGGCCAAGTTCACCCACACCTGTTTTATGGTGACGCCCTACGAGAGTTACGTGGAGGTCTGCGAAGCGCTCAGCGAACTCACGCCCGGCGATCACGCCAAGACCTCGGCTCTGTTTAATTCCGGCGCCGAAGCGATCGAGAACGCGGTGAAGATCGCGCGCCTCGCCACCGGCAAGAGCGCCGTGGTCGTTTTCGAGCACGCCTACCACGGCCGCACGAATCTCACCATGGCCCTCACCGCCAAGAACATGCCCTACAAGGATCGCTTCGGTCCCTTTGCGCCCGAGGTGTACCGCGTCCCGATGAGCTATCCCTTCCGCGACGGACTGAGCGGCGCGGACGCCGCCGCGCGAGCCATCAAGATCATCGAGACCGACATCGGTGTCCATAACGTCGCCGCTCTCTTGATCGAGCCCATTCAGGGCGAGGGCGGTTTCGTGGTGCCGGCCGACGGGTTTTTGCCAGCGCTGTCAAAGTGGACGACGGACAACGGCGTGGTCTTTATTGCCGACGAGATCCAGAGCGGATTTGGTCGCACGGGCGAGTGGTTCGCCGTGGACCACGAGGGTGTCATCCCGGACATCGTTACCACGGCGAAGGGCCTCGCGGGCGGCATGCCTCTGGCCGGGGTCACCGGCCGCGCCGAGCTCATGAACGCGGTGCACGAAGGCGGACTCGGCGGCACCTACGGCGGCAACCCGGTCGCCGCCGTAGCGGCGCTCGCCACGATTCAGACGTTGAAAGATCAGAATCTGCTCGAGCGCGCCAAGAGCATCGGCGAGACCCTGTTCGCGTCGCTGCGCTCACTGGCGAAAGACGTCGCCATTATCGGCGACGTTCGTGGTCGTGGGGCCATGGTCGCGATGGAACTGGTGCAACCCGGCACCAAGACGCCCAACGCCGCGGCGGCGAAGGCCGTGATCGCCTACTGCCAACAACACGGCGTCGTCGCCCTTAGCTGCGGTACCGACGGCAACGTCATTCGCCTGCTCCCTCCGCTGATTATCAGTGACGACCAACTCACCGACGGTCTCGCCGTGCTCAGCGACGCGGTCCGGTCCGTTCACTAGTTCTTCGCCGCCGGGCGATCCAGCAGGGAGTCAAGTGAGCCGAGGTGTAAGTCGCGTGCGTACGGGGTGGCGCGCCGCCGCCGTTCTCGCGGTGGGCGCGGTCACTCTGGCGAGCTGCGGGACTCCCCGCACCACGGTGACTCCGGTTCACCTCAGTGGAACGCCCGCGCTGAGTTTCGCCGTGCCTCTGACCAACGTGTCGTGCACGCTCAACGACGTCTGCGTGGCCATCGGCTCCGCCAGCAATGCCGCGGGGCCGACCTCGGTGGCCGAGTTCGCCACGCCCCACGGTCACTGGCTCAATCTGACGCTGCCCGCCACCTCGTCGATCTTGTTGACGACGATCGCCTGTTCGGGTTCCCAGTGCCTCCTCGGCGGATCGAGTCCGGGACACGACGTGCTCTGGCTTTTCGACAGTCACGGGAGTTCGCTCACCGCACTGACTCCTCCGCCACAGGGGATCGGCGTCAGCTCAATCACCTGCAACGCCGCGACCTGTGCGCTCGTCGACACGGGCCCCGGCGGCGTGCCGCGAGTAAGTCTGAGTTCGGACGTCGGCACGACCTGGTCGACCCCCTCGCCACTTCACTTTGCCAAAAGTGACGCCATCACGACCTTCTCGTGCGGATCAGCCAGTTCCTGCGCGCTCGGACTCATGACCCCGGCGCACGTGTTTTCGCTCTACGTCTCGAACGACGGTGGCTCGTCGTGGAGCCTCGAGACCACCCCGAGCACCTGGACGACTCTGACCTCGCTGAGCTGTCAACGTCGCCGGTGCGTGGCCCTCGCCACCACCGCGGGCACGTCCCAGCTGGTTCGTTCCTCCACCTTCGCGAGAACGTGGCAGGTGGTGACGCTGACCCACCCGGCGAGCTCCGTTGCCTGCACCACGAGTACCCGCTGCGTGGTCGTTGGTCAACGAGCGGGCGGACAGGCCTGGCTCTCTTTGGTGCACGGTAAGACCATGACCGGCGTCTCGTTGCGTTATGTCCCCTCGCCCCTGCTCGGTGTGGCGTGCGGATCCAAGGTCTGCGCGGCGATCGGCATCACCACCCTCGTGAGCGTTCCGGCCAACCCGTAACCGGAGACGATCAGGGCGTCGCGGTCCTATGGGAGGCTTGATGGGTGAGCAGTTCGGCCCCGAGCCCCATTCCACCCGGCTGGTACCCAGACCCCGCCGGGGCGCGGCAGTGGCGAGTGTGGACCGGTACCGCGTGGTCCGACGTGACCCGACCCTACGGCGAGCGAGTCGACGGCCCGCGGCCGACCAACGCGGTCCGGCTGGTGCTGGCGCTGCGGCGAGTGCAGAACGTGGGCATCGTCGGAGTACTCGGAGGGCTGGGGCTCCTCGTCAGCGTCCTGGCGCACTGGCCCGGAACGGCGCACCCCGCACCGCACTGGTTCGCCCTGGTCGCGACGGTCGCCGCGGGGGCCCTGCTCGTCCTGGGTACCGCGGTCTGCGCCGTCGGCGTGAAGGAACTCGAGGGCCGCTGGTCGTTGGCCGCGTTCCTACCGGGAATGAATCTCTTCGTGGCGAGTGCCCTCGTGAATCGACGACTGGGCATGCGCCCCACGTGGCGGATTATCGCCGAGCTCGCCCTCCTCGTCGTCTTTGCCTTCTCGTCGCGCGACAACCTGTGGCTGTGCATCGGTCCGGTCATCGTCGCCTATCTAGAGCTGACGTGGTTTAGCGCCCTGATCGATCGACTCGGCGCGGGACCGCGCGCGACGGGGCGTCGCGTCTAACTAGGGGTCCCCGCGTCACGGAGTCGCTCGGCCACCCCGGTCCAACCTTTGTACTCCTGAAGCGACGCGGGGGCGGTCTCGATCGCCTGGATCAGGGTCTCGCGGAACGTCGCGTCGCGCTGGCCGAGCAACGCCGCCGGCGTGACGTACGTGCGAATGGTGAAGACCACGGCTTTGGTGCGAGGGAGGGAGCGCAGCGTCTGGCGCTCAACGCGAAAGTACCACTCCCCCAGATCCCCTTCGGGCGCGACGCGTGCGCTCGCGGGCTGAAAGAGCCGGGGGCTATCGAGCAGCGTCCAGTTCAACCGCCAAAATGCGCGATCGGGCCCCAGTCGCTCGAAGAACGCGTTGGTCGGGCGAGACAGTCCGTCCTCGTATCCCGGCACCGGACGATGAATGTCGTCAAGTGTCGTACCAATCTTTGACGCGAGATCCCAGCGCGAGGGAAAGCAGACACAGGCGGCGCGCAGGCGCCACGCGTCATCGCGCACCAGAACGCACAGGTCCTCTTGAACCAGGCGACTCGCGGCCACAATCGGGTGTTCGCTCTCGTCGAAAGACGTGTCAACTCCGGGATGGTGCGCACGAAGGTTCGTCCGGATCTCGTCGAGGAGTTCTCGGCTGGCGTCGTCGCCTTGGGGATTCGTGGCCACCACCACGTCGTAGTTCTCTTCGAGCAGGCGCGTCTTCAGCGCTCGCTCCTCGTCGAAATTCTCGTCAATCTCGAGCCAGTCGGCGCCGGCCAAAGGGCGCAGGCCCATGGAAAGGCGCCACCCCCTCTGGTCGAGGGGCACGTAGGGAAAGTCCCTCGTCACTCAGCGTCCACGGTTACGACGAACCACCAGCAGATAGAAGAGCAACGCGGCGAGCGGTACGACGATCACGATGACGCGACCTTCGGGCAACACCACCCCACGATGCACGTCAACGACCATTTGACTGCTCGCGTGAAGAGCGGCGATCCAACGACTCACGAGAGAGGCCCCACTCTTCTAATCTGGCACGTCAGAGCGGCCAGCCCGACCGCCCCCGGCGGCCGGATCGGGCGCGCCCGCAATAACGTCCCTTATTGGATTTGGCGTTTCGTTAGGTATTATGAGTTATGCCACGAAGCCAGCGCGCGCGAAGTGCGCGCGCTATCGCCAACGACGCCGCGATCCGCAACTCGGCGATCAGCGAGGTCCTGCGCGTGGGCGTGGACCACGTCTCTCTTCGTGACGTGGGCCACCACGCCGGGCTCACGCACGGCGCCACCTACGCCCGCTACGAAGACGTGGATGAACTGCTGGTCGACCTGTGGAACTCGGTCCTCGCGAAACGGGCAGCGGACCTGCTCGAGATGTGCATGACCGCCGCGACGTCACCCAGTGTGACGAGCGTGGGAGCCCTGTTCGACGCCATTCGCGATACGACCCCCGCGGACGTGGCGTGCGTCCACCTATTGCTGACGGCCCGGCGAATTCCGACCTTGAACGAAGAGGTCGAGCCGTTTGTGCAGACGCACTTTCGCTTGGATCCCCACGCGAGCGAACGCGATCAGGCGCTCTTTGCGCGAGGTCTCGCCCTCTTCGCGATGACCATGATGCAGATCTTCGCCACCTCCCAGTTCGGTTGGGATCGCGACTACCAAGCGACACTCGAGAAGTTGCTCGTCGCCGCTCTCGAAGTCGAGCCGGCCGACGTCGCCCCGGTCACTTTCCGCCCGCCCGATGAGCGGATCATTCTCGCGCCGGCGGACGACCTCAAGGCGCAACTCGCCTACGCGACCTTCGGGGTGGTGGGTAAGAGCGGCTACACGCGGGCGACCATCTCGCGGATCGCCCGCCGGGCCAACTGTTCTCCGGGCGCCATCTACAAGCTCTACCCCTCCAAGGAGGACTTGGTCATCGCCGCCTTTCACGACCTGATGCGCGCGCGCTGGATGAAGTTCGCCAACTTCGTCGACCTGCTCGACGAGGGCGCGCTGTCCCAGCTTTTGTACTCCTCGGCGAGCCAGCAGAACGCCGTGCGACAGAGCTTCACGTTGGAGACCGCCCTCGCGGCCGCCCACAGTGACAGACTTCGCGACGCCGTGCTGGGCCAGATCGGCGAACTCGAGTCCGTCGTGCCGCTCCTCAGCCAGGTGGGCGAGGACGAGAAGGTGCGCCTGCGCTACATGATCCGATCAATCGTCTTTGTCACGGTGGGCGTCAACTTCTTGTCCACCGTGACCGACGTCACGCGACGCATCGACTTCAATCAGTTCGGCGAGCCCTTCCGGCGAGCCCTGTTGCGTGACGTCGTACCGACCTGGCCCGAAATGTGTCAGCAGATCCTTGACGTGGTGAACGTTCGCGGCTTCTAGCTGGAAGGCTGGGCCGTCGCCTCACCAATCATTTTCTCCAACCGATCCATAATGGCGGTGATGACTTCGTCCTGGGCGAGCAAGTGCTTCTGGATCTCCTCGGCCTCTTTCAACACGGCCTCGGCGTCCTTGTAGGTCTCCTCGGCGCGCTTGTCCGACGCGGCGGCTTGGATGTTTTGCCCGACGATGATGATGGGCAGGAGCACCAGCTGCAGAAAACTGCTCGACAGCCACACGATGATGAAGTAGGTCCCCTGCTTGATGGCGTCGGGCAGTGCGAAGAGCGCGAGCACCGTAAAGATGTAGGCGCACCACATGGTGCCCACCACCAAGGTGATGCGCAGACCAAATTTCGCGTTCAGCTTGGCAAAGAAGCTGTCCGATTTGGGCTGGCGAAGGTCGTTCGTTTTGATGGGGCGGCCCAGGTGAGCGAGCTCGCTCGCCCGCGGGTGGCGGATGTACTCGTAGATCTTTGACATTCTCGAATTCTCACACGAGCGCGCGGGAATGGGGGGATCTGGCTCTGATCAGTTTTTCATCAGGTCGGGGGACGTCTCCATGCCCTGACGCCAGACCGAACGGGCAATGATCTTGGTCGCGTCGGCCCGATCCTTGTAGCGAAGAGCGATGTCGCGCGACTCCTCGAGCAGACCTTCGGACAACGTGGTGGGCTCGAGTCCCAAGGCGAGAAACTTCTCGCGGCTCACGTTGAGTTCGTTCTCCACCGCTTCGCGCCGGGGGTTGGGCAGGTTCGCGATCTCGGCGCCGGTGAGCTTGGAGATCAACTCGGCCAGCTCACGTACGCGGTGGGTCTCGGTGACCTGATTAAAGACCTGGGGCTTTTGCCCGCGCTCCGGCGGGTTCTCCAGGGCGATCTGGATGCAGCGCACCGTGTCGCGAATGTGAATGAAGGCTCGCGTCTGGCCCCCGGTACCGTGAACGGTGAGCGGGTGGCCGATCGCCGCCTGCATGAGGAAGCGGTTCAGCACGGTGCCGTAGTCACCGTCGTAGTCGAAGCGGTTGATCAGTCGCTCGTCGAGAACGGTCTGGGGGGTCTGGGTGCCCCAGACGATTCCCTGGTGCAGGTCGGTGATGCGAACCTGATCGTTCGCCGCGTAGAACGCGAAGAGGAGCTGGTCGAGCGTCTTGGTCATGTGGTACACCGAGCCGGGATTGGCTGGATGCAGGATCTCCCGGTCAATCTCGCCGTCGGGGGTGTCGACTTTCACCGTGAGGTAACCCTCGGGGATGGGGGCCGTCCCCGACCAGCCGTACCCGTAGACCCCCATGGTGCCGAGGTGAACCATCGCGATGTCGAGGCCGGTGGTGGCGATCGCGACCAGAATGTTGTGCGTGGCTCGGACGTTGTTGTCGACGGTGTAGCGCTTGGTGGAGGAGTCGCGCATGGAATACGGCGCCGCGCGCTGCTCGCCAAAGTGGACCACGGCATCGGGACGCTGGTCGCGGAACAGGTCTTCCAGACGGTCATACTCCTGGGCCAGGTCGAGATGGACAAAGGCGATATCCCTACCGGTCAATTGCTTCCAGACCCTGAGACGTTCACCGATCGGGGCGATCGGCGTCAGGGACTCCACCTCGAGGTCGACGTCAATCTTGCGGCGACTCAGGTTGTCAACGATCGTGACGTCGTGACCGAGATCCGAGAGATGAAGGGCGGTGGGCCAGCCACAGAACCCGTCGCCGCCAAGTACGAATACCTTCATGAAAACTCCTAATACGAAATCGTGATTGACGGCTGAACGGTCAGCAGAGGCCGCAGAAAATGTGCTTCAGTGTCGCACAACTCTACCAACGAACATTGACGCGCTCCCAGTTCAACGGGTCGCGACTCGGCGTGATCAGCAACTACGAGAGCGTGCATGCGCCCCTCGCGTGAACGCCTCGCGCGTTTCGTGACACGTCCATGAAAGTCGTCCTCGCTCGTCTCGTCGCATAACTCTACTTCATCACTCGAAATACTAGACTACTGCGGCCGTCGACTCCCGCGTAGGCGTTGGCTCTCCACCAACCACGTTGACGTCCGCCCGAGGTTCTAAATACCGACGGCGAACTCGTGGCAGCGATAACAGGTCACCTCACGCGTCGACGCTTTGGCGGGCGTCATCCCACACAGGGTGGACTTCATGCTGGTGGAGCGCACAAGGTGGACGTCGCCGTCTACGTCGTTCACGGCCGTGAACTTTTCGAGCTGTTCCATAGAGCCGACTGTACTCATGGATCGACGGCACCGGCTCTTCAGGTACGACACTTCACCTCGCGGCGTGGCGAACAACGACTCGCGACACTGAGATCGATCAGTTGGCCGAACCGTCGCGCCCCATCACGTTCCACGGGTCGTGCCGAACTGGATTCAGGTGGCGACGCTGGGTCGAAACACGGCAACGGCAAAGAATCGGTAAAGAAAACCACGTCGAATGTTGCGACGGAAACGACGGTTCATGGGAATTACCTTAGGAATATCTGCATCGTGTTCGATACCTGATCAGAACGGAGATTTTCCGGATCTCCACCCCGCGGTCGAGCGGGTGTCGGTGATCCACTCATGGCACACTCGGCGAGGGTCCCTTTGGGCCCACGCATTCGGCAAGGGAGTCTGTGTGAGGGGGTTCGAAGTGAAGTTCGTCGGGCGCCTCGCGTTGGCGTCCACCTTGGGGGTCAGTGTGACTCTTGGTTCACTCAGCATTGCCTCCGCGTCGTCACGACCCGGCACCGCGCACACCGGATCGGCACACTCCAGCACCATCCAGTTCAGCGGTCAAGTCGCTAGCTACACGGCCGCGTCGGGAACGACGGCGGGGTCCCTCACCCTTACCGATCCAGCCGGCGCAACGTTGATCTTTAGCACGTCAGCCACGACCGCGATTACTCAGATCGGGGGAAGCGGAGCGACGCTCGCGGTCGACGACTTTGCCACCGTCCAAGCTCCGGTGGTCGCCCCCAAGGACGCCTCGTCGATCACCTTCAGCGCGGCCGCGCCGGTCAGCTTCTCGGGCATCGTCACCGACTACACCGCTCCCTCGGGCGACACGTCCGGATCGGTCACGATCGTGAGGCGCGACGGCACTTCCTTGATGTACTCGGTCGCGCCGAGCACCGTCATCACCGAAAATGGCGGCGGAAACAGCGCGATTGCCGTCGGTGACTTCGCGAGTATTCAAGCGGCGCCGGCGGCGCCGAGTGTCGCACTGGCGATCGCCTTTGACGCGGCGACGTCGGTTCGTTTTGATGGCCGCGTCACCGCCTATAGCGCGGCGTCGGTCTCAACACCGGGGTCCATCACGCTCCAGAAGAACTCCGAATCGGCAACCTTTGCCACCTCATCCTCCACCGTCATCACCGGAGTTGGCGACTCGAGGAACACCCTGGCGGTCGGCGACTGGGCCGAGGTGTTCGCCACGAGCGCGCTGGCGAACACGGCGCAAAAGATTAGATTTACTCCCTCGTCGAGGTCGCTGCACTTCTCTGGAAGGGTCACCGCGTACACCGCTCCCTCGGGGGGGACCGACGGGGCCCTCACCGTTCGCCGTCGCGACCGGGCGACCGTGACCTATGTGGTGACGTCCTCGACGATCCTCACTGAAGTCGGCGGCTCGGGCGACACCATCGCCGCGCGCGACCCGGTCACCGTCGAGATCGATCCGGGGTCCACGACGGTAGCGACGGAGATTTATTTTAAGACCGCGGCCCCGCCGCCTTCGCCGGCCGTGCGTAAGAGGTCCCCGATTCCCCGGTAACCGTCGGCCGCGGACGACGAATCTCCTCGCTGACACCAGCACCACCGGGTCTGACCTGGCACTTCCTCGAAGACGCCCCGAGGGGCAGGGGGTCCGCTCGCCTCAAGGAATCATCATCGGGGTCCCAATTCCTCAAAAAGTCTCGGTCTTGTAACTGAAACCCTCGTGTTTTCGAGAAATGTCCTTGTACGTTGCGAGGGTGAGCACCGCCTCGTACGAACAACGCCTCGCCACCTCGCGCCTGGTCCACCGGTTTAACTTTGGTCCGAAACCGGGCCAGTACGCGGAGCTTCTGGGACGCGGACTTGGCGCCACCCAAGCGTCCGTGCTCGAAGACGGACTCCCTGATCGTGGCCTCGATGCTGTGGGTGAACTTCATTTGTCGAATCTTGGCCAGATTCCCAACGGCAACACGGCGGCGTCAACGGCGTTTTGGCATGAGATCTATACAGACGGTACGAAACTCGTCTCGTGGTGGCTCGATCGTATGTACGCAGCCGACTACCCCTTGAACGAACGCATGACGTGGTTTTGGCACGGACACTGGGCGACCGCGATCTCGAAGGTCACCTACCCCCTTCCGATGTTGAAGCAGAACAACACACTCCGCAGCCGCGCCCTGGGGAATTTCCACGATATGGCCCGGGCCATGGTGATCGACGGGGCACTGAACTACTGGCTGGACAACGAGGAGAACTACGTCACCTCGCCCAACGAAAATCTGGCCCGCGAACTAATGGAACTGATGACGCTCGGAGTCAATAAATTCACCGAGGACGACGTCAAAGCGGCGGCGCGGGCCCTGACGGGCTATTACACCAACCTTCCTACGGGAGCGGTCGGCTTTAACCCGACCCAGCACTTCGACAAGCCCGTCACGATTCTCGGCACGACGGCCAAGCTCGACGCCGAAAGCCTGGTGGCGTTGATCGTGTCAAAGCAGGAGAACGCCAAGTTCATCACCGAGCGCCTGTGGTTCCGTTTCGTCTCGGGATCGACGACGCCTCCGCCGTCCCTGGCGGGGAGTTTCGCGAGCCGCGACATTTCCTCCCTCGTCAGCGCGCTGGTCTACTCCTCGGCGTGGACCAATCCCGCTAACTCCCTCGTCAAGTCACCGGTCGAGTGGTTCATCGGCGCGTGCCGCGCCCTCAACGTCCGTCCTTCGAGGATGAACGCGGGCGGTACCCAGTGGGAACTCTCCCAGATGGGGCAGGTTCCGTTCAACCCCCCCAACGTGGGTGGCTGGCCCTACGGCCAAGCGTGGTTGAGCGGAAGTGCCTTCCAATACCGATTCCAACTGGCCGCGAGCATCGTGCAGGTGGGCGATCTGGCGCCCCTCAAGGTGCCCAAGTCGAAAATGGTGCAGGCCTGCGCCGATTGGCTCGGCGTGGCGGAGTGGTCGCGCCGTACCGCTAGCACGCTGGCCTCGGCCACCGGTACTCCGTCCGAGCTCGCGCTGGCGGCGCTGCTGTCCCCCGAGTACGTGGTGAGCGCGTGATCACCTGCGAGTTCAATCGACGACGATTCCTCCAGTGGACCGGTGCCGGCATCGTTGGCGCCCTCTCCGCCCAACTCACCTTGGAAGACTTGGCCGGTGCGGCGAACACCTCGCCCCTGCCGCTCTCTACGCCCATTCTCGTCATCGTGACCCTCTATGGAGGTAACGACGGTCTCAACACGGTGGTCCCGTACACCGATTCGGCGTACCAGAGTGCCCGCTCGAACATTGCTCTGTCGGCGTCAGAGATTCTTCCCATCAGCGACGGCCTGGGATTCAACGCATCCATGCCGTCGATCAATACGCTCTACGGCCAGAACAAGGTCGCGATCGTTCTCGGGACGAGTTACCCCAACCCCAGCCTGTCGCACTTCTCCTCGATGGCCATCTGGCAGTCCGCGTCACTGACGGCCGACGTGACGTCGGGGTGGATCGGGCGTTGGCTCGACCGTCAGCCGCACGACCCCTTTAACGCGATCGGAATCGGATCAACGTTGCCGCCGTTGATGGTCGGCGAGAAGAGTGTGGCGTCCATGGTCGACGTGGGAGGCATTGGGCTCCCCTGGGGACCGGTGGCCTCGATCTTGCCGCGCATGGGTGTTCCCTCTTACTCCGACGGCGCCCTCGAGGCCGCGGCGGCGACGTCAATCTCCGACCTCTACACCACCGCGAAAGCGCTCGGGCCCCTGGTCAGCTCGTCACCCACGGGTTCGTTCATGAGTGAACAACTCACCATCGTGTCGACATTGATTAACGCCAACGTTCCGACGCGCGTGTGGGAAGTGAATCTGAGCTCGTTCGATACGCACACCGGCGAAGTGTCCGATCAGAACGCCCTGCTCGCCGAGGTCGACGCGGCGGTCGGCGCTTTCATGACGAGCATCAACTCGGGCGCTCGAGCCAACGACGTCACGGTCATGATCTACTCCGAGTTTGGTCGTCGGGTGATGTCGAACGCCAGCGACGGCACCGACCACGGCACGTCGGCGCCCGTCTTTCTTATTGGCAACACGGTCAAGGGGGGCCTCTACGGCGAACAGCCGTCGCTGAGTGCGCTCGATGTGAACGGCAACCTGCAGGTGGCGACGGACTTTCGCAGCATCTACGGCGGCCTGTTGCACGACGTCTTGAGTACCCCGGTCGGTGACATCATTCCCGGATGGACATCAGCGCTGTCGGTACATTGAGCTCGACGAGAACAGTTCCCGATGCGTTCACTCGGCCGCGCCGCCGCGTCGTAACCAGTTTTCCTGACCGCAATTCCTGTCGCTAAGCGCCGGTACGCTCGCGGTGCTTACAGCCCGGCCAGCAGCACGGTCGACGCATACCTTCTTCTAGCTCCTCCTGCGTGCGACGGATTCGACGTTCTCTGGTGGCGTCTTGTTTGGCGTCGGTCACCCAACAGATGAACTCATTTCGAGCGAGAGGCGTGATGTCCTTCCAGGCATCGAGCGCCACTTGGTTAGCGACGAGCGCGCTGCGCAGATCCGCGGGCAAGTCGTGCACGACGCCCCCTGGAACACGTGGACTACTCATCACGCCACGGTAGCGAATTACCGATCAACTGAAGGTCAAAAAGTGCGGCTGGAGGGATTCGAACCCCCGACCCTCGGTTCCGTAGACCGATGCTCTAATCCGCTGAGCTACAGCCGCGTGGTACTGGCCCACCATCCTAGCCGACGACGATTCCGACTCTCCTGGGGTACTAAGTTGCATCCCACTATGTCCCGTACGTTCAGCGAGAGCCTGCCAGGTCTCTTGAACGAGGTGGAAGATCCGATGATCGAGATCCGACACGACCTTCACGCGCACCCCGAGTTGGCCTTCGAGGAACATCGCACCACCCAAGTTGTGAGCGATCGCTTGGCCGAACTCGGTTTCGAGATCCGCCCGTGCCCCACGGTCACCGGCGTGGTCGCTCGTCTCGTGGGCGCGCGGCCGGGACGACGCGTCATGGTTCGTGCCGACATGGACGGGCTACCCGTCAGCGAGGAGCGGTCCGATCTCTCCTTTGCCTCCCTGAACGACGGCGTCATGCACGCCTGCGGTCACGACGTTCACGTGGCGGGGCTTCTCGGGGTGGCCGATCTCCTGGCGCGTCGGCGCGACGACCTCGAGGGCGAGTTCACGCTCCTCTTTCAACCGGCCGAAGAGGCGATCAGCGGGGCGCAGGCCATGATCGCCGGGGGCGTCTTGGAGAGTAATCCCGTTGACTTCGTGATCGGCGCTCACGTGACATCGCTCGCGCCCGTCGGGCTGGTGGCGACTCGCGCCGGTATCTTGATGAGTGACGCTCAGCCACTCACCATCAACATCCACGGCCGCGGCGGCCACGGCGCCATGGCGACGGTGGAAGGCAACGTGGTGCTGGCGGTGAGCTATCTCGCGCCCCGCTTGGGCTCAGTGGCCGACGGACTGATCTATGAGGGAACCTCCTGCGCCTGCTCCGCCGGTGTTCTGTCCGCCGGCACGGCCAACAACGTCGTCCCCCGGCACGCCCAACTACAAGGAACCCTGCGCACCTTCACCGCCGAACAGAAGGCCGAGGCCGTCACGCGACTTCGGGCCTTGCTCGACGAGGTCGAGAGTACGTTTCAGGTCTCCTGCGAGCTCCACTTGGGTCCCGGAGCGCCGGCCGTCTCCAATAACGACATGGTGACGAAGAGTGTTATGCGCAGCGCGACGACGGTCGTGGGCGACGGAGGTGTCCTGGCCTTTCCCCCCGTGACGCCGAGCGACGATTTCTCCGAGTTCTCCAACCGCGTGCCCGGTTGCTATCTCTTCGTGGGTGGCGCCTTGGCGGACGGCTCCAGCGGCATGCATCACAGCCCCGACTTCGCCATTGACGATGGCGCGTGCCGCGTGGTGGCGGGAGTGCTCGCGGCGGCGGCCGTGGACCTGGCCGCGGGCGGGGCTTAGTTCGTCGCGAACAGCCGCGCCGCGCCGCGCATCGGCGCGTCGTTTCCGTTGATCACCACGCGAAAGGGCAGATTCTCGAACTCGGTGGGCACCACGCGGCGCGCGTTTCCCCCGGCCAGATGCACCGTATTGGCGTGAAACTCCTCGGCGAACTTCATCACGATGTCTACGAGGGTGGGATTCCAGTGCTCCTCATCCAGGGAGCGCCCTCGCTCGCCGATGGTCTCGTCGTAGGTTTTGCCGTCGCGATAGATCTCCGCCCCGACGTCACGCACCGGTCGAAGCTTTCCGTCAATCGCGAGTGCGAGACCGAGTCCCGTTCCCAGAGCCAGCACCACCTCGGTGCCCACGCCTTCGATGCACCCGAGGGCCGCCATGGTCGCGTCGTTGACGACCCGCACGTCGCGACCGGTCTTGGCACACAACGCCTCTTGGAGTGGGAAACCTCGCCAGAGCGCGTCGAGCTCGGGATCCTTCTCGGTCGCGATCCCCCCGGGACGCGAGAGATTGCCCGGAGCAATCACGTGGCCGTCACGAAACTCGCCCGGAAAGCCCACTCCGACCCGCCGACACCCGCTTTTGACGATGCGCTCTTCGAGGAACTCGACCAAACGATGGGGCGAACACGGGTAGGGCGTTGGCCGGCGACGTACCCCGCGAACCAGCACCCCCAGGTCGTTCACGTGCGAAAACTTGATGTTGGTGGCACCAATGTCGATGGCAAAGATCTGCTCTTGGAGCAGGAGCGATTGATATGCCATGGAGAGATCGTAGTTACCGGGGACGAACGCCCCGGTGACGGAGGTGGCGAACGCGCCACCAGGGTCGAAGGCGTACCGGAAAGACCGGTCGGCCCTCGGCGACCACCAGCCCCGTTCCGCGGGGCCGAAGTCGGAGGGGCCGGATCGGCGCCTCCGGTCGACTCTCCACCAACTCGGGCAGGTAGGTGCCCACGGTGGCGTCGGCGAGCCCGCCGAGCACGAGGCGAGTGGTGTGGTTGTTGACGATGGTGGCGGCCCGCGGTCCCCAGCGAGCGACCAGTTGGGCGAAGTCCTGGACCACCGTGACCAGCGTGACCCCGAGTCCGCTAACGGTGGCGGCCAGTTGATCAAGTTCGTCCAGTGAGGCCACGGTGGCGGCCTCGTCGAGAACCAGCAGGAGCCGGCGAGCGGTTCCCTCGTCGACTCGACGCTGCTGCTCTTCCAGCACCATGCGAAGGGCGCCGCGAAAGAGCGGCTCGTAGTGGCGCTGCTCACCGCGGGGACTGCACAAGTACAGGGTGTTGGCGCCGGTGAGGACGCCGCGGACCGCGGCGAGGGGCTGAGCGAAGCGCCAGGGCATCAACATGGTGTCGGCGGTCGTGACGACACCGTCCAGGGTCTTCGGGTCATAGTCGAGGAAGCTGCGCAGGACGTCGGCCGCGATCGAGGGACGCGAGCTGAGCCAGGACCCGAGGTCGTGACTTTCAACCACGCGGGCCACGTCAAAGATCGACGCTCCGCGCTCGCCCGCGAGGATCAACAGACTCGCGACGAGTTTGGTCGCCAGCGCGTTCCAGAACGCGCCGTCGCCGCGGTCCGACTCGAGGGTGAGGTCACGCGCGACTCTCGTCGCGTGGCGAAGAGTGGTGACCCCCTCCAGCGGATCCCAGGTCAGTCCGCCCTCTCGACCGGGTTCGAGTATCTGCACGGCGCCCAGCGATCGGCGCCACGGGCACGTGGCCTCGACAACGTCCTGCTTGACGCTGGTGACGATCACCGCATCGCGCCAGCGCAGCAGCGCGGGCACCACCAGCGAGGACGTCTTCCCGGTCTGAGTCGGGCCGACGACCAGGAGCGAGCTGCGCGGACCGATCGTGACGTAGGGACCGCCCGAGACTCCGTTCCAGTACCGACGACCCAGGATCGGACGATCGTTCATTGAGCGCGCATGGCGAGGTCGGTGTCGATGAAGAGGAGGTCGCGCTCGTCCGGTTCCACGCGCACGATCGATCGATGGGCTCCGTAACGAACGAGGGCGACGCCCTTGGGCAGGGCGACCAGGTACCTCTCTTCGCGCGCCGCGAGTCCGAGGGCGAGGGCCATCTCGCGCGCTTCGTCCGGGGGCTGGCGAAAGAGCCAGGCGGTCTCGCACTCACGAAGGAGTCCTCGAGCCCGATCCCGCTCCACGCTCCCGGCGTCACCCGCCGACGCCACGTCGCTCCAACGATGCAGGACCATGACGTGAGAGAGCCCCCTCGCCCGCGCCAGCTTCCACGAACCCTGCAGCCAGCGCAGAGCCGCGGGGTCGCTCAAGAGCGCCCACGCCTCGTCGATGACCAGATAGCCCAGCGACCCGGGATCACCGACCACCCGCTGGGCCGCCGCTACGGCACTCAGCACCGCGACGCCGAGTGAGTTCGACGACCACTGGGGAGAGAGGTCGACGACCACCAGATCCCCGCTGAAGCGCAACGGCTCGCCCGATCCGTCGAAGAGCCCGGCGAGGTCTCCGTGTATAAAGCGGTGTAGCACCAAGGCGAGAGATCGCTCGGCGCTGGACGTCGTCGACTCCAGGTGGGTGGCGAGTAGTTCATAAAGCGCAAAGAGAACCCGGGTGGGTGGGGTCTCCAACCGTCGCCAGACCTCGTCCAGAGCGAAGTGTTGTTCGCTGGAGAGGGCGCAGCCTTGCGCGCTCGCCACCATCGCGCGAAGCAGATGGTGACCTTCGCGCTCGTCCAAAGGAAAGGGACTGCACCAGCCGTCGCGCCCCAGCGCGATGGGACGCACCCCGTGACGGGTGGCCAGTTCCCCGTACTCACCCTTGGGATCGATGACCACCGCTCGACGTCCGCGACGCAGCGCCCGCTCGAGTTGCATCTTGACGACGGTGCTCTTGCCGGCGCCGATGGAGCCCGCGACGATGACGTTGGGATTAGAGACGAGACCAGCTCCGTAGGCGTCAAAGACGTCGAGGACAAACGACGATCCGTACTGGCACTGACCGAGCGCCTCGCCCGCCAGTTGGGTACCCGCGTCGTGGGCTGGCGTTCGCAAACTCACCAGATCGTGGGACGTCCCCCAGTGGGTCCAGGCCCTCACCAGCCCGGACCGCCCGGAAGTTGACTTCGATACCACTCGTACTGGCGAGCGCGCCCACGTTCAAGTCGAAGTCCGCCGTCGTGGGCTCGTCGCCAAATCGCCGCGCTGCGATGTTCGAGCTCCTCAAGGGACACGGCCCCCACCACCACGAAGACGCCGATGCGCACGAGAGCGCGGCCGCTGGCGACCAGAACCTCGCGTTGCGCGAGGCGCTCGAAACTCCGTACGAAGCGGGCGCTGCGACGAAAGCCCGCCGCACTGGAGGTGACGTCGTCGCTGCGCACCCGATGCACCGCGCGAGCGGCGAGTCGATGAGCTTTGGCCCCGGCGATGACGTTGACGTGCACCGACACGTCGAGCGCGACGGGCGAGCGGAGGAGCTGTTCGAGGAGAGGCTTCGACTCCGGCACCGAAGAGAAGTCGCGGACGCGAAACACGCGCAGAAGTTGGTCGGGGGTTCGCAGGTAGCTGTATCGCTCGTACAACCGCAGGGACGAATCATCGTTCACCCGAATCGAGGTGAGGGCCAATGAGTTCTGGCGTCGCCAGCCATCGGGCGCGGGCGTCTCGAGGGGCACGACCAACATGGTCGAGGTCGCACCCCCGCGTCGCATCACGTGCTGGCTGAGGTGATGGTCCTCGCCGGAGGCACTCGTGGCGTCGACCAGGGCCGCGAGCGTCTCGGCCAGGTCGATGTCGCGCCCCGAGAGATCAAGCCGACCCCGATGGTCGAGCTCGTAGGCGCAAAAGGTGACGACGTCGGGCGCCGACAGCATCAGGTCGTCTCCGAAGGCGTGCACGTACACGTCGTGCCATCGCGAACGACCGAGGAATCGTGCCACGACGACCAGCACCTCGCCGACCGTCTGTCCGTCGCGCGTCGGCACGGCACCCGCGAGTAACGCGAGTCCCGCGAGGAGCTCTCCCCGCGGGGCGGATGACCGCAAGAGCCAGGCGCTGACGAGACCAAGACCCACGACGACCAGCACCGCCTGGTGGCGACGGACGCCGATCCAGCGAGTCTCGGCGTCGGAGTCGCCGAGGCCGAGGGAGTCACTCGTCAAAGTGCCACCCGACCACTGGTCCCACCTCGTCACGGCCGTACGCCACGTGGCCGCCGCGAAGCCGCGGCTTGCCGATCGGTGGCGGCGGCGCGGGGGTGTCGGGGTTGAGCGGCGGCATGTCGGACTCCTCGCTCCCGGGCCAGGTCTCAAGACCCAGGTCGATGGGCCGCGACGGGGGCGTCGGGACGGGGGCGTCGGGAGTCGCGGCGTGGGCCGCTCGGCCGGCCAGCGACGTCGCACTGGCCACGGCCCGGGTGGCCCGAGAGCGAAGGCCGTCGAACTGATGAACCGCTGACGCTTCGAGGAAGGGCACGACGCGAAGGACGAGATAGGGGGTCGCCGTCGCCAGCAAGAGCGTCACCGCGCCGGTGATGACCGCGGTCGCCGATGAGCCGGTGAGTTCATTGAGCCCCAACACCAACGTGATCACGATCGCGAACTTGCTCAGCGCCACCGCCACGAAGGTCTCTCCGAGGCGCCAGCCGAGGCGACGCATCGAGGGAAAAGTGGTGAGCGGAACCACCACCGGGACCAGCACCAAGACCAAGGTCAGCACGACGGTTCGCACGATGAGTTCGAACCACAGAAGCATCGTCCCCACGACCACGACGCACGCGAGCAGAAAGACATCGAATCCAGGCGTGTTCGGCGTCAGCCCGGTGAGCGCGTTGGCCAGCACCGTCTCGTGGGCCGACACGGTGCTGGCGGCGCTCGAGGACAGTTGATTCACCGCTTCGAGGATGAGCAGCGCCATCGGGCGCGCGAGTGCGATCCCCGCGACGCACGCGGGCGCGACGCCTAAGTAGACCCGCCAGAGTGCCGCCGCCTCCCCGTGGCGCAGCGCCTGCAGCGTCGACACCAACAGCCCGAGCATCATCAACACGGGGGCGACGACTAGCAGCGAATTGAACTCGCTCGTCGCGCCACTGATCACCGTGGTGGGCTCGCTGGCCGCGGTGATCACGTGACCCACCGCGTCGAGCATCCACTCAACACTCGCGACAATCCAGCTCGTGAGGGCGTTGAAGAGGTCGTTGAAGGTGGACTTGCCGAGGTCGGTAATGCACGAGGAGGGTGAGAAGACGCACAACAGGTGCGTCATCAGTGAACGGCCACGCCGGCGTTGAAGAAGAAGTTGATGAGTTCCGGCGCGGCGCCGATGAGGATAGCGGCGACCAACGACGTCAACACCGCGCGACGACCTTGGGTCGACTGGTGCATATTTTGCGTGTGACTGCCGATGGCCCACAGAACGGCGCCCAGCAGAAGCGCCACGAGAGCGCCGATCAGGGCCCACGAGGCGATCCCGTCAGCAATTGATTGAAGGGCTGCGCTGCCCGGGAGGTCGGAGGTCGAGGGACTTAAAGAAACGCCTGCGAATAGCATTACGGGCTCGCTTTCGAACGGAGTCCACAACGGTCGGAGCGTCACGGGGTCCACTGGGTCTGCGAGGATGGGTGGGTGCTCGTGGCCTCCACCCATACCGTGATTTCCACGTGGCCGCCGGAGGCGGTCTACGGTGCGGCGGCGGGTCTGCTCCTCGTGGGCGTCCTGGTGGGCGTGATGCTCTTTCGCCAGCGCGGACACCGCGCCATTGCCCAACGCCTGACGGCCCTCGCCTCGCGACTGGCCGTCGAGCCCCATCGTGACGACGGCAAGGTGGAGTCAGCGCTCAGCTACCTCGAAGAAGTGACCGGCGAGGCGCACAACGCCGTCAGCGACTCCAACGCGGAGTCGGTGCGGCTTCGCCGATCGCTCGACACCCTGCCGCTCGGCCTCGTGCTCTGTGACGAAACCGGTGGAGTCATCTTTCGTAACGTCCAAGCCGAGCATCTGATGGCCAGTCGCTACGGCGACGCCATTGCGGCCCAGGCCGTCACCGACGTTCTCGCCGAGGGCTGGGCCAGCGGTGTGGCGGAACGAACCATCGACATCTATGGTCCGCCCCGTCGAACCTTGACTATCCGTGCGACGGTCATCGACGACGGGCGTCGCTCGCTCGGCGTGCTGGCCGTCATTGAGGACGTCTCCGAGCGCCGTCGCCTCGAAGACATCCGCCGCGACTTCATCGCTAACGTCAGCCACGAGCTC
Organism: uncultured Acidimicrobiaceae bacterium; assembly: GCA_963847725.1. Classification (GTDB taxonomy): domain Bacteria; phylum Actinomycetota; class Acidimicrobiia; order Acidimicrobiales; family RAAP-2; genus RAAP-2. The sequence goes on from CAWKAT010000009.1 coordinate 57,229, forward strand.
AAGACCCCGATGGGCGCACTCGGCCTGCTCGCCGAGACCCTCCAGTTCGAGCGGGACCCGGCCGTCGCGAATCGTCTCGCCGAGCGCATCAACTCAGAGGCCTTCCGCGTGAATCGCATCATCGAAGATCTCCTCGACCTCTCTCGCATTGAGGGGGAAGGCTCCCCGAGCCGCGAACCCATCTCGGTCTCTTTGATCGTGGCCGAGGCCATCGAACGTATCCGCACGGCCGCCGAACAGCACGGCGTCAAGATCAACTTCGATGAACCCGAGACAAATCAGGTTGTCTTCGGCGACCGCCGCCAGCTCACCTCGGCCCTTCACGCGTTGCTCGAGAACGCCGTCGTCTACTCACCCAGTGACGGCACCGTCGACATTCAGGTCCGACGGATCGACGCCGGCTCTCTGGAGGCGGGAGAGATCGCGGGGCCCTGCGTCCACATCGAGATACACGACCACGGCGTGGGCATACCGGCGAAGGACCTGGAGCGCATCTTCGAACGTTTCTATCGAGTGGACCCCGGTCGCGCCCGCGAGACGGGTGGCACGGGACTGGGTCTCAGCATTGTGCGTCACGTCGCCCAGAACCACGGCGGAACCGTTCTCGTCGAGTCACGCGAGGGTGAAGGCTCGACCTTCACCCTGGAGCTTCCCCTCACCCAGCAATGACCAAGAAGTCAGCGTCCGAAGAACGAATCAGGGTTCTCATCGTTGAAGACGAGGAGTCGTTCGTCGACGCCCTGACGGTGGGACTCGAACGCGAAGGCTTCGACGTGGCGATCGCCCGCGACGGGCAACAGGGTCTGGCCGCGTTCAACGCCGGTCACTTTGACGTGGTGCTGCTTGACCTGATGCTGCCCAAGATGTCCGGTCTCGACGTGACTCGCTCCATCCGGGGCTCGAGCAATGTTCCCATCATCATCGTGAGCGCGAAGGGTGAGGAGGTCGACATGGTTTTGATGTTGGAGATCGGCGCCGACGACTACGTCACCAAGCCCTATCGACTTCGCGAGCTGGTGGCCCGCATCCGCGCCGTCCTACGTCGCCGCGGGGAGGGTGACGACAGTCCCTCTGAAGACGTGATCGCGGTGGGCAATATCCGCCTCGACATCGACGCTCGCCGCCTCTTCGTCGACGGCGAAGAGATCAAGCTCCGAAAGAAGGAGTTCGCCCTGCTTCGCCTGCTGCTCGAGAACCCCGGGCGAGTGCTCACCCGCGAGGTGCTGATCGATCGCGTCTGGGGCAGCGACTACGTGGGCGACACCAAAACCCTCGACGTTCACATCAAGCGCTTGCGAACGTTGATCGAGAAGGAGCCCAAGAACCCGACCCACATCACTACCGTGCGCGGCGTGGGCTATCGCTACGAGGTAGCCAAGCCCTAGCGGATGGTGGCGTCGCCGCCGAAGTAGGGGTCGAGAACGCGGGGCAGGCGAATGGAGCCATCCTCTTGACGATACGTCTCGATGAGCGCGGCCCAGATGCGCGCCCACGCCAGGGCCGACCCGTTGACGGTGTGCACCAACGCGGTGGAGCCGTCGCTCGTTCGATAGCGCACGTTGGCTCGCCGCGCCTGATAGTCGCGGAACCAACTGACCGACGAGACTTCGAGCCAGCGGTCCACCCCGGGACTGAACACCTCGAGGTCGATGGTGTACGCGGACGCGGTACCCAAGTCGCCGGTGCACAGGTTCAACAAGCGATAGCTCAGACCGAGTTCTTGGAGCAGGGCTTGCGCGCGACGCAAGATGTCAGCGTGGGCTTCGTCGGCCTGGTCCGGGGTGCAGTAGGCGAAGAGCTCGACCTTCTCGAACTCGTGGAGACGCAGTACCCCGCGCGTGTCCTTGCCGGCGGAGCCGGCCTCGCGTCGAAAGCAGTTCGTCTGCGCGGTGAGGCGAACGGGCAACTCCGCTTCGTCGAGAATCTCCCCGCGGCGTAGCGACGTCAACGGCACCTCGCCCGTGGGAATGGCCCAGAGGCCGTCGCGCGCTATCTCGTACATATCGTCCGCGGATTTGGGCAAGTGTCCCGTCGAGATCATGGTCTCGGTGAGGGCGAGGGTGGGGGGACGAATCTCCTCGTACGCGTCAACGTGATGATTCATGGCGAAGGACGTCAGCGCTCGCACGAGTCGCGCGCCCGCTCCGCGATAGAGGGCGAACATCGAACCCGCCAGCTTCGCGCCCGACTCCATGTCCAGTATTCCGAGCGCCTGACCAGTCTCCCAGTGGGGCACGCGCTGATGCTCGGCGAAGGTCGGAAACTCCGCGCCCTCGTCCCGGCCGGGCCACCAGCGCCCGATCTCCACGTTGTCGCTTTCGTCGGCGCCGTCGGGTACCCGGTCGTCGGGCAGGTTCGGCATCATCAACAGCAGGGCGGACAGACGGGAGGCGACGTCGTTGGTCGCCTCCGTGGCGACGCGTTCCTCATCGCCTCGCGTGCGGCTGGTTGCGGTGAGCGCCTCGGCCGTGGCGACGTCCTTGTTGCGCCGCGCCTCACCCACTTGGCGCGAGAGATCCTTCACCTCGGCGCGCAGCCGCTCCGCGTCCTGGAGGAGTCGACGGTGCTCGATATCGAGGCTCGCTAACTCCTCCACGTCGGACTCCGAGACGCCGCGCCGCGCCAGGGCGGCCTTGACCACGGCGGGTTCGCGACGCAACTGGGCGAGGTCAATCATGGATCAAGCCTACCGAGGCGTTACCGCCGCTCTGGAGGAACCGTCTAGTTTCGTAACGCATGAGTAACGCCGTCGACGTCAATCACCTCGAGGTCGCCTTCGGCGGTCTGCGAGCGGTGGACGACGTCACGTTGAGGGTCGACTACGGCGAGGTTGTCACCCTGCTCGGTCCGAACGGCGCCGGCAAGACCACCCTGGTGGAGACGGTGCTCGGTTTTCGCGCTCCCCACGCGGGCAGCGTCCGGGTCCACGGGCTCGACCCCGTGCGCGACCACCGCGAGATGGTGGTGCGCACTGGGGCGCTCCTCCAGCGCGGGGGCGTGTGGGCGCCCATGACGCCGCGCGACGCCCTTCGCCTCACCTCGTCGTACTACGAGGCCCCCCGTGACCTCGACGAGGTGATGTCGCTGCTGGCATTGACGAGCTGCGCCACGACACCCTGGCGCCGCCTGAGCGGGGGTGAACAGCAACGCACCCTGCTGGCGCTCGCGCTGCTGGGCCGGCCACGGGCGCTGGTACTGGACGAACCGACCACGTCCGTCGATCCCGAAGGTCGTCAGGTCATCCGCGAACTCATCGCGTCGGAGCGGGCGCGGGGATGCGCCCTATTGATCACGACGCACGAACTCGCCGAGGCCGAGCGCGACTCCGACCGCCTGGTCATCATGCACCTCGGTCGCGTGCTGATCCAGGGAACGCTCGATCAGCTGGCCGGATCGCCCGAGATGATCGTCCAGTCCTCCGGGCCGGTCGATCCCGCGTCGTTGGCCTCGCGACTGCACTGTGAGGTCACGCTCGACAACCCGCTGCAGTTGCGCTGTGCCGTCGCGTCAACGCCCGAACGCATCGCCATCGTCACGAACTATTTGGCGAGTGTCGGCCTTTCCATGGTGTCGCTGCGCACCCGGGCGTCACTCGAGGAGCGATACCTCGAACTGATCGGCGACGAGCGAAGCGACGTCAGGCGGTGAGAGCCCTGGTCGCCCAGACGCGGGCCGAGGTCGCGATGACGATCCGTCGCGGCGAGACGTTGCTGTTGACGATTGGTATCCCGGTTCTCTTGTTGATCTTCTTCTCGCTCACGCGCGTGGTCTCCTCGCCCGGGGCTCACCGCATCGACTTCGTCGCTCCGGGCATCTTGGCGCTGTGCGTGCTCTCGACCTCGCTGGTGGCGCTCTCGATCGCGACGGGTTTTGAACGCTCCTCGGGCGTGCTGCGGCGACTCCACGTCACGCCACTGGGCCGACGTCGACTGGTCGGCGCGAAGATCGCCGGCGTGCTCGTGACGGAGCTCCTCCAGGTCGTCGCTATTTCCCTGGTGGCGCTGCTCTTGCGGTGGCGCCCCGACGGCGGCTGGCGCGGCGCGGGGGAAGTGGCCGCGGCCCTGCTGCTCGGGTCCCTCGGCTTCGCGGGAATCGGACTCGCGCTGGCGGGGTCCCTGCGCGCCGAAGTGAACCTCGCCGCCAGCAACGGCCTCTACCTGGTGCTGCTTTTGTTGTCCGGCATCGTCGTGCCCTTGACCTCCCTGCCGCTCGTGATCCGACGCATCGTCATCGCGCTGCCCTCGGGCGCGTTAGCGCAGGCCCTGCATCGGGTCCTCGGGCACGGTCTCTCTCCGACGACCGCCGACTGGATCGCTCTCGGCGCCTGGGCGCTCGTCGCGCCGCTGCTCGCCGCGCGAACCTTTCGCTTTGACTAGGTGGAGGTCAGTGTTTTGAGACCCGCAATGAGTACGTTCTTCGGAATGGCGCCGTAGTACACGGCTTTCACCACCCCGCGGGCGTTCAGAAAAACACTTTCCGGCACGTCTTCGAACCCAAAAAGTCCCGTGGTGATCGTGCCGTTCGGATCGTACGCGACCGGGAAGGTGACGCCGTCTCTTTTGATCATGGCCTGCGCCGCGGATCGCTTATCGACCGCGTCCACCGCCACCACATCAATCGGGCTCAAGTTGTGCGTGCGAATGTACTTCGCGATTTTTGGCATCTCGCCCTTACAGGGCCCGCAGTAGCTGGCAAAAAACACCAGCACGCTCGAGTGGCCGCTGCTCCAGGGCGACGTAATAACGCCCCCGTTCAGTCCATCGAGGGAGAAATCGTGAATGTGATGTCCCACGAGTTTCGACGACGTCAGGCTGTTTTTCTGTCCGGGGGTGACCTCTCCACCGGTGAGGGCCGAGACGATCCCCACCAGCGCGATCACGAGCACCACCGACGTTGCGATCACGATCGCCTTCTTCTTCGGCGACCGACGCGTCCCCTCGCTAGTGGTGGCGGACAAGGACGTCGACCGCCATCAGAATGAACAGGGCCGAAAGGTAGGTAATAGAGAAGTGAAAGAGCTTCATCGCCTCGGCGACGTCCGCCTTATCGTTGCGAGCGTGTCGATAGAGCCGGAGCGCGTAGAGGCTGAACATGGCACCCAACACCGTCGCCGAGATCGCGTAGATCCAACCTAAGTGCGCGCTTGATCCGATGAGCAGCGTCAGCGCCCAGAGAATCACCGAGTAGATCAGGATCTCGAGGGTCGTTCGGCGAAGGGAGGCCACGACGGGCATCATGGGAACGTGAGCGGCCTGGTAGTCGTCGCGGTAGCGCACGGCCAGTGCCCAAAAGTGCGGAGGCGTCCAGAGAAATATCACCAGGAACAACAAAACGGGTGTCCACCCCAGCGAGTTGGTGACGGCGGCCCATCCCACCAAGACGGGGACCGCCCCCGCGGCGCCCCCGATGACGATGTTCTGCTTCGAGCGGCGCTTGAGGATCAAGGTGTACACCACAACGTAGAAGGCCGTTGCCGACAACGCCAGCCAGGCCGACAGCACGTTGACCCACGATGCCAGCACGACGAAGGCCACGATCTCCAGCGCCAAGGCGAACAGAGCCGCCGAGCGGGCACTCATCACGCCGGTGACGAGCGGGCGCCTCTTCGTGCGCTCCATCAGGGCGTCGATATCTCGATCGATCACCATGTTGAAGGCGTTGGCCCCGCCCGCCGCGAGGGTCCCGCCGATCAGCGTCGCGACGATAAGCCAGGCCCGCGGCCAGCCGTTCGCCGCGACAATCATCGTGGGCACGGTCGTTATGAGCAACAACTCGATAATTCTCGGCTTGGTGAGGGCGAGGTAGCCCTTCAAGACGTCGCGCACCGACAACGACGCAGTGGCGGAAACGGTCACTCGGACATACTACGGGGCCTCAAATCCGTAGGCTGGGCGAGTGCCATTGCCAACGCGACGCCGCGTCTCCGGTCCCACGTTTCGCTGGTTCGCTTTCGCCTCCTTCGTGTCCATGATCCTGATTGTTTTGACCGGAGCCGCCGTGCGGCTGACGGGATCCGGCCTGGGATGTCCCGACTGGCCGACCTGCTTCAAGGGCAAGGTCTCCGGTTCGATGAGCATTCACCCCTTTATCGAGTACACCAATCGCATGGTCACGGGCGCGCTGATCGTCGTCGTCGGGGCCACCTTTCTCGCGGCGCTCTTTCGCGATGAACGTCGTCGCGACCTCGTGCTTCTTTCGGGTGCGCTTGTTCTAGGTGTCGTGGGCGACGCGCTCCTCGGCGCGCTCGTGGTGTACTCCAAGCTCAATCCGTATCTAGTGTCGCTCCACCTGCTGCTCAGCCTCGCCATGGTGGCCGTGGGCGCGCTGCTCTATCACCACGCCAAGTACCGCTACGGGCCCGGCGCCCGCGAAGATCTGCGCGATCCCTACTTCCGCACGCTGGCTCGATGGCTGTGGGTCCCCTTCGTCGTCCTCGTCGTGACCGGCACGGCCACGACCGGGTCGGGTCCCCACGCCGGCGCGTCCCAGGGTCAGCTCGTCGCACGTCGCCTCCCCTTCGCCTTTTCTTCCGCGGCCTGGGTCCACTCCCTCGCGGCGATCTTTTTCATCGGCGTCGTCCTCGGGCTACTCCTCGCCATCTGGAAGAGCGGCGCGCCCCTCGCGCTGAGGTTGGGCGTGCGCCGCCTGGTCTACGTGTCGCTGGCCCAGGCGGCGATCGGCGCCACTCAGTATCTCACCCACGTCCCGGTGTGGCTGGTTGAGTTACACGAACTGGGGGCGGTCGCCCTCACCATCGGCGTGACCCAGTTCAACGTTCGTCAGTACGCGCGCGATCGCGTGCCGGGGACCGAACCCAAGGTCACCCCCGAACTGGTGCGCTAGATCAGCGACGACAACGGTCGCACGGAACCGCCGCGTCAGCGTGCGACAATGAGGCCGTGAGAGGGATCCGTGTCTAAGAGTCATCACCACGCGCCCTCGGGCGATATGGGACCGGTGCTCGGTACTCTCACTCTCATCGCCGCGTTCTTCGTCGTCGAAATCGTGGCCGCGATTCTCGGGTCCTCCCTGGTCCTCTTCGCCGACGCCGGACACATGATCACCGACGTCTCGGCGCTGGGCATGAGCGCCTGGGCGCTGCGCCTCGCCCAACGGCCCGCGGGGGCACGCTGGACCTTTGGTTTACGTCGCGCCGAGATCCTGAGTGCCGCCGTCAACGGTGTCAGCCTGGTGGCGGTCGGACTGGTGATCCTCGTCGAAGCGGTGCAACGACTCGTCACTCCACATCCGGTCAACGGCACGCTGGTGCTCGTGATCGCGCTGATCGGAGCCGCGGTAAACCTCGCCGCGACGACCGTGCTTGGTCAGGCGGATCGCGGGAACCTCAACATCCGAGGAGCGTACCTGCACGTCCTCACCGACCTCTTCGCCTTCGTGGCCACGGCGATCGCCGGCGTCGTCATCCTGGCGTGGCACTGGCAGCGTGCCGACGCGGTCGCTTCTCTTGTCGTGGTCGCGCTCATGGCCTACGCGGCGTGGGGACTACTGCGCGACGCCGGGCGCATCCTCCTTCAAGGAACTCCGGACAACCTCAATCTCGCCGACGTACGCCAGCACCTCACGCAGGTAGCGCACGTGGTCGACGTACACGACCTGCACGCATGGAGCGTGGCCTCAGATCTCACGACGCTGTCAGCCCACGTGGTCGTTGAAAGTACCTGTTTCGACGATGGTCACGCGCCGCAGATACTCGACGCCCTTCAGAGTTGCCTCACGGAGCATTTCTCGGTGCAACACGCGACATTTCAGCTGGAGCCGGCGACGCACGAGTCACACGAAGAAGGTCTACACCCCTAACTCGCCGTCACCCCGACGCCAGCCATCCCTCCACGGTGGAGACGATGGGGATCGAACCCACGACCTCAGGCTTGCAAAGCCCGCGCTCTACCAACTGAGCTACATCCCCGCGGGACACGATTCTACCAAGCGACGACTTAGGTGGGTCGGTGGTGGCGAATCGCCCGGGCCCGCTGTCGATCGATGCGAAGTAGTTCTCGCTCGACGTCGGCCCAGTGCAACGGAGTCTCCTCGATCGGAGTTCCCTTTTTCTCGGCGTCAAAGAAGATCACAAACGCCACCCACCACATGGGCAAGTAGCAGCCGAGCTTGGCGACGAAGCCCGCGAGCTGCTGGTCAAACAGCGGCGTCATGTGCAACAACGCGTACTGGTGGTGCAACGCCGGATACAACGAGTGGTGCGAAAAAATCCACACGAAGGAGAGACTGGTGACCACCAGGGCCGACGCAAAGACGTACCCCGCACGGGCCGCGGGCGACAGTCGGCGGGTCCCGGGCATAATCGCCAGTGCGGGCATCCACAGGAGAACCCCGACCAGCAGCACCACGAGCAGTATGGCGTCGCGCCCCAGTGTGGAGCGCGCCCCCCAGTCCACGACGGGTGCCGCCAGCGTTGCGGTCCCCACCACCGTGACCACCACCAGAGCTAAGCCGGGGTGCGTCAGCTTGCGCACGAGGAAATCAAGAGGGACGGGATGAGTGAGGCGGCCGAGGGTGCTGGTGGGGATGCTGAGCAGCAGCAGGGGCGCCACCAGCAGCATGATCACCAGCCGCTGCACGGTCGCGACGGTCAGCGACACCGACGCCGCAAGATCACCGATTGGCCACATCGTGACAACCAGCAACGCGAGGAGCGCGTAGAGAGCCAAACGGCGTTGTCGCGGCGAGTTGACCAGGAAATAGTGTGCGGCACCGGCCGCCACGATCAAACTCAGCACCAGCGGGTGCCAATCGAAAGGCAACATCGTGGCCACGACGCTACGGTACCGGTCCACACCCTCGCCGTAAAGGGAGAATTCGACGAGCGGTCTACTAGGAGTTCACGGGCGTCAGTTCTCCACGGAACCGCGGTCCGACACGCGTCAGTATCAACGCGGACATGACGAAGTCGGTCACCACGATGCAACCGGGGAAGAGCACGCCGGCCGTGGTCCAGACCTTCAACGTGAAGATCGTGATGACGCAGTTCAGGCACCCGAGCATGAAAGTCCGCGCCGACTCGCTCGAAGGAGCGAGCCACGACTTACGCAAGGTCGGCAGTCCCGCGGCCTGATCGGCGCAGACGAATGACACCAGCGCGATGGTGGGTTCGTTCACAAAGGCCCAAAAAATGAGCCCGGCCAACGAGATGGAGCCACAGACGATGTCGAAGGTGCCGATTTTCCACACGGCGTGTGAGTTGCGAAACGAGGCGGCCACCACCGCCAAGGGGACGAGGCCGAGCATGAGCGTCATCCAAGAGGCGAGGCCCACGCGCTGTTGGACTTCCACCCCGAAGGCGAGTACCCCCTCGAGGCCCCAGAGGGACCACGTCACGCGATTGGGCGACGTCACCCCGCGCAGCGTGTCACGAATGTAGATCCATCCCCCGAACCCGGCCAGCACTATGGCCAGATACACGAAGCGAGGGTCGATCACCCCTCAAGTCTGCCTGTTCGGCGCGCGCGACGAAAAGGGGTTTCTACGACGTCCGGTAGCCTTCGACGTCGTGGATATGCGTGAGTTCTTGGGAATGCAGCGAGTAAGCGACGATACCTGGCGCCTTCACGTCACGGACCGACTGATCACGCCCGGCCAGTTTCTCTTCGGCGGGTGTGGTCTGGCCGCCGGCGTCGTCGCGCTCGAAGAGGCCAGCGGGCGACCAACGATCTACGCGGCCGCGCACTATCTCTCGTTCGCGCCGCTTCACTCCGTCCTTGACGTCGTCGTCGACCTCGCGGTCGAAGGACGCCGCGTGACCCAGGCCCGGGCCACGGCCTCGGTGGATGGTCGTGAAGTGTTGACGGTGAACGCGGCCCTGGGGACCGGTGAACTCACCTCGCCCACCCCGTGGCTAACCATGCCTGACGTACCGGCGCCCGAGGACTGTCGTACCCGTCAGATGCCCAGCCGCTTCGACGGTTCCATCTTCAACTACGTCGAGACGCGTATTGCCCTCGGGCGGACCTTCGAAGAACTCGACGGCACCGAAGGCTCCCCCATCTCGGCGCTGTGGATCCGCGTGCCCAACCATCTCGAGCCCTCCGCTGCGACGCTCGCGATTTTTGGCGACTTTGTCACCGGCGGAGCCAGTCAACCCCTGGGCCGAAACACGATGGGTAGGAGCCTTGACAACACCATTCGCGTCGCGGTACTCGTGCCCACCGAGTGGGTCCTCGTCGAGATACATATGCACGCACTTTCGGGAGGTTTCTCTCAAGGCACGGGATACCTCTGGAGCCGTGACGGGACACTGCTCGGGACCGCCAGTCAGTCGATGTCATCGAAGTTTTGGGAACCGCCGGCAAATTAACGCGCGGTAGGGCTCGTGTAACCTGGTATGCCTTGGGGGCTATAGCTCAGTCGGTTAGAGCGCGTCACTGATAATGACGAGGTCGTAAGTTCGATTCTTACTAGCCCCACCAAACAAAGGAGTCCGAGCATGTCGATTGACGACGCAACGCCCGACAGTGTTCCTGCGACCAGCCGCGTCTGGAGCCGTTTCGTGGCCGACGCCGGCTCCCCCGGATTCAGCGTTCGCACTACGTTTCCCGCCAACCCCGATGGGGTCGAAGTAATGCTGGAAAAGTGGGAGGCCGACACTGAGGAGCCTCCCCACTCGCACCCCGGCGACGACATGACCGTGGTGGTCAAGGGAAGAATGTCGACCCAGGTGTACCGACGTGAAGCGGGCGCCCTCGTCGCCGACGGACCGACGATCTTCCTTAACTCAGGTGACGTCGGATACCACCGAGCGGGCAACATTCACGACGCGCACTACCTCGAAGAGTGTGAGCTGGTCTACGTACACGATGGCGCGTTCGCCTTCATCCCCGCCTAGGCCGAGGTCTGAGTTACGCGCTTCGACGATTCCCCGTGTCGACGTCGCGGCGGATGAGAAAGGTGCCGGTCGCGCGACTCACCAGTTTTGAGTCGGCGTTACTCAACGTTGCCTCGGCGTAGGCGATCTGGCGCGTGAGACGAACTACTTCTCCCCGCAGGACGTAGCGCTCCCCGACGAGTGCGGGACGAAGCAGTTCCGTGGTCATCTCAATCGTCGCTTCCGTGCGGTCGCGTCCGCGAAGAGCGGCGTTAATGGCAAAGTTCATGGCCGCGTCCAGCACCAACGCGTGTACTCCCGCCTGCACCGACCCGTGGGGATTACCGGCGAGGTCGCGCGGCAAGAAGGTGCCCCCGGCCCAACCGAGGTCCTCGCCGTCCACTCCGTACTCTTCGAAGGACGCCCCCACCTCCGCCAGCAACACCATGCCACCGTCGCCCAGCCAGCGGTCCATGTTCTTCGTCGGGGCTTCCACGCTCGCGACGATAGTTCGTCTCGTCCCGTAGGATTCGCGGGTGGGTTCGCCCACGCGGAAGGAGCAACATGCCACAGGCCGTCATCGTCGATGCAGTGCGCACCCCGGGGGGCAAGCGCAACGGAAAACTCAAGAATTGGCACGCGGTGGATCTCGCGTCCGAAGCGCTGCGCGCACTCGCCGAGCGCAACAGTCTCGATCCCCGCGTGGTGGACGACGTCATCATGGGCTGTGTCTCCCAAGTGGGCGAACAGGCCTTCAACGTGGGCCGTAACGCCGTGCTCGCCGCCGGGTGGCCCGAGTCGGTGCCCGCCACCACCATTGACCGTCAGTGCGGCTCGTCCCAACAGGCGCTGCACTTCGCCGCCCAGGGCGTCATGGCCGGGGCCTACGACGTGGTCATCGCCTCGGGGGTCGAGGCCATGTCGCGCGTGACCATGGGTTCTTCCATCGGCAAGGACGTGGGGTGGCCCTTCGGTCCTCGGGTCACCGCGCGCTACGAACCCGTCGGCGGACTCGTCAACCAGGGCATCGGAGCCGAGATGATCGCCGATCAGTGGGGTATCTCACGGGAAGAACTCGACGAGTTTTCCGCGGAAAGTCATCGGCGCGCGGCGCGCGCCACGGCCGAGGGCCGCTTCGAGCGAGAGATCGTTCCGATTCACGTGCGCGACGACGAAGGACACGACACCGACGAGCTCGTGACCAGCGACGAAGGGATTCGCCCCGACTCCAGTGTCGAAACACTGGCCAAACTGAAGCCCGCGTTCAAGGAAGGCGGCAAGGTCACCGCCGGAAACTCCTCCCAGATCACTGACGGCGCGTCGGCCGTCTTGATCATGAGCGAGGAACGCGCTCGCGAACTGGGATATCGTCCCCGCGCTCGATTTCACACCTTCGCCTTGGCCGGGGTCGATCCCGTCACCATGCTCACCGGGCCGATACCGGCCACCACGAAAGTTCTGGAACGTGCCGGACTCACGTTGGACGACATTGACTTGATCGAGATCAATGAGGCCTTCGCGTCAGTCGTGCTCGCGTGGCAACGCGAGCACAAGGTTGACCTCGAGAAGGTGAACGTCAACGGCGGCGCGATCGCGCTCGGGCATCCGCTCGGTGCGTCGGGAGCCAAACTCTGCGCGACACTCCTCAACGAGCTGGAGCGCACCGGTGGACGCTACGGTCTGCTCACCATGTGCGAGGGCGGCGGACTCGCGAACGCCACGATTATTGAGCGGCTGGGTTAACGCCGACTGACTATTTGTACCCCGTGGCGAGGGCGAAGGCCGCAAAGATCGACACCAGACCGAGCGCCAAGTACCACGCCGACGTGGAGCCGGGCAGGACGGACAAGTAGTTCAGGGTGATCACCAGGATGCCGAAAATGAGCAGCCCGAGGATGGACCACCCGTACCAGCGAGGACTCTTGTCGGCATTGACCGGCCGACGGTTGGTGACGCGGCCCCGCGCCACGGGGTCCACGTAGCGACCTACGGACTTTTTCGGATTTGGCTTCGGTTTTGCGGATGATTTCGCCATAGGGAACGATGCTACAAGCGTGGCCTTAGGTCGTTGTGGTCGTGGGCGCCGTCGTCGTCGTGTCGGCGGTGGTCTGACAGACGGTGAGATCAACGGTCGAACCGTAGGCAACGGGCGTGCCCGCGGCGTTCGCCTGGCTCGCCACGGTCGGCGTGGCACCCGGCGGGCACACGACGACCGGGTCGGGTGAGTACGAAGGGGTAAGGCCCTGGCTCTGGAGAAGTTGATCGGCCACCGACTCGGTGTCGTTGACGACGTTCGGCATGAAAACGGTGCAGGGCCCCGATGACAACTCCAGGGTGATTGCTTGACCTTGCGTGACGAGCGACCCCGAGGCGGGATTGGTCGCGACCACGAGGCCCTGTCGATAGGTGTCCGAGCACACCCGCGTGATCGGACCAACGGTCAAGCCCTGGGTGGCGAGAGAGGCTCCCGCCGCCGCGGTGGTTTCACCGGACAAGGAGCCCAGTGGGTACTTGGCCGAGGGCGAGAGCACGGTCAAGATCACGGTGGTGCCGGATTGCACCGTCTGCCCCGCCGCCGGCGACTCGCTCAGAACGGTGTTGGGTGCCGCCGACTGGCCGGTGGGCACCGTGGCGGTTTGCACGATCTTGTACACCAACTTCTTAGCCTTCAAGCTGCTGATGGCGTTGGTTACATTAAAGCCCGTGACACTGGGAACGGTCTCGGGCGTCGTCGTGATTCCCTTACTGACGATGATTTCCACCGAGTCGCCCTTGGTCACGGTGGCGCCGGCCTTTGGAACGGTCCGCAGTATGGTGCCCTCGGGCTTTTTGGACTGATCCGAAATCACCAGACCGACGTTGATGTTCTTCGACTTCAGCGATTGCGTGGCGGCGGTAAGTTGCTGGCCCACCACGTCCGGCATGGACGTCGTCGTCGTTTTGTTATGGGCGAAGAAGGCGTAGGCGCCCACCGCGATGAGCAGTATCACGAGCACGAGGATGGCGCCGCTGTAGCTGCGATTGCGACGTCGACGCACGTCGGTGCGGGGTCCGGTCATGATGGGCACCGAACGGGTGCGCTCGCCCGCGACCGCGGCCACGGCCCGCGTGGCGTCCTCCCCGAAGAAGGCGGTGTCGCGCATGGCCGCGTGCACCGGCTGCCCCTCGCTAAAACGAATGAGATCAGCGCGCAGTTCGTCGGCCGACTGATAGCGGTTCGAGGGCGACTTCGAGAGGGCTTCCATCACGATCGCTTCCAGGTCATGAGGGACTGAACTGGAGAACTGCGACAGTGGCGGCACCGTACTGCGAACGTGCTGGCTCGACACCTCCACGGGCGTGTCGCCGATAAAGGGAGGGCGCCCCACGAGCATCTCGTAGAGAACAACGCCGAGAGAGTAGACGTCACTTCGTCCGTCGACCGCGGCCCCTTCGGCCTGTTCGGGTGAGAAGTAGGTCGCCGTGCCCATCACCGATCCCGCCTCGGCCAGGTGGTCTTCACTGGACACGGCCTGAGCGATCCCGAAGTCCGTCACCTTCACTTGACCGTCACGAGTGATCAAGATGTTGCCCGGTTTTACGTCGCGGTGCACCACGCCACTGCGGTGCGCGTAGCCGAGTGCCGCCGCCACCTGGGCGACGATCTGGGCCGAGCGCGCCGGCGTGAGGGTGGCTCCTCCACGAAGCATCTCGGCGAGGGAGGTTCCGTCCACCAACTCCATGACGATGAAGTAGGTGCCTCCGTCTTCGCCCCAGTCAAAGACGGGCACGATGTTGGGGTGCGAGAGATTCGCCGCGGCCTGCGCCTCACGACGGAAACGCTCGACGAAAAGAGGGTCCTCGCTCAGTTCCGGGTAGAGGATTTTGAGCGCTACGGCACGGTTCAGCAATGTATCTTGGGCTCGATAGACGATCGCCATGCCGCCTCGGGCGATCAAGTGGGTTACCTGATAACGATTTGAGTACAACCGTGGGTCGTTGACGGGCTCCATACTGCGCCAAGCCTACGCTCTGGTGTTCTGTAGGGACGGCGCAAGAGTCCCCGCGAGGGCGTCCGCGACGTCGAGCGTCCACACCGGCGCCGAGTCGATCACGAAAAGACGCGAAACGCTAACCCGAACAGCGTCCTCTTGAGCAGCCCAGTTACCCGGCAGCCCTGGTGGTCGTCGTGGTCGCGGTCGCCGCGGTGGTCGTCGTTCCGGGCTTGGTGGTGGTTGTCGTGGTGGTGGTGTTCTGGCCGAGTTCCCACTCCCGGTAGATGTTCTTGGCGTAGGTGACCGCCTCTTTTTCGGTGGGCTCGCTGATCGTGGCGTTGAGGGCTCGTCGATCCTGAATGCGCAGATCAGCGACGGGAAAGTTCGTCTCGATCACCACCTCAGGTTTGTACCAAAGAACACCCGACGGCTGGCCTCGAAAGACCGCCACCATCCCGTCGTGATCTGCCAGGTAGTACGTGGAGTACGCGTACCAGTGGATGACCACCACCCCGGCAGCGACGATCGCGAGAAAGAGAAACGTGGCCGCCCAGACCCGCCAGGTCACAATTCTTCGGCGGCGACCGGCGTTGGTCGGTCGCGACGTCGCGGTCGCCGCTGGTGGGGCCGAGCTCATGGTCCGACGGATGGGGGTCGCCGCGACGTTGACTTCGTCGAGCTCCAGCAGGATCACCGAGATGTTGTCGTGACCGCCCGCGACCTTGGCGGCACTGACCAGACTCTCCACCGCGAACTCCAGTCCATTCGGCGCGCTCGCCAGACGGGCCAGCGTGTTGGAGTCGAGCTCGTTGGAAAGTCCGTCACTGCAGAGCAGTATTCGATCCCCGGGCAGTGCGTTGATCGAGGTCACGTCGATAGCGATCGTGTCCTCGACCCCCACCCCACGAGTGAGTTGGTGACGGCGAGGATGAACGGCGGCCTCCTCGGGGGTGAGGCGACCCATACGCACCCACTCCTCGGCGACGCTGTGGTCTTCGCTCAACTGGCGAAGCGCGCCGTCGCGCAGTTGGTAGGCCCGCGAGTCGCCCACGTGAACCAACGTGGGCGACGCCACGCCGGCTAAGTCGTGCGTCACGGCGATCGCGATGACGGTGGTGCCCATGCCAAAGTGTTCGGGGTGTTCCCGCGCGTCGGTCACCACCTCGAGGTTGGCGTCTTGAATCGCCTCGACCAGGCCCTCCACCGTGGGACTCTTTTGAAACCCGCGCCGCACGATGTCGATCGCCATGGCCGCCGCTACCTCACCCGCCGCGTGGCCACCCATGCCGTCGGCGATAACGGCCAGAGTGTCGTCGGCGAACAACGCGTCCTGATTGGTCTGACGCACCAGTCCCGTATCGGTCGCCGCGGCGTGACGCCAGCGGGTCAACGAACGACCTCGAAGAGAACACCGCCCACTTGGACCACGTCGCCGCGCTCTAAGTGCACACGACCCTTCACTAACTCTTGATTGACGTACGTGCCATTGGTCGAACCGAGATCTTCGATCGAGAGATCACCCTCGTCGTTCGCCACCCGCGCGTGTCGTGACGAAAGATACGTATCCTGGAGACTCAGGTCACAGTCGCTGGCGCGACCGATCGTCACTCCCGTCTCGACGTCGACGCGCTGACCGCTGCGTTCGGAGGGCTCAATAAACTCCAGAGCTAGGTTCCCGCGGCGACGGCGAGTCCGCTTCTCGTAGTCGACCGGTCGTGCCTGAACCGTGACGACCCGAAAGATACGCAGGAAGAACAAGACGGCCACCACCATCACGAGCACCTGAAGCGGGCGAATCACCGCCGCGTAGTTGGTCGACGCGGCGAGCGGAATCAAACGAGCTCAATCCGAAAGTGGAACGGGCCGATCGTGATGTCGTCGCGCGGCGAGAGCGAGACGGCCGAGATGCGGTGTCCATTGACGTACGTACCGTTGGTCGATTGAAGGTCGCGGATGGCCACACCTTCGCTCGTGCGCCATACTTCTGCGTGCTGGCGCGAGACGTTCGAATCGTTGATCACCACTTCCACGTCGGGGCTGCGCCCAATGATGAGGGGCAGATCGGCGACCGGAAACGAACGACCGTCACCGAGGACCAAGCGCGGCTGACTCTCTCCCCCGACAAAATCGGTCTTGACCTGGATCGCCCCAGATTTCAGGTCGTCATCAATGAAAATCTCGACCTTGACCGGCCCCACGAAGGAGTACCCCTCGGCCAGAGCGTGTTGGCGAACGGTCTCTTCCAACTCGCTGACCAGAGCCTTCTGAAAACCTTCGAAGCGCTGTGCGTCAGCGGGGCCGAGCCACACGCGAACAATGTTGGGAGAGATCGGCCCCTGGCCCGAAAGGCGTCGGGTCAGATCCACTTCGCGGACGATTCGCGTGCCAATCTCGATGGGCTGCAACGACGTCTTGAACGGTCGCGAAAAGGTCCGCTCAAAGATCCGCTCGAGGCGGTTTTCTACATTCTTTAGAACCATGACAATATTCACTGTACCGGTCACGTCCCCTTGATCGGGGGCGTCGAGACCGCTCAGGACCGAGTCGACTAATGTTGCTAGGTCTTTGGGCGAGTGGCGAAATTGGCAGACGCGCAGGCTTCAGGTGCCTGTATTCGAAAGGATGTGCGGGTTCAAGTCCCGCCTCGCCCACGACTTTGAGCGACCCGTCGAGGCCGCCACCGCACGTGTCGAGCGACCCTCCACCAGCGCCGCAGTCACCGATACTTGGCCAGCTCCGTAGACGCCTCGGTGGGTCGATGTGTCCCAGGAAACTCTGATAGTTGGCGTCCCAGAAACCCTGACACATGCTGTCCGAGAGACCCTGGCGAGGCCGCACGAACATCGTCTTCGCCGTATCGTCTGCGATTTCACTTCGTTGTTCGCCGGGGAACTCCTCTAGGAAACTTCTGCGGTTCCGCTCCTGCGCGTCGAGCGACTGATCATAAGTGAGTATCGGCGAACGCAAAGCGACCGCACATTGCCTACTCTCCGCTTCCTAGGACGCGGCCCACCATGGACGCCGCCTGGTCTGGCGGTACCGCTGGTGAGAAGAGGTAACCCTGTCCGAGCTCGCAACCGATCTGGCACAGGCGCAACAGCTGGGTCGGCGTTTCAATCCCTTCGGCCAACACCGTCATGTTGAGTCTGTTGCCGAGTGAAACAATCGTTTCGAGCAGCGTGTCGTCGTGGGCGCTCTCTCGAGGAGCGTTGACGAAGGACTGATCGATCTTGATGATCTTCGGCCGTAACAGAGTGAGGTAGGAGAGCGAGGAGAACCCCGTACCAAAGTCGTCGAGCGCGAGACTGACTCCGAGGCGATTGAGGCGATCCGTCACGCGCAACGTTTCGGTGACGTCACGCAACGTCACGCTCTCCGTGATCTCGATGACCAGACGCTCCGGTTCAAGTCCGCTCGCGAGCAGCGCCTCTTCGATCATCGACAACAGCCCCGGGTCGTGAAACTGGAGGGCGGAGAAGTTCACGGTGACGTAGGGATGGCTCGTGCGAGCACCTATTCGCTGCCACGAAGAGGCCGCCCCCACGGCTTCGTACAAGGCAAATGAGCCGAGCTCCAAGATAAGGTCGCTCTGTTCGGCGAGCGGGATGAACACACTCGGGGGCACCAGACCACGCTCGGGGTGTTGCCAGCGCATCAGCGCCTCGAAACCGACCACCTCAGTTGTCGTGAGATCGACAATGGGCTGGTAGTGCATCATGAGATCCCCGGCGTGGAGGGCGTGGCGCAGCTCCTGGGCGAGTTCGTAGCGAGTGACCGCCTGCTGACGCATACCAGGACCGAAGACAACGTATCGACCCTTGCCCTCGCGCTTGGCCTCGTAAAGCGCGACGTCGGCATCTTGAACGATGCTGGCGTAATCCGTGGTCGTGGCGTCCCAGGTGACCACCCCCGCACTCGCACGCTGCTCAATGTGGGCCCCGGCAATAGAAAACGGATCGGCCAGCACGTCGAGGAGGCGCGCGGCCACCTCCTCGGCCTGAGCTAGCGAGTCGAGTCCCTCGGTCAAACACAGGAACTCGTCGTCCCCCGAGCGACACAACGTGTCCGTAGAACGAGAGACCTGCTCGAATCGGCGCGCAACCGCCACGAGTAACTGGTCACCCACAAGGTGACCGTACGTGTCGTTCACTCCCTTGAAGTCGTCGAGGTCAAGCAGGATGACCGCAAAGAGGCCGCCCTGACGAACGACCCGGGCGTGCGCCTGCGAAAGGCGGTCCTCGAAGAGCGCCCGATTGGCGAGCCCCGTGAGCGAGTCAAATATCTTCGAGCGGCGAAGCTGTGCGCTAAGAGTTCGCTCCTCGCTAATGTCACGCTCAATGACGATGAAGTAGAGCAGTTTCCCGGACGCGTCGCGAGCCGATGACTTCGACACCTCGACGACGACGATCCGCCCGTCCACGTGCAAGTAACGCTTCTCGTAGCGAACCTGATCGACCTCGCCAGCGATCATGCGTCGGTGTGCTTCCTCGGTGATGCCTTCGTCCTCGGGGTGGGTGAACGACCGCGAGTCATGCCCAAGGACCTCCTCCCTGGTGAGTCCCAGCATCTGGCAGAAGGCGTCGTTCACCGCGGTGATCTGGTCCTCAAGATTGGTGAAGAACATGGGAGCCGTGTTGTCCTCGAACGCGAGACGAAAGCGCTGTTCAACCTCGGCACGTTCCAGGGCCGCCGTTCTCTCGGCGCTGTCGTCGCGGATCAGCACAATCATCCACAGTTTGCCGTTCAGTACGAGCGGCGCAAGGGCGATGTCGACGGGGACCTCGCGGCCATCGCGGTGTAGGACCGTCAAATCCGAGCTGCGCCCCATGGTCCGCACGATCGGGTTTCGGGCGAAGTCACGAATGTTCAGAACGTGCGTCCCTCGATGACTCGACGGAACAAGGCTTTCAATGTTCTGGCCAACAAGTTCGCCGCGTGCATAGCCCGTTAGTCCCACGAAGAATTCGTTCGCGTATCGAATCACTCCTTGCTCGTCAACGAAAGCGATCCCGTCGGGCAGTACCGTGAGCAATCGACTCCAGGTGAGCGGGTACTGATCGAGAAAACCTATGAATCGCTCTTCTTCTGAGCGGGCGAGCGTTTCGGCATCATCTGCGCGAAGAGACGCGTCAGACGATGGGCTAATCACGATGAGTAGATACTCATCGACAACAATCAACGTGAAATCTTCACCTTCGCTATGAAGACCCAATTCTGATCTTCAGCTTCAGAGAGAAAAACTTTTTGTAAAGAACGATCACTGGAGTTTGCTTCACCACGATATGACGATGGAGAGTAAATAAATTTTCTGACTAGTTCGGACCAGACTGCCCTAGGTCAACCTCGTAGGAAGTGACCACGAAGAATCTTGAGACGTTGTCCACGCTCATGATGTCGGGCGACGTTGTTCCCGTCATCGATCGGACGTTCTGTGAGTACACGCGCGGCGGTGGGGTACTGGGCGGCTTACCTCTGGCCGGAGCAATGCTCAGTTCGTGGGATCGCCGTTCGCGGGATGGAAGACTCGATAGATCAGCGCGGCGATCACTCCTCCCACGAGTGGCGCGACGATGAACAACCAGACCTGACGTATGGCGGTGCCGCCGACGATGAGTGCCGGGCCGAGCGACCGGGCCGGGTTGACCGAGGTACCCGTAATGGATATCCCGACCAGGTGTACTGCCGTGAGCGTTAGTCCAATCACCATGGCCGCAGTCGCCACGTGAGCGGTCTTGCTAGTCACGCTCAAGATCACGAAGACGAAGAGCGCGGTCAGGATCGCTTCTGTCGCGAACGCGCCCCCGGCCCCAATGTGAATGTGACTGGCCGCTCCCCAGCCGTCAGTTCCCAGGCCAGTGCTCGCGCGACCGTAGAGCGGCGAGGAGGAAAATACTCCCCAGAGCCCAAGGGCTCCGACGATGCCGCCCAGAAACTGCGCAATCCAGTACCCCACGGCGCCGCTCATCGATATCCGACCAGCCACGAGCGCGCCGATGGTCACCGCGGGATTCACGTGACAGCCCGATATCGGCCCCAGTGAGTAGGCGAGGGCCATCAACGTCAACCCGAAGGCCAAGGCCGTAGCGACAACGCCGGCGACGAAACTAGAACCGTCGGCTCCGAAGCCGAAGCTCAACGTCGCGACCCCCACCCCAAAGAAAACGAGAACGGCCGTTCCGAGAAACTCGGCCAGCAACTTGCGAGACATGCACACCCCCGTGTCCAACGCGGAGCACAACTCGTCTCTCGCGCCCACCGATACTAACTATTCACCGCCGACGCGAGAGCGACGTCGCACGGCTTCGATGACAATCTTCTTACGAACGTCGGGGCAGTAAAAAGAGCCTGATAGTTTCGCTCTAGGTTTTTGCGGGCTCGCGGCTCGCGACGTCCAGAACGCGTTACAGCGACGAGATACTGTCCGACGACTCGTCGATCCGCCCGGGTGGCGACGTTCGGCTTCTCGACTACCGACGATGAAGGGGGGTTGGCCCAATGAACGACGTGACGTCCGGCCCGATCCTTGAGGCCCGGGATCTCGTAAAGAAGTTCGGCGATTTCGAGGCGGTGAAAGGCGTCAGCTTCACGATTGAGCGCGGCGAAAGTTTCGGCTTTCTCGGGCCCAATGGCGCGGGAAAGACCAGCACGATGCGAATGATCTCGGCCGTCTCCACGCCGACGTCGGGCACCCTGTCGATCCTCGGCCGTGACCCACTGGCGGACGGGGCCGAGATTCGGGGGCGGCTCGGGGTGGTGCCGCAGGAAGACACGCTCGAGCTCGAGCTCTCCGTGCGGCTGAATCTGGAGATGTTCGGCCGCTACTTCGACATTCCGCGCCCGGTGTTGCGTGAGCGGGCGAACGAGTTGCTGGAGTTCACGCAGCTCTCGGATCGGGCCAACGACAAGGTGGACGATCTCTCTGGCGGCATGAAGCGTCGCCTCACCATCGCGCGGGCCCTCATGAATCAGCCGGAGCTCTTGATTCTCGACGAGCCCACCACCGGCCTCGATCCTCAGGCGCGGCACCTCTTGTGGGAGCGCCTCTATCGCTTGAAGCGAGAGGGCGTCACGCTCATTATCACCACGCACTACATGGACGAGGCGGAGCAGTTGTGCGATCGACTCGTCGTCATGGACCACGGATCCATCGTGGCCGAAGGTGCGCCGCGCGAACTCATCGCGCACCACTCAACTCGCGAGGTGGTCGAACTGCGCTTTGACGTCGAGTCCCACGATCACGTTGACCTGCCCCTCTCGAACTTCGCCCAGCGAGTAGAGGTCTTGCCGGACCGTATCTTGCTGTACGTCGACGAGGGTGACACCACGCTTCGTGAACTCCACGCGGCGGGCATCGTGCCGGCCAGCGCGCTCGTTCGGCGCAGCTCACTCGAGGATGTCTTCCTGCGCCTGACCGGGCGCACCCTGGTGGACTAGGCGTGTCGCTCTCCCCTCAGGTCAAAGCGGGCGCGCCCGCCTGGCTGCGCAGCTGGCACTATCACGCCACCTACTACGCCCAGACCTGGCGGGGGTCGGTGGCGAGCAACATCCTCTTCCCTATCTTCTTCCTGGCCTCGCTCGGCGTCGGCGTCGGTCATCTGGTGAGCGCCCACACGGGGTTGGTTCAGGGCCAAACGTACCTTCACTTCATCGCCCCGAGCATCCTCGCCACCACCGCGATGCAGTTGGGAGAAGGCGAGTCGATGTGGCCGGTACTGGCCGCCGTCAAGTGGATTCGCTCGTACCACGCGGCGGCCGCGACGCCGCTGGAACCCGAGGACATCCTCTATGGCAAGTTGTCCTGGGTGGTGACGCGAGCCTTCGTCACCGGCGTCGTCTACACGATCGTCATTGGGTCCTTCGGAGCGCTCGAGTCGTGGTGGTCACTGACGCTGCCCTTCATCGGCGCCCTCATCGCGCTGGCCTTCTCCGCGCCCCTCGTCGCCTTCGCCGCTCGATCCCAGTCCGATGCACCCTTCGCCGTGATTTACCGCTTCGGTTTCGTCCCGATGTTCCTCTTCTCGGCCACGTTCTACCCGATCTCGGCCTACCCCGGCTACTTACGACCGCTCGTCCAACTGGTACCCCTGTACCACGGAGTGGCCCTGGCGCGAGCGGCCGCGTACGGCAACGCCTCGATCGGTCCCGTGTTGTGTCACGTCGCGGTTCTGGCCGTGATGGCGGCACTCGGCATCGCGTGGGGTCGTCGCACCATGCGTCGGCGGCTGGTGGACTGATGTTGACCCGCTCCCTCCCGCGCTTCGGCTCTCGCCGATCGCTGCACGTCTTCGAGCGCAACTACATGGTGTACCGCTCGCAGTGGCTCATGCTGGTCTCGGGATTCTTCGAGCCGCTCTTCTACCTGTTGAGCCTCGGGATCGGTCTCAACCACCTCATTGGTCACATCAACGATGGCGGTCGGATCATCAGTTATGCCACGTTCGTGGCCCCGGGCATGTTGGCGACCTCGGCCATGAATGGCGCAGTGATTGACACGATTTTCAATACGTTCTTTCGGCTCAAGATCTCTCACTCGTACGACGCGATCCTCTCGACCCCGCTGGACGTCACCGACGTCGCCCTGGGCGAAGTCTGGTGGGCGCTCGCTCGGGCCACCATCTACGCGGCCTCCTTCATCGTGTGCATGGCGCTGCTCGGTGACGCGGCGAGTCCCTGGGTGATTCTCTGTTGGCCCGCCGCGATCCTCACGAGTTTCGCTTTCAGCTGCGCGGGGCTCGCCGCGTGTACCTATATCCGCTCCTGGCAGCACTTCGACCTGGTCTCTCTGGTCCAGTTGCCGCTGTTCCTCTTCTCGGGGACCTTCTTCCCGATCACCCAGTACCCCGGATGGCTCGGCGCGATCGTTTCGATCTCGCCGCTCTATCAAGCGGCCGCGCTGCTGCGCGGGCTGGATCTCGGACAGTTTCAATGGATCATGCTCATGCGAATGGGGTACCTGCTCGCCATCGCCCTGGTGGGACTCACCGTGGCCGCCCGGCGCTTTCAGCGAATTCTCGTGCCCTGATCCCCACGTGTGAGCTAGAGAAAGGCGGTCTGGGCTAGCCAGTACTCGACCAACGAATGGTCTCCCGAGACCGAGACGTCGCAACGGGCACGATCACCGCGTCGAAGGATGACCTTCAGCACGTCGCCAGCCGGACCGACGAGCTCGGCGTCGGACTCGTCGCCCGCCTCAACGAAGTCGTAGCCGTCGCCGGTGAGGCGCACGCTCCACTGCCCGGTGGGCGCCGTTGACCTGATGCGAAACAGCTCGCCGTCTCGTCCGTCGCGGGCACGAAGGGTGATATCGCCGTCGGCTTTCATGTTCCCGAGAAACTCGTCGATCGCGTCCAACGCCACGGCCGGGTCGACGTAGGACGTTGCGCCGGTGGCGAGTTCGAGGTCGAGTCGATGAACGAAGGTCTCGTGCAGCTGGCGACGCGACCAGAATCGCACGTGCTGATCAGTTCCCCACGCCCACATCGCCTCGTCGCCGTCGGCCCCGCGTAACACCTCGACCAGCGCCCGACCGCCCTCGCGCAGCCACCGGGCGTCGACAGCGTCAGCGTCGCTCGTCAATCCGGCCCGAGGGATCCGGGCCGGAGACCTCTCGCTCACCAATCTCGTGGCCCAGCGATGAACTGTCCCCAGGTGTTCCGTCAGGTCCCGGACGGTCCAGTCCGGACACGAGGGGACCGGGGCGGTCGGGTCCGCCGACGCGAGCGCGTCCGCAAATCGGTCAATCTCTCGATCCAGCTCGTCGCAGTGCTCGTCGTGCGTCATCGGACGATGTTACTGAGCCTCCATGACATCCGCGTCGTCACGCGACGAGACCACGTGGTACAAAGTCAGAGAACGAAACGGGGTGGCGAAATGGAATCGTGGCTCAACAGCGTCGACGTCATCACTCTCTTTGTCGAAGATGTGCAGCGGGCGAAGGCGTTCTACCATGACGTCTTTGATCTCTCCACGGTCTATGAGGACGAGCATTCGGCGGTCGTGAATTTTGACAACCTCACGATCAACCTCTTGGTCAGCACCCAAGCACCCGATCTCATCGCGCCGGCGAAGGTCGCCCCCGCCGAGGCGGGATCACGATTCCAGTTCACGATTCGCGTCGATGACGTCGATGAGGCGTGCGCGGAGCTCGGGGCGCGCGGCGTGACGCTGCTGAATGGGCCCATGGACCGTCCCTGGGGTATCCGAACGGCCAGTTTCGTCGATCCCGACGGTCACGTCTGGGAGGTCGCGGACGGTTGACCTCGCCGCCGATCGAACTGACAGAACGTCCGGTCGATTTTCGACAGCGACGGATCCCGGACGGACCTTTTCACGTGAGCGACTGTCGCCTCTAGTCTCGGGGCAATTCCTTCGCTACACTCAGCCTCGTGAGCCTGTCTGATGAGAAGTACGTCCTCCTGACGACCTTTCGCCGCGATGGAAGTCCCGTTGCCACGCCCGTGTGGGTCGTCTCTCTCGAGGGTGACACGTTCGGCTTCGCCACCAGTTCGAAGTCCGGAAAGGCCAAGCGCCTCGCCCATACGAGCCGCGTCACCGTGCAGGCCAGTGACGTTCGCGGTCGAGTGAAGCCCGACGCGCCGATCGTCGAGGCGACGGCGCAGTTGACGACCGGCGCGCAGTACCCCACTATCAAGGCGAAACTCAAGGCCAAGTACGGCGTCATGGTAAACATCACCAGATTTCTTGGCGCGGTGGGCGGGATCATCAAGCGAAAGCCGATCCCCTACGCCGACCTGGGCGTGGTCATAACTCCCTCACCCTGAACGGGCGGTTCGTCCACGATTCAGTCGCGTCCGTGGGCCAACGTATCTAACATGTGGCAAACCTCGTGGACCGGGCCACCAAGCCGTTCCGCAGATGGGGGGAAGTGTGCGTCTCCTGGTTCGAATCGTGACCACCACGTGCGTGGCCACCACGGTCGCGGCATCAACGTCAACGATCGTGGCGAGCGCGTCGCCCGCGTTGAGCACCCAAACGATTTCAGCCTCATCGATGCCGCCGGGGTGGTCGTTGGAGGACAACGCCGACACCGGGGTTGGCTGCCTGCACAACCTCTTGGAGCCCGCGGGAATCAAACAGACGTCCGCCGCGGAGACCTACTACGCGTACGCCGGTGGGATCCCTTTCCTCGACGAGAAGCTCGCCACGTATTCCAACGCCAAGGAGGCGTTCACGAAGATCGCCCGCACCATCGCGGCGTGCCACCACCCGTCGGGTCCCTTTAAGGGCTATCAGACGACCGGTACCGTGACGCCGCTCGCTTACGCGAAAGTCGGAAGTCAGAGCGTCGCGTACCACATGGTCTTCACCACCTCCACCAATGTGACGATCTACTACGACTACGTCATCGCCCGTAAGAAGAAGGTCATCGTGGCCGTGCTGGAAGGGAGCTATCCCGCGGTGAGTGCATCTCAGTTCGGCGGATTCGTGACTCTCGCGCTGTCGCACGTCACCTCGTAACCGACCACTAATCGAGAGAGACCTGGCGGACGGACACGGCTCGGTGATGGGACCGAGACCGCCCTCGCGCGTCGAACAACCAGCTCGCCAGCGGACGTTCAGCGTGAAAAGCGACGGGGAGCAACCCCCGATGAGCCCGCGCGTGAAAAGCCAGTGACGAACGATCGCCCCGCCCGCAAAAGTTGCGTGAACCGTCATGTGGAACTGAGGGGGGCGCATTGCCACGAACAGTCTCCTCCGATAGTGTTTCGCCGAACGCCACAAAATGGCGTCAATAACCCCATTGGGAGGGTATTTACATATGGCACCAAAGAGAATAAGGACGGTCCTGCTCGCCGGGGCAACCTTGGCCAGCGTCGCGGCCATTGGTATCACCGCGGGCACGGGAGCGGCGAGCGCCTCGTCGAGCGTGAACTGGGCAAAGGTGACTCACCTCACCAAGACCGGTCCCACCTCGATGAAGTCACTCGTGGCAGCGGCCAAGAAGGAGGGCACCCTCAACGTGGTGGCTCTCCCCGACAACTGGGCGAACTACGGCAACATCATCAAGGACTTCACGAAAAAGTACGGGATCAAGATCAACTCCGAGAACCCCGAAGGTTCCAGCGCGGAGGAGATCACCGCGATCCAACAGGACAAGGGGCGTTCGAGCGACCCGGACGTCATCGACGTGGGTACCAGCTACGCGGTGACGGCCAAGACAGAGGGCTTGCTTGCTCCCTACAAGGTCCAGACCTGGAGCGAAATTCCGGCCGGACTGAAGAACTCCGGGGGATACTGGTTCGATGACTACGGCGGGTACGTGGCCATCGGTTGCAACACCACGACCGTGACCAACTGCCCCACGTCCTTTAAGCAGATGAGCACCGAAACGGGTGCCGAGGGATACAAGATCGGCCTGAACAACAGCCCGCTCACCTCCAACTCGGCCCTCGCGGCCGTCGAGGCGGCAGCCGTTGCGAGCGGTGGCTCACTCAACAACGTGGCCCCCGGTGTGACGTTCTTTGCGAATCTCAACAAGAACGGCGCCTTCGTCAACACGATTGCCGACTCGGCGACGGCCGAGAGTGGCACCACCAACGTGATTATCTGGTGGGACTACCTCATGGCCAACGGTGGCATCGACGTGCCCGGCTGGAAGATCGTCATTCCAAGTGACGTTCTCTTGGGCGAGTACTACACCCAGGGCATCAACTCCAGCGCGCCGGACCCCGCCGCGGCCCGACTGTGGGAAGAGTTCCTGTACTCACCGCAAGGCCAGAACCTGTGGCTGGCCGGTGGAGCGCGTCCTGCGGAGCTCGCGGCCATGACCGCCAACAAGACGGTCAATACGGCACTGGAAGCGAAGTTGCCCGCGTTGCCATCGGGTCAGACCGCTCAGTACCCGACGACCGCGCAGATCACTGCGGCGGCCGCGACGGTGAACAGCACGTGGGCTACCCAAGTGGGCGCGAGTTCGTAACTAACGCGGACGCACACCGCCCATGACAATTGATGTGACCAATGCTTCAGACCCGGGTGCCAGCGCACCCGGGTCTGAAGCATTTGTCGTAAAGCGTCGAAACTTTAGAAACGTCCTGCGCGCTTTGGAGCCCACCTTCGTGGTGACTCCGTTTGTTATTTATTCGTTCCTCGGTCTCGGAGTCCCGGCCCTCGCCGTTTTCTATCTGGCCTTCCATGGCGAGACGGGCGGATGGACCTTTGAGAACATGCGCTTGATCTCCCACGGCATCTTCCTGATTGGTTTCGAGAACAGCATCAAGCTGGGCCTTCTCACCTCACTCATTCCCGGTGTCATCGGCGTTTTCGTGGCCTACGCCATTCAAACGTCCAAGAGCAACGTGCTGAAGCGTCTCACCTCCACCGGCTCGGGGGTCCTCGCGAATTTCGGCGGCATCAACCTCACCTTCATGTTCATCGCCACGCTGGGCTCGGCCGGAATACTTACCGCGTGGCTTCACGCCCTTGGCATAAGCCTCACCAGCATTGGCTTCAACCTCTATACCTTCTCCGGCGTGGTCGTGGTGTATATGTACTTTCAACTTCCACTCATGGTGCTCGTCATCACCCCGGCCCTGGCGGGACTGCGCCAGAACTGGCGCGAAGCGGCCGAGAACCTCGGCGCTTCAAGTTGGCGGTACTGGATCCACGTAGGCATCCCCGTCCTGATGCCATCCATACTTGGAGGAATGCTGCTGCTCTTCGGCAGCGCCTTTGCCGCCTACGCGACGGCGGAGTCGTTGACCCTGGGCCTCGTCGCACTGGCGCCGATTCAAATCGGTAACTTCCTGAACGGCAATGTCATCGCCGGCGAGACGCACGTGGGGTACGCCATCGCGGTGGGCATGCTGGTCATCCTGGCGTTCGTCATGCTGCTCTATAGCCTGGTGCGAAAGAGGGCGTCCAAGTGGCTCCAGTAAGCGTCTACGAAGTCGACCGGGCCGAAGACGAGGCCGTCCCGTCGTTCTCAACGGGTAAGCCCCGGCGCAGATTCCACTTTCGCTGGTGGCGGTTTCTGATCCTCCTGATCGTCGGCGCGTACATCTTGATTCCGCTCTACGCGGGCATAAAATTTTCGCTGCAGAATGACACCGGCGGCTTCTCTGACCTCGCGTACAAGAGCCTTCCCTCCGCGCCCGGCTTCACCGCCGCGCTGACGCTGTCGCTCAAGTTGGCCATCGCCACGGCGGTCGTGTCCACTCTGCTCATGGTGCCCACCTCGGTCTACGTGCACTTGCACATGCCACGTTTTCGCCGGGTGATGGACGTGGTGACCGTCTTGCCCATCGTGATTCCCCCGATTGTGCTCATTTTGGGGGTGGAGGGCGAGTACCCGCTGTGGGCGAGGGCCTCCCCGTACCTTCTCAGCTTCATGTACGTGATCTTGGCGATGCCCTTCGTGTATCGATCCCTCGACGCCGGACTCTCGGCCATCGACCTCAAGACCCTCACCGAGGCGTCGCGCTCTCTCGGTGGCAACTGGTTAAAGACGATGTGGAACGTCATCTTGCCCAACATTCGCCCCGCCTTACTCTCGGCGACCGTGCTCACGCTCGCCCTCGTCTTTGGCGAGTACACCATGGCCAGCCTCGACCTCTGGGTCACGATCCCCGTGTGGATAGTCCAGGCCGGGCAAACCAGTGACGGTCACATCCAGGTGGCCGCCTCCATGATGGGACTCATCGGTACCTGGATACTCCTCATTTTGGTAGTGTCCCTCGATCGTTCGCAGTCTCGTCGTAGCCGTAGAAGGGCGTCGTAATGACCCAGATAAAAGAGAACCCCGTGAGTGAGTCGAGCGCCGTGGGAGCATCGGTCAGTCTCGAGAATCTTGTTCGCACCTACGGGAAAGTGCGGGCGCTCGACGGTCTCACGCTCTCCATTGAGCCCGGTGAGTTTATGGCGCTACTCGGACCTTCCGGATGCGGCAAGACCACGGCTCTGCGCGTTCTCGCCGGATTCGAGACGCTCGACAGCGGCCGGGTCGTCGTGGACGGGATCGAGCTCTCCGACGTGGCGGCCCGTAAGCGCGACATGGGCATGGTCTTTCAGAGCTACTCGCTCTTTCCCAATATGAGCGCTCTCAACAACGTGGCCTTTGGACTACGGATGCGCAAGCAGTCGGGCAACGTCCGCCGCGCGAAAGCCGCCGAGCTTTTGGACATGGTGGGGCTGGGCGACCAGCAAGCGAAGTACCCCCACCAGATGTCGGGAGGACAGCAGCAGCGCGTGGCACTGGCCCGAGCTCTCGCCATCGAACCACGGGTGCTGCTGCTGGACGAGCCTCTCTCGGCCCTGGACGCCATGGTGCGGGCCGAACTGCGCGATCAGATCCGCTCGCTGCAGCAACGCCTAGCCATCACGACGGTCTTCGTGACCCACGACCAGGAAGAGGTGCTCTCGATGGCGGACCGCGTGTGCGTCATGTCCAAGGGTCACATCGAACAGGTCGCCTCGCCCGCCGAGCTCTACTCGCGCCCCAAGACGGCCTTCGTCGCTCAGTTCGTGGGTATCTCGAGCCGCTACCCCGTCGAGGCGAGCGGTCAGCAGGTGGGACTCTTCGGCCAGACCTGCCCCGTGCGCAGCGGCGAAGGCTACTCACTCTCTGGTCCGGTCGACGCCCTCCTGCGCCCCGAGGACGTCACCCTCGAGGTCGACCCCGAAGGTCAGGGCTTTGTCACCCGCAAGAGTTTCCTCGGCGCCATGACCCGCCTGGTGGTTCAGGTCGGAGAGATCCCGGTGCGGGTGGACGTGCGCAGCGACCGGGCCAACGACATCGACCTCGGTACCCGCGTGCGACTAAGTATCGTCGCGCGCGACGTCCTCATTGCCGCGCGGCGACCCGTCGCCGACGACCCCGCGAACTAGGGACTAGATCTGAGGGGTATGTACGGCCCCAGGAGATTTCGCGCGCGGCGAACCACATAGTGGATGAGTCTCACGCCCCTCAACCATGTTTGACGCGCCCCGCGATAGTCGCGTAAACCTGAACCACACTTCAAGGCGACGCCAGCCGTCGAAGTCGCTCATGGAGGGCTCGTGAAACGAACGCAGTACGACTTTGTCAT
Organism: uncultured Acidimicrobiaceae bacterium; assembly: GCA_963847725.1. GTDB lineage: Bacteria > Actinomycetota > Acidimicrobiia > Acidimicrobiales > RAAP-2 > RAAP-2. The sequence goes on from CAWKAT010000009.1 coordinate 88,086, forward strand.
CGTCGGCGGAGGTTCGGCGGGCAGCGCCCTCGCCAATCGGCTAAGCGCCGACCCCTCACATCAGGTCCTCGTCCTCGAGGCGGGTCGCCCCGACTACAAGTGGGACGTCTTCACCCATATGCCGGCCGCGCTGACGATCCCGATCGGCAATCGCTTCTACGACTGGAAGTACGAGTCCGAGCCCGAGCCTCACATGGGCGATCGCAAGATCTACCACGCGCGCGGAAAGCTACTGGGCGGGTCCAGCAGCATCAACGGCATGATCTTTCAGCGCGGCAACCCGCTCGACTACGAGCGCTGGGCCGGCGACGCGGGCATGGGCGAGTGGGACTATCGCCACTGTCTGCCCTACTTCAAGAAGATGGAGAACTGCCTCGCCGGGGGTGACGAGTACCGGGGGACGTCCGGTCCACTCATTCTCGAGCGGGGCCCCGCGACCAATCCCCTCTTCGGCGCGTTTTTCGACGCGGTGCAACAGGCGGGCTACTCCCTCACCGACGACGTGAACGGCTACCGCCAGGAAGGCTTCGCCGCCTTTGACCGCAACATCTTTCGGGGGCGCCGCCTCACCGCGTCCCGCGCGTACTTGCACCCCGCCATGAGTCGCGCGAATCTCGAGGTCCGCTGCCGCGCCCAGGTATCCAAGGTTCTCTTCGAGAAGAATCGAGCCGTCGGGGTCGAGTTTCTCGAGCGGGGCCAACGTCGTGAGGTGCGCGCCGAGGAGATCATCTTGTGCGGCGGGGCCTTTAACTCACCGCACCTCCTCCAACTGTCGGGCGTGGGAAACGCCGACGAACTCAGCGCGCTCGGCATTGACGTCGTCGAGAATCTGCCCGGCGTGGGTGAGAACCTTCAGGACCACCTGGAGGTGTACATTCAGCACGCCTGCACCCAGCCCGTCTCTGTGGCCCCGGCCCTCAAGATGCGTAACCGCCCCTGGATCGGGGCGCAGTGGCTGTTCGGACGCACCGGACCAGGAGCCACCAATCACTTCGAAGGCGGGGGGTTCGCCCGCAGCAACGACCAGGTCGCCTATCCCAACTTGATGTTCCACTTCCTGCCGATCGCCATTCGCTACGACGGCTCCTCGCCAGCGGGGGGACACGGCTACCAGGTACACATCGGACCGATGTACTCCGACTCCCGCGGTTCGCTGAAGCTGACATCATCGGACCCGAAGGTTCATCCGGCCATTCGTTTCAACTACCTTTCGACCGAGCAAGACCAGCGCGAGTGGGTGGAGGCGATTGGGGTCGCCCGCGACATCCTCGGCCAAGGCGCCTTCGCGCCCTTTAGCGGAGGGGAGATCTCGCCCGGCTCGAACGTCACGACGGAGCGGGAGATCCTCGACTGGGTAGCCCGTGACGCCGAAACGGCGCTGCACCCTTCGTGCACCGCCAAGATGGGCACCGACGACATGTCGGTCGTCGATCCGGCCAACATGCGCGTCCACGGTCTGGAGGGAGTGCGCGTCGTTGACGCCTCCGTGTTTCCCTACGTCACCAACGCCAATATCTTCGCGCCCGTCATGATGGTCGCGGAGAAGTCCGCCGATCTCATTCTCGGTAATACACCGCTCGCCCCGCTCGACGTCGACTTTTATCGCCACTCCGGCCACGCGAATCCACCGACCCACGAATCATCCCGCTCGCCAGACCGTTAGGACTTTTGACGCGACCTGATCGCCTCGCTGAGCGCGGGCACGATGACACCGAGATCGCCGACCAGCGCGTAGTCGGCGCGCGAGAGAAACGGCGCGTCGGCGTCGGTGTTGATCGTCACGACGTGTTTGGCGCTACGACACCCCGCCAAGTGCTGCGTGGCCCCGCTGATGCCGCACGCGAGATAGAGCTCGGGTGAGATCTTGGTTCCCGTTTGGCCAACCTGTTGGGCGTGCGGGCGCCAGCCCGCACTCGTGACGGCCCGTGAGACACCCACCGCCGCGCCCAAGAGCGCGGCCAGTTCGTCCAGGGCGCCAAAGCCCTCTTCGCTGCCAACACCGCGTCCCCCGCCCACCACCACGCGCGCGTCAGCCAGTGAGACTCCCCCGCCCCGAGCGATCCACTCCGAGACGACGACCCGGCGATCGAGATCACTGGGGGTCGAACGATGCGTGCGGATCGTGGCCGCAGTGGGCGAGGGCGATCCCTCGGCGAGTACACCGTCCGCGGCCACCGTGAGTAGGGCCGGCACTCCTTCGAGGGTGGCGTCTTCGACCAAGCTCCCTCCCCATCGCTGTCGACTCAGCTCTAGAGAACGCGAGTCGGTCCACGAGGCGCTGAGACAGTTGGCGGCCATGGGGAGCCCGGTCCTCGCTCCCACGTGGGCCAGGACCTCCTGTCCGCGGTCCGTCCCCGCGGCCACGAGCACGTCTGAGCCCAGCACCTCCACCAGTTCGAGCAGCGCCGTGGCCCAGGCGGACGGCGAGTATCCCTCGAGGTCGTCGAGCACGACTTGGTACGCGTCACCGACGCCAAAGTGGGTCAGCGTCTCGGTCTCTGACTCGTCGAGCTCCCCCATCACCGCGGCGACGAGCGTCCGGCCGACGACGCCGCAGAGTCCGCGCGCGAGCGTCAACGCCCGCAGCGAGGCATCCGCCAGACCGTCGTCGTCGCGCTCGACGAAACAGAGCACGCCGCCCCGGGCGATCTCGGACTGCGTCTGGGAGCGCACCACGCTCACGCCAGAATCCCCCACTGTTCGAACAGTGTCACCAGGGCTCCCACGCCGTCTACTCCGACGCCGAGGATCTCCGCCCGATCGCGCGGTTCTTCGGGTACGCGCAACCTCACCGTGCGCAGTGAGCCCTCGCGCCACTCAACGGGGATCTCCTCGATGATCACCTTCTTCGCGCGCATGCGGCCGGGCAGCGACGGGTAGCGCGGGAGATTGATGCCCTCCTTCACCGCGATCACGCAGGGCAAGGCGATCTCGTACCGCTCCTCACCGCCGCGGTACTCTCGCCGGGCCTCGAGGGTCTGCTCACCCACGTCCAGGTGCTTCACGCCGCTGATCGAGGGACGGCCGAGAGCTTGGGCCACCCGCACGCCCACTTGATAGTCGCCCGTGTCGGCCGCCTCGTTTCCGAACAGGATGAGGTCGAAGGGGCCGCTCTCTCCCTCGAGAGACCAGACCGCGCTGACCAGGGCCTCGGCCGTCGAGACGGGGTCCCACTCTCGCCCGTCACTCACGAGGTGCACCAACCGGGTGGCGCCCAACGACGCCGCGTCTCGCAACTGCTCGGACGCCTCAGCTGGACCGAGGGTCATCACGGTGACGACCCCGCCGCAGCGTTCGACAATCCGTATCGCCTCCTCGACCGCGCACTCCTCGTGAGGACTCATGGTGAAGCCGAGTTGGCGCACGTCAACCTCGCGCGCGTCGGCCGTCAGAACAATCCGGGAACCGACCATCGCCACTCGTTTTACGCAGACGAGGACGTTCATGCTCAACTTCGTACGCGAAGGTTCTCGGGGTCAAAGAGCGGCGTCGAGCCCACCACGTCGACCGTGACCGGGTAGCTCTCGCCCAGGTACTCGACCATCAACTTTCGACCCACCTCGGCCACCCTGAGGGGGAGATAGGAGAGAAGAATGTGCTTGCCGAGCGAGGGCCCCGAGCCGGCGCTCGTCACGTACGACGGACGACCCTTGTCGTCGACCAGTCGCTCGCCGTCGCTCGTCACGATGGGCTCGCCCCCGAGCATGTAGCGCGCTACTCCACTGGACGAGCGATGATCGTCGACGGTCAGCGTGCACAGGTGCGCCACGGGCGTCTCCGCGCGCTGGGCCAGGTACGCGTCACGTCCGATGAACTCTTGGCGTTTCACGGTCGGTCGGGCCATGCCGGCTTCGACGATGCTGTAGTCGGCCGTCAGCTCGCTACCGAGGGCCCGGTACCCCTTTTCGAGTCGGCCCGTCGTGGCGTAGACGCCAATACCCACGGGAGTCAGTCCGTGGTCCCGACCGGCGGCGAAGAGTGCGTCCCAGGCCCTGGCTCCTTCTTCGCTCGGCACGTAGATCTCCCAGCCGAGCTCACCGATGTAGGAGATGCGCGACGCGAGGACCCGAATGCCTCCGAGTTCAATGGTGCGACAGGTCGCAAAAGGGAAGCCCTCGTGACTGACGTCGTCGGAGGTGCACGCCGCCAGGACTTCGCGCGCGCGCGGACCCCAGAGCCCAAACGTCGACCACGAGGACGTCAGATCCGTCAGCTGCGCCGACCCGTCATCGGGCAGATGATCCACGAACCACTTCTTCTCCGTCATCCCGCTATGGGCGCCCGTGACGACCCGGAAGCGGTCGTGGCCGAGCCGCATGATCGTCAGGTCCGAGGTAAACCCGCCACGCTCATCGAGCAGCGAGGTGTAGACGACCCGACCGACGGTCACGTCCAGCTGCGCGACGGCCAGGTACTGGAGCGCGTCGAGGGCCCCCGGCCCGGTCACGTCCATCACCACGAAGGCCGAGAGGTCGGTGATGCCGCACGAGTCGCGCATGGCCAGATGTTCGGCGTTGATGATCGGTGACCACCAACGCGACTCCCACTCGCCGTTACGCGGCATGAGACGTCCTTCGTACGTCTTCAAGAGTCCCGCGTTGCTCTCGTACCAGTACGGCCGTTCCCAGCCCATGGTCTCAAAGAAGACGGCACCGAGATCGCGCTCGCGCTCGAACACCGGACTGACGCGCGTCGGACGCAGTGACTCCCACTGTTCCGCCGGATGCACGATGCCGTACATCTTGTTGAAGCTCTCCTGGGCGCGCGCCGTGACGTGCACCCGAGTTCGTTGATGGTCGTAGAAGCGCGCCACGTCCGCCTCGTGCAGATCAATCTCGGGGACGTCGCCGTTCATCCACTCCGCGACGGCGCGCGCGATGCCCGGACCCTCCTTGATCCAACTGGCCGCGACCGACCACAGCCCCTTCACTTCGGGGGTCTCGCCGAGAACGGGATGCCCGTCGGGCGTCATCGAGATAAGCCCGTTGATGGCGTAGCGCACGCCGACGCGCTCATCACCCAGGAGCTCGGGCATCAACTCGAGCGCGTCTTGAAGTTGAGGGTCAAAGTCGTCCTGGGTGAAGGGCATCTCGGTGGGCGAGAGCGCGGACTCCTCGATCGAGGGAATCTCCTCGGGGTTCACGATGATCGGACGGTGCGCGTACGAGCCAACTTCGATGTCGCCGCCGTGTTGGCGCTCGTACATGTTGGTGTCCATGTCGCGGATGATGGGGTAGACGATCTCCCCGACCGTGTCGGCGAAGAGGGGAACCGGACCGACGCTGATCATCTGATGGACCGTGGGGATCAGGGGTATGGTGGCGCCGGCCATCTCGGCGATCTTCGGACTCCAGACACCACAGCACACCGCGACGGTGGCCGTCTCGATATCACCCGTCGTGGTTCGTACGCTTCGCACGGTTGTACCGTCGTCGCTGAGGTCGATACCGAGGACCTCCGTGTGGGCACGCACTTCGAGGGCGCCCATCTCCTGCGCGCGCTCGCGCATGATCGTACCCGCGCGCAGTGAGTCCACCACGCCCACGGTCGGAAAGAAGAGACCCTCTCGGATCACGGTGGGGTCAAGGTAGGGCACGAGTGTGGCGACGCCCTCGGCGCTCAACATCTCACAGGGAATGCCCCAGGCCTTCGCGGCGGCCATTCGACGACGCAGTTCCTGACTCCTCGCCTCGCTGCGGGCGACTTCGACGCCCCCGCTCTCGATAAAGACCCCGAGCTCTTTGTACTGCCGCGTCGAGTCGGCCGTCAGCTCGGTCATCATCTTGGAGTAGTCGATGGGAAAGATGAAGTTCGACGCGTGGCCGGTCGATCCCCCCGGATTGGGCATCGGTCCCTTGTCGACCAGAACCACATCGCGCCAGCCCAGGCGCGCGAGGTGGTACGCCAGAGAGTTCCCGACGATGCCCGCGCCAATAATGACGGCGCGCGCGGAGCCGTGAGATTCGATCGTCATTTCCTTCTCCCGATTTCTGACAACGGCGGCGGCGAGTGTCTTAATTGTGGCACGACCTGCCCGATGCTCTGCGACGTTCCGCGGCGTTCCCTCCGGCCCTCGCGAGCGGGGGACCGATTCGCCTCACGCCGCGTGTTGACCAACGTCGCTACTCCATCTTCGTCCTTGCGCGAGTGCCCAAGTCGAAATCACATTGTAAAACTCCGTACTGTACTATGGAAGCGGTGCACGCCACGAACAAGCCCTCGGGATCACAAGCCATTGACCGAGCCGGCGACCTCGTGCGTCAGGTGGTGGACTCCACTCACCCCCTCACTTTTTCGGACCTCGCCGCGTCGTCGGGACTAGCCAAGAGCACGGCGTCTCGCATTTTGAACGCGCTCGAGCGCAACGGTCTCTTGCGCCGTGACGCCCACGGGATCTTTCTCCCGGGCGACGCCTTCGTGCGCTACGCGCTTCGCGGCAATACCGACACCGATCTCGCGACCGTGGCCCAGCCCTATCTGGAGCGCCTCGGCGAACTGAGTCGCGAGACCATCAACCTCGGCGTGGTTCGCCAGTCCGTGGTGATCCAGATTGCTCAAGTCGACAGCCACTACGTTCTGGGCGGGACGAACTGGCTCGGCCGCAGCGAGCCGCTGCACGCCACGGCGCTGGGAAAAGTCCTACTCGCTTTCGATGCCGCCCAGCTCCCGCCCGGTCGACTGGAGCGCTTGACCACCCACACCATCGCGGGACGCGGCGCCCTTGACGCCGAGTTATCGAACGTTCGACGTCTGGGATACGCCGTGGCCATTGAGGAGCTGGAGATTGGGCTCATCGCGATCGCCGCTCCGGTCCGTCGAGACGACGGCACCGTCATCGCCGCCATCTCCGTTTCGGGGCCGTCGACGCGACTCGACGCGTCACGAATTCCCCAGGTGGGGGCGTGGTGCGTGGCTGAGTCCAGCGCCCTCTCCGCGGCGCTGGGTCATCACAAGAAAGCGACCGGAGCGGCCTAACTCGACGCGAGCTCCTCGCGCACGCTCGCTGAGTACCGGCGATGGGCGCAGAAGGTAGAGCGCGAACATCGCCACCGCCCACGACAGTTTTCTCGTCCGGTGCGCCAAGTACTGTTGAACGAGTGTCTCTTCCTCCCACCACTCTCGATGTCGACGAGAGTCCACCACCCGTGGCGAAGCGACGCTCCTATCAAAAGTCCCTTATCGAGTGGGCCATCGTCATCGTCGTGGCCGTTCTGGTCTCCCTCTTAATTCGTACCTACGTCTTTCAGACTTTCTTCATTCCTTCGGGCTCGATGGAACCGACGCTGCAGATCGGCGACCGCATCGTCGTCGACAAGCTCGCCGTCGAGTTCGGCACCATCCACGTTGGCGACATCTTGGTCTTCAAGGCGCCGAAGGCCGTCGCGACGGTCTGTGGCGACGGCGTGGCCGACCTCGTCAAGCGCGTCATCGGGGTTCCCGGCGATCATCTCAAGTCGGTCGGCAACAACATCTACGTGAATGGAAAACTGCTCCAGCAACCCTGGACGCACGTCGCCCAGATTGGCTCACGACCGATCAAGCCAACGGTCGTAAAGCGGAATCACTACTTCATGATGGGCGACAACGAACCCGATTCGTGCGACAGTCGCTACTGGGGACAGATCCCGCGCTCGTCCGTCATCGGCAAAGCCTTCATACGAATCTGGCCCCTGCGAAGGTTCGGTTTCCTCTAACTAGCCAGCGGGTGCGCCTTAAAGAACGACCACATCACGGCGTTCGCATCGAGCGCGCTCGATTGAGGCCCGAGTACTGACGTGATGCTCGAAGGCATGGTCGGCCCGCCGGGCCACTCGTGTCCCTCCCCCTTCACTTCGTAGAGTTGGACCGAGGCGCCGTGGGGGCAGTGCGAGTAGCTGGTGAGCGTCACGCCGACAAAGGGTTGGGAGGTCACGGCCTTCGAGGAACAGCCGTCTTGTCGGGCCCAGTCCTTTTCCGCCGTCGGAACCGAGTACGTCCAGTAGGCCTGTCCCTTCCCCTCGAAGGGATCGACGGGGTCGTCGGAGCCGTGAAAGGCGATGACCGGAACCGCGCGCGTCGTCGGACAGGGCAGCGGACGTCGCAGTCCGCTGACCGGCGCGACGGCCGCGAAGATGGAGGACTCGTCACAGGCCAGTTGGCTCACCTCCCGGGCGCCGCCCGAAAAGCCCGTTGCGTACACCTCGTTCTTGTTGATGCAGTACTTGGACTCGAGCACCTTGACCAGAGTCGCGAGAAAGGTGACGTCGTTCGCCGACCCCTGGGGTACCGCGCGACCGCCGATGAGCGGCTCGTGGGGGACGTTCCAGTCGTACCCCGAACCGTCCGCGATAAGACCTTGGGGGTAGGCGACGATGAAGTCATTCGCGTTCGACGTTTCGTCCATGCCCGAGAACAACTCTTGATCGAGGGCGCTCGCGCCGCTCCCGTGGAGATTGAGAACGAGGGCGAGCGGCGTGGAGTCAGACGATCCTCGCGGGACGTGGACGATGACCGTCCGGGCCCGTCCCTTCACCTCCACGCTGAGGGTGGCGGAGCTTCCCGGCGAGGCGCATCCCAGACTCGTCGTGGCGGCGCTCGCGACCGACTCGGCGGGAGAAAGACCGAGCAGCGGGAAGTTCATGAGCACCGCGGCGACCAGGACAAGCCCTCGCAGGCTCGTTCGTGGCTTCATAACTCCCCCCCTGAACGACGTCCCATGCTGGCACACTTTGCGCAACTATGCAACCTAGTTGCTTAAAGTGGTAGAGTGACCTATGTCGACGACCGCGCCACTGCTCTTTGGTGACATCCTCGCGCTGGCGCGAGAGCGGTGGGTGGGGGCGATGGCCGCGGGCCTCGCCGAGAAGGGCTACCCCGGGTACCGCCGCAGCGACGCCGCGGCTCTGCGCTTTCTCCGTTCGGGTTCGCGCGCCCTGGGCGCGTTGGCCGCACCGATGGGTGGCTCTCGACAGGCGACGAGGAAAGTGGTCACCGGATTAGTTGAACGCGGTTACGCGACGCTCGAGTCCGATCCGCGTGACGCCCGTCGGCGCCAGGTCGTACTGACCCCGTTCGGACGCGCGTACGCCGAGGCGGTCCTCGACACGGTGAACGAGCTCAACCGGGAAGTCACCGAGAAGGTGTCACCGGAAGAATTGTCGGCGGCGGTCTGCGTCCTCACCTTCGTAAAGGATGCGCTCGCGAAGGTAGGGTAGCCCCGAGAGAGGGGCTCGATGAAAATCTTGATCGTGGGCGGTACGTCCTTCGTCGGCCGGGCCATCGCGTGGTCCGCGTGGCACCACGGGCACGACGTCAATGTCTTTAACCGGGGCGTGACGCCGAACGACCTTCCCGAGGCGATCACGCGACTCACCGGTGACCGCGATCGCGATCTGTCGGCCCTCGGGGGCCTGTCCTTTGACGTCACCATCGACGCCACCGCCTATCGCCCGAGTGAGGTCGAACGACTCGCCCGGGCGCTCGACGGCCGCGGAGGCCACTACGTTCAGATCTCCTCGGTGTCCGCGTACCGGGATCCCTCCGCGCCCGGCGCCACCGAGGCGATGCTCGCCCTCGAGGACGACCCCGAGGATCTCGAAGCGCCGATCAGCGCACACACCTACGGTCCCCTCAAGGCCGCGAGCGAGCGGGCCGGCTGGTCCTCCTTTGGTGAGGAGTCCACGATGGTGCGCCCCACCTACGTCATCGGCTCCCATGACGCCACGCTGCGCTTCCCCTACTGGGTGGAGCGCGTGCGCCGCGGCGGCGTGGTGGCCGTACCCGGTCCGCGCGACACGTACTTTCAGTGGATCGACGCCCGCGACCTCGCCAACTTTGTCGTGGGGGTAGCTGAGGACCAGGTCCCCGGTGTCTTTCACACGACGGGTCCCTCCGTGGGACAGGGATTCCTCGAGACGATCGAGCAGATTGCCGCGCAGATCGCGCCGAGGGGTACGACGCTCCGTGAGATCAGCGTGGAGGACGTCGCCGACTCGGGTCTCGGACAAAAGTTTCCCCTGTGGACCCCCGACCGCGAAAACGTGATGGCGCTGGACTCGTCGCTCGCGCTCGAGCACGGGCTCGACCTGCGTCCCCTTGACGACAGCGTCGAGGACGTCGTGTCGTGGTGGGGCGAACGGCCCTGGCCCGAAAGGTGGCTGACCAGTGACGAAGAGGCGCGACTCCTCGAGTTGTAGCGAGGACTCGGTAAGAATCACGCTCGAGCGGACAGAGAGAAGGCATGGGCGCTCCAGATGAGGATCGATTCGCTCGACTGGTCCATGAGCACTCCGGCGCCGTCGGGAACTATCTCCGTCGGCGCCTCTATCCCCTGAGCCCCAGCGACCTCGACGACCTCGTCGAAGAGACCATGATCGTCGTCTGGCGACGAATCGACAGCGTCCCCACCGACGCCGAGCTGCCGTGGATGCTGGGCGTCGCCCGGAACGTTCTGAGGAACGCGCGGCGCGCGAAAAATCGTCGCAGCGCCGTCGAGTCCCGGCTGGCACCCGCGCCCGATGACGCCTCCGCCGAAGAACACGTCATCGCCGACGAGAGTATGCGCCACGCCCTGGCGTCGCTTCCCGACGATGACCGCGAGATCCTGTTGCTCAACGCCTGGGACGGGCTGGACACGCACGCCCTGGGCGTGTACTTCGTGATCAGTACGAACGCCGCCGCGGTACGTCTATCGCGGGCACAACATCGCTTTCGCGAACTTTTGAATGAGACGCAAGTCCGGTGAAAGTTTTCACCCGGCCCGACAGAAGAGAGGTAGGAAGGAGCCCGAATGAGTGACCTCAGCGATCGACTCGCCGCGCTCGATCCCGCGGCTCACAGTCCCTACGAAGCCCGCAATCTCGACGAGATGATCAGTCGCATTGTCGCGAGTTCGCCGTCGGGCGCTGCTCGCTCGGCGTGGTGGCAGCGCGTACAGCTGCGCCTCGCCGCCGCTCTGATCCTGGGGACCGCGCTCGGCGCCGGTACCGTGGCTCTCCTGCAGGGCGGCACCTCGCTCGCGCCGCTGGCCATCCAGACCAACGTTGCTCGGCACCCGGGCACCTTTAGTACGACCGAGGTCCCCCAGTCATTCGAGGAGACGAACTTTGTTCTGGCGGCGACCCTGACGCCCTCGAGCCCACAGAGCCCGTCGTTCAAACTGAGTATTCCCCCGCACAGCGCCCGCGAAGCGCTCCGGCTGGCCACAGCCTTTGGCGTCGTCGGCGCGGTACATCGACGCGGTGACGACTGGACCGTGACGGGCGCCTCGGGTGCCTCGCTCGACTATCAAACCTCCGGGGCCGCCCCCCAGTGGTACTACTCCTCCACTACCCCCAAAGTCGCGCCGGCGACCGCCTCGAGTTCGGTGGACGTCGCCCTGCCGAGCCACACCGCGCTCAACCGGGACGCGCTCGGCTACCTCAAGCGCTTGGGGTTCGACTACGCCGTGGCCTCGCCGGTGTACTCCGAGTCGACGCTGTCGACCACCGGCGCGGGGGGCGCGCCCGTCTCGCTGGGCGAAGAAGAGGTCAGCTACACCGTGACGGTCCGTCGCGTCGACACCGATCAAACGGTGAGCTTCAGCGTTGACGCGCACAACGCCCTGCTCTACGCCCAGGGTCCCGCCTTTGGGTTGGGCGCGGGCACTAACTATCCTCTCCAGAGTCCCCTCGCGGGCGTGAACGCCCTCAACGCCATGGAGCGCTCAACGTTGTCCGGCCCGGCGGTGGGCACCGGCGCAGCGGGACCGGCGATGGTGCACGCGAAAATAACCTCCGAATCGATCTCGCTCGCGACCTTCCGACTAAGGAACGGCACCAGTTGGCTCCTACCTCTCTACACCTACTCCGGAAGTGTCGCCCAGAAAGGCGGGCCGCCCGCGGCCGGCACGTGGAGCGAGATCGCGATCCAGCCCGCCTACGTGCGACTCTCGCCCGCGGAGGCCCGCAGCGTCCTGAACAACTAGCTCAGTTGAGCGGAGGTGACTCGTGGTAGATCTCAATCTTCCCGATCCCCACTTCGAGATTCATCACCAGCGTCGCGCCGGCGTGTTCCGTGGGTGTCGCGGACGTCGTGCCCCGGATCACCCGATAGGAGAACACGCCACCGATACCCGCGTGCGTGCGTAAGTCGATCTTCACGCCGGCCGGCACGTCGACGATCAGCACGCCCACGCCTTGGGTGGCCGTCACGTCGGTCGTGCCGGAGAACGCCACGTTCTCGAGGTTGATCGTCGAGGTGCCGAAGGCACCGCGGTAGTGACGCTGAACCTCCGCCTGAGTGGTGGGCGTCCACTGCTTCACGCCACTGCCGCCCTGGAGCGGCACGCCGAGTTCGTGGATCGTGATGAGAAAGGCGCCCGACACCACGATGAGCAAACTCACGAAGGCGAGAAACGCCAGCGCCACCAGCCGACGAAGGGTCAATCGACGCGCCGGCGAGAAGAGCGCGAGGACCGCCACGACCATCAAGAAGATGACCCACAGAATCGCGAACGACGCGCCAAAGACCGGGAGGTGACGAAGCGTGGAGACGAAAATGACCGCGAGGATCACGACCCCGAGCGGGAGGGCGTAGCGCAGCCAGCGCAACCGCGGCGGGTCCTCGGCGACGGTGACGTCACCTTCGACCGCGACGGTCGAACGGGGGATGAGCACCCACATCGCGAGGTAGATCGCGATACCCAGTCCATAGACCAGGGCGAGCACCACGAACACCACCCGCACGATGTTGGCGTCCACGTCAAAGCGCTCGGCCAGACCGCCGGCCACACCCCCAAAGACCTTCTTCGTCGTGCTTCGATGCAGCGTCGCGGTCTCGGGTTGGGGCGCGTCGTGACTTACGTCCTCGGCGACGGTCACTTCATCAAACTCTGTCGGCTCATCCATGATCCCAATGTAAGTTCGCGACGGTGCCGCGCTCATCCGGACGAACCCCGAAACCGACACGTCGCCACCGTGCCACGTCAGGGTTTTCCCGGAGAGCGTCGTGCGGAGCCTCGTGGAAGACTGGAGAGGACGAAGTGAGAGGAGTGACGTGCCCATCGAGACGCCACGTCGAGCCATCATCGGTACCCCCGTTCGGCCCTATCGCCGCGGCGTCGACAACGCCGTCCTCGGGGGCATCTGCGGGGGTCTCGCGATTCGCCTGGGCGTAAAAGAGCGTGTGGTGCGCATCGTCTTTTGTCTCCTGGCGCTGGTCTCGGGCGTGGGACTCCTGCTCTACATGGTGCTGTGGCTCGGCGTCGCGCGCGTGGGCGAGTCGGAGCCGATCGCCCAACGCCTCATCGGTCGACACCGCAAACTCAATAGCGTGGTGATCGGAATAGTCGCCATCGTCGCGATCTTCTTCTTTCTGGACCGTCTGGGACTGCCCGCGCTCGGGGTGTACTCCTGGCCGATCTTCCTCACGCTGTTAGGCGCCCTCTGCGTGTGGCGCGGGGCCTCGCCCGAGGAACTGGCTCACCTCAACGACCTGGCGAAGTCGGCCCCGGTCATCGGCGTGGCCGCCTCCAAAAAACGCTGGAGTTTTTGGCTGCGCCTCGCCCTCGGGGTGATCTTCATCGTCTTTGGGCTGCGAATCCTGAACCACCTCGGGGGCGTCTGGGGACTCGCGACACCCGCCTTCTTTGGCACGCTGGTACTCATTGGCGGCGTCATGATCCTGCTCGCGCCGTGGTGGCTCGCGACGCTCAATGACCTCTCGGGCGAGCGGCGAGCCCGGGTTCGCGTCGAAGAACGCGCCAACGTCGCGACCCACCTCCACGACTCGGTCCTGCAGACCCTCACCCTGATCGAGCGGGCCGCCGGGGACGAAGCGGCCGTTATTCGTCTCGCCCGCACGCAGGAGCGAGAGCTGCGCCAATGGCTCTTCAGCCCCGAGGGCTCCGGTGACGCCAGCCGCTTTCTCAGTGACCTGCGCGCACTAGAGGACGAGATTGAGAACGACTACGGCGTTCGCGTCGAACTCGTGGTCGTCGGCGACTGCGTTAGTGACGAGCGCGTCACGGCCCTCGTGGCGGCGGGGCGCGAAGCGGCCATCAACGCCGCGCGCTGGTCCGGCGCGGAACTGATATCGATCTACGCCGAGGTGGAAGAGACCACGCTCAGCCTCTTCGTGCGCGACCAAGGTTCGGGCTTTGATCCCGAGACGGTGCCCAACGATCGGCGAGGCATCGCCCTCTCGATACGTCAGCGCGTGACCCAGCGCGGAGGAACCGTCACGCTGAAGAGCACACTTGGCGGCGGCACGGACGTGCAGTTGACCCTGCCGCGTACGGCCTAAATGCAGCCGCGCGTCTTTCTGGTCGACGACCACGAACTCATCCGCACCGGCATCCGTAGCGAGCTCTCGTCCTCGCTCGACATCGTCGGCGAGGCGGACGAGGTCGAGGCGGCCATCGAGATCATCCTCGAACGTCGACCCCAGGTTGTCCTGCTGGACGTCCACATGCCCGACGGTGGCGGACTCGCCGTCCTGCGGGCCGTCACGCCCGTCGCCCCCGAGGTTCGATTCCTCGCGCTCTCGGTCTCGGACGCCTCCGAGGACGTCATCAGCGTCATCCGCGCGGGGGCGCGGGGCTACGTCACGAAAAACATCTCGGCGCCCGATCTGCTGGACGCCATCTACCGGGTGGCGGCCGGCGACGCCGTCTTTTCCCCGCGCCTGGCCGGCTTCGTGTTGGACGCCTTCTCTTTGGAGGGCCGTCACCTCGAAGCGGGCGACGTCGACCCCGACCTCGATCTCCTCACCCCGCGCGAACGCCAGGTTCTTCGACTGATCGCGCGCGGCTACTCCTATCGCGACATCGCCACGGAACTCTCGATCTCCGCCAAAACCGTGGAGAGCCACGTCTCATCGGTGCTGCGAAAGCTGCAACTCTCCAATCGACATCAACTCTCCAACTGGGCGTCGCAGCGACACCTCAACTGAGTTAGCGCTGTTCGATGAGGTCCATGTACTCCTCGTCCCAGAGGTCGAAGTACTCCTCCGGCAACAAGACGGCGTGGGTCGGCTCGAGGGCCTCGACGAATCCCCGCTCGTGACTCACCGCCACGATCGTTCCCTTCCATTGGCGCATCATCTCGCCCAGCGCCTCGACGCTGGCCGGGTCGAGGTTGTTGGTGGGTTCGTCGAGTAGGAGGAGGTTTGACTTGGAGGAGGCCAGGATGGCCAGCGCCAACTTCGCCCTCTCCCCACCGGACAGCGTGGCGGGCATCTGGTGGGCGGCCGAACCTTTCAGACCGAAGGCCCCGAGCATCGAGCGGCGTTGGACGTCGGAGTCGACGGTCGAGTTGTCGAGGTTTCCGAGCACCGTCTTCTCGAAGTCCAGCTGCTCGTTCTCCTGGGCGAAGTAGCCCACCGTGACGTTCGCCCCGAACTTGACCACGCCGTCACTGGACTCTTGGGTGCCGGCCAGACAGCGCAACAGCGAGGATTTGCCGGCGCCGTTTCGTCCGACGATCACGATGCGGTCGCCGCGGCGCGTGATGAAGTTCACGTCGCGCAACACTTCGTGGTCGCCGTAGCGCACGGCCACGTGCTCGACGGTCATCGGCACGTCACCGCTGCGTGGTGGCAGGGGGAGGCGAAAGACGACCTTCTTCTCTTGCTTGGTGACCTCGATGCGGGTGTCCTTCAGCTTTTCGACGCGCCGGTCCAGCACTTTCGCCAGGCGCGCGCGCTTGGCCGTCTGCCCACGCATCGAGTCCGCCAGTTGGCTGAACTGTTCAATCTTGGCGTCCTGGTGAGCCGCGACCTTCTCCTCGGACAGCCGTCGCTCTTCTTCCAGTTGCAGAAACTTGGTGTAGTTACCGCGATACTCGCGAAGCTGCCCGTCGCGCAGGGCCAGCACTCGGTCAATCGAGCGGTCCAACAAGGGCAGGTCGTGGCTGATGACGAGGACCGTTCCGCGGAACTGCTCCAGCTCGTCAAACAGCCAGCGCTTGGCGGCCTTGTCCAGGTGGTTCGTCGGTTCGTCGAGCACCATGGTCTCGGGCTGCTCGTAGAGCACCCGCATGAGGTCGACGCGCCGGCGCTGGCCACCGGACAACGAGGCGAGGTCCTCGAGCAAGAGGTCTTCCTTCAGGCCGAGGCCGTCGGCCAGTCGCGCGACTTCGGACTCCGCCTCGTAGCCGCCGCGCTCGCGGAACTCTTCCTCCAGGGACGTAAAGCGCGAGATCGTCTCGTCGGTCGGGTCCGCCGCCAGGGCGTGACGGGCGTGCTGCATGTCCGCGTCGAGTCGGTCGATACCGCGAGCGCTGAGGACGTGGCTGAGTCCGATGGGTTCGACACCCAGTCCGCCCTCGACGGGTTCTTGCGGCAGGTGCGCGAGCGTGCCCTGATGCGCCACGGAGCCGGTGACGCGCAGGTGCTCGGGGTGATAGCCGAGCAACACCGACAACAAGGTGGACTTGCCCGCGCCGTTACGACCGACCAGCCCGACCTTTTCGCCGTTGCCCACGACGAAGGAGACTGGCTCGAGGAGGCGCCGAGGACCAATCTCAATGCCCAGATCCCGGACGATCAGCATGAGCGGGCCGCCGACCGGGCGCCCGGGGCGCGACGGGGCGCGACTCGGTTCTCCACGATGACGTCATGAGTCTCGGGCGGCGGCGCGACGAAGGTACGAACGAGGTTTCCTTGGATTTTCTTGCGGTTGACCAGTTTACTGGCTTGGGCCATTTGCGATCTCTCGGCCCTACGATGTTCGCATGAGCGACCTGGTGAAAGTCGACGTATGGAGCGACGTGGTGTGTCCCTTTTGCTACCTGGGATCGCGACAGCTGGCCCAGGCGATCGAGATCTTCGAGCACCCCGTCGACGTGACCCACCACGCCTTCGAGCTGGACCCTCACGCCCCGGCGTCGGTCAACGAGACGCTGGACGAGTTGCTGGCCACCAAGTACGCGATGCCGGTGGAGCGCGCCCGGGCCATCAATGAGCGCCTGGCCGCCCAGGCGAGGGAAGCGGGCTTGACCTTCGCCTTCGCGACGGTGCGACCCGCCAACTCATTCGACGCCCATCGCCTTATCGCCCTCGCCGCCTCTCAGGGTCTCGCCGACGCCATGACCACCCGGCTCTTTCGCTCCTATTTCAGCGACGGGCGCTTGATCTCGGATCGCGAGACGTTGAGCACGCTGGCGGACCAAGTGGGAGTACGCGGCGCGAACGAACTGTGGGGCAGCGAGGCCTTCGTCGAGGAGGTGCGTCGGGACGAAGTCGACGCCCGCCGTCTCGGCATCAACGGCGTGCCGGCGTTCCTCATCGACGAGCGCGTGATGGTGTCGGGCGCCCAGGGCGCCGCGTCGATCGCCGAGGCGCTGCGCCAAGCCTGGGCGGCGCGGAGCGCTTAGTCGTCGTCCGACTCGCTCGGCACCAGGGCCACCGCCGCCACGGAGTGCCCCTCGTCGAGGTTCATCACGCGAACCCCGGTCGCGTCACGTCCCTGGGACGACACCTCGCGCACGCTGGTGCGAATGAGGACTCCGCCGTCGGAGGCCAGCAGCACGTCATCGTCCAGTCGAACCATGAAGGCCGCCACTACGAAGCCGCGCGCGGCGGTCAGTTTGATCGCTCGCACGCCCTGCCCCCCGCGACCCTGACGGTTGAAGCGCTCCGTCTTCACGCGTTTGCCAAAACCGGTGTCGGTCACCACGAAGAGGTCGGCGTCGTCACGAACCACGTCGAGGGAGATCGCCTTGTCGTCGGCGCGCAGCTTGATCCCTCGCACGCCGGTCGCGTCGCGGCCCATCTCGCGCACTTCTGCTTCGCTGAAGCGAATGGCCATCCCCCGGAAGGTGACCATCATGAGATCGTCGTCGCCCGCGGTCGCCACCACCCGAACCACCTCGTCGCCCTCGCGCAGGTTGATGGCGATCCACCCCTCGCGTCGTGACTTGTCGTACTCACTGAAGGCGGTCTTCTTCACGGTGCCGTTGGCCGTCGCGAAGACCAGGAACTTGTCCTTCGGGAAGTCGTCGGTGGCGACGATGGCCTGAATGGACTCGTTGGGCTGGAGGTTCAGCAGGTTCACGATGGCCGTGCCCTTCGCGGTGCGCTCCTTCATCGGGATCTCGTGACCGCGCAGGCGAAACACTCGGCCGCGATTCGAGAAGAGCAGCAGGTAAGCGTGGGTCGTCGTGTGAATAATCTGATCGACGAAGTCCTCGTCGCGTAGTTTCGCTCCCTGCACCCCCCGGCCCCCTCGGCCCTGGGTGCGAAAGGCGTCCACCGCGACGGACTTCACGTAGCCCGCCCGGGTCACGGTCAAGACGATCTCTTCGTCCTGGATCAAGTCCTCCATGCCGAGCTCGCCCGGGTCGTTCACAATCTGCGTGAGTCGAGGGTCGGCGTACTTGTCGCGCACGGCGATTAGCTCATCGGAGATCACGCCGCGCAGCTTCGCGTCACTGTTGAGAATCGACTGAAGTTCGGCGATGGTCTCGCGAAGCTTGTTCATCTCGTCTTCGAGTTCGGTGCGCCCCAGGCGCGTGAGGCGACCGAGGGTCATGTCCAGAATGTGGTTGGCCTGTTCTTCGGAGAAGTCAAAGGGGGCGCTCATCAGCGCCGCGCGGGCCGCCGGCCGATCGTCCGAACCACGGATGGTCGCGATGACCTGATCCAACATGTCGATGGCCTTCAAGAGGCCCTCAACGATGTGGGCGCGCGCTTCGGCTTTGCGCAGGCGGAACTGGGTGCGTCGCGTGACGACTTCCACCTGGTGAGCGATGTAGTGCTTGAGGGCCTGGGCCAGGTTCAACGTGCGCGGCACCCCGTCGACCAGGGCCAGCATGTTGACGGCGAAGGTCGTCTGCAGCGACGTGTTCTTGTAGAGCTTGTTCAAGATCACGTTGGCGTTGGCGTCACGCTTGAGGCGAATAACCAGACGGGCCTGGCGACCAGCGGAGTCGTTTTGCACTCCGGAGATGCCGTCGAGCTCACCGTTCTTCACCAGGTCGAAGATCTTTTCCTCAATCGACTCCACCGACACTTCGTAGGGGAACTCCGTCACCACGATCTTCACGTCGCGATTGGTCTCTTCGATCTCGGCGACGGCGCGCAGTTTGATCGATCCGCGTCCCGTCCGGTAGGCGTCGAGGATTCCCTGGCGGCCCAGGATCTGCGCCTTGGTCGGAAAGTCGGGACCCTTGACGAACTTCATCAGGTCGTCGGGGGTCGCCTCGGCGTTCGCGAGGAGGTGCAGGGTCGCGTCGATCACTTCACCGAGATTGTGCGGCGGGATCTTGGTCGCCATACCCACCGCGATGCCCTGGGACCCGTTGACCAAGAGGTTCGGAAAGCGTGAGGGCAAGACCACGGGCTGCTGGGTCGAGTTGTCGTAGTTCGCTTCGAAGTCGACCGTCTCTTCGTCGATGGAGTCGAGCATCTCCAGCGCCAGGGGCGCGAGGCGGCACTCGGTGTAGCGCATGGCCGCGGCGCCCTCGTCGGGTCCCGTACCGCCAAAGTTGCCGTGACCACTAATCAGAGGATGACGCATCGAGAAGTCGACCACCATGCGAACCATCGCGTCGTAGATGGCGCTGTCACCGTGGGGGTGGTACGTGCCCATCACGTCGCCCACTACTTTCGCGCACTTGGCGAAGGGGCGGTCCGGTCGCAGGCCCTGGTCGAACATGGAGTACAGGACCCGACGGTGCACGGGCTTTAGTCCGTCGCGTACGTCAGGCAGGGCGCGCGAGACGATAACCGACATGGAGTACTCGAGGAACGAGCGCTCCATCTCGAGGTTGATCTCGATCGGCTCGATGTAGCCGACGACGCCGTCGTCGTCCGGCGACGATCCCGCGCCCGAACCAGATGTAGAACGTGGCATATCTCAGTCCTAGATGTCGAGGAAACGAACGTCTTTGGCGTTCGTTTGAATGAAGTGGCGGCGCTGGGGTACGTCGTCGCCCATGAGAATTGAACAGACCTCATCGGCCAGTGCGGCCTGCTCCACGGTGATCTGCAGCAGGGCGCGCTTGGTGACGTCCATGGTGGTCTCGCGCAGCTCGTCGAAGTCCATCTCGCCCAGACCCTTTAGACGTTGGAAGTCGTTCTTGTGGTCGGGGTGGGAGGCGAGAAACGCGTTCTTTTCGAGGTCGTCGTGGAGGTACACCTTCTCCTTGCCCACCAGGGTCGAGTACAGCGGCGGTTGGGCCACGTACACGTGCCCACTGTTCACCAACTCGGTCATCTGGCGAAAGAAGAACGTCAGCAGCAGCGTGCGAATGTGACTACCGTCAACGTCCGCGTCAGCCAGGAGGATGATCTTGCTGTAGCGAATCTTGGTGAGGTCAAACTCACCCTCCACGCCCGCGCCAATGGCCGACACCAGCGCTTGAATTTCGGTGTTCTTCAAAATCTTGTCGGTGCGAGCCTTCTCGACGTTCAAGATCTTGCCGCGAATGGGCAAGATCGCTTGGATCCGCGGATCCCGAGCGTCCTTCGCGGAACCGCCGGCGGAGTTGCCTTCCACGATGAAGAGCTCGCACTCGCGCGGATCATTCGACGAGCAGTCGACCAGCTTGCCGGGCAGTCCGGCGCCGTCCAGCGCGTTCTTGCGGCGCGTGAGATCGCGCGCTCCCTGGGCCGCCATGCGCGCCCGCGACGCGGAGATGGCCTTCGCGACGATCTGACCGCCCTCGCGCGGGTTCTCCTCGAGCCAGTCGGCCAACTTCTCGTTCGTGGCGCGCTCCACCATCGAGCGGATGGCCACGTTGCCCAACTTGCCCTTGGTCTGACCCTCAAACTGAGGGTTGCGGAGCTTCACCGAGACGATCGCGGTCAAACCCTCACGAATATCTTCACCCTTAAGGTTCTCTTCCTTTTCTTTCAGCAGGTTGCGCTTGCGGGCGTAGCGGTTGAGAACGTTGGTCAGGGCCTTGCGGAACCCTTCTTCGTGCATGCCGCCTTCGATGGTGGAGATGCCGTTCGCGAAGGAGTAGATGCTCTCGTAGTACCCGGTGTTCCACTGAAAGGCCAGCTCAACTTCCTGGTCGTCCTCGGACTGCTCGAGATAGCCAACCTTGCGAAACAGCGACTCTTTGGTGTTGTTGAGGTGGCGGACGTAGTCCACGATGCCGCCGTTGTACTTGAAGGTTTCCTTCGCCTCGCTGCCCGGGCGCTCGTCGGCAAATCGAATCTCGAGGCCACGATTCAAAAAGGCGTAGATCTGGAGCCGCTCCGTGACCGTTTGGGCTCGGAACTCGACCTCTTCGAAGATCGTGGGGTCGGGGGTGAAGGTGATGGTGGTGCCGGTACGTCCGCGCGGCGCGGGACCGGTGACGATGAGTTTGCCCTGGGGCTTGCCGCCGTCGCGAAAGGTCATCTCGTAGTGCTCGTTGTTCCGGTCGACCTCGAGGTGGAGCTCCTTGGAGAGGGCGTTCACCACGGAGATGCCCACGCCGTGGAGGCCCCCCGAGACCTTGTAGCCCGCGCCGCCGAACTTGCCCCCGGCGTGCAGGACCGTCAGGGCGACCTCCGCCGCGGACTTTCCCTTGTACTGGGGATGCTCCTCGACCGGGATCCCGCGACCGTCGTCCACCACGCGGCAACTCCCGTTTTTCAAGATGGTGACGTCGATGCGAGTGCAGTATCCGGCCATCGCCTCGTCCACCGAGTTGTCCACGACCTCCCAAATGAGGTGGTGCAGACCCGCGGGGCCGGTGGAACCGATGTACATCCCGGGGCGAACTCTGACCGGTTCGAGGCCTTCAAGAACAGTGATGTCGCTAGCTCCGTAGCTAGCCGATCCTTTGGTCTTTTCGGCCACGAAGGGATCCTTTCAAAACAAAAATTTGGGCGCTCAGACGCGCTAGCGGTATCAACAATTTGACGCCTCCATCCTACCCGACGAGATGTCACGTTCGAACCGAAATGGGCCTCGAAAACGCTTATTTTGCTTAGTTTTTCGACCTATTTGAGAACGGTCTTGAGCGACGTCGGTGCACCCGTTCCGAGGGATGAAAATCCACTCAAAATTGTCGACGTTTGACGAGCAATTTGTTGCGCGAACGCGCCCGAAGGAACACTGACAATAAGCACCCCGTCCTTAATCATCTCTACACGACAGTGTTCGGCGATCGCCGGCTCCACAACGGTCGGCCACAGGCGACGAGCGTCGTCAATAACGCGCAGGTCGACCCGACGCAGTCGTCCCGCCAACGTATTGAGCACCTCGCTCAACGCGGCGGGTTGTTCGTCGCGCGTCACGACAGGACGCCCGTGAGATCAATCACCGCGGCGGGAGTAAGAGAGGTGGGCAGCGGCGAGGCGGTGGTGACGAGGGTCTGGCCGGCCGGCAAGAGGCCCAGCAGGCGATCGCTGCGCACCGGGTCGAGTTCGCTGAAGACGTCGTCGAGCAGGAGCAGGGGGTCCAGCCCGCGGCGCTGTCGCACCAGTTCGTGACCGGCGAGGCGCAGGGCGAGCGCGAGCGAGCGCTGCTCGCCCTGGGAGGCCTGGCGCCGCGCGTCTCGACCCTCGAGCGAGAGTTCAATGTCGTCACGGTGGGGGCCGATGGTGGTGTACCCGCGGTACCGGTCATCGTCACTCCCCCGCGCGAGCGCCTGGAGGAGATCTCCCTGCCAGGAGCGCTCGTAGCGAACGCCCACGTCGACCTCGTTCTGAGCGAGCTCGTGATACGACGCGGCAACGAGTGGCGCGAGTGCGTCCAGGAGGGCTTGGCGCTGGACGAGAAGTTGTTCGCTCGCCACACAGAAGTCACTCGTCCACTGATCTAGCTCTCGTTGTTGGGTCGGTGACGGGCGCGAACCCTCCAGTGAACGCAGCAGGGCGTTTCGTTGACTGAGCACGCGCGCGAAACGTTCAATGACGTCGCCGGTCAGTGGGTCGACGTCGGTGAGCAGCGTGGTGAGAAAGTTCCTCCGATGCTCCGGAGCGCCTCGTACCACGTCGACCCCCTCGGGGGTGAAGACGGTGAGCGGTAGCGCCTCGGAGATCTCGGCCCTCGAGCCCGGACGCTGACCGTTCACCAGCATGCGCTTGGTGGTGTTGCGAACTCCTCGCGTCAAGGTGAGGTCGACTTGGACCCGTCGCTCGCGCTGGAAGACCACGCCGTGCACCTCCGCCGTGGTCTCGTGGTTGCGGATCATGTCACTCGCCGCGCTGGTGCGAAAGGACGACGCGGTGGCGAGGGCGTGAACCGCCTCGAGAACCGAGGTCTTGCCTGTCCCGTTGGGCGATAAAAAGACCGTGACGGCCTCGGGATCAGGTTCGAAGGAGTATTC
The DNA here is from genome assembly GCA_963847725.1 of uncultured Acidimicrobiaceae bacterium. Taxonomy (GTDB): domain Bacteria; phylum Actinomycetota; class Acidimicrobiia; order Acidimicrobiales; family RAAP-2; genus RAAP-2. The sequence continues at coordinate 111,314 of CAWKAT010000009.1, forward strand.
GCGAAAGAGACGAAAGTTGCGCAGGGTGAGTTCGTGGAGCCCCACGACGATCTCGTCGCTACTGGACTCGAACAGGCATGAGGAGGTAACGAAAGCGAGCGTCGTCCACTCCGTGAACCATGGCGGCCCGCACGGAGTCGGACATCTCCAGCACCACTTCGTCCCCCGTCACCGCTTCAATCCCGTCGATCAAGAAACCCGGGTTGAACGCGATGGTCATCTCCTCGCCGGTGTAGTCGGCGTCGACGTTGTCCTCCACGTCGCCGGCGTCGTGGCTCTGCGTGCGAATCTCCAGGTTGCGATCCTTCATCGTGAGGCGCACCGACGAGGTGGAGTCTTTCGCCAGAAGCTTCGCGCGCTTCAGTGAGGTGAGGAGGGTGTCTTTCGCGATACGGAGTTGGTTCGGAAAGCTGGCGGGAATGAGCTGCAACACCGAGGGGTAGTTCCCGTCGATAAGCCGTGACGCGATGGAGGTGTTGCCCACGATGAAGCAGATCTCGGCGTCGCTGAGCGTCACCCCGATCTCCGCGTCGGCGGCCAGGGAGGACGCGGCCCGCTGAAGCTCCTGGAGCGCCCGAGCGGGCACCAGAAGGTCCTCGGTGTCACTAATCCCCTTGACCCCGGGGACGTCGCGTACCGCCAGGCGATAGGAGTCCGTGGCGAAGAGGCGCAGCGTCCCATTTTCCGTGGTGAAGAGCACGCCGGTCAATAGCGGCCGCGCGTCGTCGTTCGCGGCCGCCCGAACGACTTGGTTGAGGCCCTGGATGAGGTCTAGCGCGGCAATGGAGGTAATGGCTCCGGCGATGGGTGGAAGTTTTGGGTAGTCGGTCACGGGAAACGTGCGTAGGGAGAACTTGGCGCGACCGAGTGAGATCTCGACGTTGTCGTCACCACTCGAGACGGTCACGGCTCCGGCTTCGAGGGAGCGCACGGCGTCAACAATGAGTCGCGCGGGAACCACGGTGGATCCGTCTTCAATGCCGATGACGTCGACGGTGGTGCGCGCGGTGATGTCGAGGTCGGTGCCGGTCACCACGAGTTGATTCCCACTCAGGGAGAGAAGAACACCCGAGGATGCGCCGATGAGTCGGGTCGCGGCCACGCGGCTCGCGGCGGTGAGTGCCTCAACCAGGATGTCGCGCTCTGATTTGAACTTCATAGAACTACCTTTCCTTGCTACTGAGGTTACGGTGTGTTTTTCAATGTAAAGAAGTCTTAGTAGTAGTAGGTCTGTGGATATCCGGCCGTGGCTCAAAGAACCCTGATCGGGATTTCTTTTCTACTACACGCCTCGTACACAGCACTGTTCGTAACTCTCTCAACCCTCAGGCTTCAACCCAGAAGTGATGTGGAGTACCGGCTTGTTGTCCACGCGTAATCAACAACGAGGCCCAACGGTTGCGCACAACTTCTTGTCCTAATTCTCTCCTTGGAGACGTCGCTTTAACTGATTAATTTGGGAAAGCATTTCGGGGTTCGAAGTGAGTTGCTCTCGTATCTTTTCCACTCCACTAATGACCGTTGTGTGGTTGCGCCCGTCAAAGATTCGCGCGATCATGGGGTAGGAGTAGTTGTTCAAGAGGTCGCGAATGAGGTACATCGCGACGTGGCGCGCGTGCACCAGCGGCCGCAGTCGTTTCGATCCCCGGACCTCCTCCACCGAGAGGCCGTAGAAGTCAGCCACGACGGACAGAATGGTTTCCGGCTTGAGGATGACCTGTTCTTGGCCGAGGTTGGTCAGGTGGGCCCGGGCCAGCTCGAGAGTGATGGGCTCTTGGCGAAGGTTGGCGAAGGCCCGCAGCATGGTGATCGAGCCTTCGAGCTCGCGAATGTTGTCGCGAACGCGCTGGGCAATCCACTCAGCCACGTCGTCGGGCAGGGCGATGCCCTCGCGCTCGGACTTCGAACGAAGGATGGCGATGCGCGTCTCGAGATCGGGCTGGTCGATCTCGGTAACCAGGCCCTGGAGGAGACGGCTACGAAAACGGTCTTGGAGTCCGGCGAGGTCGCGCGGTGAGCGGTCCGAGGTGAGGACGATTTGCTTACCTTCGCCATGCAGGGCGTTGTAGGTGTGAAAGATCTCTTCGTGGAACGTCTCGCCACGGGTCTCCATGAACTGGATGTCGTCAATCAACAAGACGTCGTTCTCGCGATATCGCTCGTGCAGCGAGAGCTGGGTGCGGGTCTGGATGGCCCGGATGAAGTCGTTCAGAAACGTCTCGGTGGACACGTAGAGCACCTTGCGACCCCGGTAGTTCTCCTGAACGTAGTTACCGATGGCGTGCAGGAGGTGGGTCTTGCCCAGCCCGGAGTTCCCGTAGATCATGAGGGGGTTGTAGGCGCGACCAGGTGTTTCGGCCACCGACTGGGCGGCGGCGAAGGCCAAGCGGTTGGACGGGCCGGGCACGAAGGAGTCGAAGGTCATGCGGGGGTCGAGTCGAGCCGGCTGGTCGACGCTGGGGGCAAACGTGACGGTCGCCGGGGGGACTTCGACGGGTTCGGCGGTGTCGTCAAAGACCGGGGCGCTCCCCGCGTCGGTAATGGTGAGGGACACCGTGACGGGACGGCCCACCAACTGCTGGGCCTGTTCGGTGATGAAGGGGAGGTAGCGCTGTTGCACTCGTAGGAGCTGGATCTGATTTGGCGCGCCGATGATGAGTTCGTTGTCGTGGTAATCCACAAGGCGAAGTGTGCTCAGCCCCGCGGCCCACACTGCCTCAGAAGCGTTGCCCCGTAAGGAGTCTCGAAGAGATGACCATATTTCTTCACCGCTCTGCACAATGTTCCTCCACAGGCCAAATCTGACATTATCCACAGCCGGGCCGTTGGCGATGACCGCCCGCTGCCTGGCAGGGAGAGCCACAATACACCCATTTGCGCCGCCCCGCCGGGGCCGTGCAGGCGGTGGGGTAAGATTGCACGCTGTGGCGCGCCAGCGACCCCCAGGGGGTGACGCGAAGCGCAGAGCATATTTTGAGAAGAGGTTTTCGTGAAGCGTACTTATCAGCCAAATCAGAGGAAGCGGGCTAAAACCCACGGTTTTCGCGCGCGCATGCGCACCCGGGCCGGCCGTGCTGTCCTGAAGGCTCGCCGTGACAAGGGCCGTCACCAATTGACGGTCTAGTCAAAGTGCCCGGTCGGGTCCGAACCCGCCGGCAGTTCGCGCACTTCGCGACACCGACTGAACGCGGTCAGAGTGGTCCCTTACGAATCAGTTATGTGGTCGGCTCGCCCGAAAGTTCCGCCGTTGACGTGGCCTACGCGATCAGCCGAAAGGTCGGCAACGCCGTCGTTCGCAATCGAACTCGTCGCCGGCTCCGGGCACTGATAGACGACCTGAACCCTCAACCTCGACCTGGTTCGTACCTGATCAGGTGTGGTAATGAGACGGGGAACCTCTCTTATGCACAACTCCACCTCCACCTCACAAAAGCCCTTGAGCGAGCCAAGACCCTCTAGCGCTGCTCGAGCTCTGCTCGGGGCAATTCGCACCTATCAGCGCCTTCGCGCTGGGCGAGTGGCGCCGTGTCGTTTCTACCCGTCGTGCTCCGACTACGCCGTCGAGGCGATTCACCTGCACGGCGCCCTCCGCGGGAGCACCCTCGCCGCGCGACGACTACTGCGATGCCGCCCCTTTGGACCCCACGGCATTGACCTCGTTCCCGAACCTCAGACCAGGAGTTTCCACTAATGCACTCCATCAGCAAATTCTTTGGCACCATCTTCCAGCCAATCTTCCACGGAATTGCCTGGCTTTTGCAGTACTTCTACAGCTGGTATCCCAACTACATCTTCGCCATCGTCCTCTTGACGGTGGTGATTATGGGGGTCCTGACCCCCCTGACGGTCAAGAGCACGCGCTCCATGATCGCCATGCAGAAGCTTCAACCTGAGATCAAGAAGATTCAACAGAAGTACAAGGGTCCAGAGAACCGTCAACTCCTCAACGACGAGATGATGAAGCTTTACCGTGAGGAGGGCGTGAACCCGATCGGCGGATGTCTCCCGATGCTCCTTCAGGCGCCCTTCCTCTTCATCCTCTACAGCGTCATCAAAGGTTTAGCGTTCACGGTCACCAACAAGGCCGGGAAGGTTATGGCGGCGCCCCGCTACATCCACCACTACGGCGCCATGTACGAGAACCTGATACGCGCCAAGGGCCAGATCATGGTCTGGGGCATGGACTTGAGCTTGAAGCCCTTCCCTATTTCGGCCCACGGCACGTTTTTGAAGGCGCTCCCCTTCTTCGTTTTCGTGGCCGTCGCGGTGGGACTCCAGTACTTCCAGATGGCCCAACTCAACAACCGCAACCGCAAGACCGGACAGTCCATGCCCAGCCAGCAGCAGGCCATGCAGCGTGTGTTACCGCTTATTTTTGCATTCTTCTATTTGGCGATCCCTTCTGCTGTTGTGGTTTACATGATTATTTCTACAGGAATACGCATAATTACTCAAGACATCATGTTCCGTACCGGGGTGTCGAACCCCAATAAGGGCAACGGCAAGGTCCCGGAGATTGAGCGGGAGATTCCGGGCGCGAAAGAGATTGAGGCCAAGAGCGATGTGGTCGAGCCGCCAAAGAAGGCAACGGCCAAAGCGCCGACCAACCAACCACGACCAAAGAGCCGACCGCAGAGCCAATCTCGGCCGGCCCCGAAACCGCAAGGCAGCCAAGCCCGATCACGGGCGAAGCGAAAGAGAAAGGCGCGCTAACCCATGGAGTGGGTCGAAACTACCGGAAAAACAGTTGATGAGGCGATGGACCGTGCGCTGGCGCACCTGGGTGTTCATCGCGACGACGCAGAAGTCGAAGTGTTAGAGGAGCCCAAGGCGGGGCTCTTCGGCCGAGTTCGCGGCGAGGCCCGGGTGCGAGCTCGAGTTCGTCCGAGCGGTCCGCGCCCCAAGCGTTCCCGGCGATCTGGCGAGCGTGAGCGCCCCCGCAGCGCTGGCCGCGAGGACCGACCGAGGGCCGAGAAAAAACCCGGCACCGACGTTCGCCGGGAGCGCGAGAGGTCGGCCCCCCGCACGCCCAGCGCACCGAAGACCCCACGAGTTGTGAAGAGTCCACTGAAGGAGGACAGTATGGCAGAAGGCATATCGCTTGCCGAACAAGGAGCCATCGCGAAGGAGTTCCTCGTCGGGCTCTTGGTATCGATGGAGATTAAGGCTGAGGTTTCAGTTAAGGAGTTGGATGAGGAGACCGTTGAACTTTCGGTGAACGCCGATCCCCCGACGGAACTTGGCGTGCTCGTGGGCCCTCGCGGGACCACCCTGCAAGCTCTTCAAGAAGTAACCCGGACCGTCGTGCAATCCAAGAGCCCCAGTCGCACCGATCGGATCCTGGTCGACGTCGCCCAGTACCGTGAACGTCGAGTGGCGGCTCTTGGTCGATTTGCTCAACAGGTGGCCGCGGACGTGATCGAGACGGGTGAGGAGCGTGCCTTGGAGCCCATGTCGGCCGCCGACCGTAAAGCCGTCCACGATGCCTTGTCAGAGGATGCGCGCGTTGTGACCCGCTCCGAAGGTGAAGACCCTCGACGGTTTGTGGTGGTTTCTCCTGCATAATGGCACTGTGAGTGATGATTGGTTGACCCGCGCCCTCGAGGAATCGAGGGCGCGAGGTTTTTGGGCCCGCAGTCGATCGAGCCTCAGATTGCCCACGCGGAGGGCTTCGGCCTGTGCTGGGACGCGATTCGACCATCTCCTCCGGGATCATTCCTCGACCTCGGAAGCGGAGGGGGGCTGCCCGGGCTGGTTTTGCTGGAGCGCTGGCGGTGTCGCGCCGCCTTCCTGGATTCGATGGTGAAACGTAGCAAATTCCTCGAAGAGGTACTGGCGTGGCCCGATTCGCCCACGGGTGAGGTACTTACTGCACGGGCGGAGGAGGCGGCCCGCTGGCCCGAGTGCGACGGGGTCTTCGACCTTGTCACCGCCCGCTCGTTTGGCCCACCGGCGGTCACGGCGGAGTGCGCGGTCCGATTTCTGAAGGTCGGGGGAGTCCTGGTGGTGTCGGAGCCTCCAAACGACGAGGAGACGGGGCGTTGGAACGCCTCCGGACTGGGTCAATTGGGCTTAAGGGACCTTGGTCGAACGCGCCACGGAACCGCCTACGAAGTCCTCGTGAAAGAGAGCTCGACCAGGTCGGAGTTTCCTCGGCCCTCCGGAACCCCTAAGAAACACCCACTTTTCTGAGTGTTTCACGTGAAACGTTGGTAAATGCCCAAGGTAGAGGCTGCGTCTCTCCCGGCGACCTCCCTCGACGAGACGATATCGATGCGACGATATCGGAGTGTTTCACGTGAAACATACGAGTCGACTTCGTCGGGGGGCCCGGATACGCGGTGGGGCCGCCCAGAGGGTGACGTCAGGACTCCGCCAGAGACACCCCACTGCCGGACCCCGAGCTCACGTGAGGCGAAAGGTCGAGATGTTTCACGTGAAACATTTACGGCGTGGTGCGGCATGGTTGAATCATGTTTCACGTGAAACACCATAATTGAGGGTTGTTTGAGCCTGGGCGGCCGCGTGAAACATTAGGGCCAGCTCCATGATGAGGAATGTTTCACGTGAAACACCGGTACTTGACGAGACCCCGAAAAGGGAGTTGAATGGCAGTGGTTCAACGACGCAGTGTCGGTTCCATCCTACGGTCGGGAAGATAGAGGCTCATGGCGGACGCCAGCACAATGAGGATTTTTGCTGTTGCCAATCAAAAAGGCGGCGTGGGCAAGACCACCACAACCATTTCTTTGGGAGCAGCGCTGGCGGAATTGGGAAAAAGGGTCCTGGTTGTGGACTTAGACCCCCAGGGGAACGCCACGACCGGATTGGGCATAGATGGCCGCCAATTTGAGCGATCAGTCTACGACGTCCTCCTCAATGATGTGCCCATGGTCGATATTGTCGAGCCCACGGGCTTCAACAATCTCTTTGTGGCGCCCGCAACGCTTGATCTTGCCGGAGTTGAGCAGGAGTTGACCTCGGTGATCTCTCGTGAGCTACGCCTAAAACGTGCCATTGCCTCGGTGGAGGGTGACTTTGACTTCATTTTTATTGACTGTCCCCCGTCCCTTGGTCTCATCACCATCAACGCCTTCGCCGCAGCCACGGAGATACTGGTGCCCGTTCAGGCCGAGTTCTACGCCCTCGAAGGGCTTACCCAGCTTCAGCGAATCGTCGACCTGGTGCAGAAGAACCTGAACCCTGATCTGCGAATCACCAAAGTGGTACTGACCATGTACGACTCGCGCAACACCCTTTCCGCGGACGTCGCCAAGGAAGTGGAGAAGCACTTCCCGGAAGAACTATGTAAGACAGTGATTCCCCGGACTGTTCGACTGGCGGAAGCCCCATCCTTCGGTCAGCCAATCACCGTCTTTGACCCCACATCCAAAGGTGCGCTCGCGTACCGCGCCTTAGCAGAGGAGATCATCAATGCCTAGAAAACCAGGACTAGGAAAGGGCCTCGGAGCCCTCATCCCCGAAGGAACATCTGTGCCCACGGAAACTCCGGTTGACGCTCCGTCGACGAGTCCACTGCGGATGGTGCCCGTGGACTCGATTCGACCTAACCAGTTTCAACCTCGCAAAACCTTCAACGACGAAAGCCTCAACACTCTCGCCGCCTCAGTCTCAGAGCTGGGTGTTCTCCAACCCATCATCGTTCGACCGGTGGAGGGGGAGCCGGACAAATATGAGCTGATCGCCGGCGAACGGCGCTGGCGAGCTGCCGGCATCGCGAAGCTTGAACTCGTGCCGGTACTCCTCCAAGACGATGTGAACGATCGACTCTCACTCGAGCAAGCGGTCGTGGAGAATCTGCACCGCGTCGATCTTCACGCGCTGGAAGAGGCCGCTGCCTATCAGCAACTGGTCGATGAGTTTGACCTCACCCACGATCAAGTCGCCAAGCGAGTGGGGAAGAGTCGAGCATATGTTACAAATACGTTACGACTTCTCCAACTCGGCGAAACCGCACAGAGCGCCTTGGCGTCGTCGCAGATCACCGCGGGTCACGCCCGAGCGCTCCTGGGGGTCAGCGACCCTAACGCCCAAGCCACCCTGGTGGCGAGGGTGATTAAGAACGAGTTATCGGTACGGGCGACGGAGGAAGCCGTCAAAGTCTTCCTGGAGCCGCGACCGTTGCCGACGGCGGAGGCCGTCACCCGGGCGCCCGAGGGCGCGCCGCGGCTTCGACCGGTCCCCGACGCCAGTGTCGCGGAGTTGGAGGAGCTGCTGGAGAACTACCTCGATACGCGGGTCCACGTCGATCTAAAGGGCCGCAACGGCCGCATAATTATTGACTTTGCGGACCTCGATGACCTCGAACGGCTCTACCTCGCGATCGCGAAGCCTAAGTGACCTTCAACCTTAAACTTAACCCTCTTGTTGAAGTTTTCCCCAAGTTGTGGATGAAGTTGTGGGTTACTTCGATTTTGCCCATAATTACGGCTTTTTACGGCCTAAACGCCCGGTTTTGAGCCGTCCGTTTCACTCCGAACTGTGGATAACCTGCTCGACCACACCTTCAAATGCGGTGACCGCCTGGTGAAGTACCTGCTCAGAGAGGTTTCCGTGCTCGATGTGGAGCGTGGTCATCTTCGTTTCTCGAAGGATCGGTAGGGCCATGCCCGTCACCTCGACCCGCGGTACATCCGGCTGGTGAGCGAAGACCGAGGCGAGCGTGCTGGCCAGCACTTCACCGCGGTGCGAGTGATTGCGGTAGCTGGCCCAGTAGTGCAGGTGTATTCCCTCCACGTGGTTGAGGGTTTGAAACGACAGGACCAGCGCGACGTCGTGGGTGTTGGCGTTCAGCGCGGACGCTTCTTGTGAAGTCTCCCGCGAAACGAGAATGGACTCGTTGCCCTCGTAGAAGCGAGCGAGTCCCTCGAGGAGGGGACCGTCGCCACAGAGCAGTGCCGAACCGTTCGTTACGGGCTCGATGCCGGCGAGGTCGCGCGCGTCGGTGACGAGGCTCTTGACGGCGTTGGTCGCCCGCACTCGGCGAAGGACTAACAGCGTCTCTTTGGTGAGGGTGGCACTTTCCTCCAGGGCGCAGTTGCGCTGAAACTCTCCGAGGGCGACGGCCGTGTGGGAACCAAAGATCCCGTCGATTCGCCCGGGGTTGAAGCCCAACTGGGCGAGGAGCACTTGGAGTTCGGCGACGTCGTCGCCGCGCAGCATGGGTCGCGTCGCGTACAGCAAACGCTGGCCCAGCTGCCAGCGAGCTTCCCCGAGCCGCTCGTAGGTGACGGCGTCGACGACGCCGGTCAGGGGGAGTCCGCGCGAACGCTGGAACGACTCCACGAAGGCCACCGTTTCGTCATCGAAGACGTCGTTGTCGCTGGTGGGCACGAACGAGATGGCCGCCAGGCGCTCCTTGAGTTCGCGCACACGAGAACCCGTGTCGCCGATGCGAAGTGGATCGAAACTCAGGTGAACTACAGGTTCGAGGTGATCTCTTGCAGCAGCGCGCCCTTGGGCTTGGCGCCGACCAGTCGCGCAATGACTTCGCCGTCTTTAAACAGCAGCAGAGTCGGGATGCTCATCACGGAGAACTTGGTTGCCGTCGCGACGTTCGCGTCGACGTCAAGTTTGCCAATGGCGAACTTGTCGGACTGCTCGGTCGCGAACTCTTCCAGGATGGGGGCGATCATCTTGCAGGGCCCGCACCAGTCGGCCCAGAAGTCAACGAGAATGGGCTTGTCTGACGAACCGATGACCTCGTCGAACGTCGCATCCGTCAGGGTGGTGATGTTCTCGCTCATGGCTAACCTCCTCCAGCGCCTCCGTTGGCGTTGGACAACCACCTTAGCGACTGGGCTTTACATTCCCTGCGCTTCGAGCCACCGCTCGGCGTCGATCGCCGCGATGCAACCCGAGCCCGCCGAGGTGACGGCCTGGCGGTACACGTCGTCTTGGACGTCGCCGGCGGCGAAGAGCCCCTCGATGTTGGTGAACGATCCCATCGTCGTGCGCACGTAGCCGTTGTGCTCAAGGTCCACCTGGTCCGTGACGAGGGTGGTGTTGGGCACGTGGCCAATCGCCACGAAGACGCCCGTGACGAGGAGCACGCGCTCGTCCTCGGTGAGGGTGTCGCGAACCTTGAGCCCCATCACCTTGTCGTCCCCGAAGACCTCGGTGACCTGCGTGTTCCACTCGAAGCGGATCTTCTCGTGCGCGAAGGCTCGTTCCTGCATGATCTTGGACGCGCGCAGCGAGTCGCGTCGATGGATGACCGTCACGGTCGAGGCGAAGCGGGTGAGGAAGAGGGCTTCTTCGAGGGCCGAGTCACCCCCGCCGACGACCGCGATGTCCTGACCGCGAAAGAAGAACCCGTCGCAGGTCGCACACGTCGAGAGTCCGTGACTCAAGTAGCGCTCCTCGCCCGGGACGTTCAACATCAAAGAGCGCGCGCCGGTCGCCAGGATGACCGCGTCGGCGGTAATGCTCGGCTCCACGTCGCCGCCCAGCCAGGCGCGAAAGGGGCGTTGGGTCGTGTCGAGTTTGTGGACCTTTTCCACCCGGAGATCGGCGCCGAATCGAATGGCCTGTTCGCGCATCTTCATCATGAGATCAGGGCCGCTGATCGCCTCGGGAAAGCCCGGGAAGTTCTCGACGTCGGTGGTGAGCATTAACTGACCGCCGGGTTGGTCGGTGGTGGAGGACGGTTCGCCCTCGATCACCAGGGGGCTCAGCTGGGCGCGGGCGCTGTAGATCGCGGCCGTGAGGCCGGCCGGGCCGGAACCCACAATGAGAACACGGGTGTGCTCGGCCATTACTTCCTCAGTGCGAGTGGTCGGCGCTTACGCCAGATGATGAAGCCAGCAATCATCGAGAGGGCGCCGATGGCGACGTACGTGATCCACTGATGACTGGAAAAGACGTACACGTTGAGCAGCCGGATGGATCCGATCACCACCACGACGACGAAGACCACCGCCGCGAGCGCGATGATGAGACCGTAGGCGATCGCCCGTCCGGCGAGCACGATGGGCCGAAGGACCTTGTCGTGTACCAGGTCGAGAACATGATCGACTCCCGCGAGGAGCCGATCAACGATGTCGGTATCGGGTTCAGAGTTCTCGGCCACGACCAGCAGACTAATGGATCGTTACTCTTCGATCCACGTGAGCCCGATGATGCCGGGACCGCCGTGGGTTCCCACCACCGGCCCGATGTCGGTCACGATAAGCGGAAACTGCGTGGGAATGTCCTTCACCAGTGCCTCGAGCGTGGCCACGTCGCTGCACGCCCCGTGAATCAGGGCGAAGCGACGAAGCGGGGCGTGATCTGCCGCTAGCTTCGCGACCGCCGCGAGAGCTTTCGCGCGCGTGCGCTGACGTCCCGCCTCGGCGACCACGCCGTCCTTCACGTCAATAAGGGGCTTGATGGAGAGCACCTGGCCGAGGAGAGCCTTGGCCCCGCCAATACGGCCGCCCTTAATGAGGTGCTCGAGGGTGTCCAGCGTGGCGACCACGCCGATCTTCTTGAGCAGCTCCGCGCTGCGCGTCACGAGGTCATCGAGGCTGGCGCCCTCCTTCGCCGCCTCGGCGACGTCAAGAACGATGAGTCCTTGACCCATGGAGACGTTCAGGGTGTCGACGACCCGCACGTCGATCTCGCTCGCCGCGGCCTCGGCGCCCAGGACGGCGGATCGGTGGGTGGCCGACAGCAGCGACGAGATGGTGAGGACGATGACGCCGTCGTAGCCGTCGGCCTTCGCTCGCTCGAAGGCGGCCTGAAACGCCCCGGGCGACGGGGCCGACGTCTCGGGCAAGGTCTTCGCGACTTTGCACTTGGCCCAGAAGTCTTCGGGGGAGAGGTCGGTGAACTCCTCGTCGCCGAAGCGGATGGTGAGCGGAACCACGTCGATGTCAAGTCGGTGCGCGATCTCCTGCGGCAGGTCACTCGCGCTGTCGGTGACGACTCGAATTCGGGCCATGGCTCCCCCTAGAACCTTTCAAGCCTTGCACCTTTTGCGTACGCTCGTCGAACCCGACGGCGTAACAGCACGACGACGAGGGTGTAGACGATCACCCCCACGACGAGCGCCCCGGCGAAGCGGGTGAGCAGCCCGAGCCCGCTGGTCCAGGTCGGCACGTCGTAGGCCACGGCCACCAGTGCGCTGGCGACGAGGGACGCCAGCAGGCTCCGTCGCACGTGGACGCTCCAGACGCCGGTGATGATGTTGACGTGATAGCGAGCGAGCACGATCAAAGAGACGATGGCCGTCGCGCTGTAGCCAATGGAGATGGCCGCCATCAGACCGACGATGGAGTGACGGCCCAGCACGATGCACAGCGCGATCGTTAACGAGTTATCGAGGACGTAGAGAAAGAAGACCTGGCGAGCCCGCTGCATCGACTGCAGGCCTCGCACGCAGAGTTGGAAGATGGTGAATCCCGGCAGACCCGCGGTCAGCACGGCGAGGACGGTGCCCACGGGCCAGGAGTGACCGGCGTGGAGACGCTCGACCAGTATGCCGACCAGCGGCTGGGCGAGCACGATGACCACGAGCGAGCACGGGATGATGATCACGAGCGACTGGCGAAGGGCGAAGCGGAGTCGCTCGGTGAGGCCCACGTAGTCCTCGTCGGTCGCGAAGCCGGCCAACTGGGGCGTGAGGGCGCCGAGGACCGACACCACCACCACGGCGTAGGGCATCTGCATGAACGACCAGCCGTAGGTGTAGTCACTGACCGGACCACTTCCTCCAATGCCGAAGGCGAACGCCAGGACCACGTAGAGCGAGAGCTGGTTGGTCAGCACCACCAACAGCGTCCAGCTGCCGAGGCGTCCGATGGCTCGGACCGCGTGATCCTTGAGGTCGAGGCGAAAACTGAGTCGCCAGAGATCGCTGCGCACGAGCGAGGGCACCAGGCACAGGAACTGAACGGCCACCCCCGCGGTCGTGCCCAGGCCGAGCCAGAGCAGATCGCGCGAGCCGGCGAGGTCACCCAGCACGGGGTGGGGATCGACCAGATGAAACCAGATCAGCACCGCGATGCACACGGCGTTATTGGCCACCGGCACCCAGGCCGCGACGCCGAAACGTCGACGGATGTTGAGCAGTGCCGTGGCCACCCCAATGATGCCGTAGAAGAAGATCTGGGGAACAAAGAAGCGCAGCAGGTCGGTCGCGACGGCGCGTTGTTGAACGGCGATGAGCCGTTGGCGGGCCACGTAGGCGGCGCTCTGGTGCGCCGTGGAGGTGCGCTGGAGGAACGTGAAGCCGTCGATGATGTACGGCGCGAGAAACCAGGCCAGCACCGACGCCGCCGCGAGGACGACGAGTGCGCCGGTGACGACGCTGGAAATCGATTTCCAGGCGCGACGCTCCCCGTCCACGGCGAGCCGCTCGACGAAGACCGGAATGAACGTCGCCGTGGCGATGCCGCCGAGCACCAGGTCGAACAACATGTTGGGCACCGTGTTCGACAGGTTGAAGGCGTCGGCGATCGGGGTGAAGCCCAGCACCCAGGCCAGCACCAACACGCGCACGAACCCGCTGACGCGCGAGACGAGGGTTCCACTCGCCATGGCGACGACGCGTGAGGAGTGGCTAGAAGCGAGCGTCATCGAACGTGACGGCCCTTGGGTCGTCGTCGAATCGTGCGCCACCACCACAGGCCGAGCACGAAAAGAGACGCGAGGGTGAGCAGATAGCCAACCACCGACGTTCCCGCGATGTGGACCTGTACCGCCGTTCGCGCGAGGACGAGCTGGTTGTTGGGCGTGGTGAGGATGACCTGCAAGGTGAGCGAACTGCCGCGTGCGCTGGTGGCCGGGACCCGGATCGACTGGGTTGGTGAGTTCAACGTCAAGGGAACGACGCCCCCGCTCGGGAAGGTCAGACGGTCGGTCACGAGGTGCACCACGGCGTTCACCGTGTAGTGCAGGTGCGAGATGATCGTGATGGGGAGTGCCGTGCCCGATCCGGCCAGCGTGATGGTGCTCTGGTCGATGGAGAACTGGGCCAGCTGCTCGCTCAACAAGTGGTTCGCGGCGTCGATGTCGTTTTGGCGCACACTCGGGCCGCCGCCGATCTCGGACTTCGCCACGGCGACGCGAAGGACGGTGGCGATGTTGCTGGTCTTCACGCCCTGAGCGAAGGAGTTGACCGCGCCGATCAAGGTGGCGAGTGACGAGACGTTGTGCGACGACCACACGGACGGCCGGGTCACGGCCAACGTGCGGGACGCGGGTGCGCCGTTCGTGGCCACGAGGGAGGTACTAAAGGAGGGCGAGAGAGCGGCCAACCGGCTGAAGGGGTCGCGCTGCAGACCGCTCAAGAGGTCGTCGACAAAAGTGTCCGACGTCTCGTTGACGGGCAGTTCTATGACGACCGAGCGCGACTCGGGGGCGTAGGGCTCTTCGTAGTGCAAGAAGGCGAGTGTCGCGAGCACCAGCGCGGTGCGTCGTCCCGGTTCAATGGACGTGTCGTGGGTGAGCTGGGAGAGCGGGCCGTCGGTACTCAGCGCAGTGAGGTCCCCGGCGCCGGTGACGTGAAAGGGCGCGCCCCAGTTGAGCGTCGAGGAGGGCGCTTCGCTCAGGTCCTTCTCCGGCAGGACCACTTCGTTGAAGCCCGAGCGATTGAGCGCCGACAGGCTTTGGGGTGATTGGGCTCCGCTCAACAACACGGGATCGTCCACGTAGTGCCCCGTCATGGTGGCGAACAGAGTGCTCGATAGCGTCATCTGCTCGCCGACTTGGGTCGTCAGATGATTGGCGGCCAGTCCCGCGAAGTCCACCGAGCTGGGCGGGGCATCGATGACGCGATGCTGGGAACTCGTGAGGGCTCGTTCCAGCGCGCTGACCCACTTCGGGCCGCGGGTCGGGTCGAGTTGGATCGCGGCCAGCACCCCATAGTTCGCGCTCAGAGTCACGGGCGACGTCGAAAACTGCGCGAAGGCGTCGAGGACGTTGATCGAGCGTTTCGGGTGTTGCAGGGCGCGCATCGTGAGCGGCATGACGAGCGACACTTGCAGAGGCTTGGCGACCGCTGCGGCCTGCACCGCGAGGAGCGACCACTTGGTGATCGCGACGCCATTGACGCTCACCACGTAGCGAATGGGGTACACGCCGCCGCACCCGAGGCTGGAGCAGTACAGCTTGAGGTGCGGCGCACTTCGCGCGCACGAACGCGGCGACGCGGGTATCGATTTGGTGTAGAGGGTGATGTTGAATGAGGCGTGGCCCCCCTTCAGACAGGTGAGCGCGAACGATCCGGTCGTGGCGACCGCCGCCACTCCGGGGCCGGCCCCGTCGACAATCGGCGCGATCTCGCCGCGCGTCGTGATCACCGGGTAAATGGTCACGATGGCGCTGACGGTGGCCGTGGCCGGGGTAATGGTGAGGGTGGTTCCGAAACGGGCGGCGCCGCTGGCGGAGAGGGTCGCCACGGAGGTCTGGTGGGCGATGACGAACTGTGGCGTCGTGTCAGCCCACGAGGCCGAGGGCCACGTCACCGTCGCGAGGCTGAGGAGTACGACGCTGAGCGCCCGCCACCAGGTCGTAAATCGGTGGGACATTGCTCTCACAGGCTACCTTCGGGCGACCGCGACCTTGGGCGCCGCTACCCTTCATTCGCAATGACTTCCTTCACGAACGCCCACGATCAACTTCATGAACTGGCTCGTTCGTCACGTCCGCTCTCGGAGGCGTTCGCCCAGGCGGGCTTCTCGCTCTACGCGGTGGGGGGCTCAGTGCGCGACGCGTTGCTGGAGGTGCCGCGCCGCGAGGACTACGAGATCGACTTCACCACGAACGCGCGACCCGACGACATTGAGCGGCTGATGACGCCGCTGTGCAGCGCCCTGTGGCAACAGGGCCGGGCCTTTGGCACGATTGGCGGGACCCTTCGCGAGAACGCCATCAAGGTGGAAGTCACCACCTTTCGCTCCGAGGCCTACGTGGATCACTCGCGCAAGCCCTCCGTCGAGTGGGGCGACTCCCTGGAGGCGGACCTCTCGCGTCGCGATTTCACCATCAACGCCCTGGCCCTCGACGTGGTCGCGCTGAACGACGACGCGCCCGGAGTCCAGACTCTCTTCGATTACTTCCAGGGCTTTCACGACCTTCAGGATCGGATTCTGCGCACCCCCATCGACCCCGGCATCCTCTTTAGTGACGATCCCCTGCGGATGCTGCGCGCCGCGCGTTTCGCCGCGCGTTTCGAGATGACCATCGATCCAGCGCTCGAGGCCGCCGCGACCGCGATGGCGGAGAAACTCACCAAGGTCTCGGTGGAGCGCATTCGCGGCGAGCTGGACCTGTTGTTGATGACCGCTCGGCCGTCACTCGGGCTTGACTTCATCGTGCGCACGGGACTGGCGGAGTACTTCTTGCCCGAGCTGCCCCGACTCCAACTGGAGCAAGACCCCGTTCACCAGCACAAGGATGTCTTTCGCCACACCTTGGCGGTCGTCGATAAAACGTCGCCGGAGCTGGTCCTTCGCCTCGCCGCCCTCTTTCACGACATCGCCAAGCCCAACACGCGCTCGATCTCGGAGGAAGGAGTGACCTTTCGCTTTCACGACGTGGTGGGGGCGCGCATGACGCGACAGCGCATGACGGCGCTCAAGTACTCACACGACACGATCGAGAGCGTCGCCTCCCTGGTGGAGCTGCACCTTCGTTTTCACACGTACAAACTGGGCTGGAGTGATCGCGCGGTGCGCCGCTACGTGCGCGACGCGGGAGAACTACTCGATGAGCTCAATGAACTCACCCGCTGTGACTGCACCACGCGAAACGCGCGCAAGGCCCAGACGCTGGGTGCGCGCATGGACGAACTCGAAGCGCGCATCGCTGAGTTGCGCGAAGAAGAGGATTTGAGCCGTCTGCGTCCGGCGTTGGATGGGGTGCAGGTGATGGAGCTACTGGACATTCGCCCCAGCCGAGCCGTGGGCGAGGCGCTCGACTTTTTGATGGAGATTCGTCTCGACGAGGGCGAGATCGACACCGACGAGGCGGCGCGACGGTTGCGCGCGTGGTGGGCGGACCACGGTCACTAAACAAAAACCCCCCGCGGGTGCGGGGGGTTTGTTGTGAGACGGCGCGACGTTACGGCCAGACGGGGTTCTCCGCACCGGCGGCGAAGGCGTCGATCATGTCGTGGGCCACGTCGTCGTGGAACTGCACGGGCGGCGACTTCATGAAGTACGCCGACGGTCCGAGCAGCGGTCCCCCGATGCCCCGGTCCAGGGCGATCTTCGCGCAGCGCACCGCGTCGATGATGACGCCGGCCGAGTTGGGCGAGTCCCACACCTCGAGCTTGAGCTCGATGTTGAGCGGCGCGTCACCGAAGTTACGGCCCTCCATGCGGATGTAGGCCCACTTGCGGTCGGCCAACCAGGGCACGTGGTCGCTCGGTCCGATGTGGACGTCGTCGGGATCCAGGTCGTTCAGTTCGAGTTGTGAGGTCACGGCCTGGGTCTTACTGACCTTCTTTGACTCCAGGCGGTCGCGGTCGAGCATGTTCTTGAAGTCCATGTTTCCGCCCACGTTGAGTTGGTAGGTGTGATCCAAGGTCAAACCGCGATCCTCGAACAGTCGGGTCAGGACCCGGTGGACGATGGTGGCGCCCACCTGGCTCTTGATGTCGTCTCCGATGATGGGCACGCCGGCGTCGGCGAACTTCTTCGCCCACTTGGGGTCGGAGGCGATAAACACCGGGATGGCGTTGACGAAGGCCACGCCGGCGTCGATGGCCGCCTGGGCGTAGTAGCGCTGGGCCTCTTCGGAGCCCACGGGCAGGTAGGAGACGAGAACTTCCGCTCGGGCGTCGCGCAAGGCCTGGGCCACGTCGATGGCCTCAAAGGGCGACTCCTCGATCACGGCGCGGTAGTACTTGTTAAGTCCGTCGAGCGTCGGCCCGCGCTGAACCATGACCCCGAGGGAGGGGACGTCAGCAAACTTCAGCGTGTTGTTCATTCCGCCCTCGATGGCCTTGCCCAGGTCGTTGCCGACCTTGGAGGCGTCGACGTCAAAGGCGGCGACAAACTCCAGGTCGCTGACGTGATATCCGCCGAGCTCGACGTGCATGAGGCCGGGCACGTGGTCACCCTCTCTGGCGTCGCGGTAATACGTCACGCCCTGGACGAGCGAACTGGCGCAGTTGCCCACGCCCGCGATCGCCACACGAATCTTCTTCATGGCTTCCTTTCCTACTTCGCTTCGTTCGCGAAGGTTTGGTTACTGCGTTCGGTGTTCAACATGTCGTCGATCCACGCGAGATCTAACTCGACCCCCCGCGCGGCGTGTTCCATCACGCCACGCGCGTAGTCGTCGAGTTCTTGGTTGCGCTCACCGGCCCGTACTTCGGCCAGGCGCTCGAGCAGGTCGGCGCGACGACGCTCTAAGAGACTGACGCGCCGCGTGGGCGAGAGGTGCTTGGCGAGGGCCATGCGCAGCGAGAAGTTCTTCGCCGAGTCAAGGGTCGAGGGATCACTCAAGAGAGAGGCGAACTCCACCCGACCACTCTCGGTGATGCGATAGACCTTGCGCCCCCGTCGCCCGAGGCCGGAGGAGGCACGAAGGGAGCGAAGCGAGGCCCGTTCTCCCGAGAGGGAACCGGTCGAGAGCGAGGTGAGACGCGGCGCGACCGGCAAGACCGCTTCCACGAAACCGTGGCGTTCTAAGCGAGCGAGGGCGGGATAGATCGAGCCGAAGGAGACGTTCGCCCAGATTCCCAGGCGGTCACGGAGCTGGGAACGAATCTCGTAGCCGTGATGATCGCGCTCCATCAGGAGGCCAAGGATGGCGATGTCCAACACGCGATCCATCATATCAGGTCGATATATCGAACGTGACGGTATGCGTACAGACCAGGTTTTTGCTGGGGGTAGCATCACCCGTAATGGATAAGCGATTCCGCTCGAGCACCGCCGACGGGGCCGTGGTCGAGTTCGGGCTCGTTCGCCACGCGCTCCTCGCCAAGGTCGCGGCCGGCCTCCTCCGCTACGAGGACATCTGCGACGCGCACCCCGAGTTGCTTCGCGCCGCGCGCAACGTGGGAAGAAAGACCGGCGAGACCTGTCCGGTCTGCGGCGACGCCGAACTGGTTGAGGTGACCTACGTCTTTGGCGCGCGTCTGCCCTCGGGGGGAACGTGTCCCGCGACGCGTTCTGAGCTGCTCAAGCTCGAGCGGCGCGAAGAGCCCGTGCAGTGCTACGCGGTTGAGGCCTGCGTGGAGTGTTCGTTCCATCACCTCGTGCGCAAGTGGGCGGCCGGAGGTCGGCGTTCGCGACGCAGTGTCGGGTTCGCCCAGGAGGCGGGCGAGTGAAGCTGTCCGCGCCCCAGATCAAGGCACGTAAACGGCGAAACGGCGCCGCGCCCCTCGTGATGGTGACCGCCTACGACGAGCCGGGCGCGCGTCTCGCCGCGGCCGCCGGCGTGGACCTCTTGTTGGTCGGTGACTCTCTGGCCAACGTGGTGCTCGGTCACGATGACACGCTGCACGTGAGTGTCGAAGATATGTGTCATCACGTGCGGGCGGTGGCGGCGGCGAAGCCGGGCGTCCACGTGGTCGCGGACATGCCCTGGTTGAGTTATCACTTGAGCGTGGCCGACAGCGTGCGCAACGCCGCGCTCTTGATTCGAAGCGGCGCCGACAGCGTGAAACTCGAGGGTGGTCGCGTGCGCCGCGACGTCGTGCGCGCGATTCTTGACGCCGAGATCCCCGTCATGGCCCACCTGGGCCTCACGCCGCAGAGCGTGATGGCCTTTGGCGGGTTCAAGGTTCAGGCGAAGACGCGCGAGGCCGCCCAGCAACTCCAACTCGACGCCAAGATCCTTCAAGACGAGGGAGTCTTCGCGATCGTGATCGAGGGCGTCCCCAGCGTGGTGGGTACCCGGATCACCGAAGCGCTCGAGATTCCCACCATCGGCATCGGCGCGGGCCCCGACACGGACGGTCAGGTCCTCGTCTTTCACGACCTTTTGGGTCTCTCGCGGACGCCGCCCGCCAAGTTTGTGCGCCGGTACGCCGATCTCAACGCGGTGATCACCGACGCCATCGGGCGCTTTGCGAGTGACGTACGGTCGGGCGAGTTTCCGGGACCGGACGAGGTCTACCCCAACCCCGAGGAGTTGGTGACCTGATTTTTTTCTCCCACTAGGTACGGAGGCCCATGTCTCTGAGGGTGGCCAACGTCAGTGTCGACCGTCTCGACCTGTGGAAAGTAGCGAACTTTTGGGCGGCCGCACTGGTCCCACCCTGATCTCGTCGTCGCGGCGCGCCGAAGTGGCCGAAAGTGACCCCAGGCGGTAGACTTTCGTCTCCCACACGCGTGGGGAAGTACCAATCAGCCCCTGCTCTGTTTTCCGCAGAGCCCGAAGACGTTTTCGGACCAGAGGGAAAGGAAATTGGCCATGAGGCCCTATGAATCCATGATCGTGTTTGACACGACTGTTGACGCCCAGGCGATCCAGATCGCTCTGGACCGAGCGTTAGAAACTATCCGAGCCAACGGCGGGACCCCGGGGAACATCGACCGTTGGGGAAAGCGTCCCTTGGCGTACGAGATCAACAAGAAAAAAGAGGGGTACTACGTCCTCGTGGAGTTCAGCGGTGAGTCGTCGACCGTCGACGAGCTGCACCGGATTCTGACCCTCTCGGACGAGGTCCTCCGCTTTAAGATCCTCCGTCGCTTCGTGAGAGCCAACGCCAGCCGTGTTACGGCCCAGGCGTAGGTTCGGGCGCGAACCGCTAAGGAGAAACTATGGCTGACAACACCATCACCGTCGTGGGGAACATCACCCGTGACCCCGAACTTAAGTTCTTGAACAGCGGTCAGGCGGCCGTGCGCCTCTCGGTCGCGGTCAACCGTCGCTGGCAGAACCGCCAAACCCAAGAGTGGGAGGAGCGCGTCTCGTACTTCGAAGTCACCGGGTACGGCGCCATGGCCGAAAACGCCGCCAACTCACTCACCAAGGGCAACCGGGTCATTGTCTCGGGCCGCCTCGAACAGCGCAGTTGGGAGACGGAGAATGGCGACAAGCGCTCCATCGTCGAGATCAACGCCGACGAGATAGCGCCCTCGCTGCGCTTCGCCACCGCCGTCGTCACCAAGACCCCGCGGGCCGAGGGATCGAACTTCTCCTCGGGAGATCGTCCGAGCGCTCCGCGCACCAGCAACGCCCCCAGCACCAATAGCTACGAATTTGATGAGGAACCCTTCTAATGCCACGTATTAACAACCCCAAGCCACCCAAGCGCGCGCCGAAAATTGACATTCGTCGCGGCGCGAAGAAGAAGCCCTGCTCGTTCTGCCAGCACGGCGTTGACCGCGTGGACTACAAGGACCTCGCGCAGCTGCGCAAGTACATCTCGGACCGCGGGAAGATTCGTGGTCGCAAGGTCTCGGGTAACTGCCAGCAGCACCAACGTGACGTGAGCGACGCCATTAAGACGGCGCGCGAACTCGCTCTGTTGCCCTACACGCAGCGCACCGTGACCGAGCGTCGTGGGGGACGTGGTCGTGACGGGGGACGCGACGACCGCGGACCGCGCGGACCGCGCCCGAGTCGTGACAGCGTCGAGACGGCCGTCGACAACCCCGAGGTCGAGGGCGACTTGATCGATGACGCCACCATCGCCGCCGAGATTCTCGAGCCCGAGAGCGCGGAGGTCGGCGAATGAAGGTCCTGCTTCGAAGCGACGTTCGCGGCCTCGGGCGCCGGGGCGACATTGTCGACGTAAAGACCGGCTACGCCCGCAACTTCCTGCTTCCCTCGGGAGCGGCGTTGCAGGCCAGTGCGACCACCGAGGCCCAGGCCACCCTGATGCGCAAGGCTCGTGACGTCCTCGACGCCAAGAGCCGCGAAGCGGCCGAGGCCCAGAAGGCGCTCATTGAGGCCGCCACGTTGACCATCGCGAGTCGCGCCAGCGCGAACGGTCGGCTGTTCGGATCCATCGGTGAGACCGACATCGTGAACGCGATTCGCACCGCGACCGGCATCTCGTTGGATCGTCACGCCATCCATTTGGCCGAGCACTTGAAAGACGTCGGCAGCGCCACGGCCGCCGCCACGCTCTTTGATGGCGTCGAGGCTACCGTCACGATCGAGGTTGTGGCGAAGTAATTTTTGAAGATTTGATGATGACGTCGCCGGGGCCCAGTGCCCCGGCGCTTCTCATGTAAAGGGCATGTCACAGCTCACTGAGAGTGTGTGTTTCGTGGCGGTTTCTACACAGGCTTTCCCCACGTTGTTGTTCTTGTGACACACACCCGATATCGACAACCGTTGAGGTCTTATGACGCAGATTGAAACAGAACGAACGCGCCCCTCTTCGGGAGGTCGGGTTCCCCCCAGCGTCATTGAAGCCGAAGAGTCACTCATCGGTGCGATGTTGCTTTCCCAGGAGGCCGTGAGTGTCGCCTACGAGACGGTGCAAGCCGAGGATTTTTATCGTCCGCTACACGGGCAGATCTTCAGTTCGATCATCGCCCTGGCGCACGCCGGTGAGCCCGTGGACTACGTCACGGTGCAAGCGAAGCTCCAAGAACGTGGGGCGGTCACGGTGGAGCTGGGAATCTTGTCCTCCCTGCAGCTCAACACCCCCTCGGCCGCCAACGCCTTGCACTACGCGGAGCTCGTTCGCGAGAAGGCTCAGCAGCGCCGCCTCATCGCCGTCGCGGGGGAGATCGTCGACGACGCCTACGTGGCGACCGACGACGTGGTCGGGCTCATTGACGAGGCGGAGCGAAAGATCAACGCCATCGCCGACGATCGCAAGACCGACTCGGTGTCGCCGCTTCAGCGCCTCTTGCTCAGCGAGGCCGACATCTTGGAGCAGCGCGGTGAAACCCGTGGACAGTTCAACGGGCTGGAGACGGGATATCGTTCGCTCGACGCCATTCTCCAAGGTCTCCAGAAGAGCTCGATGACCATCGTGGGCGCCCGTCCGGCGACCGGGAAGACGGCCTTCGCGCTGGGCATCTTGATCCACGTAGGGGCCGTCGTGAACCGACCGGCCCTATTTTTCTCGTTGGAGATGAGTCGCCAAGAGTTGGCCGAGCGAATCCTCGCCTCCACCGCGCGCATCGACTCGTCCAAACTGCGTACCGGCGACCTCTCAGAAGCCGACTGGAATCGCGCGCACGAAGCCTTCGGGTATCTGCAGTCGGCCAAGGTATTCATTGACGACAACCCGAGCCTGACGATCATGGACGTGCGCGCTCGAGCGCGACGCATCAAACAACAGAATGGTGACTTGGGGGTCATCATCATTGACTACCTGCAGCTGATGAGCAGTCGCGGGCGCGCGGAGAACCGCCAAGTCGAGGTATCCGAGATGAGCCGCTCGCTGAAGATCCTGGCCCGCGAGTTGGAGTGTCCGGTGGTGGCGCTCTCCCAGTTATCTCGCAAGTTGGAAGAGCGCGCCGACAAGCGACCCATGATGTCGGACTTGCGTGAGTCTGGTTCGCTGGAGCAAGACGCCGACGTCGTGTTGTTCCTCTTCCGTCCCGAGATCTACGGCGAGGTCTCCAACGATATGAAGGCCGACGCGGAAATCATTGTGGGCAAGAATCGCAACGGGCCCACCCGGACCGCCCACCTCACGTGGCGCGGCGAGTTCGCGCGCTTTGACAACGTGGCCGACGCGCGCGAGATTTAGGAACCTACGAGACGAGCGACGCGCGAGCGAGGGCGTACGTGGCGGATCGCTGCACCCCACTCAGCGAACGTGAGAGCGACGAAGCCTTTTCCAGCGCCGTGCGACGTGCACGATGACGTCGACCACGAGAACGAGGCTCGCGAGCTTGTGCCACTGCAGAAGTCCCGGCGGAAAACCGATCGGCCGGAGAAAGTTCAACTCCGTTTCTTGATGGTTCAGTGCGTCGACGATGCCCGACACCAGGACGTTCACCACCAGCAACTCCAAGATGGTGTCGGACAGGGCCAGAGTGCTCGGTCCTTTCGATCGGCGAGCGGTTCCCACGAGCTGCTTGGCGAAGGCGACGACCGTCCGTCGCCGCTGGAACAGATGAAAAAGTACGAAGACCATAAAGGCCGCGCCGAAGATCACGTGAATCGTGATGCTGCGGCTTAGTGAGATGAGCGTCACCAACGATCCGGCGAGTGTCACGAGCAGAGCCAGGTGTACGTACCATCGGCGACGTTCGCCGCGCGCCACCGACCTCGGCTGCACACGGGAATTCGTCACACTCCGCTCGCCTCGTCTCGATGTCCTCGTCACCTGAAGGTATCTCGCGCGGGCGAGACGTTCGCCGCGTCCCCTAAGGGAAATCCCGGAGGCGACCTCGACGTGAGATCAGTTACTCGTGGGGGGAGGCGTGACGGGAGGGAAGTGCCCCATGTCGGCGCCGACTTT
This sequence comes from uncultured Acidimicrobiaceae bacterium, assembly GCA_963847725.1. GTDB lineage: Bacteria > Actinomycetota > Acidimicrobiia > Acidimicrobiales > RAAP-2 > RAAP-2. The sequence goes on from CAWKAT010000009.1 coordinate 135,657, forward strand.
CTTACCGATGTTGGAGACGTGCAGATGAATCTCCTCCAGAAGATCGGTGTTCTTCTTAACCTGCGAGGTGAGCTCGGTGTTCTCCTGAATCAGCGTCTTGATGTCGTCGGTGTTCTTCGACGTGTGCAGGGCCACTTCGGAGGAGACCGCGTCGGCCCGCTTGGCCGCGATCAGTAGCGCGGCCGCCTGGACGCCGGCGAGCATCGAGAGGAAGAGGTTCAACAATATGTAGGGGTAGGGATCGAAGGCCTTGTGGTGAAGGACGTGTTCGAAGAAAAAGGTGTTGGTGACGGCCCAGAGGATCATGATCGCGAAGAAGGTAAACACGAAGGGCCACGAGCCCATCATGTTGCGCATACGGTCGGCCGATCGCTCCCCGAGGGAAAGCTGCTCTCCGGATCGAACGCCGGGGTGTTTGTGCCAGTGGCTCTGCCACGCACGGCGCTCCATGCTCACGATCGTCGCATACTTCGTGCCACCGACCGGGGATTGTCCAGTGACCGGCCCACCGCCCGAGGGGTCCTACGCGCGCTCCGCTCGAAGTTGGCGCAGTCGGTGCACGACGAAGCCCGCGACCACGAGGACGGCGACCGCCGCCGCCACGTACCCCACGTCGCTGAAGTACGTGAGTATGTGACGCCAGCTCGACCCGAGACCGTAGCCGATCAAAGCAAGTCCCGCGCACCAGATGGCGCACGCCGCGGCGGTGAGGGTGACAAATTTCCACAGTGCCATCTCGCCGATCCCCGCCGCAATTGAGACGAAGGATCGAACGAGCGGGATGAAGCGACCAAAGAAGACGACGGACTCGCCCCGACCGTCGATCCAGGCCTCGGCCCGATCCAAATCCTTCCGCGTGAGCAGAATGTACTTGCCGATTCGCTCGACGAGAGAGCGACCGCCGAATCGACCAATCGCGTAGCCCACTAGCGAGCCGCAGACCTCTCCCAGCGCCGCGACGATGATGACGATCGCGAGCTGCAGGTGGTGATGATGTCCCGACACGAGTTGACCGCTCGCCAGCACCCCCGCGTAACCGATGGCCAGCTCCGAACCAACCGGAATGCCCAGGGCCGCCAGGAAGCAGACTCCAAAGAGAGCGAGATAACCCCAGGTCGCGAGGAGATGTTCCATCAGTGTGCGCCCCTCACGTCTTTGTCGGTGTTGTACGGCGAGCAACGACCGGACTCATCGAGTTCGCCGGCTTCATCGTAACTGTCGAACTTGACGGTCTCGTGAAGAAGTGACCTTCGACAGGGACCTTAATCTTCGACACCGCCCCCCGCTAGGGCTCTCACTGAGCACTGACGCCATGAACCCGTGATTCGAACAATGCCGGCAATCGCGCAGAAGACGGCGATCGACATGACCGACACGATTCCCACCATGGTCAGACTTACTGAGCTTGACGGCTGACCGACCGGGCCGCCCTGCAAAAACCACGACGCGTTCCTCGCCAGTGTGTCCCACCACACGGCGGTGGCCCCCGTGACTACCGCCATAGACGCAGCGACGAGGAAGGCCATGGAGCCTTCGATTCGAAGGACCGCGCGCGAGAGCGTGAGTCGCTTCGCGAACGCGACGGCGGTGGTGGTCCAAGACACGAGGGCGAGAGTGACGAGCAACGCGCAGGCGGAAAATGCCCAGGAGTACGCGCCGTCACCCCCGTTTCGTTGGAACTCGTTGAGATGGTCCGCCCACAGGGACAAGGGGACAACGGCAGTGACGACGAGGGCGCTGGCGATCAGTGAGCCAAATACGTGTCGACGAACGTGACGCCACCCCCCTGAGCGAAGGAACGAGAGGGCGCTCGGAAGTGTCGCTGCGACGCCGATGGAAACGGCGATGAGCGAGATGATGGCGAAGACCACCACGGTGGTGAACGCCGCTTGGCTGGGTGGGCGTGAGGCCAACGGCACGGCTCGAGCAAAGTGCTCCGACGTCTTTTGGAAACCGAGGCCGGCTACGACGAAGAGAGTCCAGGCGGACAGAACCAGAAGTGAACCCGAGCGCAGTCGAGTCGCCGCGTCGGTCCCGCGACCGATGAGCCCCGCCGCGTGCGCACGCTCGCGTAGCCCCGCGCGGGCGAGAGCTCGCCGGTGCCTCAGTGACGGTGTCCCCTCCCCCCACTCATCCTCCACGAGGGCCAGCAACTCCTCGCCGTAGCGGTCGCGCCACGACCGCGGGTACCAACGGAGCAGTCGCCGTTGGTCGGACCGACCGACCATCACGAGGCCCCCCAGGAAAGCTTTAACCGGGCCGCTCCGACGTCAGCCAGGTCGCGCATCTCGGCCAGGACGCTGGCGAGAGCTCGCGTCCCGGCAGAAGTAATTTGATACGGTCGCCGCCGATCGTCGCTCGCGAGCGCTTCAATTAGTCCCCGCTCCTCGAGTCGGGTGATCGCTCCGTAGAGGGCTCCCGCCCCCAGTCGAATGCCAGCGAAGGCCTCGATGTCCTTGAGGAGGGCGTGACCGTGCTTCGCGCCCCCGGCGAGACTGGTAAGGATGAGAACCGGCGGATCGTTGGCCCGGCGGAGTCCCGAGGAGTCGGCGCGTGACGTCACGACGTCGATACTACTACGTAGCGCGTAGTAGTATCGAGGTACGAGGGTCGAGTTGTGTGGGACTTCCGGGACTATGTCTGAAATTTATGGTGTCTTCATGTCAGCGTTAGTTCCCACTCGTAGCCTCGAAATGACGCCACCCCCCGGCGCGCCGGACTTGAGGACTTCAATGCCATCGAGAGAGGGACCTCCGCCATCAGTCGCTCCCTCGCGGGATAGCGCCGGACTATCGCCGACCAGAGACGACATCCCTCGCGAGTCCTTTCGGACCCGGCGCGCCCGGCGACGGCCCGGCCCCGCACCAAAACCGTGGGTGGGCACGGTGGGCACGTGGTTGGCCGGAGTCGGATTCATCGCCGTGGTCGCACTCGACATCAGCGGCGAGACCCGTGGTTCCCTCTCGGCCCCGGGTGGATGGCTCATCGCGGGTGGCCGTCTGGCCGCCTTCACGGGGACGTACCTCATGTTGGTCATGTTGGTACTGATCGCTCGTATTCCGTGGCTGGAACGCGCGGTGGGCCAGCACCGCCTTCTCACCTGGCATCGTCGAATCGGTCCGTGGCCCGTGGTCCTCATTGCGGCTCACGTGGTTCTCATCACGCTGGGGTACGCCGCGCTCTCGCGCACCGGTGCGCTTCATCAGTTCTGGGTGTTTCTCTCGACGTATCCGAATCTGCTGGCCGCGACGGTCGGGTTCGGGCTCCTCGTGATGGCGGCCTCAACGTCGATAAAGATCGCCCGGCGTCGAATGAAGTACGAAACCTGGTGGGTCGTCCATCTTTATTTCTATCTGGCGCTGGCTCTCGCCTTCGCTCATCAAATTGACACGGGAGGGTCGTTCCTCGGTCACCCCCTGGCGCGCGCGCTCTGGTCCCTCATCTGGGCGTTGAGCGCCGGCGTCGTTCTGGTCTATCGGTTGGGGCTGCCGCTGTGGCGGAGCCTCCGTCATCAACTGAGGGTCCGCGAAGTACGCGAGGAGGCGCCCGGCGTCGTCTCGGTAATCTGCTCAGGACGGCGCCTGGATCGCTTGGCCGTGTCGGGCGGACAGTTCTTCAAGTGGAGATTCCTCACGCGAGAGCTCTGGTGGCACGCCCATCCCTACTCTCTGTCGGCCCTTCCCCAGCCCCCCTACCTACGAGTCACGATCAAGGGCTTGGGCGATCAAAGTCGGGCGGTTGCTGCCTTGAAACGAGGGACGCGGGTGGGCATTGAGGGGCCCTACGGCGCCTTTACCCATCACGCCCGGACGCGCGACCGCGTCGTACTGGTCGGGGCGGGAGTGGGCATCACGCCGCTGCGCGCGCTCTTAGAGGATCTACCGGACCGCGTCGACGTGACGGTCATCATTCGCGCTTCGAATCGAGGCGACATCGTTCACCGCGACGAGGTGATCGCGCTCGTAGAGCGTCGAGGCGGCCACTACCACGAGGTCATTGGTGCTCGTGATCAGGTGGAGTTCGGCGCGAGTTCGCTTCGTCAACTGGCCCCCGCGATCCGCGACAGCGACGTGTACGTGTGCGGGCCCGACGGCTTCAGCAACGGCGTGATGAGGGCGGCGCAGAGCCTCGGGATCCGCGCCGATCAGCTTCACGAAGAAGCGTTCGCGTTTTAGGGCCGAGATGAATCGAAGGCGTATGTTCACCACGAAAAGACATCAATCATGAAGCGCGCGGGAATGGTGGCGGCTGCCACGGTGGCGGGGTTCGCCGGTTTGATGAGCTTTCACACGAAGCCGGCGACGTTGTCGCTCAGCTCCCTCGGAACCACGACCACGACCCGAGCATCGAGTTCCCCGAGTAGCGCATCGCCTCGCGGGGGGAGCGGTGCTACCAGCGCTTCCACCACTACCACGGCGCCGGCCCGCGCCACCACGACGACCACGACGGCCGCGGGGACTCGCGCCCCCACCACTACTACCACCACGGCGCCAGCTCGAACCACGACCACGACCACCACGACCACGACAACGACGCCGCGGCCGTCGACGACAACGCGAACCGTCGTCGGGCCCGAGATCAACTACAGCTACGGCACCCTCGCGGTCTCGGTCACCGGCACGGCCTCTCACATCACGAAGGTGAGCATCGCGTCCATCAGCGACGGGGGACAGGCGCGGTCCCAGTCGATCGACGAGTACGCCATTCCCATCCTCGAGGCACAGGCCCTGAGCGCCCAAAGCGCCAACATCCAGGGCGTGTCGGGGGCCAGCTTCACCAGTGCCGGATTTGAGCAGTCGCTGCAGGCGGCCCTGATCAAGCTGCGCCAGTGACGCCCGTCACCGGGGAGGACCCGCCGCGAGTGGTGTACTACCTCGAAGAAGTGATGGGAACCGTGGTCGTCTTCGATCTCTACGTCGAGTCGGCACTCGAACGCGACGTGATCGACTCCTTGGCGGAGCGCGCGTTTGCCACTCTGCATCACGCCGACGAACTGTTCAGTACGTGGAAGACCGAGAGTCCCGTCTCGCGGCTTCGTCGGGGGGTTGCCCGTCTTGAGGACATGCCCGAGGATGTCACCGAGGTCTTGACGCTGTGCGCGAGCGCCCGGAGCCTCTCCCAGGGTTGGTTCGATCCGTGGGCCCTGCCGGGAGGCGTGGATCCCACCGGGTACGTGAAAGGCTGGGCCGCCCAGCGAGCGCTGCGCGCGCTTGATCACGAGGGCGTCACGGGCGCCATGGTCAACGCGGCCGGCGACATCGTGATCCGCGGAAGACCCGGGGTCAACGCGCCCTTTCGGATTGGTATCACTGATCCTGGCGCTCGAGGGCGACTTGCGTGCGTCGTCGATGTGCAGGGGGCGATCGCCACGTCGGGAACGTACGAGCGCGGTCAACACTTAATCGACCCTTTCTCCGGCCGCGCAGGAGCGCGGGCGGCGTCGGCGAGCGTCGTCGGTCCCGATCTTGGAGTCGCCGACGCGTTAGCGACCGCGTTAGCCGTCGCTGGACGAGACTTCCTTGAACTTTTGGAGGGCGTGCCTGACTACGAAGGACTCGCGATCGAGGGCGACGGGTCGTGGAGTTGCACCGCGCGTTTTCCATTCGCCGCGAGCACCTTTCCGGCGAACCCGTTGAGTGCCAAGGGAGATCTTCACCAACTCGTCGGGCGCCACGGTTCACGTCTTCATCACGAGTGACTCGTGGTCACGTGGGAGGTTGACCTCGTGAGCAGCGGAGCGACGGGCGGGTCAACCTCCGCTCAAGCAGCTTTCGGTGGAGGCGCTGCCCTTGGTGGGAGTCCGCGCGATGTCCTCTTGGACGATGCTGTTGGGGATCGCGTAGGCGGTGCTTCGCTCGCTCAGCGAGTACGACTCGAGTACGCCGGCCACGCGGCCATTGACGAGGACCGGGCTGCCCGAGTTCCCGGGCATCACGTTTACTTCGAGCGCGAGGAAGGTCCTCTCTTCGAGATCTTGGTTATAGAAGTTGCGCCCATCGCCACTCAGTTGGCCTTCCAGGTAACCATCGGCCCGTGAGCGGGGGCCATTGAGAGGAAAGCCCACCACCTGAATCTTGGTGTCCGAGGTGGGTTCGGTGGCGAGAAAGCGAAGGGGAGCGCCGCGCGCCGCCACGCGCAATACGGCGATGTCGTTGTTGGCGTCGTAGAGCACCACGGTGGCCGGAGATCCATTGACCGTGAAGTGCTGGTGACCGGCGACGACGTGCGCGTTGGTGACGACTTCGTCGGTGGTGACGTAAAAGGCCGTCCCCTCGCTCAGCGTGTTGCACGAGCCGCTCGCCAGCACCTTCACGACGTCACTCGGCGCGGAGATCGAGTGGATGACCGCGGGAAGCGTCTGGGGGTTGACCGGAGACGGCAGAGTGGGGGCGATCACGTTGGCAAAGATCGCCGGGACGCCCGCCTTTCGAAAGAGGGTCTGCACCCGTGACTCAATGGAGGGAACGGGGGGCATGACGTGATCGAGGCCCGAAAGGATCGCGGAGTTTTGGATGGCGCTGTCGACGGAGGCCCACGGCGTCCCCGCCAGGAGTCCAGCGAGGAGCCAACACAGGACGAGAGCGGCGACGACGCCCACGGCCACCCCCGCGACGCGGTCGATGATGCCGAGCATAAGGACGCTCACGAATCGGCTGATAATTCGACCCACAATGCCGCCGACGGTGATGCCGACGAGGGTGACAACCAGAATGATGATGAGGGCGAGGGCCGGGCGCCAGTGACCCGTGGTGAAGTCGTGTGAGAGCGACGGGGCGATCGCGGTGCCGAGGTAGAAACCGGCGCCGAGTCCGATGATGACCGCGATCTGGCTGATGGCGCCCTCGGAGAAGCCGCGAAGCGCGGCCAGCAGCACCACGACGACGATCACGATGTCGACCCAACTCACATCGGCAAGGCTAAGCGGTCCTCGAAGGGACGAGGGCTCTCTCGGCTTATTTCGGCTGCATGCGAATGCCGGCGTCGATACGGATCGACGCCGCGTTCATGTAGCTGTTGGAGAGAAGCTCCAGTGCCAGGGAGGCGAACTCGCTCGCGTAGCCCAGGCGCTTCGGAAACAGGACTCCCGTGCCGAGGCGAGCCTTGAACTCGTCGGACGCCTCGCCCGAGCCGTAGATCGGAGTGTCAATGAGTCCGGGAAGAATGCAGTTCGCGCGAACCCCAATGGGTGCGATGTCGCGAGCGAGGGGCAGCGTCAGCCCGACGATGCCGCCCTTGGACGAAGAGTAGGCAACCTGACCGATCTGGCCGTCTTCGGCCGCGACCGACGCCGTATTGACGATCGCGCCACGGCACCCATCAACGTCGGGGGTGTTGTGACTCATGGCCGTCGCGGCCAGTCGACAGACGTTGAACGTGCCGATCAGATTGATCTCGATGACCTTGCGATAGATGTCCAGGTCGTGCGCCGAGGCGTACTCGCCGTCCTTACCGATGGTGCGCGTCGCCCAACCGACGCCCGCACAGTTGACGGCACTCCACAGGGGCGCCATCGCCGTGGCCGCCTCGATGGCCTCAATGACGCGGTCGGTCTCGGACACGTCACAGTGCACGTAGGCGCCGCCGATCTCCTCGGCGATCGTGCGCCCGGCGTCGTCGTTGAGGTCCGCGAGTACCACCTTGACGCCGCGCGACGCCAGTGCGCGCGCCGTCGCCTCGCCGAGCCCTGATGCGCCGCCGGTGACGACGGCCGATGTGTTCGCTAACTCCACGATGCTCCTGTTCTGGCTACACCCTCGCGCAGCCACCAACGAGTCAAGCAGAGATTGTAGGAGTCGTGAAAACGTTCAAAGGGGGGGCCGCGGGTGGGATCGGACATCCGATCCCACCCGCCGGGGGAAAGTCACCTATCGCTCAGATTCGACACGACTTTTCGTGCCTCGGGCTCGAGTGGGAACGTCGCGATACGTGTCGATCGTTGCTTCATAGTCAGCGACGACGTCACGCTGGTGATCACTATCGACTGGGAGGCCGCGTTGAGGAGCGCTTTGGCGATGCCAGCGAATCGCCGCCAGCGACAGTCCGAGCACCACGCACAACTCAATGACAACCAGGAGTGCCACTTGGGTTACGGCGAACACGCACATCTCCTCTCAACGCTCTCTTCAGTCTCTTTCCGCTACCAAAAGACTCCACAAGGTCCGCAGAAAAAGCAAGTAAGAGTTCCCTGTGAGAGTGCTGTAGGTGGACACCGTATTCACCCACACCGCGACCGAACATTTCCCCTAGCGTGGAACGGTGCCGTCGATCTATCAGTATTCGAAAGAAGAATTGAGATCATTTCTTGTCGGAGAGCCTTCGTACCGCGTCGAACAACTCTGGCGGGGGCTCTGGAGCGAAGCGCGGGCCCTCGCCGAGATCACCACGATTCCCAAGTCCCTGCGCGCTCGTCTGGTCGAAGAGTTTCCGAGCGGCCTCACGGTGAGAAACGACGTGGCCAGTGATCACGGCGCCACGCGCAAGTGGGTCTTTCAACTGGAGGATGGCGAGACGATCGAGACGGTGTTGATGCACTACGACGATCGCGTCACGGTGTGCGTCTCGTCACAGGCGGGGTGCGCCATGGGCTGCACGTTTTGTGCGACCGGTCAGGCCGGGTTCTCGGGCCAACTGAGCGTCGGCCAGGTGATCGAGCAGGTGATGTTTGCGACGCGCGCGGCCGCGCCCTCGCGCCTCTCGAACGTGGTCTTTATGGGCATGGGTGAACCGCTCGCCAACTACGCCACGACCGTGGAGGTCGTGCGACGCCTTCACGGGTATCGAGGGCTCTCGGCGCGTCATCTCACGGTGTCGACGGTCGGCGTGGCGCCGGCCATCGAGCGTCTTGCGAATGAAGGGCTGCCCCTCACCCTCGCGGTGTCGCTGCACGCGGCGAATGACGAGACGCGCAACGAACTCGTTCCCCTAAATCGGCGCTATCCGCTCGAGCGACTTCGCCACGCGTGCCGCACCTGGATCGAGGTAACGGGTCGGCGCCTCAGCTTCGAGTGGGCGCTCATCGACGGGGTGAACGACACCGAGACCGCCGTGGATGAGCTGGCCGACTACGCCCTTGATCTCAGTGCGCACGTGAACTTGATTCCGCTTAATCCAACCCCCGGGTACTTGGTCCGCGGGTCCACCACGCAGCGGGTTCACGAGTTTCGCGACGGGCTTTTGGAGCGCGGCGTGAACGTCACGGTGCGCAATACGCGCGGTCGCTCGATCGCGGCGGCGTGCGGTCAGTTGGCGCAGGTAACGAACGGAAAACGGCGCTCGATCCCGGTGCGCTCTGGTTAGATCGACCGTTCGCGCCAGAAGGTCGGACGCCACCGGATGAGGGCGAGCACGCCCACCACACACATCACCCCGCCCGAGACGATCGAGAACTCCGTTGAGGTGAAGTTGGCGACGACCCCAGACTCCAGGTCCCCGAGACGGGGCCCGCCCGTGACCACGGCCATCTGAATGGCCGAGAGCCGGCTGCGATACTCATCGGTGATGGATGTCTGCAGGATGGTGTTGCGCAGCACCGTCGAGATGACGTCCATGGCCCCGGCCACGGCCAGGCAGATGAGCCCCACCCACACCGCGTGCACCAGACCGAAGAGGGCCATGACGACACCCCAGGTCAATACGACGAGGATCACCAAGCGACCGCGCCGGCGCACCTGATCTATCCAGCCGGTAAAGATCGCCATGAGGAGGGCGCCGGCGCCCGGGGCGGCGTAGAGCAGACCCAACATCTCGGGACCGCCGTGATAGATGTGTTTGGTCACGGCCGGGAAGAGGGCGCGCGGAAGGCCGAAGACCATCGCGTTCAGGTCGACGAGGTAGACGGCCTGGACGACGGCGTTGTGACGCACGTAACGAAACCCGGCGGCGATGGCGCGCAGCGCCTTCTCGCCACTGGCGGTCCCGACCGGCTTCATGGCCGACATAAAGAACGTCGAGAGCACTAAGGCGAAGAAGGTGATGCCGTCGATGAGGAAACACCACGACACGCCGGTGGCGGCGATGATGACGCCCGCGAGACCGGGCCCGACGACGGTCGCTGCGTTCATGATGATCTGATTCAGCGAGTACGCCGCCACCAACTCCTCGGGCCGCACCAGCGTGGGTATGACGGCCGTACGCAGGGGTCCCGACAGTCCCGCCAGCCCCGCCGCCAGCGCCGGCAGCGTGACCAGAACGACGAAGTTGGGATGAGGCAGAAGGGCGTTGGCGCCGAGGGCGAAGCTGATGACCGCCAACAGCGACGTCGCGGCGATGAGCAGCGTGCGTCGATCGAAGCGATCACCGAGGGCACCGCCCCAGAGCGCGCCAAAGATCAGGACCGGCAACTGAATGAAACTGACCACGCCGACCCACAGTGATGAGTTCGTGACCTCGTATACCTGGTACGCGACTGCGACCAGCGTCAAGTTACTGCCCAGTAGTGAGACCAACTGCCCGATGAATAACAACCTGAAGTCTTTACTCGTGCGTAAAGGGGTGACGTCAACCAGTAGCCGGGGCACTCCTTTAGCGTACGGGGATAAGGTTTATCGCTGGGGGTAGCTAAGGAGCGTTGATGATCGGCGAAGAACTGATCCAATTAGTGACACCTGAGGGAGAGCGCGTTTCCAACGCGCAGTACGACTCGACACTGAGCGGCGAAGCCATCTTTGGCATGTATCGCGACATGGTCATCATTCGCCGACTCGACCAAGAGTCGACGTCGCTGCAGCGCCAAGGGCAGCTAGCCCTGTGGGCTCCGGTGCAGGGTCAAGAGGCGGCTCAGATCGGCGCGGGTCGGGCGCTGGAGCCGGGCGACTTCACCTTTCCGACCTACCGCGAACACGGGATTGCCTGGTGTCGCGGGGTCCCTCCCGAGGACATGCTCCGACTCTTTCGCGCCACCTCGAACGGCGGCTGGGACCCGCAGAAGTATCGCCACTCCGTCCCAACCATCGTGCTCGGTAATCAAGTTCTGAACGCCGTGGGCTACGCCATGGGCATCCAACGCGACGGCGCGGAAGAGGCGGCGATGACCTTCTTCGGTGACGGCGCCTCCAGCCAGGGCGACGTGCTGGAGGCCTTCGTGTGGGCGGCGTCGTTCAACACCCCCGTGGTGTTCTTCTGTCAGAACAACCAGTGGGGTATCTCCACACCAATGTCGATCCAGTCGAAGATTCCGCTCTATCACCGCGCGCACGGCTTTGGCTTTCCGGGCGTTCGGGTCGACGGGAACGACGTGCTGGCCGTCTACGAAGTCACCAAGCGCGCCTTGGAACAGGCGCGCGTGGGCGGGGGACCAACGCTGATCGAGGCCTACACCTATCGACTCGGCGCCCACACCACGTCCGATGATCCCACGCGCTATCGCATCGACGCCGAGGTCGAAGTGTGGAAGCATCGCGACCCCATCGAACGGGTGAAGTCGCTGCTGGTGCGCGAGTATCGGGTGAAGGCCGTGAAGTTCGACGAGGTCGCGGCGGAAGCCGAGACCATGGCGCTCAAGTTGCGCGATGACGTGTTGGCCATGGACCGACCGGACCCGATCTCCATGTTCGATCACGCCTACGCCGCGCCCCATCCCCTGATCGAAGAGGGCCGTCGCGAGATGATCGACCTCGGCGTAAGTGCGGGTCACTGATGGCGACCACCTCAATGACCATGGCCAAGGCCCTCAACGAGGGTCTGCGTAAGGCCATGGAGAAGAACAAGAAGGTCCTCATCATGGGCGAGGACGTCGGCAAGCTCGGCGGCGTCTTTCGAATCACCGACGGCCTACAGAAGGACTTCGGCGAGGACCGCGTGATCGACTCGCCCTTGGCCGAGTCGGCCATCGTGGGCACGGCCGTGGGCCTCGCCATTCGCGGGTACCGCACCGTGTGTGAGATTCAGTTCGACGGTTTCGTCTACCCGGCCTTCGACCAGATTGTGTCCCAGGTCGCGAAGCTGCACAAGCGTTCCGACGGCGTCTACACCATGGGTCTCGTCATCCGTATCCCCTTCCAGGGAGGCATCGGCGCGATCGAGCACCACTCGGAGAGTCCCGAGGCCTACTTCGCCGCGACGGCCGGGCTTCGCGTGGTCTCGTGCTCGACGCCGAATGACGCCTATTGGATGATTCAACAGTCCATCGAACACGACGACCCGATCATCTTCTGCGAGCCCAAGAGCCGCTACTGGGAGAAGGGTGAGGTCGACCTCGACAGCCCGCCCGCCGGGCTGTTCGACGCCAAGGTCCGTCGCGAAGGCAGCGACGTGACCGTCATCGGCTACGGCTCCTCGATGAAGACGATTTTGCGCGCGGCCGAGACCGCGGCCGTTGAAGGGGTGTCCATCGAGGCGATTGACGCGCGCGGCATCGCGCCCCTGGACCTCGACACCATGGTCGCCTCGCTCGAAAAGACCGGTCGTCTCGTCGTGGTGCAGGAGGCTCCGCACATGGCCTCGATCGGCTCGGAGATCGTGGCGGAACTGACCCAGCGTTGTTTCTATTCAATGAGCGCACCGGGTATTCGCGTGAGCGGGTATCACGTGCCCTATCCCCCGACGAGGATTGAAGAGGACTACCGCCCCACGGTGGACCGCATTCTTGACGCGGTGGACCGAGTGATGGAGTTTGAGAGTTGAGCGAAGAAGTCTTTCTTTTACCGGACGTCGGTGAAGGTCTCGTCGAAGCCGAGATCGTGACGTGGAAGGTTGCCGTCGGCGACGCGGTCACGTTGAACCAACCTCTGGTCGATATCGAGACGGCCAAAGCCACCGTCGAACTGCCGAGTCCCTACGCGGGTACCGTCGTCGCGCTGCACGGAAACGTGGGCGACGTCATGGAAGTGCACAAGCCCCTCATTACCTTTGAGGTGGGGGGTAAGCGCGACGGCGAAAGTCGCGGCGACACCCGCCAGTCAAGCCGAAGCCGCGAGCGAGCTCGTGGAACAGAGTCCGGCGGCGATCGGTGCGGGCCGTGAAGCAGTGCTCGTGGGTTACGGCGTGGCCAACGAAGAAGGGGTCGCGACGCGCACGCACCGCCGGACCGGTCGCAACGGCGCCACCAACACCCCTGCCGCGCCATCGATCCCCACCCCCGCCTCGGTGACCGCGGCGATCCCCTCGGTGGCGCCACGATCTACCCCACCCGTTCGTCTCTACGCCAAGCAGCACGGCGTGGACATCGCCACGGTGGCCGGTACCGGTCGCGATGGACTGATCACCCGTGACGACGTCGAGCGGGCGCTCAGCGGCGCTCCAGTCGCGTCGCCGGCCCCGGCCCCGGCCCGCGGACCCGCGCCCAGTGGACCGACGACCACCTCTCGCTTCGTCGGTCGGGACATCGAGTCGTGGTCGACCGGCCCGAAGGAAGAGCGCATCCCGGTAAAGGGTGTTCTTCGTTCGATGTCGGACGCTATGGTCCAGAGCGCGTTCTCCGCCCCACACGCCGCAGTCTGGGTGCGCCTCGACGCCACCAAGACGATGGAGCTCTTGGCGTCATTGAAGAAACAGCCCACGCTGCAAGACGTCCGCCTGTCACCGCTCACCATCGTGGCGATGGCGCTCTGCGACGCGGCGCGTCACTACCCAGGCATTAACTCGAGTTTTGACACCGGGGCGGCGGAAGTCGTCGTGCGACGCAGCGTGAACCTGGGCATCGCGGCCGACACGCCACGTGGGCTGATCGTGCCCAACATCAAGGGTGCCGATCAGCTCGACCTGGTAGCGATGGCGCAGGCGCTGAACGTCCTGGTCGAGAAGGCACGCAACGGGACGACCACGCCGAACGAGATGATCGGCACGACCCTCACGATTACCAACGTCGGGCCCTTCGGGGTGGACGCGGCGATGCCGATTCTGCCCCCGGGCACGGGCGCGATCCTCGCGATCGGCCAGATCGCCAAGGCGCCCTGGGTCGTCAACGACCAGGTGGTGGTGCGTCAGGTCTGTGAGATCGCCATGTCCTTTGATCACCGCCAGATTGACGGGGCGCTCGCTTCACGAGTGCTCGGCCACGTGGCGACGTTTCTGGAGGACCCCGCCGCCGCGCTGATCGCCGGCTAGGCGCGTAGCGCCTCGAGCGCGCGGTCGGCGTGACTGTTCAGATTCACTTCGCTGTGGATCACCTCGCGTACTCGCATGTCCGGGTCGATGATGAAGGTGGCCCGCTTGACCTTGAGAAAGCCGAGCGCGCGCTTTACGCCGTAGTGGCGAGCGACCTCGCCGTCACCGTCAGTGAGGAGCGGGAAGCCGAAGCCGTTTTTCTTGGAGAACTGCGCTTGGCGATCGGCGCTATCCATGGAGATTCCCACGGGTTGCGCGCCGAGGGCGCTGAACTCGGCGTTGAGGTCGCGAAAGCGACAGGACTCCTTGGTGCAGCCCGCGCTGAGCGCCGCGGGGTAGAAGAACAGTACGACGGGACCTTCTTTCAGCATGGTCGACAGAGTCCGGTCGTGGCCGTCTTGGTCTTCTAGCGTGAAGTCGTAGGCGACGTCGTTTTTCTCCACCGGGCCAGGCTACGGGTCGAGTCGAAAGCCCACACCACGAATGGTGATCAGGTGGCGGGGGCTCGCCGGATCATCTTCGATCTTCTGTCGTAGTCGCTTGACGTGCGTGTCCAAGGTTCGGGTGTCGGAGAGTTCCAGTCCCCACCACAGTGTGTCGAGGCAGACTTCGCGCGTGACTACCTGACCGAGGCGCGTGGCAAACAGGGCGAGCAGGTCGAACTCTTTGCGACTGAGCTCGATGTTCTGGGTCTGGCGCGTGACGGTGCGCCGGGTGAAGTCGATGCGCAGGTCGCCGAAGGTGATGACCTCGTCATCGCTGGCGGTGGTCGGTCGGCGCAAGACCGCGCGAATTCGCGCCACGAGTTCGCGCAAGCGGTACGGCTTCGTGACGTAGTCCGCCGCGCCGATCTCGAGCCCCAGCACCACGTCCACCTCGTTGGTGCGCGCCGTCACCATGATGACGGGAATGTGCGTCGTGTCGTGCAGTTCGCGGCAGTAGTCGATGCCCGAGCCGTCGGGCAGCATGACGTCCAACAGCACGAGGTCGGGCTTGGAGGTGGCGAGCAGGACCCGGGCCTCGGCGATGTTGGTCGCGCCGACAACGACGAATCCTTCGACGCTGAGCCCCACGTTGAGCGCGTCTTGGTAACTCTCTTCGTCCTCCACGATGAGTATCACGTTGCGGCCCGGCAGGTCGACGGCGGCGCTCACGGGCGAGCCCGTGAGGTCAGGCGAGATGCGGCACGCAAGGGATCATCAAGGGGGCGATGGGTTCGTTGACGTGCCACACCGAACACCGTAAAAAGCCAGGGTTACCGCAAAGTGAATGGCGCGGTACCCCCAGGTGGTCAGGAGATGAAACCTTGACCGGTGGCCGGGCTCGCTTAACCGTCGAGCGTGAAGCCCTCGTAGGTTTTGGTTCCTCGTAAGAAGCTGCCCACTCCCACGCACGAGGTGGGGCTGGCGCAGAAAATGGCGTAGATCCCGCCGTCGACGCCGACGGTGCTCGCGCCGTCGGGCAGGGTGACTTCCTCACCACGTTGCCACGTTCCATCGGTCTCGGCGAACACCACGGCCTGGTAGTTGCCGCTCGCATCGAGATACGAGCCACTGGCCTGGCACTCTCCGAGGCTCGGACAGCTGATCGCCACGACGCCGCCGTTGGGACCGCCGGAAACACCGTTCGTGGGCAAGGCGACCTCGACGGCGGGCAGCCAGGCACCATTCACTTCGTTCTCGAGGAATCCCTGGTAGTGACCGGCGATGTCCTTGTACTGGCCTCCGACGCTGCAGTTGTCCGTCGCGGCACAGGCGATTCCCCCGAAGCCGAAGAGAAAGACGTGCGGGTTCGCCGCGGCGTCGGCCGGCATGGCGAGCGCACTCGCCGTTCCCCACACGCCTCCGGACTCACTCGCGCTCATCGCCTCGACCGCGCCACTGGTGGCGATGAAGGTGCCCAAGGCGGCACAGGAAGAGTCCTTCAGGCAGGTCACTTCGGTGACCGAGGCGTCGGCGAAGCGACTCGCCGAGGCGGGCGGCGCCAGAGCCTCGGCGCGCTGCCATACTCCGTCGACCTCGTTCACGACCAGCGCCTCGGTGACGTCGTTGTTGTTGATGAAGGAGCCGACCCCCACGCAGTCAACACTCGAGGAGCACGCGATCTGGGAGATCGAGACGAAGGGATTGAAGTTGCTCGCGGGAAGCTGGATCTCACGGGCGCGACTCCAGGTCCCCTCTCGCTCGTTGGCGACAAAGCCCTCGGTGCGGGTGCCGACCGGGTTGTTGTCCTGATAGGTGCCGATCGCGCTACAGGTGTTGGCGCTCATGCAGGACACTGACCGTACCAAGGCATCTTGTCCACGGAGGAGCGCGTTGGCGGGGAGCGGAAGCATTTTTGCGCGCAACCAGCGCGCGGCGCGTTGATTGTCGACGAAGGGCACCACGTCGCCGTTGCCATCTTCGTAGCTCCCCACGGCGGAGCAGTTGCCCGCGACGCCACACGAGACGCCGTACACGGTGACCCCTTGGTTCCCCGCGGCCCCCGCCGGGGCCTGCAGGCTCACCGGCGCGGTCCAGCGACCACCGGACTCGGTGGCGATGAGTCCCAGAATCTGGCCGCCGTCGTTCGCGTAGGAGCCGGCCGCTTCACAGTCGCCGGGGTCGGTGCAACTCAACGAGGAGAAGAAGCCATCCGGGATACCCGTGGCGCCTTTGGGCAAAGCGACCTGACGAGCGCTGGTCCACGTGGGCGAGGCGATGGCCGACGCCGACGTGGCCATCGCCAAGGAGACCAACGTGGCCACCACTACGGCCCTACCCCGATACTTCATTGTTGGTACCCCGGTTTCGAGAGCTTCGGTGTCCGTGAACACCCACTCACTACGACGAACGCTGGTGCGCCGCTACGTAGTTCGTCGCCCAGTATAAAGAAGGCGCTCCCCGCGGAAAGGGGTCCCCGTAGGAGATTCTTGGCGGTACGCGCCGCTACTTGAGGTCACCCCAACCGCCCAGCCACAGCGTCTCGGTGCCCAGAATGTGCGAGTCGCTCGCGAGCTTGGTGTAGATGGTGAGGTGGTCGAACTTGGGAAGGTGGGGGTGGGGCTCGCGACGAGGGTCCCATACCCAGAAGGTGGCCGGCTCGTGGCGCCAGTGCCCGGCCACGCAGGTCGGGGTGCAGTCATTCCACCGGGCTTCGCCCGTCGCGTAGGCGGTCTCGTCACCCCAGTCGGTCCAGTGCAGGTCGGTGAACTCGGAGTTCGCGTCGGCGCAGGACACGACGTACGTCGAGGGCTGCACCGTGAGATCGGTCGGCTGGCACGGGGCCAGGAGTTTCACCGATGACCCTGAGGCCGTCGACTGGTCGTAGGAGAGGACCAAGAAGGATCCCGCCAACACCACGAGGACCGCAAGCAGAACGTAGGGAACTGTTCGACGCACCGCTCAAGTGTAAAGCGACCCCTGAGGGGGTCGGGTCTCGAGATCTAGCTCGGAAAGTCGACGATTCGACACGGAATGGGCGAGTTCTCGCTGAGCCAGTAGCTCGCACAGACCCGGTGGTACCCGTCGGCAATCACCAGATTGCGGTTTTTCGCGAACCGACCGCGCACGAGCAGGATGGGAGATAGTTTCTCGCCGCGTTTGACTTTGCCGAGATCGAGGGCGACGTGCACGTTGTCCTCCGCGAGCAGGGGCAGTCGGCTCGCGCGTAACAGGTCCTTGGCTTCGTACGTGCTGTTTGGAGCGCGTTCGAGGAGTTTGACCAGCTTGTCGACGAGTGTCGGCTCGGCGATCAAACTGAGGTAGGTCCGCGCCGCGGGAAAGTCGTGCGCGTCGGGCTCGCTCTGCCAATGTTCAACGTTTACTGGGCCGCTCATGGCTAGAGCCTACTGAGCGGCCCCACGCGGGTACGAGCCAACACACTACGTTGCCGCGGTGCGTAACTAGCCTGGATAGGAACAAGGAGTCGGAGCCGATGAGTCGAGCAAATTTTCTGAGTCGTGGGTTCACCATCGGGGCAGCGTCAGTGGTCCTGGCGCTCACCATGACGGTGACCGTCTCCGGGGCTTCTTCAACGTCTGCGCCGTTGCGCGTTCACGCGACGGGGACCGCCACGACCATTCTGGTGCGTTGGTCGCGACCACCGGGAGTCGCTGTCAAGAACTACGTCGTCACCTCCAAGCCTTCCCGAGGTACGTGCGTGACGGCGACGACCACCTGCGAGGTAAAAGGACTCCGCCCCGGGAAGAGTTACAGCTTTCGCGTCGTGGCCCGAAGCGCGGCGGGCACGAGTGCGCCCTCGGTCCCGTCCAATCGGGTGAAGGTGGCCTCGGTGGGTTCCTACTTCTCGACGACGCTGAACTCCGGCAGCTCGCGGATATCGGCCTTTGAGACTGACCTCAACAACAGCACGGGGGCGAAGGCTGAGAACTACCTCACGAAGTTGTCGGCCGCTTTTGCGTCCCTCGCAAAGTCGCTGAGCATCGAGGCGTGGCCGAGCGCCGCGCGGAGCGACATGTCATCGTTCGTCACGACATTTCGAACGCTGAGATACGACACCCTCAGCGACTTCAGCGCGACCACGGTCTCCGGCTTGGCCGCCGCTACCTACAAACTGCAGTCCGACACCAACAAGGAGATACTGGTCGAAACCAAGGTCCGCACGGATCTCTCTCTCCCTCAACTTGTTATCTCGTCGATCGCCCAAACGCCGGTGCCGGTGCCGTTAGGGGCCACTCAGACCGTTCACGACTTCTACGGGGATCCCTTCTCGGTCACCGTGAGCCAGGTGATTGACCCCGCGACGGCCGCGGCGGGGTCGGGACTTCCCGACGCGGGGTCTCGATTCGTCGCCGTTCCGGTGAGTCTCGTCAACAGCAGTACAGGGGGGATTAGTGACGACGCCAACCTCGCGATGACCGTGACCGGCAGCGACGGACAGACGTACACGGCCGATTTCGGCGCCGTCTCCGCGTGCACGAGTTTTCTTTATGGTACTGGCGTCTTTGATTTGGCCTCGGGTGACAGCTCGTCGGGCTGTGTCGTCTTCGAGTTGCCCACCACGGTCACGGTGCAGACGATCTCATTCTCACTGGCCCAGGGTTACCTCGACACGGCGGAATGGTCGAACTGAGGAGCGTCGGTCTCTAAGGTCACGGAGGTGGAAACGACCCTCCTAGGCGACGCACGGGCCATCTCGTCACGGTGGCTCACGGACCTGAACCTCACGTCTCTCATCGAGGAGCGACTGAACTCGGCGACACCGCTCGAGGGAACTGTTGACGTCGTCGCCATTGGCAAGGCGTCGCGCGAAATGGCGCTCACCGCCCAGACCGTTCTCGGCTCACGAGTCGCTCGCACGATCATCGTCAGTGAAGTGGGAGAAAAGAGCGACGGATCCGAGGACCGCGTTCTGATCGGCGAACATCCAATCCCGGGCGCGGGGAGCCTCCACGCGGGACGAGAGGTCACGTCGTTTCTCACGAGTGACGGACACGCCGACACCACACTGCTTCTCTTGTCCGGCGGTGCGTCGAGCCTCTGCGTGCTTCCCGCACCGCCGCTCACGGTGGACGACCTGGGCGAGATATGGGCAGCGGCACTGCGGGCGGGCGTCGACATCACGACGTTGAACCAGGTACGTGCGACGACGTCGCTCATCGCGGGCGGGGCGTTGCTTCGCTATGTTCGTTCCGCCCACTCGACGAGTCTGATTCTCGTGGACAACGTGATCTCTGGTGCGCGTTGGGTGGCGTCGGCGATGACGTACGAGTACAACCCTTCGCCCGAGGAGGCCGAGGCGCTGTGGGCGACGATCGGTGTGAGCGGGTCACTTCGCGCGAGAATGCTGAGCGCGTTTCAGACCCGCAGCGAGTTGATGGCCACCCGTCCCGCGGTGGTCCACCAGAATGTGGTCGTGGGCGAGCCGGCCATGATGTTGGCCTCGGCGATCGAGGAAGCGACGCGGCGCGGGTACCACGTACTCAATCAGGGAGCCCGAGTCGTGGGCGACGTGTCAAGCGTGGCCCGGGAGTGGGGTGAGGCGGCGAGGAGCGCGGACGCGCGAACGGCCGTGGTCGGCGTCGGCGAAGTGACGGTTCAGCTGGAGGGGGGTGGCCGAGGGGGTCGTTGTCAGGAGTTTGCGTGGCTGATGGCGAAAGAACTCAGTGAGCGCGCTCGACCGAGCGTCTTTCTCGCCACGGCCTCGGACGGGCGTGATTTCGTCGAAGGCGTGGGAGGCGCGTGGGTCAGCGAGGCCACGTGGCCGCGCCTCGACGAGGTGGGGCTCGACTGGGCGAGCGTTGGGCGTGCCCATGATACGTATCCGGCGCTGCGCGCACTGGGGCAACTTATTGAAGGTCGCCACACCGGTTGGAATCTCTGCGACCTCTACGTCGCGCTGGTCGACTAACTACTCGAGTCAAGTGCCGTGTACGGACCGCCTACGTCGTTCCACACCGACTGATCGTCAACAATCTCACTGGCGAAGTCCTCGGCGTTGTCGAGCGGCTCGTAGCCAATCGCTCGCGCTTCCTCCAGCGAGACCTTCGAGCGACTATTCGCCGAGACGCCCCACACCACGCGAAAACCGGGGTTCGCCGTGCTGAGCGCCGCCTCGACAAGCCGGGTGCAGTCGCCCGGCGACAGCCAGCTCCACAGCGAGCGCCGGTCAAAGGGACGCTCGCGATAGGAGCCGATGCGTAGACAGATGGCGTTGAGCCCATAACGGTCGTGGTAGAGACTCAGCAGACTCTCGCTCGCTACCTTGGAGACTCCGTAGTAGCTGTCCGGTCGCGGAAACTCATAGTCGGGCACGACGCCCCCGTCGCGAAGGGGCGCAAAACCGACGGCGTGGTTCGAACTGGCGTACACCACGCGTTCGACGCCCGCGTGGCGCGCGGCGTCCGCCAGAACCTGCGTACCGTGGATGTTCACCTCGAGATACTCGGGCCAGGAGTAGCCGGCCTGTGAGAGTCCGCCCAGATGAACGATCGCGCGCACACCCTCGCAGGCGGCGGCGATGGTCGTCGGATCGAGGAACGAGCCGTTGATGAGGTCCGCGTTCTCGTCGGGCGCGAGCGCCGAGAGCGGGGCCAGGTCGAGGAGGCGGAGGTGTCGCCCGCTGCGACGAAGAGAGTTGCGCAGCATCGAACCGATGGACCCCTGGGCCCCAGTGATGAGGATGACGTCATCCATCGTTCAGTGTCTCCTCGACCGTGTCCCTGGTGACGGTACCAACGCCTGAGGTCCATCGAGAGACAACGCGCGCGGCCGACTCGGCACTGGTGGATGACATCAGTCCCAGATGATAGAGATGAAGTTCCCCAACGCCCAGACTGGCGTAGCGCGCGAGGTCGTCGTCGACGTGGTCCCACGGGCGATCGAGGCGCAGGTACGCCCCCAGATTATTGGTCATGTCGCCCAACGCGTGAAGTTCGACCTCGGCGCCGTCCGCGTCCCAGCAGTTGGCGACGGCGCAGGCCCCCCGGAGCGTCTCTGGCGAGCTGGCGGAAAAGGACCCGGTGGCCCAGGGGCTCGCACTGGCGTGCAGGGTGATCGTGGCGCTCGGATCTACCGAGTGGGCGGCTTCCATGAGATCGCGTTGGAGGGACGTGGCCAGTGACACGCGGTACGTCTGCACGGCGGAGGTGTACTCGCCTAGGGCTTCCTCCATCGACGTGACGTCGCGGGCGAGTCCTTCACGAATCATTCGCGACAGATCAACGGGATCGACCCCGACGCTCGCGAGCGCGCCCTCACAGGCCCGACAGAAGCAGATCGACAGAAGTTGACGTTCGATCGAGTTCCACTGCGCCATCGCCACTTTGTCGTGGACCCCACCGTGGTCAAGACCCATCGGTCCGCACGCCTCGAGCACCAAGCCCCGCAGTCCGCCGACTCGAAGAACCTCTTGTACCAAGGTGCGACAGTAGTCGCGCACGTCATCGGCGCGTGGGCACAGGGCGTAGGAGTACGACTCGCCGAAGGCGTTTCGCACCAGGAGCTCGCGACTCGTGTCGTGCTGGTCGTCGCGATGGGTGAGGACAATCCATCCGTCGACACCCAGTCCTTCGCCGGACAGTCGATCGCGGGCCCCTTCGAAGGAGTCGGGTCCGATCCACGATGCGGGCGCGCTCGGGCGAAGGCGTCGGCCGCGCCAGATCTCCTCACGAAGAGCGAAGTACGCGGCCGAGTGGGGCACCTCGGTGACCCGACGCGTGGGGTGCAGGGGCGTCGCGACGCGCGTGGCGTGGTAGGTGGCGGCGAGGGCCACGACGTCGATCCCCAGTGACGCCGCGCGGGCGGCGGCCCGGTCGTCGTCCAGGTAGTCCCACGGATAGGCGTAGCCGGTGACACTCACCAGCGGGGCAGCGTGGCGTCGTACGAGGGATGTAGCGACTGCATGTACCGGGTATCACTGCGCTCAAGGACACCGCACCCGAGGTACTGCTCGTGAAGTCGGGCGAGCGCGTCGCGGTCAAGTTCGACCCCGAGGCCGGGGCGGGTGGGAACGGCCAGCGAGCCCCCGTCGAAGGTAAAGGTGTCAACAATGACGTCTTCGCTCTTCCAGGGCCAATGGGTATCGAGAGCGTAGGTGAGGTTCGGCACGGCCGCCGCGACGTGGGTCATCGCCGCCAGGCTGATCCCGAGGTGCGAGTTGGAGTGCATGGAGAGCCCCAGGTCGAACGTGTCGCAGATGGCGGCCAGGTCCTGGACCTTTCGCAGGCCGCCCCAGTAATGGTGATCGGACAGGATGACGCCGACCGATCGCTGGTCGACGGCTGAGGGAATGTCATCAAAACCCACCACGCACATGTTGGTGGCGAGGGGCATCGACACGTCCCGGGCCACCGCGGCCATTCCCGTCCTGCCCGGCGTGGGATCTTCTAAGTACTCGAGAACACCCTCGAGGGCCGCGCCCACCTCGATGGAGGTAGCGACACTCCACGCGGTGTTGGGATCGAGGCGAAGTGGCACGTCCGGAAAGGCGCGTCGTAGTTCACGCACGGCCTCGATCTCGGCGGCGGGTTCGAAGACCCCGCCCTTCAACTTGATCGCGCGAAAGCCGTACGTATCGAGCATCCAGCGCGCTTGCGCCACGATCTCGCTGGGGGTAAGAGCTTCGCCGAACTGGTCGGGCTCGCGGCCGGGGTGAGCGTCCCACTTGTAGAAGAGGTACGCCGAGTAGGGCACTCGGTCACGTACCGCACCGCCGAGCAGATCCGAGACGGGACGGCCGAGCAGCTTGCCCTGAATATCGAGCGCGGCGACTTCAAAGGCGCTGAACGTGCGAAGCACCGTCCCCGCGGCGTTGATCGAGCCCGTGAGTCCGTGCGCGTCCGTTCCGACGACCCCGCCCAAGACGCGCTGTGTCGTCGCGAGAATCTGGTGCGTGTCGAAGACGTCGACCCCGCGAAGGGCCCCGCCCACACGGCGCAGCCGATCGAGGTGCGCGGCGTCGCCGTATGACTCGCCGAGTCCGGTGACGCCCGCGTCCGACTCGACCTCGATGATGGAGCGCAACGCGAACGGTTCGTGAACGCCCACGGCGTTCAGCAACGGCGGGTCGTGAAAGGCCACGGGCGTGACGACCACGTTGGCTATTCGGATGGAGTTCAAGATCGTCACCTGGGTCGTGTTGCGATTTTGCGGTTCTGCAGCGGTGATGGAAGACTAACTCATGAACTTTTTTGCTCACTCACCGACGGTCGCCGCCGCGAGTGCTGCGGACACCGACATCGTGACAGTGTTCCGCGATCTCGTGCGCCGCGGCGAATCCACGCGCGGCACGTTCCTCAATCTGGGCTCACCGGGCGCCGCCGAGGTCTGTGCGCTGAGTGGATTCGACTGGCTACTCGTTGACTTAGAGCACGGTGCGGGCGGCGAAGAGGGTCTGACCGGGCAGCTCCTGGCCGGCGCGGCCCACGGGGTGCCGATGCTGGTGCGGGTCGAGTCACCGGAGCGCATTCGCGTGGGTCACGTCTTGGATCTCGGTGTCGCGGGCGTCATGTTTCCCCGTCTCAACTCACCCGAGGAAGTTCGTGAGGCGGTGCGTCACCTCTGGTACCCGCCGCGCGGTGATCGCGGTATCGCGACGTACAACCGCGCGCGAGAGTTCGGCGGGGATGGTCGCGACACGGAGAGCGTGAACGACTCGCTGCTCGGGATCGTGCAGATCGAAACCGCGCCCGCTCTGGAGAACGTCCGTGAAATCGCTGGGATTCCCGGAGTGGACGTTCTCTTCGTGGGGCCCAGTGACCTCTCTATGTCGCTCGGAATACCCGGAGAGTTCGACAGTCCCGTTCTTCTGGCGGCGTTCGACGCGGTGATTGAGGCCGCCCGTGCGGCCTCAATCACGGCGGGAATCCTCGCCGTCACTCCCGATCGAGTGGCGGCTCTCGCGTCGCGCGGATTTCGTTTCATTGGCGTGGGTTCAGATGCGTCGTTACTGCGAGGAGCGGCGCGAAGCGCTTCTCAATCGTGAGTGTTGGCCACTGCGACGTCGACTGACGTCACCTCAAGTTGGCCGACGTGATAGTTGTCTCTGCGTTGGCTTTTGCGTGGCGAGGATTTGAGGGGGCACTCGATCCGGGTACGCCATTTCTGAACTCACGTCGCGTACTATTGAGAGGGGGATTGAAGGGAATGTCGTGACCGAACTTTTCTCCACGAACTCTCAACCGAACACGTCGGCAACGGTGGCGACGCGCACGCCCGCCTCGGGACCGTGCAAGTGTTCCCGTAACACCTGCTGGCACCAGCACCGGTGCAAATCCAACGGTTCAATTCGAATACTCCGCGCCGCCCGAACCGAAGGGGAGGCGCGCACATCGGTGGTGCTCTGTCGTGAGTGTGCGGCGCCCACGCGACGTCAGCGCGTTGCCTGACGGTTTCCTCGCGTTTCTCGCGCCGTTTCTCTCGTTTCTGATTCCCCGGGTACGATTTTCGAGCAATCGATGAGTCGAAGGGGATCCCGTGACCAGTACCAACCCAGAAACACGAACGGAACGCCTTGGGTTTGTCGGGCTGGGGACGATGGGTCAGTTCATGGCGGCGAACCTCGTCAAGGCCGGCTTTGAGCTCACCGTCTGGAACCGAACGTCTGAGCGTGCCCGTCCGCTCGTCGATCTCGGCGCGACGCAGGCCGCCAGTCCCGCCGACGTCGCGCGGGCGAGCGACATTGTCGTGACGTGTCTCACCGACTCTCCCCAGGTGGAAGAGGTCCTCTTTGGACCGAAGGGACTCGCGGAGGGATTTTCTTCGGGTTCTCTGTTCATCGACTGCTCAACGATCAGCCCCACCAAAGCCAAGGAGTTCTCCGAGCGACTCACCCCTGGGGGAGTGACGGCGCTGGACGCGCCCGTAACCGGCGGGTCGGAAGGAGCGAAGAACGCCACGCTCTCGATTCTGGTGGGCGGCGACGACCGCGACTTCGCGCGCGCCGCGCCGGTGCTGAACGCCATGGGTCGCTCGGTCACTCATCTCGGCGACGTGGGCGCGGGTCAGTGGGCCAAGGCCATCAATCAAGTGATCTTGGCGTCGACGTACCTCGGCGTCGCCGAGGGCGTGACCCTCGGGCTGAAGGCGGGCCTGGACGTCGAACGAGTGCTCGGCGCGCTCTCGGGCGGAGCGGCCGGTTCGTGGGTGATGGAGAATCGCAGCGGCCGCATGATTGACGACGAGTACCCCCTTGGTTTTAAGATCTCGCTCCACCGAAAGGATCTGGGCATTGGGCTCGAACTCGCTCGCCAGGTGGGCGCGGTACTACCCGTCGCCTCGCTGGCGGCGACCTTGGAGGACGGCATCATTGCCCAAGGATTTGGTGACGACGACAACTCGGCCCTCGCGCGCCCGATACGAAAACTCTCGGGCCTCTAAACCTTCGCCGTATCGCGGCGGAACACCCTCACCGCCACTCGAGCCAGGACGAGGGACCACACGGCGATCACGATCCACGCCTCCCCCGTCCAGACGTGACCACCCTCGAGCGCGGACTTGCCCGCCTGAACCAGCCAGTACGAGGGGAGACCCTTGATCACGGTAAAAAGCGCTCCGGACGTGACGAGCGGGCCAAAGACTCCACCCAGCAGCGCAAAAATCGCCGTGATGCCACCGATGGCCGGGCCGAGTGAGTCCACCGAGATCAGGTGACCGAGCATGATGCCCATGATGGCGAAGGGGATGAGTCCCACGAGCAAGAGGCCGAGCATGGTGAACCACCCCACGGCGTCCAAGCGAACACCGAGGAGCGTTCCCGCGAGCGCGAGCACCACGATGCTAAAGACGCCCATCATGTACCCGGTCAGTATCTTCGCGGTGAAGTACGTGCTGGTCTTGAGGGGCGTGATGCGCAGCTGGCGCGTCCAGCCGTCCGATCTCTCTTGCGCGATGCGTGCGCCGGACGAGACCACCGAGGTCATCGCTCCCCAGGAGGCCATGCTGACCATGTAATAGAGCGGGAAACCGATGCCGTCCGCCGTGGCGTGGCGATGCGCGCCGGCCACCGTCAAGAACAAGATGAGGGGGAAGACGAGGGAGAAGATCAAGAATCGGCGATTGCGAATGGTTCGCAGCACTTCGTAGCGCACGTAGACGAGATTCACGAGGAACTCTCCTCGGTCTCGTCGCCGGTCAAGTCCAAGAACGCCTCCTCCAGACCTGCCCCGCGCACCTCGATGTCGCGCGCCTGGGGATACTGCCCGAGGAGGGCTCGAAGGGCAGCGTCCGAGGAGGTGGCGTCGGTGCACTTGATGATGAAACCTTCGCCGCGTTGCTCGGCGCTAGCGACGCCCGCGAGGGTCTGGAGAGCGCTCACCTCAACGCCGGGCAGCGTCGCACGGATGGTGCGACCTCCCACGCGAGCCTTGATCTCGGTGGGCGGACCGTCCGCGACGATTCGACCTCGGGCCATGAGGACGATGCGGTCGGCGTAGGCGTCGGCCTCTTCGAGATAGTGGGTGGCAAAGATGATGGTTTTGCCGCGGGCGGCGACCCCGCGAATCGACTCCCAAAAGTCGCGGCGTCCCTCAACGTCGAGCGCCGCCGTGGGTTCGTCCAAGATCAGCATCTCGGGATCCGCCACTAGGGCGATCGCCATGCGGACTCGCTGGGTCTGGCCGCCCGAGAGCTTGGTGGTCGGACGGTCGGCGATCTCGAGAATCCCGGCGTGGTGCAGCACGTCTTCCACGTCAAGGGGGTGAGGGTACAGAGAGGCCATCATGGTCACGAGTTCGCGGACGCTCAAATAGTGAGGCAGCGAACCGGTCTGGAGCATGCCACTAATGACCCCCGCGTCGACGGCCTCGGTCGGGGTGGACCCGAAAAGTAAGACGCTTCCCGCATCCGGGCGGATCAAGCCGAGCATCATGTCGATGGTGGTGGTTTTCCCGGCGCCGTTCGGGCCGAGCAGGGCGAGCGTTTCACCAGGGTTGATCGTGAGGTTAATTCCGCGTACGGCTTTGACCGCGCCGTAGGACTTGGCCAGATCTGTCAGTCGAATGCCGGTGCGCTCGCTGGCTGTCACCCCGGATTACTTTAGGTGAGGGCGGCGCCCCGACCACGTTCCGGTGGGCGAGTTTGCACTTTGGACGTGGTCCACCCCCGCAAGGGCATGTTGGGGAGAACCACCTCAGCTGAGCACTGAGAACCATCTTCGAAAGAAATTCGAAGGGCTCGATCATTCTTTCCTAGGGATTTTGCTTTTTGGCCCGTTTGATCAGGAGTTGTCTGTCATTTGGTCGCACTTTGTGAATGGCGACAGTGTGGGCCCGAAATGGCCGCGATCCGGGGGCTGTTTTCGTACGGCCTTTCAATTCGGCCGTGGAGTGCCCACGATCGTCACCGTAAATCGGGGTATCACGCCCTAAATGAACGATCCGGATTTGGGTGCGAAAAATCCATAATTCGATTTCTCAATGATTCACTCGGACAAGGGATCACCTGAGAATATCCACAGCAAAGTTGACGAGTCGAACGACACTTTTTCGTGGATGATATCCGTGTCGTTCGATCACCTCGAAAGGCGTCACTCAGTGCTCAGCTGAGGTGGCCGTCCCCAACATGCCCTTGCGGGGGGTTGGGCCACGTCTAAATGGCGGGATTCGTTCCGCACCGAACACCGGCATACTTTCTACTAGAAAGTAAAGATTCGCGCCAGGCGAGCGGAATTACGGTCCCGATTGGCGCAATTTTACTTGCTTCTTAGGCGACTTCCACGGGTCCTTCACCCTGGCCCTCCAGGATTGGTCCTGTCACGTTTTCTCGCGGCAAAGGAGTATTTGTTATGGATTGGAATGACGAAGTAGAACCTGGCGTGGACGCCACCGTCCCCGTCCCGGAGAACTCCAGCACGGTCCCGGAGAACTCCAGCAAGCGGCCCATCTCGGTGGACCGCCGCGGATTCTCCATGACCTACGTCTCGGCGCTCGTCGTGCTCGCGTTGGTCGTGGTGATCGCGGGTGTGGGCTTTGTCATGGGTCACTACGTGGATAAGCCCACGGCTCCGCGGGTGGCGGCCCCTTCGTACACGAGGACCAGTTTGCCCTCGAATGGATCGTCGCAGTTCCCCGGATTCACTTTTCCCAACTTCAACTCGCCCTCGACCAGCCCCGCCCCGACCACGACCAACAAGGCCGCCGCCAAGGTTGCGAAGGAGGTAGACCCAGGTCTCGTTGACATCAACACGGGCATCTCCTACCAAGACGCGACGGCGGCGGGCACGGGCATGATCTTGACGTCGAATGGAATCGTCTTGACGAACAATCACGTGGTGGAGGCGGCGACGTCGATCACCGTCCGTGACATTGCCACCAACAAGACCTACAAGGCCAAGGTGCTCGGTTACGACGTGGCCAAGGACGTGGCGGTGTTGAAGTTGGAGAATGCCTCGGGACTGACCACCGTCACTCTCGGCAACTCCAGTGCGGTATCTCTCAATGAGAAGATTGTGGGCATCGGCAACGCCGGTGGCACGGGCGGGACCCCGAGTTACGTTGCGGGGACGGTCGTGGCGAAGAACCAGTCGATCACGGCCCAGAGCGACGAGAACCTATCGGGTTCAGAGAAGCTCACTGGACTCATCGAAACGAACGCTCCCATCGAGCCGGGCGACTCTGGCGGGCCACTCGTCACGTTGAGCGGCAAAGTCGTCGGCATGGACACCGCCGCCAACCAAGCCGGTTACTCATTCGGGTCCTCGGCGACCCCCGCCACGCAGGCGTACTCGATTCCCATCAACACCGCCCTCGCGGTGGCGAAGGCCATTGAGAACGGGGACGCCACCGCGGCGATTCACGTTGGGCCCACCGCCATCCTCGGTATCGAGGTTGACGGCGCCAGTACCTCCGAGCCGGGGTCGCCCACCAGCACGACCACCGGCGTGACCGTGGCGACGGTGATGGCCAATACCCCCGCCGCCAACGCGGGCCTCGTCGCCGGGGACGTTATTACGTCCTTCGACGGTCACACCGTGACCACCCCCGCACAGTTGAGCGAACTGGAGTACTCGCTGAAGCCCGGTGACACTGCGAACATTACCTACGTGAACGCGAGCGGCAATCAGGAGTCCCTGAGCTTTGCGCTGACGACGGGTCCCGCGCAGTAGATACTCGGCCCTAGCGCCCGAACTCCGCTCGACGTCGTCGACGCTGAGCGGAGTTCGGGCGATGAGGGGCCGTTGGCCAATCCGCCCGGGCCCGAAATTGGCCCGTCGAAAGTCAATGCGCCTTACGCATTCGCCGGCGCTATGGCCGCAAGGCGCTATGTCGCCAACTCGCGACCATCTCGACTCGAAGGTTAAGGGCCGCACGCACTTCCAAGATTTCGTCAAGATCACTCAGCATCGACACGGCGATGAGTACAGTCGTCCCTTGGCGGTGTGTCGGCATACGTGGGGGCAGCGTGAAAATGGGCCGAGGATGGTTATCGCGCCTCGTCGTGGCGGCGAGCGCCGTGGTTGTATTTCTCGCTGGCTTTGTCACGATGTCGGCCGGGGACACAACAACCACGACAACCGAACCCGCAGGCGTCTCGACGACGACGACAATCCCGACCACCACCACGATCCCCATCACCACAACCACGAGCCCGACAACCACCACCACAGTGCCGACGACCACGGTGGGGCCCAATGGCGTCGAGTCTTCGGCCATCATTGCGGAAAACCGTTTACCGGGCACTCGATCGTGGATGATCTCGGGTCGTGTCTCGCCCACAGCGATACAGGGCTTCGCCAACCTCACGTACGCGACAGAAGGTCAGAACGTCACGTTGTACGTCGACTCGCACGTTGCCAGCTATCGCGCCATCGCCTATCGCATGGGTTGGTACCAAGGACTGGGCGCCCGTGAGGTCTGGGCGTCGCCCCTCGAGATGGGGGTCGTGCAGCCGCCCTGCACCCTGACGTCGGCCACCAACACGGTGAGCTGCGCGAATTGGCAGCCTTCGCTGGTGATGCCCGTGACGCCTTCCTTCACGCCGGGGGACTATCTCATCAAGCTCACCGGTGGGGCACGGGCCCAGAGCTATATCCTGCTCACGATTTGGGATCCCTCGAGCCGTGCGGCCTACGTCATTATGAATCGCTCCCTGGTGGAAGAGGCTTGGAACACGTACGGGGGGTACTCGTTCTACAAGGGCGAGGGCCCCTGCATCATTGACCAGGCGTCCTATCCTCCGTGCAATCGGGCGCGCGTGGTGTCCTTTGACCGGCCCTACGACACCGACTTCGGTGCCTCCGACTTTCTGACGAACGAGTATCCCTTGGTTCAATTTATGGAGAGAGAGGGGTTGGACGTCACCTATATATCGGACGTCACGTTGAGTCAGGATCCGGGACTGCTGTTGCGTCACCGGGTGTTGCTGTCGCTCGATCACGACGAAGGGTGGACGTACACGGAGCGCCTGGCCGTGCAAAACGCCGCCGCGCACGGCGTGAACGTGGTGTACTTCGGTGCCGCCGCCATGGTGCGTCACGATCGTCTGGAGCCGTCACCTCTCGGAGCGAACCGTGAAGTGGTCGACTATCGAAATTCGTATGAGGATCCCCTTAACGGCGGAAATGATCCCGCGCAGGTCACCGGCAATACCTGGGAGAGTCCCCCCGCCGACTGGTCGCCCCTGAGCCAGATTGGCGAGGAGTACAGCGGCTATCTCTCGCCGGGCGTGACCGCGCCCATGGTGATCAACGACGCGTCGTCGTGGGTCTTTCAGGGCACGAATCTGCACGACGGTTCGTCTCTCGGCGGCGTGATCGCCTCGGACATCGATCACGTGACCGGTGGATCGCCCTCCAACGTGGAGATTCTCGCCCACTCTCCGATTCCCGCCGGGGAGGGAACCATCAGCGGCGGTACGTGGGGCGGCGTGAGCTACTCGGACATGGTGTACTTCACGTATCCCGCGAGTGGCGCGGGCGTCATTGACACGGGAAACAACGTGTGGATCGGTGACCTTCGGCCGTGTATCGAGGCCGGATGTTCGGCCCCGGTTCTGAGAAAGATAACGAATAATATTCTTCGGGCGTTTGGCCAAGGACCGGCCGGTCTCGTGCACCCGTCGCAGCCAAACGCTGATTCTGTCAGCCCCTTTGACTCCTGAGGGGGTGATTCTCTCGCCGTAACGTGCTGCCCAAGAAGTGTCGTTTTTTTCACCGTCACGCAATCAGGTGTGACCGTTGACCTTCTGTTGGGAGTGTGTAGAGATGACCCCGCCATACTTCCAAATACAGGTAAAAACCTGGCCCGTGGATGTAGAGGAGGGGCATGTCTCTCAAACATCGAGAGCACGCTGTCACAACCCCTCGCGTCACGTACCGCGGCGAGCGCGGCGGTCGCTTCGACACGAGCGATGAGCTACTTGTTCAGCTAGAACTCGAGCGGGCGCGACTGGCCGCCATCTTGGACTCCCTCATGGATCCCCACGTGATGTTTGAGGCGGTGCGGGACCATAAGGGGCGAGTCGTCGACTTCATCTTTACCGACGCCAACGACGCGGCCATCGCCTACAACCGGTCCACTCGCGAGAAGATGATTGGCGCTCGTCTGCTGGACATCCTGCCGGGGCACAAGAGTTCGGGCACCTTCGCGAACTACGTGCACGCGGTCGAGACCGGCGAGCCGCTGATCCTTGACGACTCGGTCTACTACAACGAGGTCTGGAAGTCTGAGCGACACTGCGACGTTCGCGCGGTCAAGGTCGGCGATGGTTTGAGTTACACCTGGCGCGACGTCACTGACCGGATACAGACGCTCGAAAACTATCGACTTCTCGCCGAGAACGCGTCGGACATCGTGTACGAAGTCGGGAGTGACGGGCTGCTGAAATGGATCTCGCCGTCAAGTCAGATTCTCGGCTGGCGCCCCGAGGACCT
Organism: uncultured Acidimicrobiaceae bacterium; assembly: GCA_963847725.1. Classification (GTDB taxonomy): domain Bacteria; phylum Actinomycetota; class Acidimicrobiia; order Acidimicrobiales; family RAAP-2; genus RAAP-2. The sequence continues at coordinate 168,009 of CAWKAT010000009.1, forward strand.
CATCGGCAAGAGGAGCATCGATCTCATCTTTGAAGATGACCACGACGTCGCCGACGAGTATCGACGGCGAGCATTGGCGGGAGAGAACCCCTCTCCGATTGAAGCTCGGTACTGTTCAGCGACCGGTGAGCTCCACTGGATGTCACTGTCGGCGAAGACGATCTTCGATCGCGATGGCGCGGCCGTCGCCTTCGTGGTGGGACTGCGCAACATCGAAGACGAAGTGACGACACGTGAGTCGCTGGCAGAGTCCGAAGCGCACTTTCGCCTGCTCGCGGAGAACTCCTCCGACATCGTCTATGAGACCGACACCGACGGCGTCATCCAGTGGGTCTCGCCCTCGATACACCAGGTGCTCGGCTGGGTACCCGAGGAGATCGTCGGCTTGCGGGCGGTCGATCTCGTGGCACTCGACGATGTCGCCGAACTGGCCGAACGTCACGAACAGGTTCTCTCGGGACAGAAGACGGGACGCGCACAGTTTCGTCTGCGAACCGCGGAAGGCAATCTTCGTTGGATGGGTGTGGGAGTGCAGCCCGCGCGCGGCGCGGCGGACACCATCGTCGGCAGCGTCGTCGCTCTTCGCGACTGCCAAAGTGAGGTCGCGGCTCAGCGTGCGGCCAGCACGCTGTCGGCGGGCAGTCAGGTGCTCGTGCGCTCGGAGTGCGAAGAGGACCTCCTGGCTCGCATGTGTCAGGCGGCGGTCGACGAGGGGGGCTACGCCCTGGCCTGGTACGGCCGTCGCGTCGACGACGCCGAGCACAGCATCATCAAGTTCGCGGCGAGCAAAAATCACCACGACTACGTCGATGCAATCGAGGTGGACTGGGGTAGTGGACCGGAGGGCCGGGGACCCGCGGGGACCTCGATGCGCACCGGAGAGGCGGTCGTGATGAGCGACCTGGCGGGGGAGAAGAATTTCGCCCCCTGGTTCGAACAAGCGACCACGCACGGCTTCCAGTCCTGCATTGCGTTGCCGGTCCACGTCGAAGGCTCGGTCGACGGCAGCCTGCAGGTCTACTCCGTCGATCCGAACGCCTTTGACGGTCACGTCGTTCGTGTCTTAAAGGATCTCGCCGATGAGCTGGGCTTTGGTATAAGGCGGCTGCGCGATCACGAACGATTAGTGAAGTCCCTCAACGACCAGGCACTTCTCACCAAGGCGATTGACCAGGCGAGCGAGTCAATTCTTATAACTGATCCGGCCGGCACCATCTTGTACGCCAATCCCTCCTCCCTGCGCACCAGTGGCTTCGATCTCGACGAGCTGGTGGGCGAGAACCCCCGCATACTGCAAAGCGAGCTTCACGACCACACCTTCTTTCAGGTCATGTGGGCCCATCTCGTGGGCGGCCAACCGTGGCACGGAACCATGATCAACCGACGAAAGAGCGGCGATCTCTTCGAAGAGGACGCCACCATCTCGCCGATCCATGACGGCGAAGGCCGTCTTATGGCCTACGTGGCGGTGAAACGTGACCTCACGATCGAGCGCCGCCGCGAGACGAATCGAACCCGAGAACAGCGGGACCGTTTGGACATCCTCGACATCATGCAGGACGTTCGCCGGGGCGCCTCGCTTCACGAGACGGCGGAGACGTTCTGTCGGGCCGCGGCACACCTGGTCGACATTGACGCGGCACTCATGGTGCTGGTCCAGGGGGACGGGACGCTGCTGACGATCGGCACCGGTGGCGATGAATTGGGCGGAGCGACGTCGGGCGTAACCCTCGAGTTTCAGAGTCCCGAGCTGTTGATCGAGCGCACCGAAGCCGGCCCGTGGTGGATCGACCTCAGCCAGTATCGAGTCGTGTCGTCCGACGGCGTCACCGCTCGTATGGTGCGCGGCGGATTTACAGCAATTGGTAATGTCCCGATCCGCTGGGAAGGCCAGTTGGTCGGGATACTGGCGCTGGCGACGAAGTCCAAGGACGGTCCCGAATCAATGAACGAGCGCCTCGCGGTCTTCGAAGAGCTGGGTTCGTACGCGGGGGCACTGTTTGGCGCGGAAGCCGACGTCTTTTCCAAAAAGGAATCGTTGCGATCGAACATCCAGAAGATCATGAGAAACCGAAGCTTCCACCCCGTCTTTCAGCCCTTCGTGGAGCTGGAGAGCGGAAAGGTTGTGGGGTATGAAGCGCTGACTCGATTCGACGACGGCGAGTCTCCCGACCAACGTTTCATCCAGGCGCACTCGATCGGGCTCGGCAGCGAGCTCGAGGCGCTCTGCGCCCTGACGGCACTCGACGCCGCTCGCGAGCTCGAACCCGACATCTGGCTCAGCCTCAACTTCTCACCCGCCGCGCTGCTCGACGGCCACGCCGCCGAAGTCGTCAACGGAGTGACCCGTCACCTGGTCATTGAGGTTACTGAGCACGCCCAGATTAAGAACTACACGGCGATACGTCGGGCGCTGAGTGAGATTGGCAACTGCCAACTCGCGGTCGATGACGCGGGAGCCGGCTACACCAGCCTGAGCCACATCCTCGAACTCCATCCGGACTTCGTCAAACTCGATATCTCGCTCGTGCGCGACATCGATACCAACCCCGCACGCCAGGCGATGATCGCCGGAATGTGTCACTTCGCTTCCCAGAGCGGCACCACCCTAATCGCCGAGGGCATCGAAACCGAAGCGGAAGCCACGATGCTGCGCCAACTCGGTGTTCCCTTGGGCGAAGCCGGCATGCTCGGCCAGGGATACCTCTTTGGCAAACCTTCGATATTCAGCTAAGTACGAATAGAGACGCGTATAGGAATGTCAAGATCAATGCTTTTTCGCTGGGGCCGGTTCGCCGAGGTGGCTAGAAATGGCCAATTCATCTCGCTCGGGAGAGCTATACGTGTTGGCCACTTCGGCTCCGTGTCGCGTGCTGGGGACGTCACTTTTGTCGCTCGAGAATTTCTTTTACGGAAATGACTAAAAAAATGGTGCATATGTGTGAAAATTATGACAATTGGTTTTTATACATGGCGACTATGAATAAACCCGTAGTTTTTGTCGAATCTTTGAGAGGTTGACGGTGTCGTTCAAGAGGAAGTCCGAAATTACTCCTCGCTCCGTACGTCAAGGCGGGAGTGCTGGATACCCCAGCGCCGAGCGCGTTCTCGGTCCCCTCTCTCGTCACGCCAAGAAGCCGCGCTCGAAGGAGGAGGGCTTCACGCTGATCGAGCTGCTGATCGTCACCTCGATCCTGCCGATGATCGTCGGTGCCCTCTCGATCGGAATGATCGCGGTGTTCTCGCTGAACTCCGGCGTCTCGAGCCGACTCGCCAACACCGCCGACGCACAGGTCGTGGCGGCGAACTATCAACTCGACATTCAAGGTGCCGCCCAGATCACGACGGTCGCCTCGACGAACATCCAGTGTCGGCCGGCGTCCGGGGCCGGAAATCAGATCCTCGACGTGGTCTCCAACGTCGGTCTCTCGAGCCAGACCGTCGTCTCCTACGTCTATCTACAGAGTGGTACGTCGAACACCTGGTATCTCGAGCGGTACGCCTGTAGCGGCAACGGGTCGGGTGAGTTTGTTGCATCGAGCTCCACCACCTTGGCCTACAACCTCCCGGCCCCGACCAGTTCAACGGCCGCCGCCGCCACCATTACCTGTGTGTCCAATGTCGCGGCGCAGAAGTGCAGTTCGGCGATGGCCGCGACCGGGTGGGTGTTGAGCCAGTACATCAGCGCGGTGACCCTGACGGTCACGGAGGCGCCCATTGGGACCGCCACGACGGGCTCGTACCTCTATAACCTCACGGCGAGTCCGGCGGCGTCAAGCGCCAACAACACGATCGGTTCACCCGTCAACACGCAGGCGACCACGAACTGCAACAAGGCGGCCACCGGGACGGGACCGTTGGCGAACAATCTCTGCTGGGTCGATTTCACCCCTCTTTCTAATGCCGCGGACCTGGCGGTGGCGGAGACTCCAAACAGTTGTCTCGAGATGTCCGCCAGCCTCGGGCCGAACTACAACTACGACAAGTTGTTCTTCTGCCTCAATATCTCCGAGCCGAACGGGTCCAACCCGACCACCGGAGCGACGCCCACGGACCCCGAGCCCTGGCCGGTACCGACCTACGCGGGCGCCTTCTTCGGCAACCTGGTGAGCGGCCAAGCGTTTTATACCGGCATCCCCGGCGAGCCCGCGATCTACGAGCGGGTGAAGAGCACCAGCTACGCGGACATTACGACTGTGACCTTCAGCAACATCACGGTGGTCACCGGTTCCAACGCGTTGGCCACTAACTGGGCCATCGTTAGTGCCGACGCCGAGTCGACTGACGCCACCACCACGATCGCCGCCGACGACGAGAGCCTGTCGTGGACCGCCGACGTTCCTCTCTCGGTCGTGCCCAATGACATCGCCGCTTTTGACGGCGGCAGCAGCTTCCCCTACCCCGCCGGGAACGCGTGCCTGAGCAATCAGCCGGTGTCGGGCCTCGTGGGAGGGGTCGGCACGTCGACCCCCGACACGATCACGTGCAACTCACTCGTGTCTCTGGGCAACGGCACCTACGAGGAGGAGACGAGCGCCCAAAAGACCGGGACGGCAATGGTGGAGGCGACCACGCCGACGACCATGACCATCACCCTGACGTCGGGCGCCAACGGGGTCGACGGACTTCAGGGCATCGTTTTTGGGATGTTTCTCCCGTGAGCAGGAGCCTACGCACGGGTCTTGGTGGCTGGATGAAGAAACTGGCCGACCGGGCGTCGCGCGACGAAGCCACCCGCTCGGAGTCGGGGGACACCCTGATCGAGGTGCTGCTCGCCCTGGTGATCCTGGGTCTTACGTCGGTCGCGCTGATTCTCGCCTTTTCGACCTCGATCTCCGCGTCCGCCACCCAGCGGCAGTTGGCCTCGGCCAATATCGCCCTCAACGACTACACCCAGAACGTCATCGCCGGTATCGAGTCGAACCAGGACCTCTTCACCTGCCCCCAGACGGCGCGCACACCGGCGAACTACATGAGCGAGCTGGCGATCCCGACGACGCCCGCGACGGTGTCCTCGGGACTGACGACGGTGTACACCACCGCCATCTCCAACGTGGAGTACTGGAACGAGTCAACCTCGCAGTTCACCACGACCTGCGTCTCCAACGCCGCCCAAGAGATCACCGTGACGGTGACCTCGGGCTCCGCCCAAGAGTCAACCCAGTTTGTGGTCGACAGCCCCAGCTCGGGATCGAGTTACGTGGGCGGCGCGCCCACCGCGTTAACCTTCATCACCCCCGTCCAGTACTCGGCCCCATCGGTCCCGGCCACCCCGATCACCTCGACCTCGGGGGCCGCTCTCTCCGTGAATCCCGAGGTAGAAGTCCTCTTTGGCAGCGCCCCCGACGCCACCGATCTCTCGCCGATCAACCTGACTCTCGCCAGCTCGACCGGGGGGGCGACGACCGCGGGGACCCTGTCGGGCTGTAGCTCGAATGACCTCAACGGTGAGGTGACCTACACCGGGTGCACCATCACTCTGTCGGGCGGAACAGCCTCATTCACCCTCGTCGCGACGACCGGAACCGGCTCCAGTGCGCTGACCGCGACCTCGGGGGTCATCACCGTGTCGGGCTCGACAGCCTCGTATCTGTCCTTCGTTACACAACCCCAAGGTGGGGTCTCGGGCCAGTCCATGACCACCGATCCGAAGATTGAGGCGTTCCTCGCCGGAACGAACACCATCGCTACCACGGTCACGAAGATTACGCTGACCACGTCGGGAAGTTCGACGAACACGCCCCAACTGTCCTCCTGCGGCGGCACCAACCTCACCGTCACCGAGGATGCCAACGGAGTGGTGACCGCAACCACCACCAACGGCGGGGTCTTTGCGTTCACGGGATGTAACTTCTCCGGCGGGTACTACGTCGACTCCAACACCAGTGGCGTCGCGACGCCCTACACCATGACGGCGTCGGCTCCCAACGTGATCTCGGCCACCAGCGCTCCCTTCGCGGTGACGAGTTACGGAACGGCCAAACAGATGGAGTTCGTCACCGAACCCACGGGCGGCATGGCCACTTCCACCACTGCCTCGAGCGCGTCCATGAACTCATTTCAGGTAGCGATCGAGGACTCGTGGGGAAACATCGTGAGCGGCCAAGGCGGGCTCCCGAGTTACAGTGGCACGATCTCGGCCAAGATTGGCAGCACCGCTCTCACGTGCACCCCCGCTCTGTCGCAAGGCATTTTTACCTTCAGTGGCTGTAGCGCCACCATCGGGTCAAACCTGACCGTGGCGGCCACGGCCACGGGCGGCGTGACCTCAGAGACGAGTTCGACCTTCAACGTGACGGGGCCCGTCGCGTCGCTGGTCTGGTACACGCCACCGAGTCCACCTACCGGCTACTCTCCTCAGCCGGTCGCCGGAGCCTCGGGATCGGTCATGACCAATCAACCCGTCCTGGCCTACGAGGACGCGGGTCACAATCCCGGCGAGACCGGGCCCCTCGTGGTGACGGCCGACACCACGCCGATCTCCTACACGTCGTCGTACGCCTCCGGCACCAAGAGCGCCGTGGCCCCCAACGGGGTCCTGAGCACGTGCTCATCCCTCCCCCCAATTAACGGGGTCATCAGTGCCGGAAACTGCTCCTTCGTCGGTCTCGTCGGCACGAACTACACCATGCAGGGAACGACCACCAGCGGCACCACAATTACGTCGCCGGTGAGCAGCACCTTCTCCCCGACCGGCCCCGGACCCGCTACTCAGCTGGTCTTTAGTCCCTCTCCCGCGGTCGAACCAGTGCCGGGAGCGGCCGGTAGCGCGTTCACGACCGAGCCGGTCATCGTGGTCGAGGACGCCGGCGGGAATATCGTGGCCAACGCGTCGAACCCCGTTGAGATGAACTCGTACCTCTATGACCCGTCGCACCCGACGAGCCCCTCGGTACAGTCCGGCACCCTTTCCTCGTGTTCGACCCTGGCGCCCGACGCCAGCGGAGACGTCTCACTCCTCCCCGTGAGTGGTTACGTGGACGTCGAGGGATCGTGCGCCTTTGGCGGCGTGATTGGCACCAACTACGTGCTGTACGCCACGTCCAGTGGGCTCACCTCCGCCGTCAGCAGCACCTTTACGCCCGCGACGTACGGCCCGGCGACTCAGGTCGTCGTCTCGGGATGTGCCTCGGGCGTCGTCTACCACGCTACCTGCACCCTGACGGCCACGGTGGAGGACGCCTGGGGCAACACCGTGACCTCGTACAACTCCGGCGTCACGTGGTCGGACGTCGGTGGGGCCGGCGCGGTTACCGGCGCTACTACCTCAACGGCGGTCAACGGGGTCTCCACCATCACCGTGACCGGTAGTGCGGTGGGTCTCGACGACCTCACCGCCTCGGCCGACTCCTTCACCTCGTCGGCCTACGGATTTACCGTCAGCCCTGACACCACCACGACCTCGGTCTCCGAAGTACCGACCAGCGTCACCTACGGACACGAGTCGGCGGCCGTGTTCACCGTCACCGTCCTGACCGGACACGGTGAGATCCTGCCCTCGACCGACAGCGCGACCGTCAGTGTTGGCGGGGCCACGTGCGTCGCCTCGATCATCCCGAGCGGCGGCGGCGGCGTCGGTACCTGCTCGATTGGAAATACGGCGGCCCCCACGGGCTCCAGCTACACGGTGAGCGCTACCTACCCCGGCGACCAAGATCTGCTGTCCTCGGTCGGCACCGCCGTGACGGGACTCAGCATTACCGCGGACGCCACGACGACCACGGTCTCGGAGTCTCCGACCAGCGTGGTCTACGGCAATGAGTCCGCGTCGCTCTTCACGGTCAATGTCGCCACGCACTACGGCGAGATCCTGCCTTCCTCGGACACCGCCACCGTCAACGTCAACGGGACCACCTGCGTCGCCACGATCACCCCCAGTGGCTCGGGCGGCAGCGGTACCTGTTCGATCGCCAACAACACGGCCCTCGTCGTCGGCACCTACGCCGTGAGTGCGACCTACAACGGCGACACGGATCTACTGACCTCGAACGGGACGGCCGGCACCGGCCTCACGGTCACGAAGGACACCACGACCGCCACCGTCTCGGTCTCCCCGACCAGCGTGGCCTACGGCAGTGAGTCGGCGGCGGAGTTTATGGTGACGGTCGTCACCCACTACGGCGAGGTTCTGCCGGGAAATGACACCGCCACGGTCACGGTGAACGGACAGCCCTGCACCGCCACCGTCGCCCCGGCGGCGAACGGCGGCGTGGGCTTCTGTCAAATCGGTAATATGACCCTGGCGCCGGGAACCAACTACGCGGTTACCGCCACCTACAACGGCGACAACGATCTCGGAACGTCCAACGCGACGGCGTCAACGGGCCTCACCGTCACCAAGGGAACCCCGACCATCACCTGGGCCAACCCGACGGCGATCACCTACGGCACGGCGCTGAGCGGCACCCAACTGAACGCCACGGCCTCAGTCGCGGGCACCATTGTCTACAGTCCCGTCTCCGGCACGGTTCTGACGGCTGGCAACCAGACCCTGTCGCTGACCTTCACGCCGACCAATACGACCGACTACTCGACCGCGACGGACTCGGTCACGCTGGTCGTCAACAAGGCGACCCCGACCTTCACCTGGGCTAACCCGGCCGCGATCACCTACGGCACCGCGCTGAGCGCCACCCAACTGAACGCCACGGCCAGCGTCCCGGGCACCATCACCTACACGCCCGCCGCGGGCACCGTGCTGACCGGAGGAAGCCAGACGTTGTCGCTGTCGTTCACGCCGACCGACACGACCGACTACTCAACGGCCACCGACTCCGTTCCCCTTACGGTCAACGAGTTCACCCCGACGGTCACCATCACGAAGACCACCAACCCGACCGCCATCGGCGCGGGCACCCTCACCATCACGGCCACCGTCGCCGGCACCGGGACGGTCGGGCCCACCGGTTCGCTGACCTGGACGACGAGCGGCGGGTTCAACTGCACGTCAGCGCTGACCGTCGGTTCGGGCAGTTCCACCGCGTCGTGCACCGTGACCAACCCGGGCGTCGGCGTCTACACGTCGCAGGTGACCTACACCGGGGCGAGCGATCCCAACTACGCGGCGGCCACGTCGACCCCCTTCGACCTGGCGCTCGGTGCGAGCAGCGCGACGGACTTGTCGACCACCAGCCTCTACTACTTGATCGACGGATCGACCGCGGGCTTTAGCAGCGTGAGTTCGTCGGACAACTACCTCGTCTCGAGCACCGTGACGATCACCAGCTTGACGGGCATCATCACGCCCGGATACACGTCGGGGACCACGCCCAGCGCGATCTTCACCGTGGGACAGGGTCAAAACGGGTTCTCGAACCTCTCGACCCCCCTCACCTGCAGCGTGACCACGACGAGTCCGGGAACGACGTGTACGTCCGCGGTGTCCGATGTCATCTCGACGGGCACCTACATTGACCTCAAGGCGCAGCAGTTGGCGGGCGGTGACACCTTCAAAGCGATGTGGATTGTGGCCTTCACATGATGAGTAGTCAGATGAACCAGAGGCCGGAACGCGTGTCGGTCGGGGACAGGTTTCGACGATCACTTGCGGGTTCGGCCGATGACGGCGTCCGCGGTCGGCGTTGGCGTAACGAGAGGGGAAGCTCCCTGATCCTCGCTCTGGTCTACATCGTCGCGATCAGTCTGATCGTCGGCGGGCTCACCGACTGGGCGATGAACGACCTCAGCAACACCACCAAATTTCAGTCGGCCGTGTCGACTCAGAACGCGGTGTCCGGGGCGACCGAGGTGGCGATCCAGAGTATTCGCTACTACCCCATGTACCCCTCGACGGCGGCCGGCACGGGGAGCACCCCGAACTTCAACTTCTGCTTTAATCCGCAGTCGGGCACCAACGCCTCCGCCGTGCAGATAAATGGCATCTGGGTCGCGGTGTGGTGCAGCACGGTGGCCACGCCGACGGCCCCGATCTCGCGCACCGTGACCTTCGTCGCCTGCACCGAGAGCTCGGGGACGGTGGGCGGCAGCGCCCTGTCGAACTGCGAAGCGAGTCCGTACCTGAAGGCCGTCGTCGGCTTTGGGGACTACCCTTCGGGAGGCGGGGGGCTGAATCAAAACGTGTGCAGCGGGGGGACCAGTTACTGTGGCTTTAGTGCCACGACCACGCAGTGGACGTGGCAGTGATGGATATGTGTGAGAACTATGTCAATGAATACAGTTGCTTCACAATCTGCACAACTACGATGAAAAACGTAATTTTTGTCAAGTTTGCGAGAGGTTAGACGTGGCCTTCAAGAGAAAGAATGACAGAGATCCGCGTTCCGACGAGGGTTCGGGGAACGTCGCCGAGAGCGAACGCGCGAGCGGCTCCCTCCTCGTCGCTGACGGTCCGCCCTCGAACGGGACGTTGCCCACCGCGACGGCGAGGTCGATGCCTCCCGCCTACAAGGGCCGCCTCGGAGATCTGCTGCTCGAAAAAAATCTGATTACGGCCGAGCAGCTGGACCAGGCCCTTGGTGAACAACGAGAAGCGGGCGGCAAGCTGGGCGAGATCCTGGTCAACATGGGCGCCCTGGACGCGCAGGTTCTCGCCGAGACCCTGGCCGGATTCTTTGGCCTGGTCGTCGTCAACCTGCGCCGCGACAACGTGGACCCCGCCGTGATCTCGCTCATACCCGAAGCGATGGCCCGCGAGCAACTGGCGATCCCGGTGCGCTCCGAAGACGACCGACTGTACGTGGCCGTCGCCGAGCCGAGCGACGAGTTGCGCGCGCTACTGTCGACGACCTCCAAGCGCCAGGTGAGTCTCATGATCGCTCCGATGAGCGACATCATCTGGGCGATCGACAGCAACTATCGAGCCATTGGCAGCGTGGGGATGCTGGTCCAGGCCTTCGAGGCCGTCGAGGGCGCCCGCAAGAAGTCCCTGGGCGTGAGCGAAGTGGAGGTCGTGAGCGACGACGCGCCCGTCGTCCAGGTGGTGGACCGAATCTTGGTGCAGGCCATGCGTGACCGCGCCTCGGACGTCCACATCGAGCCCTCCGAAGACTTTGTCCGCGTGCGTTTTCGTATTGACGGCGCTCTAAAGGAGATCCTCCAACTGCCCATCGCCATCGGTCCGGGGCTCGTGAGCCGCATCAAGATCATGGCGAACATGAATATCGTCGAGCGCCGCCGCCCCCAGGACGGTCAGTTGACGGCCAACATCGACGGCAACGAGGTTGACGTGCGCGTGGCCACGGTCTCAACGATCATGGGCGAGAACTGCGTCATGCGAATTCTCGACAAGAAGCGTTCCGTGTTCAAACTGGGCGACCTCGGCATGCCCCGCGACACCCACGCGACCTACTCCAAGCTGGTCCGTTCGCCCTTTGGCATGGTGCTCTGCGCGGGGCCCACCGGCAGCGGGAAGACCACGACCCTCTACGCCACCTTGAGCGAGGTCTCGAACCCGACCCTGAACGTCATGACCATCGAGGACCCGGTGGAGTACGTCTTTCCCACCATTAACCAGATTCAGACGAACGAACAGGCCGGACTCAGTTTCGCGACCGGTCTGAAGTCGATCCTGCGCCAAGACCCCGACGTCATCCTGGTGGGTGAGATCCGTGACGTCGAGACCACCCGGGTGGCCGTACAGTCCGCCCTGACGGGTCACTTCGTCATCTCCTCCATGCACGCCACCGACTCGGTCTCGGCGCTGCACCGATTTCTCGACATGGGTATCGAGTCGTTTCTCGTGGCGTCGTCAGTCCTCGCCATCGTTGGTCAGCGACTCCTGCGGCGGATCTGCCCGTCGTGCAAGACCACCTACACGTTGACCGACGACGAGCGCGAGTTCTTCCTCGAGAGTGGCGGCGCCCACCTCGACAAGCAGGTGTTTTACTATGGCTCGGGCTGCAACTTCTGCAGCGACACGGGCTACAAGGACCGTATCGGCGTCTACGAACTGCTGGTTATGTCCCCAGAAATCAAGAGACTCATCGTCGGATGGGCTACCCAAGAGGAGCTGCACAACATGGCAATGAAACAAGGAATGCGCACGTTGCGCCAGGAGGCCATCGCCCTCGTGAACCAGGACATCACCACGGTCGCCGAAGTGATCAGAAGCGTGTACGCGCTATGAGCCCGCGCAAGGAAAAAGAGCCCAAGGCCCCCAAGGCGCCTCGCCAGGACAAGGAGGCGAGGAAGCGGGCCAAAGAGGACGCGCCCAAGAACGCGATCGCCTTCGGCCTCGGTCGCAAGAAGACCGATCTCACGACGGCCTTTCGCTTTAGCGCGCTCGATCAGTCCGGTAAAAAGGTGTCGGGCGTGGAGATGGCGCTCTCCAGCGGCGCCGTCCATATGGCGCTGCTCGAGCGCGGACTCGAGCCCCTGGAGGTCACGACCAAGAAGAGCGTGCTGGCCTTCGAGCTCACGAAGAAGAAGGTCCCGCGCACCGACGTCATGAACTTCACTCGCCAACTGGCGGTCTTCATGAAGGCCGGAATTCCGATCATGGAGGCGCTGGAGGTGATCGTCGAAGAGACCCAGAACAAACTGCTGCGTCAGATTGTTCGCGAGGTCATCGACAGTCTGCGAGCCGGTGACACGTTCGCCGCCGCGGCCTCCGCCCACCCCGAGGCCTTCCCGAACTTCTACATCGGCATTCTCGAGTCCGCCGAGTTGACCGGAAACCTGGACTCGGTGTTGAACCAGCTGGCGGACTACATCGAACGCGATACCAAGGCTCGCTCCAAGATCACCGCGGCGCTCATCTATCCCGCGGTGGTCGCGGCTATGTCGGTCGTGACGGTGCTCGTCCTGACCGTCTTTGTTCTCCCGCGCTTCACCGTCTTCTTCAAGTCGCTCAACGCGAAACTTCCCCTCATCACGCGCATGATGATGTCCGCCTCGGCGTTCGTCATTCATTGGTGGTACGCCGAACTAGGGCTCGTCATCTTCCTCGTGGTGGGGTTCATTGTGACCCGTCGCGACCCAAGGGGCCGGGCCAAGATGGACGCGGTGATGCTGAGGTTGCCCGTGGTGGGAGACCTGACCCAGACGGCCATTCTCGAGCGAACGTGTCGCATCCTGTCGTCCATGCTCAAGGCGGGCGTCGACCTGCCCCGGTCCATGGCGGTCACCGCGGACTCGGCCAATAACGCCGTCTATCAAAGGGCGCTCGAGGGGGTTCGTGAGGACATGATGGAGGGCCAGGGTCTGGCCGGGCCGATCGCTCGCACCGGTCTCTTTCCGGGAGCCGCGCGACAGATGTTCCGCGTCGGTGAAGAGACCGGAACATTGGACCAGCAACTCGACGTGGCCGCGGAGTACTACAACCGCGAGTTGGAAGTGAAGCTGGACCGCGCGACGGCACTCTTTGAGCCGGCGATCATCATCTTCATGGGCGTGATCGTCGGGTTCGTGGCGGTGGCTCTCATCTCCGCCATGTACGGCATCTACAACCAGGTGAAGGTCGGCTGATCAGCGGGTACCGAGTCACCTTCCCATCAACGGTGATGTTGATCGTGCTGACTTGTTCAGACCTAGTGGGAACTTAGGTAGCCGCCCGGTTTGATTCACCTCTCAGCTGAGAGAGGGAACGGGCTCGGGGACGTTTAAGGCGTCGTCGCCCTTCTCCCGTTCGCGATGACCCGGCCACGAGAGGGCCAGCGCCACCAACAGAGATCCGACAACGAAGAGGTAGTACCTCCACTCGCCGGTGTGCCAATAGCTCGTCTTGGTACACAACGCTGCGGCCGCCAGAGTAAGGCAGAAGCGAATTCTTCCGACCGTCAATGCCACGATCACAATCAGGACGAGACTGGGTACGAGGTAGTACGGGTCCATCACACTCTCAAATACGCAACGAAGAGCTAAGGCGAATGCCGCCAACCAGACCACCTCGACCAGTGGGGGCTTTTTTCTCGCCACCCACACGCCGATGAGACAGGCGAGGACGAGAGCGATGGTGCGTCCCGGTCCGGCTTCCACCACCTCGCCCGCGAAGATTCGCGTCGCTTCGTACACGAGTTTTCTCCTGCCATCCGGTTGCGTCACCTCTTTGAGTGCGTACGTGTACGCCCAACCCTTCTTATGCAGGACGGGGGCCAGCGCCAGCCAGGGCGTCGCGTGATCGATCGTGGGGAAGTTCGGCTGTTTCATGATCGCGTACAAGGTCGCTGAGCGCTGCTGAATGAGGGGAGGTATCAGGAGCAAGACCGACGGGACTGCCACCACCCCCGCGAACGCCGGCCATTTCTTGGCCGGCACGTAGGCCAGCGCGATTGGCACGACTAGGAGGATGAGCGGTTGAAAGACGACGGCGAGGGCAAAGAAGCCCGCGGAGTGGAGCCACCGGCGATCGTGGGCGGCGAGCAGGCCATAAAAACCAAACGCCAACGCCAACGTGTCTTCTGGATGTCCCCAGTACACCACCACGGGAAAGATAAGGACGGCCTCCAAGGTGGTAGCGAGAGTGCGTCGGCCAAAGCTCAGCGAGAGACGCCGAGCTATTGCGTCAAGGGGGAAGAGAAGAATTCCGCCGCACAACATGTCGACGGGTCCGAGAAAGTACCAAGCCGAGGGCTTGTAGAGAAAGACCGGGAAACTCTCGGTGAGGTTGAAGATTCGCTGGATCTCCGCCACGGGGGCGAGCAGCACCGCGATCCCGGGAAACGTAACGAAGGCCGTATTCGCGTTGTAGACCTGGCCTTCTCCGTCCCAAATGACGTAGTGGGCGTCACGAAAAGTGTTCCAGAGGTCCGGTGGGGTGACCCACGCAGGGACGTGGTGAACGACAACGGTCCAGAAGAAAGAGTAGGCCAAGCCAAATACGAGGAGCGCGACCATTCCCGCGAACGGCAGCCAATGTACGCCCCACCATCCCTGACGCGCGGGCATCGCTGACGTGACAGTGTCCGAGAGCGAAGGGTTGGTCGGCTCGGTCAGTGCGTCGCCCGGTTGTTGTGATACCGATTCCTCAGCCTCCATTGGCGACCGGGCCCCACATTAGAACTGTCTGAGAGTTTCGGTTCGTGCACTCATTTAAGCAGACGCTTCTCACCGAAGGTCGCCTCTGAGCGGTTGTTCGGACCTTCGTGAAACGCGGGCGCCCGTGCTCTCGAGGGAATGGTGATCGTCGGTCCGTTGGGAAAATAATTACGGCGCGACTACCAGAACACGGGTGCGGCGGACCTAGAGTGAACAGCAACATTCCTGATGAAGTCCCTTATTCGGTGCTGCGCGACGGGCTGAGTAATTGACCAAAAATAGCCTAAATGTAGTTACACCATAGTCATTTCACGGAAACATGCGGCGTATAATTTGTCGAGTTACCAGACAGGGCAGTTCCGAGTGTCGGCGCTCTATTGGACGAAAGGGCAACACAACATGTTCAGTACCTACCAACAGTTGAAGCGACGCAGGGACGCAGGTGAGATCGACGGCTTTACCTTGATCGAACTCCTCATCGTCATCGTCGTGCTCGGCATCTTGGCCGCTGTCGTTATTTTCGCCTTGGGCGGAATTACCGGTAAGAGTGCGGTCGCGGCCTGTCAGGCCGACGGGGCAACTGTGGCCACGGCGATTTCTGCCTTTAACGCTCAGAACCCGGGGGTTCTCTCGACCGGTGCCTCCGCGGGCACCGCCACGGCGGACGAGTCGTTCTTGCTGCCGGGTGCCGCGGCCTCGTTGAGTGGCCCCTACATCAGCTCGTGGCCGTCGAACCCCTCGCACTACGCCTTTGCGCTCGTGAGTGGCACGCTGGTCATGGAATACCCCGGACCCGCCTCAGCCATCTGGACTCCGTCCGCCGCCACCACGTACAGCGCTCCCGGTGGCACTACGGCCTCCTGGGCTCCCTACAGCGGCTCGGCCTCAACGGGCGTGGGCGTCGCGTACACCGGTCCGCAGAGCTGCGGCGGCGTTTCGTAATCCCGCTTTTGTACTGGTAGGACAGTATTCTCGATTTATGTTGTGAGCAGAGGTGCCCGGCATTCGTGCCGGGCACCTCTGCCTTTTACCCGTCAAAGGAGACACGCTATGGCCACGCGGACGAAGTTCGACTGGCGGGCTGACGGCTCCGCTGCCGTGAATGCCCGAGATCAGGCTCGACCGCCGGTCTTCGGGTCACTGTCGGGTCGCGTTGGAGATCTGCGGACCGGGCTGAACCCTGAGGCCGTGGGCGCACCGCGCGGTGGGTTGTTGAGCCAGCGCGTCGGGGACGCGGCCAGATTCGCAAGCGGTGGCTTTACCTTGATCGAACTCCTCATCGTCATCGTCGTGCTCGGCATCTTGGCCGCTGTCGTTATTTTCGCCTTGGGCGGAATTACCGGTAAGAGTGCGGTCGCGGCCTGTCAGGCCGACGGGGCAACTGTGGCCACGGCGATTTCTGCCTTTAACGCTCAGAACCCGGGGGTTCTCTCGACCGGTGCCTCCGCGGGCACCGCCACGGCGGACGAGTCGTTCTTGCTGCCGGGTGCCGCGGCCTCGTTGGGTGGCCCCTACATCAGCTCGTGGCCGTCGAACCCCTCGCACTACGCCTTTGCGCTCGTGAGTGGCACGCTGGTCATGGAATACCCCGGACCCGCCTCAGCCATCTGGACTCCGTCCGCCGCCACCACGTACAGCGCTCCCGGTGGCACTACGGCCTCCTGGGCTCCCTACAGCGGCTCGGCCTCAACGGGCGTGGGCGTCGCGTACACCGGTCCGCAGAGCTGCGGCGGGGTTAAGTAACGCGGAATTCGTCCGCACCATTCCCGTATTTTTCGTAGCATTTTGGTACCCTGGGACATTGAGAGGGGCGTGTCGGTGTGTTGAATGTGCGCCAGGTTCGTGAGCGATTTGGTCGCCGAGCCGCCGGATTTACGCTCGTCGAGATAATGGTCACCATCGTGGTGCTCGGGATCTTGGCCGGTGTCGTCCTGTTTGCCCTGGGTGGAATCACCCAAAAGGGCGCTCAGGCGGCGTGTCGCGCCGACGGGGCGACGGTCTCGAGTGCGATCTCCGACCTCGACAATGAGTACCCCAATGTCTTCGAGGCGGCGGCCTCGACCAGTGCGGCGTCCGCCGAAAATCTGCTCTTAGGCACGTCCTATGGCGGACCCTACATATCGTCCTGGCCGAGCAACTCGACACACTACGCCTTCACCGTCAGCAACGCGGGCGTTCTCCAAATTCAGATTGGCTCCGGGGGGACCTTAGGAGCGGCGGTGCCGTACGCCGGGCCCAGTTCGTGCCCCAGTACCATTGGTTAGCGAGGGCAACGGTAAGTGAGTTAATTGAGCACTGGGGCGATTGTTTCGCCCGCGGAAGGATAGAAAAGCCATGAACCCAAACGCCTCCACCGCCGCGATCGACCCCTGGTTGCAACAACTCTGGGATCAGGGCGGTTCCGACCTCCTTCTCTCGGGCGGGTCCGCCCCGCGGATTCGCGTCGACGGACAACTGCGTCCGCTCGAGGGCGCGCCGATCCTGACGGGTCCCCAAATTGACGAGATCGCGCACCCCCTCTTGACGCCGGGACAGATCGAGATCTTCCAGGAGATGCTCGACGTGGACTTCGCCTTTTCCTGGGCGGACAAGGCGCGTATTCGCGGCAGTATCTTCACCCAGCGCGGCGAGACCGCCCTCGCCCTTCGCGTCATCCCGGCCCGAATCCCGACGTTCGACGACCTCGGTCTGCCCCAGGCGGCCACGTGGGTGGCCCAGCAACCCCGTGGTTTCGTCCTGGTCACCGGCCCCACCGGTTCGGGTAAGTCAACCACCCTGGCGGCCATCGTCGACAAGATCAACGAGACTCGGGCCTGTCACATCCTGACGATTGAGGACCCGGTTGAGTACGTCCACAATCACAAGATGTCCGCCGTCTCCCAGCGCGAGGTCGGGCTCGATAGTCCCTCGTTCGACCGGGCGCTTCGTTCCGCCCTGCGCGAAGACCCAGACGTCCTCCTTATTGGTGAGATGCGCGACATCGACTCGATTCAGATAGCCCTCACCATGGCTGAGACGGGTCACTTGGTCTTCGCCACGTTGCACACCAACGACGCACCCCAGGCCATCGACCGCATCATTGACGTGTTCCCCGCCTGGCGCCAAGAGCAGACCAAGGTGCAACTCGCCTCGTCCCTGAGCGCCATCATCGCCCAGCGCCTGATACCGAAAATCGGCGGGGGCATGGTCGCCGCCTACGAGGTACTGATCGCGACGAGCCCCGTGCGCAACTTGATCCGTGAGGGTCGGTCCAACCAACTTCAAAACGTGATGTTTACGAACACCAAAGAGATGATGATGACGTTGGAGAGCAGTCTCGCGGCGATGATTTCCGACGGTCTCGTCACCTACGAGGACGCGATGAGCGTGACCGCCCACCCCAAGGAACTGATTCGCACGCTCGAGCAATTGGAAATTACTCGCGCGAAGGGCTAGTGGTACATGACTCCCCGACGCGGTCCGGAACTCCCCTACTCGGTCGTTGCCGCGGCGACCCCCAACCGCCGGAAGTGGTTGGTGGCGAGCGCCAAGGTGCAAGGGGGCACCTTTGCGCCCGAGCCGCCGAAGCTCTACGACACGTTTCTCGAACTCATTGACGAACGCCCGGCCTTCTCGAGCGTCGTGGTTTACGCGCCGATCGGCTATCGCGAGACGAGCGCCGCGGGTCCACGAACCTGTGACGTCGAGGCTCGTCAACTCCTGTTGACTCGTGGTTCACTCGTACAAAACGCGCCGACGTTGGAAATACTGCGACGGGGCTACGCGGTGCCGGAGGATCACCTGGACGCCATCACCGTCCAGCGGATGCCCGCCTACATCGAGGTCTTCAAGGAGATGTCGCCCTACCGCCAGCGCCAGATCTATGAAGGCAACCCCGAGCTGAGCTTCTTCGTCATCAACGACCACACCCCACTCCAGCTATCGAAGAAGACGGGAGAAGGTCGACTCGAGCGCATGGAGATCCTGTTGAAGAAGGTGCCGAATATCGCGACCGTCCTGGAATCGGAGATTTCGGGGGTCTCGTCGCGCAACCTGATTGACGTCGCGGCCATGCTGGCCAGCGCCCGTCGGGTGTTCACGAAGTCGGCGAAACGCATTCCCGTCGACGCGGAGTGGGACAGCGAGGGGCTGCGCATGGAGATCGTCTACTAGCGCCTAGCGAATGTTCTGGAAGTGGGAGAGGATCTCGGGGCCGGCGAAGAGAGCCAGCGCCGCGCCGGCGGAGAGAAAGACCCCGTAGGGAACTGGTTGCTCACGCGCTAGGCGCTTGGCGGCGATGAGCGAGATGCCGATCACCGCGCCCATCAGATTGGCGGCGAAGAAGCCGAGGACCACGTATCGCCACCCGAGCCACCCGAGGGCGAGACCGAGCAGGGGGGCGAGGCGCACGTCGCCGAAACCCAGGATCCGGGGACTCGCGAAATTCATCAAGAAAAAGACGACGAACCACACGGCGCCGCAGAGGGCGCCGACGCGCAGCCGATCCCACTCGTTGAGGGCGCCGGACGCGATGACCAGCAACGAGGTGACGAGAAACAACGTCGGATAAATAATTTTTTTCGGCAAGACGAGGAGTTCGAGGTCAATGCACGACAGCGCCAGCAGTGATGACACGAAGACCAGGTAGGCGGGCAGTGACCAGGCGTACCCCAGTCGTGCGGCCAGTCCGCCAAAGAGCGCGCCCCCGATCAACTCAACCACCAGGTACCGAGGGGAGATCGCGGCCTGACAGCTTCGACAGCGACCGCGAAGGACCAGCCAAGAAACGACCGGGATGTTGTCATATTCCTTGATGGGAGCGGCGCAGATTGGACACCGCGACCGCGGGGAAACGATCGACTCGTGACGGGGCACGCGATAGATCACGACGTTCAAGAATGACCCGACGGCCAGACCGAACAGGGTGCACCCGACGATGAGTATCGCTAACACGTCTGGTTCCTCTCTCGGTTCATTGTGGCGTGCCTGGGAATTTCAGCGACAACGTACCGCTTCAGCATCTGTCATCGCGCGAGGCGCACGTAGTGCAATTTCACTCGACGCGATAGCAAAAAAAATCGACGACGGGGTTTTGTCGACAACGGCGAACGCGAGCCTCCCCCAAAATCGCGAGTTGTCAAATTATAGTTTTTATGGACGGTAGTTCTCCGAAACGAATGGCACGTCATTTTGCAACCTCGAGAGGGTTTCAGTGAGAAACGCAGTGGGTCACAGGTATAGATACGGAGCGAGTTTCGTGGACCAAGCGTCGGGCGTCCGCTTCGAGGGCCATCACCCCCTAGAACGGCCCGACCTGTGGCGGATGTATCTGGACGGCGCCGAGGGCGTCTATCGCAACTACGGCTTTGAAGAGACCTTGCGTCGTCGCGATTTCGAAGACGGCAGTGGCGTGCCGCTCTTCTTCTTGGGATTCAACGCCGACGGCGAGGCCGTCGCGGGGGTTCGCTTCCATGGACCACTGGAGAGCAGCCATCAGGCGAACATGATCGAAGAGATGTCGGCCGCGCCCGACATCGCCGACATCGCCGCGCTCATCGACAGCGAGGTTCGCTTCGGCGCGTTGGAGGTCAAGGGCGCCTGGTCCAAGGGTGAGGCCGTGGTGGGACAGCGACTCGCGGTGGCGTTGGCGCGCTGTTGGGTTCACGCCATGAACTGGCTGGGGGCAGAGTTCTCGATCGCCGCCGTCGCTGATCGACTGCTCGAAGTGGCCGCCGTTACCGGAGGGGTGCAAGTCGGCACGTCGTGGGTGCCCTTTCCCGACGAGCGCTATCGCACCGTCGCCGTGGCGTTTCGCCGCACGCTCAGCTACGAAATGAGTACCGAGTCCAATCAACAGGCGCTTCGCCTCGAAGCCGAGCAACTGTCACGCGGCCCCACTCGGGTGGGCGCGGGGGTGGTCAGCGACGACTCCATCACCATGCGCTCGCGTCGACCGGTGGTGCTGGACGTCGCCGAGCGCAGTCAGCGCGAGGTGCTTCGCGTTCTGCGCGAGGATCCTTCGCTCCAAGTGCTCGACCGTTTTGACGAACAGGTGGCTCAGTTGGGCGAGATTCGACCCACGCCACCACGTTCGCTCCTCGACGAGGGTCAGCGCTGGGTCTACTATCCGTGGCGCCGCGCGGTGGTTCGACTGCTCGGGCCTCGCGCCTTTAGCGCCCTGCGCCTGGATCGTAACCACAATAAGTTGACCCGCGACGAGCAAGCCCGGCTCCGGACCCTCAGTATCGGCGTCGTCGGCGTGAGCGCCGGTCACTCCATAGCTCACGTGCTCGCGATGGAGGGACTGGTCGGCGAACTTCGCCTGGCCGATTTCGACACTCTGGAGCTGACGAACTTAAATCGCGTTCCGGCGAGTGTGATGGACCTCGGCGTGAACAAGGCGGTCGTCGCCGCCCGCCGCATCGCGGAGATCGACCCCTACCTGCGCGTGATCGTCCAACCCGACGGCGTCACGGCCGACAACCTCGGTATCTTCCTCGACGGACTGGACCTGGTGATCGAGGAATGCGACTCTCTCGATATGAAATTCCTGGTGAGAGAGGGTGCCAGAAGGCGTGGTATTCCGGTCATCATGGAGACCAGCGACCGCGGGGTCCTCGACGTGGAGCGCTTCGACCTGGAACCGACGCGACCGTTATTCCACGGGCTCCTCGGCGACATGGACTCCACGCGCTTGGCCGGACTCTCCACCGCCCAGAAGAGCCCCTTCGTGATTCGACTGCTGGGCGCGAACGACGTCTCCGCGCGCGGCGCGGCGTCGATGTTTGAACTGGGATCGACCGTCACCGGGTGGCCGCAACTGGCGAGTGAGGTGACGCTCGGCGCCGTCACCGTGGCCGCCGCAGTGCGTCGATTCGGTCTTGGTGGGGAACTCGCCTCCGGTCGGGTTCGCTTTGACGTCGAGGACATCCTCTCGGAGATTGCTCCGGTGAACGTGTCAACGGAGGCGGAAGATCAACTTCGACTTCCTCCGCCCGACGATCCGCCGACCACGAGTGACGACCCGATTGAGTTCATCGTCGACGCGGCCCGCCGCGCTCCGTCGGGCGGCAACGTGCAGCCCTGGCGGTTCGAGGCCGATCACGATGAGATTCGCTTTTACGTGGTTCCCGAGCGCAGCACCTCGTCGATGGACATTCACTTGCGGGGGAGCTACGTCGCCGTCGGCGCGGCTCTCTTCAACGCGCGAGTCGCCGCGGCCTCGATCAAGAAACTCGGTTCGGTTGAACTGTTCCCGAGCGGCGCGAACTCCGACCACGTGGCCACGCTGCACCTCGGCAATCAGGTTGACGCGGCGATCGCTCGGCTCCATCGCTCGGTGCCGACCCGGGCGGCCAATCGTCGCATGGGTCGACCGGCGGGGATCGACGCAGCGACCATCGCCCAACTCACCCGCGGAGTGGAGCGAGAAGGGGCCGGGCTTCGATTCACGACTGACCGAGATCGCATTGAACACAACGCGAAGCTCCTGGCCGCCTCGGATCGCCTGCGCTTTCTGATTCCCACCATCCACCGAGAGATGCTGGCGGAGTTGCGTTGGCCGGGGCGTGACTCCCTCGAAGAGGGGATGGACGTCCGTACCCTCGAAATGGACCCGGCCACGATGGGCGCCCTCGAGTTGATGGCTCGACCCGACGTGATGGCCGAGTTAAGTGACTGGCGCGGGGGTCAGGCCCTCGGACTACGAACCCAGGCCATGATCTCCTCCAGTTCGGCCCTGGCTCTGATCACCGTGCCGAAGGCCGACCCCAGCTGGTACGTGCGCGGGGGTGCCGCGATCGAGCGGTTCTGGTTAAGCGCCGAGTTGGAGGGTCTCTCGGCCCAACCGGTCTCACCCCTCTTTCTGTACGCCCAGACCGAGGTGGATCTGTTGGGCCTCGGGGGGGAACGCCACTTGGACGAGATGTACGAACTCTCCAAGAGGTTCCACGAGGCCTGGGACCTGGAGGAAGGCGAGACCATGGCCATGGTGTTGAGGGTGTTCCACGCCCCGCCCCCCTCGGTTCAGAGCATTCGACGGCCCCTCGGCCAGGTTTTGAGCCGAACGCCGGAGCCGGTCATCACCAACGGCCGCCACGCGAATGGCGTCAGCAGCTCGAATGGGGCCTCAATTTCCTACAAAATGTAAGTTTTTCGGGCCCGAGAAAGCACGAACCCCTAAAATCACTCACAAATCCCCCCTTTCCTGGCCCCGGGTGCTCCTGCTAACCTCGTTTATTCAAGGGCCTAACGAAAGAAGGCGGTTCGGACGTGGGTGATCTCACGCATTCAGACCCTTTGAAAGTAGGCGACGAGGCACGTCTCGTGGTCGAAACCCTTCATCATGTGACGCCGCGCGCCGAGATTGTGGCCGTTGTCACCACCTCGGACCGGCCGATTCCCGGATTTGACGTCGAAGCCATCGTGAACGCCCCGGCCAAAGACGCCTTCGAACTCATCCGCGAGCGAGTGCGCCTACAGCTCAGTGGCAAAGAACAGTTCGGCTCATTCACCTGGACAATTGAGGACACCGAGTGGGGCATTCTGGTCGAGCCCATCGAACTGGTGAGTGGCCAGATCGTGGGGGCCCTCCTCGTCGCGCGACACGGTCGGGTATGGAGCCAGCGCGAGTTTTCCATTGTGAAAGCCTTCGGTGGCCTTTTCGGCAAGGTGGCCTCTCAGACCACCCGTGAGGGCGTCCTCCTTCACCAACGCCGCTTGGATGAGCTCGTCAGCCAGGTCGCCGAACGCTTGATGTCGGCGACGGCCTCCACCCGCGCCGAGGCGCTCACCTGGACGACCCGGGTGCTGGCCGAGTTTCTGAACTCGGACGTCGCCTTTTTGCGCCGCAACGATCACGTCCGGGGTCTGAGCATTCTGGAGGCCGAGTGGCCTCCCCGCACCGACTTTGTCGGTCCCGATCCGCTGGGCGAGGTCCGCTTTGACGCCGACCCCCTCTTTATGGCGACCAAAGACCTCCGTGAGCCCTATCTCGCCGGTCTGGACGACACCAGCGACGAGTACATGGACCGCGTGGAAGAAGGCTGGGGCTCGGAGCTCAACGTCGTCATGGGAGCGGCCGTCCCCCTGCTGCTCGGCGACTCCACCTGGGGTGTGCTGGGCTTCATCCACTTTGAACTTCGCGCCTGGAAAGCCTCGGAGATCAACGCCCTCCAGGCCGTCGCCTCCATGCTGGTGCAGCTGCAGGCCCGCATTGACGCGGAAGAGCGAACCGCCTACATCGCCCTGCACGACGATCTGACCGACTTGCCCAATCGGCGGGCCCTGCTGCGCGAGTTGAAACTCCGCCGTAACGCCGGGCGAGACACCGCGGTTCTCATCATCGACCTGGACCGGTTCAAGGTCATGAACGACTTCCTCGGACACGCGAACGGCGACCGTCTCCTCGTGACGATCGCGGACCGCATTCGCACGAGCATCCGGGTGAACGACTACTGCGCCCGCCTGGGCGGCGACGAGTTCGTCGTCCTGCTCGACGAGGCGAACAGTGAGATGGAGGTGCTCTCCAGCGCCTACCGACTTCTCGAACTGGTGGCCGCTCCGGTGGACCTCGGTGGGCAACTAGTGAGCCACACCGCCAGTATCGGTATTGCCATCGCCGACCTCAAATCGAACGAGACGGACTCTGACGTGCTGGCCGCGGCCGACGGCGCGATGTACGTCGCCAAAGCCGGGGGTCGCAACAAGGCCGTGCTGTTGGACGAAAAGATGCGCGCCGACCTGGACGACCGTTCGGCCATGGAGTTGATGTTGCGTGAGGCGTTGGAAAAGGGTCAACTCCGTCTGCACTACCAGCCAGAAGTGGACCTACGCAGTGGCCGGTTGCTGTCGGTCGAGGCCCTCGTGCGCTGGGAGCACCCGACCAAGGGCCTGCTGAACGCGGCCGAGTTCATCACCGTGGCCGAAGAGACCGGCCTCGTTCTGACGATCGGTCGTTGGGTCTTCGCTGAAGCCTGTCGCCAACTCGCCGAGTGGCGCGTGGGCTACCCGGATCTGGCGCTGATCGTGCGCGTCAACATGTCACCGGCGGAGTTCGCCGCCACCGACCTGGTCGAGTTCGTCGAGGGCTGTCTCGCCGCGAACGATATTCCCGGCGAGCGTCTCTGCATCGAGATCACCGAGTACGCCGTCGTGGATGAGCCGGAAAAGACGGCCAATATTCTGCGCGGCTTCCGCGAGATTGGCGTCGAGGTGGCCATCGACGACTTTGGGACGGGCTTCGCCTCCATGACCGAACTCAAACACCTGCCGGTCGACCTGTTGAAGTTGGACATGAGCTTCGTTGAGGGCATCACCTCGGACGCCTACGATCGCGCGATCGTGGAGTCGATCATTCGCCTCGGCCAGGTCCTGAATCTGGGCGTGACCGCCGAGGGCATCGAGCGGGTCGACATTATTGAGGAGCTTTTGCGCCTGGGCTGTCACCGTGGTCAGGGATATCTCATCTCGCGCCCCGTGGCGCCCGAAAATCTGAAAGAGTTGCTGACGGCCGGTAGGGTTCCGGCCTCGTTGCTTCGACCCGAAGAACTTACCCTTGGACTAGCGAGTACAACATTTTGACTCCCCTCATCGACGGAGCGTCTGAGGACGCGGTTGGCTCGGGCCAGCCCCAGTACGAGGCCTGGCTGTTTCAAACCATGCTCGATGAGTTGACGGTGTCCGAACTCGGAATCGGCTTCATCTACTCCGTGCTCGACGAACTGGTCAAGCGCTACGCCTTGAATGACGCGGTCGTGATCTTGAGTCACGACTCCTTCGGGGCTCAGATGTTTCGGGCCGGGGGTCAAGCCATCAGCGTCGACCTGGCCTCGCGTCTGGGCACCGCGCCCGGCGTCTACTGTGACCCCGACATCGTGCCCAACGTCGAGCGCGACGCGGTGCGCACGGCGTGCCAGCTCTCGCTGTCGCTGCACCTCGCGCGCTTCAGCGCCGCCCACGACGCACTCACCAACATCGCCAATCGGCGCACCTTCGACAGCGCCCTTCAGGCGTCGTGCGTGCGAAGTTCGCGCTACGGGTGGGCCTTCACCTTGGTGCTCGCCGACCTGAATGGCTTCAAAGCAATCAACGACTCGCTGGGTCACGCCATTGGCGACGACCTCTTGCGTCAGTTCGGTCTGGCCATGCGCCGCTCGGTGCGCAGCGGTGACGTCGCGGCGAGAATCGGCGGAGACGAGTTCGCGGTCATTCTCTCCAACGCCGACGGACACGACTCCTCGGGCTTTACCGACCGACTCCGCAGTCACCTGGGCTCGGCGCGTGAACTGGTGGGCTTCACCATTGGCACCGCCTCCTCCCCGCGTGACTCGACCGACCCCGCGGAGCTGTTTCGCATTGCGGACGCTCGGCTCTACGAGAAGAAGGGTATTAATCACCGATGATGTCGCCCACTGAAGAAGACTTCGAGCTCGAACTGCGCAGCCTCTCGGGGGTCATGAACGTCGAGATTCGCCACCGGGAAAACGGCGACGTGGACGCCGTGACGCTCATCACCCACGGCCAGGACCCGAGCGCCATTCGCGTCATGGCCACCCAGATCGTCAACCTGTACTACACCGACGCCTCGGTCATTGTCGAGGACGCCAGCCGGGCTCTCGCCCCGCGCGACATTCAAGCGGTGCGCGTCGCCCTCGTACGGGCGGAGTTTCACGCCGAGTCGGGGAACTGCGACGTCGAGCTGTCGTACTCGGGCAAGACCGGATACGGTCGAGCCGGTAGCGGCCAACTCTTCGGGGGTGCCGAGGCGACCCTCGCGGCCCTGCGCGATCTGGGCTACTCGCTGCCCTTCTATCTACTGACGGTGATCAGTGTCGCGACGGTTCGCGGTTGGCCGGTCATCGTGACCATGCGTCCCTTCGCCGACGGGGCCGACATGTTTGGCATCGCCCAGGCCGACGACGACGTCACCTCGTCGGCCATGGCCACCCTGGACGCTCTGAACCGCTTTCTCTCCAAGGACATTTCGACCGACTGAGGTCCGAAACGTGGCGAAGAAAACTTTTTCGGAACGCCCTGGGGGAGCAGGAACTTCGTAGAATGACCACTATGGGATCTTGTGGTGATGTGGTGACTCTGGACACCTTCTGGATCTCGGAAGGCGCGTAATGACCCGAATTCTTGTCGTCGACGATGACGCGGAAATCACCAGGCTCTTGGAAAAATTCCTCTCTAATGAGGGATATCAGGTGACGGTCGCGAGCAACGGCGCGGCGGCACTCTCGTCCGCCTCGGCCACGGAACCCGAACTGGTGCTGCTCGACATCGTGATTGGGGTGGAGGACGGCCGGGAACTCCTGCGTGACCTGCGCCTCATCAGTGACGTCCCGGTCATCTTTCTCACCGGCCGCGGTCTGGAGACCGAGCGAATCGCCGGGCTCAAACTGGGCGCGGACGACTACATCGTGAAGCCCTTCTCGCTCGGCGAGGTGTCGGCGCGCATTGAGACGGTGCTGCGTCGTTCCGGGGTCAATACCGCTCAGCACTCCATTGAAGCGCCCGATATCAGCTTCGGCGAACTTCAGATCAATGAGAACACTCACGAAGTGCGTTTGGCGGGAAGCCTGCTGGACCTCACCTCAAAAGAGTTTGCCCTACTGAGCTTCATCGCCTCAACCCCTCGTCAGGTCTACACGCGCTCTCAACTACTAGAGCACGTCTGGGCGTCGTCGAGTGAGTGGCAAAACGAAGCCACCGTGACCGAGCACATTCGCCGGCTGCGCGCCAAGATCGAGGCTGATCCAGACCACCCCCGGTGGATTAAGACGGTGCGCGGAGTCGGCTACCGTTTTGAGCCGCAGCTGAACTAGCTACAACTCCCGCGAGAGCAGTTCGTGGACGAGGTCGATGAAGGCACTCGGGCGAAAGGGCTTCGCGAGGAAGGCGCTGGTTCCCTCGATTAAGTGATTGGTCACCGAGGCGTCCGCCGTCCCCGAAGTCAGGAGGACGCGCATCTCCGGGCGCTCCGTCTGTAGGGTACCGGCCAGATCTGGCCCCGAGATCTCGCCCATCACCACGTCGCTCACCAGAAGTTCGATGGCGTTGTCAAAGGAACGGCTCTCCTCGAGGGCCGCTTCGCCTGACGCGGTGATGAGGACGTTGTATCCGTTGCGCCGAAGGACTTGGGCCATGAGGCGGCGCAGATCATCGTCGTCTTCCGCTACCAACACCGTGGCCGTTCCGATCTGCTGAATCGAACCGCGAGGTTCGGGCGCGAGTACCGCCTCGCCGAGTGACGGGAGGAGTATCTCGAAGTCCGTGCCCACTCCGACTTCGCTCCGCACCGAGATTGAGCCGTGGCTGCCCTCAACCAGGCGACGAGCCGCCGCGAGTCCCATGCCCGTTCCCTTGAAGGGCCCCTTGGTGGTGAAGAACGTGTCGAAGCACTTGGCGAGGGTCTCTGCGTCCATGCCCGTTCCCGAATCCTCCACGTGGATCTCGACGTAGTCCCCCGGTTCGATGTTGAGATCCAGGGCCCGTTCGGCGTCGACGATCGCCGATCTGACGTTGACGCGCAGCTCGCCGCCGTTCGGCATGGCGTCGCGGGCGTTCATGGCGAGATTCAATATCATCTGCTCGAACTGTCCCGGGTCAACGTGGATGGTGCCAGCGGTGGGGTCGAACGACCAGTGCGTAGTGATCAAGTCGCCGACCACGCGTTCGATGATGGTGGCGATGTCGTCCAGGGTGGCTACCGGGTCGATGATCACGGGCTCGAGCGACGGCGTGCGGCCAATGGTCTGCAACTGCGCCGTCAACGCGGACGCGCGCGAGGCTGTTGCTTGAATGTCCCTGACCATCTCTCGCGAGGCGTGGTCCTCGCCGAGCTCGCCAATGAGTATCTCCGCGTAGCCCGAGATTAAGGTGAGCAAGTTGTTGAAGTCGTGCGCCACGCTGCTCGCGACGCGGCCGCGAATCTCCATCTGCTGGGCGTGACCCACCTCGGCTTTCAACTGACGGTGGTCGGTGACGTCCTCGACGAGCAGCAAGATGCCGGGCGGGTCGTCGGGCGATGGCAAGAGAACGGCCGAGGCCGTGAGGTCGCGACGGCGGCCGCGAATATTGACCTCGACCAGATCCCGGTTCGCGGGTGTCGACTGCCGACGAACCTCGTTCCAGAGGGCGTCAAGCTCAACGAGGGCGGAGTCGGGGAAAGTAGGCGTCGTGTCGAGGTCCGCGTCGTACGGGGGCCAGGCAAAGATCTGGTGCGCCGCCCGGTTCCACCACTGAACCGCTCCCTCGAGGTCCACTTCCACGATGCCCGCGGGTGCGGTGTCGACCAGCGTGCGTAGTCGCGTCTCGCTGCTCTCTATTTCGCGCGTGAGCTCGGTGGCCGCGAGCGCCGAGGCCGCCATCTGGGCGAGGAGGGTCAACACCTCGCGATCTTCGCCTTGGAACTGGC
This sequence comes from uncultured Acidimicrobiaceae bacterium, assembly GCA_963847725.1. Lineage (GTDB taxonomy): Bacteria > Actinomycetota > Acidimicrobiia > Acidimicrobiales > RAAP-2 > RAAP-2. The sequence continues at coordinate 197,341 of CAWKAT010000009.1, forward strand.
TGCCGGACCGGCGAACCGAGAGAACGCCTCGCGCCCGACTGCGTCCTTCGACGATGGGGGCGACCAGCCACTCTCCGTCGATCCAGGTGGCGCTGGTACCCGCGCGCAGGCTCGGAATCTCGAACTCCGATTCGTCGTCCGCGTCGTAACTGATCACCATGCGCGAACGTTCCGCCACTCCTCGCAATCCTGGCGTCGTGCCGCTTTCGAGGGAGAGAACGGCGAGGTCGGCGTCGAAGACCCGACGGGCGCTGCCCGCGAGACTCTCGACAATCTCGCGTTCGTCACGCAACCCGGTGACCGTCAGTGAGGCGGCAATCAGCTGGTGGAGCTGGCTGGCAATTCTCTGAGCGGCGCGCGTCGCCTCACGGGCGTCGGTGTCACCGCTCTCGTGAGGACCGGTTTCGAGTGGCTCGGCCTGGTCGCTTGGTGGGCCCACGTCCTACCCTCGAACGCTCATGGCGGAACTTACAGCGGCTTCCCGGAGAAGATGGCGAAGTCTTCGAGATAGCGGTCGATCTCTTCGGCCTCGTGGGGCTTGGAGAAAAGATATCCCTGACCGACCTGGACCCGTTCGTTCTGGAGGGCCGCGCGTTGATCGGAGTCTTCGATCCCGGCGGCGATGACCTGGAGGTGGTGCGACTCACTGAGTTGAACCAGTCGGTGCACGAGCGACGCTGCCTCGCGGGAGGCCGTGAGAGTGGAGATGAACTCTCGACTGAGTTTCACGATGTCGATCGAAAACTCCTGGAGCTCATCGACGGTCGACTCGCCGGGCTCAAAGTCGTCGATCGCGAAGCGCACGCCGAGTTCGCGCAAACGAGCCAGACGCTCTTCGCTCGCAACGCGGTCGCCCGCCAGCGTCTCCTGGGCGAACTCCAGCACGAAGAGCGTGGGATCGAAGCGACTCTCGCTGAGGGCCTCGGCCACGTCCTCGCAAAACTGCGGATAGGCGAACTGACGCGGTGAGATGTTCACCGACACGTTGAAGCGGTAACCCTTGTCGTGCCACGCGGCTCCGTGCGCGCAGGCCGTGCGCAACGCCCAGCGTCCGACGGGCACGATCTCACCGCTCGCCTCGAGTTCGTCGATGAATATTTCCGGTCCCAGCACGCCGTGAGAGGGATGGCGCCAGCGAATAAGGGCTTCCACACCGGCGAACCCGTTGGTCTCGAGGTCGATGGTGGGCTGATAGACCAGAAAGAACTCGTTAGCGTCGAGGGCGGCCGTGAGATCGTCGCGGTGCCACGTCGGCTCGGTCGCATCACTTCCCATGTCGTACCGCTCCTTGACAACTCGGGTTTCGGCGGAAAACCACCGCGTCGGCTCTTCGCGACGCTATCAGTTTTCCCCTAATTCTACTGAGGGCACACTCGCCCTTCGATCCGATGCCCGAGGGTGTGAGCGAGGGAGAACTGCGCTGAGGTTTGGCAACGGCGTGGCCGGGTATCGTTGGTTATGGGTAACGCACTCTGCCGGCGCGGCTGCGCAGACGCTGAGTTGTGGCTCCAGGAAAGTGCCGCTCACCAGGGTGGTGATCGTCGACAACGCGAGGTGAGGTGGGCGTGAGAGTTCTCGTCACCGGCGCAGCCGGGTTCATTGGATCGACGACGGCCGAACTTTTGCTGCAACGTGGTCACCACGTCGTGGCGCTGGACAATCTCTCCAAAGGTCGAATTGAGAACGTTCCGGTCGGCGCGTCGTTCGTAGAAGGTGACTGCGGTAACGAGTCCCTCGTCATGAAACTCGGCCCGATCGACGCGTGCGTGCACTTCGCCGGTCGCATCGAACCGGCCCAGTCGGTCACGCATCCCGAAGAGTTCTTCGCCAACAACGTCGGGTCCACGTTCGCGCTGACCGAGGCGCTGGTGCGCCTAGGGGTTGAACGCTTCGTGTTTTCCTCGTCGGCCGCGGTCTACGGCAACCAAGTCGAGGTGCCCATCGAGGAGGATCGGCCCGCTCACCCCGAGAGCCCCTACGGCCAGTCCAAAAGAATGGTGGAAGAAGGATTGCACTGGCTGTCGGCGTTGGGACGACTGCGCACTGCCTCGCTGCGGTACTTCAACGCGGCCGGCGGCACGATCGAACATCCGGAGCGACACGGCCCCGAGATCCACCTCATACCGCTGGCCCTGGACGTGGCGCTCGGCGTGAGCGACCATCTGGATCTCTACGGCAGTGACTATCCCACGCCCGACGGAACATGCGTCCGTGACTACGTCCACGTCCTTGATTTGGCGGAGGCGCACGTTCTGGCGCTGGAGTCATTGGCCGACCAGCGCGAGCTGATCATCAATCTTGGTTCAGGCGTGGGGTACTCCAACCGCGAGGTCGTCGACGCGGTGCGCACGATTACCGGAGTTGATATTGACGTTCGATCCGCTCCGCGTCGCCCGGGGGACCCCGCCGTGGCGGTGGCTGACATCAGACGCGCGCGGGCCGTCCTCGGCTGGGCGCCTACTCGATCCGTTTTAGAGACGATCGTGACCGACGCGTGGGAAGCTCGCCGGTCACACACCTAAGGCGCTCCGCTTCGTGGCATCGAGATGGCTCTGGTGCGATTCTGATGCAGCGGTCGAAGCAAGGATGAGGTAAAAAAGGAGTAAAGAAATATCTTCAGGACGCGGTTCAATTGATATATTCGGTCTTCTGACCTCACGGACGTGGTCCTACCCCCAAGGGCTTGTAGGGTGAACCACCTCAGTTGTGCACCGAGAGGCGACTCCGAGATTCCGGATGTACCCAGCCATCATCCACCACGATCGTTGGTCCGGGCGGTCACCTTCTGTGAATTATTCAGGAATTAATGTTGACTTTTTCTCGAACGGACGCACGAAAATTCACCCTCCAGGGGCCGCTCATCCTTGGCTGAACTCCCTGGTCGGTGTGCTCGTCTCGCATCTCTTGGATGAGGAAACTCGCTCACGTTGTGAATGACGGCGCTCCTCGGGCGGGACTGCCTTTCCCACCGCGTCGTCCAGATCGTGGGGCTCTCGACCTGATGGCCTCGGGTGTCAGAGACCGATCTTTTATGCGTTTCCATGGTTGGCCCCACGATGTCCGCTGACGACTCTCCGAGCCAGGATTCGCCGGCGAGCTGATCCCCATCGGTCTTTAATCGCCGAGAATTTTCTCCGCCGTAAAATATTCCTACTTCCCGGGGTGGGTGGAACACAGTTGTTGTACTTGGAACACGTGTCGTCGAACCATCCCGGCTCGGGAGCGGTCGTGACGATTCACGCCCGTCGATCGTGGCGGAGAACATTTCAACGACCGATCGGCTCGGCAACTATCGACCGCCCACCGAAAAAGGGCCCACGGGAAGGAATACGTACTCCCCTTTCGTGGGGCGAGATCATCGGTTTTCCCTAAGTTCACAAGGAAATCAGAGGTAGATGCCGTCGCCCGCCCGCCCGACGGATCCCTAGGGCTGTAAAGTTGATGTTTTCCGCAACTGTCGCGGGATCGCCCGCTTTTTGTTTATTCAAGCGCCTGGCGCGCCCGATTCTCAACGATGTTGTAGGACTGATGCTTAATAAAGGACGAAAACAGATGAATAAGTTGCGCACTTCGTTTGGTCGCACCGCTTCTCTCTTTGTCGTCACGAGTGCGCTGGCCCTCACTGCGGTGACCTTGTTTCCGCTTCCCGGCGCGTCGGGGGGATCGACCACCACGACGTCGACCACGACGACGACCGCCGCCTTGTCGACTGCCACCACGACGTCGACGACGACCACGTTGGCTCAACCGAACGCGACGGCGTCGACCGGGCTCATCACCGCCGGACCCTCGCGCAGTGTGTGTCTGACTCCGGATATTCCTTCCACGGCCTACGGACTCTCCAGTGTTCAAGCCGCGGTGACTGCGTTCGACAATCTGACCCACAGCAACGTGACGTGCCTTTCTGCGTATCTCCTCAACGCGGCTACGTGGACGCAATGGGTTCATCCTTGGGTCTCGAACTCCGGCGAGGGTTACTCGTCGTGGGTTGCCGAAAAGCCCCAGAGCCGCGAGCTCGTCCTGGCCATGGGTCTGATCCCGAGCGGTCTTCAGACGGGCGGCAATCCTCTTTCGTGGGAGTCGGCGTGCGCCGCGGGTAAGTACGACTCCTACGCGACGCAGTTCGGAAAGAACTTGGTTGCCGCGGGGCTGCAGAACTCGGTGCTGCGCCTCGGACCCGAGATGAACGGGTCGTGGGAGCCCTATTTCATCGGAACGACGACTACCGAACAACATCGCTGGACTCAGTGTTTTGACAAGGAAGTCACGGCCTTGCGTCGTGCGCCGGGCGAGCACTTTCTCATCGACTGGAACCCCAACGCGTGCGTCGGGAACTATTCCTATAAGAATTACTATCCCGGCAACGCCTACGTCGACATCATGGGCCTGGACCTCTACGACGTCGGGTGCCTCTCGCCGTATAAGTCACTCACCTTCAGTCAGTTGGCCTCCGAGACCGCGGGGTTGAACTACTTTGAGGCGTTCGCGGCCAAGAAGGGGAAGCCGATGAGTCTGCCGGAGTGGGGCTTGTCGGCGATACCCTCCGGGGACGATCCCGGTTACATCAATGGCATTGGCGCCACCGTGGCCCGGCACGACTTTGCATTTGAGTCGTACTTCGACGGCACGGGTCCGAACGTGAAAGCTTTGCTCTTGAGTTCTTCGACGCCCCTGTCGGTCGCGGCATTCAGAAACTGGTTTGGCACTAGTTAGAACCAGCCAACCCTGCGAGCCGTAGTGTGTGCTCCGGGAGTTCCCACTGACTTGGAGACGTGAGAACAGGGGGGCGTGGGTGTCGACAGAACCCAGAAGTGCGTCCGGCGTTGGGTCCGACACGGTCGTTGTCATTCCCGTGGGACCACACTGCCGCCTGGAGTTTGTGGCGGACACGATAGACAGCATTCGCTTCTTCGCGCCAGCGGCTCGAATCATCCTTATCGACGACTCGCTTCGCGGCACGGCGGCGGAGCTTGCCGCGCTCTATCAGCTCACTGTGGTGGAGGCTCGAGCACACGGCGCCTTCGGGAATCTCTACCTAAATCTCTCGGAAGGGTTTAAAGAGGCTTTGAACCAGCCCTTTCGAATTCTCGTTCGGCTGGACACTGATGCCCTGATATCGGGATCCGACTTTGAGGCCAAGGCCGAGTCCTGCTTTCAGGCTGATCAACACCTGGGATCACTGGGGTCATTTCGCATTGGCTATGACCGGATTGGTATCCGGGACCGGAGGTGGGCCAAACACCGTCTTCTGCTCTTTCTCGCCCTACGTTCCTGGACGAGACCGCGCGCCGGATGGACGGTTTTTACTCTTCTTCGACGAGCGCGCCGGCACGGCTACAAACTGGGCGACGCAATTATGGGCGGTGCGGCGGTGTATCGACAGGAAGCGGTGACCGCCCTGAACGAGGCAAATCTGCTCGGTCGCTCCGAGCTCGCTGAGACCGGATTGCAGGAAGACTACATTTTCGGGCTTTGCCTCTTTTCGATCGGCTATCAGTTAGGGGAGTTTGGTAACGGGTTCGACGACCTCCCCATGGGAGTCAACTGGATCGGCCTGCCCGCCTCACCGGCGGAGTTGATGCAGCGCGGTAAATCAATCATTCACTCCACGAAGAGCTTTGGCACGATGGATGAAGAAGCCATTCGTGAGGAGTTTCGCGCTGTCAGAGAGAGCGAGTCACGTCACAGCGACTGACACTTCGCCCGCGAAATGAATAGTGTTGCGTTTTCGTGTACTACCTCTCACTGACGTGAGTTAATTCTTGCTTGTCATTTGCACCAAGACGTCACACGGTCAGAACTCATCCGACGATTTTCGCAAGTGACTCAGGGATTCTCCTGCAGCCGGACGTCACTGTAAAGACCAGTATTCGGGCGGCTAGGCGCGCCCAAGGGCGTCAAGGTGTCGCTTGGCGGCGGAGTAATGCGAAGGAAAAACTGCTGCTCGACATGGAAAATCGATGAATTGGAGTGAGACATTCGGCGTCCAGACGATGAGAATTAATTGATTTGAGCAAATGTTGAGGGTTCGTAGGCGGCGGCGTTATCTGGGTCTGTGAACTTGTACAACATGAACAAGGGCTTACTCACACAATTTGTCAAGGGCAATACAGCACACCGCTTTTCGAAGGTTGTTGCACTTGCCGTTTCGTCTTGTGCGCTCGTCGCCATGATCGGTATTGACGCTTCGGCGTCGCCAAATGCGATCTCCGCGATCGCGGGCGCCCCCACTTCGTCACACGCGTTTGCGGCGGAGTCAAGCCTTAGCCAACTTTTCGGCCACGGTCGTCATCACGTGCACCAGGTAACCCTCCCCACCACCACGACCACCGTTCCCGTTCTTGTAACCAGCAGCGTCGGTAGTAGCAGCGGCGGCGGAACCAGCGGCGGCGGCACCAGCGGGGGCGGAACCAGCGGGGGCGGTACCAGCGGCGGCGGTACCAGCGGCGGCGGTACCAGCGGCGTTGGTAGTACCACCACCACGACCACCACGACTACCCAGCCCCCCACGACGACCACGACCACTCAGCCCACGACGACGACCACGACGCCGAGCACCCCTTCGGTGTCGGGTGGTCTCATTACCGCCGGCGCCTCGAGAAGCCAATGCCTTATCACGACGCCTTCCAACGCGGGCCTACTCTCATCGGTGCAGGCCGTGGTGAACAGCTTCCAGAGCGCAACCGGCAGCACCGTGTCGTGTCTCGGTGTGTACAACACCGGTGGCACGTCGTGGGCTCAGTGGGATAACCCCTGGGTGAGCGGTCCGGCCGGAGCCGGTTACTCGCAATGGGTTGCCGAAGCGCCATCGAGCCGTGAGCTCGTGATCGGACAGGATTTGATTCCGAGCAGTTTGGCGGACATCGGCAACCCCCTCAGCTGGGAACAGGCGTGCGCCGCGGGGGACTTCGACTCCTACGCGACCACGTTCGCCGCGAATCTTGTTGCCGCCGGACTTCAGAACTCGGTCATTCGTCTGGGCGAGGAGATGAACGGGTCCTGGGAGAAGGACTACGTGGGCACCACCACGCAGGAACAGAATCTGTGGGCAACGTGCTTCGCGAACGAAGTGACGGCGATGCGCGCGGCACCCGGTGAGCACCTGCTCATTGACTGGGACATCAATGCCTGCACCAATGACATTCCGTACGCGAACTTCTACCCCGGCAACGCCTACGTTGACATCTTGGGAATTGATCTGTACGACGCCGGTTGCGACGCGCCAACAACCCCGCTGACCTTCTCGCAGCTAGCCAACGAAAACTACGGTCTCACGCAGTTCGAGGCTTTCGCCGCGGCACAGGGCAAGCCCATGAGCTTTCCAGAGTGGGGGCTGACAACGCAACCCTCTGGGGACGACCCCGCCTACATCACGGCAATGGGTTCAACGATCGAAAATGGAAACTTCGCCTTCGAGGAGTACTTCGACGTGGTGGATGGAACAACCATGCTTCTTGACGGTGGCAATACCCCCCTATCCGATGCAGCCTTCCAGAAGGCGTTTGGGTAACCCTTAGGTACCTGACTTTCGACAGATCGCCTCGAGTCTCTCGGAGACTCGAGGCGATCTGTGCGTGAGGGCGAGTTACGCCTCAGAGTCCATTGGCGACCGGCTGAGCGGCGGCGACTCACTCGGGCGCCAAAGGAATGGACCCGTCAGTTCGCGGTTTCCTCGGGCGAGGTGGCGAGATCTCGGCGATGGTTTCTCAGTTCACGCCATACGCCCTGGACGAAGCCGAGATTGTTGGCAAAGTCCTCGGTTGCTTGAGCGTAGGGATAGACAATCGATACCCGTAATCCACTCGACTTCATCCAGGTGTACCAGCGTCGGTAGAGGACGTACGGCGACAGCACGAGTACGACGAGCGAGGACACCGGGCTGACGATCGCCACCGCCGCGGCGACGAGGGTGGCGAAAGGGAGTAGTGGAGAGAGGGAGGGGAGAGTGTGGTTTTTTACCCACGCTCGTCCACTCGCGCGACCGTAGCTTCGTGAGCGCCGCAGCGTGTCTCGAAAAGACGCGTGAAAGTTGTGTCGCATCACGATTCCGGGGAAGAGCTGAACGGTGTTCGGTCCGAAGGTGGCCCTCAACGGTCGCGCCAAGGACTCCTCTTCGCCGGCGCCGCGCGATTCGGTGAATCCGCCCGCCTCACGCGCAGCTCGCACCCGGACTGACATGTTGGCGCCCACCGTGAAGTAGACCGGGCGAGATTCCGGTCGGTTCTTCGGCGGTGAGAACTGATAAAAGAGACGCGCCCAGAATCCCGCGTTCTCGTCGATATCGGCCTCTTGGTGTCGGAGCGGACGACGAAAGGCGACGTAGCGCCGATTGAAGGTGTCGGTCTCGTAGGGCTCTACCAGACCTCCGATCATTGTTACCTCGGCGCTGACGCTCTTCCACGCCAGCCCCAGTTGCTGGAGCCAATTCTGAGGTGGAACGCAGTCGTCGTCCAACATTGCCATGAACTCGCCCCGTGCCTCGGCGAGCCCCACGTTGAGCGCGTGACCATGACCTCGATTCACCTCAAGGTCAATTCGTCGAACGCTCGGACGGTCGGCAATCTCCGCGGTGGCATCCGTAGAGGCGTCGTTGACCACGAGAATCTCGTACGTAAACTCGGTGACCTGTGACTCGAGGGCGTTCAGGGCATCGGCGAGAGTTCGCGCGCCGTTGAATGTGCCGATAACCACGCTAAACATAACGTCCTCTGCGTCGTTCCCGAGGCTAGGGTCGTCCCTCGTTGCGCTCACGAGGACGCCTCCTCGCAGAGGCGAGTCACCATTGAATGACCTAGGGAGTGTTGACAAAGCGGGTTACGGTGAATCGTCGAACAGAAATCGAGGGATGCGCACACGGCGAGCAGATTACGTATGGCGATGTCTCGCGCTCGGTCCAAGGTGACGATCTGCCATTTCATCCATTATCGCCGATGACGGTGGCGTCACGGTCGACGCGGCGTCGCCGTTCTCAGTCAGAGTATTTGGCGCCCATGGGCCAGTAGTGCCTGGTGGTGATGGTATACCTAGAAGTGAGCAAAATTGCGACGCGCGTTAGTTTTCGCGCTCTGGGAACCTCGTTACGGCTCGGTGAAAGTCCTACAGGATATGAAATCATTTCGACTCGGTCTACACAAGGTTCGTCAGAATACGAAACCACTTCGAAGTGGTGATCCTTCCGCGGTGACTCCGGGGGCGATGACGTGGACGGGGTGGCTGCGTAGAGCGAGTTCTCACCCGAAAAGGCTCGCGCTCGTTCTTGCCATAGCCATATTGGTGCTGGGGTTCTCGCCGATTTCCCGGGCCCTGTTGTCGTCGGCGGACGGCAGTTTTTCACCTACCCCCTATAGCTCGCTGGCGCTGGAGAAATCTTCAACTGCGCCCAAGGGCGTTGTGGCCGGCACGACTGTGGCGGTCAAGCTGGTCAATCGGACGGGACACTTCAAGACGTATCACTGGAGTGCGACACAAGGCGGCGGCTTACTCAGCCTCGGCGAAGAGTCGCTGGGGAGTGGAAAGGCAACAACAATCCTTATCCCCACGCGCGGAGCGGCGCAGGGGACGATGCGGATCGCACTGACCGGCACGAACGTATTTGTCACGGTGCCCATTCTGAAGTCGTGAGTATGTGGCGCCCTGGCGCGGAGTCCGACGAAACCTCATCTGGCTCCACGCCGCGCGACTATTTCGTCGCGCGGGAATCGGTGGTCAACAAGCGCGGTCCCGACATTGCCCCCACGGGGATCTGGCTGGTGGTGGCGGTGGTCTCCTCCATCGTTCTCGCTCTCGTGCATTCACCCCTCGCCCCACTTCCGGGCGTCGTCACCGTGCTTCTCGTCCCCGGCGCGTCGGTCATGTCACTGGTTCGGACACGTCCAGCGAACTCGGCCGGGCGCCTGGTGCTCGCCGTCTGCTTGAGCATGATGGTCATCATGGTCGAGGGCGCGCTCGCGAGCTTCCTCGGTCCAATCGTTGGCATCGCGCAACCGCTGGACGCGATTCCCCAGAGCGTGATCTGGTTCTTCCTGGCCGTCGGAGTCTTGCTCATCGGGGCCACCAAGCGCGCTGATCCGATCACCTGGATCCTTGAAGGCGTAACGACCAATCAGGTCGCGGGAGTGCTCGTGAGCGGCATTCTGGTGGTCGTATCGCTGCTGGGCGTCGCTCGGCTCAACCACACGGGGAACATCCACCTCGCGGTGATCGGGACCATCCTTGACGTCGTCGTGCTGCTGGCCGGAGTAGTGGGTGGGTGGAAGAGGAACAGTCGATGGCCCTTGAGCACGCTGCTCTATAGCTCATCGCTGGCGCTGCTCCTGTCGACGAGCCTGCGCGGTGGGCACCTGTTCGGTTGGGATATCCAGCAAGAGTTCGGCGTCGCTTGGTACACCCTTCACGCGGGGGTCTGGCACGTCCCGGCCAGTCACGACCCCTACGCGTCGATGCTCTCGTTGACGGTTCTGCCCGCGGTTCTGCACGCACTGGTAAAACTTCGCCTCTTGGCCTTCTTTCAGTTGGTCGTCCCAGCGCTTCTCGCGCTCTTGCCCGTTGCCGTCTTTAACACCGTTCGAAGTGTCCCTCGCTGGATAACGACCGGACGTTCCGCTCCGCGCCCCGGCCTCGCGCTGGGCGTGGTGGCGGCTCTAGTGATCTCGAGCGTGGCCTACTCCTCAGAACTGGTGAGCATCACTCGTCAAGCGATGGCGTTGACCATGGTGGCCGCGATGGTCATGGTGCTTTTTGATCGCGCCGTCTTAAAGCGTCCTGCGCAGATTACGGTGGGACTCCTTCTCGTGGGCATCGCCTTTACTCACTACACCACGTCGTATCTCATTGCGGGAATTCTCTTGTGCTCCTGGCCGGTGAGTTTGGTGTGGTCGATCGGTTGGCTCGGAACGCCGAAGGCGAAAATCGAACAACATCGTCACGATGTGAAGTCGCGAAAAATTATCAACGGCACGCTCGTCGTGGTCGCGCTGGTTGCGGCGCTCGGCTGGAACCTCGGCATCACTCGAAACTCTGCTCTTACCGCCCCCGCGAGTGCCGTGAGCTCAACGGGCGTGGGTCTCGGGGGATCGACCACCTCGTCGTACCTCTCCCCTCAGCAGATTGAACGTGCGTTGGAGGTCGAACTGAGGACGACGGCGAAGTACCTCGTTCCGGTGAAGGGCTCGAGCGCGGTTCGTCTCGTTACCGCCGCCATTCCCGAGCCAAAGGCCGTCGTCCCCGCGGTCGGCGGGACGTGGAATGAGCTCAGTTTTCTGGCCGTGGAGAGCCTGTGGATCATCCTGGGACTCGCCCTGCTCTACGGAGTCTTTCGCCTGGGCCGGCGAAGATCGTTTGAGTACACGTCTGATCTCGTTGGTCTGGCGGTCACGGGACTGGCGATCGGCGGCTTCCTGCGATTCTCCGGAACGTTGGCGTCGTTCTACAACCCCGAGCGCGCGGCAATTTTCACCGCGATTCTGCTGGCGGCGCCGGTCACTCTCTACCTCGATGATCTGGTCACGCGTCTGTACTATCTGCAGGGACCCCGGGTTCACCGTCTCTTACCGACGTCGCTGGGCGCGGGATTTTTGTTCCTACTTATCTTGGTAGTCCACGCGACAGGGCTGGGCGCGCTGTTCTTTGGCGACGAGACAGTTCCGGGGTCGTTGGCGGCGGCGAACTCGAACGTTGAGAACTTCTCGGTATCCACGCCCGAGTTCGCGACCGCCGTGTGGCTGCAGAATAACGTCCGCTACCCCGGCATCATCCAAAGCGACATCTTTGGCCACCTGGTGCTGCTCTCCGAACCCGGAAGCTACGACCTCTTAGACGAGATCGTGCCGAGGGAGGTGGACAAATCAGCGTACGTGTATCTCTCCACCGAGAATCTCCGAGGCGTATCGCAGGCAGCGACGGAGAATCTGACGTACTACAGCGTGTACCAGACCACGCTCCCGTTCTTCAATCAGCACTTCTATGTCGTGTACTCGACGGGCGTCACTCGCGTCTATCACTGAGGTCTATCACCGACCAGGAATCTCCATCAGGTACGCTGAAGCGCTGAGTCGTGGTCAGACGAGGGTGGCGACCCCTCGCACGACGAGTACGTCGCTACGTGACTCGGGAGAACCGTGACTCGAATACTGGTGTTCTCTCCCTACGAACCTCCCGCGGATGGGATCGCGCGACACACGGCCCGACTGGTCGCGGCCTGGGACGCCGCCGGGCACAGCGTGATGGTCGTGTCGCCGGGAAAGTCGACACGATCCGAGAACTCCGAGACCATCGGATGGCACTCGAAGGTGACTCGCACGTTGGGGGTAGTTCCCCGGCGGCGAACCTGGCGGGACCTGGTGGAGTTTGAGCCGGAGATGGTCTTCGTGCAGTTCGCGGTCTCTGCGCTCAGTGTCAACTACTGGTCGGTCAGACGTCTCTGCCAGAAATTCAAAGCCCTGAGTGTTCCCGTGGTCGTCGCCTTTCACGAACCGGCCCGCGAGTACGACCTGCTCGGACCCGTGACCCACCAGATGTACCGATCCATGGCGCGGGTGACCAGCGTGCCGATCGCGTTCTCCCTGGCGGGCGCCGAGACCCTGATAGCGAGCGGACTGTTTAGAACTGTGGTCGAGGTACCCCACGGCACGACCGGCGTCGCTCCCATCGCCGAGGCCGACGTCGAACGGGTGAGGGAGCGCTACGGTCTGCGAACTTCCCTGGTGCTCGCCCTGGGCTTCACCAGCGCCGACAAGGGAACCGATGTGCTGATCGACGCCGCGCGCGACATTGCTCAGCGCCGCAGCGGTGCCGTGCAGTTCGTGATCGCCGGCTCACCTCGGCGGCGCCGTGGAATCTTCAAGATGATGGGGCGACGCGACGCCGTGTGCCAGCGGCGGCTCGTCAGCCAAGCCGGCCAGATCACTGACGTCGACATTGCCTTTTACGGCTTCGTCGCCGATGAGGACGTGGCGGCACTCCTCCATTCGGCGGGCGTCGTCGCCCTGCCCTACCGCAAGATCACCCAAAGCGGTATCGCGAACCTGGCCCTCTCCAGTCGATCGGTGATCGTGGCGTCGGACCTTCCGGGTCTGCGCAGTGATCTCGGCGATGCGGCGATCTACGTGGCGGTGGGAGATCCCCGAGCCCTGGCCGATGAGATTGCGGGCCTACTGGACGACAGCGCCCTCGCGCTGCGTCACGAGATGCGAGAACGTGCCGGTGATCGAGCTCTCACGAATACCTACGAGAAAGTGGCCGAGCGAATTCTCTCGGCGGTGAGGGACGAGGGGGCACCAAAAGACCCTCGTGAGCTCAGGCCTTGAGCGCTAACTCGTAGACCTCGATCGTCTGACGAGCCACGGTGGCCCAATCAGAGCTGGTGGCCCAGACGAGGCCCTTCGCGCCGACGTCGTGAACGACGCTCTGAGGCATTTTCTCGAGGTCGGCGATCACTTCAGCCAGGGGCTCAGTTTCGGGCGTGTAGCGGATCGCCGCGTCGAGGGGAATGTCCTCGAGGTTCGACAGATTCGGAATGACGACCGGCACCCCGAAGGACTGAGCGAGCATCACCGACGCGCTGTTGGTGATCTCACGAAAGGGGAAGACCGCTACGTCGGTCGCTTGAAAGAAGCGGGCGAGGTCCTCGTCGGGCACCCACTCGAGATGGATGGTCGCTCGTCCCCCCAGGGCCCGGGACAGTCGGAACAGCTCCTCGGAATAGGCCTGCTCCGTGCAGATGCCCGCCACCAAAACCCTCACTCGTGAGGATTCTGGGAGTTGGGCCGCGGCCGCCAGAAGAAGATCCGCTCCCTTATACCGCTCGATCCTCCCAATCAGTGACAGCACGGTGTCGTCGTCCGCAAATCCAAAGCTTGATCGAGCCTCGGCTCGGCTGAGCGTCACGGGGTAGGGGTGGGCGTACGATCCCATCGGGACCACGCGCACCTCTCGGGCACCGAGTTCACGAACCTGAGACGCGGTCGCCTCGGAGAGGGCGATGACGACGCGGGTCTTCGAGATGAGCAGGTCGCGAGCTCGGCTGTCGTCGGTGAAGATCTGCTCGTGTGGTTGAAGGTCGTGGGCCGTCCACACAATCGCGTATCCCGAGAGCGCGGCCGTCTGGAGGTACAGCCCCAGCCACCACTCCATGAGACGCCTCGCCCACCGGCGTCGTCGCGCCCAGGGAAGGGAGAACTGAAAGAGCCAGTGAATGTGCAAAATCCGCACGCCGCGCAGTCGGAACCACAGCAACACCGCGGGCGCCAACATGATGTTGACGGTCTGAGACGGGGTGGGCCCCTTGTCGTAGTGGACGGCCACGCCCGACGCCTCGATGTCGTGATAGAGCATATTTTGATAGTGAAGACCGTCTCGGGGAGTGACCAACACCGACAGGTGCGAACTCATGTGCCAGGTCGAACCAGCTCGTGAAGTACACCGGCTCCCATCATCAAGTGATCACCCAGCACCAACCAGCGAAACTCCTCTTTTCTCTGGCGCCATATCGGCCACAAGAGAAGCAGCGGGTACCACTTCCACTTAAGTGTCAATGGCAGACCGAGCAAGAAGAGCGCGTAGACGATCGGCACGGAATTGTTCTTCATCGCTTCGCCCAGGCGGCGGGGATGTTTGCGGAGAAGTCGGCACTCTCCTTTGCCGTAGAAGAAGGCTCTTCGCAGTTGTCGTTCGGGAGTGCCCCAGTCGTGCTGGACGACCGCGTCTTGCACCCACCGCAGCCGATAGCCCTGATCGGTCAGTCGCCACGTGAAGTCGATGTCCTCCGCGGCCCCGAAGGTCTCGTCAAATCCTCCCACGGCGTCGAACGCCTCACGGCGAAAGGCCAAGTTGATCGTGGTCGCCATGGGCACGTACTTCTGGTCGGCGTTTTTCCACCAGTGGTCTCCCGAGTACACGCTCTTACCGATCGAGCGGGCCGGTCCACAGGTGACCATCTCGCCCTCGTCCAAAATGGGAGCCAGCAGTCGCTCCAGCCAACCATCCTCGGGCAGACACCCTGAGTCGGTGAACACGATGACGTCGCCTTCGGCGTGTTGGACCCCGACGTTGCGTTGATGGGCGATGGTCACGCCCACCCCCGGCGGCTGCGTGTAGTCCATCCATCTCGCCCACTCGTGAGAGAGGCGGATGTCCTCGAGGGCGCCACCCGAGGCGTCGACGACGAGTACTTCGTGCAAGGTCTGACCGATGAACGGCTTCACCGCATCGAGGGTTTCGCTGAGCAGCCGGTCGTCCTTGTTGACAATGACGAGGGACGTCTTCAACAACGTTCCCTCCGGGCGAGATCCTTTCGGTCGTCCGGGAGGCCCGAGAAAGTCCTCATCAGCGAGCGAAGTGAGGGCGGGCGGACCGAGCGCATCCCACCACTTTCCCACACGCACTGACTCGCCGGCCGTCATGGACGAGGCGAGATTTCACTTCGCCGGGTCGAGAAAGCACGTGATTCACACCCACGAGGGGCCCGTTCTGCGTGGACCGGCGTCGTCTCGCGAAGGCTTTAAGATTTAGTCTCCATAGGACTCGTGGAGATTCATGGCAGGAAGGTCACATGGTGAGCTGTTCGGGCGTCACAGCGCTGAGGCCTGATACCAGCCCCCTCGAGGAGCCGCCGGTGGGCAAGACCAGAGCCCGCTCATCGCGCGCGGTGGCCAAAGAAACTCAACCGTGATCATGGACGGCAACGAACCGGCGCCCGTCAAACAAGGAATGGGGTTAGGGCGAGTTATTCGTGAGTTTTCACTTCGCCGCATTGTCGATCATCTTCGTCGCGATCCGTTGTATCGAACGTCACTGCTGTTGGTGGGGGACGGTATTTTGCTCGGAGCGTTTAGCGGGCTCTACCTCGTCATCGCGACACACGTGTGGCAACCCCATTCCATTGGCGTGGTCTCGGCACTCTTTGGGGCGACGGGACTCATCGAGTCGTTCGCCCTGCTCGGTCTGCCCGCCATGATTGTCGCCTACCTGGCGAGAGAGCCCGACCAAGCTCTTTTGGCGAGGGGCGCCCTCACCATCTCCGTCTCGGTCGGCCTCGCGTTGCTCGCCGGTCTCTGGCTGATCCCGGGCCATTTCGATGTGCCGCTCGGCCGGCTAGGCACGAGTACACCGGTAGCCGTCACACTCACGATGGTCATGGTCGCGGGGATGCTCGTGGGAGGGGTGATCGATCCCGCCTTCCTGGCGCGCCAGGAGGTGTCGTGGAGCGTCGGCAAGGACATGTCGGCGTTGGTCGTTCGTTTCATCGCGCTGGCGATTCTCGCGGGCACTGGCACGGTGGGGTACCTGGGGGTGGCGGTCACCTACGTCAGTTCGGCCGCCCTGATCGATCTAGTTCTCCTTCGCTGGAGGCTTAGGCGAATGCCTCGGCCCCGCAGGACCTTGGGCCTTCGATTGGTGCGGGCGCACGCCAGTTTTGCTGCCGGGAGTCAGACGGCCGTCTTGGTCTCGTATCTACCGACGTCCTTGCTGCCGATCATGGTGCTCTCTCGCCTCGGTTCTTCCGACGCGGCCTACGTCGCTATTCCCATCACGATCATCAGCTTTCTCGTCGTTGTTCCGGCGATGACGGCGCAGTCGCTGTTCGCCGAGATCGCGGCCCACCCCGAGGAGTTCTTGGTGCCGATTCGAAAGGCGCTACGGGCCGTCTACATCTTCACCCTCCCGATCGCACTCGTCTTTATCGTCATCGCCCCGAACATTCTTCAGCTATTCGGCCACGGCTACTCGGTTCACGGGAGTGACTTTCTACGGTGGGCCGCGGCGTCCAGCGTGTTTTTCTGTCTGAACTACATCAGCGACATCGTGCTGCTCGCGCGCAAGCACGTGGCCGCCTACGTCACCGCGAACGTCGTGGGTGCCGTCTTTGTTCTGGTGAGCCTCTTTGTTGCGGTCCTTCACGGTCTTGATTGGCTCGGCCCAGGCTGGTTTGTGGGCCAGGCCTGTTACTGCACGGTGTCGTGCTTTATTCTCGCCACGTACGTGGGCCGAAAGAATCTGCTGCCGACCCTTCGCCAGATGTGGCACAAGCCGAGCGAGTCCACTCAGCCACGCTGACTCTCCCAGGACCGCGGCGCCCTGGTTATTTCCTCCGCCGCCCTCGCGTGATGTCCGCGTCAGCGCTTGAGGGACCGGAAGACCTCCGCGTACGACGAGGACATGGCATCGCCCGACAGCTCCCCGTGCGCCTCCAGGAAGGTGGAAATACGTCCTGCTCGTGGTGAGTCGTCGTTCAGCCAATACTCGGCGCCGTCGGCCAGAGCCACGGCGCTGAAGGCCTCGACCAGTGAACCGGTCGAGGGGGCGACCAACTTGGTCGACTCATTCTCGGGGTGCACCGCGCACACCACGGGAGTCCCCAGCGCGAGTGCCTCCGCAACCACGAGCCCGAACCCTTCGCGGACGGAAGGAGCCAGCACTACGCGGCTCCCCCGAATCAAGGCCCAAAGGTCCGTCTGCGACTCAATATTCGAAAAGAACTCCACGCGGTCGTCTAAGCCGAGTTCCACGACTTGGCGCTGCAGTCGTTCCTCTTCCGGCCCGATCCCGACGATACCGAGATGGACGTCGTAGCCGCGCTCGACAAGAATCGCCGTGGCCTCGACGGCTACGTGTGCGTTTTTGTGCTCGAGGAGGCGTCCCACGAACAGCAACTCCGGAGAGGGCTCGTGGTCGAGGTCCGTGAGCAACTCACCCACGTCCACCGCGTTGGGCACGACGTGAACGTGACCCTCCTTGGCACCCATCGCCACCAACTTCTCCGCGGTGCCGGGCGAGACCGCGATGATCTCATCGGGCAATATGACGCAGAGTCGCTCGATCAACGAGGCGGCGAAGCCGGCGCGGCCGAGATACGAACGCCATCCCTCGCGCCCCCAGACCTCGTGCCAGGTGATCACGAGGGGAGCGCGCTTCACCCAGGCGACCAAGCGCAACGGGAGTAGCTGAAGGTACGGCATGTGATCGGCTTCGATGACGTCAAAGTTCCGCGTTAAGAGTCGAAGGGTTGAGACGGCGAAGAGAACGGCTTGGAAGAGGGAACGCCGACTTCCTCGGTACATCGCGACGCGGGGGCAGATCGCCACGTAGGAGAGTGACCCCGACTCCGTGGTGACCGCGTCGGGTGTCTCGTTCCACCATTTCATCGAGTAGACCACGACATCCATACCCTGCGCGGGCAAACCATCGAGAAGGTGGAAGTAGCGGACTTCCTTGCCGCCTTTGTGCCAGGGATAGAGCGCGTCGCTAACGACGGCAACCCGGAGACGTTTCATTGAGACTCAGGTTATCGGCGCCCACGGCGCCACAGTTGTTACAGCGCTGGCGCGAGCGTTGAGAGTACGTCGATGAATCGGTGAACTCAACGCCTCGACGAACCCGGCCGTGCCCTCTCGGCCGGGAGTCGTGACGACGTCAACCAGGCAGTACTTGCACCTGGGGCGTGAGGTTGCGGTCGCGCTTTCCGTAGGGAGTCACGGGGCGCGCGCGCACTTTCATGAGGACGTACACACAGCGCAGTGCGTCGCTGAGTCGGATCTTCTTACCCTCGTCCTTGCTTCGACCGACGTAGCTGATCGGCACCTCGAAGGGGCGAAAGCCAGCGCGCAAGACTTCGGCGCTGATCTCGGTGTCCAATCCGAATCCGCCCTCGTCCAAGTTGAAGCTGTTGAGCAGCGGTACCGGAACGAGCTTGAGGCACGTGTGAAGGTCGGAGATGGCTGAGCTAAACAGCACGTTGGCGAGGAGCGTCATGGCCTTGTTGCCCACGGCGTGCCACAGCGACGGGTGCACCGTGCCAAAGCCCGACATCCGGTTCCCGTACACAACCTCGGCCCTCCCGGAGAGAATCGGGGTGACGAGGCGGGGAATGTCGTTGACGTCGTACTCGTGGTCCGCGTCAAAAATCAACACGTGTGAGCCTTTGGCCGCGCGCATGCCGGTCCGCACGGCCGCTCCCTTTCCGAGGTTCCTCGAGTGGTTCAGCTTCACCAGACGGGAGTCTTCGAAGGGTGCGAGCAACGCTTCGGTACCGTCGGTCGAACCATCGTTGACGACAATAATTTCCAACTCTTTCCCCGGAATGTCCAGAGAAAGCAGGGCGTCCAGCACCTTGAGGATGGAGTCGCGCTCGTTATACGACGGAACAATTATAGAAAGACGGAACGGAACTAACTCGGTGGATGAGTTGTTATACATTTCGGTTCTCGTTCTGAGACCACAAGGCGGTTTTCAAAGCCGTATCCTTTGAACTAGCCCTTGCCCTTGAAACTATTCCAGGTTGTGAAGGATTTGTCAAGTCTGTGTGATTTGGCGGGTATTTCCCGGGTATTTCCTTGGGTTCAAGGCATTGTATTGTGAATCCGTAGTGATAGGCAGTGCAGAATTGTTAAGTTCTCGCGAACCTCTCGATGCCTCACCAGTCGGGGGCGACCCGTGCCCAGGTGGCTTTAAAGCCCGGACCGCGGCCCTGGGTCGTCACCCTCGGTTGCCGTACCTGAGGGCGACGTCCGACCCGACGGCCCCGTCGAATCCCCTGCCTGAATTAGGAGTGCGGCGTCGGGAATACCATTCGGCAGAAGGATTACAGCAATTGCGAGGAGGCGAAGGTGACCGAGGGCCAGCACTCGTTTCTCGTCGTCGCGCACGACAACGAGTCGATGCTTCGCCGTCTCGTGAATCGAGTGGCCCCGCTGGGTCCCGTGTTCGTCCACGTTGACGCAAAGTCCGACATCTCTGGCTGGCGCCTCGACAACATTCAGGGAACCTTTCTCTCACGGCGGATCCCCGTGTACTGGGGGGACTGGTCAATGGTGGAGGCGACGACTCTCCTCTTGGAGGCGGCCCTCGCCGATTCCTCAACTACCCGATTCACGTTGCTCTCGGGCTCGGACTATCCCATTATCTCTAACGACGAGATCGAGAAGAGGGCCCGCGACGCCGGCAATCTCATTGCCTCGCGGCCGGCGCCCAACATGCCCGACGGGTCGCGACCCGAAGTGGACTACCAGCGTCGGTTCTACCGGACCGTCCATCCCGCCGGCTCGTGGGCCACGGTGAAGAACGCGTTCATGAATCGAGTCGTGTATTTCCGCCGCCCGCTCGACTGGAAGTCGGTGGCCCCGGACTGTGGCATGCGCGCGGGGGAACAGTGGTGGTCCATCGAGCGAAACTTCGCCGACTACTGCGTCTCGCAAATTCGCTCCTCTCGTCCGCTCATCGACTACTTCAAGAAAATTGTCTGTAGCGACGAGAAGGTGTTCGCCACTCTCTACGGAGAGTTCGCCGGTGAGACCGTGCTGGAGGGCACCACGTACACGAAGTGGGCGGGGGGAGCTCATCCGGTCGCCATCACTCGCGACGACATCGAAGCCGTTCTTCTCACCGGGCAGTTTTGGTTCGCGAGGAAGTTCAGTGCTGCCGACTCGGAGACGCTTGACTGGCTAGATGAGCAGTGACGGCGGGCGCGGCAGCGCCGCCGTGGATCGCGTGGTCGCGAGGGGACGCGGGTCTTCGTCTTCGTCGCCAGTGCCGCGAGACATTCCTCCGTGGTCGACTTTTCGGCGGACCCGGTCGATTAGGTTTGCCGAAAGGGAGTACTGCAGATGAGCACTCAGAAATGACCGTGACCCAACTGTGGTTTGGGACGGACGACCGCCCGCTCGCGGGAAGGTACCACGCTCCGGTGAACGGACTCGCTCGGGGAGCGGTGGTGCTCTGTCCGGCCTTCGGGGTAGAAGCCGCCGCCGCCGCGCCCGCGATGCGCGAACTCGCCGAACGTCTCGTCGGCGAAGGACTGGCGGTGCTTCGATTCGACTACTACGGTACGGGGGACTCGGCCGGTGACGACGTAGAGGACTCGCGCGTCGAGGCGTGGCGCTCGAGCATCGCCGAGGCGGTCACGTATCTTCGCTCTCGTGGTCACCCGTGGATCGGAGCCGTCGGCCTCCGGCTCGGGGCCACCCTTCTCGCCGAGACCCTCGGGGGCGAGGTCACGACGAACGCCGTGGTGCTGTGGGATCCGTGCCTCAGCGGTCGCAGCTTCTTGAGAGAGCAGCAGTTGCTGCTGCGCGTCCTCTCGGGTGAAGGTGAACTTCCCGACAACGAGTCCCGCTACGGCCCGGGCGTGACCTACAGCGCGGCGACGGCCGCCGCGCTCTCAAAGATCTCCTTAAAGGATGCGCTCGGCCAGATCGTCGAGCCAACCTTGCTCATCACCCGAGAGGCCCACCGAGAAGCGGGAGTTCTCGCTGACTCGGCGGCGCGCCCCGGACTCACCTCCCGCGAGGTCTCCGGTCAGATTGAGCTCGTCGGCGTGGAGCCCGCCGTGGCTCAGGTGCCCGTGGCCACGCTCGAACTCATGACTGAGTGGCTCTCCGAACTGGCGCCGACCGACTGGCACGAAACACGGCCCCCCGAATCGGGGCGGGCCGTCGTGGGACGAAGCGACTCGGGTGAGCCCATCGTCGAGTACTCAACGTCGATCGGTTCCGACGGTCTCTTCGCTATGTTCACCGAACCACCGTCGCTCGGGTCCTCGACGACGGTGGTCTTTCTCAACGCGGGGATGCTTGATCACGTCGGCCCCTCGCGGCTGTGGGTCGAACTCAGTCGGCGTTGGGCCGCCCTGGGCTATCGCACGCTTCGCTTTGACCTCAGCGGAATCGGCGAGAGTCCCGCGCTCGAAGGGATGGCTGAACCCATCACGAGGTCCGTGCACTCGCTCCGCCAAGTCGCCGAGGTCGTGGACTCCCTCGCCCCCGGCGAGGCCACCCCCGACGTGCTCCTGGTCGGCTTGTGCTCCGGCGCCTACCAAGCGATGGAGGCCGCGATCGCCGGCCACGCGCGAGCGGTGTTCCTCGTGAATCCGGACTTTCGAGCCAACCCGCTCCAGTCGGCGCAGGTCGGTGAGTCCCTGCTCAAGCGCGAGGTGGCCGAGAGCCCGTCGAAGTGGTACTCCATGCTCGAACAGCAGCCTCGCCTATGGCCCATCGCGCGACACTTTCCCGACATTGTCTGGCGATGCATCAACTCCCTGGGGCTCGCCACCTCGAGGGCCGATACTTTCGTTCGACTCGGCGAAGCGAACGTCAACACTCTCGTGGTGAGTAACAGCGACCAGGCCGACACCTACGTCCGCGGGCGAAAGGCCCGGCTTCGTCGCCTGTCCCACCAAGGAGTGCTGACCTTCGCGCGCCTCGACCCGCTCGACCACACGGTCTTTGGACCTCTGGCGCGTCGCAGCGTGTCGAACGTACTGACCTCGGGTTTGCAGGACCGATTCGGGACCAGTCGCGTCGCGACTGATCCCGCGATCCCCGACGGGAAGGCGGGCGCGCCGCCGCCGCGCTGAGGTGGCCGACGTCAACCGCGTGGGTCCGACGTGCGCTGCGAAGTGAACGAGTCGACGTCCAAAGTGGCGTCTCGTCAGCCAATGCGGCGATCGACGAGCGCTACATTGGGCTATGGATTTAGACGCGTTGCTGGCCAGTCCTCCCGCTTTCCACGAGCACCTGAACGGCAGCCTCGTGAACTGGGGAGCGAGTAGCCGACTTCTCAAATATCTCGACCGCTCTCTCACCGAGGACTCGGTGACCGTAGAGACGGGCGCGGGACTCAGCACGATTGTCTTTGCGCTCAATCGGTGCTACCACACGGTGATTGTTCCTGATCACGGCCTGGTGGACAGAATCCAGCAGTGGTGTAGCCAGAACCACGTGCCCACCGACCGACTGAACTTCGTGGTCGATGTGTCGCAACGAGTTCTCCCGGACTGGGAACCTCAGAGCGATCTCGACGTGTGTCTCATTGACGGCGCGCACGGATTCCCGTTGCCCTTTCTTGACTGGTTTTACATGGAACAACATCTCAAACCCGGCGGGCTGGTCATTGTCGATGACGTTCAGATCTGGACGGGCCGAGTTTTGTACCAGTTTCTTTCAAAGGAACCCAATTGGAGAATCGATCACGCGGTGCGGTCGGAGTTCTTTGGAGCCCGTCGCGCCGGCGTGACCACCTACAGCGAGTGGGTCGATCAGCCCTACGTCCTAAGAAAGTCGTACACGAACATCTCGACGTCCCCGGCGAGACGAGCCGTCGGTTACGGCTTTACCGGTTTTCGCCTCGGTCGTACCGCTCTGGCGTTAGCGCGTCGCCGAGACTGGAAAGAACTTCGACGTCGCGTGGCCGAACTGAGGGACGACTAGCTTTCAACGGTTGCTGAGCGACGGACGTGGACGCGTCGGCGCGGTTCCTTACTTGGGTAACAGGGCAAGTTGCTGGACGACCAACTCTCCGATGTTGGGCGGAAAGACGTGCACTCCGCCAATGATGGTCTGCAGCGTCACCGAGGCGCCGTCTCGACAGTTCGAGTACGTCGAGAGAGAGATCGTCGAACTGGGCGTGGTCGTGACGGGTCCCGTGGTGCAGCCATCGAGTTGCGCCCAGCGGGCCACGGACTTAGGGGCACTCAACACCGTGTCGTATCCGATCGACGTCGAGAAGTACCCTCCGGCGTAGGGGATATTGGGGTCGGCGGTCCCGTGAATCTCGTAGACGTTCTCGGCCTTGCCCACCGAGCAGGTCGCGCTCTGTACGGTCGACATCTGTCCCTCGACGGGAACGATCAACGAGATGCGCCCCGAGAGGCGACAGCCGAGGTCCTCGACCATGATCGCCCCATTGGAAATTCCGACCGCGGCGACCCGCGAGGGGTCGAAGGGGGTCAACTTCCGCAGCCGCGCGATGACGGCGGCCGTAAAGGCCACGTCGTTGACGTGGGCCGTTCTCGCGGGCGTGCTCCCGGAACCCTCGTTCCACGTGTCGTCGACGCCTTGAAGGAACGCGATGAGGTCGCCGGCGCCATTGACCTGGGGCAAGAGGTCCGTCTCGGTGACCATGTTGGCCGCCGTGTCGTAGGCGCCGTGATACACCAACACCAACGCGCGATTGGCGACGGGTGGGCCCGAGGGCACGTCGACGATGAAGGTTCGCCGCAAATTGCCCACGGTGAGGGAGAGCGTATGGCTACCGGGCGAGAGACGATTGACGGTCGACTTGTTGGCGTGGGCAGAGTCTCGACGACGTGCCCCCTTCTGAGAGGGCGTGGCCCCCTTCGGAGAGGGCGTGGCACCCATGGCGAGACTGACGCTGGCCAGTACGGCCACTAACGCCACTATCAACGCCACGACCGGGGGGGTCTTATGCACTTCGGTCCTCCTCAGGCACCAAATCATCGAAGTCTGCCTGACGCGGATGGGCGATCGGCGGCAACTTCTGTCGGTGACGTAACCGACGCTTCCACTCAACTATCAACTCAAACTAGCGCGGGCCCATTGAAGGGGGCCGGTCGGTCCCGGTGGCGTGAACGGGCTTGCGACCTGATCGCGGCGGCTTTAAAAGCCGAAGTTAAATGTTATATAAGTCAGTTCACAAGGTTCAGGCGGGAGCGAACGTCTGAGGGCCAGTTCGCCGTGTCGAGTCCGTGACGGCGAAAGAGCGCGAGGGTGATTCGCTCGAGACCAAAGCCAAAGCATGACGAGTGCGCGGTGACTCCCTCGGGCACGGTGATGGAAAACTCCTCGCCGAAGTGCTCGCCGTGATAGTTCCCAGAGCTAATGGCCCCCGGATTCGACGACGTGATTTCGGTGACCAACTCAAACTTGGCCTCCTTCTCACGTTGGCTGGCGCCCATCAGCTTGCCGACGCGACCAAAGAAGGGGTCGTTGGCCGGGACGGTCTCGACGGCGAGTCCCAGTTGCTCGAGCAGCTGAGCGCCACGCTGTAACCAGAGGTCTCGGTGCGCGAGCGCCCCCGCTTCGGGCCCGACGAACACAAACTCGCGCATCGAGAACGACTGCATTCGCGCCGGATCGTCACTGGGCTCGTGGCGATGGCACGTCGCTTGAACCTCGTAGAGCAGGCCGTCCGCAGGAACCTCAACGCCGGCGAGCGTCGGGTAGATGTGGTGACAGGCGGCCCCACCCAGTGCCAGTCCGTTGGGCGACATCATCTCGGGCCAGTCTCCACCCGACTCAACTCGTTCAATGAGTTCCGGTAGATCCTTCTCAGGTCGAGAGAAACTGGAGAGCACCCCGATAAGGTTCGGGAACGAGATGACGTAGCCACTCTTCGCCAAGGCGGACTGACTCAGCAAGGGGGCGCAGTAGAACTGGCGCCGCTCAGCGTCCCGCCCGGCCGCTGACACGAAGGACTCGATGCCGCGAACCACCGCTTCGAAGACGAAGGACCGGTGGTACGCGCCCGAGACGGAGCCGGGGACGAGCAGGCCCGCGTCAAAGAGCGCGAGGCGGAACTCCTCCGCGTCTGTGGTCATCCATTCCCCAGTTCACGCATCACTGGTCGACGCCCAGTGATGCGAGGGCGTTCTGAATGGCCGCCACCGACTTAAAGGTGTCTCGCCGTAGCAAGACGTCGGGAAACTCGACTCCAAAGGCGTCTTCCAAGGCCAGCATGACGTTGACGCTGGCGTGCGAGGTCAGACCGTGCTGGTAGAGATCATCGTCTTCGCCCAGCGTCAGCGCCGAGACCGGCAGCCGGCCGTTCGCCTGAAGAATCTCGCGAATCGTGGGTACGGTGCCACTCATCGATCACTGCTCCCTGTCTATCTCTGCGACGACGACCGCTACTGCTGTCGCGGCGCCCTGACTGAGGCTCAAGGTTATCGTTGCGATCCCTTGGCGTGCGGCTTGCTCCGCCGCGGCGCCCCGAAGGACGATCGTGGGGCGCCCGGACTCGAGTCGCACTTCAACTTCCCTCCACGAGGCCCACGGGTTACCCGACGTCAAGATCTTGAATATCGCTTCCTTCGCCGCAAATCGACTGGCCAGGGCCCCGTTCACCCCGGTGGCGCGCTGACGGCACTCATCGATCTCGTGGTCGGTGTAAATGCGACGAACGTAGCGATCGCCGAAGAGTTCGACGGACCGTCGCACTTCGTCGATGTCTTGAATATCCGCACCAACCAACGTCGTCATCACGAAATATGGGCCTTCACTGGAAAGATAGTCAGAGTATCAACTGCTCTGGTCGCGACCGGACCACGTAGGGGCGTCGGGCTCGGATCTCGACTTGGCGCCGTCAACCCGCCGCCACAAGGGGCCCATCGCAGTCACCACGGTGATGAGCGTCGTGACCTTCGCGGTAGCCCCCGACTAGTGTGAGCCCAGGTAAATCCTCCCGAGATAGGTGAAACCCATGAGCCTTGACATTTTCAACGAGTGGGAATCAGAAGTCCGCAGTTACATCCGCTCTTTCCCCACCGTCTTTGATCGGGCCCGAGGTTCACGCCTGATTGGCGAAGACGGCACCGAGTACATCGACTTCTTCGCGGGCGCGGGCACCCTCAACTACGGCCACAACAATCCGCTCTTCAAGCAGGCGCTCCTGGACTACATCGAGCGCGACGGGATCGTCCACGCCCTGGACCTCGCCACCCGGGCGAAGCGCGAGTTCATCGAGTCCTTTATCGACCTCATCCTCACGCCGCGGGACCTGCGCTATAAGTTGCACTTCACCGGTCCGACCGGGGCGAACGCCACCGAGGCCGCCATCAAGGTCGCCCGCCTGGCCACCGGCCGAACCAACGTGATCGCTTTCTCCCACGGCTACCACGGTTTGAGCCTGGGTGCTCTCGCCACGACGGCCGCGCGAAAGTATCGCGTCTCCGCCGCGGTGCCGCTCGGTAGCGCGACCTTCGCCCCCTTTGAGGGGTACTTCGGGGCCGAGGTTGACACCATTTCGATGCTGGAAAAAATGCTCGACGACCCCTCTAGCGGCGTGGACCAGCCCGCGGCCGTCATCGTGGAGACGATCCAAGGCGAGGGCGGGGTCAACGCCGCGAGCGTTGAGTGGCTGCGTCGCCTGGCCGATCTCGTCGCCCAGCGCGAGATCCCGCTCATCGTTGACGACATCCAGGCGGGGTGTGGACGTTCGGGTGACTTCTTCAGTTTTGAAGAGGCCGGAATAGTTCCCGACCTGGTGGTGCTCTCCAAGTCGCTCTCGGGCTACGGCCTCCCGATGTCGCTCGTGCTGATCAAGCCCGAACTCGACGTCTGGGAGCCCGGTGGTCACACCGGCACGTTCCGCGGCAACAACCTGGCCTTTGTCGGGGCGACGGCCGCCCTGCGCACCTACTGGGCCGACGACACGTTCAGCCGGGAGACCAAGCGCAAGGGCGAGCTGGTGCAGCGCCGCCTGGCGGAGTTCGCCGCGCGCCACCCCGGTGAGCTGGAGGCGCGTGGTCGCGGACTGATGTTGGGAGTCGCCTCGAAGAGCGACCCGGAGTTCGGGTCGCGGGTGTCGAAGGAGGCCTTCGCGCACGGCGTGGTCATTGAGACGGCGGGGGCGTACTCCGAGGTCGTGAAGTTCCTGCCGCCCCTGACGACCGACGACGAGACGTTGCTCGCCGGCGTCGACGTCGTCGAGGCCGCCATGGAGGCGCAGTTCGCCAGCGCTAAATAGTCAGTCGCGTGACCGGGGGAGCTGGACCTGACACCGGGTGCGCCTAGGGCGCGTCGTCGTGGCCCTCGATGCGCACCAGTTGGGTCGTGGCCTCGATCAGGCGACGCAGTTCCTCAAGATCGTGGGTCGTTCCCGTGAGGTGAAAGACGTGGGCCTCGGAGCCCTCTCGCCAGTCGATCCTCTGCCCGGGTCCGCGCACCAGAACAATCTCGTCGACCCCCTCCACCTCGCGAAGGGCCGGTAAGCCCTCCACCACGTCGATCCACTCGACGTCGGTCGCGGGAAAGACGTAGAGCAGGTAGCCAACGCGCGAGCAGGCGACCGGTCCGTGAAGTCCGACCGGTTCCCCGACCGCCAGGCGCAGCGCCGTGCGAAGAATGCTGAAGCCCGAGGCTCGTTCGAGCATCTCGGACATCCCGCCACCCGGACGCCCGTTCACCTCTATGACGACCGGCCCGTCGTCGGTCAGTTTGATCTCGGTGTGCAGGCAGCCGATCGTGACGCCAAGCGCCCGGGCCGCGTTCGTGGCGACGAGGTAGACGTCGGCCGCCAGTTCGGGCGAGAGGGCGCTCGGTGTGAAGTACCCACTCTCGCGGAACGGCCACCGAAAGGGAGTTCGCGCGCTGATCGTGGCGTGTTCGATGCGCCCCGCCTCCACCACGCTCTCGACCGAGACGAAGTTAGCGAACCCGTGGCCGCCCAGCTCCTCGCTGGCGTCGGGCACGTACCCTTCGAGCACGTAGTCCTCGGCCTCGAGGCCGTGGGACTCCTCCAGCGTCGCGAGGAGCTCGGCGTAGGACGAGATGGGCCGGGTGTCCCGGCTGGACTGACCCCAGCGAGGTTTGAGCACCGCGGGATAACGAAAGGTCTCGCCGATGGACGCCACGTCGGCCTCGCTCGCGTGGCGAGGAAGGACGCGAAACATCGGAACGATGAGCCCCGCGGCTGCCAGCGCGTCGCGCTGGGCGTGCTTGTCGGTGAGTTTCTGGGCCGTGTCGAGGCTGTGAAAGGGGAGCCGCAGCTCTTCGGCGAGTCGGGCCGTCCACACCAGGTCGCCGTCGTGCAGGGAGAGAATGGCGTCGGGCCGGTGGGCGCGCACGGCGTCCGCGAGACCCGCCAGGTCGTAGGTCGACGAGTCGATCACCGGTCCGAACCGGGCCAGGAGTCGCATGGTCGACGTCGCCTCGGGCTTGGAACCGTCGACGATCCACAGGAGGTTACAGATGCCCTGGGCCGCCTCGGTGATCGACAGTGGGGCGAACGAGAAGGGATCGTAGACGTAGGCGAGCGTGGGCAGCGACGCCACCGTAGGGGTCAAATCGCCTTGCGAACAGGAATCATCTGCGCGTTCTCCTGCAGGTACCGGTCGTTGCTGACCATGATTAGGGCCCCGCAGGCGTCGCGCACGATGCGCTCCAAGCGGTGGTCCTTGCCCCGTCGAAACCCATTGATGCCACAGATCTGCAGGGCACCGGTCGCGGCGTTGATGGCGGCCGTGGACGTGACGACCTTCACGTTGCGCAGGCTCATGATGAGCCCAATGTCCTCGAGGGCGCCCGCGGCAATCGCCGCCTCGATCTGTTCGAGGGCGATCGCCAGCATGCCGCGCGCCGACTGGACCTCGACCATGATTTCGGCCAGGCGAACGGCGGACAGCGGCGTGGTGCCAATCTCGCGCCGCGCGGCGGCGCGCACCGCGGCGTGCGCTTCGTTCATCGCGGCCTCGGCGAGGCCCGTCCATACCGAGGTCATGAGCACGTGGCGAAGTTGGCCGCCCCCGCCGCTGGCGATGTCGGCGAACGGCACGGGAAAGAGGTCGTCTTCGCTCACGCGAGCGGTGATGTGCATCCCCGAGCTGCACGTACCGCGCAGCCCGAGCGTGTCCCAGCCGCTGGTCGGCTCCAGGGTGCAGTCGCGGGCGCGAAGGAGCACGAGTTTCTGATCGGTCTCGGTGGCGTCGGGAGCGCGGCGCGAGGTGGAGAGAATGAGATCGGCGCTCGCCGCGTAGGACGCGGCGAGCGCCTGCTTGTCAAAGAGCAACCCGTCGCCGTCGGGCGTGAGGGCGGCGATGCTGCGCATCACGTCCCCGCCGATCCCTACTTCACTGTTGGCGTTGGCGATGAGCAACTGCTGGTCCACCACCTCTTGGAGGACCCGGCGAAGGGGCTCGGTCGTGCCGTACTTCTGCAGCACGAAGATCTGCTCCACGTGCATCCCGAGCACCGAACCCGAGGCGGCGCAGGCCCGGCTCAGGACCCGGATGACGTAGCTGATATCGCTCAGGGTCGCGCCCATCCCGCCCTGCTCGACGGGAACGATCGCCGAGAGCACGCGGTACTCCTTCAAGGCGGCCAGGGTCTCGGCGGGGAAACGAGCCTGGAGGTCGACGTCGTAGGCGGCGGGGGCGGTGACGGTCTCGGCGATGTGCTCGGCGATCGCGGCCAGCCGTTCGCTGACGGACAGGTTCTCGGGCAAGGAAAGACTTCGAGAGTCGGTCATGGCGTTCCCTTATCTGGCGTTGGGTGGACGGGCGAAAATTGGCGGTGAGATCGCAATGAGTCTATGGCATGCGCTACCCGCGACCCGGCCGCGAGGATCGTCGCCGAATCCGGGACACGAGAGAAATCCCGGGCGGTGCGGGCCCGACGGCGCCGGACGCAATAGCATCCGTAGACATCCGACGGTGAGAGTTGGCGACGAGAAGGAGACCTTCCTATGGAGTTTGCGACCATCGGGAGCGCCCTCAGCAGCCGCCGTAAAGTTCTCAACCTCGACCAGGCCCGCGCGGCGGCCATCATTGGGATGAGCCGGACCACTTTCAGCTCCTACGAGCGCGATCTGCAACGGCCCTCCGCCGAGGTCCTGCCCAGCCTGGCCCAATTTCTTGACATCTCCCTCGAAGACATACTCACTTTGTACGGCGGCACCTGCATCGCGGCGCTCCGCCCCGCGCTGGAGCAGTTCTTGGCCGCGCACGACCCGAAGGATCGACCGCCGATGAAGGACGCGGTTTCCCTCACCCCCGCACCTCCTTCAGGCGAGTCGGTCACCGCGAACGTCGGCCTCGTGGCGTCAGCGACCGATCCGGTCGACGCCGTCGCCCCCGCGCTTCGGGCACCTGAGTCTGAGTCCTCGGCGGTTCGGGCGCCCGCGGTTGCTATGGACGCCCCCGATCCTTCCCCGCTCGACCTCGATGCGACGAGTGCGCGCGACACTCCCGTGGGCGCTGGGAAGGACTCCGTCTCGATATTTGCCAATGAGCTATCGGACGACGTCCCCCGGCCCCCGGTGTCGACACTCTCGCTGGACGCCGATCGCCCCGATCCCAAGGCCACCAAGGGTAAGGGCGGCAAGAAGAAAAAGGGAAAAAAAGGCAAACGAGCCAAAGGGTAAGGTGACCGAGCCAGGCTCGCTGATCGCGATGCCAAGGGGTGCCTCCCGTGACCCGCTCTGGTTCGTTCGTGCGGTTTCGTACTAGGTTGCCCAGATGCAGTCGCACAAGCTGCTCGCAAGGGCAAGCACGGTACTTATTGCGTCGCTGTTGACGGTGGGATCGCTTTTCTTCGTTGCCCCCGCCTCGGCGCAGGGCACGATCACCCAAGGGGCGCCGACGAGTGGCACCACGACCGATGTCAACTCGAGCACCTTCACCGATCAACTGAGCGCTACCGGAGACGGCAGTACGGTCACCTACGCCACGACGTCGCCGTCCTCGGGAGTGAGCGTTGATGTGAACGGTGTGGTGACGACGACCGGGGCGCTCACCGCGGGTAGTTACACGGTCAGCGGCACCGATTCGGACGTCGACGGTGATACGGGAGTCTGGTCGTACACGTTGAACGTGACCTCGACGGCCGGACCACCGTCGGGGGGACCGCCGTCGGGGGGCCAAACCCTTCTCCAATCCTCCGCCACCAGCGGGTCCACCACCACTCCCGACTCGGCCACCTTTGTTCCGCCGCCGATTACCGTCGCGGCCAGCGACGGGGCCGTGACCTACACCACCACGACGCCCAACCTGGGCCTCACCGTCTCCTCGACCGGCGCCATCACCGTGGCGGCGCTCTTGGCCGCGGGCAGTTACACGGTGTCGGGCACCGACCACGACACGAACGGCGACACCGGTACCTGGACGTACACCCTGACGGTGACCGACACGTTTTTCACCGTGACCTTTGAGCCCAACGGCGGTCACGGCCAGATGGCCCCGCAAAAGGGGGACCACCCTACGGCGCTCGCGTTCAACGAGTTCACGCGGCCGGGCTACACCTTCGTGAACTGGTTTACCTCGGCGAACGGAACGGGGACCCCCTACGCCAACGGGGCCACCTACCCCTTCACCGCCCCCATCACTCTCTACGCCCAGTGGAAGAAGGGGAAGGTCGCTTCCCACACGGTCACGTTCTTCGCCAACGGGGGAATGGGCTCGATGGCCCCCGAGCGTGAGAACACGGCGACCGGGCTCTCGAAGGTGACGTTCACCAGAAGTGGCTATACCTTCTCGAACTGGAGTACCACGGCCAACGGGAAAGGGAAGAGCTTCGCCAATCAGGTGACGTACTCCTTCAAAGCATCCCTCTCGCTCTACGCCCAGTGGAAGAAAAATAAGAAAGGACCGGCGAAGCCCGAGTTCACCGTGACCTTCGCCGCCAACGGTGGCGCCGGCGCCATGGCCAGTGAGACGGGGCGCGCTCCGGCGGCGCTGAACCAGGTCACCTTCACCCGGACCGGCTATTCGTTCGTGTCCTGGAATACCAAGGCCACCGGTTCAGGGACGAGCTACGCCAACCGAGCCGAGTTTCCCTTCAGCGCGAACGCCACGCTGTACGCGCAGTGGAAGAAGATAAAGAAGACCGCGCCGCCGCCACCGCCCATCTCGTACGGCGGGTTGATCCTCGGGCCCTTCGCCGCCGGATCGTCCACCCTCACGCCCGGCATCGAGAGTCAGATTCGCGACATCGTGGGCGACGTGAAGTCCAAGGGCAAGTCACAGATCGCGCTCCTCGGATTCGGCGACAACCTCTCGGGAGCGAGCGGCTCGTCGTCGGCGAACGTCGCGCTGGGCCGTGAGCGGGCCCAGGCGGTCGCCGACTATCTCCAAGGGCGTCTCACCGCCGTCGGTCTGAAGGGCTGGTCTATCTCCATTGGGGCGCAGGGGACCGGAACCACGAGTTCCGGGCAGATCGAGAGCGCGTTGGTGAGCGTGACCCTGTCCTGAGTCGAAGGCCCGTCGTCGCCGAGCGCGTCGTCGAGGCAGGTCGTCGTCCTCGTTAGGACGAAGTCCAGCGGCGCGCGACCAGCTCGTAGGAATGGGCCCGCGCCTCGTAGGCGTGCGTGCGCGTGGAGATCATCACTTCGTCGGCGCCCACGCGATCAACGAGGCGCGTGAGCCCCTGGTACACGGTGTCGGGACTGCCGATGAGGTGAGAGGCCATGGACTCATCGATCAGGGCCTGCTCCGAGTCCGTGAAGGTTCGCGCCGAGGCTTCCTCAATCGAGGGCAGCGGTCCCATGCGGCCGGTGCTGCGCTGGAGGATATTGAGAGCGTTGGAGAGCGACAGTCGCTGCGCCTCTTCGTCGGTGTCGGCGCAGATCACTGAGGCCGCCACCATGAAGTGGGGCTCGTTCCACAAGAGTGACGGCTGGAACTTCGCCCGGTAGGTCTCGACGGCCTGATCCAAGAGGGCGGGGGCGAAGTGGTAGGCGAAGGAAAAGGGCAGGCCGAGCATCCCGGCCAGCTGCGCGCTAAAGGTGGACGAGCCGAGCAGCCAGACCTCGGGCAGGTAGCCGCTCCCGGGCACCGGGGCGGGGTGAGGGGGACTCTCGTTGGGCAAAAGGTAGCGAATGAGCTCGACCACGTCGTCGGGAAAGTGGTCCGCGCCCAGATCGGCGCTTCGACGTAGCGCCCGAGCCGTGACGTGATCGGTCCCCGGTGCTCGTCCGAGTCCCAGGTCAATCCGGCCGGGGTGCAGCGCTTCGAGGGTGGCGAACTGTTCCGCCACGACCAGGGGGGCGTGATTGGGGAGCATGACCCCGCCCGAACCCACGCGCAAGGTTGTGGTGGCACTCGCCAGGTGCTCGATGAGTACCGCGGGAGCGGAGCTCGCGACGGCGGCGATGGCGTGGTGCTCGGCGACCCAGAACCGGTGATACCCGAGGCGCTCGGCGTCCACGGCGAGCATGGTCGTCTCGCGTAGGGCTTGCGCGGGCGACGAACCGCTCGCCACGGTCGCCAGATCAAGTACGGAGAGGGGGATCATGTCAGGATTACCTTAAAGGTGGCTCGATCGAGCCGTCTCCACGGAGGGACGTCCCGTGAGCTCTTCCACACGCCGAGTCATCGAAGATGACGCGGGCGAGCAGCTCTCACTGACCGCGGAGGTGGCCCTCGCCTCGGGGGTGTTTTTGGCCCTGTGCGTCGTGGTGCTGGTGAGGTCGCCGCAGCTACTCGAACCCGACGACTACGCCTATCGCGCCTCGATCGTCGCGCTCAGTCAGGGACACGTGCTCCTCACCAACGCTCAGTACGTCGCCCTGAAGTCCCAACTCAGCGCGCACGGCGGCCCGGGCATTCTGCAGTGGGTGCACTTGCGCAGTGGCCGCTGGATCAGTCAGAAGAACCCGGGGTACCCCTTTTTCGCGGTGGTGTTCCAGTGGCTGCACGCCCTACGGGCGGCCCCCTTGTTCTATGGGGCGTGTGGCTGCGCCGGGCTGTTCTATGGCGCGCGGGCGTGGCTCGGTCGCGGGGGCGGGGTGTACGCCGTCACCCTCTACTGTTTCTCCGGCGCGGCGCTGCTCTTCGCCTGGCGAGCGACCATGCCCACCTTCACCGACGCGTCGCTGATCGCCGGGGCCGCCGGCCTTCTCCTCGGCGTTCTTCTGCGACCCGGCGATCCTCCGGCCCGGCGATTCGCTCTCGGGGCCCTGGCCTTCCTCGCCCTGGACGGGGCTGTCTTGATTCGCTACAGCGACGCGGTGGTACTCGTGGTCGCCGTGGTGGTGGTCCTCGGACTGGCTCGAGCCTGTCGCGTGCGCTGGTTGAGCGTGGCGGGCTGGGGCGGGCTGGTCGCGGCCTTTGGGGTGTTCGATCTCATTCTCAACCACGTCCTCTACGGGGGAGTCTTCACCACGGGATATCGGCCGGGGATTGTCAGCTTCGCCGCGAGCGCCCTGGGCCCCAACCTGGAGCGCATGCCGTCGCGGCTGGTGGAGAGCGTGCCCATGGAGGTTCTCGCGCTACTCGGCGTGGTTTGGATCGCTGCGCGGCTCTTCTCTCGTCGGGACTCGGGATCGCCACTTCGGGCACCGTCACGTCGCGACGCGCTCGTGGCGCTCGCCCTCGGGGCGGGTTGGCTCGCCGTCTGGGGTCTCTACGGCACCTACACCTGGACGGTGGGACAGACGCTCGGACCGGGCAACCCGATCCACGTGGTGCGTTTCTACGTTCCCGCGCTCGGACTGATGGCCCTCCTCGGGACGTGGCTCCTCACCCATCTGCCCAAGTGGGCGGCGGCCTCACTGCTCGCGCTGGTGGTGGGGCTTGCCCTCTGGTCCTACGTCACGCCGGCCAACGATCGCGTGGTCGAGCGCCCGCCCGTTGCCCAACTGAGTCCCGTAGAGAGAGCGACGGCGTCGCCCGTCGTCAGGGCGTGGGACCCGTCCCCGGGGAGAAAACAGCCGAACCGCTGAACGTGCGGCGAAGCAGCTCATCGAGGGAGATCCGTCCCGTTCCCAAAAAGGCGATCACCAGTGAGGAGATGATGAGGGCGAGGTTGAGCTGGTAGCCGAGGCCGTCCGGACCGGCCAGGCCCTGGGCAAAGGTAATGGTCACCATGGCCCCGATCATGTCGCCGGCCAGGGCGAGCCCGGCCAGCCGCCCAAAGATGCCGACGGCGATGAGTATCCCGCCGATGAACTGGGTGAGGCCGTCGACGTAGGCGAAGAACTCGGGCGGGCGGAGGTGATTGGCCGAAAAGTAGACCGTTTCGCCGTGGATGCCCGCTTGATGAAAGGCCCCAAACAGGGTTCCGGCGCCGTGGTAGATGAAGATCCAGGCCAGACCCGCGCGAACGAGCAGAAGAATAAGGTCACGGGTGGCCGCTCGGTCCCGGGTCGAGCGGAACCAGGTGGTCACCTCTTTGGCGCGCGCGAGAAGCCCCGTCACGATGGTCCGTCGGTCGCCGCGCGCCGGAGGAAGGGTTGGGCGAGTTGGGCCAGCATCACGCGAGGCGTGCGGGTGACCGGTCCCACCTGCTCGACCGGCACCGGGCGACCGGCGATGCCCGTCGCCGGGGACTCACCGGGGACGGGAAAGATCGCCCGGTGGATGAGTTGGTCCCAACAGACCAGCACAAATCCGTAGTTCACGGTGCCCCGGTCGTCCAGAAAGACGGCCACGTGGTGCAGCCGGTGGTAGGCGGGCGAGACGAACACCCGTCCGAGCGGGCCGAAGCGCCAGCGGAGATTGGCGTGGGGCAGGGTAATAAGGCACCCGTAGACGATGATCGCGACGGCGGGCACCGTCCCGCTGGCTCCGAGAACGAGCGCCGGCAGTAAGGAGGGCAGGTAGGACGCGTGCACCAGCGGGTGGGTGCGAAACGTGGTCAAGACACTCATGTCTTCCTGGGAGTGGTGCAGGGCGTGCAGGCGCCACAGCGTCAAGGAGCGGTGGTTCGCGACGTGGGCCGCCCAGTTCATGGCGTCGATACCCACCAGAATCAGGCCGGCCACGACGATTTCGGGACCGAGCGGCAGCCGACCGACCTCCAAAAAGTGGGCGTGTCGACCGATCTCAACGGCGGCGCCGGTCTCCACCACCGTGAGCAGGGGCAGCACGACCACGGCGAAGAGCGCCAGATATATGGCGTCGACCACCTGGGCGCGCGAGAAGAGCGGTCGCCGCACCGCCGGCCACAGCTGCTCGGCCAGGAGAATGACCCCGATGAAGACCAGCAGGATCGGCCCGACCGTCCGTCCCCGGGCGCTCGAGATCGCCGCCGAGAGGTCGCTTTGGCTGAGCAGCGTGCGCACCCCGACGTAGCCGAGCCAGGAGCAGAGCGCCGCCAGGCCCAACACGCCGTACCACGCCTTGGTGGCGCCGGCGTCTTTGGCCAGCACGGCGTCGACGAGTCGTCTCACCCCGCGACGCGAGACCGCATCGCGCGAGGCCGACTGAAAGGCCGACCTCGCGCGAGAGCTGTGGGCGTCAATCGTCGTCATGAGTTAGTAGGCGATGCCCCCGCCAGAGGTCGTCGTGGTCGTGGGACCCGAACCGCCCTTCTTCTTCGGCGCGGTCGTCGGACTGGCCGGGTTGATGGACCACCACTGACCCCACGTGTCTTTGATGTTTCCCGTCACCGCGCCGGCCTTCTTATCCCCGATGAAGGTGTAGAGGGGGATGCCTTCGTAGGTCACTTGGTGGGTGCCGTTGGCCCGAGTAAAGGAGCCGAGGTGCGACACGCCCGAGCCGACGGGCTTCGTCTGGCCCGAGGCCAGCAGCACCGGGAGCCAGATCGTCGCACACTTGGCGGTGCAGACGCTCTTGTTCGTCGAGTCTTTGGTAAGTCGATAGAGGGTGCGCCCGTCCTTGAGGGTCAGCGTCGGCCCCCAGGTCTTGTTCTGGGCGACGGTGATGGTGGTCGGAGAGGACGCCGCGCCGCCGAGGGTCGCCGGGCCGATCGCGAGGATGAGCGAACCACCGACGAGTAGTGCGGCACCGCGTCGGGTGCGGCGACCACGACGTCCGATTCGAGTGGGTGGGGTGGTGCTCATGAGTTTCTCCTTCGTCAGGGTGGGACACGTCGTCTCAGAAGGAATACCACCGTGGGCCGACGAATGTTCAGAGGCTTCTGCTACTTCTACCCCAACGTATGTCGCTCGGTGCTGATCGTCTCCGAACAGGGAAAGGCGATGCCGATTTACTTCTTTGACTCCGCCGCGTTCGCGACGTGGCGCACGGTCGCGGGGTACCACTGCTTTCCACCCTGGGCCGTGGGGACGCTCTCCTCGTTCAACTCATCAGCGATCGCGGCCCAGGTCGATCCGCTCTTTCGGGCGGCGACAATTCTCTCCACGATGTCAGCGGAGAGCGTGGAGGGGCGGCCCACCCGAGGCGTCGGACGACGGACCGAGAGCTCGGAGCGTGTCTCCTGCTCGCCGATCAGCTTGCGTTCCATCTCGTCGAAGATGGCGAGCACCGAGATGAGGGCGCTGCCCTCGGTCGTGGTGGTGTCGATGGCTGAGTCGAGGGCGATCAGCGTCCAACCGCCGCGCTCGGCGGAGGCGAGAACGCGCGCGGCCACGTGCATCGAGCGGGTTAAGCGGTCGAGTTTCGTGACCATCAAGATCGAGCCGTTTCCCTCGTTGAGGCTCGCGAGGGCCGCCGACAAGGCCGGTCGACCGTTCGTCTCGGGCACGCCGCCGTCGCTGTAGAGGGCGACGAGTTCGTATCCCCGCTTCTCGCACTCCTTGCGAATCGCTTTTTCCTGATCCTTCAGGCTGAGCTCGGGCGGGAACAGTTCGTGGGGTTTGACCCGACAGTATCCAACGACACCCGACGTCTTTTCTGACCTGCGCGTCGCTTTTGCCACCAATGCATTATTACCGCCGATTTACGTCAGCGTTGATGAAGAATTGTTAATTGCGCCCGTTGCTATTCGGCGCGCTTGTCGAGCCCTCGGAAGCTGTCCAATGTCTCTTCCAGGGAACGCCCGAGCGAGATGTCCAGGCCGATCAGGGCGCCCTCCATGCGGTGGCGCATACCCGGCGTCGCGCGGAGATCACCGCTGTCGATCTGATCGATGAGAGCCAGCAACTGGTCGGTGAGCGACTCGATCTCGCGTTTGGTCAGTGGACTGTTCACGCTCCGACGATACGACGCGCCAAGCGCCCTGTGGGGAAAGTCTGTGGACAATTCTCGTTTCTCCGGATCTTTGCAGGTTGATTCGAGAGAGAGGGCCACTCGGGGTGCCGCGTGATAGCAACGGGCGCTCTCACGTCGCTTCTTTGCTGTACAGGAGAGCCCGGGCACGAGATTTTTTAAAACTCGTTCATCCAGAAAATCGCTCGACCCTGCACTATCCCCTTCGTCAGGGCCTAATCAGATACCTTTAAAACACTACAAATTCACAATGCAATAACTCGCATTTGACAATGGTAAAGGATCCGTATAGACATTCTCCCTGCAGGGGCGGAAACGGGGATCGCAGTGTCGGCTTTCGACAACGCGTATGGCTGTTGGGCTACTGCAAGCGAAGGGGTGTCATTTGCCGCCGCAGGCGCTGGTTCAACGTCGTCAAGCTCGTCTATTCCAAGGTTGGGTGTGAGTCGGCCCTGTCACCTGACAGGTGTGGACGCGCCGGATCTCCTAAACCAAAAGGTTTCGGTGTCGTCGATAGACGTATCGGCCCACCGAAACTCATCGTTGATCCCCTCCCACGAGGAGAAGCGTTTGCTTCCTTCGACTCCGGGGTCGAGTTCCATGGCCCAAATCTTCGAAACACGGCGTACGCCGTCACGGCGACGCGGCGCCCCAGAAGTGACCTCAGTTGAATTCTTCGATTACCTAATTGCGATTGGCGGACTGTAATGAAGCGCTTCCTACGGATCTTTCTCCCTGCGTTGTTGCTGGCGTCGGTGGCCACGCCCCTCATCGGGGTGGGCGTGGCGTCGGCTATCGCAGCCCAACACTCTCGTACCAACCGCAGCGACATCGGTCACATCGTCCACGGCAACGTTGAATGGGACAATAAATCCGGGGGGCAACGGAACGGGAAACGACTACACGTTGATTCAGTTCTGTTATTCCCAGACTCAGAGTCGAGGTGACGAGTTGTGGTGGCGGGTCAACTCTGGTCAACGCGTCGCCGTCTTCCGTCAATGGGGGAAACTCGAACACCTCCTTGTCGGCCAACATCAGCGGGCTTACTGCGGGCAAGACCTACTACGTCGGTGTCATGGTCACCGATAGCCATGATTTCTCGTCCTACGGTACGACGACCGTAAGTTTCACCACGATTTCTACGACGCCGCTCACCGTCAACGTCTCGGGCACCCAGACCTATGGCGGCAGCCCGACCTTCACCTACACGACCTCACCTTCGGGCCAGTCACGGTCACGGGTCTCACCTGCACCACGGTCGGTTCTTCGACCACGATTAACTCCACACTCGCTCCCGACGAACTACACCATCCTCGGACGAGTTGCACCGGCACCGCCTCGGGCTACACAATCACCTTCACCGGAGTGACCAACGGATTTGTGGTGTCCAAACGAGGCCCCTCACCGTCAACGTCTCGGGCACCCAGACCTATGGCGGCAGCCCGACCTTCACCTACACGACCTCGCCCTCGGGCGGCACGGTCTCCGGTCTCACCTGCACCACGGTGGGTTCCTCGACTCCGATTAACTCCACTCTCGGCACCGGGAACTACACCATCCTCGGCTCCAGCTGCTCGGCAACCGCCAATGCTGACTACAACTACACCTTCAGCGGGGTCACCAACGGGTTCGTGGTGAGCGCGGCGGCCCTCACCGTCAACGTCTCGGGCACCCAGACCTATGGCGGCAGCCCGACCTTCACCTACACGACCTCGCCCTCGGGCGTCACGGTCTCGAGTCTCACCTGCACCAAGGTGGGTTCCTCCACCACGATCAGTCCCACGCTCGCTCCCTACGAGTTACACCATCCTCGGATCGAGCTGCACTGGCACTGCGTCGGGGTACACAATCACCTTCAGCGGAGTCACCAACGGATTTGTGGTTAGCCCCGAGCCCCTCACGGTGAACGTCTCGGGCTCCCAGACCTACAGCGGAGTCCCGACATTTACCTACACGACCTCGCCCTCGGGCGTCACGGTCGCTTCACTCAACTGCACCACGGTGGGATCCTCGACCTCCATCACTCCTACGCTCGCCCTCGGGAGCTACACCATCCTGGGATCAAGTTGCAGCGGCGCCGCTGCGGGGTACTCCATCACCTTCAACGGAGTCACAAACGGATTCGTGGTGGGCGCCGCGCCGCTCACGGCCACCGTCACCGCCTCCAACAAGGTCTACAACGGCAACACCACCGCCACGATCGCAACCTGCACCCTCACCCCAACTGAGTCGGGCATTAGCTGCTCGGCCACCGGGGGGACCTTTGCCTCGAGCGGCGTCGCGACGGGGATCACCGTCACGGCGAGCGGGATCACCCTGAGCGGATCGGGTTCGACCAACTACTCGGTGAACTCAACGGCGACCACGACGGCAAATATCACCGCCGCCCCGCTCACGATCGCTGCCGGCTCCAACTC
This sequence comes from uncultured Acidimicrobiaceae bacterium, assembly GCA_963847725.1. Lineage (GTDB taxonomy): Bacteria > Actinomycetota > Acidimicrobiia > Acidimicrobiales > RAAP-2 > RAAP-2. The sequence continues at coordinate 238,111 of CAWKAT010000009.1, forward strand.
CATCTCCTTTGGCGGCAGCTTCACGCCCAGCGAGACCCCCTCAGGACTTCAGGGCTCAGACTCCGTCTCGGGCGTGACCTACACCTACGCCGGCTCGGGCTACGGTCCTTCGACCACCAAGCCCACGGCCGTGGGCACCTACTCAATCACCCCGAGCGCCGCCACCTTCTCCCCGGGCAGCGCCTCGAACTACACCATCACCTACACAGCGGGCACCTTGACGATCGGTCAGGCCGCTCTCGTTGCCACCGTCACCGCCTCCAACAAGGTCTACAACGGCAACACCACCGCCACGATCGCTACCTGCACCCTCACCCCAACTGAGTCGGGCATTACCTGCTCGGCCACCGGGGGCACCTTTGCCTCGAGCGGCGTCGCGACGGGGATCACCGTCACGGCGAGCGGGATCACCCTGAGCGGGTCGGGTTCGACCAACTACTCGGTGAACTCAACGGCGACCACGACGGCAAATATCACCGCCGCCCCGCTCACGATCGCTGCTGGCTCCAACTCCATCTCCTTTGGCGGCAGCTTCACGCCCAGCGAGACCCCCTCAGGACTTCAGGGCTCAGACTCCGTCTCGGGCGTGACCTACACCTACGCCGGCTCGGGCTACGGTCCTTCGACCACCAAGCCCACGGCCGTGGGCACCTACTCAATCACCCCGAGCGCCGCCACCTTCTCCCCGGGCAGCGCCTCGAACTACACCATCACCTACACAGCGGGCACCTTGACGATCGGTCAGTCGGCTCTCGTGCCACCGTCACCGCCTCCAACAAGGTCTACAACGGCAACACCACCGCCACGATCGCAACCTGCACCCTCACCCCAACTGAGTCGGGCATTAGCTGCTCGGCCACCGGGGGGACCTTTGCCTCGAGCGGCGTCGCGACGGGGATCACCGTCACGGCGAGCGGGATCACCCTGAGCGGATCGGGTTCGACCAACTACTCGGTGAACTCAACGGCGACCACGACGGCAAATATCACCGCCGCCCCGCTCACGATCGCTGCTGGCTCCAACTCCATCTCCTTTGGCGGCAGCTTCACGCCCAGCGAGACCCCCTCAGGACTTCAGGGCTCAGACTCCGTCTCGGGCGTGACCTACACCTACGCCGGCTCGGGCTACGGTCCTTCGACCACCAAGCCCACGGCCGTGGGCACCTACTCAATCACCCCGAGCGCCGCCACCTTCTCCCCGGGCAGCGCCTCGAACTACACCATCACCTACACAGCGGGCACCTTGACGATCGGTCAGACCGCTCTCGCGGCCACCGTCACCGCCTCCAACAAGGTCTACAACGGCAACACCACCGCCACGATCGCAACCTGCACCCTCACCCCGACCGAGTCGGGCATTAGCTGCTCGGCCACCGGGGGCACCTTTGCCTCGAGCGGCGTCGCGACGGGGATCACCGTCACGGCGAGCGGGATCGCCCTGAGCGGATCGGGTTCGACCAACTACTCGGTGAACTCAACGGCGACCACGACGGCAAATATCACCGCCGCCCCGCTCACGATCGCTGCTGGCTCCAACTCCATCTCCTTTGGCGGCAGCTTCACGCCCAGCGAGACCCCCTCAGGACTTCAGGGCTCAGACTCCGTCTCGGGCGTGACCTACACCTACGCCGGCTCGGGCTACGGTCCTTCGACCACCAAGCCCACGGCCGTGGGCACCTACTCAATCACCCCGAGCGCCGCCACCTTCTCCCCGGGCAGCGCCTCGAACTACACCATCACCTACACAGCGGGCACCTTGACGATCGGTCAGTCGGCCCTCGTTGCCACCGTCACCGCCTCCAACAAGGTCTACAACGGCAACACCACCGCCACGATCGCAACCTGCACCCTCACCCCAACTGAGTCGGGCATTAGCTGCTCGGCCACCGGGGGGACCTTTGCCTCGAGCGGCGTCGCGACGGGGATCACCGTCACGGCGAGCGGGATCGCCCTGAGCGGATCGGGTTCGACCAACTACTCGGTGAACTCAACGGCGACCACGACGGCAAATATCACCGCCGCCCCGCTCACGATCGCTGCTGGCTCCAACTCCATCTCCTTTGGCGGCAGCTTCACGCCCAGCGAGACCCCCTCAGGACTTCAGGGCTCAGACTCCGTCTCGGGCGTGACCTACACCTACGCCGGCTCGGGCTACGGTCCTTCGACCACCAAGCCCACGGCCGTGGGCACCTACTCAATCACCCCGAGCGCCGCCACCTTCTCCCCGGGCAGCGCCTCGAACTACACCATCACCTACACAGCGGGCACCTTGACGATCGGTCAGTCGGCCACCTCAACCACCCTCACCGGCCTCAGCACCTACGTGAGCGGCCAGACCATCACCGTCACCGCCACGGTCAGCGCCACCGGCCCCGGCTCGGGCACCCCCGAGCGGCACCGTCCGATCTCTGACGGCACCAACACCGACGTGTGCACCGTGACCCTGGTCGGCGGCACGGGCAGCTGCACCTTCAGCGAGCCCACCGGCACCTACCCGTGAGCGGCGTCTACTCAGGTGACGCCAACTTCGCCACCTCCACGAGCGGCGACCACCACGGTGACGTCACCAACGCGGCCACCACCACCACCCTCACCGGCCTCAGCACCTACGTCACCGGCCAGACCATCACGGTCACCGCCACGGTCAGCGCCACCGGCCCCGGCTCGGGCACGCCCGAGCGGCACCGTTGCCATCTCTGATGGCACCAACACCGACGTGTGCACCGTGACCTTGGTCGACGGCACGGGCAGCTGCACCTTCAGCGAGCCCACCGGCACCTACCAAGTGAGCGGCGTCTACTCAGGCGACACCAACTTCGCCACCTCCACGAGCGCGACCACCACGGTCGACGTCACCAACGCGGCCACCACCACCACCCTCACCGGCCTCAGCACCTACGTCACCGGCCAGACCATCACGGTCACCGCCACCGTCAGCGCCACCGGCCCCGGCTCGGGCACGCCCGAGCGGCACCGTTGCCATCTCTGATGGCACCAACACCGACGTGTGCACCGTGACCTTGGTCGGCGGCACGGGCAGCTGCACCTTCAGCGAGCCCACCGGCACCTACCACGTGAGCGGCGTCTACTCAGGCGACACCAACTTCGCCACCTCCACGAGCGCGACCACCACGGTCGACGTCACCAACGCGGCCACCACCACCACCCTCACCGGCCTCAGCACCTACGTCACCGGCCAGACCATCACGGTCACCGCCACCGTCAGCGCCACCGGCCCCGGCTCGGGCACCCCCACCGGCACCGTTGCCATCTCTGATGGCACCAACACCGACGTGTGCACCGTGACCTTGGTCGGCGGCACGGGCAGCTGCACCTTCAGCGAGCCCACCGGCACCTACCAAGTGAGCGGCGTCTACTCAGGCGACGCCAACTTCGCCACCTCCACGAGCGCGACCACCACGGTCGACGTCACCAACGCGGCCACCACCACCACCCTCACCGGCCTCAGCACCTACGTCACCGGCCAGACCATCACGGTCACCGCCACCGTCAGCGCCACCGGCCCCGGCTCGGGCACGCCCACCGGCACCGTCGCCATCTCTGATGGCACCAACACCGACGTGTGCACCGTGACCTTGGTCGACGGCTCGGGCAGCTGCACCTTCAGCGAGCCCACCGGCACCTACCAAGTGAGCGGCGTCTACTCAGGCGACACCAACTTCGCCACCTCCACGAGCGCGACCACCACGGTCGACGTCACCAACGCGGCCACCACCACCACCCTCACCGGCCTCAGCACCTACGTCACCGGCCAGACCATCACGGTCACCGCCACCGTCAGCGCCACCGGCCCCGGCTCGGGCACGCCCACCGGCACCGTTGCCATCTCTGATGGCACCAACACCGACGTGTGCACCGTGACCTTGGTCGGCGGCACGGGCAGCTGCACCTTCAGCGAGCCCACCGGCACCTACCAAGTGAGCGGCGTCTACTCAGGCGACACCAACTTCGCCACCTCCACGAGCGCGACCACCACGGTCGACGTCACCAACGCGGCCACCACCACCACCCTCACCGGCCTCAGCACCTACGTCACCGGCCAGACCATCACGGTCACCGCCACCGTCAGCGCCACCGGCCCCGGCTCGGGCACGCCCACCGGCACCGTTGCCATCTCTGATGGCACCAACACCGACGTGTGCACCGTGACCTTGGTCGGCGGCACGGGCAGCTGCACCTTCAGCGAGCCCACCGGCACCTACCAAGTGAGCGGCGTCTACTCAGGCGACGCCAACTTCGCCACCTCCACGAGCGCGACCACCACGGTCGACGTCACCAACGCGGCCACCACCACCACCCTCACCGGCCTCAGCACCTACGTCACCGGCCAGACCATCACGGTCACCGCCACCGTCAGCGCCACCGGCCCCGGCTCGGGCACGCCCACCGGCACCGTTGCCATCTCTGATGGCACCAACACCGACGTGTGCACCGTGACCTTGGTTGACGGCACGGGCAGCTGCACCTTCAGCGAGCCCACCGGCACCTACCAAGTGAGCGGCGTCTACTCAGGCGACACCAACTTCGCCACCTCCACGAGCGCGACCACCGCGGTCGACGTCACCAACGCGGCCACCACCACCACCCTCACCGGCCTCAGCACTTACGTCACCGGCCAGACCATCACGGTCACCGCCACCGTCAGCGCCACCGGCCCCGGCTCGGGCACGCCCACCGGCACCGTTGCCATCTCTGATGGCACCAACACCGACGTGTGCACCGTGACCTTGGTCGGCGGCTCGGGCAGCTGCACCTTCAGCGAGCCCACCGGCACCTACCAAGTGAGCGGCGTCTACTCAGGCGACACCAACTTCGCCACCTCCACGAGCGCGACCACCGCGGTCGACGTCACCAACGCGGCCACCACCACCACCCTCACCGGCCTCAGCACCTACGTCACCGGCCAGACCATCACGGTCACCGCCACCGTTAGCGCCACCGGCCCCGGCTCGGGCACGCCCACCGGCACCGTCGCCATCTCTGATGGCACCAACACCGACGTGTGCACCGTGACCTTGGTCGACGGCACGGGCAGCTGCACCTTCAGCGAGCCCACCGGCACCTACCAAGTGAGCGGCGTCTACTCAGGCGACACCAACTTCGCCACCTCCACGAGCGCGACCACCACGGTCGACGTCACCAACGCGGCCACCACCACCACCCTCACCGGCCTCAGCACCTACGTCACCGGCCAGACCATCACGGTCACCGCCACCGTCAGCGCCAACGGCCCCGGCTCGGGCACGCCCACCGGCAGCGTTGCCATCTCTGATGGCACCAACACCGACGTGTGCACCGTGACCTTGGTCGACGGCTCGGGCAGCTGCACCTTCAGCGAGCCCACCGGCACCTACCAAGTGAGCGGCGTCTACTCAGGCGACACCAACTTCGCCACCTCCACGAGCGCGACCACCACGGTCGACGTCACCAACGCGGCCACCACCACCACCCTCACCGGCCTCAGCACCTACGTCACCGGCCAGACCATCACGGTCACCGCCACCGTTAGCGCCAACGGCCCCGGCTCGGGCACGCCCACCGGCACCGTTGCCATCTCTGATGGCACCAACACCGACGTGTGCACCGTGACCTTGGTCGACGGCTCGGGCAGCTGCACCTTCAGCGAGCCCACCGGCACCTACCAAGTGAGCGGCGTCTACTCAGGCGACACCAACTTCGCCACCTCCACGAGCGCGACCACCGCGGTCGACGTCACCAACGCGGCCACCACCACCACCCTCACCGGCCTCAGCACCTACGTCACCGGCCAGACCATCACGGTCACCGCCACCGTCAGCGCCAACGGCCCCGGCTCGGGCACGCCCACCGGCACCGTTGCCATCTCTGATGGCACCAACACCGACGTGTGCACCGTGACCTTGGTGGGCGGCACGGGCAGCTGCACCTTCAGCGAGCCCACCGGCACCTACCAAGTGAGCGGCGTCTACTCAGGTGACGCCAACTTCGCCACCTCCACGAGCGCGACCACCACGGTCGACGTCACCAACGCGGCCACCACCACCACCTTCACCGGCCTCAGCACCTACGTCACCGGCCAGACCATCACGGTCACGGCCACCGTCAGCGCCACCGGCCCCGGCTCGGGCACGCCCACCGGCACCGTTGCCATCTCTGATGGCACGAGCACCGTGTGCACCGTGACCTTGGTTGGCGGCACGGGCAGCTGCACCTTCAGCGAGCCCACCGGCACCTACCAAGTGAGCGGCGTCTACTCAGGTGACGGCAACTTCGCCACCTCCACGAGCGCGACCACCACGGTCGACGTCACCAACGCGGCCACCACCACCACCTTCACCGGCCTCAGCACTTACGTCACCGGCCAGACCATCACGGTCACGGCCACCGTCAGCGCCACCGGCCCGGGCTCGGGCACGCCCAGCGGCACCGTTGCCATCTCTGATGGCACAACGCCGCCGTGTGCACGGTGACCTTGGTTGGCGGCACGGGCAGCTGCACCTTCAGCGAGCCCACCGGCACCTACCAAGTGAGCGGCGCCTACTCAGGTGACGGCAACTTCGCCACCTCCACGAGCGCGACCACCACGGTCGACGTCACCAACGCGGCCACCAGCACCACCTTGACCGGCCTCAGCACTTACGTCACCGGCCAGACCATCACGGTCACGGCCACGGTCAGCGCCACCGGCCCCGGCTCGGGCACGCCCGAGCGGCACCGTCGCCATCTCTGATGGCACCAACCCCGACGTGTGCACCGTGACCCTGGTCGGCGGCACGGGCAGCTGCACCTTCAGCGAGCCCACCGGCACCTACCCGTGAGCGGCGTCTACTCAGGCGACACCAACTTCGCCACCTCCACGAGCGGCGACACCACGGTTGACGTCACCAACGCGGCCACCTCAACCACCCTCACCGGCCTCAGCACCTACGTCAGCGGCCAGACCATCACGGTCACCGCCACGGTCAGCGCCACCGGCCCCGGCTCGGGCACCCCCAGCGGCACCGTCCAGATCTCTGACGGCACCAACCCCGACGTGTGCACCGTGACCCTGGTCGACGGCTCGGGCAGCTGCACCTTCAGCGAGCCCACCGGCACCTACTCCGTGAGCGGCGTCTACTCAGGCGACACCAACTTCACCACCTCCACGAGCGGCGACACCACGGTTGACGTCACCAACGCGGCCACCTCAACCACCCTCACCGGCCTCAGCACCTACGTGAGCGGCCAGACCATCACGGTCACCGCCACGGTCAGCGCCACCGGCCCCGGCTCGGGCACCCCGAGCGGCACCGTCCAGATCTCTGACGGCACCAACCCCGACGTGTGCACCGTGACCCTGGTCGACGGCTCGGGCAGCTGCACCTTCAGCGAGCCCACCGGCACCTACTCCGTGAGCGGCGTCTACTCAGGCGACACCAACTTCACCACCTCCACGAGCGGCGACACCACGGTTGACGTCACCAACGCGGCCACCTCAACCACCCTCACCGGCCTCAGCACCTACGTGAGCGGCCAGACCATCACCGTCACCGCCACGGTCAGCGCCACCGGCCCCGGCTCGGGCACCCCGAGCGGCACCGTCCAGATCTCTGACGGCACCAACCCCGACGTGTGCACCGTGACCCTGGTCGACGGCTCGGGCAGCTGCACCTTCAGCGAGCCCACCGGCACCTACTCCGTGAGCGGCGTCTACTCAGGCGACACCAACTTCACCACCTCCACGAGCGGCGACACCACGGTTGACGTCACCAACGCGGCCACCTCAACCACCCTCACCGGCCTCAGCACCTACGTGAGCGGCCAGACCATCACCGTCACCGCCACGGTCAGCGCCACCGGCCCCGGCTCGGGCACCCCGAGCGGCACCGTCCAGATCTCTGACGGCACCAACCCCGACGTGTGCACCGTGACCCTGGTCGACGGCTCGGGCAGCTGCACCTTCAGCGAGCCCACCGGCACCTACTCCGTGAGCGGCGTCTACTCAGGCGACACCAACTTCACCACCTCCACGAGCGGCGACACCACGGTTGACGTCACCAACGCGGCCACCTCAACCACCCTCACCGGCCTCAGCACCTACGTGAGCGGCCAGACCATCACCGTCACCGCCACGGTCAGCGCCACCGGCCCCGGCTCGGGCACCCCGAGCGGCACCGTCCAGATCTCTGACGGCACCAACCCCGACGTGTGCACCGTGACCCTGGTCGACGGCTCGGGCAGCTGCACCTTCAGCGAGCCCACCGGCACCTACTCCGTGAGCGGCGTCTACTCAGGCGACACCAACTTCACCACCTCCACGAGCGGCGACACCACGGTTGACGTCACCAACGCGGCCACCTCAACCACCCTCACCGGCCTCAGCACCTACGTGAGCGGCCAGACCATCACCGTCACCGCCACGGTCAGCGCCACCGGCCCCGGCTCGGGCACCCCGAGCGGCACCGTCCAGATCTCTGACGGCACCAACCCCGACGTGTGCACCGTGACCCTGGTCGACGGCTCGGGCAGCTGCACCTTCAGCGAGCCCACCGGCACCTACTCCGTGAGCGGCGTCTACTCAGGCGACACCAACTTCACCACCTCCACGAGCGGCGACACCACGGTTGACGTCACCAACGCGGCCACCTCAACCACCCTCACCGGCCTCAGCACCTACGTGAGCGGCCAGACCATCACCGTCACCGCCACGGTCAGCGCCACCGGCCCCGGCTCGGGCACCCCGAGCGGCACCGTCCAGATCTCTGACGGCACCAACCCCGACGTGTGCACCGTGACCCTGGTCGACGGCTCGGGCAGCTGCACCTTCAGCGAGCCCACCGGCACCTACTCCGTGAGCGGCGTCTACTCAGGCGACACCAACTTCACCACCTCCACGAGCGGCGACACCACGGTTGACGTCACCAACGCGGCCACCTCAACCACCCTCACCGGCCTCAGCACCTACGTGAGCGGCCAGACCATCACCGTCACCGCCACGGTCAGCGCCACCGGCCCCGGCTCGGGCACCCCGAGCGGCACCGTCCAGATCTCTGACGGCACCAACCCCGACGTGTGCACCGTGACCCTGGTCGACGGCTCGGGCAGCTGCACCTTCAGCGAGCCCACCG
>CAWKAT010000010.1:0-81170 GCA_963847725.1 uncultured Acidimicrobiaceae bacterium
ACAACTTTTCGTTCATCGAAATACCGTCCACCAGCGGCTTCGAAAACTCGAAATGTACACGGGCCACGACCTCAGTGATCCGCGTTCGTCAGCCCTCATCACACTCGCGTTCGAAATCGATCGGCGCGCGTCGAGCGCGCCGGTCAGGATTGGGCCAACGATGGGAAGTTCAAGGTAAACAGGTACCCAATGGTTTTGCGACGCTCGAGCAAAGTGAGATCTTGAGGAACGTTGAGCTCGGAGGTTCGACGCCCGCGACTACGTCTACTTCGTGTTTCGTCCCGAGCGCATCCAAGTCTGGCGAGAGGGTAAGGATCTGAATGGGCGCCGTTACGCGCGACGGACTATGGATGAGCTGGGCATCTAAGCCATCTTTCGTTCGATCTGCTCCAACGTAGGACCCTTGGTCTCGGGCACCTTCGTCCAGAAAAGACGACGCCGTGTCGTACCCGAAGAGCAGACCGCCTCTCGCGGTGATGGCGGAGGTCCACACGACCGACCGACAGACTCTCTCGGAGCGGGGAGCAGCTCGGCGCCACACCCGCTCATGTCAACTACCTACACAGACTCGGGCGAAGAACTAGAAATCAGCACGGCGCCAGGGGCATGTGAACTCAGATCACGCGAACGTTCTGAGCTTCTTCGCCTTTTTTGCCGGGAACCGCGTCGAACTCAACGTGTTGACCCTCTTCAAGGCTCTTGTAGCCGTCACCTTGAATGTTGGAGAAATGCACGAAGACGTCATCACCCTGCTCGCGCGAGATGAATCCGAATCCCTTTTCTGCATTAAAAAACTTGACTGTTCCTTGTGCCACGAATACTCAATTCCATATGCGACAGACTGACCAATTCCGCCTGTTCGCTTGAATGACCCTACTCGTCAGCACCCCATTCGCGCACCTTGAGCCAAAGGACGAGGCAAGAAGCAACAAAACCCTGGGTTTCCGTGCTGGGCAGACTCCGGCGATCGGACGCGGCCGGACACCGGGAACGTTCCCCGGTCGTCAAAACTCTCTTCACTCGCCGTCACCGACACGAGTCACGCCCATCGCATCGATTCACGTGACTCGTCGGGTCATCAGCCAGCCTCCCGTCACCAAGTACCTCGTCGAGGCTGAGAAGAAGCAGTCCGATGAACCGACGAAATAGCGAGGTTTTTTGCGTACGGACCTTCTCTGGAAGTTCGCCCGCGCTGAGCAACATCGCCTCTCACGCCCTCGCGTCGACGAGTTGATTCGTGCCCCTCCGAAGCCCTTGACGCATCGGGGCCGACTCCCTAGCATTCGGACGTTCTCACGATTTAGGAGCAATGCGTGAAACCGAGAAATGTGGTTCCGCTAGTCGTTGTCGCCACTCTTCTTTTGACATCGCCCACCGCGGGCGCGATCAGTACGAAGGCTGCCGGAAGGCAGTACGTGCAGGACGTAGCGTCCGCCAACGCCGCGCTGAGGACTTTCGACTCCGAGATCCGTGCCTGGACCAACTCCACCGCGGACGCCGAAGGTGAGCGTCAAGCGGCGTCGGTCCTTACTACCTTGGAGACACTCCAGAAGAATCTCCTAAGTCAGAGCTGGCCGCACTTCGTTGAGGGTGGCGTCCGATTCATCTGCGAACAGGACATATCTTCACTGGAGGAGGACCTGCGCATGATTGACAACAACTCTTCGCTCGGCAATGGCGCCTTTCAATTGACGTTCCGCCTCGACTCCCGGACCTTGAACTCTCATGCCTTTTATGTTCGCCGGGATCTGGGCCTGCCCGGCAGTAGCGCCCTCTAACGAGGAGAGCCCCTTGTTCAACCAGCTGAGCGGCGCCACGCGGCTGTACCCCATTATCGGGGACCCGATCCGTTACGTCGAGTCTCCCGCGCGCCTGACGCGCACTTTCGAAGAGCGCGGACAGAACGCGATCTGCGTCCCCCTGCACGTGAAAAGTGAGGACCTTGACTCCGTCATGGCGGGCCTGTGCGCCACTCTCAACGTTGACGGAGTTCTCGTCACCATGCCGCACAAGTTTGCGGCCTTCGCGCACTGCGCGACGAGCTCCCCGCACGCCGCGATGCTGGGAGTCGTGAGCGTGGTCCGCCGCAATCCCGATCGCAGCTGGCACGGCGACATGCTCGACGGCGTTGCCTTCGTTAAGGCGCAGCAGGATCACGGCGCCCAGCTCGAGGGGGCTCGGGCTCTGCTCGTCGGCGCCGGCGGGGCGGGTCGCGCGATCGCCCTCGCTCTCCTTGAGACCGGCGTCCGCGAACTCATCGTCCACGACGCCGTCACGTCGCGAGCGTCCGCCCTTCTCGACTTGATCGACGGCCTCGCTCAGGGCCACGCGACCGCCGGGCCTCCGGACCCCACGGGCTGTGATCTCGTGTTCAACGCGACGCCGATGGGCATGGAAGAAGGAGACCCCCTCCCCGTCAACCCGGCGTTGCTCATCGCGTCGATGTTCGTGGGCGACGTGATTGCCGGACACGGGGTGACGCCTTTCATCAGTGCCGCCCACGCCGCGGGCTGCCGCACGGCCAACGGCGACGAGATGGTGGAAGCGGCACTGAACCTCATGGCCGATTTCCTGCTCGGCGCCTAGCGGCATCGTCGCGGCGTCGCCGCCGTTGCGCCATAATGCCTTGCAGATGTTGGAGCATCAGCCAGTCACGATATGGATGGGGTGGGACCTCCGCGGAGGGTCCCGCGCCGAGCCCGGTTCCGACGACGCGTTCGAGCGCTCGTCTCCGCCCTATCCCGATGCCGAGGAACGTTTCGCGCTGCTCGCCGTCGCGGCGCGCGGTTTTCGACCCCCCGGTTTTCTTACCTCGAACAACCTGGCCGACGAGAGTGACGCCGACCGACCCGGGGTCCTGGATGTGGAGTATTCGGGACTTCGCCAAACCTGGTCGCTCATGTACCGACGAATCATGGAGACCAGTCCTCCCCTGGAGCGGCCCTACGCCATCTACCTCCTCGGGGTAAACCCGCCCGACGACGCCACTCCCGGTGATCTCCAGACGTTCAACAACTTTTATAGCGACGTCCACCTGGTGGAAGTCGCGCAGCGTCGCCACGCGTTGCGGGCGGTGCGATACGAACTGGTACGCGAAGTGCGGGCGCCCTACCAAGGGGCGCCACAGTTCCTCGCCGTGTACGAGCTCAACGAGGCGTCAGCGTCCCACCGACGTCACGTCGGACCGCCCTACAGTGCCGGTCCCGACGTCTGGCAGCGCCACACGACCCCGTGGCGTCTCTGGTATCGACGACTGGGTGCCTAGTCCGTCGTCCACGTCGTCGAACGAAGAGGAGCGACGCCCGGTACCGAAGGACCGCCGAGGATTCGCGTTCCGGGCGAATCCGACTGCACCACCCGATCACCGCGGTAGCTGACGGCGCCTTCGACACGGTAGCGGCCCGCCAACAATCCCACGACGGCTGCCGTAGCGCAATCGTCGGTCGGTGAATTGTTACCTGCACTCATCGTGGACGCTCAGTGTTCTCTCGCCAGTGACGGCCACGCGGGGCCGATCGACGCGAACCGACTCCAAACTTTTCGCTATTAGTGCCATCCAATTTCGCGGTGGTTCCGAATAACTACTAACCCAACCCGAGGAGAGCGCATGGAACCAGTTAGTCGAAGGATGTTTTTCAAGCACGCGGGAGCCGCCGCAGCGGTCGCGGTGGTGGCCGGAGCCGCGACCAGCCCCCTGGCGCTAGGAGCCGCCGGAGCCAGTACTTTGTCCGACCGCGATTCCGAGCCCGCCCTCGCTCCCCACGAAGAGCTCACCTCACACGAGAGTCTCGTTGCTCACGTCAAGGACTCCCGCACCGGTGAGATCAGCCTTTTCATTGGTCAGCGTGAAGTCACCCTCCACGACCGCAAGGTCGCCGCCCGGCTCGTCCGAGCCACCCGATAAGGAGATTGAATAATGTCATCCCACCGCGAAGCACCTGATATCGCCAAGGACCCGGTCGCCGACAGCACCGACCTCTACGCCTTCGTCAGTCCCGACGCCCCCGACACCGTCACCATCATCGCCAACTACATTCCCTTGCAGGCACCCGACGGAGGCCCGAACTTCTTTGAGTTCGGCGACGACGTGCTCTACGAGATCAAGATTGACAACAACGGCGACGGGTCAGCGGACGTCATATACCAGTTCAACTTCCGCAGCGAGAACCAGATCCCCACCACGTTTCTCTACAACGACGGTCCCATTACGTCCTTGGACAGCAAAAGCTGGAACCGCCGCCAGTTCTACTCGGTTACCCGCGTCGCTGCCGGCAAAAGTGAGATCCTCGCCCGCAACGTGCCGTGTCCCCCGTGCAATATTGGACCGCTGTCGACGCCCAACTACGCCTCGCTCGCGAGCGCAGCCGTTCGTTCGCTCGGCGGGGGGCGTCAGGTCTTCGCCGGGCAACGAGCCGAGGCTTTCTTCGTCGACCTTGGCGCGATCTTTGAACTCGGTGTTCTGCGTCCGATCGCCAACCTGCACGCCACGTTCGGTTTGCCGGCGCTGTCGGCGATGTCGGGCGTGAACTCCACGGCGACCATGAACGTGCACAGCATCGCGATCCAAGTACCGATCGACGACGTGGCCTACCGCGGCACCAAGCCCACGAACTCAGCGGCCGCCAAGTCGAGCGTCGGTATTTGGACGACCGCCAGCCGACGCAAGGCCCGCGTGCTCAACGACAACGGCGACGCGGGCGTCGAGACGGGACCGTACGTGCAGGTGTCACGACTCGGGAACCCCTTGTTCAACGAGGTGCTCGTCCCGCTGTCTCAGAAGGACAAGTGGAACGCCTCGGACCCGAAGAACGACAAGGTCTACGCGAACGGCGTGGCCCACCCCGAGCTCTCGTCACTGTTGAACGTGATCTACCCGGGCGCCTTCCCGAGCCTGGCGGCGTACACCAAGGCGCGCGCCGACTTAGAGGCGATCCTCTTGACGGGCATTCCCGCGGGAGTCGTCTCATCGACGTTCTCGACCTTTACGGGAACGACGGCGGCCGACATGCTTCGGCTCAACCTCGCTATCGCACCTTCGCCCTCCCCCAACCCCCTGGGCGTCATCGGCGGTGACGTGGCCGGTTTTCCCAATGGCCGGCGCGTCACCGACGATGTGGTGACCATCGAGTTGCGGGCCCTCGCGGGAGCGACCATTCCGCTGGTCGATAAGACCTTCACGCCCGATGCGGCCATCGCCGACGTGAGCGACGGCGTCACCGGATCCGGGTTGAGCCTGTTGTCGAGCTTCCCGTACCTCGGGACTCCCTACAGCGGCTACAGCGTTACGCCGGGAACGGCGACGACGTGACCGAGACGGCACCCCCGCCCAGCTGGCCGGGCAGCGTGATCCTCGACATTGGAAACGGGGTCGGGGCTCTCGTCCTGCACACTTCGCGCCAATGGCTCGACCACGAGATCGACCTCGTGCCGGACGACTCATCGTTGCCTCACACGCACAGCGCCGTGCGTGAGCGTCGCTCGCCCGAGGGTTCGTCCTACGCGGCGGTCTACCCGCAACTGCAAGAAGGGGGGTACGCCATCGCGGGTACCGCTCAGCGGTTCACCATCGAGGGGGGTCGCGTGACCAACGTTGAACTGGTCGAGCCGTACTCAGCCCCGCACCACACCCATCACTAAAAAGGAGAAAACAATGTTTCTAGGAGAGATATTTGGACCCGACCTCTTGGTCGTTATCGTTGCCGCCGCCGTACTGCTCTTTGGCGGGGCCGCCATTCCGAAGTTCGCCCGCAACTTGGGCCAGTCCAAGGTTGAGTTTGAAAAGGGCATGAAGTCTGCGAAGGACATAAAGGAGATGTCTACGACGCCCACGCCACGGGACGTCGAGCCCACGCACTAGCCCTCGCCGACTCCCCGCCGCTCGACCCCGATATCTCGCTCCGACTCCACGCACGAGATATCGGGGTCGGGTCAGGGACGAGGTCTCCCTTGGCTCGCCGGCCCCTTCGAGCTCTCATCGTGGCGCGTACGGCATTTCCCGCACGCGCCCTGGGCAGAGTTGCAAGGACGCGAGCTACTCGTCGAAGGAGACGAACTGATGCAGTTCGATGGCGACGCGGCAGTCGGGATCCTCAGAACACATCGCGCTCGTGTCGCTCACCACGGCAACGCCATGACAGTGTTCGAGGTCATCGTCGCAGTAGGTGCACGAGACGCTCCAGGTGAGTGATTCGGCCAGCTGAGAGTGTGCCATACGTCCAAGATAAATGGGGGGTGCGACATCGTGGTGGATGTCACCCAACGAGGCGCCACTCTCGCCCGTACGGTCAAAAAACCATTGGTAGTCCGCCACCGGCTTTGGCAAAAGCCTCCCCCCGTGGTAAATTTCTCGAACTGAGTTTTTCTGACGTCGGCGAGGAGAAACAACATGGCACGCGCAACGTGGTCTGGTTTTCTCAGTTTCGGATTGGTGAGCGTCCCGGTGGGCTTGTACACGGCCACGGCCGACCAGACGATTCACTTCAATCAACTCCACAAGGGCACCTCGAACCGTGTTCGCTATAAGAAGGTGGACGAAGCCACGGGCGAAGAGTTGTCCACCGAGGACATCGTCAATGGGTACCCACTGGGCGGCGGTGAGTACGTCGTGGTCACGCGCGAGGAGATGGCCGGGGCCGCGCCCGGGAAGTCCGAGCTGATCGAGATTCAGGACTTTGTTGATCTCGGAGAGATTGACCCAATCTTCTTTCGCCAGTCCTACTACCTCGCTCCCAAGGGCAAGGGATCGGACCGGGCCTACGCGCTGCTGCTGGAAGCCATGAACGAAACCAACAAGGTGGGTATCGCGACGCTGGTGCTACGTGACAAGGAGCACCTCGTCGCTATTCGGCCCTCCGAGAAGGTGCTCATGCTCGAGACCATGTACTTCGAAGACGAGATCCGCGACCCGCAGCAAGAACTCGAGACCTTGCCCGAGATCGGCCACGCCAGTCCCCGAGAGTTGAAGATCGCCAAGCAGTTGATCGACTCACTGACCGACACGTGGGAGCCGTCTCGCTACCAGAACACGTATCGCGAACGTGTTGAGGAGCTGATCGAGAAGAAGCGCGAGGGTAACGCCGTGGTCTTCGGGGACGAAGAGCGACCGAAGTCCAACGTCGTCGACCTGATGTCCGCCCTGCAAGCGTCGATTGAGCGCTCTAGCGCGAAGGGCCGCCCCCAAAAGGCCGCGGCGAAGGTCTCCACCGCAAAGAAGTCGTCCAGTCTCAAGGTCTCCGATCACCGCGAGAAACTCGGACTGGACGCCATGACCAAGGCTGATCTGCTGGAGCGCGCCACCAAACTGAAACTTGACGTGAACGCGAAGATGACCAAACCCGAGCTCGTCAAGCTCTTGGCGGACGCCAAGAAACCCGCGAAGAAGACCGCCCGCCGCGTGTCATGACGGGCTCGGTCGGTCCCCGGGGAGACCGCGGATCCTCGGCGCCGTCGAAACTCACGGAGTACCGCGCCAAGCGCGATCCAAAGAAGACCCCCGAGCCCATGGGGGCCACGAAGAGGGGTGGGCGGCGCGCCCCGGCGACCTTTGTCATACAGGAGCACCACGCCCGCGCCCTGCACTGGGATTTTCGTCTGGAACACGACGGCGTGTTGGTCTCGTGGGCGTTGCCCAAAGGACTGCCCCTCGACCCGAGCACCAATCACCTGGCCGTCCACACCGAAGATCACCCGCTGGAGTACGGAACCTTCGCCGGCGATATTCCCAAGGGCGAGTACGGCGCTGGACGGGTGACCATCTGGGACCACGGAACCTACGAGACCGAAAAGTGGCGCGCCAACGAGATCATGGTGGTCCTGCACGGCGAGCGCGCCCAGGGCCGCTACGTCCTCTTTCCGACCGGGGAAAAGAATTGGATGATCCATCGGATGGACCCGGCTCCCGCCGACTACGAAGCGATGCCGGACCACGTCTCACCGATGTTGGCGTTGGCGGGTGAGCTGCCCACTCGCGACAAAGAGTGGGCCTATGAGTTCAAGTGGGACGGCGTTCGCGCCATGGTCTACGTGGACGGAGGTCGAGTTCGCGCCCTCACGCGCAACGACAAAACGCTGATGACGACGTTTCCCGAGCTACGGGACATCGGTGAGTTTCTCGGATCGCGGTCAGCGATCTTGGACGGCGAGATCGTGGCGCTTGACCACGACGACCGTCCGAGTTTCGCCACGCTCGCCCACCGCCTTCACCTCACGTCAAAGTCAGCCATCGAACGTCTGGCGAAATCAAGTCCGGTGAGTTTCTTCGCCTTCGACGTGCTCTACCTCGAAGGTCGTTCCCTCCTCTCGGCTCCCTACGACGAGCGACGCGCCACGTTGGAATCGTTGAAACTCCAAGGCGAGACGTTCGCGACTCCGCCCTCGGCGATCAACGTAGACGGCGCCCGGATCGCTCGTATCGCGAAGGAACGCGGACTGGAAGGCGTCGTCGCCAAACGTCGCAGCTCCCACTACCTTCCCGGCGTTCGTAACGGAGACTGGATCAAGATCAAGAACTTCCGAACCCAAGAGGTGGTGATCGGAGGTTGGACCGAGGGCCAGGGCCAGCGCGCGGGCAGCCTCGGCGCGCTCCTGCTGGGCGTGCACGGCGACGAGGGACTGACCTACGTGGGCAAAGTGGGCACGGGCTTCACCACGGCGTCGCGCAAGGAGATACTTGGTTCCTTGTTGCCACTGGCGCGCAAGACCACGCCGTTCGTGGAGCGTTTAAGTCCCGCCGAGACCGCTCTCGCCCACTTTGTTCGCCCCCAGTTGGTGGGCGAAGTGCGCTTCGCCGAGTGGACGACGGAGGGACACCTTCGACACCCTTCGTGGCGAGGTCTGCGAACCGACAAGAACGCTCGCGAGGTCGTCCGTGAGCCCTGAACGCGTGCAAACCACCGTGGACGGAAAGGTGCTCTCGCTCTCCAACCTGGACAAGGTGCTGTACCCCAAGAGCGGCTTCACCAAGAGTCAGGTACTCGACTACTACGTCCGCATCGCGGACGTCATGTTGCCGCACCTGCGAAATCGGCCGGCCACCTTCAAGCGCTTCCCGAACGGTGTCGACGGCATGTCCTTCTACGAAAAGCACTCGCCCGCCGGCGCGCCCGAGTGGGTTCGAACAATCAGTGTCCCGTCCAAGGACGGCTCGCACGAAGCCATCGACTACACCGAAGTGCGCGACCGACCCACCCTCGTGTGGGCGGCGAATCTGGCCGCACTCGAGTTTCACGTTCCGTTGTGGCGCGTAGCGAAAGGCAAACCGATCCCCGCGCCGCCCGATCAGATGGTGTTCGACCTAGACCCCGGTCCCGGCACCACGATCGTGGAGTGCTGCCAAGTGGCTCAGTGGATCGCACGGCGTCTGACGACCGAGGTCTTCGCCAAGACCAGCGGTTCGAAAGGTCTCCAACTGTACACGCGTCTCTCTCGACGCAGTTGGGAAGCCGCCACGGAGCAAGCGCACGAATTAGCGCGCGCCGTAGAAAGCGATCACCCTGACCGTGTCGTGTCGGTCATGCGCAAGGAACTTCGCACTCACAAGGTACTCATCGACTGGAGTCAGAACGTGGCCGCCAAAACAACGGTGGCGGTCTACTCTCTGCGAGCGCGCGAAGATCCGACTGTCTCCACGCCGGTCACCTGGGCCGAAGTCATCAGGTGCGCCAAGAGCGCGGATCCCCTCGCGATGCACTTTGAGACTGACGACGTCGTAAAACGCGTCGAGAAGTATGGCGATCTCATGGCCCCACTCGTGGGAGGGTCGACCCGCGCGAAGCCCCCGCGATAGCGAACGAACACGGCGACGACCCGCCAGAATTCGGGTCCGGGTCATTTGTGTATGACTCGCACTCTTCCGTCGAGAAGGTGACACGTCGTTGACGAACTTTCAAAAATCCTTAAAGGGTCGGTGAATACTTCACCGCTCCGTCGCGCACGCTTCACGCAACTTGATTGCGAATTCAAAAATCCACGTACGATGTCTACACGTGATGTTCGCGTGAGCACGCCCATTACCCAAGAAATTAAAGCAAATCACCGACTGTTTCATTGACGCCTCAAGACCGCGGACGGTACAGTGAGAAAATACTGACGTTGTCCGTGAGGTTCTTCGCATCGACATCACGCAACCGTGGCACACCAGTTCACTGAGGAGAAGACAACTCGCATGGCGACCCCCCGCACTCAACACGCGAACACAGTTGTCTCCAGCGACTCCTCGGCCGAGAGCGTGACGAGCGCCATTGCGCTCCCGAGCACCCTTGCCCGCACGGTCATTACCAACGTGCGGCCTCAGGTCGACGGTGGCCGTCGACCGGCGAAAACCACGGTCGGCGACGATTTGCGAGTGGAGGCGGACGTCTTCATCGACGGACACGACCTCATTCGTTGTGAGATCAGATTTCGCCACGATGACGATGGGAGATGGTCGAACGAGCCCATGGTCAGCATCGGCAATGACCGGTGGTACGCGACACTCCCCATTGAACGGCTCGGGCGCTACCGTTTCGTGATTCGATCCTGCGTCGACGTCTTCGCCACCTGGCGTCGTGATCTCGTCAAGCGCATCGACGCGGGCCAGGACGTGTCCGAGGAGTATCTAGTGGGCGCCCAGATTCTTCACGACGTGGCGCGCCGCGCCAAAGCCGGAGACCGCGTCTGGATGAGTGAACTCGTCGAACAACTTCGCTCCCCCACCGTCACGCTGGACGGTGCCGTCTCGCACGTCGTCACCCAGGAGACCGAAGCTCGCACGTTGGGTGAGGCTTTGGCGTCGCCCGGCGTCGCCCACCTGACCGGGCTCGGTGACTCGGAGTTGTGCACCTCTTCGGACACCTACTTCGTCACGTCCGACCCGACCCGTGCTCGCTTTAGTTCCTGGTACGAAATGTTCCCTCGCTCGGCGGCGCCGACGCCGCTGCGCCACGGAACGTTCGATGACGTCATCGCGCGGCTGGACTACGTCGAGGCCATGGGCTTTAACGTTTTGTACCTTCCCCCCATTCATCCCATCGGGCGAACCGGGCGCAAGGGTCGGAACGGCTCAACGACCCATGAGGGCGACGATCCCGGTAGCCCCTGGGCGATCGGCGCGGCCGAAGGGGGGCACACGTCCGTCCATCCCGAACTTGGAACCCTCGACGACTTTCGTCGCCTGGTCACTGAGGCCAAGGATCATGGTCTGGACGTCGCGATCGACCTGGCGTTTCAAGCGTCGCCCGATCATCCCTGGGTCCAAGAACATCCCGACTGGTTTTATCACCTGCCCAACGGCACGATTCGCTACGCCGAGAATCCGCCCAAGCGATACGAAGACATCTATCCCTTGCATTTCGAAGGGTTGGACTGGCGGGCGCTGTGGCACGAACTACTGGAGGTCGTGCAGTTCTGGATTGGCCAGGGCGTCACCATCTTTCGCGTTGACAATCCCCACACCAAGCCTTTCGCCTTCTGGGAGTGGTTGATCGCGTCGGTGAAGGCCGAACACCCGGAGATCATCTTTCTCTCCGAGGCGTTCACCCGACCTCGCATCATGGAACAACTGGCCAAGATTGGCTTCACCCAGTCGTATACCTATTTCACGTGGCGCACGACCAAGTGGGACATCGAGACCTACATGAACGAGCTCACGCGCTCGCCGGTGGCCGATTACTTTCGACCGAACTTCTGGCCCAATACCCCCGATATCTTGACCGACGAACTCCAACGCGGTGGTCGGGCCGGCTTTCTCTCGCGATTCGTCTTGGCCGCCACTCTCAGTTCCAACTACGGCATCTACGGACCCCCCTTTGAGCTGCAAGAGCACCTCCCGCGAACGATCGGATCGGAAGAGTATTTGCTCTCGGAGAAATATGAACTCCGCTCCTGGGACCTCAAGAGCTCGCGCAGTCTCTCGGCCTTCATTGGCGTGGTCAACACCATTCGGCGCGAACACCCGTCCCTGCAGTTCAATGACGCCTTGACCTTTCATCCGGTCGACAACGACCAGATCATCGCGTACTCCAAGTCCCGCTCGACCGAGGAGGGATCCGACGTCGTCCTGGTCGTCGTGAGTTTGGATCACGCCTTCGCCCAGGCGGGCTGGATCTCACTCGACACGTCGGCGCTCGGCGTTGACCCCGGCGCGTCGTTCGTGGTGCACGACCTACTGACCGACGCGCGCTACACCTGGAGCGGAGCGCAGAACTTTGTCAAACTTGACCCCGACGGCGTGCCGTGCCACATCTTCTGCGTAGAACAGACCACTGAACGAACGCCGGTGTCGTAGTGGCCATCGACGTGCGCGACGACGCGGCGCACAACAACGACGGCATTCGCCACGACGTCGACCCGCTGCACGGGATCGAGCGGGCCGACGACACGCTGGACGCGCCACCGAGTGGCGGATGGTACAAGGACGCGGTCATCTACGAGATCCACGTGCGGGCTTTTCACGACGGCAACGGCGACGGCGTCGGCGACTTCAAGGGGCTCATCGAGAAGTTGGACTATCTTCAGGCGCTCGGCGTTACCGCTCTGTGGCTCTTGCCCTTCTATCCCTCGCCCCTCCGCGACGACGGCTACGACATTTCCGACTATCGACAGATCCATCCTTCTTACGGCACCCTGCGGGACTTTCGAACGTTCCTGCGCGAAGCGCACCGACGCGGGATGCGGGTGATTACCGAGTTAGTTCTCGCGCACACGTCGGATCAACATCCGTGGTTTCAACGGGCCCGCCTGGCCAAACCCGGCACCAACTTTCGTGACTTCTACACCTGGAGCGAGACGCCCGACAAGTTCTCCGAGGCGCGGATCATCTTTACCGACTCCGAGACCTCGAACTGGGCGTACGACCAAGAGGCCAAGGCGTACTACTGGCACCGCTTTTACTCGCACCAGCCGAGCCTCAACTACGACAACCCGTCGGTGCGCCAGTCGATGTTGGACGTTGTGGACTTCTGGCTCTCGATGGGAGTCGACGGGGTGCGGCTCGATGCCGTGCCGTACCTCTACGCGCGCGAGGGCACCACCTCTGAGAACCTGCCCGAGACGTTTGCCTTCTTGCGTCAGTTGCGCGCCCACATGGACAAGCGCTTCGACGACCGAATGATCCTCGCCGAGGCCAACCAGTGGCCCGAAGACGCGGTGCGCTACATGGGCAACGGCGACATGTGCCACATGGCCTTCCACTTCCCGCTGATGCCCCGCATGTTCATGGCGGCGCGCCAAGAGGACCGTTTCCCGATGGTGGACATTCTGATGGAGACTCCCACCACTCCCCCGGAGTGTCAGTGGGGCCTCTTCCTTCGAAATCACGACGAGCTCACGCTCGAGATGGTCACCGACGAAGAGCGTGACTACATGTATCGGGTGTACGCCCAAGATCCCCAAGCCCGCATCAACGTGGGAATACGTCGGCGCCTGGCTCCCCTACTGGGCAACGACCGCAATCTCATTGAGATGATGAACGGTCTGCTCTTTTCCCTACCGGGTACACCGATCATTTACTACGGCGACGAGATCGGCATGGGCGACAATATTTACCTGGGTGACCGCGACGCGGTACGCACTCCCATGCAGTGGGACAGTGACCGCAACGCCGGATTCTCCAGCGCCAATCCCCAGCGTCTCTACCTGCCCACCATCGTTGACCCCGAGTATCACTATCAGGCGGTGAACGTCGAAGCGCAGCAGCAAAATCCCAACTCGCTGCTGTGGTGGATGCGCCGTCTGGTCGCCCTTCGCCAGCGATATCGGGCGTTCGGTCGAGGGACGCTGGACATTCTGCGCCCCGAGAATCGCAAGATTTTTAGTTTCATTCGGCGCTACAACAATCAGCGGATTCTGTGCATCTTCAACCTTTCCCGCAACGTTCAGTGTGCGCAGCTGGATCTCTCAGAGTTTCGCGGAGCCGTCCCGGTGGAGCTCTTTGGGAACCAGGAGTTCCCGCCCATTGGCGAGCTGCCCTACTTCATCACGCTCGGGCCCCACGGCTTTTACTGGTTCTTGCTGGAGTCGGAGTCCTCGGACGCGGTTGAGCCGCGGACTAAGTTCGAGGTCGCCGGCGAGTGGGATGACCTCTTCACCGGGGTCGCCCGGCGGAAGTTTGAGAACTTCCTCCCCTCGTACCTGGCGCAGCGCCGTTGGTTCGCCCAGAAGGCCCGCACCATTACCTCGGTCACCCTGGTCGACCACGTGCCCGTGCCGCAGGTCGGCGCCGGCGCGGCGGCCCGGCGCAACGCACCTCCCCTCGCGCAGTTACTCATCGTGAACGTGGAACTAGACCACGGGAGCCCCGAACGCTACGCCCTGCCGTTGGCCTACCTCAGCGGCGACGAGGCCACCGAGTTCGCCAAGTGGCACGCGGACGGCGTGGTGGCCGATCTTCGCTCGGGCGGAATCGACGGCGTGCTGTGCGACGCCACGTACTCACCGGACTACGTGCACGCCATGGCCGACCTGCTGGCGCGACGGCGCACACTTGCGGGCACCAACGGCCGGCTGGTCGGCCAAGCCACGCCGGCCCTGCGCGACTTTGACGACTGCATCGCCGAAGACTGTCCAATCACGACGTTGTCGGCGGAACAGTCCAACAGTTCGGTCCTGCTCGGGGACACGGCAATCTTCAAATTCATCCGTCGCTTCGAAGAGGGAATAAACCCCGAAGTCGAGATCGGACGGTTTCTCACCGAACAGGCCCACTACCCCTACTCCCCTCGCGTGGGCGGCAACATC
This sequence comes from uncultured Acidimicrobiaceae bacterium, assembly GCA_963847725.1. Classification (GTDB taxonomy): domain Bacteria; phylum Actinomycetota; class Acidimicrobiia; order Acidimicrobiales; family RAAP-2; genus RAAP-2. The sequence continues at coordinate 14,713 of CAWKAT010000010.1, forward strand.
GAGTATCACTCCAACGCGTACATCTCCACCCCCGCCACCGTGGCCATTCTCGAAGAGTTCGTTCCGCACGAAGAGGACGGATGGCGCTACGTGGTGGACGCCCTGGCCCACGGGCTGGAAGAAGCGGTCGCCCACCACAACGACCCCGAGCTGGACGTGACCCCTCCTCGTAGCCTCTTGCACCTCGACGCCGAAGAACTCGGACCGGGACACCCCCTGGTAGGCGCCCACCTCGAGTGGGCCACGTTGCTCGGGCAGCGCACGGCGGAGCTTCACGCAGAACTGACCTCGGATACGCGCGACCCGGCCTTCGCGCCCGAGCCAATGACGGCCCTCGATCGTCAGTCCCTCTATCACGGCGCCCGTAGTCTGACGCGTCAGGTCTTTCACGAGGTGCGCGCCCTGAACTTCACGTCGCCCAACGTCATCAAGGTTCTCACTCGCGAACACGAGATCCTCGAGCGCCTGCAACGGCTGACGACCTCGGGTAGCGACGCGTCAAAGATTCGCTGTCACGGCGACTTTCACCTCGGCCAGGTGCTGTGGACGGGTAAAGACTTCGCCATCATCGACTTCGAAGGTGAGCCGTTTCGATCCCTGAGCCGGCGCCGTCTGAAGCGTCCGGCCATGGTCGATCTGGCCGGAATGATCCGGTCCCTTCACTACGCCAGCCGCGCGGCCGCCTTGCGCCTGACCCGCGATCTCGGCATCTCGATGCAGGACGGCGAGCTGGAGAAACTCGACGTCTGGCTGACGTTCTGGCACCGCTGGGTGTCCGGCACGTTCCTCGCGTCGTACCTCAACACCGCCGGACACGCCCGTTACTTACCGGCGAACCGCGAGGATCTCGGCGCTTTAGTGGACTTCTTCCTTCTTGAAAAAGCCGTCTACGAGCTGAGCTACGAGGCCAACGCGCGACCGACCTGGGTCGACATTCCCGCTCGGGGACTGCTCGACATGTTGGAGACGACTCCGTGAGTCGGGGTCGACGCGGCGAGCAGGATTTTCAGGACCTCGCCGCTCTCTACGGGGTCGCCACGTCCTACGTGGGCGAAGACGGCGCCGTGCACGAAGCGGAGCCGGGGGTGGTGCTCTCCATCCTGCGCGCCCTGGGGGTAGCGATCGACCACCCCAAAGACGCGCGACGAGCCGGTCGGTCTCGCCGACTCGAGATGGCCCAACGAATGCTCGAACCGGTGATCGTGCTGCGCGAGGGCCAGTCCACGGACATCGTCGTCACGATTCCCGAGCGCGTGCCGACCCCCACCCTCTGGCTCACCTTCGAGTTCGAAGACGGAACGACCCGCCACGACCGGCTCGCCGAGAGCTCCGCGACCTTTCACTCGGCGCTGGACGTGGAGGGCGAACGGTTCCGCCAGTTTCGATTTCAACTGGCCAAGCACGGCGTCAATATTCCTTTCGGCTACCACAGTCTGACGGTCGAGGCGGGGACGGCGCGCCACTTAACCTCCTCGTCACGGTCGCTGTTGATATGTGCGCCGCGCTGCCCCCAACCGTCGCGAGGGTGGGGCGTCTTCCTGCCCGTGCACGCGCTTCGCACGAAGGACGACTGGGGAGTGGGCAGCTACCGCGACCTGGCCCGCCTCGGTGAGTGGGCGAAGAGCCACGGGGCGTCGATGATGGGCGCGCTTCCTCTGTACCCGACGTACCTGGACCGACCGATTGACCCCAGCCCCTACCGGCCCGTGAGTCGCCTCGCGTACAACGAGCTCTACATCAGCCCCGAAACGCTGCCGGAGTTCGAACAGTCCGACCTCGCGCGGGCCGTCGCGAGCTCCTCGGAGTTCCGCGCCCGACGCGACGCGGCCCGAGGGTCCACGCTGGTGGAGTACGAAGAGGTGGCCCTCCTGCGTCGAGAAGTTCTGGCGCCGATGGCCGAAACCCTCCTCCAGCACTCCTCGCCGCGCCGCCACGAGTTTGACCTCTTCCTCGCCGCGCACCCCGAGCTGCTGGCCTACAGCGAGTTTCGCGCGAGGGTCGAGCGCGAGGGACGACGGACCATCTCCCCTTCTGCGAGCGAGTCGCTCGGCCGCGACCCCCGTGCCCACTACTACGCGTACTGCCAGTGGGCCGCGGCTGAGCAACTGACGCGAGCCTCGCACGCCCTGGCGCTCTACGCCGACATTCCCGTCGGGGTGCATCCCGAGGGTTTCGACACGTACTGGTCCCCCCGCTCGTTCCTCGGAGGCCTGTCGGGCGGCGCACCGCCGGATCTCTTCTTTAACGAGGGGCAGAACTGGTCGTTCTCCCCGCTGGACCCCGAGACGATTCGCGACGACCGATACTCCTACCTGCGAGCCGTCTTCGCGCGGGCCTTTCGCCACGCCTCCTACGTGCGGATCGATCACGTCATGGGCCTCCAGCGCCTGTACGTGATCCCTGAGGGCAACGACGCCTCCCACGGCGCGTATCTCTCCTATCACGCCGACGAGCTTCACGCGCTCGTCTCCCTCGAGGCCTATCGCGCCGGGGCCAGCGTCGTGGGCGAGGACCTCGGGACGTTGCCCGACGGGGTGCACGAACGCATGACCCGCGACGGGATGCTGCGGTCGTGGGTCTTTCAGTTCAAGTCCACGCTCGACGTGCCCCTCCCCTCTCCGCGACGTGACGTGCTCGCCTCGCTCGCCACGCACGACACGGCGCGATTCAACTCGTTTCTGTGGGCGCACGACGTCGACGAAGCGGAAAAACTCGGCCACCTGTCCGCCACCGAAGCCGACCACCGACGCGCGCAGCGCGCGCTGTACCGAGAGGCACTCTTCGGGGCGTTGAACATTCCGGTCTTACGTGAACAAGAACTCACGGAAGCGGCGCTGGAGGGATGCCTGGCGCACCTCAGCGCCAGTGAGGCGCTGCTCGTCATCGTGGACCTCGAGGAACTCATGGGTGAGAGCGAACCGCAGAACCGTCCAGGCACCGCGGAGGGCAACTGGCGCCAGCGCGCCGCCCTCACCCTCGAAGAGCTTCGCGCCGCACCATGGATCAATGATGAACTAGACAGCATCAACCAACGACGAGGTGCGGCGTGACGACGGACTACGACTACGACTCCGCGGGTCTGAGCGCCGACGACCTCTACCTGTTTAACGAGGGAACCCACCGGTCACTCGCCACCAAGTTGGGTGCTCACCACCGAGCCGGCGTCGGCACGTCCTTCGCGGTGTGGGCGCCCAACGCGCGCTCGGTCACCGTGATGGGAGACTTTAACTACTGGAACCCTGAGAACCTTCCGCTGTCGCCGCGTGGCTCGTCGGGGATCTGGGAGGCGGTCGTGGCCGAGGCCAAACTCGGGGACGTCTATAAGTACGTCGTCACCGCCGCGAACGGCACGCCCCTCGAAAAGGCTGACCCCTTCGCCCTCTGCAGTGAGGTCCCCCCGCGAACGGGCTCGGTCATCTGGGATCTCCACTACGACTGGCACGATCACGAGTGGATGAGCCAGCGCGGACACCGCGTGGCTCTCGACGCGCCGGTGTCGGTGTACGAGGTGCATCTGGGCAGTTGGCGCCGCGATGACGACGACCCCGGCCGCCTCTACGGCTACCGGGAAATCGCCGGACCGCTCATCGAGCACGTCACGCGCAGTGGCTTCACGCACGTTGAGTTTCTGCCCCTGATGGAGCACCCCTTCTACGGATCGTGGGGTTATCAGACCACGGGCTTCTTCTCGCCGACCCGTCGTTACGGCGATCCGCAGGACCTGATGGCCTTGATCGACGACCTGCACCAAGCCGGGATCGGCGTGATCTTGGACTGGGTGCCGTCGCACTTCCCCGCCGACGCGTTCGCCCTGGCGAAGTTCGACGGCACGCATCTCTTCGAGCACGAAGACCTGCGACTGGGCTTTCATCCGGACTGGAAGAGCCTCATCTTCAACTACGGGCGACACGAAGTGCGAAGTTTCCTCGCCTCCTCCGCCGAGCATTGGCTGAGCGCGTATCACGCCGACGGCATTCGCGTCGACGCGGTGGCGTCGATGTTGTACCGCGACTACTCGCGCCAACCCGGTGAGTGGCTACCGAACGCCTTTGGCGGTCGCGAGAACCTCGAAGCCATCGAGTTTCTGCGCCAACTGAACGTCGGCATCTACGAAGACCACCCCGACGTGCAGGTCATCGCCGAAGAGTCCACGGCCTTTCCGGGCATTACTCGACCGGTTCACCTGGGCGGCGTGGGCTTTGGGTTGAAGTGGGACATGGGCTGGATGCACGACACCTTGGACTACCTGGCCCGTGACCCGCTGTACCGACGACACCACCACGGGGAGTTGACCTTTCGCAGCGTCTACGCCTTCAGCGAGAACTTCATGCTCCCCCTCTCTCACGACGAGGTCGTCTACGGGAAGGGATCGTTGCTCACGAAGATGCCGGGCGACGCCTGGCAGCGCTTCGCGAACCTTCGACTGCTCTTTGGCTACCAGTTCGCCCAGCCCGGAAAGAAGCTGATCTTCATGGGTGGAGAGTTCGCTCAGGGACGCGAGTGGGATCACGAGTCGTCCCTCGAGTGGGCGTCACTGAACAGTCCCCACCACGCCGGCATACTGCGTTGGGTCAGTGACCTCAATCGCCTCTACCGCCTAGTCCCCGCACTGCACGAGCTCGACTGCGACCCGAGAGGGTTCACCTGGACTCAGCCCAACGAAGCCGACGCCAGTCTGCTGAGTTTTTTGCGCTTCGCTCACGACGGTACCCCGGTGCTGGTCGTGTGCAACTTCACGCCGACGGTGCGTTTTAACGCCCTCGCCGGAGTGCCCGTGGGCGGGTATTGGAAGGAGCTTCTCAACAGTGACGCCGCCGACTACGGCGGGAGTGGGGTCGGAAACCTTGGTGGGGTCGACTCTCATCCCGTCCCGACCCACGGGATGCCGCGCACGCTGACTCTCACCGTGCCGCCGCTGGGGTGTCTCTTCCTGGCCCCGGAATGACCGTCTTCCCTCGGGCCCTCGGGGCTCGGCCCCTCGACGCGTCGAACACCGAGTTTCGCGTGTGGGCGCCCGATCACGATCGCGTCGCGCTGCATCTCGTTGACTCCGGCCTCACTCTCCCCCTGGACGACCTCGGAGATGGCTACTGGGCCACCGTCACGGGCGAGGCGCCCGCGGGCACGAGGTATCGCTACCTGATCGACGACGACCACTACGCGGATCCCGCGTCGCTCCTTCAACCCGACGGAGTGCACGGCCCCTCGCAAGTGGTGGATCTGGGCGCCCACGCCTGGGCCGACGACACCTATCGCCAACGTCCTCTGTGGGACCACGTCATCTACGAGCTGCACGTAGGAACGTTCAGCGCCGCGGGAACCTTCGACGGCGCGCTCGAGCATCTCGACTCGCTGGTCGACGTGGGCGTGACCGCGCTCGAGGTCATGCCCGTGGCGCAGTTTCCGGGCCTTCGGAACTGGGGCTACGACGGAGTCTTTCCCTTCGCCGTGCAGAACTCCTACGGCGGACCTCTCGCCTTCCAGCGCTTTGTCGATACGTGTCACCAACGCGGGCTCGCGGTCATCCTCGACGTCGTCTACAACCACCTCGGCCCCGAGGGCAACATCCTCAGCCGCTTCGCGCCCTACTTCACCCACCGCTACCGAACTCCGTGGGGCGACGCCCTTAACTTTGACGGAGAAGACTCCGACGAGGTCCGCGACTATTTTTGGCGGAACGCGCGCCAGTGGTTCGAGGGCTTTCACGTCGATGGCCTGCGGCTGGACGCCATTCACTCCATCGCCGATCAGTCAGCCATACCCTTCGTCGCCGAACTGGCCCGGCGAAGCCACGAGCTCGGTGAGGAGCTCGGCCGACGCTGTGACCTGATCGCCGAGAGTGGCGCGAATGACCCCCGCGTGGTGACCGCCCTCTCCGACAATGGAGTGGGCATGGACGCCCAGTGGAACGACGACTTTCATCACGCCTTGCACGTGGCGATGACCGGGGAGCGCACCGGCTACTACGCCGACTACGCGGGGGTCGGTGACCTCGCGCGCGCCCTGGATGAGGGATTCGTGCTCCAAGACACCCCGTCGCCGTTTCGCCGCCGTCGTCACGGCGCGCCCTCGGGCCACCTGGCGCCGGAGCGCTTCGTCGTCTTCTCCCAAAACCACGACCAGATCGGCAACCGGCCCCTCGGTGATCGTCTCATCACCATGGTCTCGCCCGAGCAGTATCGACTCGTCGCGGCCCTCGTGATCCTGAGCCCGAACGTTCCCCTGCTCTTTATGGGTGAGGAGTACGGGGAACGAGCACCCTTCCCCTATTTCGTGAGTCACAGCGATCCCGCGTTGCTCGAGGCGGTGCGGGTGGGTCGCGCCCGCGAGTTCACCGACATCGCGACCGCCACCGAACTGTTTGATCCGGCCGACCCCACCACCTTTGACGCTGCGCGTCTGGATCACTCGTTACTCGCCCAACCCGCTCATCGAGCGTTGTTCGATCACTATCGCCAGCTCATCTCCCTGCGACGTTCAACGCCGGCGCTGCGTCGTTCGCCACGATCACGCGCCCGGGCGTGGGCGCAGGGCAACGTCATCTCTCTCGTCCGCTCCCACGAGGACGGCGACGTGGTGATCCTCTTTAACGTCGGACCCTCGCAGGAGAGTGGGTCGCTGCCGGATCACCGTCCCTGGCGAGATCTCCTGGGCACGACGGACTCGCCGGTTCCGGCGGGGGTCGTCACCCTGGACCCGTGGAGCTATCGCGTCTTTCGATCTACGGTGACCGGATGAGAGTCTGGCCCGGCAGCCCGCGCCCCCTCGGCGCCACGTGGGACGGCGAAGGCGTGAACTTCGCTCTCTACTCCGAACACGCGACGGGGGTACAACTTCTCTTGTTCGATGACGCCGTCGCCGGCGAGCCGACGGTGACCATCGACCTCAGCGAGCGCACCGACTACATCTGGCACACGTATTTGCCCGACGCCCGTCCCGGGACCTTGTACGGGTACAAGGTTGACGGCCCCTACGAACCGCGCCAGGGGCACCGGTTCAACGCCAGCAAGTTGCTGCTCGATCCCTACGCCAAATCGTTGAGCGGACCGATCCGCTGGAGCGATGACCTTTATGGCTACACGGTGGGCGACGAGGGTCAAGACCTCAGCTTCGATACCCGCGACTCGGCCAGCGCCATGCCCAAATCGATCGTGGTCGATCCCGCCTTCACCTGGCAAGACGATCAACCGCCGAACACTCCCTGGAATCAGACCGTCATCTACGAAGCGCACGTGCGCGGTATGACCGTGCGCCACCCCGGGGTCGCGCCGCACCTGCGCGGTACGTACCTCGGATTGGCGACGGACCCGATCATCGACCACCTACTGGGGCTGGGCGTCACCGCGATTGAGTTGATGCCGGTTCATCATTTCGCCTCCGATCGACACCTGGTCGAGCAGGGACTCGACAACTACTGGGGGTACAACTCGATCGGTTTCTTCGCGCCCCACGTGGGCTACACCAGCGGAGCCGACCAACAGGTGACCGAGTTCAAGTCGATGGTCCGCACCTTCCACCGGGCGGGCATCGAGGTCATTTTGGACGTCGTGTACAACCACACCGCCGAAGGCAACCAGCTGGGCCCCACCTTGTCGCTGCGCGGCGTCGACAACTCCGTCTACTACCGGCTCATGCCCGACGATCCGCGCTTCTACCTCGACTACACCGGTACCGGCAATAGTTTGAATACGCTGCATCCTCGAGCCATGGGGCTCGTCACCGACAGTTTGCGCTACTGGGTCTCGGACATGCACGTCGATGGTTTCCGATTCGATCTGGCGCCCGTGCTGGTACGCGGAGGTACGGCCGAAACGCCGAGCGCCTTCTTCGAGATCCTCCAACAAGATCCCATACTGTCGAAGGTGAAACTGATCGCCGAGCCCTGGGACGCGAGTCCCGACGGCTACCACCAGGGACGCTTCCCCCCGGGCTGGTCCGAGTGGAACGGCGCCTTTCGCGACTGCGTGCGCAAGTTCTGGCGTGGAGATCCTGGTCAGGTTCCTGAACTCGCGTCACGGCTAACCGGCTCCAGCGACATCTTCTCGCCCACCGGGCGAAAGACCTACGCCAGCATTAACTTCGTCTCCTGTCACGACGGCTTCACCCTGAACGATCTGGTCTCCTACGAGAACAAACTGAATATGGCCAACGGCGAGAACAATCAAGACGGGACGAACGACAACTACAGCCGCAACTGGGGGGCCGAAGGTCCGACGCAGTCGGTGCGCATCCTTCGCTCGCGCGATCGCATGAAGCGCAATTTCATCACCACCCTATTCTTCTCCCAGGGCGTGCCGATGTTGCTCGGCGGTGACGAGATGGGTCGTACCCAAGACGGCAACAACAACGCCTACTGCCAGGACAACGAGATCAGTTGGTTCAACTGGGATATCACCGAGGCCGAGGCGGAACTGCGCACCTTCGTACGGGACGTGATCGAGATCTCGAAGAGCAACCCCGTCTTGCGACAGCGCGCCTTCTTTACCGGTCAGCCCGTGGCCGGCTACGAGACGAAGGACGTGTCCTGGGTTCGCGCGGACGGCCAGGAGATGACCGATGATGACTGGTCGAACGCCAGCATTCAAAGTGTGGGGATGCTCCTCTTTGGACCGGCCGCCGATGAGCTCGATAGCCGCGGGCGCTCTCGAAGCGCCGAATCCATACTCTTTTTGCTGAACGCGTCGAGCAAGTCCTTTGCCTTCACGTTGCCGAGCATGGAACTCCCGGGAGTCTGGGAGGAGGTACTCAACACCTCGCGACCCGGGCCGTGGACTCGAAGCGTGCGCACCGACGCCGTGAATCTCAGCGCACACTCGACCGTCTTGCTTCGTCACACTGAACGTCCCCAACAGTGAAGGACCCTCGCCCCCTCGGCTCCACCTACCGACTTCAACTCAACGGGCTGGGCTTTTCGGGGGCGCGACAACTGGTGGGCTATCTCAGCGACCTCGGAATCGAGACGCTGTACCTCTCGCCAATCCTGGAGGCCGTTCCGGGCAGCACCCACGGCTACGACGTCATCAATCCCACCCGGTTGGATCCGGCCCTCGGCACGGCGCAGGAGTTCGAGGCGCTCCTCGTTGAACTCAACGCCCACGACATGCGAGCCCTGATCGACATCGTGCCCAATCACATGGCCTGTCATCAGGCGAACGAGTGGTGGTGGGACACGCTTCGACAGGGTCAGGGTTCCCCATTCGCCACGACCTTCGATATCGACTGGTCGCGCCACGTCGGACGAGTCCTGGTACCGATCCTCTCGCGTCCGCTCGAAGACCTCCGGGACTCGATCACCTACCAGGGTGAAGGTCCTGAGCGAGTCATGGACATCGAGGGGCACCAGTTCCCCCTCGCCGCGGGCACGCACACGGGCAGCGACCTCGGTTCGGTCCTTTCGCGCCAGCACTACCGACCGTCGTTCTGGCGACTGAGCAACCGCGAGGGTAACTACCGGCGGTTCTTTGACATTGACGGACTGATCGGCGTGCGCGTCGAGGCGCCCGAGGTGTTTGAACGCACGCACGACTTCCTCACCGCTCTCGCTGACGACGATCGCGTCGCGGGCTGGCGAGTGGACCACGTGGACGGACTGACCGATCCGCGCGGCTATTTGGAGCGACTGGGCGAGGTAACGACGAGTGAGCGCGAGTGTCGCCCGATCGTGCTCATCGAAAAGATCGTGGCCCGCGACGAGTCCCTTCGTCGATCGTGGCGCACCGACGGGACGACCGGGTACGAGTTCGCGGACCGCGTCGGTGGACTCTTCGTGAACGAGCGGGGCGCGCAACAGCTCGCCGGCGAGCCCACGTTCGTCGACCTCAGCCATGAGGCGAAACGCGAGGCCATCGTGAACTCCTTCGACGCCGCCCTCGAGCGCCTCGCGCGTCTCTCCTTTCAGTCACTCAATGAGTTGCACGCAGGACACGACCTTTCGTGGTTCGACGTGCGACGAGCGTTGACCGAGCTCTCGGTGTCGCTCGACGTGTATCGCACCTACTACGCCCACGCTCACGCGGAGGACCAGGACCGCGAGCGGCTCCAGCGCGCGGCTCGCTCCGCGGCGGCGGCGCTCCGCGGCGAAGGTCGTCGCGCGGTCAGACTGATCGCCGACGTCCTGGGCGCGGCGAGCGGCGCGAGTGTGGAACTCGTTCAACGCTGGCAACAGCTGAGTTCGGCCGCCATGGCAAAAGGCGCCGAAGACACGGCCACCTACCGCTACCGCGGTCTGCTCAGTCACGCCGAGGTTGGGTGCGACCCCGACCACGCCAGTTATGACGCGACTGGGTTTCATGAATTTGCCGGCGAGCGACTCTCGTACCCGCTGTCCCTGAGCGCCACGTCAACCCACGACTCCAAGCGCAGTGAAGACGCCCGGGCGCGCCTCTTCGTCTTGTCCGAACTCGCCGAAGAGTGGAGCGCCCTGGTGAGCAGGTGGCAACGCCGCTATCACGTGAGTGGCCGCGAGCTCAATCTCGAAGACGAGTTTCGGGCGTACCAGAGCTTCGTTTGCCTGTGGTCCAACGCGAAGCCTCGACCGACTCGGGCCCTCACTCGCCGAGTTCAGGACTACGCCGTCAAGGCCGCCCGTGAGGCAAAGTGTCGCACCTCGTGGTCGGACCCGGACGTCCCCTACGAGCGCTCCCTTCGACGTTTCGTGGCCGCGCTCGCGAGCGACGATCGATTCCTTGTTGAGATGAGTCGCTTCATGGCCAAGATCTCGCCCGCGGCGGTAACCAACTCGTTGGCCACTCTCGTTCTCAAGTGCGTCGCCCCCGGCGTGCCCGACTTTTATCAGGGTCTAGAACTCTTCCACTACACGCTGACCGATCCCGACAATCGGCGCGCCATAGATTTTGCGTCGCGCCGTGCGCTCCTGTCGCGACTCCCGGGTCACGAGGACCTAACACTGGGATCCTCAGCCCTTCGCTCCCTGCTTGAAGAAGGGGACCGGGGGGCCATCAAGCTGTACGTAACTCGCAACCTCTTGCACCTGCGCCGCGCCCATCGAGAGCTTTTCGCCCACGGAAGCTATCAGGGCCTCGCGGTCACGGGGTCACTCAAGAAGCACGCCGTAGCCCTGGCCCGCGCTCATCACGGTGAGTGGGTAGTCGCGTGTGTAGCGCGACAGACCGTAGCGGTTGCGAGCACTGGTCACTACCTCACGGGACGCCAGTGGGGCGATACCGTGTTGCGTCTGCCCGAGGACGCTCCTTCTGCATTCGTCGACGTTCTGACCGGCGAGCACGTGAGCGCGGTACGCGGTCGACTGGAGATCGCGCGGTGCCTCGCCTCTGCGCCCGTCTCCGTCCTCCTTGGTGTTGGCGACTCAGATCGCTAGTCCGCCAAGACCAGGCTCCTAGTTAATGCCGGTGAGGAGGTCAAGCATGTCTTCGGCGTGTTCTTCCTCAACCGCCAAAATCGACTCGAGCATCCTTCGCGTCGTCGGGTCACCGTCACCCAGCCAGTTGATGATTTCGGTGTACGCGGCGATGGCAATGCGCTCCGCCACCAGATCTTCTCGGATCATCGACTCGAGTTCCTTTGACGAGTCATACTCCGAATGGCTGCGTCCGGTCAGCGTGTCGGGGTTGAAATCAGGCTCTCCGCCCAACTGTTGAATACGTGCGGCAATCTGATCAGCGTGGTCCTGCTCCTCACCCGCGTGTTCGAGGAACTCGTCGGCAGCGGATTGAGCATCTAGTCCATCCGCGGTGAAGTAGTGGCGCTTATAACGAAGCACGCAAACGAGCTCGGTCGCCAGCGCCTGATTGAGCACGTAAATCACGCGCTCCAGATCGGCCCCGTAGGCGTCGGTGACAGGACCCTTGTCAATGTTCTCGCGAGCGCGCTCGCGTAAGGTTTTCACGTCCGTCAGAAACTCTTCCATGGTGTACCCCATTCTTGTTGTGGGAGATATTCCCGATCCTGTGTCCCGCTATTGGCTGTTGCTTCCCGGCCGGGCGAAGCCGCCGGCCACACACTTAGTTCTGATCGCCGGTGGTCTTTGGATCGTCTTTGTCCTCGCCGCCCATGTCGTCGCCTTCTTCCTCTTCGTCGTCCTCGTCGCCGCCACCGACAGACTCTCGGCCCACGACGTCACCGCCGCCCACCGCGTCCATGGTCACGACGTCGTCGCCGCCTACGGCTTCCTCGTTACGCGTGTCAACGCCGCCCACCGTGTCACTCGCAGTTTCGGTGGCCGAGGTCTCCACCACTACTACTTCAATGACTTCGATCTCTGAGTCGTCCATGATGTACCTTTCACCAGAGCAATTGCATGGCCTGTTCCGACCGTTGGTAACTCTCCGCTCAGTATCCGCTGAGCACGACGCGATGTCAAGGGTCTTTTGATATGACGTTCACTCCAACTGCACATTCTTAGTTGCAATTAATGATTGAGAAACATTTGCGTGACGCCACGGTGAGTGATCACACGACAGATGAGTGTGGGAACATCGTGTCCCCATCACACCTGGTGACTCGTACGACGTACTTATGCATCGCGTTTTCCAACTCTCAGACTTTTGCAAGCGTGATGAGGGGAATCGGAGATCCGTAAAAGCCGCGCGAAGGCACAAGTTAGTCACATCACGGTTCTGTCCTGCGGCGAGACCGCGAATCGCCTGATTGCGACCGTGATTTAGGAATCAAAAGTCCGACCAAGGTTCGGTACTAAATGACAGGTCATTTGGAATTAAATGACACGCATTTGTAGAGGTGGACCCTGGGTACACGACATCGTCATCGCGCGACGCGCGCAGGGTGAGAAGACGGCGTGCTCTCACTTGGCGTTTATCAACTTTGGCAGCGATGGTCATCACTCATCGATTTCACAGAGTTTTCAGTTGAGTGTTACATGCACACTTTTTTAAGATTGGACTGTTCGGCGAGAGTCGCTGAAGCAGACATAAATACCGACTCAGGAGATAACCATGATCACTCTTGGTGTAATTCTTCTTCTTCTCGGGTTCCTCTTTGGGGTTCCCATCCTCTGGAGCTTGGGAATGATCTTGCTTGTCGTAGGAGTCGTCCTGTGGATCCTCGGATCCGTCGGGCGCGCCGTCGGAGGACGTCGACACTATTACTAATTCTGCGAGGCTCGGGCCGGTCAACTGACCCACCCGACCCTCCAACGATTGCTCACGAAATGAAGGGGTCACAATGGTTGACAACAAGAAAGTAAAGAAGTCCGCCGGAACGGCAGTCACTCACGCAAAGAACGCGGCAGAGGTCGCCAAAGGAAAAGTGAAATCTTCTGCGGGCAAGGTCGTCGGCGATCATCGACTCGAGACTGAGGGAAAACTTGATGAGGCGAAGGGTCGCGTAAAGCAGGCCGGTCAGAAAGTCAGTGAGACCTTCAAGAAGTAGCCCAACGGCGGCAGAATCATCTGAGAGAGTTGACTTGAATCGGTTTGTCTACTTTCTGCGCGCTCGGATTGGCATTGAGCGGCGCATTCCCGAACGCTGACAGCACGGAAGTTGTGATCAACGCAGTGATGTTTCCTGTACTGTTCCTGTCGGGAGTCTTTATTCCATTCAGCAACACGACACCAGCCTGGATTACCTGGGTTGCGCGGGTTTTCCCTGTCAAACATTTCGTCGACGGAATGCAGAGTGGTATTTTCGCGACGCCATTCTCATGGAGTGATCTCTTGATCGTCGTAAGTTGGGGCGTGGTCGGTCTACTGCTTGCCGTTCGATTCTTCCGTTGGGAACGCTCTACTTAGTGTTTCCATTCCGGAGCATCGGGACTCTCGCCAGAGGTGGATCATTTCAGAGGGACCAGCGCACGACATCACTCCCTTCGCGACTGGCGTTCGGAACCCGCGCCCGTCAGGAAATATGCGCTAGCGCGGGGGTCGCCACGGTATTGGACTGTCCCTTAGAAATCTGGTAAACAGACGGGGTTGGCACCAAAGGGAGGTTCCAATGCGAGGAAGCGGCGTCTGTCGCCACTTTCCTCGATTGAGGAAAGGGTCACCATGTTGAACCACGCTAGAAAGTACGTGTCCGGAACTCGGGCCGCTCTCGCCGGCGCTGTGGTGTGCGGTACTCTCGTGCTGTCGCTGGGCATGGCAGTACCAAGTAGTTCCGCCTTCGGCTCGAGCAAATTTTGCCAGACATTGTTGTCGTACGAGACGAAATACGCGAGCAAGGCGACGCCACCCACGTCATTTAAGGGATACAAGGCCTGGGCCAAGTACCTCCTGCCGTTCTATGAGACTCTCGCCTCGGAGGCACCCAACGACGCATCCAAGACGACCCTGAACGAGGTGGTCGTCATCTTGAAGTACGAAGCTACGGACTCTTCCCTCACGTCACTCGAGGCTTACATCAAGGCGAACTCCGTGAAGTTCGCGAACGGCGCGAAGACACTGGGCAAGGACATCGCCGCCTGCGCGTAGTGGACGGAGACTCGTCGAGCTGATCTGCGTTGCTCGGCGCGGACGCGGGCACACGTGACTCTGCAGGGTACGAGCGCGGGCGAAGAGAACTTTGCAGTTTGAGAATACTTTCACAAACTCGTCACCGTGTCGTCTCGCACGTCACGTGCTCGGCCTCGAACTTTTCTCGGCCTTAACAGGACTTACGCCTGTACCACACTGCCTTTTCGTGACCGGACCAATCACGCGTCAAAGCCGGAGCCTGGCTTGACATGGTTCGTAGCGACGTGTACCGTGAAACCGGTTACAACGCTGTAAGCGGTTACATCGCAGCGTCGTAGGGGACAGATTAGGGGGCTTGGTGGTCGATTCTCCACCAACGATTTACGATGTGGCGGCGCGCGCGGGCGTGTCTACGGCCACCGTCAGTCGTGCCCTTAACTCCCTCTCCTCCGTTCGGCCCGCCACCCGCGACAAAGTCTTGGCCGCGATGGAGGAGCTCAAGTTCGTCCCGAACACGGTCGCCCGGGGGCTCTCGAGCGGAAAACACTGGATCCTCGGACTCGTCTTCACGCGCGCCGTCGTCGATGAAACGGGCACCGTCCCCGATACGGGAGTGCTCGTCGTTGAAGAGGCCAGCCTTCTCTATACCGACATCGTGATTCGCGGCGCCGAGATGCGCGCCGCGGAACACGGGTACTCGCTCTTACTCAGTAGCGCCGATGAGCGACACCCCTCTGGCATCACCTCACTCTTGAATCTCACGGGCACGGTGGACGGTCTGATCCTTCTCGATCGGGTCCTGAAGGATGACGACGTCGACTACCTCGCCAAGCGCATTCCCATCGTGATGCTGGCGGGACGAGGCGACTTAGCTTCTGTCGTCACGGTTCGCGTCGACAACAACCAGGCGATGCGCAGTTTGGCCGAGCACCTCATTGTCACTCACGGTCTCACCCGGCTCAGTTTCGTGACGGGAGCCAACGAAAGTCCCGACAGCGTGGCGCGGGCGACCGCCTTTCGCGCGGCGGTAGCGGAGTTGGGCGGGACGCTCGACGAGGTGGACTTTCTCCAGGGCGACTGGACGTCGGCCGGCGGCGAGGCCGTGATGAAACAGCGACTCATCCGCGCGGAGCCACTCCCCCAGGCCATCGCCTGCGCCAACGATCAGACGGCCGTCGGAGTGATCTACGCACTGGGCGCCAGCGGACTCAAGGTGCCCGACGACATTGTGGTTACGGGCTTCGACGACATCTCTCTGACGCGCTACTTCAATCCGTCTCTCACCACCATTCGCCAGTCGGGAAGCATTCTGGGTGAAGTCGCCGTCGACGCCCTCGTCTCTATGCTCGATGGAACGAAGGAGATTCAGCGAAGCATTGTCCTGCCGACCGAACTCGTCACTCGCCGCAGTTGTGGGTGCGTTGGCGAGCCCGAGTTGCGTCCTCCGCTGATCAAGGTCCCGGCCAAGGTATCGGTGGGTTGACGTGCTCCTCATCGTTCGCCGCCTCGGTCTCTACCTGCTCACGGCGTGGGTGGCGATCACGGTGAACTTCGCCCTCCCCCGCCTGATGCCGGGGAACCCGATTCAAAACCTCATCGGCAAGATTCAGTCTCAGGTCACGCCCGCGGAGATCAACGCGATTCGCCTGTCCTTTGGTGACACCAAGCAGGGTTGGATTGGCCAGTACTTCACCTACATCACCCAGATGTTCCACGGCAACCTCGGCATCTCCATCACGCTCGGGTCCCCGGTGACCACCATCCTTCGCGAGTCGGTTCCTTGGACGGTCGGACTGATCGGGATCAGCACCGTCATCAGTTTCGTGGTGGGCACGTTCGCGGGGGCCATGCTGGGCTGGACGCGCGGTTCGCGATTCGACTCGCTCATTCCCACCGCGACCTTCTTTCAAGCGGTGCCCTACTTCTTCTTGGCCACCGTCATGCTGCTGGCCTTTGGCAGCGACCTTCACTGGTTCCCGGTGCTGGGGGCCTACAACCAAACCGTCACACCGGGCTGGAACTGGCCCTACATCTTGAACATCATCCGCTACGCCGAGTTACCCGTCATCTCGATCGTGTTGAGTTCGATCGCTGGCTGGATGCTCGGCATGCGCAACATGATGATCACGATGATCGGGGAGGACTTTGTGCTCATGGCCGTCGCGAAAGGTCTCCCCCGTCGCAAGGTGATCTTTCACGCCGCGCGAAACGCGGTCCTGCCGAGCATTGCCAATCTCTCCCTCGCCATTGGGCTCGTGGTCTCGGGCGCTCTACTGGTTGAGTTGGTCTTCAACTACCCCGGCGTGGGTGACCTGCTCTTGCAGGCCGTGCTGAACGAGGACTACCCGTTAATTCAAGGTATCTTCCTCGTCATCACCCTCACGGTGCTCGCCGCCAACCTGATCGCCGACTTCATCTATCTGGCCCTCGATCCACGCACCAGAACGGAGGCGGCGGTATGAAGACCTTGCGCATACCGCGCTCGCCGAAGGTTCTGCTCGGGATCGCCATCTTGGGTTTCTTCATTCTCCTGACGATCATCGGCCCCTACCTCGCCCCCTACAACCCGAGTGCCACGATGTTTCTGCCCAACACCGGACCCTCCGCGGCCCACTGGCTGGGCACCACCAGCCTCGGCCAAGACATCTTTTCTCAACTTCTGGTGGGTGCGCGCGCCACGATGGTGGTGGCCCTGTTGGCGGGCCTCGTCGCGACATTTCTCGCCATGACCATCGGTGTGACCGCCGGATACTTCGGGGGCAAGACCGACGACAGCCTGACCCTTCTCTCGAACGTCTTCCTGGCTCTGCCGGGCCTGCCCCTGCTCATCGTGATTGACAGCTATCTGCCCGTCGGCAGCCGTTCGAACGCGTTCATCATCGGTCTCGTCATCAGCTTGACGGGTTGGGCCTGGGGAGCGCGGGTCCTGCGCGCGCAGACCATGTCACTGCGAAACCGCGACTTCGTCGAAGCGGCGCGCATCATCGGAGAAAAGCGTTACCGCATCATGTTCTCCGAGATCGCTCCCAACCTTTTGCCGATTCTCGCCTCCTCACTGCTCTTTACCGTGCTGTATTCCATTGGCGCCTACGTGACGCTGGCCTACATCGGTCTCACCAGCACGTCGGTGTGGAACTGGGGCACCATGCTCTACTGGGCTCAGTCCAATAACGCCCCGCTCTCGGGTGAGTGGTACTGGTTCGTTCCGCCGGGCGTGTGCATCGCCCTGGTGGGGACCGGTCTCGCACTCCTTAACTTCGGCATCGACGAGTTCATCAATCCGCGACTTCGCGAGGCGGGCCTCACGAGCAAGCAGCGGCGCAAGCTCGGCCTACCGCGCCGAGTGCGCCTCGGTCTCACTCCCGTGCTTCGTCAGCCCGTCACGACCCGAGTTCCGGCGACCGCCAAGACGGTGAGCCGATGAGCATCGAACGCCTCGACGAGTTCCGGGTGAGTGAGTCGCCCCTGACGCCAGAGACCCCCGAGCCCACCGTGGTTCCCGCGCCGGCCAACCGAGAGATCGTCCTCGACGTGAGCAACTTCAGCGTTGACTACGGCACCGGCGACGCTACGGTGCGTGCCGTTCACGACGTCTCGTTCTCGCTGCGTCGCGCCACGGTGCTCGGCGTGGCCGGAGAGAGCGGATCCGGTAAGTCCACGCTGGTCTACGGCATGACGCGCCTGCTTCGCGCGCCCGGAATTATCAGCGGAGGGGCTGTCAACCTGAACGTGACCTCCGACGACAAGTCCGAAGAGAAGGTCGTCAATCTCGTCACCGCGAATGAGAAAGAGCTTCGCGCGATCCGTTGGTCGCACGTGTCGATCGTGATCCAGAGCGCGCTCAACGCCCTGGACCCGGTACGCCGCGTGGGTAAGGACTTCGACGAAGTCCTCAGGACTCATCGCCCTGACATGAAGAAGGAGGAGCGCCGCGAACGGGCGAAGACGCTGCTCACGATGGTGGGACTCGACGAAGACCGCCTGGAGCGGTTCCCCCACGAACTCTCGGGCGGGCAACGCCAGCGCATCATGATCGCCCTGGCGCTCGCCCTCGATCCCGAACTGGTCATCATGGACGAGCCCACCACCGCGCTCGACGTGGTGACCCAGCGCGAGATCATCAACGAGTTGCTCGATCTGCGTGCCCGATTCAACTTCGCCATGATCTTCATCACCCACGACCTCTCCCTCCTCGTCGAACTGGCCGACGAGATCGTGGTGATGTACGCCGGATCCATTGTGGAGCGCGCCCTGGCGAATGAACTCTACGAAGCGCCTCGCCACCCCTACACCCTGGGACTCTTGAACTCGTTCCCCCCCATGTCGGGGCCGCGACGGGAGTTGACCGGCATCCCCGGCTCACCCCCCGACCTCAGCGACCTGCCCGTGGGCTGCCGGTTCGCGCCGCGCTGCCCCTACGTGATGGACCGGTGTCGGAGCGAAAACCCACCGTTGGCGACGATCAAGGGTTCGCGTCGACAGGTCGCGTGTTGGCTACAGACCGGTGACCCCGGCGTCGCCGTGCCGGTAGAGCTGTCCCGCGAGGTGCGCGTCGCCTCGGACGTTCGAGGGGACAACTCGTGAGCGCTCTTAGCGAGCCCACGCGGACCCCCGTCCAGCTGAGCGCGCGCGACCTCACGCGTCACTTCGTCACGCGAGTGCCGGGGCGGTTCGTGAAGGCGAAGCACATCGTGCGCGCCGTGGACAACGTGAGCCTCGATCTCACGGCGGGAAAGATCACGGCGGTGGTGGGCGAGAGCGGTTCGGGCAAGTCGGTCCTCGCCCGGATGTTGGCGCGCATCGTGAAGCCCACCTCCGGCCAACTCTTCCTCGACGGCACGGAGATCCCCGTGGGGGCGCGCCGGACGCTGGCCTACACCTCAGAGGTGCAGTTGGTTCTCCAGGACCCCTTCGCCTCCAACAACCCCGTCCATCGCGTACGGCACAGCCTGGAGCGGCCGCTGCTCATTCACGGCGCGCACAAGAGCGAGGTCGAGGGGCTGGCGAGGGCCGCGCTCTCGAGGGTGTCCCTCGATCCGCCGGACAAGTTCCTGGACCGCTACCCCCACGAGTTATCCGGGGGGCAGCTCCAACGCGTCTCCATCGCTCGAGCGCTCTGCGTGCGCCCGCGCGTGCTCCTGGCCGACGAGCCGATCTCCATGCTGGACGTCTCGGTGCGCCTCGGGGTGTTGAACCTTCTGAAGGGACTGTGCGACAACGAACACCTGGCCGTCCTGTACATCACGCACGACATCGCCTCGGCCCGCTACATCGCCGACGAGACGATTGTCATGTACGCCGGCCAGATTGTCGAGAGGTCCGTCGGCACGGACCTGGTCGATGAGCCGACGCACCCCTACACCCAGCTACTGATCGCTTCGGTCCCCAACCCGGCCGACCCCACCAGCCAGGCCAGTGAGACCAAGGAGCACACCACCTTCGCCATCGCCGAGGCGGGCTGTCGCTTCGCGCCGCGCTGCCCCCACGTGATGGACATCTGCCGGGCGCACGATCCCCTGGATTTCAAGGTCGGTGAGGGTCATCTCTCGCACTGCTGGTTGCACGCGAACGAACCCGAAGCCGTAGTCGAGCTGGCGCCAGAGGTGCGCCGACGAGAGGGGGAAACGACGAAGACATGACGATGACCAAATAGTCGGGTACTCGAGGCAGATTCTCGCTCGAGTGCCGAGCAGTAGCGCGAAGTCCAACCGGCCCTCGCGTCGTTCACTAAGGACCCACACGGTTCAAAAAGAGGTCGGCGAGAGCCGGCTGGACACTATCAATATAAAGGAAGAAAATGTATAGAAAAATAGGAGTGGTGCTGACTGCCTTGTCGTGTCTCACAATCGGCATGGTGGCGGCCAGCGAGGGCGCGGCCTCCGCGGCCACCGGGGCTCC
Source organism: uncultured Acidimicrobiaceae bacterium (assembly GCA_963847725.1). Lineage (GTDB taxonomy): Bacteria > Actinomycetota > Acidimicrobiia > Acidimicrobiales > RAAP-2 > RAAP-2. Next base: position 34,998 of record CAWKAT010000010.1, read on the forward strand.
GGTGACCATTGAGGGCAACACCGGCGTCACGTTTACCAATAACTTCAACCCCTTTGACTCGAGTTCCTTCGCGGAGCAGTTGAGCGTTCGCTCGCTGGTCAACGAGCCGCTCTTCGAGTTCGACACGTTGAAGGCCAACACCGACTACCCCTGGCTCGCGACGAAGTACTCGTTCGCGAACGGCGGAAAGACCATCACCTTCGACCTTCGAAAGAATGTCAAGTGGAGCAACGGTACTCCGTTCACCTCGGCCGACGTGGCCTACACGTTCGACCTGTTGAACAACGTTCCGGCGGCGGATGACTACGGCGCGCCCGCCATGGCGAGCCCGGCCACCACACCGAACAAGTACACGGTGGTCTTGCACTACGCGGCCCCGGAGTACCTCAACATCACGACCATTGCTGGTTCGGTGCTGATCGTCAACAAGGCCCAGTGGTCCAAGATCAAGGACCCGGCGACGGCCGTCGTGACCAAGGAAATTGGTACCGGCCCCTACGTGGAGAGCAGTTACTCGTCCCAGCTGGTCAAGTACACGGCGAACCCGCACTACTGGGGTGGCAAGCCCGCCGCGCCGGAGGTCAACGTTGCCTACTACGCGACCAACACGGCCGCGGCCACGGCACTCGCCGACGGTCAGCTGACCTGGGCCGGCAACGACATTGCCAACGTGGACTCGATCTTCGTCAACAAAGACCCGAAGACCAATCACACGTACTTTGCCCCGGGCAGCACGGTGACCTTGTGGTTCAACACGACGGGCACCGGTCCTTTGAGCGACCCCGCCGTTCGCCAGGCCATTAGCTACGGCATCGACCGCACGGCGCTCAGCGTCGAGGGCGAGTCGGGCTATGAGAATCCGGCCACGTCCTCCAGTGGACTCATCCTGCCGAGCCAGTCCGCCTTCTTGGAGCCGTCGTTGAAGAACGACCTCCCGGCGACGCAGGACCCGACCAAGGTCGCCTCGATTCTGACGGCCGATGGGTACGCCAAGGACTCCTCGGGCTTCTACGCCAAGAACGGTCAAGAGATCAAGTTCTCGATCGAAGACCCGACGGCCTACTCGGACTACTACGCGGACATTCAGCTCGCTTCCAATGAGCTGCAGGCCGAAGGCATCAACTGCACCGTTGACGGTGTGGCGACGTCGCAGTGGTACACCGACCTGGGCAACGGTAACTTCCAGTCGATCATTCACTGGGGCAACGGAGGCGTGAGCCCGTACGTGCAGTTCGACAACTGGTTGGACAACACCTTGTCGGCGCCGATCGGCACCTCGGCGAACGGCGACTACGGTCGCTACGACAACCCGGCGGCGCAGACCGCGCTGGCGACGTTGGCGAGCACCAACCCGTCTGACACCAGTGCCGTCACGGCGGCGACCGACGCCCTGGAGAACATCGTGTCCAACGACGTGCCCGTCGCGCCCCTGCTCTACGGGGCCGACTGGGACGAGTACTCCACGGCTCACTACACCGGATTCGTGACGGCCGCCAACCCGTACATGGACCCATCGCCCGGCGACCCTCAGTTGCCGCTGATCCTGATGCGCCTGAAGAAGGCGTAGCAGCTCTCCTCGTCGCGTGGCCCCACCACACTCCAACCCGGTGGGGCCACGCGTCGAGGTATTCAGCATATTTCTACAACTACGAGGAGACGCATCACCATGAGCACCAACGGCTCGAACGAACGAGGTATTACTCGCCCCTTTCCCCCCGACTTCGTGTGGGGAACCGCGACCGCGTCATACCAAATCGAAGGGGCGGTCACGGCCGACGGCCGAGGCCCCTCGATCTGGGACACATTTAGTCACACCCCAGGCACCGTCTGGAACGGCGACACCGGCGACATCGCCTGTGACCACTTTCACCGTATGAATGAAGACCTCGACCTCCTGGCCGAACTCGACGTCTCCGCCTACCGCTTTTCGGTCGCCTGGCCCCGGGTGCAGCCCACGGGCAGCGGGGCGGTCAACCAAAAGGGCCTCGACTTCTATCGGCGCCTGGTCGACGGGCTGCGCGCGCGCCGCATCGAGCCGACCGTCACCCTCTATCACTGGGACCTACCCCAGCCCCTCGAGGACCGGGGCGGCTGGACCGTCCGCGACACCGCCGAACGATTCGCCGAGTACGTGGACATCGTCGCGCGCGCTCTCGGGAGTGACGTGGAGCGTTGGATCACGCTGAACGAGCCCTGGTGCTCGTCGTGGCTCGGCTACGGAGCCGGGCGCCACGCGCCGGGCATCCAAGACATCGGCAAGGCGGCCGCGGCCAACCACCACCTCCTGCTCGCCCACGGCCTCGCCGTACCGATCTTGCGCGACGCGATCCCCTCGGCCAAGGTCGGCATCACGCTCAATCTCGGCGACTTCCAGGCGGGATCACAGCACGAGTTGGACGTGGCCGCCGCCACGCGCGCCGACGGCAACCTGAATCGACTCTTCTTGGAACCGGTCTTTCACGGCAAGTACCCCGAGGACATGCTCGAGCACTACCGGGACTTTACGCCGGGTTTCTCGGTGATCCACGAGGGTGATCTGAAAGCCATCGCCGCGCCGCTCGACTTTCTCGGCGTGAACTACTACTTCCCCTCCACCGTGGTCGACAGCTCTCGCGCCCGAGAGGCGCGCGTGGCCGGCTACTTCGTCGCGCAGGGAGAGCAGTTTCCCGATCTTCACCTTCGATCACTCGAGACTCCGGGGCGAGAGAAGACCTCGATGGACTGGGAGATTGAGGCGTCGGGACTGACCTCTTTGCTCATTCGCGTTCGCGAGGAGTACACCACGTTGCCCATCTTCATCACCGAAAACGGCGCGGCCTTTGACGACTACGTCGATCCGAACGGTGACGTCAAGGACCACAACCGCGTGGCCTACCTCCAAGAACACATCTCGGCCGTGCACGACGCCATCGACGCGGGGGTCAACGTTGCGGGTTACTTCGTGTGGAGTCTGCTGGACAACTTCGAGTGGGCCCTCGGCTACTCACGACGCTTCGGCATCGTGTGGGTGGACTTTCCGTCGGGCGATCGCCTAAAGAAGGAGAGCTTCGGATGGTATCGCGACACCATCCACTCGAACTCGGTCGAGTACGCCACGTCGGTTGGGAGCCTCTGACAGCTCGCTCGGTGTTCCCCTTCGCCGCTGCGAAGAACCGCCGGCCACGAAAGTGGCCGGCGGTTTCTCTCTTACGCTGCGCCGACGCCCGAGGCGACCGCGAAGGCGGCGTTATCTTCGGGCGAGACGCGGATCACCAGTACCGACACGAGCAGACTGACCAGCGCGATCGTCGCCGACACCAAAAATGCCGTGGTGTAGCCGTGGGTCGTCGCGATCTTGGTCGCCGCCTTGGACGAGGAGTGCAGCGAGTGCAACCGGGAGTTGGACGCATCGATCGCGACGGTGGCGAGCACCGCGAGCCCGAGCGCGCCACCCACCTGCTGCATGGTGTTGAGCAGCGCGGAGGCCAGACCGGCCTCCTCGGGCTCGACCCCGGACACCGCGGTCAAGGTGAGCGGAACGAACACGAGTCCCATGCCGAGCGCGATCACCACCAGCGGCCCGAGAATCTCCAAGTAGGCGCTGGTCGGCGTGATGCGCGAGATCCACAACATCCCCGCGACGGTCATGGTGGGACCGACGATCAGGGGCAGGCGAATCCCGGTCTTGCCGACGAACCGCGACGTGAGACCGGCGGCGACGATGATGCCTGCCGTCATGGGCAGAAACCCGACGCCCGTCTTTACCGCGCTCCACCCCTGAATGTTCTGGAGGAACTGGGTCAAGAAGTAGAACATCGAAAACAGCGCGATGCCGATGCAGAGCATCATCGCGAAACTGGCGGAGCGGTTTCGATTGTTGAAGATGCTGAGCGGCATCAACGGGTCGGCGGAACGTCGCTCGATGAACCCGAACGCGACGAGCAACACGACGGCGGCGGCGAGGAAGGAGATCGTCGAGACCGACGACCAACTGTGGCTCGAGGCGTTGGAGAGGCCGTACACCAGGGCCAGCATCCCGCCCGTCACGGTCACGGCGCCCGGTACGTCGAGGTGCCCCGAGGTGGTGGAGGACTCGTGCAGGGCCCGCGGAGCGAGAAAGAGAACGACCGCGGCGATGGGCACGTTGATGAAGAAGATCCAGCGCCACGAGACGTAACTGGTCAGGATGCCGCCGAGCAGGAGTCCGAGCGCCCCGCCGCCGCCCGACATCGCCGCGTACACGCCCATGGCCCGATTGCGCTCACGGCCCTCGGGGAAGTTGGTAGCGATCAGCGCCAACGCCGTCGGGGCCGCGATCGCCGCGCCGACGCCCTGCATTCCGCGGGTAATGATGAGCCACACGTCGGACGTGGCCAAGCCGCCGAGCAACGACGAAAGGGCGAAGACCGACACGCCGATCATGAACATGCGACGCTTACCGTAGAGGTCACCGGTGCGTCCGCCGAACAACAGCAACCCCCCGAAGGTCAGCGAGTACCCGGTGATGAGCCACTCCAGATTCGCCAAAGAGAAGTGCAAGGCGTGATGAATAGTGGGGATCGCCACGTTCACGACGGTGGCGTCCAGCACGATCATCAGCTGCGCGGCGGAGATCACCAACAGGGCGAGGCCCAGGTGTTTGGTCTCCTCGTTGGCCGCGAGTTCGGTTTCTTCGGTTGACATCGTCACATCGCTTTCTCTCTGGGGGGGTTAGGTATTCGGTCTTTCGTCGCGGCCGACCTCCAGGAGCGGAAGAAGGACTCCCTCCACGATCGACTCAAAGAAGGCTCGGTCGGGTGCCGTGGCCGAGACGATGAGGCGGTGTAACACCAGCGCCGGAAGGATCGAGACAATCGTCGACATGTTCTCGACCGGGCGGATCTCTCCGCGCGCCACGGCCCGATCGAACACGACGGCCAACGTCGCCATATGGGGCTCAATGAGTTGGGTGCGGAAGACTTCTCGCAGCTCCGCGTCGTGCGGCAACGCGCTCACCATGCCGATCATCACCTTCGTGTCGAGCCGCTCCTCCAAGTCCGACTGATCGATGAGGGCCGACAGATCGCCACGCAATGTTCCCGTATCGGGGGCTATCGTCATCGCTCCCTTTTGACACATCAGGGCGTCGACAATGAGCTCGGCCTTGCCCGACCAACGCCGGTAGATGGTCGCTTTGCCCGCCCCGGCGTGCTGGGCAATCTTGTCGATGGTGAGCCGGTCGTAGCCGATGTCGGCCAGCAGTTCGAGGGCCGACGTGCGAAGGGCGTCGTCGCGCGATGCGTCAAGGGGCCTTCCCCCGTGACTCTCCGCGGCTTCGTGCGTGGCGTTCTCCTGAAGGACCATGGCCAATACGGTACCACGTCGTTCCGGAACGAGACAGTCTCGTCTCTTAACCCTGATCAACGGGCCTGACGCGGTCGCCTAGCTGGACGGGAAGACCGTGGCGTACGGGATCGTCTTGGAGGGAACGTGAACGGTGACCGATTCGCCCCACTTGCTAAAGGCCGTGTGACTCGAACCATCGGACGTGGTGACGGTCTCCTTGAGAGGGAGCGCCTTCGCACCCGAGGAGATCGTCAAGACCGAGAGTTCTTTGGGAGTCGAGCTGGTCTTGGCCGTCGTCCAACTGAGTTGATAGCCGTTGGTGGCCTTGTCGCGCTGGGCCAAGAGACTGGTGCCCTTCGCCGGCGGGAGAAGCTGCGCGAACGCGGTGGAGGTCAGGTTCGACTGAAACGTGCTGTAGGGCGACGTCCCCTTTTTCATGACGATGGCCTCGCCGCCCACCTTGGACTGCTCACTCGCCGACAGTCCCATCAGCTTGGTCAAGCCCTCTTTGCTGCCGTAGAGGTAGGCGGCCTTGGGCGTCACGGTGATGGTGAAGGTCTCAGTGCCCGAGACGTAGGTCTCGGTGCCGCTCGCGGTGCCAATGTCGGCCACGACGGAACTGTTGATCTTGTGGTCAACGGTGGTCACGACGATGTGCACCCCGCGCTCCTTGCCCAGCGACTTGGACGCCGACGCCAGTACCGAGGCGGCCGTGGGGCTCTTCGTCGCCGCCTGGGCGGCGAGGGAAGGACCGAGAATGAGCGCGCCGGACAGGGCGAGAAGGGACAGGGAGAGTGGGGTGCGTCGAGGGAAGGCCATCGCTAGAGCCTAGGTGGGATCGTCCTTGGCTTGGCCCCGGGCGCCCGCCCGCCCTGGGTGAGACGCGGCGAAAACGCCTAGAAACAACCGGAAAGTTCGAAGAGAAACTGCTGCAACGTGTGGATGTCGTCCAGCAGTTCTGGCGAGGCCGACTCGAGCTTCTCGTCACTCAAGATGCCATTCACGACGGCCGTGGCCCGAAGGGCCACCTGCAGTGTGCAGAGCCAGGCCCAGGCCTCAGCGTCGGTGAGGTACTGCTCGTGTAGGGTCATCACCGCGAGTTCCGCGTTGGACGCCGTCTCACTCTGGCGGGCCAAGATCGAGAGCGGGTCGTCGTCGTCGCTGCTCGGGTTAATGGGCGGATTTAACGAAAGGTGCCACTCGTGTTCGGGGTCTCGTTCGGCGGCGAGGACGGAAGCGAAGACTTCTCGAAGAATGGCGCGACCCACGTCGTTGAGGCGTACCTCAACTCGACCATCGCGGCGCCGGACGAAGAGCTTGCCCGCCACTTACGCGTCGCGCTCCACGCTGGACTGCAGTCCGGCCACCTGTAGTTTGACGCAGTACGACTCGGCCCGTTCGCGCTGCCCGGACCAAACGACGGCGCGCCCCTCGTGGTGCACGGTCAACATCAGGTGGGTGCATTTATTGTTCGAGTACCCGAAAACTCTCTTAAAGACGGCGACCACCACGTTCATGGGCGTCACCGGATCGTTCCAGACAATGACGTTCCACGGTCGTTCGGTAACGACCGCGACCTCGCTATCGACTCGTTGTTCGAGATCGTTTTCGGCCGTGGCGCTACGAAGGGTTCTCGGCGTCGCCATCTACCCAGTGTCGCAGGTCAACGGGCTGATGGGAAGGGTCGGAACTTAAAGTGGACCTAGGCCAAGGAGGCTCCATGCTCACCACCAAGGGTCGCGACGCGGCGATACGCCTTCGACAGCGCGCCAGCCTCTCGATTCGACACGCCGCGGGACTGACGAACGATCCGCCGCCGCGCTGTGACGATCCGCACGAGGCCTTCGGTGACGTGCACGGGGTGGCGCGACTCGTCCACCGAGAGCTCCCTTCCATGTTGGTGGGGGGCGTGGGATCTCTGTTCTTCCAGATGCTTCATCCCCACGCCATGGCCGGGGTCGCCCAACACTCGCACTATCAGGACGATCCCTTGGGGCGCGTGTTGCAGACGGCGAACTTCATCGGGGCCACCACCTTCGGATCGAAGGAGACCGCCCAGGTTGCCATCGACCGCGTGTTGACCGTTCACCGGTACGTGCACGGCATCGCCGACGACGGCGCACCCTACGACGCCAACGATCCCCATCTCCTGCTCTGGGTTCACTGCGCCGAGATCTATATGTTTCTCAACGCCTATCGCCGATTCGGCTCGCAACGAATCAGCGACGACGAGGCCGACCACTACGTGAGGGAGATGGCTCCGCTCGCGCGCACTCTCGGCGTGCTTGATCCGCCCGAGAGCGTGGCCGAACTCAACGCCGCGGTACTGAGTTTTCGCGGCGAGTTGCGCTTGAGCGCCGACGGCGTCACGGCGCGCGACTTCATCACCCATCGAGTGACGAAGAGCCGCACCCAACGGGCCATCTACGGACTCCTCGTGCGAAGTTCCTGGTCCTTACTGCCCGCCTACGCCCAAGACCTCCTCGGCGTCCGTCAACGCGGGTGGCGCGACCGACTGGTCGTGCGACCGGCGACCCGGGTGGTGTGTTTCGCCATGCGCCTCGCGGTGCCGCCGCCACCTCACGTGACGATCGTGAGCCCTCCATCGACGGCAACCACTTGACCCGTCACGTAGGCCGAGTCGGCCAGCGCGAGAATCACCTCGGCCACCTCGTCGGGCGTTCCGGTTCGCCGCAAGGGGGCCGCGCCCTGCACGTAGCCGCGCACGGCGTCCCACGTCTGAGTCCACGGCGTATCGATCAGACCGGGCGCGACGGCGTTCACTCGCACTTCGGGACCGACGACCTTGGCGAGCAGGACCGTCATGTGATTGAGCGCGGCCTTGGAGGCGGCGTAGGGAATCGACGAGCCGACCGCACGTAGACCGGCGACGGACGACACGTTGACGATGGAGCCCGTACTCGCCCGCAGCGCGTCCATGGCCGCGATACTTAGCTGCCACGTGCCAAAGACGTTGACCTCGAAGATCTCGCGCCACACGTCAACGCTCGCTCCCTCGAGGTCGCGATGCGCGATCAACTTCGTGGTACCGGCGTTGTTCACTAGGACGTCCAGCCTGCCGCAACGCTCCAACACGGTGGCCACCAGCGAGGCGCAGTCCTCCGCCCGAGATATGTCCGCCTGCACGTAGTGCGAAGAAGGAGTGCTCTCCGCCAGACGCTCCCCCGCCTCGACGCTGTGAACCGAGTTGAAGACCACCGTGTCGCCGCGCTCGGCGAAGCGACGCGCGGTGGCGAGACCGATCCCGCTGGTTGATCCCGTGACGAGAACGACACTCACGGCGCGATCCTGCGCAGGCGCCACGACCCGGCCCAGTGTTGTCCCGGCTCGAGCACCACGATGTCCTTGCCGCTGCGCAACGCGTCGGGCGGACAGGTCATCGGCTCCACGGCGACCGAGGTCCGTCGATGGCCCTTCTCGTTCTGGTCCCCGCTGTAGGCCTGCAGGTACGGAAAGTTTCGGTCGGCACTCAGTTCCACCACTCCCCCGTGGGAGTCCTCCAGGGTCGCCACCGCCAGACCCGAGTCATCACGAAGGAGATCGGTGTAGGTCACGTCGATGTCGTGACCGCTCACCGATTTGCGCGTCGAAAAGTCCAGGGGGTGACCCGCCAGCGGCAAGATCTCGCCGGTCGGCAGCTGTCGATCATCCACCGCGATGTAGGACTTCGCCGGAACCTCCAAGAGGGCGCCCTCGATGGTCGGGGTCGTCACCGCGAGGTAGGGGTGAAAGCCCACCCCAAAGGGCAGCGGCACTCCGTCACGGTTGGTCACGGTCGTGGTCACCGTCAGGCCGAGGGATCCCAAGTGGTAGGCCACTTGAATCTCGCTGGCGAAGGGGTAGTCGGGTGAGGGATGCAGGAGAAGTGAGAGGACGCAGCGATTTTGGTTCACCGCGTCAATGCGAAAGGGCAGCCAACGAACCACCCCGTGGATGGCGGTGGCGTGGGCCACGTCGTCGATGCGCGGTTGTGCGACCCGGCCGGAGAAACTCCACTCACCGTCCCCCATCCGATTCGGCCAGGGGTAGAGGACCTGACCGCGGGCGTTGGTCGAGACCTCCTCGCCGGCGAACCCCTCGACGACGCTCACCCCGCCTTTCACGTAGGTGCGCAGCGTCGCGCCCACCTCGGTGACCACGGCGCGTTGATCACCGTGGGCAATAGCGATCTGTTCTCCTGAGGGCAACATCAGCGATTTACCGTCCCTTTCACTGCTAGATAACCTAGGACAGTTAGCCTCCAAGTATGCGATTACTCCTCACCAACGACGACGGCGTCCTCGCCCCGGGTATGGCCGTTCTCGCTCGCAGCGTCGCCCAGTGGATCGACGCGGCGCCCGACGGTGAGGAGCGAGACGCGATCATCGTGGCGCCGCACCGTAACTACTCGGGCATGTCCAGCGCGGTGGGCGACGTCTTTGAACGCCCGACCGTCAAGTACCGGCGTCACCGCATTGCCGGCGCGGAGTCGATCGTCACCTACGGCCTCGAGGCCCCGCCGGCGCTGTGCGCCATTCTCGGGGCCCTCGGGAGCTTCGACTTTCGCCCCGACGTGATCGTCTCGGGCATCAACGCCGGGGCCAACGTCGGGCGCAGCGTCCTGCACTCGGGCACCGTGGGCGCGGTTCTCACCGGCGCTCAGCTAGGACTTTCCGGCCTCGCCGTCTCGGTCCAGTGGGGCGAAGAGGTCCACTACGACACCGCGGCGCTGGTGGCCATAGAGGTGCTCGACGAGCTCTTTCGCGCTCCCTCGCGCACCCTGTTGAATCTCAACGTACCCAATCTCGAAGTTCATCAGTTGAAGGGTGTGCGCCGCGGCCACATCTCGACGGCCGGTCTCATCAAGGCCGCCGGACCGGGGGCCGGGGGCGAAGCACTGAGTGACGAAGGCGAACTGCCGCTGCGACTGGGGGCGGCGAGTCCCGAACTGGGCGACGTGAGCGACGAGGAGGCCGACGACGATGGGGCCCTGCTGGCGGCGGGCTACGCCTCGCTCACGCCCATCCGTGGTCCCCACGAGGTCGACGACGCCGGACTCGATGACCTCATGGAAAAGGCCCTGTTGGCGATGTCTCGCCAGCTCAGCATCTGAGCTACTCGTCGTCGGGACGACGTCGCTGCACCTTCAATCGACCGCGGGCCTTCTTCTCGTCGACGCGGCGGATCTTCGCACCCTTCGTGGGCTTGGTGGCCCGCCGCGGCGTCCGGGGCGCGAGGGCGGCGGCGAGCTTCTGGCCGAGCTGATCGAGCGCCGCTGCGCGGTTCTGACCCTGGGAACGATATCGACTCGCGCTCGATCGCACCACCGGACCGAGTGCCGCAACGACTCGTTGCTGGTCCTGCTCGCTCAAGGTGCGCGAGTCCCCCACCCGAAAGGAGGCGACGACGCGAGTCAGGGAGCGGTTGGCGTGTTGTCCCCCGGGTCCCCCCGACGTCGTGACGCGAAGTTCGATCTCCTCCGCGGGAATCGTCAGCCGGGCGCGGACCGTGATCGAGCCGTCGTCGTTGGTCCGAGGACCGCCCGACACGTCCTAGCTACCACCCGGCAGTCGCACCATGGCGAGTTGGGAGGAGGCCGCTACCAGTTGACCGTCGTCGTCAAAAAGTTCGCAGCGCTCATCGACGAGGCCGTCGGCCACACTTACCACCCATTGGCGGGCGCGCAACCACTCGCTCCTCGGCACGCGACGAATATATGAGGTGAGCTGCAACGTCGGGACCCAGCCCGAGGAGCCCAGGGGCATCGTCGCCGGGGGCAGTGCGTCGGCCGCGAACAACAGACTCCACGGATCCCACGAGGCCTCCCCGTCGTCGAGACGCAGCCACCCACGCACTTCACCCAGCGGGGAGAGTTGACCTTCCCACCAACCCGACGTCGCCGGATCGAGCCGCAGTTCCAGCACGCGCATGATATTCACCTCGTCGCGGCCCGTTGATTGGCGAGCGATCTCGCGCGCAGGAAGTTCGAAGACCGGCGCCGCCTGGTACCGGATGGTCGACTCGTCGCGCAACGTACCGAGCGTGACCAGGGATTCCAAGGTAAGTTCACCGCCTTGGCTCATGGCCACGTAGGCGAAGGAAACACTGCGTCCGACCTTGCGCAACTCAACGCGCAACTCGGCCGCACCGAGAGTCGGAGCGTTCACGAAGTTCGTGGTGAGGGCGCTCACGTGAACGTGCTTGGACCCGTGCGCACTCGCTTCGGCGAGCGCCGCGCTCGCCACCACGCACTGCAGGTATCCGCCGTGGGGATGGTCCATCACGGAATAAAACTGCGAGAGAGTCGCGCCGTATCGCCCGTCGCCGAGCGGCTCCACGGACGCCGCGCCGCGAAGTGCGCGCCCTTCTTCGCCTGAGGTCATGACCAAACACTAATTCCCCCCGCGCCCTCGACCATTAAGGTGGCCTCGCGAAGGAGGTCGCCACAATGCCCGTCACGGACTTCGCGAGTGGCGCGCTCTCTTGATCGCCTCGACCAACGTCCTTTCGTGGATCGGCAGCGGCTTCAAGGAGGCGCTGGCCATGGTCTGGATGACCTGGTGGCCCCTCGTCCTGGGCTTCGCGCTCTCGGGCCTGGTGCAGGGGGCGCTCCCGCGCGACGCGCTGCGACAACGACTGGGTTCGAACTCGGCCCGTTCCCACGCCACCGCGACGCTCCTCGGGACGCTGTCCTCCTCCTGCAGTTACGCCGCCAGTGCCATGTCGCGCGCGATCTTCGCCCGGGGGTCGTCCTGGACGAACTCGCTCATCTTCATGGTCGCCTCCACCAACCTGGTCATTGAGCTCGGGGTGGTGCTCTTCGTTCTCCTCGGCTGGCCCTTCGTCCTGGCCCAACTGGTGGGCGGGATCGTGATGGTGGTCCTGCTCGTCGCCACGACTCCGCTGCTGTTCCGACGCGGCACCGTGGAACAGCTCGTGGCCCACGTCGCCGGCGACGCCAGGCCGGCCACGACGGCCGCGTCAACGACGAAACGCGAACGTCTCGGACTCTCGGCTCGTTACACCATGGGTGATCTCACTATGGTGCGCAAGGAACTGGTCATTGGTTTCGTCGTCGCCGGATTTCTCAGTGTGCACGTGCCGAACTCGTGGTGGCGTCACCTCTTCATCAGTGGACACGGGGGGTGGACGGTGCTCGAAAACGCGCTCCTCGCTCCGCTCATCTCGGTGCTGGCCTTCGTGTGTTCCGTGGGCAACGTTCCCCTGGCTGCCGCCCTGTGGGGGCACGGCGTCGCCTTCGGGGGCGTGATCGCCTTCCTCTTTGCCGATCTCGTCACCCTGCCACTCCTCCTCATCTATCGCCGCTACTACGGCACCGCCACCGCGTGGCGACTCCTCGCGCTCCTGTGGGCGACGGCGAGCGGCGCCGGACTCGTGATCGACGGGCTCTTTCGAGTGGCCCGCCTCGTACCGCACGATCACCACGTCCGGGTGCTCTCCGGGGAGTTCCCCCTCGGTGCCACCTTGGTCCTGAACGTGCTCGCGGCGATCGTGCTACTGGTGGTCTGGCGCCTGGCGCGAGGCGCGAACACGAGTAGCCACGGCGCCACCGACCCGATCTGTGGCATGACCGTCGACCCCGCGAGCGCTCCGGCGTCGGCCGTTCGAGACGGGCGGGCCCTCTACTTCTGCTCCCTCGGATGTCGCGACAGGTTCCTCGCTCGCGAGCCAGAAGAGAGTGCGGGGGTTGCCGGTCCCCTCGACCCGGTCTGTGGGATGAGCGTCGCCCCCGGCGGCCTCACCGGCGTTGGCCCTGACGGGGCGACCTACTATTTCTGCAGCGAAGGGTGTCGCGAGACATTCCTTCATGGGGCGTCCCCGGCGAACCATCACCACGAGTGAGGAATCGACATGAGCAGACAGCACACCAGTGTGAGAGCGTACGGCGTCCTCGTGGAAGAAGAGAGCGTCCTGCTCGTTCGCTCGAGTAGCCCCCAGATCGTCCCTCCCCTGTGGTGGCTCCCGGGGGGCGGAATCGACTTTGGCGAGTCGCCCGAGGAGACCCTGCTGCGGGAGTTTCGAGAAGAGACGGGTCTGGCCATCAAGGACCCCGTGCTCCTGAGCGTGGCGAGCGACATTCGTCGACGCCCGAACGGTGATCGCATCCACACCGTGCGCGTTCTCTACACGGTCTCGCCCGACGGCGGAGTGCTGCGCGACGAAGCCGTGGGCACCACCGACCAGGTCCACTGGTTCAAGTTGGACGAGCTCAGCGACGTCAACGTGGCCGAGTACGCGGCCCGGGCGATTCAACTCGTGCTTGAAAAATAGGCCTCGGGCATCTCTCGCTTCATGAACTTTCCCGCGGGATTACGCGGCAACGGTTCGCGAGTGAAGACGATGCGCGTGGGGATCATGTAGGCCGCGAGACGGGTTGACAGAAAGTCGCGAAGTTCGTCGCTGGTCAGCTCCATACCGTCGCGCACCATCACCACGGCGGCCACTTCTTCGCCGAGTCGCTCGTGACGCAGTCCAAAGACGGCGACCTCATACACCGCCGGGTTCTCGTAGATGGCCGACTCCACTTGGGCCGAGTACACGTTCTCGCCGGCGCGGATGATCATGTCCTTCGCCCGATCCTCAATGAAGAGAAATCCCTCATCGCTGATGTGACCGAGGTCTCCCGTGCGCAGCCAGCCCTCGACCAGCGTGGCCGCGGTCGCCTCGGGCTGACGCCAGTAGCCGCGGATGAGCGTGGGCGACTTCATCCAGATCTCGCCGCTCTCGCCCCGGGGCAGCGAACGGGCGGACTCGTCGCGGATATCGACGTCCATCACGATGGTGGGTACGCGACCGGTCGAGGCGGGGTGGGTGAGGTAGTCGTCCCCGAAGTTTTGCGGTCCGTACGCGTTGGTCTCGGTCATGCCGTACCCGAGACTGGGGCGGCCGTGCGAGAAGGTGTCCTCGACGCGCGCCACCAAGGTGGACGGCGCCGGGGCCCCTCCCCCGCCCACCGACGACAGCGAGGACGTGTCGTACTTCGTGAAGCTCGGCGACTCCATGAGGTCCCACGCCTGGGTGGGAACGCCGACGAAGGCCGTCACCTGGTGCCGCTCGATCAGGGCCAGTGCTCGCTCGGGGTCCCAGCGGTACATCATGACGAGCTTGAAGTGCCAGGAGAAGCAGGACATCATGACCGGAATGCACCCGGTCACGTGAAAGAGCGGCACAATCAGAATGAAGCACGGCGCCAGTCCGCTGCCCTGTTCGTTTTCGTCGCGCCGCGCCGCCTGGATCTGCGCGCCCGAGGAGAAGGCCATGATCGCCTGACAGATCGCCCCGTGCGTCGACACGGCTCCCTTGGGAAAACCCGTTGTCCCCGAGGTGTAGAGAATGGTCGCGTCGGTGTCGGCGTCGAGTTCGACGCGGGGCATCTCGACGCCCCTCACGACCACGTCGGACCAGCGCTCGACGATCGAGGGAAGGCTCCCCTCCGACAGGCGCACGCCGAGCAGGCGAGCCCCCACCCGTTCGCAGGGCTTCAGAGCCCGATCGACTCGTTCACTATCGGCGATCAGGACGCTCAGTCCCGAGTCGTTGATGGCGTAGTCGAGCTCCTCCTCGGTCCACCAGGCGTTCAACGACACCGAGACCGCGCCGACGGAGAGAATCGCGGCAAAGGAGATCACCCACTCGGGGTAGTTCCTCATGGCGATGCCCACGCGGTCGCCTTTCTTCACCCCAAAGTGATGCACCAGCGCGTACCCCAGGGCATCGACCTCATCCATCACCTGAGCGAAGGTCCACTCTTCGTCCTCGTAGACGAGAAACGTGGCCTCCACGCCGCGCGCGAGATCAAAGAACTGGCGCACCGTCGTCGGGGAGTTCTTAAAGACGCGCTGGCTCACTCCGTCGCGCTCGACGAGCACGACCTCAAAAGGCTGACCGGGGGCCGCGATCTCGGCCATGGCTTCTTGGTAACTGCGCACTAACGGTCCCCATGCTCTCGTGATGTGAACGCCCCGGTCACCCCTCCACATTGCCAGATCAGACGGGACGTAGTGGGGCTTGCGACGTCGGGAGGATTCGCCTAAACCTACAGTGCCGACCGATCACCGAAAGGAAGCGCCATGCTGGCCACCAGTTATCCCCTGCTCGATGTCTTTATATCCACGTTGTACTTCGTGATATTTCTCTTTTGGATCATCCTCGTCTTTCACATCATGTTCGACATCTTTCGCAGCCACGACCTGAGCGGCGTGGGCAAGACGGGATGGATCCTCTTGATACTGATCTTTCCGCTGCTGGGGAGCTTGATCTACGTGCTCGCGCGGGGTGGGTCGATGCACGAGCGCGACCTGAGGTCCCAACAGTTGAACCAAAAGGCGTTTGAGGACTACATCCGACAGGTGGCGAACACCAAAGAGTAGGTCGTCCTCAGTGCGACACGCGGACGGGCGGCTTCATCATCGCCGCCTTGTGAGCCATGCGCTCAACGGACTCGGCGATCTTCGCCTTCACGTTGACGAGCTCCACGCGCGCCAGCTCCGCCTCTTTGGTGAGACCCTTCAGGTGCTCGACGTCCCAAAGGCTGAGCACCGGGGTCAAGACGTCGCCCAGGTACTGACCAAGTCCGTAGATGCCCTCTTTGGCGATGCGCACGGCGTGACGAGTAAAGCTCGGGATTCCGGTGCCGGGCATGGCGAAGGTGCTCACCTGCTTGGAGACCGCGATCATCATGGCCGAGGGGTCGATGGCGAAGGCCGCCAGCGTGAGGTCTCGGTAGAAGAGATAGTGCTTGGTCTCATCCCCGGCGATGAGCGCGAGGACGTTGCGCCCGATCTTGTCGTCCTTGGGTAGCTTGGCGCCGGTGTTGCGGTGCGCGATCTGGGTCGCGCGCTCTTGAAACGAGACGTAGGCAATGAGCTCGGCGAACGTGGCGGGGTGCGGGACCTCGCCCTTTTGCATCTGCACGCGCCGACCGTCCTCTAAGAGGGTCGGGTTGATGCAGCGAGAGATGTGGACCCAGTCGCGCATGACCATGGCGTGGCGATTTTCTTCCATCGTCCACTGGCAGGTCCACTCTCGGATCGGATGTCCGCGCGGCGAGTGAGCGAGGATGCTGTCGGTGTAGTACGGGAGATTGTCCTCGGTGAGGAGGTTGACGTAGATCGAGCTGCGTACGCCGTCCCCGATGGGGTACTGCTCGGGCGCCCAGGCCTTGTGCTTGAAGTCTTCGCCCTCGCCCCAGTTGATCTGCTCGTGCGGATACCACAGGCGCGGGGCCTCCATGTGCCGGTTGTAGAGACGTTCCACGTCAGGAGTAATCTCCTCCAACAAATCAACTCGGCTCTTGGCCACTCGAGTGCTCACGTGGGACGCCTCTCTGTTCACGCGTCGCGTTACACCCCAACCCTAACCTTCCGCGTCCATGAAACTCTTCACTCATGTGATTGGTCGCACAAGAGTGCTCATGTAGCCTGGTGACCCTGTGAAACTCCTCGAGGCCCTCGTTCCGGTCGACTTTCGCTCGTCGATCCGTGGACCGCTGCGGCGGTTTTACATCTGCACGTTCATCGGCTGCATCGGCAACGGACTGACGCTGTCACTGTTCGTCATCTACCTGCACAACGTGCGCCACTTCTCAACGGCCTTCGCGACGTTGCTGCTCGCGCTGTCTGCCGTGGTGGGTCTGGCGACCACGCCGCTGTGGGGCACGATGACCGACCGGCTCGGTCCGCTTCGCGTCATCCTGTTCGCCTACGGGGCGGACGCCGTCGCCCTGATTTTCTGGGCGTTCGCCCACACCCACGAACAGGCCGTCCTGGCCGCCTTGATGATCGCCGTCTTTGGCGGCGCGGGATGGGGACCGGGCTCCACCATGCTGAGTCGACTCGTCTCGCCCGAACACCGTCAACGCGCCTTTGGGGTCAACTTCATGTTGGTCAACCTCGGCATCGGCTTTGGCGCACTGATCTCCGCGAGCGTGGTGGACCTGCAAAGGCCCGACACCTTCGTCGCGCTCTACATCTTTAACGCCGCCGTGACGCTGCTCACCGCCTTCTTCTACTTCACGCTTCGCCGACACGGCGGCCCCGTGAGAGAGCACCACGAGGACCCGGTGAAGAGCGCCGAAGGATGGAGCGTCGTGCTGCGCGACAGCCGCATCGTACGCTACGTGATTGCCTCGGTGTTCTTGATGGTCGGCGGGTACGGCTCGCTCGACGCGGGCCTCAGCCTCTTCGTCGTCAACAACCTGAAGCTGTCCGTGCACGCCATCGGGGTCATCTTCTTCTTCAACACGACCACGATCGTGCTGGCCCAACTGTGGGTGCTGAATCGCATCGAGGGCAAGAGTCGCACGCGGGTCATGGGGGTCGTCGCCGCGTTCTGGTTCATCTTCTGGATCATCTTGGAGTCCACCTTGGCGTTGCCGGCCGCCGCCTCCATTCCGTTGCTCTGTCTCGCCATGTGCGTCTTCGCCGTGGGCGAGACCATGCTGCAGCCGGTGGGCTCAGCGATCGTGAACGACATCGCCCCCGAGCACCTGCGCGGTCGTTACAACGCGGCGGCCGGGGCCTCCTGGGGTATCTCGAGCACGCTAGCGCCGGCCATCACCGCCCTCTACTTCTCCGTTCACGTCGGTGACTGGTGGCCGCTCGGGACCGGTATCACCGCGCTGGTCGGTGGTCTGATGATGATGGATCTGCGTCGCCACATCAGTCCCCTCGCCGACGGACGGCGCGTCAGCGCGGGCTGAGATGGAGTTCGCGCGCGTCGACGCGCACAACGACGACGAGTTCGCCGCGTGGTTTGGCGTTCTAGAACGTAGTGAGTTCGCTCGCGACCGCGCGCGTCGTGGAGGATGGCTGGCGAGCGAGTGGCGAGCCCGCGCGCTCGACGCCAACGCGCCCGTGCACTACGAGCTCTACCGCTACGGCGAACCCGCACGCCCGCTCGCCATCGGCGCACTCGAGGTATCACGCACCGACAACCTCGACTGGATCCGCGGAGATCTGTTCGTCGATCCTGCCCGCCGCCGCGAAGGTCACGGATCCGCGGCGCTCGCGCACCTCGAGGACCGATCGCGCGAGCTGGGGCGTCGATCACTTTTGTTCTGGGTCATGGAAGGTACCGACGAGCGCGGCTCCGGGGCGAACCGGGCGTTCGCCCCACGACACGGGTACTCGGTGATCGAAGAGAACGTGGAGCGCGAGCTGGACTGGCCACGACCGACGGGCGAGCTGGAGAGGCGCGCGTCCGAACTGCTCTCCAAGGCCAGCGGCTACGAGATCCTCTCCTGGCGCGGCGCGGCGCCGCCGGAGCTGCTCGCGGGACGAGCCCACCTGAGTTCCATCATGCCCGTCGAGGTTCCCGATTCGGGCTACGGAGTCGAGGAAGAGCGGTGGGACGAGGAGCGGGTTCGTCACCATGAACACCAGACCGACGAAATGGGTCGAGACCTCCTCGTCGCCGTCGCGCGCCACCGTCAAAGTGGCGACCTCGTGGGCTACAGCGAACTGACGGTGTCGCGCGAGAAGCCCGGCACGGCGTATCAGTGGGACACGCTGGTCGTACGGACTCATCGCGGTCATCGTCTGGGCGCGCTGATGAAGATCGCCACCATGCGCGAGCTAGAAAGTGGCGGCTACGTGACGAAGCGGATCATGACCTCCAACAACTCCCTCAATACCGCCATGATCGCGGTCAACGAGGCGCTCGGCTTCTACCCCACGGGCGGCATCGTCACCTGGCGCAAGTCACTGGACGCAACTAGCTGACGGGTAACAACCTCCCGAGCGGGGCGAGGGGTTCCTTCGGGACGTGAATCCACCCCTCGCGAAGGGCCGCGTCGCGCGCCTCCTCGGGCGCCGGGTGCGTCAATTTCGCCCGGGTGGCCAACGCCACCAAGGCGCAGATAAGGGCGTCGAGAGTGTGGTCCGAGGCCACGGCTCCTTCGCGCACCTCGACGGGCATTCGCAACCAGAAACTGGTCTGCTCTTCAATCTCGCGCACGATGCGCGCGCGCTCGTCTCGTTGGGTCTCACGCTCACCGACGCCCCCGCCCTTGTAGCGAACGCCGCGACGGGCGAGAAATCCCCAGGCCCGCAACGCGGCCGCGGGGTAGGTCTCGACCAGGCGACCGCTTCCGTCGCGCGGCTCAAGTTGACCCCACTTTTGGGCCCAGGCTGACTGCAGCCAGGCCGCCCGCATGGCCACCACGCCGATCAGGTCCGACGAGACCGAGAGCGGCGTCGAGCCCAGGTCAAGTGAGCGCACGAACAGGTCGGTCCGGCGATGGCGCAGGCTCTCTCGAATCTTGTCGGTGCTGCGGTGTTCGAAGGTTGGCCAGCGCGCGCTGAGACGGTGGGCCGTCACGGCCGACACGAAGTCGTCGGGCCAGCCGAGGGGCGAGTCGAGCCCCACCACGGTCGCGCGATCGACGACGTCAACCAGACCACGGTCGTCCGGCACGAAGCCGTCACCCGGCAACGAGGCGGAGGCCCTTTTGCCGTTGAGGGCCACGACGACAACCCCCGTGCGTTTGGCCTCAGAGGCTAGATCAATCCCGACGAAGCGACGAACGCGAACGGGCCGCGCGTACTTTTGCGCGTCGCGCCGCTCCGACGCTCGTCGCTCCGCGTTGGTGGTATCAACTGTTCCGATTGGCCCACGGTACTTCTTCGCCGGAGGCGCGGAAAAGTCTGAGTGCGAAGAACGCCTGCACGATGCCGGCGATGAGGACCAGGATGATTCCGATACGTGGTCCGTAGCTGTAGGCACCACCATCGAAACTGGCCCGGGGCAACGTCAGCCAACGGATAATGACAATGAGCGTCCCGAGGACCGACAGACCGAGCACGATAACGCCCGGCCCGTAGGAGAACTTTGGCATGGTGGATCCCGCTCGCGAAAAGAATATGTAGGCTCCCGCGGCCACGACGAGCAGAGCCCCGAGCCATCCGTAGCTCGTGCTAAATCCGCTCACCGAGGCGCTAAAGGGACCGCTAGTGACGCCCTCCCAGGGTAAGAACAGCGCGATGAGCGCAATGGCTCCGGTGATCACGATGACCTTGTCGGCCGTCGAGTACTTCTTCCAGTCAAACGATGTTGCCATGGACCCCCCGTCCCTCGTTGGCTCGACGCCGCCACCGCCATGGTTTCGTCCACGACCCAGCGCTCTCGCGATGGCCCCCCGGCGGTATAACGGCCTCTTTTAATCAAAAATAGACATTGAATATGTACCACATCTCTGGATTTCTCGCTGCGTCGCGCGGCGCTGCGTCCGACACCGCTTGCTTCGAGCGCGCGGTCACTGCGAGTGGGTGTCGGGGGGCGCAGTCTGGGTGCCACCGTGTGTGGGGCCGTCCGCTCGGGGCGGCGCGGGCGAGGGCGCCACGGTGGCGGCCAATTCGCGTCGCGAGAGGGCGGATGAGG
This sequence comes from uncultured Acidimicrobiaceae bacterium, assembly GCA_963847725.1. Lineage (GTDB taxonomy): Bacteria > Actinomycetota > Acidimicrobiia > Acidimicrobiales > RAAP-2 > RAAP-2. The sequence goes on from CAWKAT010000010.1 coordinate 55,701, forward strand.
GAGGGCTCGAACGCCCCACTGGGCCAAGTCGACGCAAACTGACCGGGCCCGCCCTATCTACTCACTAGTACAGCGATTCCGTGGGGTAATTTGGTCCGCAAAACCCGGAAAACTGACGTTCACAGTAAAATTGTTTTTTCGCGATCCATACCGTTTGACGAGGTATTTCACCGGCAGCCCGTGGGATACCCGTGCCGTTTGAGGCACGAAATAGGGACCCTCAGGGTTAGGATTTCTCTTGGCAGCATCGACTGCTCCCTAGTCGCCCCACAGAGCTGTGGAACCGGTGACCAACCACTGTGCCCCTTGGTGGGGGGTCTACATAGAACCCACCAAGCCCGGGCGTTTGCCAGCAAAGAGTTGTCGCTGGCTGCCGCCGTGGTGCAGAACAAGGAGAAGAAAAGCTGTGCGAAGACTCTTGTTCGCCGCGATTGTGGCCCTCGCCACTCCCCTGGCCCTCCTCACCGCCCCGAACTCCATCCCTTCGGCCGGGGCGGCAAGCCAGCCCTCGCCGCGGCCGACCCCCGCCCCGGCCCCCCGCGTCATCCGTCACGTGGTGAGCACCATCGCTCTTCAGGAGACTCACCAACTGGTGAGGGACGCTCAAACCCGCGGGGTCGGCGTCGTGACCCTTCGAGCCGAGTGGGAGCGCGTGGCCATCTGTGAGGTAAATGGCAACTGGTCCATGGTGGGTCCGGCCTATTCGGGCATTGGCTTTCAAAATGGCACGTGGGACGAGTACGGGGGGACCCGCTACGCGCCGGTCGCCGGTCGCGCCGACGAAGACGCCCAGATCGTGGTCGGAATGCGGGTCACCGGGGGCTGGGTCCCTGATCAGTACGGGTGCGATCCCGGTGGCTGGTAGGGACGGCGTCTCTCAGAGGATTGTAAGTCGAGTGCGGGTATCGGGCCCTTCGCCCGCTCGTAGCATTGATCCTGCGTGCGAGTGGTCCCCCTGACGAAGTGCTTCGCCGCCCTAGCCCTCGCAGCGGTGGCGCTAGCGGCGAACGTCGGCGTCGCGACGGCGGCAACAACCACCCTCGCCCCGAGCGCCACGGGCTTTGACATCAGCTTTCCCCAGTGCGCCAGCCCCCTGCCCGTCTCCCCCGGATTTGGCATCGTCGGCGTAAACGACGGGTCGCCGCTCACCATCAACAACTGTCTGGGGCGAGAGCTCACCTGGGCGGAGGGCGCCGCCAACCCTGACCCGGCGTTCTACGCCAATACCGGCAACGGCGGGCCGAACTACAGCGTGGGGTGGCCGAAGGGTCAAACGACCCCCTACCCCTGCTCCGGAGCGAACTCCGTCCCGTGTTCCTACGACTACGGATGGAACGCGGCGCGCCTGGCCTTTAGCAACGCCGTGAACGCGGAGAGCGCGGATGGATCGGCCTCTCCGACCAGTGCGGTCACCTCGGCCCCCTGGTGGCTGGACGTCGAGACCGGAAACCAGTGGGAGACCATCGAGTTCGGTCGCACCGCCGCGACCGAGGACTACGACCTCTCCATGCTGAAGGGCATGGTCGCGTCGTTCGAGAGCATGGGCGTGAGCACACTCGGGATCTACTCGACACCCTCGCAGTGGGCGGACATCGTCGGCAACGCCGGTACCACCTTCGCCGCGAATCCCGTCTGGATTCCCGGGTACGCCACCCTGAGCGCGGCGCAGGCGGCCTGCGCCACCGCCTCCTTTACCGGTGGGCGCGTCGCGTTGATTCAATATCCCTCCCAGGGATACGACGGCGACTATGTCTGTGGTCTCAGTACGTCACCGGGCACCACCTCGGTGGCGCTCGGCGCGACGACCTCCTACACCGATCAACTCGTCACCTCCAACAACGTGGGGGCCGTCACCTACACCCAGGCGACCGGCAGTCCCGATCTGGTGGTGTCCCCGACGGGCCTCGTGAGCACCAGTGGCGCCCTGGCGGCCGGGGTCTACAGCGCGACCGGAACGACCGTCGATACGGGTGGAAACACGGGAACGTTCTCCTTCACCCTCGACGTGGGCGTGCTCATTCAAAGCTCGGTGACCACGGCCACGGTCAAGGTGAGCGGATCGAGCGCGTTCACCCAGCAACTGGCCGTGACCGGGGGAACCGGGAACGTCACCTACGTCGAGACCGCGGGCGCCCCGTCGCTCGCCGTCTCCCCCTCCGGCGTCGTCACCACGAGCGGCACCTTGGCGGCCGGTGTCTACAGCGCGACCGGCACCGAGTCCGACGAAGCCGGTGACACCGGAACGTTCAAGTTGTCGCTCACCGTGGGGGCGCTCATCCAGCGCCAGCCCACGGCGGCGGTCGTGACAACGAGTGACTCGTCGACCTTCAGTGAGCAGCTCGACGTCGGCGCCAATTTGGGTGCCGAGACCTACGTTCAAACCAGCGGCGCACCCAACGTGGTGGTGAGCTCGTCGGGGCTCGTGACGACCAGCGGCGCACTGGCCACGGGAAACTACAAGGTGGCCGGCACCGTCTCGGACGCGACGGGTGACATGGGAACCTTCGCCTTTACCTTGACCGTCCACGCCACGCCTCCCCCGCCACCGGCCGCGCCCACCGCGTCCCACGTCGTAGGTCACGTGGTCGCCGGTAAGACCGTGACGATCGAGATCGTGGGTACCAACTTCTACGGACAGCCGCACGTGACGAGCCACCTCGGGACCGTCGCCACCGTGACCCGTGACGCCGGGCACGCGCTGATCGTGCGCGTCACGGCGCGCGCTCACTCGCGAAACGGCGTCTACACCTTTACGATCACGAACCCCGACGGCGCTACGTGCACGGTCAAGTACAACCAGTCGCGATAGTCGACGTACCACTCGTGTAGAGCGAACTCCCTGATAAAGAAGTGTTCCCACGATATGGTGGGCGCAGTTAAGGGAGCGAGAGTGGGTGCAGTAGTCGCCGGGATAGCCGGAGCGTTTTTCCTGGTTGTGATCGCGGTGTTTCTGTTTTACGTCATCGCCGCGTGGCGGGTGTACTCCAAGGCCGGCGTCCCCGGATGGGGTGTGCTCATTCCGATCTACAACGTCTATCTTTGGTGCAAAATCGCGGGGCGTCCGGGCTGGTGGATCCTACTGTTCTTCATCCCGGTCGTGAACTTCATCGTGCATCTGATCGTCTCACTCGACGTCGCCAAATCGTTCGGACGCTCGGGTGCCTTTGGGGCCGGTCTCTGGATACTTGGTTTTATCTTCGTACCGATCCTGGGCTATGGATCGTCGCGGTACGTCGGCCCGAGCCCCACCCGACTCGCCTAATCAGACGAACGAACGGCCCCGGCGGTAGCGCCGCTGGGTGTCCCACCAGACGAGATTGAACGGGAACTCGCGCGCCACGCGCGGGAGCACCCGATGCGCCGCGACGGCCGCGCGACCGAGCGACTCAAAACGACGCTGGCGCCGCTCGTCCCAGGTGAGACCTAACTCGGTCCGAAACGTCTCGGGCAGGAATCCCGCGGTCATGAATTCGTGAAGCGGTCCGAGCCACACGTTCAGCGCCCTGGGCAGAAAGCTCAGTCGCACAAATCCGCGCAGATAGGCGCGCGTGGTGTCGTCCATGGCCACCTGGGCCATCGCGTCCTCCCAGTATTTCTCAAAATCGGCCGGACTCGCGGGCCACCGCTCGGGCGCCACCTGCAGCGTCGTGGCGAAACGCGAGCAGTGCCGGTAAATCTCCGCGACCTGTTCGAGGGACGGCACTCCTTCCATCATGGTGGTCGCGTCGAGCGCACCTTGGTACATGCAGGCCGCCACCCAGAGTTGTAGCTCGGGGTCAAAGGCGTTGTAGGACACCGGGTCACCCTCATTTGAGTGCACGTCGCGATGTTGACGATTCACCTCTCGCCGCACGTACTCGCGCATCTCGTCGTCGCCCAGCAAGGACGCGGCGATGTACCCGAGCGTGGTGCGAGTTCGCTTCACCGGATGACGCGTGAGAGCGCCACTGTGCACGCGGCTCTTCGCCACCCCGTGACCCACCGGCAGTCGCGACAGTTGCATGACAACATTGGCCCCGGCGGGCGCCAGACCGAGCCCGCTCATCAAGGTGGCCCGAAACTCCGGGGAGATCTCGTCGTTGAGCGGCGCTCGATCAGTAGTCATTGACCTCTGAAGCGTACCGGCGACGTGACGACTCCACGTGCCCGGCAACGCGCTACAGGAGAGCGTCAATCTGACTCAGCGCCTGCGACATTCCTTCTTCCATTCCCATGTTCAACAGCAGTTCCATCTGGGCCGGGTCGGTGAAGCGGCTGATGACCGTCATTCGCGTGCCGCCGTCCACAGCCTCGAGGGACATCGAAGCAGCCATCGGCGCCATATCGGGCATCGGTTCGCCGTCCTCACCGGCGATCCCGTTGGCGAAGGTGAGGCTCTTTGGCTTGTCGAGGGAGTCGATGCGCCACCAGCCCGGAGCGATCTGACCCTCAGGTCCGGTCATGAAATACCGGGACTCTCCGCCCACCTCGAAGTCGTGGCGGACAAAGGTCGCGGGATAGGCGTAGGGGCCCCACCATTTCTCAAGTTGGCGCGGGTCTTCCCATAGCTCCCACACTCGCTCTGGCGTGGCGTCCAACTGGGTCACGAACTCCAGCGTCAAGTTGGCGGGATCCTTTTTTGAGCTAATCACCGGCACGGGTGTCTCCTTTCGTTTCGGCCAGAACACTGGCCATTTGGTTTGCTCGTTGCACCCATAGCTCTTCGTAGGCCCCCAAGAGGCGAAGGGCCTTTTGCAGCGTGGGCTCGTGTCCGTGCACGATCTGTTCGCGCCCGCGGCGCTCTTTTGTAACGAGTGCTGCCCGCTCGAGCACCGCCACGTGCTTTTGCACCGCCGCGAAACTCATCTGGTAGTGGTGCGCCAGCGATGACACGGACTGCTCGTGGAGGATCGCTCGCTGAAGTATGTCGCGGCGGCTCGAGTCAGCCAGCGCCTGAAAGAGCCGATCGGCCTCTTGATTGAGAATCGTATCTACAACCATTTGGTTGTAGATTAGCCGACCTCTCGGCTACGCGCAAGTGGCTTATTCTGCTCGCATGAGTGGCACTCGCGGACGGTGGCGCGTGTGGCGGCGTGCTCTGGACGCATCACTGTCCGCGCTCATGACCGTCGTCGTCACGCTGATCCCCGTGTTGTTTGATGTTCCCCACGCCCGGGCCTCGACGTCGCCAGTCTGCAACGCCCACGCTCTCCTCGTGAATCTCGACTTCGATGGTCCGGGCAACCCGTCCGGCGCGATGGTCATTCAGCCACTGACGAAGGGAGTATGCGAACTATCCGGTCAACCCCAAATCGAAGTTTTCACCTCATCCCATCGAAAACTGAAACTGTCGGAATCAACGTTCGAGTTCACTCCCAGGCTCCCTCCGCCCGCCAGCCCGATACTCCTCTCGCCGACTCATCCCTGGGCCGTGGTTGAGATGAGCTGGTGCGGATTTGCAGCGAAATACTCTCAAATTGATGTCCGCTTTCCCGGCTGGAAACACTTCCTCGCCGTGAATCAAAACATTGGGTTCGACCCGCCCGCGTGCGTAGGGACGCGAGCGAGCCAACTGGCCATCGATGTGATTCGTCGGCTGACCGCGAGGGGCATTGCGGGACGACACTCACACGTCGCGGTGACCCCTTCATCCATCCTTCGAAACGGCGAGAAGGTGCGGGTGAGTGTGAGCGGCTTCGGCCTCGGCGCCAAGTTCTTCGTATCCGAATGCGCCAACGCCAAAGAGGTGAACCCGGCGGGGTGTGGAGGGCAGTTGGCGCTACAGAGCTTTGGACTGACCAACATGATCGGCGACGGTTCCTCTGTCGTCACCGTAAGAAATAGGGCAGCCACCGGACTGTCGCCGAAGGGGCCGTTCCTCGCGTGTCTCAGAAACTGCGTTCTCGTGGCCACCTCAGGAGAAGGCGGAGCGTCTTCCTACGCCACACTTCGCTTTGGCTAAGGAGTCCTGAAAGTCGATGGCGCCCCGACCGACATCGGGGCGCCACCTTTTGTTCGGAATTACTCGATTACGAGCAACCGCTCGTCGAACCGCAACTTGAACAGACGTAGCACGATCCGGCGCGCTGCATCGAGTTGCCACACGAGTAACACATGGGCGCATCACGTTGCGCGGACCGCGAAATCAATTCCGAAGCCGGCGTTGGTTGGCCCGCCAATGTCGTCAGTGTCGGGCTGACCATTTCCGTGGGTTCAATGAAGGACTGCTGGATCGGAAGATTGAACGTAGGCGTCGCCTGCTCGGCGATCTCGGGCAGCGTGGGCTGCAAACGCTCACTGGTGGACAGCACTCCCAGTTCCTCGCGCTCGGCGGGGTTTAAGTAGTCAAGAGCCAGGCGCCGGAAGATGTAGTCCACCAGCGAGGTCGAGATGCGAAGATCCGCGTCGTCGGTCATACCCGAGGGCTCGAACTTCATGTTGGCGTACTTCTTCACGTAGGTCGAGAGCGGCACGCCGTGTTGGAGACCGAGGCTGATCGAGATGGAGAAGGCGTCCATGATGCCCGCCAACGTCGAGCCTTGCTTGGCGACCTTGATGAAGACTTCACCGGGACGACCGTCCTCGTACTCACCGACCGTGACGTATCCTTCGCAGTCCGCAACGCGGAAGGCGAACGTGGAGGAACGCCGACGGCGCGGCAGACGCTCGCGAATCGCACCCACCACCACGTGAGCACCCTCGTCGCGCGCGTGCTCGAGAGCCGCTTCGAGACGATCGATACGACCGTAGAGCTCGACGACCTCCGCGGCATCCACGTCAGAAACGAGGTCGGGAGCGCTCTGACCCACGCCACCCTTGGTGGCCGTCGAGAGGGGCTGACCAACCTTGCAGTTGTCGCGGTAGATCGCCACGGCCTTGATGCCGAGACGCCAGGAGTCGAGGTGCAGGTTCTCGACGTCTTCGATCGTCGCGTCCTCGGGCATATTCACGGTCTTAGAGATCGCGCCCGAGATGAAGGGCTGCACCGCGCCCATCATGCGCACGTGGCCGGAGTAGTGAATGGTGTTGTCGCCCATCGAACAGGCGAAGACCGGCAGGTGCTCGGCCTTGAGGGCCGGCGCGCCCACGATGGTCTTGTTCTCGTCGATGTAGGCAACAATGGCCGCGTTCTCGTCGTCGGAGTAGCCGAGCTTGGTGAGAGCCCGCGGCACGGTCTGGTTCACGATGGCCATGTTGCCGCCACCCACCAGCTTCTTGAACTTCACCAGTCCCAGGTCCGGCTCGACGCCGGTCGTGTCACAGTCCATCAACAGTCCGATGGTTCCGGTCGGGGCGAGCACCGTGGCCTGGGCGTTGCGCACGCCGTGGCGAAGTCCGAGGTCGACCGCCTCCTCCCAGTCACGCTGCGCGGCTTGGAGTATCTCTGGGGGCGCGAGTGTGGCGTCGATCTGGTACGACGCGTCGCGGTGCATGCGCAACACGTTGATCATGGGCTCCGCGTTTTCGGCGTAGCCCTCGTGGGGCCCCATGCGTCCCGCGGTGCGGGCACTCGTCAAGTACGCGTGTCCGGTCATGAGCGCGGTGATCGCGGCGGCCCAGGCCCGTCCCCCGTCGGAGTCGTAGGCCAGACCCGAGGCCATGAGCAGTGCGCCCAAGTTGGCGTACCCCAGTCCCAGCTGGCGGAACTTGCGCGAGTTCTCCCCGATCTTCTCGGTCGGGTAGTCGGCCGCGCCGACGATGATCTCCTGCGCGCTGAACAGCACTTCGACCGTCGCCTTGAAGGCGTCGACGTCGAAGTTGCCGTCGTTCTGCAAGAACTTCATCAGGTTGATGCTGGCCAGGTTGCAGGCGGAGTTGTCGATGTGCATGTACTCCGAGCAGGGGTTGGATCCATTGATCCGGTCGGTGTTCGACGAGGTGTGCCACTTGTTGATGGTGGTGTCGAACTGCAGTCCCGGGTCGGCGCACTCCCAGGCGGCGCGGGCGACTTGGCGCCACAGATCCCGGGCCTTCACGGTGCGAATGACCGTGTTGCCGTGGCGCGACATCAGGTTCCAATCGCCGTCGGCCAGCACGGCCTCCATGAACTCGTCGGAGACGCGCACCGAGTTGTTGGCGTTCTGATACTGAATCGAGTTGATGTCCTTGCCGTCCAAGTCCATGTCGAAGCCGGCGTCGCGCAGCGCGCGGGCCTTCTTCTCCTCGTGGGCCTTGCACCAGATGAACTCTTCGATGTCGGGGTGATCGGCGTCCAAAATGACCATCTTGGCCGCGCGGCGGGTCTTGCCCCCCGACTTGATGGTGCCCGCCGACGCGTCCGCGCCGCGCATGAACGACACGGGTCCACTGGCCGTACCGCCGCCTTCGAGGGGCTCTTGACTGGAGCGGATCTTTGAGAGGTTGACCCCCGCGCCCGAACCACCCTTGAAGATCGTGCCCTCTTCGGTGTACCAGTTGAGGATCGAACGCATCGAGTCTTCGACGGCCAGGATGAAGCAGGCGCTCCCCTGCTGGGGAACACCCTTCACGCCGATGTTGAACCACACCGGTGAGTTGAAGGCGGCCTTTTGGGTAATCAGCAGGTGCTTGAGCTCCGCGCGAAACGTCTCGGCCTCTTCCTCGTCGACGAAGTAGTCACCCTCGATGCCCCACGTGGTAATCGTGTCGACGATGCGGTCGACCACTTGCTTGAGCGAGGTCTCGCGCTCGGGTGTTCCGAGCGTGCCGCGGAAGTACTTCTGGGCGAGAATGTTCGTGGCGTTGAAGGACCAATTGGAGGGAACTTCGACGCCGAGTTGCTCGAAGGCGACAGTGCCGTCGCGGAAGTTCGAGATGCGCGCTTCACGCAGGTCCCAGGTGACCTCGTCGTAGGGGTGACGATCCTCAGTGGTGAAGTACCGACGAATTCCAATTCCGAGTCGCTGAGGTGCGATGGCCATTTCTCTCTCTTTTCTCTTCTACTAACCGACACTGAGGACGATCCTGCTCTACGGAGTAGAAAAGTCAAGGATTGTGGTCCCCGGCCCCCTAGCCACAATATGTAGTGGGTCACCCCACTTCGCGTCGCAAGATGCTGTGTCATTACAGCACTGTAATTACACCGTGTCAACTACTTCTTCAAAGACTTTCGCACAAATCTTGGATCTCCAGCCTAGGGCCGGAAATCGCCCTCTAGACCCTGGTTAGCCTGGCGCGATGGACCTGATCCTCGCCCTGGACGCCGGTACGACGGGGGTGAGGACCGTCGCCTTTGACCGCGATCTGGAGGTCGTCGACGAGGAGTATCGCGAACTAACCCAGTATTTCCCCTCCCCCGGCGAGGTCGAGCACGACGCCCTGGAGATCGCCGAACTGGCCCTCGTCACCCTGAGCGAAGTGGCCTCCCGGGCTTCCCGCGAGGGACGCCGTGTACTCGCCCTCGGCATCACCAACCAACGCGAAACAACGGTCGGCTTCGACCGGGACACCGGCCAGCCCTTGCACCGGGCCATCGTCTGGCAGGACCGACGCACGGCGGACCTCTGTCGCGAACTCGAGAGCGAGGGACACGCTCCGGCGGTGCGCGCGACCACCGGCCTCGTCCTCGACTCGTACTTTTCGGCGACCAAAATGAGATGGATGCTCGATCGCGGTGTCGCCGACCGCGCCGGTACGCCCAGCTTCGCCACCATCGATTCGTGGCTGGTGTGGATCCTCAGCGGCGGCGTTAACGGGGGCGTCTTTCGCACCGAGGCGTCCAACGCGTCACGAACCCTGTTGATGGATCTCGGCTCGCGTGAGTGGTCGCCGGAGATGCTCCGTCTCTTCGGCGTCGAAGTGGCCATGCTCGCCACCATCGCCCCGTCCGCGTCGAACTTTGGGGTCGTGAGCGGGCAGGTGGTGGCCGGCCTGGCGGACGTGCCCATCTCCGGGGTGCTCGGCGATCAACAGTCGGCCCTGTTCGGTCAGGCCTGCTTCGACGTCGGCATGGTGAAGGCGACCTACGGCACGGGGGCCTTCGTGCTGGCGAACGCGGGAACGAGCGTCCCCCCGGTCGTGGATGGCCTGGTCACCACCGTCGCCTGGGACCTCGGCGACGAGGGCCCGGCGTCCTACGCGCTCGAGGGCTCGGCCTTCGTCGCGGGCGCGGCCGTGCAGTGGCTGCGCGACCTCGGGCTCATCGAGGCCTCCCGCGATCTCGAAGGACTCGCGCTGTCGGTCCCCGACTCGGCGGGGGCTCAGTTCGTACCCGCCTTCACCGGACTGGGGTCGCCGTTCTGGCGAAGCGACGCGCGAGGGGCCATCACCGGTCTCAGCCTCGGGGTGGGTCGAGGACAGTTGGCGCGGGCGCTCGTCGAGGCGCTGGCGTACCAGGTGCGCGCGATGACCGACGCGTTTCGTGACGGCGGCGTCGACGTTCGAGAACTGAGGTGCGACGGAGGGGCGGCCGCCATGGATCTGCTGCTCTCGCTGCAGGCCACGAACTCACGGGTCGACGTGCTGCGCAGCTCGACGCTGGAGGCGACGGCCCGCGGCGCGGCGAGCATCGCCGGGCTCCACGCCGGCGTGTGGCGTTCGCTCGATGAGCTGAAGGATCGCTGGCGCGCGACCGCGCGCTTCGCACCCGAGGTGCCGCTGTTCGTTGACGCGGGATACTCGGCCTGGCGCCGCGCGCTCGAACGGGCTTGATAGTTTCGACATCAGTCTGGGGGGTGGCGTGGAGACAGTGACGGCGCGCGTTCTGCGCGAGGGACTGAGCTTTGGGGAAGGCCCGCGCTGGCGTGAGGGGCGACTCTGGTACTCGGACTTCTATCGCCACGGGGTCTACTCGATGGACCCCCAGGGCGAAGAGCGCCTGGAACACGTGGTGCAACAGCAACCCTCGGGACTCGGGTGGCTGCCCGACGGCGACCTGCTCTGTGTGTCCATGCTCGACCAGCAGGTGATTCGTTTTCACGGCGGGGAGCCCTCGCTCTTTTGCGACATCGCCCCCTACTGCGGGTTCTGGGCCAACGACCTGATCACCTCGGCCACCGGCGTCAGCTACGTCGGCAACTTCGGTTTCGACCTCGACGTGATGCTGCGCGACGTGGGCGCCGCGGAGATGCTGGTGCATCGACCGCCCACCACCAACCTCGTCGTCATCTCTCCCGAGGGCGACGTCCTCCAGGTGTTGCCCGACATGGATTTTCCCAACGGCGCCGTCATCACGCCCGACGGCACGACGCTCATTGTCGGCGAGACGCTCTCGTGTCGCTTGAGCGCGTTCGATATCGCCTCCGATGGCACCTTGTCGAACCGCAGGGTCTGGGCGCAGATGGAGTTCGTCTACCCCGACGGCATCTGCCTCGACGCCGAGGGCCAGGTCTGGCTCGCGAACGCCATCGCCCCGCACTGTCTTCGGGTGCGCGAGGGCGGCGAGGTGACGGCGATGGTCGAGACCGGCCAGATCTCCTTCGCCTGCGCGCTGGGCGGCGAGGATCGTCGCTCCCTCTTCATCATGACGGCCCCCACCAGTGACCGCTTTGAGATCGCCGACCGACACGACGGGCGCATCGAGGTCGCCGAGGTCGCCGTTCCCGGGGCGGGGTTGCCCTAACCGAGTTTGGTCAGGGCGCGCTTGAGGTTGCGGATCGCTTGGTGAGTGCGTAGTTCGTTTTCGATGAGCGCGAAGCGCACGTGACCATCACCACCGTCGCCGAAGCCCACTCCGGGGCTCGTCGCGACGTCGGCCTCTTCGATGAGGAACCGCGCGAACTCCAGGGAGTTCATCTCGCGATAGGGCTCGGGAATGGGCGCCCAGATGAACATCGAACCTCGCGGCGGGACCACGTCCCAACCCACCCGGTGCAGTCCCTCGATCATCGTGTCGCGTCGCGACTGGTAGATCATGCGCAGCTGCTCGGGGTACTCCTGGGCCTCGTTCATGGCGACGATGGCGGCGATCTGCACCGGTTGGAAGGTGCCGTAGTCGAGGTAGCTCTTCAGTTTGGTGAGCGCCGCCACGACCTCGGGATTCCCCACCACGAAGCCCACCCGCCAGCCGGCCATCGAGAACGATTTCGTGAGGGTGTAGAGCTCCACGCAACACTCCTTCGCGCGGGGCACCTGCAGGATCGACGGCGGACGGTAGCCGTCAAAACCAAGGTCGGCGTAGGCGAAGTCGTGACAGACGATCACCTCGCGCTCGAGCGCGAAGGCCACGAGTCGTTCCATGAAGGAAAGGTCCACGCAGGCACTGGTGGGGTTGTGCGGAAACGACACGACAATGACGCGCGGCTTGACCACCGCCGACTCCCAGACCGCGAGCAGTCCCGCGAAGAAGTCGTCGCCCGGATCGTTCGAACTCGTCCCGGGATCGATCATCGGCACGGTCATCACCTGGGCCCCGGCGAAACCCGGGCCGGCCAAGTGGATGGGATAGCTCGGGCTGGGCACGACGGCGCTGTCCCCGGGACCGAGCAGCACCCACATCAGGTGGGTAAAGCCCTCCTTCGCACCGATCGTCGTGACGACGTCGGTCTCAGGGTCCAGCTCGACGTTAAAGAGAAGTTTGTAGCGATTGGCGATGGCCAGACGAAGGTTCGGTATGCCGCGGCTCGCGCTGTAGCGGTGGTTCTTCGGGTTGTGGGCCGCCTCGGCCAGTTTCTCCACCGCCACGTCGGGACTCGGTAGGTCGGGATTCCCGAAACCGAAGTCGATGACGTCACGGCCCTGGGCGCGGGCGTCGGCCTTCAGACCGTTGATCTGTGCGAAGACGTACGGTGGCAGGCCGGTGACGCGACGAAACTCCATCTACGAAAGTTAGTGCGTTCGACGCCACTCTTCGAGTGCATCGAGCGGCGCGGGAGTTCCCGCGACCACCCAGGTCGCGCCGGCGTCGTGGAGCGCGCTCAAGGTGGAGGCCACGTCGCCTTGTAGGGGGCCGCCCCAGGTGACCGGTCCGCTCGCGACCTGCGCCCGTACCGCGTCGGCCGCCACGCCCCACAGGTTGAGGGCGACCCCGAACTCGCGCGCGATCGCGTTGGTCGCGGGCGACCCGGCCCCGCACCAGACGGGCATGACCGGCGACAGGGCGGCGACGGCGTCGCGCAGGAGGGCCCGGCGCGCGTCGGGACTCGGGTAGGGCAGACCGTAGGCGTCGTGCTCGGGTTTGGACAGCTTGTCCCCGGTGCCCAGTGCCGCGATCACCCGACCGGGCGCGACGGCTTGCAAGGTGGTGAACTGTTCGACCAGTTGCGCCGTGCTGACGAGCGTGACCCGCGCGATCAGGGTGCCCACCGTCAGCGGCAGTCGCGACGCCACGGCCGCGAGCACGGGCATCGGCGCGAGCGTCGGGCGTTCGGGTGAGCCGATCGGGAACATGTGGTCGTAGGCGAAGACCCCGTCGACGCCCGCGCGTTGGGCCCGCTCGGCGAAGGCCAGCGCCAGGTCGGCGTTGTCTTGAAACGTCGGCAGTAAGACGCCGAGTTTCACACTCCCTCAAAGGCCACGAGCGTCGCGCCCATGGCCCCGGATCGGGCCCCGAACATCGACGTGGTGACGGTGATCGTGGGGCGGGCGTCGTAGCCCTCGACGAGTTCGGCGAGATACTCACGCGCGGCGGGCAAGACGAGATCCGAGGCCTCCGAGAGTCCTCCCCCGATGACGAAGTGACCGCTGTCCAAAATGACGGCCAGGTTGGAGAGCCCCAGCGCGAGCCACCAGCCCACCTCGCGCATCAGCGCGACGGCTTCCTCCAGTCCCTCGGCGGCGGCCTCGGTCACGTCTTCGGCGCGCACCGCGCGGGGGTCTCCGTGAGATCGCTCGACCAGAGTGGCGAGGCGTCCCTCCAGGGCCGCCTCGCGGGTCAAGCGGTGCAGCCCCCCGCCCGAGGCGTATCGCTCCCAGCAGCCTCGTCCCCCACAGAGACACGGGGCGCCGTGCGCCTCGACGACCATGTGGCCGATCTCTCCGGCGAACCCACTTCGACCGCGCACCAGTTGACCGTCGGCCACGATGCCGCCGCCGATGCCCGTCCCCAACGTCACCATCACGAAGTCCGAGATCCCGTGCCCGGCGCCCCACTCGTGTTCGGCGAGCGCCGCACAGTTGGCGTCGTTCTCGCAGAAAACGCTGGAGTTCCCGAGGGCTTCGCCCAACTGGGCCCCGAGGTCCGCGCCCGAGGCGGTCTGGAGATTCGGCGCGTACGCCAAATGCCCGTCGCGGCGCATCATCCCCGGCAGTCCCACCCCGATCGGCACTCGCGAAGGATCGAGCGACTGACGATCGCAGAGTTCAAAGACCTGCTCGACCAGCACCTTGGCGGTCGCTTCACCGGCCCCGAAGCCCTCGTCGTGGGGAGTTTGCGATTTGATCTCGCCCACCACCCGTCCGTCGCGGGCCACCATCAGCGCCAGCGCTTTGGTGCCGCCGACGTCGATGCCGATGGCGACGTCACTCATCGGCGGCTTCCGCCTGAGCTTTGAGTTCGCGCAGGGCCTGACTTTGAATACGATGGGCCGCGCGCGAGCGCACGAACGCGGGGATGGGGACCGAGAGTTCCACCTCGAGATCGTAGGTGAGGAGCGTCCCTTCGGGCGCTGGCTCAAATCGGTACTGGCCGTTCAGTTCCGCGGTGACGTCGCCCTTGATCTGGTGCCACGCCAGCAACTCGGGGGCGCGGCTGTAGTCGTAGAGCAAGGTGTAGGTGGTCGAACGGCCAAAGGCGGCGGCGCGAAACTCCACCTCCAGCGGGCGACCGGCGGCGTCGCGCGCCAGGACCTCAATCTTCTTGAGCTCACTTACCCAGTCCAGGTAGTGCTCGAAGGCCGTCGCGACCCGGTAGACGACGTCGGGCGGCGCGTGGACCAGGATCGACTCGGTCGCTCGCTGGGTCACTTCACCTCCATTGGCCCCAACCTTAGGCGAGGTCAGCCGGACGTCGGTCGTGATCGAACGGTTGGAGTTGGCGCGAGAGCTCGCTCGCCAACTGATCCCACGAGAAGTCAAAACGCGCGACCTCGAGGGCGCGGCGAGCGAGTCGAGCACGCTCCTGATCGTCACGGACCAATGAGGCGATCGCTCGGGCGAGTTCGCTCGCGCTGTGCGGATTCTCCACGACGAGTCCCGTCTCCCTGTCTCGCACGGCGTCGTGGCTTCCCCCCGATCGCCCCGCGATCTGGGCGAGGGCGCAGGCGGCCGCCTCGATGAAGACGATGCCGAAGCCCTCCTGCTCCAGGCCGAGCCACCGGCTTCGACAGTCCATCACCATGAGATCGCAGGCGGCGATCCACTGCGGTTGGCGCGCGTCGTCGACGTATCCGAGGAAGGTCACTGGCGCGGCGAGCTTTTGCGCCAGACGTTCCAAGCGAGCGCGATCTCTCCCCTCCCCGCCAATGATCACCCGGAGGTGAGGAAACTCCCCGCGCAGCTGGGCGCTGGCGCGAATCAGGGTGTCAAAGCCCTTGCGCGGCACGAGACGCGACCACGAGGCGATGAGGAACTCATCATCGCGGCGACCCAGTGACTCACGGACCAGGTGACGCCCCTCGGGGTCGAGCGGATGAAAACGAAACGTGTCCGCACCGGGCGGAATCTGGATGACCGGGCAGAGCGTCTCTGCGGCGTTGCGTCGCGCCTCGCGTTCCGGGAAGGGGCCCGCACAGATCGCCACCTGGGCCCGGCGTAAGACGTAGCGCAGGGACGAGGCGACGAAGGGTATCCGACTCGGGATGGTGACCTCGGCGCCGTGAAGAATCACGCCGTAGGGACACGAGAGCCGAGGGCCGAGCAGTCCCAGGGGCCACGCGGGATCGAGCAAGACGATTTCTGGTTGGTGGCGTGCGATGGCGGCCTCAATGGCCCGGTACGCGCGCCAGGAGGGAAAGAAGAGTGTCGACGCGGGCACGCGCTCTACGACCACGTCCGACGTCGCATCGAACGCCGCGGCGCCGTCGTGCGACGACGCCGTGAGCACGACGGCGCGCCCGGGCTCGAGACGACGCCAGAGTTCGTGGAGGTAGACCTGAATACCACCGGTCTTCGGGGGGTAGTCGTTGGTCACCAGAAGATGGCGGGCCATGAAGCCACGCTAGACCTCCGCGTCAGCGTTAGTGCGTTACCGGTTTGTACCTCAAGGTCGGAACGAGACCCTCCGCGGTGAAGAGTTGCACCACGGCGGCCTCATCTTCGGTGAGCACGAGCTCGTCGGGCTCCTCGCCGAGGACGAAGCTCACCAGGCAGTCCGAGCAGTCGGGAGTGCCGCGTCGAACGCAGTCGTGACAGCTGATCGACAGTTCTATTTCCTTGGTCATGGTGCCTCTTTCGACATCCCCACACTGCCCGTGGCCTGTCACATCACAGCGCGAGGTATGGCGAAATCTCAGCGGCCACTTGAGCGGGAGCAAAGATCACGCCTTCGCAGACCACGCGCTCACGCGTCGCGTCGATGAGGACGTAAAAAGGCGCCGAACGAATGTCGAGCTCGCTCAGGGTTGCCGGTGAGACCACCACGCGTTGTCGAGCCCCGCGCCACTCGTCGTCGAACGTGGCGCTCACGATGACCACGTCGACGTCGTCCAACTCATCCAGATCGCCGTCGATAAACTCGCGGCACCCGTCGCATTGCGGTTTCACCGCCACGACCAGGGTCAACCCCTCCAGCACCCGGCGCCATTGCGCACCTTCGAGAGTGGTGCCCGAGAGTTCACGCGGGGCACCCCGCTCGCGCGGCGTACCGAAGGAGTGCGGGCGAAAGTCGCTCACTCGGACTCGGTGAGTACCTCAACGCCTCGACCGTGACCGCACCAGCGACACGTCACCGACTCGACGCTGTGGGCAATAATCTCCGGCTCTTCGATACTCAGTTCCCCACCCACGCTGTAGTGATGAAACGAACGAACGGACGTGGTCTCGACGACATCAAATCGGGTCAAGTTGCCACAGGCGTTGCAACGATATCGGTAAGTCACGAAGTCACCGTACTGGAATTACTGACGCGTCATTCGAAGCGACGCCGCTGCCACTCGTCGGGGAGCACCTCGTAGGGCGACGCCGCGGAGTCCTCGTAGGTGTAGACGGTGTCCAGCGGATCGCTGGAGGAGTGAACGGCGTTGCGCTCCGTCTCGATAAGTCGACACAGGGCCGCGGGATGACGCACCAGGCCGATCGGTACGGCCGCGTTCGTCGTTTCGAGGTAGACGTAGCCGCGGCGAGTGAGTCGTTCTGTGATGCGTTGATCGACGCGGGTGGCGAAGACGTCACGCATCTCGACCGACGATCTCTGATGGCGCAACACCCCGCCTTCGACGATGATCCGTTCGCTGGTGACGTGGATCTTGTGCGAACGCCACCGCCACGTCCGGGTCAAGGTCACCAGCGCCAGCGGGATGACGAAGAGCACCATTAAGACGTCTTCGAAGCGGTGCACGTACGAGTACCGCGACGCCCCCTCGACGATGAGGGCCAACGTCGTCACCGTGAGCAGCGCGGGTCGCACGACGCCACGCGACACCGGGGTGACCGAGACGATCCGAACTTCGCCCTCGCGCCATAGGTCGCGCCTACTCATACCTCCAGCGTAAGGAGTTTTGATCACCGATATGCGGAGGGACGCGTCACGAGCGCCACCTATTCTTCGAGCGTGACGACGCCAGCCTCTCGCTCCTGGGTGCCCGCCTACGTGGCGACGGGAATCGTCTGGGGTTGTTCATTCCTCTTCATCAAGTACTCCCTCGGGTTTCTCACGCCTTTCGGAGTGGCCTTCATGCGCTGCGCGCTCGGGGCCCTCACGTTGATCGTCATCGCGGTCGTGAGGCGCATTGCGCTGCCGCGGGACTTTGTGGTGTGGTGCCACCTCTGGGTCGTCGCCATGTGCCTCAATATTGTGCCGGGAGTTCTCTTCGCGGTCGCCGAGACCAGGACCACGTCGATTGTCGCGGGCATCGTCAACGCTCTCACTCCCCTCACCACACTGTTCTTCATCCTGGTCGTCTTCCGCGAAGAAGCCATCAAGCGCTACCAACTCGTCGGTCTGGGCGTTGGACTCGTCGGTGTCCTGCTCGTACTTGGCGTCTGGCACGGCTTCGGCTCCAATCCGTGGTGGGCCGTGCTGGCCCTACTGGGCGCGGTAACTCTTTACGGCATCTCTTTTCCTTACACCCGGAAATTCCTCATACCTCGGCGCATCGCCCCGGTATCGATGGCCAGCGCACAGTTGCTGCTCGCGGCCGTCACATTGCTGCCAGCTTTTCTCGTTGACGGCACGAATGGTCACGCGCCAAGCGCGCGCGCCGTCTTGAGCGTTCTCGCCCTCGGGATATTTGGAAGCGGTTTCGCCTTCATGTGGAACTTCCGGGTGCAGGCAGCGGCCGGAAGTTCCATCGCCAGCACCGTCACGTACCTGACACCCGTTGTCGCCGTCGTCGTGGGCGTCATCTTCCTGCACGAAGCTCTGACGTGGTTTGAACCTATAGGCGGGCTCGTTGTGCTGCTCGGCGCCGCCATCGGGCAGGGTCGACTTCGCCGTCGTTCCTAGACGTTTCGCAGTTGCTTCGCCGCCATGACGAAGTACGACGACAACTCTTCCATCTGTTCGTCACTGAGTTCGTCGCGCACGCTCTCAAGTGCTGCGCCCATGGCTGCCAGCCACGCGTCGCGCGCGCTCTTGGTGACCCGAAACGGCGCGTGGCGCATGCGAAGTCGGGGATGACCACGCTCCTCTTGGTAGGTTCTCGGCCCACCCCAGTACTGGACGAGAAAAAGCGTCAAGTGACGCCGCGCGTCCGTCAAATCGTCAGGATACATAGGACGCAATGTTTCGTCAGTCTCGACCGCTTCGTAGAAGGCGTTCACCAGGCGGACAAAAAAGGCCTCCCCGCCGACCTGATCGAAGAGCGATTCTTCCACCCCGTCACGCTAATCGCATGATCTAGAATGGTTGTCCCGGTCTCACCGAGGCACGCGGGTGTAGCTCAATGGTAGAGCTCCAGCCTTCCAAGCTGGCCATGCGGGTTCGATCCCCGTCACCCGCTCCAACTGACCTGTACCCCGAAACCCGGTCCGCGGATATAAGAGTTTCGTCTCACCTCCCCCTGAGGTAGAGATGCCCAAGCGTTATCCCATTGAGGACATCGGCGTCCGGTAAGGGTTCACGGCTGAAGTTTTCTTGACGTCTTCAACTAAACGACAGAAAAGGAGAGGTTATGGGAAATCAATTCGGTCGCTCGTCGCACGTCAATGGCTTCGGCCCATAGGAATCCTTGACCAAGTTGGCAACCCAGGTTCCGAAGCACCGTCCACTGGTGGTTGTTTTCAATGCCTTCGGCAATTGTCTGGAGATTGAGAGATCGGGCGAGTCCAATGACCGCCGAGACAATAACGCCATCTTCGTGACGCCAACTCATTCCCGCAATGAAGGATCGGTCAATCTTGAGAAAGTCCATCGGGAACGCAGTGAGCCGTTTCAGCGACGAGTATCCGGTTCCGAAATCGTCGAGTGCAATGCGAAATCCCCGCGCCTTGAGACCGGTCAATGTCTCGAACACTTCACTCTCGTCTATCAGGGCGGACTCCGTAACTTCCAGACAGATCGAGTCCATCGCCACGTCGTGGGCTTCGCATATGTCTGCGAGTGTCGATGCTAACTTCAGATCGAAGAGTTGAAGAGCAGATACGTTCACCGCTACGGTGAAGTCTCGATCGGGTCGGAGAGTTTTCCACTCCTTCAGGGCGCTGCACGAGCTCTCAAGCATGAGTTCTCCCAGAGGTCCAATCAGTCCGCTCTCCTCAGCGAGAGGAATAAATTCATCGGGCGCTATGAAACCGCGCTCGGGGTGGTACCAACGAGCGAGGGCTTCGAAACCGATGATCTGTCCCGTCGCCAGGTCTACCTCGGGTTGAAAGTAGGCAGAAATCTCACCGTCACGAATGGCTCTGGCCAACTCAAGGCGAAGACCGTTTCGATACTTCACCGATTCGTGATGGGAATCATCGAAGAGTTCGACCTTGGAGCGCCCCGACTGCTTCGCGGCGTACATTGCGACGTCAGCGTTTCGCAGCAGGCCCTCGGGCGTCGAGTTCGCCCCGGACAGAGCGACTCCCACGCAGGTCGTGAGCACGATGTTCTGGCTACCAATGACCAGAGGCAGCGCGGTGGTCTCGATGATCCGATCCGCGATGATCACGGCGCTGTCTGCATCGGCGACGCGCTCGCAGCAGATCACAAACTTGTCTCCGGACACTCGCGCGAGGAACTCGCCCGACTGCAGTCCGGCCTTGACGATCTCGGTCCACCGACATAGAAACTCGTCGCCGTACGCGTGTCCGAATCTCTCGTTCACGAGCTTGAAGTCGTCGAAATCCACGTAGAGGACAGCGACGCAGCCACTTCGCGCATGGCTGCGCAGCAGCGCGGTCTCGAGATGATCGAGGAGGAAACGCCGATTCGGCAGTCCCGTCAGGACATCATGACGCGCCTGGAACTCGAGGCTCTCCTCCAATGCTCGACGCTCGCTTATGTCAACCGAAGCGGTAACGATACCGTGAAAGCCAACGTCGGGCGCGTCAATCTCTTCGAGGGTGAGGTGCACCGCGATGGGCGTTCCAGAGGCGTTCGTCACCGTGGAATCTCCCTCCCATACGCCGCTCGCCTTCAACGCCGCGGCAATCTCTGCCTCGGTCGCTGGATTGACGCGCAGATTCTCCATTGATCGACCCACAACGTCCTTCTCTTCGTACCCGTAAAGTGCCGTGGCTCGATCGTTCCAGTAGATGACCGTTCCGTCACTCTCGGTCACCACGACTGCCGCCGGCAATTTCTTGAGGACACGTGACTCAAGTGATTTCGTGATCTTGGTGTACCTGCTCAACGTCACGTCCGTGCCCTCCACCGTGATCGCGGCGACGGCGGGGTCGTTCAAACGATTGGTCAGCGTCAAATCGAGAGTCCGGCGTCGACCACTGCCGTCGAGCACACGAACCACCAGATGTCTGCTCTCCGAGGGAGACTTCAGAACCTCATCGAACACGGCGCGCGCGAGAGCAGCGTCCTCGGGAACGACCATCGCGATCGATGACGCGAGACTTTCTTCACTACCAGAGATTTTTAGTATCCGGTTTGTCCTGGTTGAGCGGTGCAGGAAGGCCCCCTCCGCGTCGACCAACGCAAAGATCGGAGAGACTTCGTCGCCCTCGTACAGCTTCGCGAAGTCAATCGCGTCACTTAGCCGGTTTTGTAATGCCTGCACCTGGCGCTCCACCTTTTTCAGCTCGGTGATATTGAGATGAATCACGAGAGCGCCGCCACCGAGGAAGCTCGCTGGAGTGACGCGGACGCTGAACCACTCTTCAACGTCCTCCGCCACGAAGGGATAGTCCAGATCGAATCTCGGCGACGTACCTTTCAAGACAGAGCGAATGCCACGCGAGACCTTGGAACCGCAGTCGGCTTCGTCGAATGCGTTATCACACACTGTCAAGTAGTTCACGCCGATACCGATTTGCTCCATCGCCGCGCCCCGCTGGCGGCCCACCTCACTCCAGGACTCATTGACCGCCACTATCCGGCCCGTGGAGTCCAACGCAACGGCGGGTGCCTCTAGCGTCTTGAAGGCTTGGGAGGTGAGGCGAACGACCCTGTCTCTTCGATCGTTCCCGACTCGTCTCGACGTGGCCCGCCGAAGCGCTACCTCGAGACCTTCCGCGGACAGGTCTCCTTTATTCAGGTACTCGTCGGCGCCGTTGGCCATAGCCGCGTAGGCGAGTGAATCGCCCACTCGAGCCGACGTCACCACGATGGGCGTAGTAGAGATTGCTCCGGCAAGGGCCACCACCGCTTCGAGTTCTCGGGCGTCGGGGAGACTCAGGTCCAAAAGTACAAGGTCGTACACCGTGCCGGCGATCCGCAGGAGCGCTTCGTTGAGCGTCGACGCTCGATCGACGTCCAACACGCCGACATCTCTGAGGAGTTCCCGCAACAGGACCCAATCACTTGGGCTATCTTCCACAATCAAGACACGTGAGGGCATCGGGGAGGCGTCCCCGATCGGGAATCCAGATAGGTCTATGTCCCGGGCTGCGCCATCCTTCTCGACTTGGGCCGGCGCCAGTGCCTCGATCGTGCCCAGTGACTCCCTGTGGTTCCTAGATGTCCGCTGCCTGCGCATACAAGAGGACCCGACCCTAGGCCCAGGAATTTCTCACTATCGGAAGCCGGACGACGCCGAGCCAGAAATCTTCAATTTGATTGACTACGTCGATGAAACGTTCGAAGTTCACAGGCTTGGTCATATAGCAGTTAGCGCCAAGTTTGTAACTGTCGATCACGTCTCGTTCCGCCGATGAAGTCGTGAGAACCGTCACCGGAATGGTTCGAAGCGATTCATCGGCCTTTATGACCTCAAGAACCTCCTTGCCATTTTTTCTAGGAAGGTTCAGGTCAAGAATCACGAGATCAGGGCGCGACGTCATCGAGTAGTTATGGCGTTGATAGAGAAAATCAAGTGCGGCTTCTCCGTCGCGAACGATGTGAAGCTCGTTCACAATCTTGCCTTCGCGCAGGGCCTCCTGGATGAGTCTGATATCGGCGGCGCTGTCTTCAACCAGAAGGATGCGAATCGGCTCAACTTTCATGAGTCATTTTTGAACCGGGAATGGTGATCCACACAGTCGTTCCTCCACTTTCATTGTCAGCTATTCCTATTTCGCCTCCGTGAGCCTCCACGAGTCGTTTGGTTATCGCCAGGCCGATACCTGTTCCTGGGTACTCGTCGCGAGTGTGCAAGCGTTGAAACATTTTGAAAACCCTCGCGCGATGTCCGGGAGCGATTCCTATTCCGTTGTCCGCTACCTCAATCCGCCAACGACCTACGCCCAACTCCCTGGCCGTTATCTCCACTACTGGATCGAGGTCGGAGCGCCGATACTTGAGGGCATTACTCACTATGTTTTGAAGTGCTTGAGTAAATTTAAGTCGATCAATCTCCAATGTCGGATTGTTAATCAAGGTCAGAGAGGCATTGGAAGAGAAAATCTGCGTGCTCAGCGCGTCTGATATCTCTTCTACGACCGTTTCCAGGCTCACGTGCTCAAGGTGAAGCTCTTCAGATCCGGCTCGCGAAAACGAAAGGAGGTCCTCAATCATCACTTGCATTCGGGCGCAACCGTCAACGGCGAAGGCAATGAACTCGTCGGCCTGTTCATCGAGTTGACCCTTATAGCGACGTTCGAGGAGTCCCACCATGCCGGCCACAGCCCTAAGCGGCTCGGAAATATCGTGCGAGGCGATATAGGCGAATTGTTCGAGTTCGGTGTTCGAACGCTCGAGCAACTGATTCCTCACTTCAAGTTCTCGACGCGTAAGTGCCAGCGCCTCCTCGATTTTCCGACGCGGTCCAATATCGCGAGAAATTGCTGCGGCCCCTACCAGTTCGCCACTGAAGTTTCGAAGCGGCGACACTGTCTCATCAACCAAAACCTTGACGTTGTCCAGACGAGATCGCTCGACTTCGCGATGGACTATCCTGTCACCCCCCGCGTCACGCAGGATTTGCATGATCTCAAGGGCCATTGCCGGCAGAACTTCGTCAAGTTTCGCCGATATTGCCTCGTCGAGGCTTACCCCGTAAAGCTCCTCAGCCCCACGGTTCCAGCTGGTAATTCTCCCTTTGAGATCGACCGAAATGACCGCGTCGTCGGTCGAATCAATTATGGCGGAGAGCAGAATCCTGTCCGCGTCAGTGTCGCGAATGTTTGACAACGCCTGTTCCGATCGCTGGGCCTCACGAACAGCCGAGGCAATCCTTGCACCAAAGGAGGTCGTAACTCCGTTCGAGGACGAATGTCGACCCACACCTGTTCCTTCGCCTCTTTCGCCCGTCGCTCCTTCGATGGCGGGTGCCGAACGCGCGCCACCTCCATCGTGAATCGGCATTATCTGCGCTCCTCGCAGTACTTTGCGTTTCTTCATGGGCCGACGATGACTCGGCACTTCGCGACTGGCTTCACTCGATGATCTCCGACGTGCCGACGATTGAGCCGCCTCTCCAACACCGACCGAGGTGCTGACCAACCGACTCCGACAAGTCCATATGATGCACTTTCTATCTCCCCCAGAGATCCAAAATGACGCCATCGACGTAAAACCGGAAACTACGGGTACTCGCAAACTCCTACCTCGTAACTCCGTCCGACACTCCAAGTATCGACGCTTCGAGAGATCAACCCGAGCAACATAATGTCTGAATTATCAGACGTTCGTACCGTCTTCGTGCAACGTAACGAGGAGTTCGGCCTGCGAATGGACTCCGAACACCAGGAAGATTTCACTCAGCACCCCGCGGACTGTACTGGGGCTGACATACAGCGCCGAGGCAATTGTTTGAACGCGCTCTCCCCTCAATAATCGACGCAACACTTCCATTTGACGACCACTTAGCTCTCCGAGCTTGGCAAAGTGACTCTCCTTCGGGAACTCTCCAAAGCTTTCGAATATTCGGCTCGCAAGAATCTCGTGCGCAATCCGCCAGAGGTGTTCTTCCAGCACGGAACTGCGATCGGGGCGCGGATCGCGCGAGATCTTCTCGGCGGGTACGAGAACGAAACACTGTCCCGAGACTCCCTCCAGCGCAGAGATGATGCAGCAGAAGTCGACGTTTCCTTCATCGCCACCTTCTCGTCGTAATCGAAAAGCCAGTGCGTGTTCGAGAAGGTCGATCGGCTTTCCATCGTGCAGATTGACGAGATCTTGTCGCTCCAAAGGGCTCAGGAACGGGCGACCCACGAGCGACTCTGGCTTCACTCCAAAGATCTGTGACGCATTGTCACTCACCGATTCAATCTGACCGTGCGCGTCGATGAATCCGAGGACTAACGCGTGCAAGACGTCGTCTTTTGAATCGGTGAACCGGAAGGATGTGGGCACCGTTCCTAGGTTCATCTCTGAGAGTGCGACGGGCTTTCCCTGGAACGAGATTGCTCTGAGTCTGGACCACATGATGTGTTCGCCTGAACGAACGACGGCGGGATTGAGCAGTCGATGTGCGGAGTACGAGTCAACGACTCCTTCGCGAAGTTGCGTGAGCGCGATGACCAGATTCTCTCGCTCTTCTTCCCTAAAGAGGGTAAGGGCGGGAAATCCCGAGATTTCAACGTTGGAGAGACCAACCATTTGCGCAAAATCCCTGCTCACCGCCTGGAACGTGAAATCCTCCAGATCGATCAAGGAGATCGCGAGTTCGAACTCTCCGTGTCTTTGCCATAGCGCGAGCGATGATTCTCCAGTGGTCAAGACTCGATCTGAGGAATCGCCGCTAGTTGGGCCCATTTGGCGAGACTATCCCTCTCAACGGAGTAAATGTAGATTATTTAATTCTCAAACTCGAACGTGGCCGTCGAAGAGTGACTCGACCACCTAACAGAAGCCCCGAGCACGATAATCGCGTTACAGGAATTGCTCTTCGATCTCAGTCGGATGGTGCGTACGATGCCCGGTGAGAACCCAATGCGGAAGCGAGTGTGGTGAGTTCTACATTGCGACGAGCGATTCCTTGGACCGTTGTCGGCGCTCTTGTT
>CAWKAT010000011.1:0-8243 GCA_963847725.1 uncultured Acidimicrobiaceae bacterium
CTAATCGAGTGCGGCCGCGATGCGGGCCGAGCTGACCGCACCTTCACGTAGGACGCGCCAGGACGTGTCGTCTACTTCCACGACCGTCGACACCTCACCGCGACGTTCGCCCCCATTCAGAACCCCGGCGAGGTGCTCCCCCGCCAAGGCCTCCAGTACCTCGTGCGCGCTGTGACAGGGTTCGGCGCCGTGGGTGTTGGCGCTCGAGACGGCGAGCGGGCCACACTCGCGAAGCACCGACAGCAGCAGTTCGTCATCGGGCACGCGCACGCCCACGGTGTCGCGGGCCCCGCCGAGCATCAGCGACAACTCATGGGAGGCGGCCACCACGATTGTCAGGGGGCCAGGCCAGAACTCTTCGGAGAGACGCTGTGCCCGTTCGCCCCACTCCACATCGATCTCTTGCATCGGGCTGAGCGCGTGCACCAGAACGGGCAGGGGCACGCCCGAGGGGCGACCTTTCACGAGGAAGAGCGACGCCACCGCGTCGGGGTGCACCAGAGAGGCGGCGAGGCCGTAGACAGTGTCGGTGGGCACAGCGACCACGGCGCCCTCACCCAGTAAGCGCACCGCGTCGTCTCGGGAAACGAGCTGGGTCATCGACGCGCCACCAAGATGCGGGGACGGCCCGAGAGATCATCGAGGTCGTCGACCGAGCCATAGCCCATCTGGTCAGTCAAGTCGAGAACCCCACGACGCTGCGCGTCGCCGTGCTCGCAGACCAACGCTCCACCCGGTTTCAGCCACGCGAGCGACTCGCGAATGATGAGGTCGAGATCGGCGAAGCCCGCGATGCCACCCTCGTCGGGCGCCACGATTGCCCCGCGCGGCTCGTACAGAAGCACCGGGTCGAGTTCGTTGAACTCGACCTCACCCACGTAGGGCGGATTGGCCACGATTAAGTCGACTCGTCCGCGCAGAGATACGTCAAGGGACGCGAACCACGACGAGTGGACAAAGGAGACCGCGTCGAGATGATGCTTGCGAGCGTTCTGGCGAGCGAGGGTGAGCGCGTCGCGCGACTCATCGATGGCAATGAGACTCGCGGCCACCCCCCGAGCCAATAGCTCACTGAGCAGCGAGAGACCGATGGCTCCCGACCCCGCACCGAGGTCGAGGATCAGCGGGGCGGGAACCGCCGCCCCCGCGAGCTCCCGCAAGGCGACGTCCACTAACTCTTCGGTCTCGGGGCGCGGTATCAAAGCCCGTGGATCGACGTCGAGGTCGAGGCTCCGAAATGGCCAGTGACCGAGAACGTACTGGAGAGGCTCGCCGTTCAGGCGACGCGTCGCCGCCGCCCGCAACGCCCGGTGGGCGTCCGGGTCACCGCCGGGAACGAACTCCTCCACCAACCAACGCGCTTCGCGTCGCTCCACGCCGGTCCCAACGAGCTCGAGTACGAACTCGTCGTTAACGTTCGGCACTCTCGGACAACTGACGGGCGCGCTTGTCGGCCAGTAGGGCGTCGACGTAGGGATCGAGGTCCCCGGCCAGGACCGCGTCGAGGGAGTAGTTCGTGAGGTTGATGCGATGGTCGGTCACGCGATTCTCTTTGAAGTTGTAGGTGCGTATCTTTTCACTGCGTCCCCCGCCGCCCAGCTGCGAGCGTTTGAGGTCGCCCTGTTCGTTGGCCTGCGCGTCCTGAGCGGCCTTCAGCAGGCGCGAGCGCAACACGATGAGGGCCTTGGCGCGGTTTTGAATCTGACTCTTCTCGTCCTGCATCGAGACGACGATGCCGCTCGGCAGGTGCGTGATGCGCACGGCCGAGTCCGTCGTGTTCACGCTCTGACCCCCGGGACCCGAGGAACGGTACACGTCGATCTTGAGGTCCGCGGCGTCGATCGTCACGTCCACTTCCTCCGCTTCGGGCAGCACCGACACGGTGGCCGAGGAGGTGTGCACGCGTCCCTTGGCCTCGGTGACCGGGACGCGCTGCACGCGGTGCACGCCCGCTTCAAACTCGAGACGCGACCAGGCGTCGTCACCCTTGACCAGATAGGTCGCCTCGTCCAAGCCGCCCTGATCGGACTGGCGCTCCTCGATGACCTCGAGTTTCCAGCCACGTAGGGCGGCGTAGCGGCGATACATCTCGGCCAGGTCCGCCGCGAAGAGGTTGGCCTCCTCCCCACCCTCGGCGCCCCGGATCTCCAAGATCACGTTGCGCCCCTCATTGGGGTCGTGCGGCAAGAGCAGGGTTTCGAGGTTCTCTTCGAGTCCCACGATGCTCGTCTCGGCGGCGTTGACCTCGTCGCGCCACTGCTCGCGGTCGGATCCCTCGGTCTCGTTGAACATCTCGCGAGCGGTCGCTAGGTCTTCCTGGGCCGCGCGCAGTTCCAGCCAGGCGACGTTGATGTCGCTCAGTTCCTTGTGGCGACGCGACAGGTCACGCAGGCGTGTGAGGTCGTTCGCGACGTCGGGTTCTGACAACTGGGCCTCGACGACGCGAAGCTCGTCCTGAAGGACGTTCAGCGTCTCGTCAAGAGAGCGCACGAAACGGGCGGAGCACTCGAGGACCTAAGCCTTCGGAGTGCGCGCCTTCGTCTTTTGTGCGTAGCGGCGCTGGAAGCGCTCGACGCGCCCTCCGGTGTCGACCAGCTTCTGCTTACCGGTGAAGAAGGGGTGGCACTCGTTGCAAAGCTCGACGCGCAGGGTCGACTTGGTCGACTCGGTGGTAAAGGTGTTGCCGCACGAGCAGGTCACGCTGGCTTCGCCGTATTTGGGGTGGATATCTGCTTTCATGATGCTCCTTCAGTGCGAAGAGGAAGTGTAGCGGGAAATCAACTGGTTGGCGCCGGGCCCCCGGCGATCTCCGCCAGGAACTCGTCGTTGGATTTGGTGGTCTTGAGCTTGTCGATGAGCAGCTCCAGGCCGGCGGCGTCGCGGCCTTCGGCGGACAGTCCGTTCAAGACGCGACGCAACTTCCAGACCTGCGGCAGCGCTTCACGACTGAAGAGCAGTTCCTCGTGACGGGTGGAAGAAGCGTTGACGTCGATCGCCGGGTAGAGGCGGCGCTCAGCCAGGCGCCGGTCCAGGCGCAACTCCATATTGCCGGTGCCCTTGAACTCTTCGAAGATGACCTCGTCCATTTTGGAACCCGTCTCCACGAGGGCGCTCGCGAGGATGGTCAACGAGCCACCCTCCTCGATGTTGCGCGCGGCGCCGAAGAACTTCTTCGGCGGATAGAGCGCGCCCGAGTCGACACCACCGGACATAATGCGCCCGGTGGCCGGAGCGGCGAGGTTATAGGCCCGGGCGAGTCGCGTGATGCCGTCCAGGATGATCACCACGTCGCGTCCCTGCTCCACCAGGCGCTTGGCCCGCTCGATGCAGAGTTCGGCGACGTGCGTGTGCTCTTCGGCCGGACGGTCGAAGGTCGAAGAGATGACCTCACCGCGCACGCTGCGACGGATGTCAGTGACTTCCTCGGGACGCTCGTCCACCAGCAGCACCATGAGGTGAACTTCGGGGTTGTTGGTCTCGATGGACTGGGCGATCTGTTTCATGATCGTGGTCTTGCCCGCCTTGGGCGGCGAGACGATGAGCCCCCGCTGGCCCTTGCCAATCGGCGAGAGCAAGTCAACGATGCGCGGGGTGAGGTCGAGTTTTCCCTCGTTGGTTTCGAGGTTCAACTTCTCGTCCGGGAACAGCGGGGTGAGATCTTCGAAGCGGGGGCGCAGGCGCGCTACTTCGGGGTCAATACCCGCCACGCTGTCGACGCGAAGAAGGGCCGGGTACTTCTCATTCGAGGCCGCCGGACGGAAGCCGCCCACGATGGTGTCGCCCTTGCGCAAGTGATAGCGGCGCACTTGGTTGATGGAGACGTAGACGTCGTTCGGTGACGCGTGGTAACCCTTGGTGCGCAAGAAGCCGTAGCCGTCGTCGCGCAAGTCGAGCAGACCTTCTACTTCGACGAGCTCGCCGGCGTAGGGCTGGTCTGCGTTGGGCATCGACTCACCGCCGTTGAAACGTTCGCGACCGTTGCCCCCGCCACCGTTGGCGTTGCCGTTGCGGTTTCGACGGTTGCGGCGCGAGCGATTGTTGGAACCATCAGTGAACTCTCGGGGCTGGCGCTCGGGTCGGGCCTGAGTGAACTGGCGAGCGACGGGGCGCTCACTGGGTAGGACTTCGCCACCGTTGCTCTCGGCGGACTCGGACGCCGCCGGGGCGGCGGGAGCGGTCGCGGGCACTTTGGTGTCGGCGACGAACTCACCGAGTAACTCCTCGAAGTCATCGACGGGAGTGGCGACCGTACGCCGCGAGCGCACGGCCCGAGAGGCGGAGGCCGGGGCGGTGTCGCCGGACGGCTCGCCCATGATCGCTTCGATGAGCGCCGCTTTCGAGGCGCGGGCGGGAGCGTCGACACCCTTAACTTTGGCGATCGTTTGCAGATCCTCGCGAGTTTTCGACTCGAGATCCGAACGGTCTGGGGAAGGCTTAATAGCCATGCATAAATCCTTTCTCGCCGTTCAGAATGATGTGACAGAACGGAGAAGAAAATCGGGAAATGTCATCTCGGAAGAGATTCCTTACGCCGGCACAGCCGAACGGATGACAAACGCCAGTATAGCAGAGGTTGGCTGAACGGCCAACCTACGCGAGTTCGCTGAGGAGCGCTTTCAGGGTGGCGTCCACCACGTCGGGTGACGCGCTGGAGCTCACGGCGGTGTCGGGGTCCTTCAGTCCGTTGCCCGTCAGGACGCACACCACCGTGGAGCCTTTGGGCACGCCATACTTTAAGAGTCCCGCCACCGAGGCGGCCGACGCCGGTTCACAGAAGATCGACTCGTGGCGCGCGATGTAGTGATAGGCGTCGAGAATCTCTTCATCGGTCACCGCACGAATATCGCCCAGTGACTCGTGGATAACCTCCAGCGCGGGCACCCAACTCGCCGGGTTACCGATGCGAATGGCCGTGGCGATCGTTTCGGGGTTCGCGACGGGATGTCCGAGCACGATCGGCGCCGCGCCCGCCGCTTGAAATCCCCACATCTTGGGCAAGGTCGCGCAGCGCTGGGCAAAGTGATACTGAGTGAAGCCGCGCCAGTACGCCGTGATGTTGCCGGCGTTGCCCACGGGGATGGAGAGAATATCGGGCGCCTTGCCGAGCACGTCCACAATCTCGAACGCGCCGGTCTTTTGACCTTCGATGCGGTCGGGGTTGATGGAGTTGACAATGGTGATGGGGAGGTGCTGAGTGAGCTCGCGGGCCAGATTCAACGCCTGATCGAAGTTGCCGCGAATCTGCAGGACCTGTGCGCCGTAGACGATGGCCTGGGCCAGCTTGCCGAGCGCTATCTTTCCCTCGGGCACCAGAACGACGCACTCCATGTTGGCTTTCGCCGCGTACGCCGCGGCGGCGGCCGACGTATTGCCCGTCGATCCGCAGATGACCTTCGTCGCGCCCAGCGCCTTCGCCTTGGTGATGGCCATCGTCATGCCGCGGTCCTTAAAGGAACCCGACGGGTTCAGTCCCTCGTACTTGAGCCAGACGTCCGCCTCGAGACGCTCCGAGAGCTGGTCGGCGTGCAGCAAGGGGGTGTTGCCTTCTTGCAACGTGACAATGTCACCCACGTCATCGAGATCGAGCCACTCGGCGTACTCGACCAGGAGCCCCCGCCAGCCGATCACGTGACGGCCTCGTCGATCACCCGTATGCAGGCGCCGACCGAGTCCACCGACTCGAGGGCCACCAGCTCCTCGACCGTCGCCTCCACGTCGGCACTCAGCGCTTCGTGCGTCAAAAAGGCGAGGCGGGCCTCGTCGTCGAAACCCGATTGATCCATGGACTTGATCGAGACCTGGTGGCGGCCAAAGACACCGGCCACTTCGGCGAGCACCCCGGGTCGGTCGAGCACGTCAACACTCAGATAAAAGCGGCTGGACAGCCTGCTGGCCGGCACGTAGTGCAGCGAGCGGTCACCGCTGAAGGGCACGTCGTGGCGCCCACTGACGCGGTTCCTCGCCGCGTCCAGCAGGTCACCCAGGACGGCCGTCGCCGTGGGTGCGCCGCCGGCGCCCTGGCCCAACCACATCAGAGGGCCGCTCTTCACGCCCTCGACGAAGACCGCATTCATGGCCCCGTTGACCGACGCCAGCGGGTGGCTCACGGGAACCATGGCGGGGTGCACGCGCCGAGAGATTCCGGTTTCACCGACCCGTTCCGCGACCCCGATGAGCTTGATGACGTATCCCATGCGGGTGGCGACGTCGACGTCGATACTGCGCACGCCGGTAATTCCCTCTCGGGCAATCTCTTCGCCGCTGAGTCGCGTGCCGAAGGCCAGCGTCGAGAGAATCTGCACTTTGGCGGCGGCGTCGTAAGCCTCCACGTCGGCGGTGGGATCGGCCTCGGCGTAGCCGAGGGCCTGCGCTTCGCGCAGCGCGTCGCCGTAGTCACTGCCTTCGGTCGTCATCTTGGTGAGGATGTAGTTGGTCGTGCCGTTCACGATGCCCATGACCCGAGAGATGCGCTCACCGGCCAGCGAGCTGCGCAGTGCGCGCAGAATGGGGATGGCCCCACCGACCGCCGCCTCATAAAAGAGGTCCGCGCCGTGATCGTGGGCGAGTTGGGCCAACTGGGTGCCGCTCTCGGCCATCAGGCCCTTATTGGCCGTCACCACCGACACGCCGCGTTTCAGGGCACTCTCGATATAGGTTCTCGCCGGCTCAATTCCGCCCGCTACCTCAACGAGCACGTCCAAATCGCTGGCGATGAGTGCCTCTACGTCCGTGGTGAGCAGGGCGGCCGGGATGCCCGGACGAGGCTTCGCGATATCGCGGACGGCCACGCCCGCGAGCTCCACGTTCGAGGTGGCGGCATCCACCAAGGCCTCGTTGCGGGTGGGGTCGCTCAGCAGTTCGACCAAGGCGGTGCCGACAGTGCCGCCACCGATCACCCCGACACGAACTACCGGACTTTTCATGAATTAAGGCTAACCGACGTCCGGCCAGCTTTAGATTCCCACTTCCAGTCGCGCGAGATCGTCGAACGTCTCGCGCCGCAGCACTTCTCGGGCCACTCCGTCGCGTACGAACACGACGGCCGGGCGAGGGACTCGGTTGTAGTTCGAGGCCATGGAGTACCCGTAGGCGCCGGTGACGGGGGTGCCGATAAGACTGTTCACCCCCGTCGTCGCCGGCAAGTAGGCCTCATCAATAAGGACGTCGCCGCTCTCGCAGTGCTTGCCCACGAGGCGAACTTGTTGCGGTCGCTCCGCGAGCGGCTGATCAACGTCGAAGGCTTCGTAGCCCGATCCGTAGAGCACCGGGCGGGGGTTGTCGCTCATTCCCCCGTCGACCGCCATGTACGTGCGCTGGGTGACGGGCTTGACGACGCCCACCCGGTAGAGCGTCACACCCGCCTGGGCCACGATGGCCCGCCCGGGCTCCGCCAGAATTCGCACGTCAGAACGCAGTCCGCACAGGGCCGCGGCGTCGCGCAGCGCCGTGGCCCACTCACCAATCGAGGGGGCGCTCTCTCCGAACACGTAGGCCACGCCGAGGCCTCCCCCCACGCACAGTTCGTCGAAATCGTCCTCTGCTGTGAACTCGGCCAGCACCGTCATCGACTCGCGAAACCCCTCAACCTCGAAGATCTGGGAGCCAATGTGCGCGTGCACTCCGTGCAGGGCGATCCCCGGAAGTTCTTTCAGCTGGTCGATCGCTCGGCGGGCCTCACCGGTGGCGACCGAGAACCCGAACTTGGTGTCCTCTTGACCGGTTCGGACGTATTCGTGCGTGTGGGCCTCGACGCCCGGCGTCACGCGCACCAGTGCGCTGAGCGGGGCCGTTGGAGAAACGAGGGAACGAAGATTCTCGATCTCATCAAAATTGTCCACGACGAGTCGATGGACTCCGACCGCGATGGCGCGCTCGAGCTCCTCGCGAGACTTGTTGTTTCCGTGCACGATGATCCGATGAGCGGGAACGCCGGCCCGCAACACGATGTCGAGCTCTCCCCCGGTGGCGACATCGACGCAGAGACCTTCTTCATAGGCCAGGCGGGCCATCGCCCCACAAAGAAAGGACTTCGACGCGAACGCCACGCCGTCGTCGAAAGCGAGCGCCGCCTCACGGCAACGCTGGCGCAGGGTCGCCTCGTCGTAGACGAATAACGGGGTGCCGAAAGTCGCCGCTAGATCGCGCAACTCAACGCCACCAATGCTTGCTCCGTCGCTGCGCAACTCTGCCGTTTCCGGAAACAGAGAGACCGTTATTGGCTCAACACCCATACGTTTACCTTA
>CAWKAT010000012.1:0-12579 GCA_963847725.1 uncultured Acidimicrobiaceae bacterium
ATCCTTGAGCCCGACGCCACGCTCGAAAGAGTCGACCGATCACAAACCAGGCGGCGCTGTAGGAACCCACGTAGAAGCCGACCGGCCAGTTCGTGACGTACGCGCACGCGAGGGCCCCCCAGATGGTGAGGAGCCCGATGAGAACCGACAACCCCATGGCCACCGGCGCGCGGTCGCTGAAACAGCGCGCCGCGGCGGGAGGGCCGATCATCAACGTGAAGATCAACAACGCACCGACGACGGGCACGGTCATCGTGGTGGCGCAGGCCAGCACCACGAGAAAGATGATCTCGAGTCGCTCGGGGCGCAGTCCCCTCGCCGCGGCGATCTCGGGCGCGATGGAGGTCAACAGGAGCGGGCGATACAGCACGCCGACGGCCACCACGCAGACCGCGCCGAGCGCGATGACCGGCCACAGCTGCCCCGTGCTCACGCCAAGAATCTCCCCGAATAACAAGGAGAAGATCGCGGGTTCGTACTCGGTGCTCTGGCTGAGGAACGCCGCACCGAGCGCCAGCATCATGACGAGGGCCAAAGCGGTGACCGCATCGGCCCGGCCTCGGCGAGAGAGCGTAGCGATGCCCAGCGCCGCCGCCAGGGAAAATACCCCGAGACCCACCAGGGGGTTGATGCCCACAAGATTGGCCCCGGCCGCTCCGGCGAAGGCGCCATTGGGGATGGCGTGGGCGGCGAAGGCGGAACTGCGCATCACGACGAAGAAGCCGACGATTCCGGCCACCACCGCGACAATCGAACCGATCAGCCACGCGTTCACCATGAAGCTCGTGAACATCAGACCGGCACCCCCTTGAACTCGCGCGCGGGAGCGGTCGCAACGGGACTACTGGTGCGTCGGCGAAGGGCGGGCAGACCCGAGACGAGGTAGCCCAGGAAGATGAGGGTCACAATGAAGAAGCTGACGGGCAGACCCTGACTGGAGGGAAACCAATAGAAGCTGTCGTAGGCGAGAACGACGCCCAGCCACGTCGCGACGACCCCGAGAATCGGAGCGACCACGAGCGCAGCCCGCAGGTTCTTGGTGACCCGCAGGGCGGTGGCGGCCGGTCCGATCAACAGA
This sequence comes from uncultured Acidimicrobiaceae bacterium, assembly GCA_963847725.1. Taxonomy (GTDB): domain Bacteria; phylum Actinomycetota; class Acidimicrobiia; order Acidimicrobiales; family RAAP-2; genus RAAP-2. Next base: position 1,079 of record CAWKAT010000012.1, read on the forward strand.
GCCGTCGAAAGGACCGAGCCAATGGCGATGGAGGACAGACCGACGGCCACCGCGAGGGTGAGCATGAAGAGCACTCCCACCAGACGAACTCGTATTCCCCGCGCCCCGGCCAGATCGGGACTTATTGAGCTGAGGAGCAGTGGGCGGTAGATCAGAGCGAGAACGCCGAGCGTGATCACGCTCATCCCCACCACGAGCGGAATCGTTGAAGAGTTGAGCGTGAAGATCGAGCCGAACAGGATCTGCTGACTGACGCCGGTCGTCGCGTTCTTGGTGGCGTCGAGGTACAAGAACAGCGCCGCCAGTCCGGTCGCGAAGCCCAGCACCACGCCCGTCGCGATATCGCGACCGCGCAAGCGCTCCACCCCCACCAGATCCATGGCGCCGGCTCCGAGCACGCCCGCTCCGAGGAAGCCGAGCAGGGGGCTGAAGTTGAAGAAAAAGGCGCCCGACCCTCCCGTGGTTGCCACGTCGGTGAGGGCGTGGCCCGCGAAGGACTGGCCCCGCATCACCGTGAAGACGCCCACGAAGGCCGACACCAACGCGCTCACCGCGCCGACCGTCACGGCGACGTGCACCGGACCGCTGGAGAAGAATCCAGGCTCAAAGAGGTACCGCACGGCCCTTAGTTCACGGTCAAGGTCGGGTGCTCGGGAATCTCGGCGTCGTCTTGACCGGGTTCGGCCACGACCAGCACTCGTCCGTGCAGCTTCAGCACGTCAACGTGATGTCCATACAACGCGCTCAGCACGTCAGAGCGCACCACTTCCTCGGTCGTGCCACTCGCCGCGCGACCATTCGTGATATAGACGATGCGATCCATCACGGGCAAGAGCGCGTTCATCTCGTGCGCCGAGAGTAAGACCGCGACGTGATGCTCCTTGGCGACGGAGTGCAGCAAGGCCACGATCTCCTGGACGCTCCGGGGGTCGAGATTCGCCAAGGGCTCATCGAGGAGGAGCAAAGTGGGCTCGCTCACGAGAGCGTGGGCAATGAGCACGCGCTGCTGCTCGCCCCCGGAGAGGCTGCCCACTCGGCTGTCGGCAAAACGTTCGGCGTCCACGTCGCGCAGTATCTGCTCCACTCGATCACGTTGCGCGGGCGTTCGTCTCGAGAAGCCGTAGCGATTCGCGTTGAGCCCCAGTGCTACGAAGTCGCGAGCGCGCAGGGGAATGTCGGGGTCCAGCAGCACCTTCTGGGGGACGTAGCCGAGCGCGTGGCGGTGACGAGAGAGTGGTTCACCTTCCACGCGAATCTCTCCCCCTCGAGTCGCTGCAGCCCGAGGATCGAACGCAACAGCGTCGTCTTTCCCGCGCCGTTGGAACCGATCAATCCCGTGAACTCGCCGCGGTGAACGGCGAAACTCACGTGATCAAGAATCGATCGGCCGCCAAATGAGACGCTGACCTCGTCGACGTCAAGAACCGGAGCGGACGCGACCCCGCTCATAACTTCTGCGTCGAACGGTGCGACACCACAGCGGACTCGATGGCCTTCGTCTCGGCCAACATCCAGGTCTGGTAGTTGAATCCCGGAGTCGGCATCGTCTCGTACACGCCGACGACCGGAACGCGAGACCGCTTCGCGACCTGGCGAAGGGAGGTGGTCAAGGAGTCGACCACCTGTTGGTTGTAACAAAAGAGCTTGACGTCGTGCTTCGTGAAGTAGCCGTCCTCAAGAGTGATGTCTTCGGGGGCCGGATCCACCCCATTCATGATGTCGGTCTGAAAGACGAAGGGGGTGAGAATATTGGCGCCCATGGCTTGGAGAAGGTAATCCGCCACCGGCTCGGTGACGGCAACAGGAGTGCGGGGATACTTGGACTTAAAAGCCTCGATCGACGCGAGCCAGGGATCAAGTGACGCGTCGAAGGCTTTCAGGTTCGCTTCAAAGTACGCCGAGTGACGGGGTGCGAGCTGGTCGAGGTCCTTCACCATGACTTTCGCCACGGCGGGCATGGTCGTGGGTTTGTACCAGAGATGCGGATTGCGCGTGGTCGTCGACAGCCCCAGCACCTCCTGGGCGACAATGACCTTTCGTCGGGGGTTCGGCGAGGCGGTCTCGATGTTGTCCATAAAACTGTCGTAGCCCACGCCGTTTTGCACAATGAGTTGCGCCCTGGCAATCTCTTCGGCCACGCTCGCGCTCGCCTCAAACGTATGGGGGTCGGTGTTCGGGTTGTTGAGGATGGACGTGACAGACACGTACTTTCCCCCGATCTGACTCAAGACATCGGCGTACTCGTTTTCCGCGCCGACCGCGACAATGACGCGGGTCCTCGCCCCGGCCGAGGCGGAACCCGACAGGGCCATCGTGAGAGTCCCCGCCACCACAAGGCTCACCACCAGGCCGGCCGCGGCGAAGGACCGAGATCGCGGGCGAAGGGCTGAGATGGGCATACAAAAGGGTATATTGAGACTAAGTCTCAATACAATTGAGAACGCGCACGAGAGGAGAACGTGTCAATCGCCCGCCCCGACCCACACGCTGGCTCTTCCCATGAAGAGCTGCACGAGCTCGTGGAAGTTCACCTTCGCCGCATTGACCAGCGCTACACGCCGGGACGCCAAGCGGTGGTGGAACTCCTCGCGTCGTCGGGTCGGCCCCTCAGCATTTCCGACATCTCCCGCGCAATTCCCGACGTTCCGCGAAGCTCCGCCTATCGGCACTTGTCAGATTTGCAGACCGCCGGCGTCGTTCGTCGAATCGCCGCCAATGACGAGTTTGCCCGTTTCGAGTTGGCCGAAGATCTCACCCATCACCATCATCACCTGCTTTGCTCGTCGTGCGGGCGCGTCGTGGACGTAACCCCGACCCCAGACTTCGAACGCACCGTGAGCGCCATGGTGGACGAACTGACGCGACAACAGGGATTTCGAGCAACCTCGCACGCCCTCGACGTGATTGGACATTGCGCGACATGCCTAGAGACGTAGTCCTGCGCCCGGAACAGCGCGGCTCCCTGACGGTGTACCCGGCGGATAATCTGCGAGCGCTGGGCGTTGACGTCTTCGTGACCGATCGCTTCAACGGCACCAGCTCTTCTCCCTACGACTCGCTCAACCTCGGCGATCACGTCGGCGATGACGTCGGCCGCGTGCGCGAGAACCGCGCCCTCGTGGCGCGGGCCGCCGGCGTCGACCCCAACCATTTCGTTACGGTGCGTCAGGTGCACGGCGTCGGCGTACTCGAGGCAGCGGAGGTGAGTGCCCAGAGCGAGGCCGATGCGCTGGTGACCGACTCGCACGATCTCGCCATAGCCGTCCTCGTTGCCGACTGTGTGCCGATCGCTCTCGTCGACACGGCCTCGCGACGCGTGGCGGTAGTGCACGCGGGATGGCGGGGACTTCGCGACGGAGTGATCGGCCGAGCTCTCGAGCGGCTCAGCGCGCGCGACACGCACGTGTTTGTCGGACCTTCCATCTCGAGTGAGAAGTACCAAGTGGGACCCGAGGTGGCCCAACACTTCGTGTCGGTGGAGGGCGCTCTGCTCGCCGACGGCCCAGACCACTCACGCCTCGACCTGCGCCTCGTAGCCCTCCGTCAACTTGTCGGGGCCGGGGTGGTGGATGACCAGGTGGTTCTCAGCCGCGACGTCACCGACGGCGGTGAGGTCTTCTACAGCGACCGAGCTCAACGACCCTGCGGACGCTTCTCGATCGTCGCGCGGTGGGCCGTAGCATGACGTACGCCATGAGTGAAGCGACAACCCCGCGCCGCGCCGACCTCTTTCGCTACGTCGACCTCGAGGTCAACGACACGACACTTCGTGCCACCTACGAACTCGATGGTCGCGTCTTCGTCGAGACGATCGACTTCGAAGGCGTCGGCCCGTTGACCACCCGTGCCGGGCGCGCGGTGGCCGAGCTGTGGTTTCTCCTCGCCGGGCTCTCGTACTTCAAGGCGGGCGCCGCGCGTCGAGTGGACGTCGGCTCGACCGCGCTCGGCGAAGCGGGGGCCCGACTCCTCAAGGCGTCGATACGCGATGGGCTGGCCGAGTTCGCCTACCGCAACGACGTTCCCCTCGATGACGTCACGATCGTCGGCGGCGCTCGCGTCGAGGAGGTCGCGGTCACACTCGACTCACACCGAGTTCTGGTCCCCTTTGGGGGTGGTATCGACTCGGTCGTCACGACCGCGATGCTGGCCCCCGACATCGATCAGACCCTCTTCATCGTAAGTCCACCGAGTGGTCGGTTCGCACCCCTGGAGGCGACGGCCGCGGTGACGGGACGGCCGGTGATCCGGGCCACCCGCCACCTCGACCCCCAGCTCCTGAGCGGGAGCGACGGTTTCTTTCACGGGCACGTGCCCATCACCGCCATGATCACGCTGCTCGCCGCGATCGCGGCGGTGGCCTCAGGACGCGGCGGCGTCGTCATGAGCAACGAGCACTCCGCCTCCGAGCCCAACCTCCACTGGGGCACACTCGCGGTCAATCATCAATGGAGCAAGTCTCTCCATGCCGAAGTCTTGATATCACAGGCCCTGGCTGAGCGACTCGGCGACTCGTTAGTGGTGGCGAGCGCCCTGCGGGATCGAAGCGAGATCTGGGTGGCCCAGGTCTTCAGCACGCTCCCCCAGTATCACGAGGTGTTTCGCAGCTGCAACCGAGCGTTCGCCCAAGTACGCGAGCAACGCCTAGACACCTGGTGCGGTGAGTGCGACAAGTGCCTCTTTATCAACTTGATGCTCGCTCCCCATCTCTCGCGCGACCAGCTTCGTCACATCTTTCATCACGAACCGCTGAGCGATCCCGCGCGCGCGGCTCAGCTAGAAGTACTGGTCGGAGTGGGCCTGGAGACGAAACCATTCGAGTGCGTGGGCGATCCCGACGAGAGCGCGGCCGCGCTCGCGCGGGTCAGTGAACTGGACGAGTGGCGCGACGTCGAACTGCTCGGCGAGATCTCGCGCCACGTGGCAACCGACCGCGGTTTCGACGAGTTACTTGAGCCCTTGGGATCCAGCCGTGTTCCGGCCCACTGGCTTCGCTGACCTCGCCGGTCGGCGAGTCGGCATCTTCGGCTACGGCGTCGAAGGCCAAGCGGCCGCGCGGCGACTGCGAGGCACCTGTGAACTCATCATCGTCGATGACGTGGAGAACAGCGACCCCGCCGTTCTCCTCACCGACCACGGGGGTCTCGCCGCGCTCGTGACGTGCGACGTGGTGCTCAAAAGTCCGGGCATACCTCGTCGGCGCGGCGACATTTTGGAACTCGAACGCGCCGGAGTGACGGTGACGTCCGCCCTCAATCTGTGGATGCACGATACCGAGCTCGATCGCGTCGTCGCGATCACGGGAACCAAGGGCAAATCAACGACCACGTCACTCATCGCTTTCTTCTTGCACTGCCTCGATCAGCCCGCCCAACGCCTGGGCAACATCGGCCAGCCGCCCTACGATCCCGAGGTCGACACTCGTGAGGGCTGGCTGATACTCGAGGTGTCGAGCTTTCAAGTCGTCGACCTTGATCTGGCCCCGCGGGTGGTGGTCGTCACCTCCCTCGGCGAGGACCACATCGATTGGCATGGCTCCCTCGAGCAGTACCGACGTGACAAGTTGTCCTTGACGCGCGCCGAAGGTGAGCACCGAACGCTGGTGGCCGACAGCGCGACGCTGCGCGGGCACGCCGGCGAGTTGGGCGGAGAGGTCACGTACGTGGCGAGCGACCCCACCCATCTCGCGAGCCAGCTCGGACTTCTTGGCCCGCACAACGACTCCAACGTGGCCCTCGCGCTCGCCGCCGTCGAAGCGTTGACCGGGGTGGAGCACTCGGCGCTGCGTGTCGCCGTTCGCTCCCGGGCCGATGAGTTTCAGCCCCTGTCGGGTCGCCTAACGCTGGTGGGCCGCGAACACGTCAACGGTGCTGACGTACGCTACGTCGACGACGGCCTGGCCACTTCGGTGCTGCCCACCCTGGCCGCCCTCGAGGTCTTTCGCACCGAGCCCGTTGCGCTCATCGCCGGAGGCTTCGATCGCGGCGTTGACTACGGCGAACTCGCCGACGCACTGTGCGCCCGAGACGCCTTCACCAGTCTGATCACGATCGGCAACGCCGGACTTCGCCTCAGTGCAAACGTCCACCAGCGTTGTGGCGCGTTGGTGCAGCACAGCGCGGACACCATGGAGGAAGCGGTCCAACTGGCTCGCGGCTCCTTGGAGGGGGGTGGCGTCGTTCTGCTCTCGCCGGCCGCGCCCAGTTTCGGCCTCTACCGCAACTGGGAAGAGCGCTCGGCGGACTTCACCCATATCGTGCGCCGGCTCACGTCGCAAAGTTTCTAGAAAGTTCTTCCCACTCGCGACAGAGACCTCAGTAGAAGGCGGTCTCGTGATCGTCCTCTCGCGGCACCGTCCGCGCCACTGAAGGAGATACCGTGAGCGATCACCAAGAGCCCGCCGAGATCCACGACCACGAACACTTCCCCCGGGCCGCAAGGCGTCGGACCCCGCCGGTCACCCGGATGGTCTTTCTCCTGGTCTTTGCGATTGTCATCGCCGCGGTTGCCTTCGTGGGCGAGACCCTCGGACACTCTCGTTCATCGTCGGCGGCAACGATCACCGTCACCGGCTCGGGCACGGTCACCGGCACGCCGAACACTATGAGCTTTCAGATTGGCGTGCAGACAACCGCGGCCACCGCGGCTGCCGCGTTGAGTGAGAACAACGTCAAGACCGCGGCTCTGGAGGCTTCGCTGCTCAAGAACGGCGTCACGAAGAAGAATCTGCAGACTTCCGACCTCAACATCTACGACAACACCAACGAGAGCGGCGCGATCACCGGGTTTACCGCGAGCGACGACCTCAACGTCACGATGCACAACCTGAAGAAGGCGGGCACCGCCATCGACGCGGCCGCGCACGCGGCCGGCAACGGCGTTCAGTTGAGCGGCGTGACCTTTTCCATCTCCAACCAGTCGAAGTACCTCGCCCGGGCCCGCGCCCGCGCCATCGAGAACGCCCGGACCGAGGCGGGACAGATCGCCAAGGGCGGCGGGACCACCGTGGTGTCAATCGTGAAGGTGATTGACCAGGAGAACACCGGATCGACGGGCATCGTGTACCCCTTGGCCCAGTTCGCCGCGTCCGCCACGGCGAACCGCGTGCCGATTCAGGCGGGTTCGCAGTCCATCAGCGTGCAGGTCGAGGTCGTGTACTCCCTCGCGAGCTAGACCGCGGCGGGCTGTTTCGTCTCCACCACGATTTTCGTCGCGTCGTCCTCGGTGGCCGCCCGAGCCGCGAGATGGCGACGGTTCAGCACTCCGTTGGCGAGCGCCAAGAGCAAGCCGACGAAGAAGATGATGGTGCCAAAGCAGAGCACCTGGGGCGGCAGTCCCACCTTCGCGGCGCCGTAGACGAAGAGCGGGAAGGTGACGGTGGAGCCGGCGACGAAACTCGTGATCACGTAGTCATCGATGGACATGGCGAAGGCGAGAAGGCCCGCGGCGAGCAACGCGGGCCACAGCAACGGCAAGGTGACGCGAGTGAACGTCGTGAACGGTCCGGCGCCGAGATCGCGCGCCGCGTCTTCAATCGAGCTGTCCATCCCGGACAGTCGAGCGCGCACCACCACGACGACGTAGGCCACGTTAAAGGCGATGTGAGCAATCAAGATCGTCAACAGGCCGGTGTCCAGATTGATCGACAAGAAGAACGACAGCGAGGCCGCGCCCACCACAATGGCCGGGGCCGCGATGTCGGCAAAGACCATGGAACTGATCAGACCCTTGCCCCAGAACCGATAGCGACCGAGCGCCATGGACAAGGGCGTGCCCACAATGACCGACACGACCGCCGAGATGAGCGCCACCTCGAGCGAGGTGACGAAGGCGTGGCTGAGCCCGTCCACCTGGGTGAGGTTGCGGTACCAATAGGTGGTGAAGCCGTTCCAGGCAAAGGTGATGCGGCTGGTGGGTGCGTTGTTGAAGCTGTAGAGCACCATCACGATGATCGGGACGAAGGTGATGAAGATGACGAGCCAGTAGAAACTGGCCAGCCAGGGGCTGCGCCGACGCTGCTCGGGAACGGACACGTTGGAGGCCATTAGACGAGGTTCTCGATGTTCTGGGTGCCAAACACCTTGGCGTAAATGAACATGATGATGCCGAGCACCACCATCAACGCGGTGGACAGAGCCGCCGCCACATTGAACTGCTGGTTGGTCAGATAGGAGTCCTGAATGGCCTGACCAATGGTGTAGGTGCCCACGCCGCCGAGGAGTGACGAGACCACCGGGTCACCGACCGTCGTGATGAAGACCAGGAGGACACCGGCAAAGATTCCCGCCCGTGAGAGCGGGAGCACGACCTTCAAGAACACCTGGCGGCCGTTCGCGTAGAGGTCCCGGGCGGCCTCCAGGATCCGTCCGTCGATCCGCTCGAGGGCGACGTAGATGGGCAGCACCATAAACGCCAGGTTGTTATAGACGTCGCCACCGATAACGGCGTTCGAAGTCCCGAGGATGTGGAAGTTCTTTCCCACCAGGTGCAACTTTCTCAGCGCGGTGATCACGATGCCCTGATTCGAAAGAATGAAGGACCACATGTCGGTGCGAATAACGAACGACACGAAGAAGGAAAGGAGTACCAGGAACAGCAGAGGACTCTTCCAGCGGTCCCTGACTTTGAAGGCGATGTAGTACGCCATCGGGTACGAGATGAGAATCGAGAGGATCGTGGTCGCCGCGCCGTAGTACAGCGAACGCAGAAAAAACGTCGTGTAGGGAATGTCGGAGTGGACGAAGAGTTGCTTATAGATCGACCAGTTCCACGTGAGGTGATAACCGGTGAGCGGATTTCCGGTTTCCAGCGAGACGATGAGCCCCGAGACCAAAGGAATGAGAAAGAAGGCCAACATCCAGCCGCCGCCCACCAGGCTGAGCCAGTAGGGAGGGCTGTGACGTCGCACCCAACTGGGACGTCGGTTGCGAGGCTTGGCGAGAGTGGTGGTATCGCTCATTACTCGATGATGGGGTTGAAGGTGTCGTTCCACGTCTCGTACTCGTCGTAGTCCTTGTAGACGTAGTACGGATTCGACTGAGCGGTGATCGAGGCGGGAGGGAAGACCAGCGGACTGTTCGCGACGGTCGGGTCTTTGATGACGTCCGCGATGTACTGCTGAGCCTTCGGCACCGGGCAGACGTAGTTGACCCAGTCTTCGACGATGCCGGCAATCTTGGGCGTGTAGTAGAAGTTCATCCACTCCAGCGCACTCAAGGGATTTTGCGCCTGACGCGGAATCAGCATGTTGTCGTGCCAGACGACCTGGCCCTCTTTGGGAACGACGTACTTCAGGTGCGGATAGCCCGAGAGGTTCGCCTGGAAAACATCTCCCGACCAGGCCTGGGTGATCCAGGTGTCTTCGTTCTCGAGGTACTGGATGTAACTCTGGTCGTAGTAGCCGAGAACCAACTCGCGCTGCTTTTCCAGCCACTTGGTGGACTCGGCCCACTGTTTGGGGGTGGAGTTCGCGGGCTTCACGCCCATCCGTAGGAGCGCGGCGCATCCGAGCTCAACGTTGTCGTTCATCATTCCCACGTGGCCCTTGAACGCGGGGTCGGCCAGATCATTGAAACTGGTGATGGGTCGATCGATGAACTTGGTGTTGTAGGCAATGCCGGTAAAGCCGGTCTGCCACGTGACCGAGTACTTGTTGCCGGGGTCGTAGTTGGGGTTCTTCACGAGGTCACTGGCGTAGTTCGCGAAGTTCGGCAGTTTTGAGTGATCCAGTTCCACGAGGAAGTTGCTGTTGATGAGCTGGGTGAGATACCAACCGTTGGTCATGACCACGATGTCATAGCCCGTCGACTCTTGGGCCGAGAGCAGGGGCTCGATGGCGGCGTAGAAGGGCGCGTCGCCCTGAATGACCGCTTCGTAGTCCACTTTGATGCCCGTGGCCTTGGTGAAATCGACCAGTGACTCGGACTTGCCGTGCTCGGAGTCGATGTAGAGAGGCCAGTTGGCGAAGTTGAGTTGGCCGGTTCGCTTTTGCTCGCGCCAATAGGACACCCAGTCAACCTTGTCCGCGCCGCCGCGGGCGTCAGAGCCGACGATGCCGCAGGCCGCGAGCAGGGAGGAGAGTCCCAGGAGCCCCGCGCCCGCGCCCGCCGTGCGCAGTAACTCGCGCCGCGGCATGCGCCGTTGGGTCAGGCCTCGAAGGAGGGCACTATCGACGCGAGGCGAGTGCGGCGCGGGCTCTGACTCAGTCGACACGCGAGGCTTCTTTCGCCTCCGTCACGGCCTCCTCCACCGGGGCGGCACTGGCGCCCTCAGCGGGGAGCGCGAATCCATGTTCGACGAGCCAGGAGGCCAACACCTGATCGCCGGGCCGGAGTCGGTCAACGTCATTGATGTTTTGCACCAAGACGTGAAGATGTCCGCCCCACGACGTCGTGAGCTCGTACTCCGAGGTAGCCCCGAGGTAGACGACGGAATCGACGGTTGCACTCACCCGATTGACCTGGTCGGAGGGTGACGAGGCGCCAGCGAGGTCGCGACTCAGTTGAACCTTCTCGGGTCGGACGCCGACCTGTCGAATGAGGTGAGGAGTCGAGGCCATGGCGCCGAGTCGGGTGCCGATGACGTTCCCGTCGGGCAAGTGGAGTCGGTCCCGCTCCGGCGTCACGGGCAGAAGGTTGCAGGCGCCGAGAAACTGGGCCACGAACTGCGTCGCCGGTTGGTCGTAGACACGCTGGGGGTCTCCCAGATCTTCATATTTTCCCGAGTGCATGACGGCGAGGCGGTCGCCGAGGGCCATGGCCTCGTCCTGGTCGTGCGTGACGTAGAGAAACGTAATGCCGACTTCGCGCTGAATGCGCTTGAGTTCGAGCTGCATTGTTTTGCGGATCTTGGCGTCCAAGGCGCCCATGGGCTCGTCCAGCAGCAAGACGCGAGGGCGATTCACGAGCGCCCGGGCGAGAGCGACCCGCTGCTGTTGACCGCCGGAGAGCTGTGTGGCCGGCCGCGAGCCAAAGCCACCCAGCCCCAAGAGCTCCAGGTGTTCTTCGACGAGCGAACTGATTTCACCCTTGTCGGTCCCCTTGCGACGCAGACCGAAGGCCACGTTGTCGAACACCGTGAGGTGAGGAAAGAGGGCGTACGACTGAAAAACAGTGTTGACGTCGCGGCGATAGGGCGGGGTCCAGGTAATGTCCTCGCCGCCGAGAAAGATCTTTCCGCTCGTGGGCTGATCGAACCCGCCCACCATGCGTAGCGTGGTCGTCTTTCCGCACCCCGACGGGCCCAGCAACGCGAAGAACTCCCCCTGAGCTAACTCGAGCGACAGGTCATCGACGGCCACCATTGACTTGTAGGACTTGGTGACGTGCTCGAGGCGCACCGCGGGCACGCTCGAGGATTGAGTGGTGGGGCTCGCCTCGCCTAACGTCGATGACAACGGTCATTCCTCCCCGTACTGCCCGGAAGCATATCGGGGGAGGCCGTGCCGTTTCAATTCACGCCGACGACCTGCCCCTGTCATGGCGCGACGATATCACTGGAGTGGA
>CAWKAT010000013.1:0-103724 GCA_963847725.1 uncultured Acidimicrobiaceae bacterium
TCCGCTTCTCTTCCTCGGCAGCTGGCCGCGACGCTTCGGTTTAGCGGGGCCGATTTTAGGAGTTTTCGTCGCAAGCGTCATCAGGGACGGAGGCGCTTCGAAGTCGACGTGCGACGTGCCTTCACATGACTGAACTGCCGTCACCTCGAAGTTGTCATCAGTGACGACGACGCGGACGAGCGGTGGCAGCTGAAAGGCCTTGATGGCCCCCTCTCCCCGTATCGGGAGCAGAGGAGAGCGAACGATCAAGAGATGGTGACGGCAGTGAGCCTTCGGGAAGATTCGCGACGGGTGTAACTGAGCCCGGACGTGTCCTCTATGTCACTGACTGTCATTACGATGGGGCGGACGTGTCCGAAGGGGAGTGGTGATGGAACGCAAGTGGTGGACCTTGATCGTGGTCGGGGCGGCGACCTTCATGCTGTTGCTCGACGTCACCATCGTGACGGTGGCCCTGCCCGAGATACAGCGGGGCCTGCACGCGAGTTTCTCCGATGTCCAGTGGGTCGTCGACGCGTACGCGCTGACTTTGGCGTCGTTGCTGTTGACCGCGGGATCTCTGGCCGATCGATACGGACGACGCCTCCTCTTCACCATCGGACTGGTCATCTTCACGCTCGGCTCTCTGCTGTGCGGATTTGCGCAGTCGCCCCTGATGTTGACCCTCTCGCGCAGCGCCCAAGGAGTCGGGGGAGCCATTTTGTTCTCGACGTCCCTCGCTCTGTTGGCGCACAGCTTTCGGGGCAAGGATCGCGGCGTGGCCTTTGGGGTGTGGGGCGCGATCACCGGCGTCGCCGTCGCGTTGGGCCCTATCTTGGGTGGCGTTATCACCAGCGCCATTAACTGGCGCGGCATCTTTCTGGTGAACATTCCCATTGGTATCGTCGCCATCGCCATCACGCTGTGGCAAGTAGATGAGTCCAAGACTCCTGACGCCTCGCGCCCCGACTGGGCGGGCTTCGTTTTGCTGACTCTCGGACTGGTCACTTTCGTGTACGGGCTGATACGGGCCAGCGAACAGGGGTGGGGTGACGTCGGTGTCTGGACGTGCCTGGCCATCGCGGTGGTCTTGCTCGTGGCATTCATTGTGGTCGAGCACCGTGTCAAGAATCCGATGTTTGATCTCTCGCTCTTTCGCATTCCGACGTTCTCGGGCGGTTTGGTCGTCGCGTTCGCGATGAATGGATCGCTCTTCGCGATGCTGGTCTATCTCGTTTTGTATCTGCAGTACGCGCTGGGGTACTCGGCCCTGGGCACGGGAGCCCGACTGCTCGTGTTGAGTGGGGGGACGTTGATTTCGGCCACGATCGCGGGACGGCTGAGCAGTCGTGTTCCCGCGCGCTGGCTCATTGGTCCGGGTCTACTGATGGTGGGTATCGGACTATTTCTCATGAGTGGGCTGACGGGCACCACTACCTGGACGCACCTGGTGGTGGGTTTCGTCATCGCCGGCGTGGGCTCGGGCATGGTGAATCCGCCCCTGGCCTCGACCGCGGTCGGGGTGGTGCGACCCGAGCGGTCGGGGATGGCTTCGGGGGTTAACACGACCTTTCGTCAGATTGGCATCGCCGTCGGCATCGCGACCTACGGAACCATCTTCACTTCGACTCTCACCAGTGGACTCCACTCGTCACTCGCGCCGCTGCACCTCTCCCGCACCAATATGAATCTCTTGGTGACCAACGTCAAAGAGGGATACATCAATCGAATACTGAAGGCGGTGCCGCCGTCTGCTCACGGCCTCGTCTTCGGCGGCCTTCGTAGCAGCTTCGCAAGCTCGCTCAACGACCTGCTGATCGTGAGTGGCTCCATCGCGTTGGCGGGCGCGGCCTGCGCCTTCGTGTTCATTCGTCCGAAGGACTTCGTCGCCCAGGGCGGACCGAGTCACGCGGCCTAGGGCCACGCCCCCAGCACCTACCCGATAGGGTCGGCCACGAACAACGAGTGAAAGGGCAACTGCCATGTCGCTAGAAGGTGAGTACGCGCCGAGTCCCTCGCAGTGGGTGCGAGACCAGGTCGAGGAGTACGAGAGTTCGGCTGGAACGCGGGCCAACACTCTTCGCGATACGGGTATCCCCATCGTGATTTTCACCACTCGTGGACCGCGCAGCGGAAAACTTCGAAAGACTCCCGTGATGCGCGTCGAGCACGACGGCGCCTACGCTCTCGTGGCCTCCAAGGGCGGCGCGCCCGAAAACCCCCAGTGGTATCACAACCTGGTGGCCTACCCCGACGACGTGGTGCTGCAAGACGGGCCGGAGCCCTTTGAGGTCGAGGTTCGCCAACTCAGTGGAGACGAGTACGAGAAATGGTGGGAGAGGGCGGTGGCGGTTTTCCCGCCTTACGCCGACTACAAGACCAAGACCGATCGCCAGATTCCCGTCTTCCTCGCGACTCGAAAGACGAGTTGACGGCCCATTGAAGGGCAATTGATGGTACGCAAGCAGTACTACTTTCGACGCAGCGACGAGGGCTTTGACGCCTGGGACATAGCGCACTTGATCGAACTTTCGGCGGGTCTTGCGGTGAAGGAGATTCCCCTCGGTTCCATCCGCGAGCTGGACGCCGTCTATTGGTTCGGCGCCGATGGTTCACCCGCGACGGTGCGCACTCTGGTGCGCCATATGGAACTCGTGAACGACGTCGACCTCGTCTATCCCGTCATCCTGGGGTGCGATGGCGAGCTGATGGATGGCATGCACCGCGTGGCCCGATGTCTCCTGGAGGGGCGGCCCACCGTCTCTGGTGTTCGGTTTCTCGAACAGCCGCCACCCGACTTTAGGAACATTCGACCCGAAGAACTCTCCTACGACTAGTGGTGGGGACCGTGGCAAAGGTGCCTGAGTACCGTGTAGAGATGTCTGTAGCTCGACGGCGAACGATCAGATGAGTGCGAGCGAACGAGTACGGGCGCTACGAGATCAACTCGCCGGAGTCGTGTACGAGCCCAGGGCGGGAGAGTTCATTCGTTACCGCGCCGAGGTCAGCGACGACGCGGTGGCCGGAGTGGTTCGTTCCGTCGTCGCCGAAGGTGAGGCCGGTTGTGACGCGTTTCGACGCGGCCTCGACACCGACGAAGTTGACACGCTCCGGCTGTTCGCCATGCGACGCACTCTGCAGGCCCGTCGCGCGTCATCTCTCGGACCGATCTACGAGGCGCTGGATGCTTTGGCGCTCGTCCCCGCCATTAACGACGTGCCGTGGGACTCGTGGGTGAAGGGCGCCCTTTACGTCTCGCGCGGGCTCGGCGGTGATCTGGAGAGTATGGAACGCCGGTTCATCGATCTGCATCCCGACGCCGCGCACCGTTGTCACGTAGCCGTGGAGGCCATGGACCGGGTGAGTGAACTGTCCCAATGCCATCTGGTGGAGGTCACCACGAACTACGGCACCGGATTCGTCGAGACCCTGGTGTTCGAGGGCAAACCGACCTTCGGACTCTGGGGGGCGCCCCGACAGGCCGACAACGTGCTGAGTTTTCGCCCGACCACCAACCTGGCCCAACTCTGTGCCAGCCTCGCTGACGCGCTCGACTCGTCGGGCACGGTCACGACCGGTCCCATCGGTCAGGATCAGTTAGCCGCCACGTCATTTTCCCTGACCGCGCCGGGTTCGTACCTGAACGTCCGTGGATGTCTGAGCTTCGTGGCGACCGACGTGGCTGGTTCGGCGCTCACCGCCTTCGTCGCCGAGCTGCCCCTCGTCGCTGACGACGACCTGGATCTGGACCCTCGCCTCGACGCCACGGACCTCGCCGCGGCCGCGGGCGCGATCGACGGTCAAGTCGCCGTGGCCGACGCCTCGCGAGTCATTCTTCTCAGTCCGCAACCCAGTTTTGACGAAGAACTCGACGTCGTCATCGACGCCCACGAGTTTGAAGACATCGCGCGCGCCGCGCTGCTGGAACCGACCGCGCGTTAGCTTCCCGCGGGAACGGGCGCCAAGCTGTACCCGACCCCGGGCGTCGTCTGAATGAGGGTGCCGTCCTCGTCGTTCAGCTTTTGGCGAAGGCGATGCACGTACGCGTGCACGTAGGCCGCTTCATCGCCGTATCCCGTTCCCCACACCGCGCCCAAAATCATCTGATAGGTGCAGGTCTTGCCCGCGTAGCGGGCCAAGTAGGCGAGGACGCCGAACTCTTTCGACGTCAGGTCGACCTTTTCGCCGTTGTGGTAGACCTCGTGATGAACGAGATCGACGGTGAGCGAACCGAGATCGAGGGTGGCTTCGCCCGCCTCGGTCAGTTCACCACCTCTGTTTCGCAGGACGGCTCGTATGCGGGCCTCGAGTTCGCCCATACTGAATGGTTTCGTGACGTAGTCGTCCGCGCCGCCATTGAGGGCGTCAATTTTTCGATGCTCGTCACCGGTCGCGGAAAGAATGATGATCGGAACGTCGCTCCACTGTCGAATGCGCTGAGACACTACGAGACCGTCCATGTCGGGAAGTCCGATGTCGAGCACCACGATGTCGGGGGACAGCAGCGCGGTTTGCGAGATACCGCGCTCACCGTTCACGGCGGTGGACACGTCGTGACCCTCCGACTCGAGTCCCAGGCGCAGGGCGCGCAGCAACGAGAGATCGTCGTCGATGACGAGGACGTGGGCCACGTCTAGGCCCGGCCCGGCGAGCGAGACACCGGGAGCGAGGCGACGAACTGGGCCCCGCCACCGGGCGCCTCTTCGTACCACACGCGCTCGCCGTGCGCTTCGACAAAGGTTTTCGCGATCGTGAGGCCCAGCCCCGCTCTTCCGCCCGTACTGATCTGGGTGAATCGATCAAAGATCGTCTCGCGATCGCCAACGGGCACGCCCGGACCCTGGTCGGCGACGGAGAGAACGACTTGGGACTCTCGCCGTTCACCGATCACGGTGATCACACTATGGGGCGGGGCGTGACGGGCGGCGTTGTCCAACAGGTTGATGAGGACTTGACCCATCAGCACGCGATCAATGTCGACGTCGGGCAAATCGTCGGGCACCGTCACGCTGACGGAGTTGTCCTGAAGCGTGGAGCCCAGTGCCGCTATCGATTCAGTAACGAGATCCGTGACCGACACGGTGGAGCGGTGCAGCGTCAAGACGCCAGCCTCGATGCGCGTCATGTCGAGCAAGTTTGTGACGAGGCGAGTGAGCCGATCAGATTCGATCTCGATCAGTTGGTGCAACAGTTGTCGATCGGTCACCGTGATGAGTTCACCCCGCGCGGACAACGTCGAGGAGGCAACTTTGATCGTGGCGAGCGGCGTACGCAGGTCGTGGGACACCGCGCCGAGCAACCCCCGTCGAAAACGGTCCGCTTCTTCAAGCAACTTCGAACGAACGGCCTGTTCGCGTAGCTGCGCCCGCTCAAGCGCGACCGCGGCATCGTTGGCGAACGTGCTGAGCACCGTCCGATCGGTCTCGAGAATGGGGATGCCGCGCATCGCCAAGATCCCCACCGGCCGACCAGAGGGGGAGAGGGCGATCGTGCGAAGCTCGGTCGTCGCGCCCGGAGATGTCCCGACGCGAATGGGTAGGCCGGAATGCGGATCGAGTTGGTGCAGCTCCTCCGGGGTCAATGGTTCTCCTGCGGAAGCCACAACCACGAGCCGTCCGCCTTCGAGTTCAAGCAGTGATACGCCCGGCACGCCAAAGACGGTTTGGGCCGTTGAGACGATGTTCCTCAGCAGCTCGTCAACGGGCTGGTCCCCGACCAACAGCTCCGACATTTCTGACACGCGACGCATGACTTCTTCGGCGCGCCTGGCCGCCACGCGAGTGGTGTCGAGTATGTCGACGACGCGCGCCACGAGCAACATCACCACGACGTAGACGACGAGAGCCGTCCAGTTTTGAGTCGTGCCGACGCTCAAGGTGTTGTACGGCGGCACGAACCCGTAGTCGTAGATCAAGAATCCAGCGACGACGCTTGACGCGCCCGCGGGGAAGCCGCCAATGACCGCGCCGACCACCACCGGTATGACCAGGACCAGCGCCGCCGTCGAAGAACCGATGTCGCTTCGAAAGGGAACGAGTATGCCCCCGAGGGCAAAGGCGCTGGCCACACCCACGAGAGAACCTACGAGACGCCGCCGCACGTAGTAAGTATCACCGAAACCTCTGCACGGCCACGACGTCAAGAATGAAGAGAAAATAAAGAACCCTAAGAGGAATTAAAGAAACTGTTCAGAACTTCCCAAGTTGTATGGAGTTCATGGCAGATTTCCTCTCAATAGTGGGTTTCGTAGCGGCAACGCTGGCGATGCTCGGGCTCGTGAAAGTCCTGGACAAGGTGTGAGTTTCTCCGAAATCATTCTCTTGATCATCTCCGTCGTCATGTTCGTGTACATCGGGTACGCCATGTTTAAGCCGGAGAAGTTCTGATGGGTCTCTTCTTCACCCTCCTCGCGCTCGTGGTCACCCTCGGCCTCACGTGGCGCTATCTGGGTTCGTACATGGAGGCGGTCTTCAACGGCCGCGTTCACTGGCTGGGCTGGATAGAGCGACCGATCTACCGAATGCTGGGCACCAGCCCAGAACAAGAACAGACCTGGAAGCGCTACGCCGGCGCGATGATCGTCTTTTCCTTTGTCTCACTCGTCTTCACCTACGTGATTCTGCGTATCCAAGGTTCCCTGCCGCTCAACCCTCAGCGCCTACCGGCCGTCGGACCGGCGCTGAGTTTCAACACGTCGGTGTCGTTTCTGACCAACACCAACTGGCAGAACTACGGCGGAGAGACGACGATGTCGTACTTTTCTCAGATCGGTGCCCTCACCGTTCAACAGTTCGTCTCTCCGGCCGTGGGTATCGCGGTCGCCATCGCCATGGTGCGGGGCTTTGCTCGGCGAAAGTCTCCGACGATCGGCAACTTTTGGGTCGACATCACGCGTTGCATGTTCTATATCCTGCTGCCGATTGCCTTCATCTTCGGCATCATCTTCGTGGGCGAGGGTGCCGTGCAGACCCTCTCAGGGACGGCCAGTTTCACCGACGTCTTGAACGGGGCGACCCAGACGCTCGCGCGCGGTCCCATTGGCTTCATGGAGGCGATCAAACAGCTCGGCACGAACGGTGGCGGGTTCTTGGATCAGAACTCCGCCACCCCCTTCGAGAATCCGACCGGTCTCACGAACTTCCTGTCGATCTATTTACTGCTCTCCATTCCTTTTGCCCTCACGTACACGTTTGGCAAAATGGTGGGCAGCATCAAGCAAGGAGCGGCCCTGCTGGCGGCGATGCTCCTGATATTCGCGACCTTTGCCGCCTTCACGATCAACGCCGAACACGGGCAGAATCCCGCCGTCGCGGCGGCCGGCATTCACTCGACGGTGGGTAATACCGAGGGCAAGGAGACCCGCTTCGGAGATACCTCCACCGCGCTCTTTGCGACCGCCTCCACTCAAACGTCGACGGGATCGGCGGATGCCTCGTATGACTCCTTTACCCCCGATGGCGGACTCGGACTTCTCGCGGGCATGATGATCGGTGAGGTCACGCCGGGTGGTACGGGCAGTGGTCTCTATACGATCCTCATTTACGCCATCATCGCCGTGTTCATTGGTGGACTGATGATCGGACGAACCCCCGAGTACCTGGGCAAAAAGATCCAAGCCAAAGAGGTGAAACTCGCGGGACTGGGATCCCTGGTGATGCCCCTGACCGTCCTCATCTTCACCGGCATCGCGGTGTCCACCGTCGCGGGCCGAGCCGGCCCTCTTAATGGCGGGCCTCATGGATTTAGCGAGATTCTGTACGCCTTTACGTCCCAAGGCAACAACAACGGTTCGGCCTTCGGTGGCCTCAGCGGCAATACGCCCTTCTACAACATCATGGGCGCCCTCGCCATGCTGATCGGACGCTTCGGCATCATCATCCCGGCGCTGGCTCTCGGCGGAGTTCTCGCGGAGAAGGACGTGGTCCCCGAGTCTCTCGGAACCTTCCGCACGGACAACGGCATGTTCGTCGGCCTCACTATCGGAGTCATTTTGATCATCGGTGGCCTGACCTTCTTCCCAGCAATCGCTCTCGGCCCCATCGTTGAGCAACTAGTTCACGCGAGGTTCTTCTAATGACGACCGTTCTCAATCAGCCCACCAGTGGACCGGCGGAGTCACACGGCGTCGCCCAGGCGGTGGGTCTCTTCGATGGGCCCATTCTTCGTCAAGCCTTGCGCGGCGCCTTCTTGAAGTTGAATCCGCGCAATCAAGTGAAGAACCCCGTCATGTTCGTGGTGCTCGTGGGATCGATCATTACCTTCATTGAGGCGTGTGCTCACCCGGGCAAGTTCGCGTGGTCGATCACCGTCTGGCTGGTGTTGACGGTGCTGTTCGCGAACTTTGCGGAGGCCATGGCCGAGGGCCGTGGGAAAGCACAGGCTGACACGCTACGAAAGATGCGCTCCGAGACGGAAGCCCGTCGCCTCAAGGCGGACGGCACGGAGGAACTGGTCGCCGCGGCGACCCTGACCAAGGGCGACCTCGTCGTGTGTGAAGCCGGCGACGTCATTCCCTCCGACGGCGAGATTATTGAGGGTATCGCCTCGGTTGACGAGTCAGCCATTACCGGTGAGTCGGCGCCGGTGATTCGAGAGTCCGGTGGTGACCGTTCGGCGGTCACCGGCGGCACCAAGGTGCTCTCTGACCGCATCGTCGTACGCATCACCGCCGAGCGGGGCCAGACCTTTATCGATCGCATGATCACGTTGGTGGAGGGCGCGAACCGTCAAAAGACCCCCAACGAGATCGCCCTCACGATCCTGCTCGCCGTTCTCACCATCATCTTCATCCCGGTGGTGGTGACCCTCGTGCCGTTCGCCAACTTTGGCGGCGCGTCGGTCTCGGTGGTGGTGCTCGTCGCTCTGCTCGTGTGCCTCATTCCCACGACCATCGGCGCCCTGCTCTCCGCGATCGGTATCGCCGGCATGGACCGATTGGTGCAGCGCAACGTTCTCGCCATGAGCGGTCGCGCCGTCGAGGCGGCCGGTGACGTGCAGACGTTGCTGTTGGACAAGACCGGCACCATCACCCTCGGAAACCGCATGGCCTCGAGTTTCTTTCCGGTGGGCGGTCACAGCGAGCACGAGGTCGCCGACGTCGCCCAGCTCGCGTCCCTCGCGGACGAGACGCCTGAGGGGCGATCGATTGTCGTGTTGGCCAAGGAGCTCTTTGACATCCGCGAACGCCAACTCGAAGGTGACCACGCCTTTATCCCCTTTACCGCGACGACTCGCATGTCGGGCCTCGACATCGGCGGCCGCCAAATCAGAAAGGGTGCCGGCGACTCAGTGAAGCGCTGGATTACCGAGCAGGGCGGCGCCGTGCCGTCGGACCTCGACGCGATCGTTGAGCGGGTCTCGCGCGCCGGCTCCACGCCGCTGGTGGTCGCCGACGGTCCCGACGTGGTCGGGGTGATCGAGCTGAAGGACGTCGTGAAGCAGGGCATCCGCGAGAAGTTTGACGAGATGCGCCAGATGGGTATCCGTACCGTGATGATCACTGGGGACAACCCCCTGACGGCCGCCGCGATCGCTCAGGAAGCGGGCGTGGATGACTTCCTGGCCGAAGCCACCCCCGAAGCGAAGATGGCGCTCATCAAGCAGGAACAAGAGGGCGGCAAGCTCGTCGCGATGACCGGCGACGGGACGAACGACGCCCCGGCGCTGGCTCAGGCCGACGTGGGCGTAGCGATGAACACCGGGACCACCGCCGCCAAAGAGGCCGGGAACATGGTCGATCTGGACTCCAACCCGACCAAGCTGATCGACATCGTGGAGATTGGCAAGCAGCTCCTCATCACGCGAGGGTCGCTCACCACGTTCTCGATCGCGAATGACGTGGCGAAGTACTTCGCCATCATTCCGGCGCTCTTCGTCTTCGCGTACGGCCTGACGAACAAGCCCCTGGGCGCGCTCAACGTCATGAAACTTCACAGCCCCGAGAGCGCCGTGCTGTCCGCGGTGATCTTCAACGCGTTGGTGATCATCGCGCTCATTCCTCTCGCGCTACGTGGCGTGAAGTTCCGCGCGTCCAAGTCGTCGGTGATTCTTCGCCGCAACGTCTTGATCTATGGCGTGGGCGGGATCATCGTTCCGTTCATCTTCATCAAGCTCATTGACCTCCTCCTCGTTGCTCTCCACGCTTACTAAAAGGAACTGACATGTTGGTACACCTTCGCCGCTCGCTGATCATGGCAGTCATCTGTCTGGTCTTCTTCGGCTTCATTTACGCCCTCGCCGGCACCGGCGTCTCGCAGTTGCTCTTCAAGAGCGAGGCCAACGGATCACTCACCGCCGACGGCTCGACCCTGATCGGCCAGCCGTGGAACTTGACCAAGTGCCCCGGTCACCTCGAGGGAAGCTGCGTGTTCCAGGGACGGCCCGACGACCTCGGTCCCTACTCCAGCGCCACCCTGAACCCCGCGGAGCACCCCGGCGACGATCCGTTGGCGTTAAATGGCGTGCCGGGAAGTTCCGGCGCGACCAACCTCGGTCCGCGATCGGCCAAGTTGGTGACGTTCACGAAAGAGCTGGTGGCCTACTGGCACGCCCGCGGCGTCGACCCGACCCCGGACCTGGTGACGACCTCGGGCTCGGGTTATGACCCCGACATCTCCCAACAGGACGCTCTGGTGCAGATCCCGATGGTCTCGAAGGCGACGGGAGTATCGAGGGCGAAGCTGCGTGCGCTGATCGTGCGCGAGACTCACCCCGCCCAGTGGGGTTTCCTGGGTGCTCAGTACATCGACGTCTTGGAACTGAATGAAGGACTCGCTGCGCTGAAGTAGGCGTGGCCGAGAGAGAGGGGCCGTCGTGGAGGTGTTTCGACAGTATCGCCAGCGACTGATGTTCGTACTGGCCGTCAGCGTCCCCCTCGCCGTGTCGGCGCTGCTGGTGCCGTTTCGTGCGAACTTCACCAACGCGGGAGCGGCCCTGATCCTCGTCGCGGTCATCGTGGCGCTCTCGCTCGGTGGCACTCGATTCACGGGAATCGTGTCCAGCGCGTTCTCGGCCCTGTGGTTCGACTTCTTTCTGACGCGCCCCTACGACGAGCTGACCATTAGCTCCCGCCCGGACATTGAAACAACCATCTGCCTTCTGGTCGTGGGGCTCATGGTCTCAGATCTGGCCGCGCGCCGACGTCACCATTTGCGCGTGGCCAGCGAGGAAGGGCAGTACGTTGCCATGGTGCGCGAACTTACCGATCTCGCCCAACTCTCGGCGAACAGCCTGCTCGAACGGGCTGAAACAATGTTGACCGAACTCCTGGGTCTGCGCGAGTGTCACTTCGACCCCCGCCCGTCCAATCCCCCGATGGCTCGGGTCCTATCGAACGGTGAGGTCGTTCACGTGGGGCTGCACTGGCCGGTCAGCGAGATGGGTATCCCGGGACCCGAGGCGGAGATTGCGGCGCAGTGGCGGGGTCGGGCCCTCGGTCGTTTCGTCATCGTGCCCACTCCCGGAGAGCCGGTTTCCCAGGAACGGCGCGCCGTGGCGGCCCTGCTCGCGACGGTCGTTGCGGCGGGCCTCGCCAGCGAGAACGAGAAGATCTAGTGCGCGGGCAGCTCCGGGTGTATTTGGGATCGGCACCCGGGGTCGGGAAGACCTACCGGATGCTCGACGAGGGATGGCGCCGTCGCGATCGTGGCACGGACGTCGTGATCGGCTACGTGGAGACGCACCATCGACCGAAGACCGATGCCCAGGTGCGCGACCTGGAAGTCGTACCGCGCGTGACTTACGACTACCGCGGGGCCACCTTCGAAGAGATGGATCTGGAGGCGATTCTCGCGCGCAAACCCGAGGTCGCGCTGGTCGATGAACTCGCTCATAGCAACGCTCCGGGGTCGAGAAACGACAAACGCTGGCAGGACGTCGAGGCGCTGCTCGAGGCGGGCATCGACGTCATTACCACGGTCAACATCCAACATTTGGAGTCGGTCAATGACGTGGTCGAGAAGATCACCGGCATCACGCAACAAGAAACGGTTCCCGACGCCGTGGTCCGCCGGGCGCAGCAGATTGAACTGGTGGACGTCACCCCCGAGGCCCTGCGACGACGTATGGCTCACGGCAACATCTACACCGCCGACAAGATTGACGCGTCACTCTCCAACTACTTTCGAGTGGGGAACCTCAGCGCGCTGCGCGAGCTGGCGCTCTTGTGGCTCGCCGACCGAGTGGAAGACGCCCTGCAGAAATACCAGGATGAGCACGAGATCCAAGCGACTTGGGAGACGCGCGAGCGACTGATTGTCGGAGTTCGCGGCATTGAGTCAGACGAGGTCCTGCTCCGTCGCGCCGCTCGCATCGCGTCGCGAACCGGCGCCGAGATCATTGCCGTTCACGTTGTGCCCGCCGACAGCGTGCATCGTTCCTCGGTCGATACGTCGCTCGCCAAGGAGCTGATCGCGGAGTTCGAAGGTAAGTACCAAGAGATCGTGGACGACGATGTCGCCACGGCGCTCGTGGCCTTTGCCCGGGCCGAGCGAGGCACGCAAATCATCGTTGGTTCCAGTCACTCGCGCACCTGGTACCGGCCCTTCGGCGGGGTTATTCAGAAACTACTGCGCCACACCCCCGACCTCGACGTTCACGTCATCTCGTTGGAAGGAAACGGGCCCAAGCACGAGCATCGACGTCGTCAGAAGAGCGCCGTTCCCTGGGAACGACGCCTGTACGCGCTGGCCTGCGCGGTGGTCGCGCTCCCGCTGAGTACGTGGATCCTGAGCGATTTTCGCTCTAGCCTGTCGCTCTCGACGGACATTCTCGCCTACCTGGTCGTGGTGCTCGCCGTGGCGACGTTGGGCGGGGTCGTGGTCGGCATAGCCGCCGCCGTCGCGGCCTTCTTGCTGGAGAACTATTACTTCACCACTCCGATCCACTCGTTCACCGTGGGCCGTCCCGACGACGTGGTCTCCCTGGTCGCCTTTCTGGTGTTTGCCGTGTCGGCGAGCGTCCTGGTGAGCCGTTTTGCTCGCCGCTCCTACGAGGCCGACCGCGCCCGCGCCGAGGCCCAGATCCTGGCCAGTGCCGTCGCGACGGCGGGCACGTCGCACGAGGACCTCTTGCCCCTCCTCGAGTCGCTGCGCGCCGTCTTGGACGCGACGAGCGTCGCCATCATCACCGATCTCGATGGCGAGTGGCGTTCTGACGTCGTGAGTGGCGAACCACTCAGTGACATCGGCTCGGCCACGCAGTTTCCCATTGAGGATCACTACGTCCTCGCCCTCGAAGGCGCGGCGTTGGACGGCGAGGATCGTCAGTTGGTGAGCGCCTTCGCGGGGCGCGTCGCCAACGGACTTCGGGTGATGCGCAGCGTGAAGGACGCGGCGCAGTTGAGTGATCTCGCTCGGGCGGAAGCGACGAGGTCTGGTCTCATGCGGGCGGTCTCCACGGACCTGAGCGGTTCGCTGGAGGCCATCCAGTTCAAGGTGACCTCACTTTTGGACGGGGGTGTGACCGCGCCCGTTCGGGTGCAGCGCGAACGGCTCCTGGCCGTAGAGACTGAGGTGCAGCGCCTCTCGCGAGTCGTTAACAACCTGGTCGACCTGGGACGTCTCGAAACGGACAGCGTGGTGGCGCGACCGTCCTCGGTGACGGTGGGCTCGATCGTTACCCACGCCCTCTCCGCGGTCGACACGACCGATCACCCGCTCGACATTGACGTCACGAGCGATCTCCCACGCCTCGTGGTCGATCCCGTTCTCGCCCAGCGCGCTCTCGAGATATTTATCGGCAACGCGTGCCGATTTTCACCGCGGGGAACCCCGGTGCGAGTGACCGCCGGCGTGGCCGACGACGCCCTGGAGATCCTGGTCATCGATCGCGGTTCTGGTTTGACCCCCTCGAAGCGTTCAACGTTTCTCGACTCGGACCAACTGCTCAGCGTCGACTCTGGGACGTCCCTCGGGCTGAGCGTCGCGTTGGGGTTCATGGAGCTTCTTGGCGGGAAGATTCGCGCCGAGGACACGCCCGGCGGTGGGTTGACGATCGTTCTGACGTTTCCGGCGGTGGGCGAGGCCGGGTCCGACTAGCTAGTCCGCGTAGTCTCCCGCCGGCTTCAGTCGCGATGACCACTTTTCTTCCACGTGTCCGTAGCGCCAAAAGGCCATGGCGCCAAGGAACGTGACGATAAACATGCCCACGATGATGTAGCCGGCGGCGTTGATGTTGAAGTTCGCCATGAACCGCCAGAAGGCTCCCTTGAAGTGAAGTTCGGTGGGCAGCAGACCCAGGACCTCGATCGTGCCAATGAAAAAGCAGATGGCGATGGACAGCCCGGTAATGGCCAGGTTGTAGTAGATGCGTCGCACGGGGTTGAAAAAGGCCCATCCGTAGGCGAGGTTCATGAAGCAGCCGTCCAGGGTGTCGAGCAGCGACATGCCGGCGGTGAAGAGAATCGGTAGGCACATGATCGAGTACCACGGCAAGCCCTTCGCCGCGAAGAACGCCGTCGTTGCGAGCAGAAGCACCTCGGTCGCGGTGTCAAAGCCGAGGCCGAACACCACCCCAACCGGGTACATCTTCCACTCCTTGTCGATCGTGCGCATCCAACGGCCGAAGAACCGAAACATCAGACCTCGGTTATTCAGTTGTCGCTCGAGTTCGGCTTCGTCGAAGGAACCGTTGCGCATCGAGCGAAATACGCGCACGATGCCCAACAAGATCACGACGTTTAAGAGGGCGATGAGGTACAAGAACGAGGCCGACACGATGGTGCCAAAGAGGCCACCGAACTGTTCCAGTCCAGAATGTTGATTGGAGACCGCTCCGTAGACCGCCTTTTCGGCCAGGACGAACCCAAAGCCGATCGCCACGACGATGGTCGAGTGACCCAGCGAGAAGAAGTACCCAACGCTGAGAGGACGATGTGATCCTTCGACGCCTTGGCGATCGTTCATGAGTTTGCGCGTGGTGTTATCGATGGCGGCGATGTGGTCCGCATCGAACGCGTGGCGCGAACCCAAGGTGTAGGCCAGGATGCAGATACCGATGCCGAGGCCCTTGTAGTGGCCGGGCACGACGAAGATGATAAACACTCCGAAACCGATGACGTGTAGGGCGGCGATCGAAGCGAACATCCAGTTCACTCGGCGCCACTCTTCGGGGCTCAGGGCGCTGCGCAGTTGGGCGCGCCGGGTGGTGGGGTTCTGAAGTGTCGTCATCTATCCTCGCCGCCGCACAGCTGGCCGAACTACCTGATTACGTCGTGGTGTCACGGTGAGCCCCGTTCCTTCGCGAAATCTTGGCATAAATAAGAACTGGACGCAAGAACGATCTCGCCCTATTTGCCGGATAATCTGACACCATGCGGTCACCCGCCAAGAACGCCGACAACGACGCCACTCCCGACGCTGATCGGGTCGAAGAGGTCCTGGATCTGTTGCGCGAAAGCGGCGGTCGCGCCACCACCTCGAGAAGGATCCTGCTGCGCTGTCTCTTCGAGCAGGGGCCTCACCGGACCGCGGAGGAGCTCGCCGAAGAGGTTCAGAGTGTCGCGCCGGACGTCCATCTGTCGACGATCTACCGCAATCTCGATGAGCTCGAGCGCCTGGGCGTGATCGTCCACGCGCACTTGGGACACGGTCCCGCGACGTACCACCTCGCCTCCGAGACGCACGGTCACCTGGTCTGTGAGACGTGCGGGGGAGAGGTGGAGGCGCCCGAGGGATTCTTTCGCGCTCTCACCGCCGCCGCGATGCGCGAGTACGGCTTCGTGATCGACCCGCGCCATTTCGCGGTGCTCGGGCGCTGCGCGGCGTGCGCGGACGCGGTCGCGACGCCCTAACGATTCAGCGGCGCTGCGCGTCAAGCTGCGCCAGTTGGCGCTTGGTGGCGACGCATCGATACGCGTCTTCGAGAAGCGTCTCGAGTTCCTCCACGTCGAGGTCGCCGTCGAGGCGAACGCCGACCCAGCCGCGAGACCCGACGTAGGGGGGGCGGAAGAATCTCTGAGGGTCACTCGCGACCAGGGCACTCTGGACCCCCGCGGGCGCGGCGCACCACAGGTGAGCGAAGTCCTGTTCGTGGTGCCCCTCCATCCAGAGCATCGTGAACTGGCGGCCGGCGAAAAACCCCGGGGAGCCGTGGCTGAGTTTTTCGGTGGTCTCGGGGAACGCCAGGCAGATGGCCCGAACTCGGTTCTCCAGGTCGGCGACCCTCACACTCTGACTCTAGGTACACTCGCCGCCACACTTCAAGGTTCTCCCGTCACCAGTGACCACCAGTTCGGAGCCACGACCCCGGCGGATGTCGGTTTCTGGGTCCCCGGGGCGCCGGGGGGGGACAAAATGATCCCGCTATCGTCAAGAACACGAAGAAAACGACATCTCTGCGGGCGCCGGCGCCGAATACAGACCATATGACCGATCTCAGCGAGGCCAGTGACGCTCAACTCGTGACGCTCATCGCGCGTTTCAGCGAGGTGGCCCTCGCCGAGGTGTACCGGCGTCACGGAGGGGCCGTCTACGGACTGGCTCGAAAAGTGCTGAACAATCAAGCCGAGGCCGAAGACGTCGCCCAGGAAGTGTTTCTGCGGCTCTGGAACCAACCGGAACGATTCGACCCCTCTCGCGGCAACCTTCGATCGTTTCTTCTCACGCAGTCGCACGCGCGCGCCGTTGATACGATTCGATCGCTCACCTCGGCGCGTCGACGCGAAATCACCGACGCGGCGAGCACGGCGGGAAGCGGGTACGACGTACATCGTGAAGCGTGGGATGTGATGGTCTCTGAAGAGGTCGTGCGCGCCCTGCGCGGACTACCCGAGGACGAGCGCCGAGCCATTGAGCTCGCGTACTTCGAAGGCCACACGTACGTTCAGGTGGCGCAGATCCTCGACGTGCCGGAAGGGACGATCAAGGGTCGTATTCGAAACGGCATGCGTCGCATGCGTGGCGACCTCTCACGCCAGGGGATTCAAGGAGCCGACCGGTGATGACGCACGACGAATCAGCCGAACTTCTCGCCGCCATGGCCCTGGACGCACTCGACACGGACAGTCACGCCCGCGTCGAGGAACACATCCTCACCTGTCCCGAGTGCCAGCGAGAACTGGACTCACTGCGTGAAGTGGCCTCGGCGCTCGGTAATACCTACGAGGCGCCGCCCGAGGGTCTTTGGTCGCACATCGCGTCGCGACTGTACGAGACCGATCCGGCCGAGACGCCGTCGCTGCCCGTGTTCCTGGGCGACTTCGATCCCTCGCGGCCGGGCGATCGTCCGCGCGCCCGTCGCGCCCGTGGACTTCTCCTGACCGTCTCGTTGGCCGCCGCCGCGGCAATCATCGTCCTCGGGCTGACGCTGTCGAGCGTCAATCATCGCGTGGCGAACTTGGAAAACGCCCTGGCGAGTAACGGGCACAACGGAGTGGCCAGCGCCCTCGCCACGCCGGGACACAAGGTCGTTACCCTCAGCAGCACTGATCACCGAGTATTCGCGTCGTTTGTACTCCTGCCTGACGGGCGGGGTTATTTGGTGAAGTCCAACATGCCGGCGCTTCCCTCCTCCGAGACGTACCAACTGTGGGGAGTCGTCAACGGTTCGCCCGTGTCGATTGGCGTGATGGGATCGTCGCCGCACGCGGTGGCCTTCACTCTCGCCACGTCCCCCGCGCCGACGTTGATCGGGGTTACCGTCGAACCGGCCGGGGGCTCGCTGACGCCGACCCACGGGATGGTGGCGTCGGGCGAGGTGTAGTGCCTCACGTCAATTGATTGGTCAGCCGCCCCGCGACACCCGCCGGCGGGTACAACTTATATCGACTCGGCCAAATCTCTGAGCGCCGTCAGCACCGGACTCTCGTCATCTCCGTCACCGTCCGTCTCGGGAGCTCCCGGGCGGGGGTCCTCCCGCGTGATCGTCACGAGAGTTCCGTCACTATCTGACGCGAGGCCGTAGGTCATCGTGAAATAGTTTTCCGGGCTGTCCGCAAGACCCGGCCGAGGAGCGAACAACGTGTAGCGCGCTTCACGGGGGGCGTCCACCGCGAGGACCGTTCCCCACTGCTCGAAGATCTTTCCTTCTACCTCGGTGGTAAAGCGGATGGGAGAACCGACGGTCCAGTCGGTCTCGAGGACGCTGCCGTACTGCCACTGGCGGACGTAGGTCGGATCAGTGAGGACGATCCAGACGGCTTCACGGTTCGCCTTGATGTGGAGACTCGACGTCGTGGCGGCCACGCGGCAAGTGTACAAAGGGCTTCATCGCTCCGATGGCTCGACGGTTCGCCCGTCGGGCGCGACGACGAGGAGCTACCGGCCGAGTCGGGCCACGTAGCCGACCCCCATGACGGCACCCTCACAGCCAATGCGCGCCAGCGCGTCGACGTCTGCGTCGTCGCGAACGCCCCCGGCGGCCACCACGAGTAGCTCGCTGCGGCAGGCCTCTTCGTAGAGGGCGAGATCGGGCCCGCTCATCGTTCCGTCGCGCTCGATCGCGGTGACGTGAACGCGGGTGACGCCCTGCTCGCGACAGCGCGAGAGGGCCTCGTGGAACGTCAAGGGCGCTTCGAAGAGCCAGCCTCGCACCGCGATCTGCCCCTCGCGGACGTCGAGCGCGACGACGAGTTGATCGCCGAGCGCCTCCACGAAGGAGCTCAAGGCCCCTTCTTCACTCCAGATGGCCGTGCCCACGATCACCCGGGCCGCCCCGGCGTCCAGAGCCGTGCGCGCGGCCTCGATCGAACGAATTCCGCCCGAGACCTGAAGGGGGATGCCGTTCGCGGCGAGCCGGCACCGCTCGATCACCCGGGGGCGCAGGGACCCGTCGCGGGCGCCCTGAAGATCCACGACGTGGATCAGGGCCGGCTGAGTCGCCGCGATTCGCCCCATGAACTCCTCCAGGGGCTGGCGGAAGAGAACCCGGTCGAAATCGCCCTGTTCGAGGCGCACGGCGTCGTCGCCGAGGATGTCGAGGGCGGGGATGATTTGCATAGTAGCGAATTAGCATATTAGCATGTAAGCATGACCAGTGGAAAAGTGATCCCGGCCGAGGCGCGTCCCCAGACCGCGTCGCGTTTCGATGAGCTGGTGGACGCGGTGGCGCGCCTGCGCGACCCCGAGGTCGTCGCGGCCTTCCTTCGCGATCTCTGCACCGCCACCGAGCTGGACGCCATGGGTCAGCGGCTCCAGGTCGCTCGACTGGTCGACGAGGGCCTGTCGTACCAAGAGATCTCTCGGCGCACCGGCGCCTCGACGGCCACCGTGACCCGCGTGGCGCAGTGGCTCCACCACGGCCAGGGCGGCTATCGCGCCGTCCTAAAGAAAGGACGACGATGACCCGCCGTTTAACCATGGCTCTGCCGTCCAAGGGGCGACTACGAGAACCGTCGTGGACGCTGCTCGAGGCGAGCGGAGTCTCACCCCAAGAGCCGGGGGAACGAATGCTCCAAGCCCACTGCCGCAACGCGGACATTGATCTGCTGTTCGTGCGCGCGGACGACGTCCCCGAGTACGTCCAAGACGGCGTGGTGGACTGTGGCATCACCGGCCTCGACCTCATTAACGAGCGCGAGTGCAGTGTCGACGTGCTGCTGCGGCTCGGTTTTGGCACCTGTTCACTTCAGGCGGCCGTCTCGAACGAGGACGCCGCCACGCACATCGCGGACCTGGAGGGACGTCGTATCGCCACCTCTCACCCGCGCATCGCGGCCAAGGCGCTGGCCGAGAGAGGCGTCAGTGCCGAGATTGTCGCGGTAGCCGGATCAGTCGAGATCTCCCCGCGTCTCGGCCTGGCTGACGCCATCGTTGACCTGGTCTCTACCGGGAGCACCCTGCGCACCAACGGTCTGCGTTCTCTCGGGGTGCTCTTTGAGTCCGAGGCCGTGTTAATCGGTCAGGTCAACGCGCAAGACTCCGAGGCGCGTCGTACCCTGACCACCGTGCTCGGATCAGTCATCAACGCCCGGGCGAATCGCTACCTCCTCTGCAACGTTCCGAAAGATCGCTTGGATGAGGTCACGGCCGTCCTGCCAACGGCCGGATCGCCGACGGTCATGGATCTGGCGACGCCCGGTGTCGTGGCCGTGCACGCCCTCGTCCCGGCCGCGGACATCTGGGCGCTGCTACCCAAACTCGAAGCAGCGGGAGCGAGTTCAATCTTGACGCTGCCCATCGAGAGGATGGTTCCGTGAGCACCCCGGTGAAGACCGATCGCGCGATCACGATCGAGGAGATTGTCGCTGACGTTCGTGAACGCGGGGACGAGGCGCTGGTCGAGTGGTCGAAACTCTTCGACGCGACGACGTCCGAGAAGCCCGAACGAGCCGTCGCGTACGGCGACATCCCGACCGCGGCGGTGCTCGCCGCCGCCGACGCGGTGCGGACGTGGCACGCCGCCCAGCGTCCCGTCGATCTCATGATGGAGGTATCACCCGGAGTCACCTTGGAGCGCCGCTGGACCCCGTTGCGTTCGGTCGGCATCTACGTCCCGCGCGGTCTGGTCTCGTCGCTCATTATGAGCGCGGTGCCGGCCCAGGTGGCGGGGGTGGAGAGAATTGTGGTCTGCACGCCGCCGAACGGCTCCGCCGCGGTCGCGGCCACCGCGGCGCTGTTGGGCATCGACGAGGTGTGGGCGATCGGTGGCGCGCAGGCCATCGCGGCCATGGCCTACGGCACGCAGTCCATCGCGCCCGTCGACAAGATCTTCGGACCAGGAAGTGGCGCCGTCAACAGCGCCAAACTCATCGTCAGTCGCGACGTGGCCATCGACCTGCCGGCCGGGCCGAGTGAGATTGTCGTCGTGGCCGACGAGGGGGTCGACGAGGCGATCATTGCTCAAGAGATTGCCGCGCAGATGGAGCACGGACCTGACTCGCGGGGATTCGTCGTGCGCGTAGGCGACGACCTTGAGGCCGCCCTCGTAGAGGTCGAAGGGTACGCGGCCGAGCACGTCTTCTTGTTGGGCGAGCGCGCGGAGTCGCTGGCGCCTCGGATTCGCAACGCCGGGGCGGTCTTCGTGGGTCCCTACTCACCCGTGCCCGCGGGGGACTACGCCACCGGCGGTAACCACGTCCTGCCGACGGGAGGCTGGGCGAAGTCGACCGGCGGACTGGGACTCGAAGGGTTCATGAAGACGGTCACGGTGCAGCGCGTCACCAAGGAAGGCCTCGAGCGTCTGGCGCCGACGATCGAGGCCCTGGCCGAGCTCGAGGGCATGAGCGCCCACAAAGCAACGGCACGGCGATGAAGCCCGTCGCCCTGGAGGCCTATCAGTGGCCGCCCTCGAGCGAGGTGCTGGCCCGACGAGTCGGCATCGACCCTCGATCGATCGTTCGTTTCGACGGCAACGTGGCGGCCGCCCCGCCCGCGAGCGCGCGCCCGGCGGCGTTGGCCCGAGCGTTGGCCGACGTCAACGAGTACGACCGTGGACGCTACTTGGCGCTGCGTGAAGCGATCGCCCGCCACCACGGTCTTGACGTGGAGAACGTGGCGCTCGGCGCGGGAAGCGACGAGTTCATTGTGCTGCTCGCCGCCATGTTCGCCCCCGGCGGCACCATCGCCACGGTGCCGGCGTACTCCTACTCCATGTACCGATTCGCCGCGATCATGGCCGGCGCCACCGTCGTGGACGACCCCGCGACGGCCGATCTGGTCTACGTCTGTCGACCCAACAACCCGACCGGTGAGATGTGTGAGATACCCGACGTCCCCGGACAGATCGTCGTCGACGAGGCCTACGCGCAGTACGCGGGAGTGGACGCCCTCGATCAGTTGGACTCGGGAATTATCATCTTGCGCACGTTCTCCAAGGCCTTCGGGCTGGCCGGCGCCCGCGTGGGCTACGCCCTCGCCAACCCCGACCTGATCGAGGCGATCAGCTCTCGCCAGGCACCACTCTCGGTGTCGTCGCTGTCGGCAGCGCTGGCCCTCACCGCGATCTCCTCACCCCTCGACATCTCGAGTGCGCTCAGCGAACGTGATCGGCTGGCGGGCGAGTTGGAGAAACTCGGCCTGGCCCCCCTTCGCTCGTACACGAACTTTCTCTTCATTCCGATGGACGAACCGGAGAAGCTGGTCGATCAGTTACTGCCCTACGGGGCGGTCGCGCGCGCCTATCCGGGGGGACTGCGGGTGAGTGTTCGCGACGAGATCGACAACAACTTCTTGCTGGACGCACTGCGCGCCGTCCTGCTCGAGACGCCCCTGCCCGCTCAGTACCTGCGCTACGAGCGCAACACCGCCGAGACGCTCCTCAGTGTGCGTCTGCGCGTGCCGGGCCAGGGTCGGGTCCTCGTCAACACGGGGGCGGGCTTTTATGACCACATGCTCCAACAGCTGGCCTTTCACGCCGGACTGGATCTTCGTTTGGAGGGGGTCGGCGACCTCGAGACGGGTGACCACCACACGGTGGAAGACATGATGAGGACCTTCGGTGAGGCACTGAACTTGGCCCTCGGCGATCGCAAGGGACTCACTCGCTACGGCGAGGCTCGGGTTCCGATGGATGAAGCTCTCGCCCACGCCGTCGTTGACCTCTCGGGTCGCGCGACCGCGAAGATCTCCATTACCCCCGACGAGGGCATGGTCGCCCACGCCTTCGAGTCCCTGGTGCAGACGGCCCGCATTACCTTGCACGTCACGGCCACGGGGGAGAACGCCCATCACGTCGCCGAGGGCGCCTTCAAGGCGGTGGGTCGCGCCCTGGCCCAGGCGCTCACCAAGGACGGCTCACTCGTTCGTTCCACCAAAGGATCGCTGTGAAGCCCGTGGTCGTCGTCGACTACGGCGCGGGCAATACCCGGTCGGTCTGTGCCGCACTCACTCACCTCCAGCGCGAGAGCCTGCTCACCAACGATCCCAAGGCCATCCGCGAGGCTGAGTACGTCGTGTTACCGGGTGTTGGCGCGGCGAGGAGCGCCATGGAGCGCCTCAATGAGACGGGAGCTTCGAGCGCCCTCCGCAAGAGGTTTCGTGAGGGCGGTTCGACCTTGGGTATCTGTCTGGGGATGCAGCTCGCGATGGAGCGCAGCGACGAGGGCGGCGGCGTCAAGGGACTCGGCATTCTCGAGGGCGACGTCACACTGCTTCGCGCGGGACGCGTCCCGCGACTCGGCTGGTCGATCGTCGAGCCGTGGGGTGAGGCGTACTACTTCGCACACTCCTACGCGGTGAACTCGCCGCGAGCGGTGGCGAGCGCCGACGGGGTAACGGCGGCGGTGCGTCACAAATCGTTTCTGGGGGTTCAGTTCCACCCCGAGAAGAGTGGATCTGCCGGACTCGACTTTCTTGACCAGTGCCTCTCCCTCGCCTAATTCCCTGCCTGGACGTCGCGCACGGTCGCGTCGTCAAGGGCATCAGCTTCGTGCAGCTACGTGACGTGGGCGATCCGGTCGAACTCGCCGCGTTCTACAGCGAAGGCGGGGCCGACGAACTTGTCTTTCTCGACATCACCGCCACGCCCGAAGAGCGCGTGACCATGACCTCGGTCGTCCAGCGCGTGGCGGACGTCGTGGAGATTCCCTTCACGGTGGGGGGCGGAGTGCGCTCCGTTGACGACGCCTCGCGCATCATCGAGTCGGGCGCCGATCGAGTGTCGCTGAACTCGGCCGCGCTGGCCGACCCCTCGCTCCTCAGCGCGATCGCCGACCGATTCGGGTCCCAGGCGGTGGTCATTTCAATCGACTCGGCCGATGGAGTGGTCTACACCCACGGGGCTCGCGTCGCGACCACGATCGCGACGATCCCCTGGGCGGTCGAGGCGTGCGAGCGGGGCGCGGGGGAGATCTTGCTGACCTCGATCCGTCACGACGGTCAGCGCCGAGGCTTCGATCTCGAGTTGACGGTGGCGGTGCGCGACGCCGTCAACGTGCCGGTGATCGCCTCGGGCGGCGCGGGCAGCGCCCAAGACGTGGCCGACGCCCTGCGCGTGACCGACGGCGCGCTGGTCGCGTCGATCGTTCACGAGAACCCTTCGGGACTGGGGGGACTGCGCCGCGAGATCGAAGCGCTGGGCGTGGCGCTGCGACCACTGAAGGAGGGTCATGAGTGAGGAACTGCGGGCCGCCATCGTGCAGGACGAAACGTCGGGCCGGGTGCTGATGCTGGGATGGATGGACGAGGAGGCGCTCTCGCTCACGCGATCGACCGGTCTGGTGCACTTTTATTCGCGCTCTCGACAGCGACTGTGGAAGAAGGGCGAGACGTCCGGCAACTTCTTTCACGTCACGAACCTTGAGCTCGACTGCGACGAAGACGCGGTGCTGGTGAGCGTGCACGCCGACGGCCCCGCCTGTCACGACGGCACCACCTCGTGCTTCACGCCGTGGCTGTGGCGGAAGATTTTGCGCCGTGAGGCGGAGCACGCCGAAGGTTCCTACGTCGATGCGCAACTGTCGGGCGGCGTCGCGCTCAACGCCCGAAAGGTCGGAGAGGAAGCAGTGGAGGTCGTCGTGGCGGCGCTGGGCGAAGACGACGAACGGGTGGTCAGTGAGGTGGCCGACCTGTGGTTTCACTCGCTCTTGCTCCTACGTAGCCGCGGTCTCGATCCCGCGGCGGTCGAGGACGAACTTCGCCGCCGAGAACGGTAGGACCAACTACGCCGAACGAAGTTCGTAGGCGGTCATGGAGAGAGAACCCATCTCGTATCCGTCGATGATCGTGGTCGCCGGAGTGTTCGCCGCGGCGGCGAGACCGGCGAGGTAGGCGAGGGGCAGAAAGTGATCGGGGGTGGGGACCGCCAGCCGGTAGTCGTGATGAGAACTCGCGGTTCCCAGCTCTGCGGCGTCGTGGGTCATAATCTCGCGCATGTCGTCGTCGAAACGATGGGCCCAGTCGGTCCCTTCGCCCGGGGAGTGCCAGTCGACCAGACGGAGATTATGCACGACGTTGCCGCTCCCGAGAATCAGGACCCCTTCCGAACGGAGCTCGTGGAGTTTCGCACCGAGTTCGAAGTGATAGTCGAAGGGCAACTCGGAGTTGATGGAGAGCTGTACCACCGGCACGTCGGCGCGGGGGTACATGTGCCGTAGCACTGACCAGGTGCCGTGATCGATGCCCCAGCTATCGGTGTCCAGTCCCACGTAGGTCGGTTCGACGACGTCAACGATTCGTTGGGCTAGCTCGGGGTCACCGGGCGCGGAGTACTGAACGTCGAAGAGTGGCTGGGGAAAACCGTAAAAGTCGTGAATGGTCCGAGGGGCTCGCATGGCGGTGACGGCGGTGATGTTCACGTACCAATGCGCGGAGACGACGAGTACTGCTTTGGGCGGGGGCATCGAGGCGGCGAACGCCGTCCAGGCCTCGGTGTAGCGGTTCTGTTCGAGGGCGTTCATGGGACTGCCGTGACCAATGAACGCGGCGGGCATGATCGTGGTCGACATCAGGGCCCCAGCGTAATGGTGAGCCGACGTCGGTCAACAGCCCTCGCATCGCGCACTAGAGAAGCGATCAATCCCCCAGAGCGCGCTCGACGTGGTCAACGATCTCTCCGACGCTGAGGGTGACCTCGACGCGCAGGCCGACTTCGTCGGGCTCCAGCGGCTCGAGCGTGTCGTACTGGGACTGAAGGAGCGAGGGCGACATGAACTCGTGGTGACGGGCGAGCACGCGCTCGCGGACGACGTCGAGTGGCCCGTCGAGTTCCACGAAGAATGCTCCCGGGGCGTACTCGCGAAGCAGATCGCGATACTGGCGCTTGAGCGCGGAACAGGCGGTCACGGTGCCGCGGCCCGAGTCCGCCGCGTCGCGAAGGTGGGCGCCGATCGCGGCCAGCCACGGCCACCGGTCGACGTCGTCGAGGGGAACGCCTGAGGACATCTTGTGTACGTCACTGGCACTGTGAAGATCGTCAGACTCGATGAACTCATCGCCCCATCGTTCGGCCATGGCGCGACCCACCGTCGTCTTGCCCGAGCCCGAGACCCCCATCACGATGACGCACTGGGGTGACGGTGTCCGGCTCACGGCAGTCATCCTACGAAGGGTCCCCACGCCGTTGCGTCTCGGTGACGTCATCATTACAGTGGCGATGTCGATGGCCGTCCCGCAACCTGGCGCACGTACCTCGAGAGGAGACAGAGGATGTCGAGAGATCCCTACGCAGATCTTCCCCAGGTCGCGTCCTTCGACGTGACCTCCGACGATATTGACGACGGGCAGCCGCTTTCCCGGGCCCAGGTCAGCGGGCTCATGGGGGCGGGCGGTGAGGATCGTTCGCCCCAACTGTCCTGGAGCGGCTTTCCTCTCGAAACCAAGAGTTTTGCCGTCACCGTCTACGACCCCGACGCACCGACCGCGTCGGGCTTTTGGCATTGGGCCGTCGCCAATATTCCCGTCACGACGACCTCGCTGCCGTCGGGCGCGGGCGATGAAAAGGGAAGCGGACTGCCCGAGGGTGCGGTCCAATTCTCCAACGACGCCGGCTCCAAGCGTTACGTCGGCGCGGCGCCACCGCCGGGACACGGCGTTCACCACTACTACGCCGTCGTGCACGCTCTCGACGTCGATCGACTGGATCTGCCGAGCGACGCGTCGCCCGCCTACCTGGGATTCAACCTCTTCATGCACTCCCTGGCTCGAGCGGTACTCGTGGGGACCTACGAACAAGACTGAGACCAACGGACTCGCTCGCGCGTCGCTCACGCTGACGGTTCTCGGTTGTGCGGGATCGTCCTACGACGCGGACCACCAGCACCCGTGCTCGAGCTACCTGGTGGAGACGCCCCGGGCCGCCGTGCTACTGGACTGCGGGTTCGGTTCATTCGCGTCCTTTCTCGAGAACGCGGGGACGACCACGCTCGACGCGATCTTCATCAGCCACGCCCATCGCGACCACTCCTTTGACGTCGAGGCGTTTGTGACCTTCCCTTCGGCCTGGCGCGACCGACCTCGAGTGCTGGCCTCGCGGGCCACGATCGGCGCCCTGCAGTTCGAGATCGAATCGTCCGACGCTGAGGTCATCATCGTCGATGACGGCAGTCAACGTGACCTCGCGATCGATGCGCGTCGAGTGTTCCGCGACGACCCATCAAATGGCGACCCTGGCGGTCCAGGTCTCACTCGGCGGTGCCCGGGTTGTCTACAGCGGCGATACGGGCCCGGGGTGGTCACCGCCGCCCTCGTTTCATCGACCGGATCTCGCGCTCGTTGAGTGCACCCTCGAAGCGCGGGGCGCGACGTCGTCGCCCTTTCACCTTGACGCCAGGGAAGCGGCCCTCCTCGCTACGTCCCTCGACGCGCGCACCACCCTGCTCACCCACGTGCCACCACGCGAGAACGGACCAGCTCGACTGGAAGCAGCGAAACGCGCCGCGCCGGAGAGCGAGTTTCTTCTGGCGTCGACCGGCCAGCGTCTCCTCGTGGAGCGCGAACCCGACGCGAACGGCTACAAGTAGTGCGGTGGCCGTTCGTCGAGGTTTCGTCGGATCAGTGATAACTCGCTCTTCAGTCGCTCCACCTCGTCGCGCAGAGAGCGAATGGTGGCCTCGAGTTCCTTGACCGTCGCCTCGTCCTCCATTACTTAAGACTTGCACAGGCGCCGAAGGGGAAAAGACCGCGCGATGGCTCGTGGCTGGATATCGTAAGGACGAGCCATCCACCGCCGGTTGGCTCTAGGGGGATGTCCAATGTCAGTCGACGACCAGGCCACGCGAGACCACGAGCGCCTTTCCGCTCTCGGGTATCGCCAGGAACTTTCGCGAGTGCTCTCGCTCTTTGACAATTTCTCGGTGGCCTTCGCCTACCTGAGCCCGGTGGTGGGTATTTACTCCATCTTTGTGATCGGGGCCGGCGCGGGTGGGCCACGCTATATCTGGACGATCCCGGTCGTCGTGGCGTTCATGACGCTGGTGGCGCTGGTCTTTGGGCAGCTGGCGAGTGAGTATCCCTTGTCGGGGGCG
Source organism: uncultured Acidimicrobiaceae bacterium (assembly GCA_963847725.1). GTDB lineage: Bacteria > Actinomycetota > Acidimicrobiia > Acidimicrobiales > RAAP-2 > RAAP-2. Next base: position 27,818 of record CAWKAT010000013.1, read on the forward strand.
CTGTATCAATACGGCAAGTACAACATCGGACCGCGTTACGGCTGGTTCGTCGGTTGGATCTACGGGTTCGCCCTCCTCGCGACCGTGGCTTCGGTGGACTCGGGAATCGTCACCTACGTCACCGACTTGATGAACATCTGGTTCAAGACCGATCTCAATCCGGCCAACCACGTGACGATCTTCGCCGTGGTGGCGGTCGTCATCATCCTCTCGGCGATCATGAACTCGATCGGCGCGAAGATTCTCGGTCGCGTCGCTCGATACGGCGTGTACGTCGAGACGATCGGCACCTTTGGCGTCTTCATCGCGCTCGCCATCAAGGGCTTCCACCACGGTCTCGGCTATCTCGGAACCACCCAAGGCGTGCAATTTGCGAAGACCAACCCCTTCGGTGTCAACTTCGGGGGACACTGGTTGACCGGCGCGGCCCTGGTGGCAATTCTCGCCAACGTCTATATCTTCTACGGCTTTGAGTCGGCCGGCGACATCGCCGAGGAGACGAAGGACGCGGGTCGACAGGTGCCCAAGGCCATGCGCAACGCGATCCTCTACGGCGGCATCGCCTCGTTCGTCCTGGTCCTCGGGCTACTTCTCGCGATTCCCAAGACCGGCTTCTCCAAAGTCATCGCCGGCGGCATTCCGGTCATCCTCGCCACGCTGCCCAGCTGGCTGCAGGACTTCTTCCTCGTCATGGTGATCATCGCGTTCTTCAGCTGCGGTACCGCGGTCATGGGTGCGGGCTCACGCGTCACGTTTGCGTTGGCCCGAGATAACGCCATTCCGGGTGCGCGGACCTTGAAGAAGGTGACGGCCAAGCACCACACACCGCGAAACGCCATCTTGGTCGCGACGATCATTCCCTTTCTTTTCCTATTGCTCGTGTTGGTCAACCCCTCGAAGCCGGTGCACGTGTTGTGGTTCTACTACCCCGCTCAGGTCAACGCCCTCTTTGCGCTGGTGTCCTTTGCGACGTCGGGTATCTACTTATCCTTCTTTCTCACGGTACTGGGCTCCTTCGTCGCCGAGCGCCGAGGGTGGAAGCCCAGTGGTCAGTTCACGCTGGGCAAGTGGAGTACCCCGGTCACGGTGGCGGGGGGCATCTACCTGTTCTTGATGCTGCTCAACATCGTGTGGCCGAGTTCTCTCTCGAGCGGGCGCGGCTACCTGTTTAACTACGGTTGGATCACGCTGCTCGTGATGTTCATCATCGTGGTGATCGGCGGGCTCTACGAAGCTCTGGCTCGCCCGGACAAGAAGCCGAACCAGCAAAGTCTGACGGAGTCGTGAGGCGTTGAAGTCACGATGGATGTAACGATCTGTCGGAGGTGAACTTCTGTCGATCGTGTGGCGCTCGCGTCGTGGGACCGTACTGCACTCAGTGCGGCGCCCCGACGTCGCTGGACGCTAGCGCCACAGCGCCGCCGTCCGTCGCGCCGCCGGCCGAGCCCCCAGTCGCGGGGGGCGCGCCGGCGCCCGCGTCCCTCAACGTGACGCCGACGGTAAGTACCAAGCCACTGCCGGTGGGGCCGGAGCGTCAATCTCTGGTGCGAGAGACCCGGTGGGTCATGGTCGCCTTTCTCGTCCCGGTGGTCGTGAGCGCGGTCGTCGTGTTCTCCGAGCACGCGTCCGGCGTCGCCGACATCGCCCGCTTCCCCACGTACGTCGCGGGACACCCGCTCACCAACATGCTCCTGGGCATCCTCGCCTACCTGCCCGTCGCCGCGGTCGTACCCCTCGGTCTCTACCTACTCGCCCGCACCGGTCAGGATCGTCACGAGCTCGGACTGGAGCCGCCCTCGTTCACCCGCGACGTCATTCCGGGCGTGGGGCTCGGGCTCGCCGCCTTCGGGGTTGAGCTCATCCTCATCCTCATCGTCCACGGGCTGCTCATCAATGACCCCTCCCTGTTCCTCAGCCCCTCCATACAGCACATCCCGAAGTACTACGTCATCTGGGGTCTGGTGATTTCGGCGGTGACCGCAGTGACCGAAGAGGTGATGGTGAACGGGTACCTCATTACGCGACTCGCTCAACTGGGATGGACGCCGAGGGCCTCACTGATCTTGAGCTTGATCCTGCGCACCAGCTACCACGTCTACTACGGCATCGGATTCATCTTCACTATTCCCTTCGGATTTTTCGTGACCCGGTCCTTCCAAAAACACGGCAAGCTGATGCGACCGATCGTGACGCACTTTCTCTACGACGCCGTCTTGATAACGATCTCGATTCTCACCCTCAAATAAAAGTGTTTCGACGCCGCCCTTTGTAGGGTGGTGACAGAGAACCCGGAGGTCGCCGTGGCGTACTGCCAAGTCTGTGGAGCCCAAGAGGTCGACGGTCAACGGTACTGCGCGTCCTGCGGCGCTCCGAGCTCGAACGCCAGTTCCAGTTCCCCTGGGGGTTCGCCCACACCGTATCCAACCCTCGCTCCCATGAGCCCGGTCACGACTACCTCGGGCCAGAACATCGCGGGGTTTTGGTGGCGATTCGGGGGATTCGTGATTGACTCGATCATTCTTGGGCTCGTGATCTCTATACCCCTGCGCCAATCGAGCCTTTCCTTTTACGCCGCGTCGATCATCCAGGTGGTGGCGGCGTTTTTGTACTTTGGCCTGTTCGTCACCTACGGCGGAGCGACCTTGGGGATGCGGATCTTTCGGATGCGTTGTCTGAGCGTCGACGGCTCAAAGGTGACGGCGACCCAGGCCTACACCCGAGCCTTGGTGTACTGCATGTTTCTCGTCATCGCGAGTCTCTATCAACTCCACACCTACACGAATCCGACCCCGGCCGAGACCCGCCGGCTGGCGCGTCAGTTGAGTATCTACCTGCTGCTCGCGGTGCCGCACTACCTCGACCTGTTGTGGGCGGCGTGGGACGGCCAGCGACAGACCCTGCACGACAAGGCCGCCGGCACGATCGTCGTTCGCCGAACGAGCGCTTAAGGAAAGAGCCCGCGCAGCCGCGTCGCTTCGGCGATGCGCTCGACGCCCACCACGAGGGCGGTGTCGCGTAAGGCGAGGTTCAGTTGTAGGTGACGTTCCCAGATGGAGTCAAAGGCTTCGTGCATCGTCTTTTCGAGACGTTGGTGAAAGAGCTCGGTCTCCCACATGAAGCCCTGGAGGTCTTGGGCCCACTCGAAGTACGACGCCACGACGCCACCGGCGTTGGCGAGCACGTCCGGTATAACGGGGATATTGCGGCTGCTTAAGACCGCCGCCCCTTCGCCGGTGGTGGGACCATTGGCCGCTTCGACCACCATCGACGCGGTCATCTTCTGGGCGACCTCTTCGGTGATGACGCCGCCCAAGGCGGCGGGGATGGCGATGTCGCTCGGCAGTTCGAAGAGCTGAGTCGCGTGGACCTCCTCGGCCCCGGGGTAGCCCATGATCGACTTGGCCTCGTCGAAGTGCAGGGTCATCTTTTCGGGGTCGATGCCCTCGGGCACGTGGAGGGCGCCGTGAATGTCGGCGAGTCCGACGACCTTCATGCCGCGCTCGCTGAGGAGCTTCACCAGGGGGGCCCCGACCTTGCCGTAGCCCTGGATGACCACGCGTTGCTCCTGGGGAGTGCGCTCCAGTTGGCGGAGCAACGCCAACGTGCAGATGGTCACGCCGAGCGACGTCGCTCCGGCGTGACCGAGGGTGCCCCCGATGGCCAGCGGCTTGCCGGTCACGACACCGGGCGTGTTGTGTCCGCGCAGCATCGACACGGTATCCATGATCCAACTCATCACCTGGGTGTCGGTGTTGATGTCGGGCGCGGGAATATCGCGGTCCGGACCGATCACCGGAGCGATGGAGAAGGCGTAGCGGCGGGTGAGCCGTTCGAGCTCCCCGCGCGAGAGCGCGGTGGGATCGACCTTCACGCCGCCCTTCGCACCACCGTAGGGGATGTTGACGACCGCGCACTTGATCGACATATCCGCGGCCAGCGCCGCGATCTCGTCCACGTTCACGCTGGGATGAAAGCGAATGCCACCCTTGCCCGGACCGCGCGAGGAGTTGTGCTGGATCCGCCAACCGGTGAACATGTTGACGTCGCCCGAGTCCATGCGGACCGGTACAGCCACTTCGAGGATGCGCTCGGGGGTCACGATGCGAGCGATCATTCCCTCGTCCAGACCGAGAAGGTTCCCGGCCTTTTCAATGAGCGAACTAATGCGAAGCCAGGGATTGGAGTCGTCGGTTGCTTCGTGAGGACGCGTGACCACGTGTCACCAGCCTTTGTGATTATGCGAAAGCGCCGTTGCTTTCATCCCTAGGTTAGGTGCACGCCGAGGGTCCGTGGCGACAAAGGGACGAGGCCCTGGTTCCAGTACTGTGACACTGACGTGAAGGGGGACCATGAAGATCACGACCAACCTGAGTTACGCCGGCGGGTTTCAGCGGGCGGTCGCCGAGGTCGCGGAGTTGGAAAAGGCCGGACTCGATCTGGTGTGGGTGGCCGAGGCCTACGGATTCGACAGCCCTTCCCTGATGGGATACCTTGCGGCGAAGACCGAAACCGTGGAGATTGGCGCCGCCATCCTGCCGCTCTACACGCGCACCCCGACCCTGATCGCCATGACCGCGGCCGGCATTGACTCCCTCTCCGACGGGCGATTTTCCCTCGGACTCGGCGCCTCGGGCCCTCAGGTTATCGAGGGTTTTCACGGTGTTCCCTACACCAATCCCCTCGGGCGCACGCGCGAGATCATTGAGATCTGCCGAGAGGTGTGGCGCCGCGACGCCCCCCTGGTGCACGAGGGCAAGAACTACACGCTGCCGCTAGCGCCCGAGCGCGGCACCGGTCTCGGTAAGCCGCTCAAGATCATTGCCCACCCCTTGCGCGCGGAGATTCCCATTTGGGTGGCCTCGCTGGGCGAGAAGAACGTCGCCCTGACCGCCGAGATTGCCGACGGCTGGCTGCCCATTCTCTTTATCCCCGAGCGCGCCGGGGACGTCTGGGGGAGTGCTCTGGCCGAGGGCGCGGCCAAGCGTCGCGGGCTCGGGGAACTGATGATCAGCGCCGGGGGAGTCCTCGCCATTGGCGAGGGCGAGGACGTCCGTCAACTTCGCGAGTTCCAGCGTCCCATGGTGGCCCTCTACGTCGGCGGCATGGGAGCGAAGGGAAAGAACTTCTACAACGAGCTAGCCGTGCGCTACGGATTCGAAAAGGAGGCCGAACTCGTTCAGGACCTCTACTTGGCGGGCAAGAAGAAAGAAGCCGAGGCCGCCGTGCCCGAGGAGTTCCTCGAGCTCACGACGCTCTGTGGCCCGGCCAGTTACGTGAAAGACCGCCTGGAGGCGTACCGGGAGGCGGGGGTGACGCATCTTCAAGTGCAGCCGATTCCCCTGGGCGATCAGAGCGCGGCGTCACTGATCTCGACCGTCAAAGAGATGGCGCAATAGAACAGATTCCCCACGAGGAGAGGCTGCCCGGGGGACGACTCACCCCCGTCATGCGCAACGCCGACACCGTTCGACGTCCCGGCCAGCCCTGGAACAACGACGTACATGAACTGCTTTCCCACGTACGCGACCGCGGATTCCTGCTGGCCCCCGAGCCGCGAGGCTTCGACGGACAAGGTCGTGAGGTCCTCAGTTACATCGAGGGCGACACCTCGGCCTCGGTGACCCCCTGGCCCGGGCCGCTGTGGCGCGACGCGTTACTCGCTGACGTGGGACGAGCGGTTGCCGCGTACCACCGCGCCGTCGCCGACTTCGTTCCGAGCGCGAATGCTCGGTGGCAGTATCGGCCGCGTCCCTTGGATGCGGGCGAGATCATCTGCCATCACGATTTTGCTCCCTACAACGCGGTCTTTCGCGGTGACCGGTTGCTCGGGATCATCGACTGGGACGGCGCCGGGCCCGGGACAGTTGAAGAGGAGCTCGCTTTCCTCGCCTGGCAGTGGGCGCCGCTCGGTCCTCCCGACCTCAAAGAGCACGTGGGTTGCGATCCGACGGTGAATGAAGGTGCGCGAGTACGACTCCTGCTCGATAGTTACGGCTACGAAAGTCGCGGTGGTTTTATCGACGCAGTCATCGAGCGGATAGAGATTTCTCGGTCCGGCATCGAGGAGCGGGCCGCCGCGGGCGATCCGCCATACGTTGCGCTTCGAGATGAGGGATACACCAAAGGTATGGAGCGTTCGATCCGGTATCTGAGCGAACGACATGGCCCTCTTCAGAGGGAGATCGAGTGACGTCGCGGGCCTACGCCTGAGAGAGACAGCGACGAGCGACCTCCGCGTCGAGGGTACTCAGGCCGTCCCACGTCTCAGTGGTCGGATCCCACCAAAGAAAGCTCGTCAACTCGTCGCTCACCACGAGCTCCGGATCGCTGACAAGAAGGACGGTGAACACAGCGGCCAGGTACGTGGTGGCGTCGCCACCGAACGTGAACGTGGCACTCGCGACGAGTGACGCCTGACCTACCCGGATACCAGTTTCTTCCGCCAGTTCTCGAAGCGCGGCGGTGTGGGCCGTCTCACCCGACTCGACCGATCCACCTGGTAGCTCCCACTGTTGGCGAGTGGTGTTGAAGCCGAGTAGGACGTGTCGGTCTCGTTCTACCACGACAAGTGAACAGGCGAGAGATGACGATCGATCCAGATCCTTCGCCGACGTCCCATCGAGACACGTGAACGACACGAGGCTTCCGCCACTCGCGTCGAACACGGGGAGTTCCGCCATGATCAGACCGTACTGTTACTCGCGTTGCTCAGCGAGGACTCGTTGCCACCCGAACCCCGCGTCGAACCGGGTTCAGGTCGCCCGCGTCGCGTCGCGTCCCCCGGAGGCGAGCCACGCTTCGTACATGATGGCGTAGGCGCCACCTAGAGCCAGAAGCTCGTCGGGGGTGCCCATCTCCACGATGCCGCCGTCGTCAATGACCACGATGCGGTCGGCCCGCTGGGCGGTGGTGAGGCGGTGGGCAATGAGGATCGCGGAGCGCCCTTCGAGCAGGCGATCGAGGGCCCGTTCGATGACCGTTTCGCTCTGCAGGTCGAGGGACGAGGTCGCCTCGTCCAAGATGAGTACGCGGGGTCGAGCGAGGAAGGCGCGGGCCAGCGCGAGTTGCTGTCGCTCGCCCGCCGAGAGCGTCTGGCCCCGTTCGTGAACGGGGGTGTCGAGTCCTTGGGGGAGTCGCTCGACCAGCTCGCGCAGGCCCACCACGTCAACGGCCGTATTGATCTCGTCCTCGGTCGCTTGGGGATGTCCGAAGGCCAGGTTGGTGCGAATGGATCCCGCGAAGAGGAACGGCTCTTGGGGCACCACGCCCAGTTGTGAGCGCAGCGAGCGCAGCGTCACGGTCTTCACGTCGATCCCGTCCAAGAGCACGCGACCCGAGGTCGGGTCATAGAAGCGGTTGGCCAGCTTCGCCATGGTCGATTTGCCCGCGCCCGTCGGTCCGACGAAGGCGACGGACTCTCCCGGCGCGATCTCGAGGTTGACGTCGTGTAAGACCAGCTCGTCGCTCAGGTACCCAAAGTCCACGTGCTCAAAGGTGATTCGGCCCTCGATCATCGGCAGATCGGGCGCGTCGGGCAGTTCATCAACCGTGGGCCTCGTGTCGAGAAGTTCCCGCAGACGGATCACCGAGGAGCGACCTTGTTGCAGCGTCGTGTACTGCTGGACGAGGAGTTGAATCGGCGCGAAGAAACGGTTCAGATAGAGGAAAAAGAGAATGAGCTCGGCCACGTTGAGCTGGTGGTCGAGCACCATGTGGCCGCCAATGCCGAGCAGCATCGCCTGGCCCAGGATGCCGATCATCAGCGTGGACGGGCCGTAGATCGCGTTCACCCGACCGGTGTAGGCGTTGGCGTCGCGATACGCCCCCACCACGTGTCGGTGGTTGCGGATGTTGCGGCGCTGACGATTGTTGGCCGTCACGACGCGAATGCCGTACAGCGACTCCGAGAGGTCGGCCAAGACCGTGGCGATGCGATCGCGGGCGAGCAGGTAGCCCTTCTCCGAGGCGTGGTGGTACCAGATCGAAAAGGCGACGAGCAGCGGCACGACGAGCAACACGGTCCAGGCGGCGAGCACGACGTTGGTGAGGAACAAGATAACCGTGATGACGACCATCGTGAGACCCTGGAGGGCGAACTGGCTGATGCCGTCTTGGATCAGTTGCTGGAGGTTCTCGATGTCGCTCGTCATGCGGCTCATCAAGACGCCGGCCTTTTCTTCGGTGAAGAAGTCGAGGCTCAGTCGCTGGAACTGCGTGAAGACCCGGATTCTCAGGTCGTGCATGATGCGCGAGGAGAGTTTTCCCGTCACGTCAACCTGTTGTCGCTGGAAGTAGACGCTCACGAAGGCGAGGGCCAGGTAGATCAGCGCGCACACCACAATGACGCTCAAGCTCTTGTGGCTCTCCATCCCGTGGCGGATGGCGTACTCGGTGAGCAGTGGTCCGGCTTGCAAGGTCAGGCTGATCACAATGACCAGGGCTGATCCGGCGACGACCCACTTGGGGTAGGCGCGAAGCATCTTGGGTAGCGTCAGGCGCTCGCGCTCTTTTTCACTGGGCAGTTGGGTGAAGTGGACCTGGGACTTGGGGTGAACGGGCTCGCTGGCGAGAAGCTTGGTGGCCTCGTCCATCAGTTCTTCGGGGATACCCCCAAAGGGGAGACCCGCGCGCCCACTGGCCGTGGACGCGCTGACAAATCCGCCGCCGCCTCCAAAACCGCCGCCCCAACCCACTAGGAGTCCTCCCCGGAGGTCGTCTGGGCGAGGATCTCGGAGTAGAGCGGCTCGTTCGCGAGCAACTCTTCGTGGGTGCCGCTCGCGATGACCCGACCCTCGTCCAGCACCACAACACGGCTGGCCAGGGCGATGGTGGAGATGCGGTGGGCGATGACGATGGTGGTGCGCTGGGTTAAGAGTCCGCGCAACGCCTCGTAGATTCCCGACTCCACGTGGACGTCGATCGCGCTGGTGGCGTCGTCCAGAATAAGGATTGGTGGGTTGAGCAGGAGCGTCCGGGCAATGGCGATGCGCTGGCGCTGCCCACCAGAGAGCGTGTAGCCGCGCTCACCCACGACCGTGTCGTAGCCCTCGGGCAGGCGAACGATGAACTCGTCCGCGTTGGCGGCGCGCGCGGCCGCTTCGATGTCCTCAATCGACGCGTCGGGCCGTCCGTAGGCGATGTTGTCGCGGATGGAGATGGAGAAGAGGAACGGTTCGTCGAGCACCACGCCGACGTTCTCGCGAAGCGACGTGAGCGTCACGTCGCGGATGTCGTGGGCGTCAATGGTGACGGCGCCCTGGGTGACGTCGTAAAAGCGCGTCAGCAGGCGCGCCACCGTGGACTTTCCCGAACCGGTGCGACCGACGATGGCGATGGTCTCGCCGGCGGCGATGTGCGCGTCAAAGTCGCGCAGGATCTCCGCCCCGTTGTCGTAGGTGAAGGTCACGTGGTTGAAGTCGATGGCGCCGCGCACGTCCACGAGGTCGTAGGCGCCGGGGCGATCGACGATCTCCGGGCTCTCGTCGAGGATCTCGAAGATGCGTCCGGCGCTGGCTTTTGCGCGCTGACCCATCATCACCAGCTGGCCGAGCATCATGAACGGCGCTTGGAGCATCAAGAGGTACAGACTGAAGGCGAGAATCTGCGGGTAGACGAGGTCGCCGTGCAGCACCATCCACCCTCCGCACAGCAGGACCAGGGCCAGACCGAGTTGGGGCAGGTTCTGAACCCAGGGCGACCATACCGCGCGAATGTTGGCATCTTTGATGTAGGCCCAGGCGACGCCCTCGGCCGCGTCGGCCAGGCGATCAATCTCCGCTTCCTCTTGGGCGAAGGACTTGACGACGCGCACGCCGTTGACGTTCTCGTCAACCACGGTGGCGACCTCGGCGAGGCGGGCCTGGGTGATCCAGGAGATGGGGAACATGACGCGGCGCATCTTGATGCCGACGACGTAGAGGATGGGCATGACCACCATCGAAATCAGCGCCAACGCCCAGTTGATACTGAGCATGAAGCCAAAGGCAACGACGCCGATGAAGCACTGGACAATGATGAGCGGCGCGAAGATCGAGTACATCTGAACGCTGCGGATGTCACTGTTGGCGCGACTGATGAGCTGGCCGGACTGAACGCGGTCGTAGAAGCTGAACGAGAGCCAGGTGAGGTGCTCGTAGATCAGCGTGCGAAGGTCGGCCTCCACGTTGTAGGCCGTGTTGTAGAGAAACTGTCGAGAGACAATGCCCGCGACGCCCGCGAGCACGCCCACGATGACGATGGAAATGACGTCGCCGTGCAGCGAGGCGACGTGCCGTCGGAACGTGTTCTCGATGTCGTTGCTCAACATGTTGGGCACGAGCACCTGGAAGATCAGGCTGACGAACGAGAGAACGATCGCCGTGATGAACGACGCGCGGTGTGACTGGATGACCGGGAGGACGCGTCGCCACCAGGAGAGATTTTGGTCACGCGAGATCTCGTGACGCGGTCCGGGGTATCTCGAGGTGACCCCGCCTAGGGGGTTGGCGGGGCCTCCCAAGGTGTCTTTTTCCACCTCTCCGGCTCGTACGAAACGATCAGAGAGAGAAAATGACACCCAGCGATGTTACCAACCGGGTGTCACGATCCGACCAGGAGGTTCGAGAACGAGGACGTGCGTTACCATGCGACGATGCCGCTCACGCCCGATGAGTACTACGAAAACGCGACGTCGCTCGGGGAGGACCAGGCACGTCGCGCGCTCTCGGCTCTCGCGGACTGGGAACCCTTTCCCTTCGAGGTGGAGGGACTTCGCGCCGCGACGTTGGCGCGGCCCGAGATTCCCGAAGCGCCCCGTCACGATGAAGATCCGGCCACCTGTCGCTCGTGCGCCGCGATCGATGGTCTCCCGGTCTGGCACAACGAGGCCTGGCGCCTCATCGCCCTGTCCGAGCCGTCGGGCGCCCCTCTCATCTTGATGCTCTTGCCCAAGGAGCACTTCGATCTCGGCGACTTGCCCGACGAGATGGCGGCGCAACTCGGCCAGATCACGGTTCACGTGGCTCGGGCTGTTGAGTCGCTCGAGCACATCGCTCGCGCTCACGTCGCGCGCTTCGGCGACGGGGGAGCGCACCTGCACGTGTTCTTTTTCGCTCGACCCGAAGGCTTCGTTCAGCTGCGCGGAAACTTCTTTATGGTGTGGGACGACCTCCTCGCCCCCGTGCCGCGCGCCGTGCGCGACGCTGACGCCCGGCGCGTGGGGGAGCTTCTCGCCGCGTCCTTCGGCGGCACGACCAGCACCTCGCGGAGTCCTTCGATCTAGTGTGACGTCGTGGATTCCCTGATCGTTGTTGAACACCCCATCGTCGCGGACAAGGTACGCCAGCTGCGCGACGTGCGCACCTCCAACGCCGACTTCTTGCGCCTGGCGGGTGAGATCTCGCGCTTCGTGGCCTACGAAGCCTTTCGCGGTACCCCGCTGACCGAGACCACCGTCGATACTCCCGTGGTGAAGGACGCGCCGGCCCAGCGAATCGATACCGAGTACTTGATCGTGCCGATTCTGCGCGCGGGGCTGGGCATGAGTCCGGCCATCCAGGAGGTGCTGCCGGTTCATCGCGTCTGTCTGGTGGGACTGCGGCGCAACGAACACACCCTGCTGCCCGACGTGTACCTCGACGGTCTTCCCGACACCCTCGAGGGAGCGCACGTGGTGATCTGCGACCCGATGCTCGCGACCGGCGGCTCACTGGATCGCGTCCTGGACATGTTGGAGGAGAAGGGCGCCGAAAAGATCACGGTGCTCTGTCTCATCGCGGCCCAGCCCGGCGTCGACCTCGTGGTCGCGCGCCATCGGGGCGTGCGCATCGTGGCCGCCGCCCTCGACGCCCAACTCAACGACGTGGGGTACATCACACCCGGTCTCGGTGACGCGGGTGACCGGCTGTTTGGTCCCCCGGTCCGCTAACCCCGTCGCGACATAACGGCCCACGCGACGGCCAACACCACGAGCCCGGTCCGAACGGCCTTCCGGGTCGGCGTCTCTGAACTACCGCGCAGTGGCTACTCGGCCCCTTTAGAGACCGATGTCCTCGTTCCATAGCTCGGGGTGCTCGTTGATGAAGTCCGAGAGCAACGTCACACAGCTCGGGTCGTCCAGCAGGACGATCTCGACGCCGAGTTCGCTCAGCCAGTCGTGACCGCCGTGAAAGTTCTCGCTCTCGCCAATCACCACGGCCCCGATGTTGAACTGTCGCACCAGACCTGAGCAGTACCAGCAGGGAGAGAGAGTGGTCACCATGACGCACTCGGGGTAGTCGCGTCGTCGTCCGGCCCGACGAAACGCGTCGGTCTCGGCGTGCACCGAGGCATCGTTCTCTTGCACGCGCCGATTGTGGCCCGCCCCCAGCAGGGTTCCGTCGCGACGAAAAAGGGCCGCGCCAATGGGAATGCCTCCTTCGTCGAGACCGATCGTGGCCTCGTGGTAGGCGGTCGTCAACATCTCGCGGGCGAGAGTGGGGTCAAGTGGGGAGTCGGTGGTAGCCATGGGGATAAGTATGCTCCCATCGGTGAACCGAGGAACATACGCCGTCGATATTGGCTCGCAGCAGATCGAGCTACCCATCGTCTCGTTGAACGAGAACCTGGCCCTCGCGCTGCTCATCACCGTGGACGTGGGCGTCACCTTCATGGAGCGGGCCGGAGAAGAACTGGCCGAGGTGCTCATGCCCTACGAAGTGGACGTCGTCGCGACCGTGGCCACCATGGGCATCCCGCTCGCCGTGGAGGTCACGCGCCACCTCGGGCTCGACCGCTACGTGGTACTGCACAAGACGCCCAAGATCCACCTGGCCGACGCCATCAGCGAACCGGTTCGCTCCATTACGACCGACGCCGAGCAGCGACTGCTCTTCGACCGCGCGCGGATCGTCGACGTTCGCGGCAAACGGGTCGCCATCGTGGATGACGTGATCTCCACGGGCGCCTCGACCGGCGCGACCCTGCGCCTCTTGCGCGGCGTCGGCGCGGACGTGGTGGCGATTGGGACCCTGGTCACCGAGGCCGGACTGTGGCGCGCCGCGCTCGGAGACGACGCGGCCATGGTGCGCGCCCTCGGATCGATTCCGGTGTTTCGTCCCGACGGCTCGGGCGGTCTGGTGGAGGACTGGAACGGCTAGTTACTCGTCCGCAGCGCCGGCGAGCATCGCGTCCTGTTGATCGGACTGCGCGCGAACGCTCTTCCAGGCGAGCGCGAGGTAGAGCAGGCCGCCGACGCCGATGCCCAGGAACACGCTGAAGTCTGCGCCGTATCCGTAGCTGTCGCGCGTGGCGTAGACGATCGGGTTGAGCCAGCGCGGTATGTGAAAGGTCGTAGAGAGCGCGGAGATCGCCGCGTACATCCCCACGACCTGGGCGATGATCGCCGGCCAGAAGATCCCTCCGCTGCGCGTAGTAGAGGCTGCCGCGCGCGGTGCGCTGTAGTTCACTGGGCACGTAGCGGTACTTGCGCAGGGCCCAGTCGACCACGAAGATCGCGAACCATGGCGCGATCCAGACGATCACCAGGTCGACGAAGTCGACCAGGTAGGTGTGAAACGACGAGTTAAAGACCGCGAACAGCGTGACGAGGAACGCCAAGAAGCAGTCGATGAGGACGGCCTGGTAGCGCTTGACCTTGACCCCCATGGCCTGGAGGGTGACGCCCGAGGAGTACATGTCCAGGCTGTTGATACCAAAGAGCTGGACGATGGAGAAGATCAAGAAGACCACGACGAACCACGACGGGATGGCGCTCTGGTGGGCGAAGGGCAAGAAGGCGTTGCTCGAGCTACCAATGGAGGGAAGGAAGGTGCCCACGGCCGCGCCCAAGCGTCATGATCAGGATCTCGGGGACGGCCGTGCCGAGGAACACCCACCCGACGATCCCGCCCTTGGAGGTGTTGGGAGGGCAGTAGCGCGTGTAGTCGTTGCCACACTCGGTCCAGCCCAGGCCCGACAGCGCGATGGTAAAGGCGAGGCCCTCGAACATGGTTTGCCAGTCCGCGCCGTGCGCCACGCCGTGAATGGTGGCGTGGGGAAGGGTAAAGGCGAGCATGACGGCAAAGAGGATGACGAAGGGAATGACGAGGTAGCGCAGGGTCTTCAAGATGGTGGCGTGACCGAGAACGGGGAGGATCGCCTGGATGAGCACGGCCAGCACCACGAAAATCACCTTGGCGGGATCGCCCGGGTTGAAGCCGGACTTGATCTCGAGGACCAGGCCCGCGCCGACGATGAGGATGAGTCCCTCGACCTCAAAGCCGATCTGGGTGATCCAGTTGAAGAACGCGATGAGTCGAGATCCGTTCGGGCCATAACTCGCCCGATTGATGGCAAAGACGGTCGTTCCGGTCTGGGGCGCTTGCAGACTGGCCAGACCGAGCAAAAAGTAGGAGAGGTTGCCAATGATGATGAGCGCGAGAGCCTGGCCGAAGGACACGCCGAACGTCATGAGTATGGCGCCGTAGATGAAGTACTCGACCTGCACGCTGGCCCCGGCCCACATGCCCGCGACGGCGCGTGGCGAGGCCCAGCGCTCAGAGACGGGTATCTGGTCGATGCCGTGCTGCTCGATACGGAATACTTCGTCGCCCGAAGATCCGTCCTGGGAATCGATGGTCATTGCCACTTTTGTGGTCCTCCCTAGTAGAAAAGTCTGGTGAATCGACCCCGTGAGGCGCTGGTCGTTCGAGACAGTATGCCCGATGTGAAATCTCGGTGACGGAAAAACTGCACCGAATTCTCTTTCTGGTAACAAAACATCCTTAGCGGCTTCTTATCCGGCTCCCATGGCCGCCACACGTGAGCGGGTCAAACTGCCTGAGGTTGTTCGGACGTCGAGAAGGAGGAGTTCAATGCTCTGCCTGGTAAGCACTTTCCGCGCCGCCACACCCAACCCCGGGGCTACGGCATCCCCGCAAGGCGAGTCCGCCTAAGAGCCGCAGTTTTTCAGGACCCAGGCGGCCCCTCCCTTCCGCCTGGGTCCTGAAAACACCCCGAAATGGTCCCTGAAATACTTCTCACAAACAGGTCTTTCTGTACTGGTTAGTAATCAAACTCTTGCTAAGTTTCGCCCAGTGAAGAAACCCAAGGGGGGGTTCTTCGGGGGAAAGCAGGGAAGATGTCGTCAACGCTTGATCGTCGTTCGTTTCTCACTCACTCAGCGGCCACTATCGGTGGGGTCGCGATGGCCGGTTCGGTGGTTGACGGACTGCTCGCCAACGTCGCGGGCGCCGCGGTCGGAGTCGCGAAGGGCAAGCCGAAGTTAGGCGGCGTGCTCACCGTTGGCACTCTTTCCGACGTACCGAACTACCACATTTTTAATGGCCCATCGGGGAAGTTTGACGACTCGGGCTTCTGTGTCGCTAACGCGCTTTACGACCCACTGTTCGTCATGTCCGCGGATGGAAAATCCGTACTGCCGATGCTCGCGGTCTCCGCCAAGCCCAGTGCCGACTTACACGGTATGGACCATTGCGCTGCGTCACGGGTGTGCAGTTTCACGACGGCACAAACTTTGATGCCTCCGTCGTCGTGGCCAACTACAACGCCGCCAGCCGGCGAACGACAACGGTCGGTGCCGCCATTCAGCCCATCATCGCCTCAGTGACCGCAGTCAATTCCTTCACCGTGGAGTACAAAATGGTTATTCCCTTTGCCGCGTTTCCCATTACGTTGTCCGAACAGCAGATTGCCTATATGGCGGCACCTTCGGCGCTCGGGCACAATTACCGCGGCATCCAGATCGGTACCGGACCCTTCAAATTCAAGTCGTGGAACGTCGGCGTCGAGTCCCAGTTCACTGAAGAACGAGAAGTACTGGCGAAAGGACGGCGCGGGTCGACGACTGCCGTACCTCGATGGCATCAACTTCAAGACAATCGTCGACTCCGACCTCACGGAACCAAGCGCTGCAGACGGGCGCGATTGACATGATTCTCCAGGAGACGGGCGTTCAAATCAACGCAGCTGAAGAAGATGTCGGGCGTGTCGGTCATCACCAGCGAGACCGAGCCCGTGGACCCGCCGATTAACTGCCTGATCGTGAACACGACCGGTACGTTGAATCAGTACTTCTGCTGGGCTGGCGAATGTGCTCGTGGGCGTGCCAGGAGCACTGTCCATACATCGAAAAGGGGGAGCCTGTTCCCAACGCAAGTCCAAGATGCGGACTGGTTGGGAACGCTCGGAGCGGTCAATCCCTCTTCACTGCAATGGGACACCGACCCTCAAGCCTGTTCTGAACGACGTCGTCGATTCGCCAGGCATGCGCTATGGCGATCAACCGCAAGACCTATTTCAAGCTTATTGATGGTGGCGTCGGCGCTGTCGCGGACGGCCTGTACCGCAAGTCGTCGCCGTTCTACACGAGTCCCAACTACCCGGCCTATAACCCCACTAAGGCGAAGGCTCTCGTGGACGCCTACAAGGCGGCAAACAACGTCGACCAGCGTGGGGTTCGTGATCGACATACTTGCAGGGCGATGCGTCGCAGCAGCAGGCTATTCGTTCTTCGAAAGCCAGTTGGGCGGCGATCGGCATTACCACGACCCCGCGCCCATTGGTCCAGAGCACGTTGATTCAGAACGTGGATAGCGGGTGAGTACGACTGCGCGACTTGGAATCAGTTCGGTGGCGTGGACCCATCGCTCAACTACGTGTGGTTCTTGTCGCAGTCGGCCACGGCGGCGTATCCCGCAGGACTGAGCCTCACGTCGCTGCCGGCGGGGACCAATATTGCCGGTGCCGTGAACTTCGCGCACCAGGCCGACCCGGTGGTGGAAGACGCAATGTTGTCCGCCCTGGGGTCAGCTCCGGGTTCCGCGGCGGAGATTCGCGGGTGGCGCACGGTGAACGACCAGTTCGCCAAGGACATCCCGTATTTGTGGCTGGACCAACTGATCAACGCCTGGGCCGCGCGCAGCAACGTACAGAACTGGGCGTACGCCACGGCGGCCGACGGTACGACGCGGTGCCTGAGTCCTGACGGGGGCTCGGCGCGCTGGGATCAGATCTGGCTGTCGTAGCGACGTAGTTCTAGATGTTGGGCGATCGGGCGGGGGCAACCTCGCCCGATCGTTGCGCGGGAGCCGCCGACACCACCCCGTGCACGCCGCGCCACCAATAGAGGGTGGAGAGGGCGAAGACGGCCGAGGTGATCGCGATGACGGTAAAAGGTAGTGCCGTGTTGATCGTGAAGAGGAAGCCGGCGACTCCCGCTGCGGCGGCGAGCGACGCGGTGTTGGACATGGCGAACAGTCCTTGGCGCCGCGAGAGCTCCCGGTCCGCGGCGCCTTGACTCATGAGTGAAGAGATCGACGGCAGCGACAGGGCGGTGCCCACCGACTCCAACGAACCCAGTCCCAAGATCACGTCGTTGCTATGAATATGGGGATAGAGCGCCAGAAAGAACGCTCCGTTCAGCAGTCCCAACAGCGCGACGATGCGCCGGTTCGCGTGATCGGCGAGCCATCCACCAAAGCGCGAGAGTAAGACCCAGGGGAGACCGAAGAACGTCCAGCTGAGGCGAATCTGCAGGGTGCTGGCGTGGTGGGCGTGCATCAGAAGCGTCCAGCACGCTTCGTACACTCCGACGGCGAGTCCGGCCGCGCTGGTGGCGACGAGTGCGCCGGTCAATCGCCGGCCCCACTGCAACTTGGGCAGGGGCGAGGGGTCGTAGGCGCGATCACCCAGGTTGGTCTTGCAGGGCCACGACTGCCGCGAGCAGGCTCACGATGCCCGTAGTAAAAAAGGCCCAGCCGAGGTCGTGCACCGAGGCGGCGACGCCGACGACGGGCCCGAGGGCCAGGCCGACCAGTTGTGCGGCGAGAATGCGTGACACGGCGCGACCGCGCTGCGCTTCGGGAAAGAGGGACGCCACCGCCGACATCGACGCCACCTCAATCGCTCCGGCTGACGCGCCTTGGACGCGCGCGTGAGCGCGAACCACGGTGCGGAGATGTGAAAGAGATAGGTCATGCTGGCCAGTCCGTAGGTGACGAGACTGAGCACGAGCAGACGTCGACGTCCGAACTTGTCGGCGAGGTGTCCAAAGGCGAACTGCGTGGCGATGCCGGCCACGAAGAACGACGCCATGACGAGCCCGATCACGCTGGGGGTGCCGTCGCGATGCTCGAGAAAGAGGGGAAGGAGGGGGAGACCCAGGGTCGCGCCCATCCACTGAAGGCCGACGATAACGGTCAGACGGCGCAAAGTCTGTTGTGCACTGCTTTGAGCCATGCCGTACACGCTACCGGGGGTGATCGCGACGATCGCTCGACTACAGCGTGTGGCACTCCACCAGAATCAACGCACCGAGGGCGACGTAGACAAAGGGAATCACCGCGGGGGCGTGACGTCGTCCCCACGCCACGACGCGGGGATGAAGGGCCAGTCGTTGGGCGCTGAGGAGAAAGACGGCTTCCAACCCGGCGAAGACCGCGCCGACAATGAGCCCGTGGGGGAGGCTGTTGGCTCTCAGCAAGGGGATCCACACCGCCAGATTGTCGCCACCGAGCGCGAGGGTGATGGCGAAGGTGGTGATGCCTCCTCGTCGGTACTGCTCGCGCGGCGTGTCGCGGTGGCGCCACGCGTGAACCGCAAAGGCGAACGGCGCGACGCAGAGTAACCCAATCCATCGCACCGGAATGGGAGCGAGGACGGCGCCCAGGGCCGCGGCGACCAACAAGCAAGAGCGCCATGGCGAACGCCTGGGCGATAGAGACTCGACGAAACCGCGCGGGATCGGTGACGACGAGTTGCGCGGCGAACGCGAAAAAGTTGTCGAACATGGTGCCGACAAATGCCAGCGTCGCGACCACAACGACGCCGAGAATCGTATGCACCCGCTGACCTTACTTGCTGGTAGGAGTTGAGCAAAAAGTCGAGCGGTAGGCTTCACGCGATGGTTCGACACGTCTTGCCCCCCAGCACCGAACAGTTGGCGCACGCCCGCGAGATCATTTCGCGTTACCTGACGCCCACGCCCACCGTCACCATCTCCGTGCGTGGTCGCAACGTCTTCGCAAAACTTGAGAGTCTTCAGGTGACGGGCAGTTTCAAGGTTCGCGGGGCTCTCGCCGCCATCGACGCGGCCCACCGCGCCGATCCCTCCGGCGCGGTCATCACCGCGTCCGCCGGCAATCACGGGCTGGGAATCGCGCACGCCGCGACGCTGTTGAAGGTGGGCGCCACGGTCGTCGTTCCGCAGAACGCTTCGATCGCCAAGGTGAAGAAACTCGCGACCTACGACATCGAACTGATTCAGTTCGGCTCGTCCTACGACGACGCGCAGGCTCACGCCCTCGAACTGGCCGAGACGAGGTCCATCCGATTTATCTCCCCCTTTAACGACACGGACGTCATCGCGGGCCAGTCGACCGTCTTTGACGAAATACTTACCCAAGCGCCGTCGCTGGAGCACATCGTGGTTCAGGTCGGCGGCGGCGGTCTGATGTCAGGAACTCTTCTCTCGCGTGAGGCCCACGGTCGATCGGACATTCGGGTCTCGGGGGTTCAGCCCGAAGAGAGCGCGGCTCTCTATCACGTTCTGCGCGGATCGAAGATGAGCGACGTCGTGCACGGTACGACGATCGCCGACGGACTGGCCGGCGGGGGCGATGACGGAGCGATCACCAACGAACTGATTGCCAAAGCGGGTATCGAGTTAGTCCTGGTGCCCGAGGTGGAGATTCGCCGCGCGGTGCGCGAGATTGCCGAGACCTCGGGACTGGTGGTGGAAGGTTCGGGTGCGGCCTCCTTCGCGGCGATCGCGGCGAATCACGTGGAGGACTCGACGTCACAGATCGGTTTCATCGCGAGCGGCCGCAACATCTCTCACGAACTCTTCGTGGAACTGTTGGGTGAGCCCCTCCACTAGCGCCCAGAGAGCGCGAAAGACGACACTAGGGTAGAACGATGGCAAAGAAGCGCATCATGGCCCTTGCGCTGGCCATCGTCGCTCTGGGCCTGACGATCACCGGCGTGGTCATCGCGGCCACGGACGCCAATCCCGGCAGCCTCACCAAGGACCCGCTGGCGCTCAATGGCTATCCACCGACGTCGGCGGACCTGGCGGTGACGGTGTCCACGGGCGCCAACGTGAGCGTCAGCGCCAACGTGATGGTGAACTTCAAGACGGGTCGCGTCTTGGCGCTCGTGCACTTCCCCCTGGTCATCACGACCGCCTCGATAAATCTCATCTTCGCCGACAACAAGCTCTACGAGCGGTCGGCCGAGGTGGCGAATGGACCGTGGCTCGAGGCCAAAGTGACGACGCCGAATCTCTTTGGAGCGTCGCTGGAACTGACCAAGCCGGACATCGATCTCATCACGGGCTTCCACAAGGAGGTGTCCACGAGTGGCTACTCGACCACCTACGTCTTTACCCGTCACGGCGTTCCCTTGACGAGCGTGGTCGGTTCGACCACGGCGTATTCCAAACTTGGTTCGCTTCGCTGGACGATCACGGTGGGCCGTCAGGGCGAGGTGGAGGCGACCACGGTGGTGGAAAAAACCCCTCACGCGACGACCACGTTGAACGCGACGGTACTGTCCTACAACCAACCGACCCACATCGACGTACCTCCGGCGGCCAGCACCCAGCCGCTCTCCACCTCGATGCTCGCCAAAGCTGCTGAAGAGTGTGAACTTCAGCTCCGTCCTCATTCCCAGCGGAGTTCGCTCCCTGGGCCAATCCACCATCAGCTAGCCCGTGGTCAGCGCCCCTCCCGAGTCGCGGGTGCCCGCCAACGTCGCGGTCTTCGTGTGCGCCGGGCTGTACATCCCTCTCTCGGATCGCCTGGTGGTCGGGCCGCGCTGGATTCTGCCCGCGCTCCTCGTGCTGTTGTTCATCCCGCTCACCATTCGCCGACATCGTCGTCCCGACGACGCGAAGTGGATACACCGTCTCGCGATGTCGCTGGTCGCGGTGATCACGATCGCCAACTTCATCTCGGTGGTCTTGCTCATCCACCGCGTCTTCTACGGTTCTCACGTGGACGGGACCGGCCTGCTCTACTCGGCCGCCTCCATTTGGGCGACCAACGTCATCGTCTTTGGACTGTGGTTTTGGGAACTCGACCGCGGCGGCCCGCACGTTCGGGTCGGTCCCGACCGCAGCTTGCCGGACCTGCAGTTTCCCCAGATGACCGTTCCGGCGCACGGACCCACCGACTGGCATCCCCGGTTCTTCGACTACCTCTACACCTCGTTGGCCAACGGCACGAGTTTTGCTCCCGCCGACGCGATGCCCCTCACCTTTTATATGAAGGCACTCTTCGCCTGGGAGTCGCTGATCTCCTTCGTGACCATCGCCATCGTCGCGGGCGAAGCGATCAACATTCTTCGTTAGGTCGAGCAGGCGCTCCAGCCAGCGGCCCGCGCGGCTTTCGCGCTGGTTTCGTGCCTCCACGCGATCGGCCCAACTGGCGGCCCCCAGCGCCGCGTTAATGCCGAGCCAGCGGAAGGGCTCGAACTCCCAGGGTCTGCTGCGGTGCTGCACGAAGGGCAGCGAGGTGTAGTCCGTCGCGACGTCGGGCGCGGTGAGCAGGTCAGCCAGGGCGTTCGCGGCCACGTAGCTCATCACCACGCCGTCACCGGTGTAGCCCCCCGCGCTCGCGAGTCCGCGCTCGTAGTCAACGAGCACCGAGGGGGACTGATCACGGGCCATGGCGAGCGGTCCGCCCCAACGGTAGGCGACACCCCCTTCGAGGTGGGGAAAGAGCTCGCGCAGCGTCGCCTCGAGGAGCGAGAAGACCTTCGGGTTCTCATCGAATCGCGGCTCGACGGTCGAGCCAAAGTGATACGGCGCGCCGCGGCCGCCAAAGGCGATGCGATCATCGCGGGTTCGCTGTCCGTAGATAATCAGGTGACGATCGTCGGCGAAGGTCTCGTAGTGGCCAAATCCCGCCTCGTCCCAGAAGCCGCGGCTCTGGGGCTCGCTCGCGATCATGAGCGAGAAGAGCGGCGCCACGCGGCGTCGTTCACCGGCCAGGGTCGGCGTAAACCCCTCGGTCGCGCGCACGACGAAACGGGCGTGCACGCTTCCCCCGGCCGTCGCGACCTCGGCGGCGGACGTGCCCTTGGATCCCATCACCCGGGTCACCCGCGAGTTCTCGTAGATCTCCACCCCGAGGCGCTCATTTACCTCCGCCAGACCTCGCACCAAGCGGGCCGGGTGAAGGCGCGCGCAGTGCGGGGAGTACGTCGCCCCGAGAGCGCCGGCGACCCGTCCGCGCTCGCGCGCCTCGCGCTCCTCGAGCCACACGAGATCCTCGAGCGCGTAGCCCAACTCTCGCGCGTCGCGCACGCGTTGTTGGAGTCGACGCGCCTGAAGCTCGCTGCGCGCGAAGTCGAGGGTGCCCCCTTGGACGAAGTCGGCGTCGATGCCGTCGCCGGCGAGGGACTGGCCCAGGGTTCGCACCCCTTGTTGGAGTTGTCGGCGGAGTCGATCGAACGCGGCGCGGCCGTGGCGCGAGATGATCGCCTCGTCGCCGAGCGGATAGAAGGCCGAGGCCCAGCCACCGTTGCGGCCCGACGCGCCAAAGCCGCAGACTTCCTTCTCGAGAACGACGATCCGCAGCGAGGGATCACGACGTTTCAACTCCCTCGCGGTCCACAGCCCGGTGAAACCGCCGCCGATGATGGCCACGTCCACGTCGAGATGGCGACCCAACGCCGCCCGAGGCGCGACGGGGAGCTCGAGGCTCGACCACCACAGCGACGCAGGCGGTTGCACTAGATGTTGAGCTTGGACGCCCCGGTGAAGACCTCGCGTAGCACGCCCGCCATGAAGTCGATGTCCTCGCGCGTCGAGATCAGCGGCGGCGCCAACTGAACAACGGGATCGCCGCGGTCGTCGGAACGACAGATCAGTCCCCGTCGGAACATCTCGGGCGACACGTAGCCGCGCAAGAGTCGCTCGGCGTCGTCGCCGGCCCAGGTCTCCTTCGTACCTTGATCCTTCACGAGTTCGATGCCCCAGAAGTAGCCGGTGCCGCGAACGTCGCCGACGATCGGGATGTCCTTCAAGGACTCGAGGCTGTCCCTGAAATAGCCCTCGTTCTTTTGGACGTTCTCAATGACGCCCTCGCCTTCGATGATGTCGAGGACTTTTAGCGAGACGGCGCACGAGACCGGGTGGCCGGACCAGGTGAACCCGTGGAGGAAGGAGATGTCGTCGTGCAAGAACGGCTCGGCGATGCGGTCCGACACGATCATGGCGCCGAGGGGGGCGTAGCCCGCGGTAATCCCCTTCGCGCAGGTGATGATGTCGGGCACGTAGTCGTACTTCTGACCACCGAACCACGAGCCAATACGACCGAAGGCGCAGATCACCTCGTCCGAGACGAGCAGCACGCCGTAGCGATCGCAGATCTCGCGCACTTCTTGCCAGTACCCCGGCGGCGGGGTAAAGCACCCTCCGGCGTTCTGCACCGGCTCGAGGAAGATGGCGGCAATCGTCTCGGGACCTTCGCGCAGGATGGCCTCTTCGATCTGGCGGGCCTGCCACAGTCCGAAGGCGGCGGGATCGTCCCCGTGACGCTCGGCGCGGTAGAAGTTGGTGGCGGGCACTTTGACCGCGCCCGGGACGAGCGGCTCAAAGGGCGTGCGGTACGACTCGAGTGAGGTGATCGTGAGGGCACCGAGGGTCGTGCCGTGGTAGGCGACGTCGCGGCTGATGACCTTGTAACGGTCCAAATCTCCGCGCAGTTTGTGGTAGTTACGAGCGAGTTTCCAGGCACTCTCATTCGCCTCAGCGCCACCGGAGGTGAAAAAGACGCGATTGAGATCGCCAGGGGTGAGACTCGCCAGTCGCTCGGCCAACTCAATGGCCTGGGGGTGCGCGTAGGTCCAGGTAGGAAAGAAGGCGAGCTCGCCGATCTGCGCCGCGGCCGCGTCGCCGATGTCGCGGCGTCCGTGCCCGAGGGCGTTCGTGAAGAGTCCGGACAGGCCGTCGAAATACTCCGTTCCGTTCGCGTCGTAGACCCGCGTACCTTCACCGCGCACCATGATGGGGATCTCGTTGTGCTCGTCGTAGGCGCCGAGTCGCGACATCTGTAGCCAGAGATGGCGACGGGCCCGCTCTGAGTACTGATGGCTCGGGTGTTTCTCGTCGGCGACGTTGATGCCGTCCGAAATGGTGTCGTGAAGTGTCACTTTTCCCCCCATGCGTAGGTCTGCTTCGCTAGTTTCAAATACAAAAAGGTCTCGACCTCGGTCACCCCGGGAATGGATCGAATCGAGTCATTCAACAGATGCACCAAGTCGTTGTCATCCTCGGCAATGACCTCGGCAATGATGTCGAAGCTGCCGGCGGTCAAGACGACGTAGTTGGCCTCGTCGATCGCCGCCACCTTGTCCGCTACCACGCGCACGTCGCCGTGGACGCGAATGCCGATCAGCGCTTCACGGCCGTAGCCGAGTTGCAGGGGATCGGTGATCGCCACGATCTGCATGACGCCCGAGTCCTTCAGGCGTTGCACGCGACGCCGCACCGCTGCTTCGGAGAGTCCGATCTCTTCGGCGATGGCGCCATAGGCGCGGCGTCCGTCTCGTTGCAAGCGAGTAATGATCTTGCGATCGAGTGCGTCGAGCGCACCCGGCGCAGAGTTGACGAGCTCAATGTTCGCTCGATCATCACTCTGTCGTAACGGTTTGGGTGCTGACATTGGTCGTTCCTTTAGCTGGTGGCCTATCGGCTCCAGGCTGCGGATAGAGACAGTATATGCAGATTTGTTGACGGAATGAGTCGTCTTTTGCCTCAGAGGAGCCTCATTCGGTCCCTTTCGCTTGCGAGAGCCTTGTAATCTCTGGCAGAGTGGCGAGGGGCGCTGCAACGAGGCAGCCGAGTCAGGAGGGTGTGTATGCGACGTTTGGCCAACTTTATTGGGGGCGAATCGGTCGCTCCCAAGAGCGGCTCGTACGTGGAACTGATCAATCCCACGACCGGCCAACCCTTCGCCGAGATGCCCGTCTCGAACGCGTCCGACGTCGACGCAGCGGTCAGCGCCGCGGCGAAAGCCTTTTCCTCCTGGAAGCGCACCACGCCCTCGCAGCGCTCACTCGCCCTGCTCAAGATCGCCGACGTGCTCGAAGCCAACGCCGAAGAGCTGGTCGCGGTGGAAGCGGAAAATACGGGCAAGATCATCGCGTTGACGATGAGCGAAGAGATTCCTCCCATGATCGACCAGATTCGATTCTTCGCCGGCGCGGCGCGACTCTTAGAAGGTCGCGGCGCGGCGGAGTACATGGACGGCATGACGAGCTACGTGCGGCGTGAGCCGGTCGGGGTCTGCGCGGCGGTGACGCCCTGGAACTACCCGATGATGATGGCGGTGTGGAAATGGGCGCCGGCGATCGCGGCCGGTAACACCATGGTCCTCAAGCCGGGCGACTCGACCCCGGCCTCCACCCTCTTCATGGCGGAACTGATGGCCCAGGTTCTCCCCGAGGGCGTCTTCAACGTGGTGTGCGGGGACCGCGACACCGGCCGACTGCTGGTCGAGCACCCCGTGCCGGCCATGGTCTCCATTACCGGATCCGTGCGCGCGGGCACCGAGGTGGCGGGATCTGCCGCGAAGGATCTCAAGCGGGTGCACCTGGAGTTGGGCGGCAAGGCACCGGTCGTCGTCTTTGACGACGTGGATATTGCGAGCGCGGTCGAGGCGATCGCGGTCGCGGGGTACTTCAACGCGGGTCAGGACTGTACCGCCGCGACACGAGTGTTGGCGGGCCCGGGCGTGTACGGCGACTTCGTCGACGCCCTGGCCGAGCAGGCCAACAACACGGTGGTCGGCGAACCCGACAACGACGACGCACTCTTTGGCGCCGTGAACAACCGTTCCCAGTACGAGCGCATCCAGGGCTTTCTCGAACGCGCCCCCAAGCACGCGTCGGTCGCGGCCGGAGGCGCGGCCCTGGCGCGCGAGGGTTTCTTCATCGCCCCGACCGTGGTGGCGGGACTGCACCAAGACGACGAGATGATCCAGAGCGAGATCTTCGGCCCGGTCATCACCGTTCAGCAGTTCTCTGACGAGGACGAGGCGCTCGCCTGGGCGAACGGCGTTGACTACGGCCTCGCGTCCTCGGTGTGGACGAGGGATCACGGCCGCGCGATGCGGTTTTCTCGCGATCTTGACTTTGGCTGCGTGTGGATCAACACCCACATTCCCCTGGTCGCCGAGATGCCCCACGGGGGCTTTAAGAAGTCGGGATACGGCAAGGACCTCTCGGTGTACGGCTTTGAGGACTACACGCGCATCAAGCACGTGATGCACAACATCGAGTTCTAGTTCCGCTCGCCACGCAACGGCCTCGGGCTTGTTAGCGTGAGGGCGGCCTGACAGAGGAGAAGATCAACGATGATCATCGGCGTAGTCAAGGAAATCAAAACCGACGAGTACCGGGTCGCGTTGACCCCCGCGGGTGCGCGGGAGTTAACCGGAGCCGGGCACCGTGTCCTCGTCGAGCGCGGCGCGGGGGTCGGCTCTTCCATCGCGGACGGCGCCTACGAAGCCAACGGCGCCACCATCGTCGACGGCGCCGACGACGTCTGGGGCGGCAGCGATCTCTTGTTGAAGGTGAAAGAGCCGGTCGGCGAGGAGTACGCGCGACTGGGGGCGAAGAAGAACCAAGTTCTCTTCACCTACCTGCACCTGGCGGCATCGCGCGAGTGCACCGAGGCGCTGGTGGCGGCGAACAACGTAGCCATCGCCTACGAAACGGTGCGACTGCGCGACAACTCGCTGCCGCTGCTGACGCCCATGAGCGAAGTCGCGGGGCGCATGGCCCCGCTCATGGGCGCGCACCACTTAATGCGTCCCGGCGGGGGACACGGGACGTTGATCGCGGGGGTGCCCGGGGTGGCACCGGCGAACGTCGTGGTCATCGGCGCGGGGGTATCCGGGCTGGCGGCGGCGACCATGGCGGTCGGGTTGCACGCCAACGTCAAGATCCTCGACCGCAATCTCGAGCGCCTTCGCCAAGTGGACATTCACTTCGACGGTCGCGTGGAGACGATCGCCTCGTCGACGCTCGCGATCGAGGAGGCCTGCCTCTGGGCGGACATCGTCATCGGCGCGGTTCTGGTCGTGGGGGCCAAGGCGCCGAAACTGGTGAGCAACGAGTTGGTGGCGCGCATGCGCGAGGGATCGGTTCTGGTTGACATCTCGGTGGACCAGGGCGGCTGCTTCGAGGCGACGCGCCCCACGACCCACTCGAATCCGACCTTCGTCGTCAACGGCTCGATCTTTTACTGCGTGGCCAATATGCCCGGCGCGGTGCCCGCGACGTCAACCAGGGCGCTGTCGAACGCCACGCTGCCCTACGTCTTGGAGCTGGCGCGACACGGCTGGCGTGAGGCCGTGCTCGCCGATGACGCCCTGGCCGAGGGGGTCAACGTCGTGAACGGCAAAGTGACCTACGGTCCCGTGGCGGAGTCCTTGGACATCGGGTACACGCCCCTGCGCTCACTGCTCTAGATACGGGCAGTGACGGCACCCGCTGTCACAGCACGTGCCGCGAGCGAGATGGGTCGCCACGGTCAGAACCATGAGCCCGGTGCTCGGATCTTGGTAGGTGGCTCGGCCCTCGGTCACCGCGAGTTCGTGGGCCCAGATGATGTCCTGGTAGTCCTCGCGTGCGGGATCGCACCGTGAGGGATGAGGGTGAGGAATCGAGGCGAGCACGCGCTCAATCTAACGGGGCGTCGCTCTCGAGATTCAAGACAACCTTGCCGAACTTGCCGGGTTGAGCGAAATACTCATAGGCGGCGCTCGCGTCGTCGAGATCGAATACTTTGGCGAGCGGGACCGCTAACTCTCCCGCCCTCCAGCGCGGCACGAGGGCGTCGCCGACTAGTCGCGCGACCTCGGCCTTTTGCTCACGCGAGCGTGAGCGCATGGTCGTTCCCGTGACGGTGAGGCGCAACTGCATGACCTGGAGGAGGTTCACCTCGACCCGACTTCCGGCGCCCACTCCGATGACCACCACGCGCGCGTAGGGATTAAGAATCTCCACGGCGCGGCTGAGGTGGGCGGCACCGAGAAGTTCGAGAACGACGTCCACGCCCTCGAGGGACGGGACCTCGTCCAGCGTGACGGTCTCGGCCGCGCCCAGTTCGCGCAACTGCTGATGATACCGATCGTCTCTGGTCACGGCGATCGCGTGGGCACCCAGGGCGCGGGCGATTTGCACGGCGGCGACGCCCACGCCTCCCGCGGCGCCCGAGATTAGGACGCGCTGCCCCTCGCGCAGGTGGCCCTGGGTGGCGAGCGCGTCATAGGCCGTGGAGAAGGCTTCGGCGAACCCGCCGGCCTCGACGAAGGAGACGTCGTCGGGCACAAAGAGGAGATGCTCGCTCGGTACGGCGCAGTAGGCGGCCTGCGCGCCGCCGCCGACCAGCGAGCAGACGCGTCGATGCATCAACGGCTCGGTCACCCGGTCGCCGACGGCCACGACGACACCGGCGAGTTCCATACCGGGCACGTCGACGGGCCAGCCGGGGGGCGCCGGATAGAACCCGTCGCGCTGCATGAGGTCGGCGGCGTTGAGGCCGGCCGCGTGCACCTCCACCACGACGTCGTAGGGATCGGGCTCGGGCGTGGGGCGATCTTCGACGGTGAGTGCCTTATTGACAATGGTGAGGGCCCGCACGGAGCGAGCCTACGTCCACCACCGCCGATATCGCCGTTAGGGTTTGGTCATGACTATCTACGACACCCCCATCAACACCCTCGCCGGCGAGCCCAGTTCCCTCGAACAGTTCAAAGGCAACACCATCCTCATCGTGAACGTCGCCTCGAAGTGTGGGCTGACGCCTCAGTACGAGGGACTGGAGAATCTGCAGAAGCGTTTCGGCGCACAGAACTTCTCGGTGGTCGGCTTCCCGTGCAATCAGTTTGCCGAGCAAGAACCGGGCAGCGCCGAAGAGATCCAGACGTTCTGCTCAACGACCTACGGCGTGACGTTCCCGCTCTTCGAGAAGATCGAGGTCAACGGTCCCGACCAGAGCCCGATCTACGCGGAACTCGAAAAAGTGTCCGACGAAGACGGCTACAGCGGCGACGTGCGCTGGAACTTTGAGAAGTTCCTCGTCGCCCGGGACGGTTCGGTGGTGCGCTTCGCCCCCCAGGTGGAGCCCGAAGACCCCAAAGTTCTCGCCGCCATCGAGTCCGACCTCGCCTAACCGGCGCCGATCGTGCGATGAAGTCGCACGTAGGTGATGGAAAAGCCGTAGCGGAGCCAGAACTGGGCGGCGCGGTGATTGGCCACCCGCCAGTTCGCCTCGGCGTAGCGAAAGCCGGCCGCGTCGGCGTCGTTGAGGGCCCGACGCACCAGGGCTTGCGCGACGCCGCGGTGCTCGTGTTCGGGACGCACGGCCAGCGCGCTGATGTGCAAAGTGTTATCAAAAGATCCTCGACGAGGGTCGAGCGGAAACGTTATGCACTGAGCGACGGCGTCCCCGTCGTACTCCACCACGTAGTGGCGAACGTCGGGGTCGTCGAGCGTGTCGAGCAACTCTTCGGGCCGAGAGCCGTGTTCGACAAAGAGCGCGAAGCTCGGACCCCGCTGCTGGGCCTCATCGAGAATGTGGTCGAGCTCGAGTGCGACCTCGAGGTCGCCTGGTCCGCCGAGACGAATCGAGTAGCCGAGGGGCCAGGCCTCGGCTCGTCGGCCCGCGAGGGCGAGCACCCCTCTCGCGTGCATCCGCGCGAAACCCAGTTCGTACCACGGCGAGGTGTCAACCACGTCATCGAAGATCCAGGCGTAGTGCTCGATGGACTCCCCCTCAATCCAGGCCAGTCCGGCCTCGGCGTAGAGCGCGTCCAAGATGTCGGGACGGTCGAAGGAGACGCCGTCGGGGCCGACCCACGCTCCCTTGCCGTACTCGGGGCTTTCGAGGAGGGCCCCGTAGAGGTGGCCGACCAGCGCGCCGGCGTCTTCGGCGACCCAGGTCTGACTCATCGCGTGGGTCAGGGCGTCGGCGAAGTTCCCCTCCGAGAACGTGGGATTGACCAACTCGTGACGCCGCGCGTCGAGGGAAAGTCGCTCCTTGACTCGGCGAACGACACCCTCAATGTCGTGAGACTCCAGGCGACGCACGATCATGGACTCACCGTATCGTGACGTGTGTAAAGGTTGTGCGGTGACATTACGGGCGACGTTGTTTGACATGGACGGTCTATTGCTGGACTCCGAGATCCTTTGGCACAAGGCCGAAGTGGAGATCTTCGGCTCGCTCGGAGTTCCCCTCAGCGACGCCGATGGCCGGTCCACCAAGGGCATGTACGTCAATGAGGTAGTGCGAGTACTGGTTCGTCCAATACCCGTGGCCCGGGCCGAGCGAGAACGACGTGGTGGAGCTGTTGCTGGCGCGGGTGGGTGAGTTGGTGGAGAGCGAAGGGCGTCTGCTCCCCGGCGCCGAGCGGGCGCTCGATCTCACCGGCGAACGGGGTCCCCTCGCGCTCGCCAGCTCCACGCCGATGGCGCTCATCGTTCGTTGTCTCAAACACTTCGGGCTCCTCGATCGCTTCGTCACCATTCACTCCGCTGAGTTCGAGCCCTACGGCAAGCCCCACCCGGGCGTCTTCTTGAGTGCCGCCGTCTCGCTGGGCGTCGCGCCCGGAGCGTGTCTGGTCCTCGAAGACTCACCCGCGGGGGTGCTCGCCGCGAAGTCCGGGACGATGACGGTCATCGCCGTGCCGACGAGCGAAGACGTCGGGCGACCGGAGTTCGCCCTGGCGGACTTGGTGCTCGGATCGTTGGAGGACCTCGAGCCGAGCTGGCTCGACGAACGATTCGCCTAGAGGTCCTTCTTAAATCGATTGGCCACGGGGTAGGAGTGGGCGCCCGGCGGATACTCCTCCACCGCGGTCCAGCCGTTCGAGCGATAGAGCGCGAGGGCTTCTGGTTGGGCGTAGCCCGACTCCAGGTAGAGCTGTCGATAGCCGAGTTGGCGGGCGCGTTCTTCGATGCGTCCCATGAGTGAAAGCCCCAGGCCGAGACGACGTAGGTCGGGTCGCACCCACAGTCGCTTGACCTCGCCGATCTTGAGGGCCGGGTCGCTGATCGGGCGAAGCCCGACGCCGCCCACGGGATGACCGTCCTGGCGCGCCACGAGAAACACGCCGAGCGGGGCCATTAACTCTTCGACGTGCAGGTGCTGGTCCTCTTCACTTCCGCCATAGCGACGAGTCAGTTCGTCAATCGACGCGTGATAGACGCTCAGGGCCCCGTGGGACGTGATGAGTTCATCGTCGATGATGAGATCGGACACGATCCACACAGTAGAGGTCGGATCGTCGTATTGACCTCGTTCAGTACGATGGGGTACATCATCGAAGGAGATCCATGTTTCGCCCGGTCAGCGCCGAACTCGAGTTTGTGGCCATTGAGGAGACCGAACTCGCCCGCTGGAAGGCCAACAACGTCTTTGAGCGCTCAATGACGCTGCGCGAGGGCGCGGAGCCGTGGATTTTCTACGAAGGGCCGCCGACGGCGAATGGACTTCCCGGACTGCATCACGTCTGGGCGAGGGTCTATAAGGATCTCTTCTGCCGCTACCAGACGATGCAGGGACGATACGTGGCGCGCCGAGCCGGGTGGGATACCCACGGGTTGCCGGTCGAGGTCCAGGTAGAAAAGCAACTCGGGATCTCGGGAAAGAAAGAGATCGAGGACAAGGTTGGGATCGCCGATTTCACTCGCCTGTGTCGCGAGTCGGTTCTCAGTTACGTCGACGAGTTCGAGCGGCTCACCGAGCGCATCGGCTACTGGATCGATACGGAACACGCGTACTACACGTATCACCCGTCCTACGTGGAGTCGGTGTGGTGGCACCTGAAGCAACTCTTCGATCGCGGACTGTTCTACGAGGACTTCAAGGTCATCCCGTACTGCCCGCGTTGTGAGACCGGACTGTCGTCGCACGAACTCGGTCAGCCCGGCGTCTACTACGACGAGACCGACGAGAGCGTGTACGTCCGCTTCGCCCTCACCGACGCGAGCGGGCGCGAGGACCTCGGGGGAGCCACGCATCTGGCGGTGTGGACGACGACGCCGTGGACCTTGATCTCGAACGTCGCGGTCGCGGTGAATCCCGAGGTGACCTACGCGGTGGTCGAGGGTGTCGTCGTGGCCGCGGAACTGGTCGAGAGTGTCTTCGGTGAGGGGGTGGTGCCGAGCGCGACCTTCCCCGGTACTCGCTCTGCTGGGTCTTCACTACGAGCGGCCCTTTAGCGACGTGCCGCTGCCCGAGGGCGTGGACGCGCACTACGTGGTGGGCGCCGACTACGTCACCATCGAGGACGGCACTGGTCTCGTGCACCAGTCGCCCGGCTTCGGTGAGATCGACCGCCAGATCGCTCGCGAAAATGGACTCCCGACGTTGAACCCCGTCGGACCCGAGGGGACGTTCAACGCCTCGGTCCCGTGGCTTCAGGGTCGACACGTGCGCGAGACCAACCACGACATCAACGACGAACTAGAGCGTCGCGGCGTGTTGATTCGTCGCTTTGACTACACCCACTCGCTGCCCCACTGCTGGCGCTGCGGGACGGTGTTGATCTACTGGGCGAAGCCCAGTTGGTACGTGGCCACCAGCCAACTGAAGGAAAAGCTGATCTCGGAGAACCAGAGCATCGATTGGCACCCCGGGTACATTCGCGACGGTCGGATGGGCGAGTGGCTGGCCAACAACGTCGACTGGGCGCTCTCGCGTGACCGCTACTGGGGAACCCCGCTGCCGATCTGGCGTTGCGAGGACGGACACCTCACCTGCGTCGCCTCGCGCGACGAGCTCTCGAGCTCTCACCGGTCGCGACCTCAGCGACCTCGAACCGCACCGCCCCGAGATCGACGAGGTGGTCTTTCCCTGTCCGACCTGTCAGAACGAAGCGCGCCGGGTCGAGCCCGTTATTGACGCCTGGTTCGACTCGGGATCGATGCCCGCCGCCCAAGTGGGCTATCCCCACGTGCCCGGCAGCGAAGAGGCGCTGCAGTTCCCGGCCCAGTTCATCTGTGAAGCCATCGATCAGACGCGGGGCTGGTTCTACTCGCTGCTCGCCGTGAACACGCTGGTCTTTGGCGCGAAGCCCTACGAGCACGTGTTGTGCCTGGGCCACATCGTCGACGAGACCGGCAAAAAGATGAGCAAGTCGGTCGGGAACGTCATCGACCCCTGGGAGGTCCTCGACACGCGAGGCGCCGACGCGCTGCGCTGGTGGATGTTTTCTCAAGGTTCGCCGTGGACGTCAACGCGGGCGAGCCTCGGGGCGATCGATGCGTCCATGCGCGAGACCCTGGCGACTCTCTGGAACACCTTCAGTTTCTTTACCACCTACGCGTCCCTCAACGAGTTCGATCCGTCGGACGTCGACATCCCCGCGGTGAGCGAACGCAGCGACGTCGATCGCTGGATCCTCTCGCGTTTGGAGAGCGTCACCGAGACCCTGACGGCCGCGCTCGACGGATACGAACCGCTCGGGGGGACCGACGCGCTGGTCGAGCTGGTCGATGACCTCTCGAACTGGTACGTGCGACGAAGCCGGCGCCGTTTCTGGCGCACCGACCCCACGGCTCCGCGCTCGGACTCCCTGGCCGCCCAGGCCACGCTGTTGGAAGTGCTCCAGCGCGTGACCTTATTACTGGCGCCGTTTTGCCCTCTGCTGACCGAGCGTCTCTATCAGGAGCTCTTTCCCGTCAGCGACTTTGACTCGGTGCACCTAGAGGACTGGCCCCGCGCCCACCCGGAGCGACGCGACGAGGACCTCGAAGCATCGATGGCCGTGGCGCGCCGTCTCACGTCGCTCGGGCGCGCCGCGCGGGCCGAAGCCGGCGTGAAGGTCCGTCAACCTCTGGCCCGCGCCCTCGTCTTCCTGCCGACGAACGCCCCACGTCCCCCCGACGGCGTGGTGGAAGAGGAGCTCAACGTCGATCACCTCGAGTACGGCCAAGAACTGGCCGAGGTGCTGTCGTTTGAACTCGTGCCTAACTTCCGCGTGGTGGGCCCTCGCCTCGGCGAAGCGGTGAAAGAGCTGCGAAGTGCCTTGAGCGACCTCGACGCGCTCGAAGCCGCCCGGGCCCTCGAGGCCGGCGAGAGCGTCACGGTGGTCCTCTCGAGCGGTTCCTTTGCGCTCAGTGGTGAGGAGTTGGAACTTCGGGTGAAGGGCCAGAGCGGATTCGCCGTCTCGAGAGACGGGGGAGAGGTCGTCGCGTTGGATCTCACGCTCGACGACGACCTTCGCCGTCGCGGCTACCTGCGCGACGTGGTTCGCCAGGTGCAGGACCTACGCAAGAACTCGGGACTCGACGTGGCCGACCGGATCACCCTGCACGTGCTCGGACTCGATGACCTCGGTGACTGGTTCGATGCGTTGGCCAGTGAGGTTCTCGCTCACGAGGTGGTGAGCGTTGCGGGGGTGGGCGAGGGGACCGCGCTGGACTTGGACGACGGACGGACGGCGTTCGCCTGGGTGGTCAAGATCTAGCGCGGAACGTTCAGCTTGGTGAGAAGTCCCGCGAGGACGCCTCGCTCGGTGTCGTCGAGGCGAGTCGCGAGGTTGTCGTCCAGGTAGCGAAGGTGCACGAGGAGCGCCTCGTCTAACTTGGCGCCGCCCTCCTCGGTGATCGCCACCCAGATAGCGCGCCGGTCCTTCGCGCAGTGTTCGCGTCGCACGAAGCCCGCTTCCTCGAGGCGGTCGATGAGGCGAGTGGTGCCACCCGTCGAGTGCACGATGGCGTCGGCGATCTGGTTCATCTTCAGGCGACCGCCGTCACTCTGGCGCAGTTGCAGCAAGACGTCGAACCAGGCGAGGGGCAACTGGCACGCGGCTTCCAGTTCCGCGCCAATCTCCCGGGACATTCGAGCATTCGTCTCGAAGAGCAACCCGAAAAGGGCCACCTTCTCGTCCCCGGAGGGACACGAACTGGTGGAGATCATCATCACTCCATTATACAGGAAGAAACTGCGCAGCAAGTTATTATTTGACAAGTAATTGTAGAAGCAACTATACTCGTACGAAGCACACTCAGTGCCCCGATAACTAGGAGACTTTATGAGCAACCTTCCCGCTCCCGGCATTTACACCATTGACCCGGTGCACACCAACATCGACTTCATCGCTCGCCACCTCGTGGCGTCGAAGGTCCGTGGCAACTTCACCGATTTTTCTGGTGTCATCACCATCGGTGATTCGCTGGAAAACTCGAGTGTTGAGGCGACGGTTCAAGCGGCCAGCATCACCACCCACAACGAAATGCGCGACAATCACCTCAAGAGCGCCGACTTTCTTGAGCTGGAGACCTACCCCACGCTGACCCTCAAGTCGACCAAGATCACCTCAAAGGGGGGCGACGACTACGAGCTCGTGGCCGACCTCACCATCAAAGACGTCACCAAGTCCGTCACGTTCGACCTCGAGTACCTGGGCACCAGCCCCGGTATGCAGCCCGGGGTCACCGCCGCGGCCTTCGAAGCGAAGACCGAGATCGACCGTCGCGACTTCAACGTGAACTTCAACGCCGCCCTGGAGAACGGCGGACTGGTGGTCAGCAACAAGATCGTCATCGAGTTCACGATCGAAGCCTTGAAGCAGGACTAACGACCACGTATCGCGCCACTACGCCGGGGGTATAGCCCCCGGCGTAGTGCGTAACTACGATGGACCGATGGCGAACAACAAGAAGACGGCCGTGAAGTCGAGCATCGGAGTGTTAGGGGCGCTCGCGACCATCATCTCGGTCTGGTGGTTCGCGCTACGTCCCCGTCGCAAGAGCGGCGATTCGTAGAGAGCCCGAGGCGATCGCGCTCCTCGGTAAGTTGGACGCGTGGCAATTGCCTCGCTAGCTCCCTTACGACACCGAAGCTTTGCCCTGGCGATGACCTCGTCGTTCGTGTCGTCGGTCGGCACCTGGATGCAGAGC
Organism: uncultured Acidimicrobiaceae bacterium; assembly: GCA_963847725.1. GTDB lineage: Bacteria > Actinomycetota > Acidimicrobiia > Acidimicrobiales > RAAP-2 > RAAP-2. The sequence goes on from CAWKAT010000013.1 coordinate 63,719, forward strand.
GTGGCGCTGGGTATCTTCCTCACCGAGACGACCCGAAACCCCCTGTGGTTAGGACTTTTAACGGTCTCGGCCTGGACCCCGGCCCTCATTGGCTCGCCCCTCGGTGGGGTGGTGGCCGATCGGTGGAGCCGACAGCGATGGATTCAGCTGAACAACTTGGTGATGGCCGCGACCGCGAGCGCGCTCGCGGTCGCGGCCTTGACTCACCACCTCACTCCGGAACTGGCGTGTTACCTGGCCGTCGGCGAGGGGCTCTGTAGCTCCGCCTCCTGGGCCGCCTGGCAGTCGCTCCTGCGCGACTTGGTCGACGCCGACGAGGTGTTGGCCGCGGTGTCACTGTCCTCGGCGCAGTTCAACCTCGGGCGAATCATTGGTCCGGTCTTAGCGTCGGTGGCGCTCGTGCTGGGCTCGGTCGGACTGTGCTTCTTGGTTAACGCCGCCTCGTTTGTTTTTGTGCTCATCGTCTTTTCCTTCGTGCGCACCGCTCCGAGACCGAAGATCACCACGCGGGTGCACTTCTTCGCCGAGACGCTGGCCGGCGCCCGTCGAGCGTGGGGCGTGAAGGGCTGTCGCAATCCCATCCTGGCCATCGGGGCCATCGCGATCGTGGCCAGCCCGTTTATCTCTCTGGTGCCGGCCATGGCCATTATCACTCTGCACTCGGGCAAGGTCGGGACGACGTGGCTGGTGACGGCCCAGGGTGTGGGGGCGGTGGCGGCGGCCTTGGCACTGCCCGTCGTCGCGAAACGCACCTCCCGGGTGTGGGCGCTACGGCTGTCGCTGGGGAGCCTCGCGCTCTCACTGTTGCTCTACGCGCTCGCCCCCTCGCTGATCGTCGCGATAGCCGCCATGGTCCTGGTGGGCGGGGCGTACATGGGCACCCTGGCGGGGCTGAACACCTCGGTCCAAATGCACGCGCCACTCGCCGAGCGCTCGCGAATTCTCTCGCTCTACACGTTGTCGCTCTCGATCTTCTATCCGCTGGGAGCGTTCGTGCAGGCCGACCTCGCGCGGACGTTCGGCGTACGCGGCGTGACGTTGGTGTCGGCGGTGGTGTTGGTGGCCGCGATCGTCGCGGTGCGTATCTGCCAGCCCGAGTTTTGGAGGGACATGGACTCGAGCCCGGTCGAAACTCCGCTTTTGCTGGCAGACTAGAGGCATGCCCTTCACCGCCATTAATCCCGCCACGGAGCAGATCATCGCCGAGTACCCCGTCTTTAGTGACGCGGCGATCGATCAGGCCCTCGACCGCGCCCACGGCGCCTATCTCAAGTGGCGCAGCGCCAGCGTCGCCGAACGGGCGGCGTGCATGACGCGCGCCGCGGAGATCCTCGAAAGTGAGGTCCCGGTCATCGCCGAGTTGATGACGAGCGAGATGGGCAAGACGTTCGCCGCGGCCAAGGGCGAGGCCATGAAGTGCGCCGCCACCATGCGCTACTTCGCCGAGCACGGCGAGTCGATGCTGCGGGGCGAAGACCTGCCCACCAAGGGCTCGCGGAGCGGACTGCGCTACGAGCCCGTGGGAGCCATCTTCGCCGTGATGCCCTGGAACTTCCCGCTGTGGCAGGTCGTGCGCATGGCGGTGCCGACGATTATCGCGGGCAACGTCGTGGTCTTCAAGCACGCGCCGAACGTGCCGGGCTGCGCTCTGTACCTCGAAGACCTCTTCGTGCGGGCGGGCTTCGGCCCGGGGATCTTGACGACGGTCTTCGTCGAGGTCGACCAGGTGCCCGCCATCATCGCCGATCGACGGGTCGTGGCCGTCACGCTCACCGGATCGGAGCGGGCCGGTCGGTCCGTGGCCGGCGAAGCGGGCAAGAACATCAAAAAGTGCGTCCTCGAGCTAGGTGGCTCAGACCCCTTCGTCGTGGCCTCCTCGGCCGACATGGAACACACGGTCGCCATGGCCGTGGCGGCGCGCATTCAGAACAACGGCCAAGCCTGCATCGCCGCCAAGCGCTTCATCGTGGTGCGCGATCGGGCCGATGAGTTTCTCGAGCGCTACGCCGCCGCCATGGGCGCCGTGCGCTGGGGCGACCCGATGGATCCCGCGACCGAGCTCGGTCCCCTCGTCTCCGCGACCCAGCGCGAACTCCTGGACGCCCAGGTGACCTCGTCCGTCGAGCGCGGCGCCCGGGTCCTCGTGGGCGGCGCGGTGCCCGCGGCGACCGGCTACTACTACCCGGCGACGGTGTTGACTGACGTACCCAAAGACTCGCGCGCGAGCTGCGAAGAACTCTTTGGGCCGGTGTCGGTGGTGATCACCGCGCGGGACTTGGCCGAGGCCATTCACATCGGCAACGACACGCCCTGGGGCCTCGGGGCCTCGATCTGGGCCCAAGACGATCGCGAGATTGACGAAGCGATCGCCGGGCTGGAGGTGGGCACCGTCTTCGCCAACGCCATGGTCGCCTCGATGAACGAACTGCCCTTTGGCGGGACCAAGAACTCGGGATTCGGTCGCGAACTCTCGGCGCTCGGGGCGCGCGAGTTCACCAACGTGAAGTCATATTTCGTCGCATGACCAAGCAGTACTACTTCGATCACGCCGCCTCGGCGCCGCGCCGCGACGCCGTGACCGACGCCATGGCGCGCTGGCAGCACGGGGTCGTGGGCAATCCGTCGGGGAGTCATAAGGCGGCGCGCGAGGCACGACGAGCGGTGGAAGAGGCCCGCGACGAGGTCGCGGCCTTCGTGGGCGCCAAGCCGGGCGGCGTCGTCTTTACCGGCGGCGGGACCGAGTCGTGCCACCTGGCTCTGGCGGGTGTCATCAATCATCACCGACGCACCCACGCTCGAAGCGAGTTGATCGTCTCCAAGATCGAACACCACGCCGTCCTCGACACGGCGGCGATGTTGGCGCGTGACTATGACTCGGTGGGCGTGCACTACGTCGACGTCGACGCCGAAGGCGTGGTCGACCTCGACTCGTTGCGCGCCGCGATCACCCCGGACACGGCCCTGGTGAGCGTGATGGCGGTCAACAACGAAACGGGTGTTCGCCAACCTCTCGATGGCGTGGCGTCGGTGGTCCACTCGCTGCCCGGAGCCACCGTGACCCACACCGACGCCGTGGCGGCGGCGCCCTGGCTCGACCTCTCGGTGGTAACGGGCTCTATTGACATGGTCTCCATCTGCGCGCACAAACTCGGTGGCCCGGTCAACAGTGGTGCCCTGGTCGTGCGAAACGACGTGGCCTTTGAAGGCGTCGTGCCGGGCGGAGGTCAAGAACGAGGCCATCGCGGGGGGACCGTTGACGTCGCGGCCGCGGTCGGGCTCGCGACCGCGTTGCGCGAGACCACGCGCGAACTTCAAGAGGTGACCGATCGCGTCCTTGACTATCAGCAGAAGCTCACCAGTGCGCTGAGTTTTCTTCCCGGATGCCGCGTTACCGCGTCCGAGGCGGCCCGCGTGCCGGGGACCGTGCACGCGACCTTCGCCGGCCTGGCGAGCGACGAGCTGCTGTTTTTGCTGGATCAGAACGGAGTGTGCGCCTCGGCCGCCGCCAGTTGTTCCAGTGGCGCCGCGGCGCAGAGTCACGTGCTCGAAGCCATGGGCGTCTCCCCGGAGTGCGCGCGCGGGTCGGTGCGATTCTCGATGGGCGCAGAGACCACCGCCGACGACGTGGACGCGCTCATTGGCATCGTCTCTTCCGTCGTGTACCGGCTGCACGCGGAGGACTAAGTTCCACCATGCAGGTGAGCGACTGGGCCGAAGCGGCGACGGCGGTGGGCACGCTGGTCCTGGCGGTCGCCACCTTTTCCTCGGTTCGCGCGGGCAATCGCCAAGGTCGTAACGCGGAACGGGCGCTCAACGCCGGCCTGCGCCCCGTGCTGTTCTCGTCGCGACCCCACGAGACCACGCAGAAGATCCGTTGGGGAGATGATCACTGGGCCCTGTTGGAAACGGGCCACGCCGTGCTGGAAGAAAAGAACGGCGTGATCTATATGGCGATCTCCCTGCAGAACGTGGGGGCCGGAATTGCGGAACTGCAGGGCTGGCGGGTCGACACGACCCAAATCATCGACCCCCACGCCTCCTTGGAGGAGATGCAGCGCACGAACTCACAGGTGCGACCCGACCCCGGGACGTTTCGCCCCCAGACCCGGGACCTCTACGCGCCGCCGGGGGTCCTGAGTTTCTGGCAGGCCGCGATTCGCACGCCGGACGATCCCGACCGATCCCGGGTGGAATCGGCTCTGGCCGGGATCGGTCCCGTCATCATTGACCTGCTCTACAGCGACCAAGAAGGCGGCCAGCGAACGATTAGTCGCTTTTCGATCAATCGACTTAACACGGAGAGCGACGAGTGGTTTCCGAGCGTCGTTCGCCACTGGTACCTCGATCACGACAGTGACCGGGGGAGACGTAGGCGGCGCCTGGCAGACTGAGAGGGTGAAAGTCCTCGTAGCGATGAGTGGGGGAGTCGACTCCTCGGTCGCGGCCGCCCTCTTGCTCGAAGCGGGCCACGAGGTCACCGGAGCAACGTTGAAGCTGTGGGGCGGGGCGTCGGACTCGGGCTGCTGCTCGGTGGCCGACGTCGACGACGCGCGTCGGGTCGCCCAGACCTTGGGCGTCGATCACCACGTCTTCAACTACACCGAAGAGTTTGAACGTCACGTGGTGACCCCCTTCGTCAACGGTCACCTGGCCGGTCAGTCGCCGAACCCCTGCATCGAGTGCAACCGTCACATCAAGTTTGACCTGCTCTTCGAGCGAGCCACCCGACTGGGTTTCGACGCCGTGGCTACGGGTCATCACGCCCAAGTCGTGGCCCGCAACGGCCGCCACGACCTCGTTCGCGGGGCCGACGATCAGAAGGATCAGAGCTACGTGCTCGGCTACCTTCGCGAAGAGCAACTCGCCATGCTGCTGCTGCCCATCGGTCACCTGACCAAGGGTGAGGTGCGCGCCGAAGCGGAGCGGGTAGGGCTTCGTACCTGGGACAAGCCCGACAGTCAAGACGTCTGCTTCATCGAGGCGTCCAAGGGTCGAGAGGTATTTTTGCGCTCGCGGGCCGATCTCACCTCGGCCGCTATCGTCGACGTGCGCACCGGCGAGGCGCTGGGCGAGAGTCACGCCGCGGAGTTGATGACGGTGGGACAGCGTCGCGGCGTGCTGCCCGGGCGCGACGGCGAGAAGCGCTACGTCGCGCGCGTGGACCTGGCGGCGAAGCGCGTGGAGGTGGGCCGCCTGGAGGAGATCCTCGTGACCTCGCTCAATCTCGACGCAGAATCGCTGAGCTTTACCGGGGACGCCCTGGTGGACGGTACGCCGGTGCTCGCCCAGTGCAGCGCCCACGGGCGGGTGCAGCTGGCGACCCTGCGCTACGCCGAGCGCTGGTGGCTCGAGCTTTCCGCGCCCTCGCGTCCGGTGGCGGCCGGCCAGTCGGTCGTGATGTACCGAGTCGATGATCCCACGGTCGTAGAAGGCGCGGCGATCGTCTCGGTCACGTGAGCGCGGCGAAGCGCGTCGCTGAGTTGCGCGAGGAGATTGCGCGACACAACGAGGCCTACTTTGTTCACGACGCTCCCACGTTGCCCGACGCGGACTACGACGCCCTGGTGCGCGAGCTGCGAGAGCTGGAGGCGGCCCACCCCGAGCTGGCGGACGAACAGTCGGTCACGCGTCGCGTCGGAGCCCCCGTCTCGACGGTCTTTTCACCGGTCACTCACGAAGAGCCGATGTTGAGCCTCGACAATGTCTTTGACGCGCAAGAACTCGACGCCTGGTGCGCGAGGGTCGCCAAATCGTTAGGCCTCGACGCGAGTGCCATAGCGTTCGCCGTCGAGCCCAAGATCGATGGCTTGGCCCTGTCCATCACGTTCGTCAACGGGACGCTGACGCGCGCCGCGACGAGAGGCGACGGACGGGTCGGCGAGGAGGTCACCGAGAACGTTCGAACGATTCGAAACGTGCCCGCGAGCCTTCAGGGCGTCGCGCGGGGACGCCTCGAGGTTCGCGGGGAAGTCTTCCTCGCCCGCGAGGACTTTCTGCAGATGAACGCCCAGCAGATCGCGCTGGGCGCGAAGGAGTTCGCCAATCCCCGTAACGCCGCGGCGGGGAGTTTGCGCCAAAAGGACCCCCTCGCCACGGCCAAGCGGCCCCTCTCGTTCCTCGCCTATCAGTTGGTCGACCTGGACGGGGTTCTCGCCTTTCTCTCCTACACCGACACCATTCATCAACTCGCGACCTGGGGTTTTCTCACCGCCGCCGAGTCGTCGCTCGAGAGCGGGGCGACGGCCACGGTCACGCGCAGCGACTGGTTCGAGGCGCACCGTCACGACCTCCCCTACGACATTGACGGCGTGGTCATCAAGGTCGACGATCTCGCCCAACGGGTTCAACTGGGCTCGACGAGTCGAGCGCCGCGCTGGGCCATCGCGCGTAAGTTCCCGCCCGAGGAACGAACGACCCGGCTGTTGTCGATCGAGATATCGATCGGTCGCACGGGGCGCGCCACTCCCTACGCCGTCTTGGAGCCCGTCGTCGTCGCGGGTTCGACGGTGTCGATGGCGACCCTGCACAATCAAGACCAAGTCGCCCTGAAGGATGTTCGCCCCGGTGATCTGGTGATCGTGCGCAAAGCCGGCGACGTGATCCCCGAGGTCGTCTCGGCCGTGCCCGAGGCGGGGAAGCGACGAGCCAAGGCCTGGACCTTTCCCCTTAACTGCCCCGAGTGCGGGCAACCACTCGTGCGCCGCGGAGCGGAGAGCGACACCTACTGCGTTAATCCGACCTGCCCCGCTCAGCAGCTGGAACAGATCGCGCACTTCGCCTCGCGCGGCGCGCTCGATATTGAGGGCCTCGGCGAGCAGCGGGTGGCGCAGCTGCTGGGGAGTGGACTGATCGCGGACGTGGCGGATCTCTTTACCCTGAGCGTCGAGGACCTCAGCGTCCTCGAAGGATTCGGTGAACTTTCGGCGACGTCCCTCGTGCGCGCGATCGACGACGCGAAGAGGGCCCCCTTGAGCCGGGTGCTGGTCGCGCTCGGCATCCGACACGTCGGACCGGTCGCCGCCCGGCTCCTCGCCCGTCACTTTCGCACCTTCGCCGCACTCGAGAGCGCCCCCCTCGAGGAGCTCGAGGCCTTGGACGGCATCGGCCCGATCATCGCCCAGGCCGTCTATCAGTACCTGCGCGAGGAGGAGAACCGTGAGCGCGTGGCTCGTCTCGCCCAGTCCGGCTTCACGCTGAGCGAGACGAACGAGGCCGCCGCCCTCGAGCCAACCCTGAGCGGCAAAGCGGTCGTGGTGACCGGGGCCGTCGCGGGCTACACCCGCGAGGGGGCCGAGGCGGCCATCATCGCGCGCGGGGGAACCTCGCCCGGGTCGGTCTCCAAGAAGACCTTTTGCGTGGTGGTGGGCGAGGCGCCGGGAGCGTCCAAGCTCACCAAAGCCGAAGAGTTGGGGATTCCCATCGTGAGCGCGGAGAACTTTGACTCCCTGCTGGCGAATGGAGTTCTGCCCGCCTAGAGCGTCACGCCGCCCGTACCTTCACTAGTGTTTGGCCGATGGCGCCTACGTTTTCTCCCGACCACTTGCTCGCCGGGCGTTACCGCATTGTTCATCTGTTGGGAGTCGGCCAGACCGCCGAGGTCTATGAGGCCGATGACCTCTCGCTGCAGCGGCGGGTCGTCGTCAAGGTTCTTCTGGCCGACCTGGCCGCGCACGAGAGCGTTCGTCGGGCCTTTCGTGACCGCATCATCCGGGCCTCCACGCTGAGCCACCCCCACCTCGCGCGCGTCTATGACGGGGGCCAGGAGTCGGGCGCCATCTTCATGATCAGCGAATATCTGAGCGGTGGGTCCTTGGATGACGTGCTGGCGACCGGTCGTCGCTTCAGCGTCGACGACGGGGCGCGGCTCGGTCGTGACGTCGCCAGCGCCCTCGCCTACGTGCACGAGCAAGGATTCGTGCTCGGCAACCTCTCCCCGTCCAAACTTCTCTTCGACGCCGAAGGTCAGGTGAGGGTGAGCGACGTCGCGCTGGCGGGCCTCGCCAACGCCTATCGCGAGCGCCTGACCATCGACGACGCGCGCTACCTGTCACCGGAGCAGGCGATCGGCGACGCCGCGACGTCCGAGAGCGACGTCTACGCGCTGGCCCTCATTCTCTTCGAGGCCGTGACGGGGGCGGCCGCGTACGAGGGCGCGACGGCCGAGGCGATTCTGCGCGCGCGACTCGACACGCCGCTGCCGGTGCGCCTCGAGCTCGGAACCCTGGATATGGTGCTGGCCCAGGCCGCGGTGCCCGATCCCCGTCTGCGTCTCAACGCGGAGCAGTTTTCCTCGAGGCTCGGCGCCGTGGTGGGCGACGCCAGTCCCCTGGTGGTGCGGCCCGGCTCCGAGGAGATTCCCCTCCTCTCGCAGTTCGAACCGCACACGCCGCGCAGTTCCATTGGATTTAGTGCTCCCTCGCCCGAGCAGATCACCGGCGCCCAGCCCGTCGTCAACGCCTTTCCGCGCGCCACCCGCCCGCCGGGGAGTGGCGCCGGCGCGACGGCGCGCGGACCGGTCGGGCGTACCCCTCGCTTTGAACGCGCGCAGTACGACCTGCCCAGGACCACGAGTCGGCGAGGCGGATTTTTGATCGCGGCGATCATCATCGTCGTGCTGGCGATCGCCGCCGGGGTCGCGTGGAAGTTGGGCGTCTTTAAGTCGAGTTACGCCGTGCCCAACCTGGTGGGACAGACCACGAAGCAGGCGTCCACGGCCATCGCCAGCGACGGCTTTACCCTGGACGTGACCGACGTCAACAGCGCCACGGTGCCGACCGACCAGATCGTCAGCCAGACGCCGCCGGCCGGCGCCAAGGCGAAGTCCGGGTCGGTCATCGACGTGAACGTCTCGAAGGGTCCGGCCGTGGTGACGCTGCCTCGCTCGCTGGTGGGCGAGACGTGCAATCAAGCAGCCGCGCAACTCACCGCGCTCCACGTCAAGTCCACGTGTCCGGCGAATCGTCGCATCGCTTCCAACGTGATACCGGTGAACCACGTGTTCCGCGTGCTCTACGACGGACGCGCGAACCCCCTCGTCGTGCCCCGGGGGGCCACCGTTCTCCTGGAGCGCTCCTCGGGCACCCCCACCTCAACGACCACCACCACGGCACCCGCCACCACGACCACGACCAGTCCGACCACGGGTACGACCACGACCACCACCACGATGCCGGCCTCGACGGGTCTTCGCCCGGTGCCCAACGTCGTGGGCGACGACTACGCCCAGACGGTCGCCGCGTTTAAGAAGGCGGTGCTCTACTTCACCACCACCGGCCACGACGCCGGCACCACGAAGTGGACCAGGGTCATCAGTGAGAATCCGGGCGCCGGAACGTCGGTGCCCTACAAGTCGTCGGTCACCCTGACCGTTCAGTGAACGCTGAGTGCGAACTCTGCGAGGCGGCGGTCCTCACCAAGCGCTACTTCGAAGACGAGATCTGTTGGATCGGGGACTGCGAGGTATGTCTCGTGCCGATGGTGGTGTGGCGAACGCACGACCCCGACCCGCCCGATGAGGTCAAGCGCCACCTCCACCGGGTGCTCGCCGAAGTGGCCAACGACGAGTTTGTGGACACCGCCTGGTCCATCGACGACCACATGCGCAACATTCCCGACCACTACCACGCGCACGCGCGACCGCCCTACTTCTGGCGTCGCCACTAGGGAGAGGTTGCTCGCCCCTCGGTACAATCGTGGGACTACTTCACTTTCTAGGGGGACCCATGGGTGCACTTGACGGCCGCGTTGCCATTATTACTGGGGCTGGTCGCGGGATTGGTCGCGAGCACGCGCTGCTCTTCGCCGCCGAAGGGGCCAAGGTGGTGGTCAACGACCTCGGCGGGGGACTCGACGGCACGGCCCTCGAGGCGAGCCCGGCCGAGGAGGTGGTGGCCGAGCTCAAAGCCATGGGCGCCGAGGCCATCGCCAATCACGACGACGTCGCCACCTGGGACGGCGCCGCCTCGCTGGTGAACAGCGCCCTCGAGGCCTTCGGCGATCTGCACGTTCTCGTGAACAACGCCGGCATCCTGCGCGACCGGGTCCTCGTCAATCTCTCCGAGGACGACTGGGACTCGGTCATTCACGTGCACCTGAAGGGGCATTTTGCACCGACTCGCCACGCCGCGACCTACTGGCGCGAACAAGCCAAGCAGGGCAAGACGGTGCGCGCCTCGGTCATTAATACGTCGTCCACTTCAGGACTCCTCGGCAACGTGGGTCAATCGAACTACGGCGCCGCGAAGGCCGGCATCGCCGCCTTCAGCGTCATCATCGCCGAAGAGCTGGGTCGCTACGGCGTGCGAGTGAACGCGATCGCCCCCGCGGCGCGCACGCGCATGACCGAGTCCACGCCGGGGCTCTCGGACTACGTGGTGAAGCCGACCGACGCCGCGGTCTTTGACGTGTGGGATCCCGCCAACATCTCACCCCTGGTGGCCACGCTGGCCATGGAGCACTGCGCGGCGACCGGGCAGGTTTTCTTCGTCCAAGGCGGCACCGTGCGAAAGTTCCAGAACTGGACGATGACCGAGACGCTGGAGAAGAATGACCGCTGGACGGTAGAAGAACTCGCGGCGAAACTCCCCACCCTGCTTAAGTGAGCGACGAGCGCCCCACGGCGCATCTGGACCGGGAAGATCCGGACGGACTTCTCAACGCCCGCTCCGATCCAGCCAGCGCGGCCTTTGGCACGCTCGGCAGCGAGGCGGGCAGCGATCTCAACTGGTTGATGTTGCTGCGCGAGCGCGTGCAGGATCGCGCCGCCGCCTCGTCGCGCTACCAGTGGTGGGTGCTGTGGTCGCTGCTCACGGGACTCTTCGCGCTGAACTTCACCTTCACCGTCTTCATCGTGGCGCTGCCCACGGTGGCCACGCAGTTCCACACCACGGTCACGGTCTTGACCTGGACGATGGTGGGACCGCTCTTGGCCTACGGGCTCGCGGCACCCCTGCTCGGAAAGACCGGGGACATCTTCGGTCACCGTCGCCTCTACCTCTTCGGTCTGGTGGGCGCCATGGTGTCGGCGTTGCTGACCGCGTTGTCGCACAACGTGGACATGTTGCTCTTCGCGCGAACACTCGACGGCGTCCAGGGTGCCGCCACCGGCACGGCCTCGGGTGCTCTCATCAACATGGTCTTCTCGAGAGAAGAGCGAGTGAAGGCCATGGGCTGGTGGAGCCTGGTGGGCGCGGGGGGCCCGGTGATCGGCGTCTCGCTCGGCTCGCCGATCATTGCCGCTTTCGGGTGGCGAGCACTCTTTTGGGTGCAGCTGGGCATCATCATCGTCTCCTTTTGCGTGGTGGTCGTCGTGTTGCCGCGCCGGCGCGGGCTCGACGACGAGAGCGCCGAGAAGAAGAGCCGAGCGCGCGAAGAGTTCCGGCGCATGGACTGGATCGGGAGCGCGTCGCTGTCGCTCGCGGTCACCCTGGTGATGCTGGCCCTCTCGGTGGGCCCCTCGCTCGGTTGGACCAGCGGATGGACGCTCGGAGGATTTATCGCGAGCGCGCTGGCGACGGCGCTGTTCATCCGACGGTTGCGCCACGCCGCGAATCCCCTTATCCCGGCCTTCTACTTTCGACGGCGAAACTTTGTCATGCCCATGGTGCTGCGGGCGACGGCGAACTTCGCGTACTTTGGGGCGTTTTTCCTCTTCCCGCTGCTGATGGAGCAGGGGTACGGCTACTCGATCCCTCGGGTGGGCGCACTGGCCATCGCGCGACCCTTGACCTTTGCCCTCTGCTCACCCATCGCGGGGTACGTCGCGATTCGCGTCGGGGAGAGAGTCAGCGCCGTGGCCGGCGCCGCCTTCTTGACCACGTCGATGGTGCTCTTTGCCATGCTCCATCCGAGTTCGGGCGCGTGGGAGGTGGGAATCGCCCTCGCCCTTTCGGGCCTCGGCATGGGCGTCGCCTTGCCCTCGTCGAGTTCGGTCATGGCCAACGAGGTGAAGGTGAGCGAGTTCGGCGTGATGTCGGCGGCCCAGTTGCTCGCGATGCAGGTGGGCGAGGTGGCCGGCATCCAGGTCCTCGAAACCGTCCAGCAGTCGATCGCGCACCGTCGCGGCCTCAACCACGCTCACGCCGGTCCGGCGCTGCTCGCGACCTTTCACGCCTCCTTCGTCATCGGCGCGGTCGTGGCCGCCGGGGGTCTGATCGCGGCGACGTTTATGCGCGCGGTACCGCGTTCGCGCAGAAAGCGGGCGTGAGATCACCCGGTAGTCTGGAGGGCTATGAGTGACGTTCTTGCGGGCGCCGAGCCCTTTTCGCACCGCGGGGGACCGGTGGGGGTGTTGGTTCTGCACGGCTTCACCGGCAATCCCACCTCGATGCTCCCCCTCGCCACGCTCGCCGCGCAACGGGGCTACAGCGTCGAACTACCCCGGCTCCCCGGTCACGGGACCACGGTCGAGGACATGATCACCACCACCTGGTCGGACTGGACCGCGGCCGCCGAAGCGGCCTACGACGACCTGGCCGCGCGCTGCGATCGGGTAGCGATCGTCGGCCTCTCGATGGGCGGCGGACTCACCGCGTACGTGGCCGAGCTGCGCGACGCGGTCGCCGCCTGCGTCTTTATCAATCCCCTGGTCAAACCGCCGCCCGCGGAGTTGCTCGAGGGACTGGAGGGCCTGCTCGCGGCGGGGGTGGAGACCATTGACTCCATCGGCTCGGACATCAAGAAACAAGGTGTCGTCGAGTCGTCCTATCCGGCCACGCCGCTCGCGCCCGCGAAGAGTCTCTTCGAGGGTCTGGTGAAGGTCTATGAGAACCTCTCACTGATCAGCGCCCCGAGCCTCTTGATCTCGAGCCGCGAAGATCACGTCGTCACCTCCGACAACGGCGACGACCTGGTCGCGATGGTGAGCGGTCCGATCGAGCGCGTCTGGCTCGAGGACTCGTACCACGTGGCGACGCTGGACAACGAGCAGGCGCTCGTCGAGTCCCTGACGTTCGATTTTCTCGCCCGAGTTCTCTAGTCATGGCTTCGCCGCTACGTCGAGAGGACGTCGCCAAAGTCGCGAAACTCGCTCGCCTGAGCCTGAGCGACGATGAACTGGACATGTTCACCGAACAGCTCGGTCAGATCCTCGAACACGCCAACGATATTGCGGCGCTCCAACTCAACGACGTGGTCCCCACCGCACACCCCTTCGGTCTCCTCAACGTGGTGCGCGAGGACGTCATCGAGGCGAGTCTTCCGCGGGAGGAGCTTCTGGCCATGGCCCCCGACGCCGAGGACGGCCGTTTCGCCGTGCCCCGCATCATGGGAGAAGCTCCGTGAGCAGCGCTGCGGAGATCGCGGCCGACGTGCGTCGTGGCGCGACGAGCGCCCTCGCCGAGGCCGAGCGCTCGTTGGCGGCCGTTCGCGCGCGCAACGAAGAACTCAACGTGTTCGTGCACGTGGACGAGGAGCGCGCCCTCGCCCGCGCGCGGCACGTCGATGAACAGGTCTCGCGCGGCGAGGATCCCGGCCCGCTGGCCGGGGTGCCCGTGGCCCTGAAGGACAACCTCTGTCAGGTGGGCGAGCTCACGACGGCCGGATCTCGGATCCTCGAAGGTTGGCGTCCTCCCTACAGCGCCACGGTCGTGAAACGCATCCTCAACGCGGGCGCCGTGCCCGTGGGCAAGACCAACATGGACGAGTTCGCCATGGGGTCCTCCACCGAGAACTCGTACTACGGACCGACGCGCAACCCGCACGATCCCTCCCGGGTTCCCGGTGGTTCGTCGGGCGGATCCGCGGCCGCCGTCGCCGCCCACATGACCCCCCTCGCCCTGGGCTCGGACACCGGTGGATCGATTCGTCAACCGGCCGCCCTCTGCGGGGTGGTCGGGGTGAAGCCGACCTACGGCCTCGTCTCGCGTTTCGGGCTGATTGCCTTCGCCAGCTCGTTGGACCAGATTGGCCCCTTCGCGAACAACGTCACCGACGCGGCGCTGCTGCTCGAAGTGATCGCGGGACACGACGCGAGGGACTCGACCTCCTTGCCCGAAGCCGCGCCCTCGCTTCTCGCGGGGATCAACGCCGGCGTGGCCGGAAAGCGCGTGGGGATCGTCCGTGAGTTGATGGAGGGCGCCGACGACGAGGTGCTGGCGGCCGTGGAGAAGGCTCGCGCGACCTTGCAGGAGGCGGGCGCCACGATGGTGGAACTCTCCATTCCGGAGTGTCGTCTCGGGCTGAGCGCGTACTACCTCATCGCGCCGGCCGAGGCGTCGAGCAACCTCGCCCGCTTTGACGGCGTGCGCTACGGGCTGCGCGTGGACGCCGACGACGTCGCGGCCATGAACGAAGCGACGCGCACGCTGGGCTTCGGCGCGGAGGTGAAGCGACGCATCATGCTCGGGACCTACGCGCTGTCGGCCGGGTACTACGACGCGTACTACGGCCAGGCCCTCAAAGTTCGCACGCAGATGATCGACGCCTTTCGCCGCGCGTACGATCAAGCCGACCTGTTGCTCGGCGCGACGGCGCCGTCGGTCGCCTTTAAGTTTGGCGAGAAGACGAGCAATCCTCTGGCCATGTACCTCTCGGACGTCTTCACGATTCCCACCAACCTGGCGGGAGACCCGGCGATCTCGGTCCCCTACGGACGCGACGGCGACCTGCCCATTGGCGTGCAACTGCTCGGACCCGGTCGGAGCGAAGCCCTGCTCTTCGCCGCCGCTCGCGTACTGGAAGTGGAGCGATCATCGTGAGCCTGCCCGACGGCTGGGAGATGGTGGTCGGACTCGAAGTCCACACCGAGCTCAAGACCACGACCAAGATGTTCTGTGGCTGTGCGAACCTCTTCGGCGCCGAGCCCAACACGCGGGTCTGCGCGGTCTGTCTCGGTCTGCCCGGTTCGTTGCCGGTGTTGAACGTACGAGCCATTGAGCTGGCCATGGCCATTGGCTGCGCCCTGCACTCGACGATTAGTCCTTCGACCTTTCACCGCAAGAACTACTTCTATCCCGATATGCCCAAGGACTTTCAGATCAGCCAGTACGACCTGCCCATCAACGTGGGCGGGTACGTCGATCTGCCCGACGGTTCGCGCGTGTCGGTGGAGCGCGCCCACCTCGAAGAGGACACCGGAAAGTCCACCCACCTGGGCGGGAGCGGACGAATACACGGCGCCGAGCGATCGCTGGTCGACTACAACCGCTCCGGCGTACCGCTGGTCGAGATCGTCTCGGGCCCCGACATTCGCTCGTCGGCCCAGGCCCGGCTCTACGCGTCGGAGCTGCGCGGGATCTTGATCGCGACGGGCGCGTCGGACGGTCGTATGGAAGAGGGTTCGATGCGCATCGACGCCAACGTCTCGGTTCGCCACGCCGACGAGCCCTTCGGGACGCGCTGTGAGATCAAGAACCTCAACTCGCTACGCAGCCTCGGGCGGGCCATTGACTACGAGGCCCTACGCCAGATCGAGTTGCTCAACGAGGGCGGGGTGGTACGCCAAGAGACGCGCCACTGGGACGAGACCCTCGGGGCGACGTCGACCATGCGCACCAAAGAAGAGGCCGAGGACTACCGCTACTTCCGCGAGCCCGACCTGGTCGACCTGGCGCCCGATCTCGCCTGGCAGGAGCGAGTGCGAGAAGGGCTCGGACCCATGCCCGCCGAGCGCCGGGCCGTGCTGGCCGCTCGCTTGAGCGAACCCTCCTCGACGCAACTCGACGCCGTCCAGGTCGTGGTCGACCTGGGCTTTGACGCGTTGGTCACCTCCGCCCTGGACGCTCACGTCGAGGGCGCGCTGGCCCTGGCGCGAGCCGCCAACGAACTGGCCGCCGACGCCGAGCACCTCCAGAACCTGACCACCGAGGCGTTCGTCACGACGCTGTTGATGGAACAAAACGGGGAGCTCTCGGCGACCCAAGCCAAGACGGTCCTGCTCGAACTGTTGGCGCACGGGGGAGACCCCCAGGCCATCGCGGCGGCGAGGGGATTCGAGCAGTTGTCGGCGGACTCCCTGGGCGACGTGGTGGCGGCGCTGATTGAGGCCCACCCCGAGGAGTGGTCACGCTTTCGAGACGGCGACGAGAAGCTCGCGCAGTTTTTCATTGGTCAGGTGATGAAAGCCACCAAGGGTCAGGCCAACGGCAAGGCCGTCATCGCCGAACTCCACGCGCGCCGCTAAACGATCTCCCTAGACTTCACCCATGGCGAACCACCCCACACCGCGAAGCTCCGAGGTCACGATTGGCAACGGCCGGGCGCCGGCGAGGGCCATGTTGCGCGCCATGGGCCTCACCGACGACGACATGACCAAGCCCCAGATCGGCGTGGCGTCGAGCTGGAACGAAGTGACGCCGTGCAACATGCCCCTCGATCGACTGGCCAAGCGGGCGAAGGTGGCCGTGCGCGACGGCGGCGGACTGCCCTTCGAGTTCGTCACGATCGCCGTCTCGGACGGGATCTCCATGGGCCACGAGGGCATGCACGCCTCGCTGGTGTCGCGCGAAGT
Organism: uncultured Acidimicrobiaceae bacterium; assembly: GCA_963847725.1. Lineage (GTDB taxonomy): Bacteria > Actinomycetota > Acidimicrobiia > Acidimicrobiales > RAAP-2 > RAAP-2. The sequence goes on from CAWKAT010000013.1 coordinate 80,166, forward strand.
CATCGCCGACTCGGTGGAGACCGTGATGCACGCCGAGCGCTTCGACGCCATGGTCACCCTGGCCGGGTGCGACAAGTCGCTGCCGGGAATGCTGATGGCGGCGGCGCGCGTCAACGTGCCGAGCGTCTTTCTCTACGGCGGCACCATCATGCCGGGACAGCTCGACGGTCGCGCGCTCGACATCACCTCGGTCTTTGAAGCCGTGGGCGCCAACGCCGTCGGAGCGATGAGCGACCAAGAGCTCAAGGCCATTGAGTGCGCCGCCTGTCCCGGTGAGGGGAGTTGCGCCGGCATGTTCACCGCGAACACCATGGCCAGCGTCGGCGAAGCGATCGGTATGTCCCTGCTCGGCAGCGCGTCGGTGCCCTCGATTGATCCGCGTCGCGATCAGTTCGCCTACGACTCGGGAACGGCGGTCTTGAACCTGCTCGACCGCGGAATCACCGCGCGTCAGATCATGACCAAAGAGGCCTTCGAGAACGCCATCGCCGTGGTGATGGCGCTCGGGGGCTCGACGAACGCGGTCTTACACCTGCTCGCCATTGCTCACGAAGCTCGCGTCGACCTCGCGCTCGATGACTTCAACAAGGTTGCTCAGCGGGTCCCCCACATCGCGGACACCAAGCCGCACGGCAAGTACCACATGAGCGACCTCGACGCCATCGGCGGGGTTCCCGTGGTCCTGGCCCACTTGCTCGAACACGATCTGATCAACGGCGACGTGATGACCGTCAGCGGCAAGACCATGGCGGAGAGCCTGAGTGACTTTCACGCCCACCAACCCGACGGTGACGTGGTGCACCGCGTCGAACACCCCATCCACGTGCAGGGCGGTATCGCCGTCTTGGGTGGTTCGCTCGCGCCGAAGGGCGCGGTGGTCAAGGTCGCGGGCCTGGACGAGCTGCACTTTGACGGCACGGCGCGCGTCTTCGATGGCGAGATTTCCGCCATGGACGCGATCATGGCCAACGAGATCGAGCCCAACACGGTGGTGGTGATTCGCTACGAAGGGCCGAAGGGCGGTCCCGGTATGCGCGAGATGCTCGCGATCACCGGGGCCATGAAGGGCGTGGGTCGCGGCGCGGACTGCGCGCTCGTGACCGACGGGCGCTTCAGCGGCGGGACGCACGGATTCTGTGTCGGTCACGTCGCCCCCGAAGCCGTCGACGGTGGGCCGATTGCGCTGGTGGCCGACGGCGATCGCATCGTTATTGACGTGGACACGTTGCGTATCGACCTGATGGTCGACCCCGTGGAGCTGGCCGAGCGCGCCCGGCACATTGCCCCCTTTACACCGCGCTACACGACCGGCGTCCTGGAGAAGTTTGCTCGCCTCGCGCAGGGCGCCGAGAAAGGCGCCGTGACGACTCGCTAGACACCGTCGATTCTTGGCACCGTCGCGGGGCCCTCCCCGTCGGCGGCGAGCCCGATTCTCGCGAGAGAGGGTCCGTACTCGCGGGTAAGACGTTGAATCGGGTGAGTGAAGTGGCCCGCGCGGGCGGGCTGTCGCTTCGCGCTTGAAATCGACGAGTCGTTCTGTTTAGACTTGGGCCGTGACGACTTCAATCGAGATTCTGGTAGTAGTAGGCGCCTGGCGCCGGTAGTCACGTCTACACGTACATACCGGAGGCCTCCCAGAAAAGGGAGGCCTTTTTGTTTATCTGACCACAAAGGAGCGCTGTGCAACTCACCGGAGCGCAAGCACTAATCAAGAGTCTCGAACGCGAAGGGGTTGACACCATCTTCGGGCTGCCCGGTGGGGCCATTCTGCCCGTCTACGACCCGATACTGGACTCCTCGATCCGCCATATCCTCGTGCGTCACGAACAAGGTGCCGGTCACATGGCCGAGGGGTACGCGCTCGCGACCGGTAAGCCGGGCGTGGCCATGGTGACGAGCGGCCCGGGTGCCACCAACATCGTCACCCCGATCGGCAACGCCCACATGGACTCAACACCCCTGGTCGTGATTACCGGTCAGGTGGCCACGGCCGCCATTGGCTCCGACGCCTTTCAGGAGTGCGACATCACGGGCATCACCATGGGCATTACCAAGCACAACTTCCTCATCCAGTCGGCCCACGAGATTCCCCGCGTGGTCGCCTCGGCCTTCTATCTCGCGACGACCGGGCGACCCGGTCCGGTGCTGATCGACCTGCCCAAGGACATCTCGCAGTCGACCATGGAGTGGTGGTACCCCGAGACGATCGAGGAGTTGGACCTGCCGGGGTATCAGCCCGAGATACCCCTCGACCACGACGCGCTGGCTCTGGCCGTCGAGCTGATCTCGCGAAGTGAGCGGCCCGTCTTGTACGTCGGTGGGGGAACGTTGAAGTCGCGCGCCTCCGCGGAACTGCTCGTCTTCGCCGAGCGCACCAAGATGCCGGTCGTGACGACCTTGATGGCCAGGGGCGCCTTCCCGGACTCCCACGAGCAACACCTGGGCATGCCGGGGATGCACGGCATGTACAGCGCGGTCACGGCCCTGCAGAAGTCCGATCTCTTGATCTCCCTCGGAGCGCGCTTCGACGACCGCGTGACCGGCCAGCTCTCGAGTTTCGCCGCGGACGCCAAGATCATTCACGTCGACATTGACCGCGCCGAGTTCAACAAGGTCCGCCGGGCCGACGTGGCGATGCAGACCAACGTGGCGATCGCGCTCCGCGCCCTCGACGAGGCGCGGGCGACGCCCCAGAACCTCGATGTGTGGTGGAAAGAGATCCGTACCTGGCAAGAGCGCTACCCGCTGGTCTATGACGAGCCGAGCACCGACGGGCCGCTTCGACCCCAGCACGTCATCGAAGCCATCGCGCGCGCGGCGTCGCCCGGCACCATTGTCGCCGCGGGCGTGGGCCAGCACCAGATGTGGGCGTCCCAGTACTGGCAGTTCGAAGAGCCGGGCACCTGGGTTAACTCCGGTGGCGCGGGCACCATGGGCTTCGGGGTTCCCGCGGCCATTGGGGCCAAGGTCGGCCGGCCCGATCGTACGGTCTGGTGCATCGACGGCGACGGCTGCTTCCAGATGACCGCCCAGGAGTTGGTGACGGCGCGCAGTGAGGGCATTCCGATCAAGGTCGCGATCTTGAACAACGCGTACCTCGGCATGGTTCGCCAGTGGCAAGAGATGTTTTATGAAGAGCGCTACTCCGAGGTCTACCTGAGCGCGGACCTGCCCGACTACGTGAAGTGGGCCGAGGCGATGGGCTGCGTGGGTCTGCGCGCTCACACCCTCGAAGAGATGCACGCCGTCATCGCCCAGGCCAATCAGATCAACGACGTGCCGGTGGTCATCGACTTTCGCACCGACTCCTCGGAGAAAGTCTTTCCCATGGTCGCGTCGGGCGCGAGCAACGACGACATCATGGTCCATCCCCTGCTGCGCGGGGGCGCCCAGTGAGCCCCGAGCCCTTTCTCGGACAGAGCGACCCCGCGCCGGTGCGCCATCACATCTTGTCGGTGCTGGTGGAGAACAAGGCGGGGGTCCTCGCGCGCATCGCGGGACTCTTCGCGCGGCGCGGCTTTAACATCTACTCACTGGCCGTCGCTCCGGCCGAGGGCAACGCGCGTTTCTCCCGGGTGACCATTGTCGTGGACGCGCAGAGCGCTCCCCTCGAGCAGATCGTGGCCCAGCTGGACAAACTGGTCAACGTCGTCGAGATCACCGACCTCGCGCCCCAGGACGCCGTCGAGCGAGAGCTTCTGCTCGCGACTCTCCCCGTCGACAGTGCCACGCGCGCGGACGTGCTGGAGGTGGCGGCCAACACCGGCGCCTCGATCGTCGACGTGAACGCCACGTCCGTGACGGTGATGTTGGCCGGAACTCCCGGAGCGTGCGATCGCCTGGAGCGAGCCCTCGAGGTCTTCAGCGACGTCGAACTTCAGCGGACCGGTCGTGTCGCACTCCCTAGACTCGGTCAGACGGCGAACGCCTAAAGCCGAAGAGAAAGTTTTCCCGATGACCACGATGTACTACCAAAAGGACGTCAAGCCCGATCTGCTCAAGGCGAAAAAGATCGCCATTTTGGGCTACGGATCCCAGGGCCACGCCCACGCGCTCAACCTTCACGACAGCGGCTTCGACGTTCGCGTCGGACTGCGGATGGAGTCGTCCTCGGTCCTGAAGGCGGAAGAGGCGGGACTTCGCGTTCTGTCCATCGCCGAGGCCTGCCAGGAGGCCGACGTCATCATGGTGCTCGTTCCCGACACCGAGCAAAAGCGCACCTACGACGCCGACATCGCGCCGTATCTCACCGCGGGCAAGTGCCTGCTGTTCGCGCACGGCTTTAACATCCGCTTCAATCTCATCACGCCACCGGCCGACGTTGACGTGGCGATGGTCGCACCCAAGGGTCCGGGGCACCTGGTGCGCCGCACCTACGTCGAGGGCGGTGGCGTGCCGTCGCTGATCGCGGTGTACCAGGACGCGACCGGCCACGCCCACGACATCGCGCTGGCCTACGCCGACGGCATCGGCGCGACGCGGGCCGGGGTGCTGGAGACGACCTTCGCCGAAGAGACCGAGACCGACCTCTTTGGTGAGCAGGTGGTGCTGTGTGGGGGAGTGACCGCTCTGGTGCGCGCCGGCTACGAGACCCTGGTCGAGGCGGGGTATCAGCCAGAGAGCGCCTACTTCGAGTGCCTGCACGAGCTGAAGTTGATCGTTGACCTGATGTACGAAGAGGGCATCACCGGCATGCGCTACAGCGTCTCGGACACCGCCGAGTACGGCGACCTCACCCGCGGCTCACGGGTCATCACCGAGACCGTCAAGGGCGAGATGAAGAAGATCTTGACCGAGATCCAAGACGGCACCTTCGCCGCGGAGTGGATTCAAGAGAACGAGATCGGCCGTCCTCGCTACCGCGAACTGCGCGAAGCGGGCAAGAATCACCCCATCGAGAAGATCGGTAAGACGTTGCGCGAGATGATGCCCTTCGTCTCGGCCGGCAAGCAAAAGGTCTCGGAAATCTCCGGCGGCGACACCGACCAGTAACGGTGAAGAACTCCGGCCCCGCGGCGTGAAGCCCGCTCCCATCATCATCGGCAGTGAACGCAGCGAGGCGGGACTCTTCGACGGTGCGCGAATTCTGGCGGGCGGGGGATCGGCGCTCGACGCGGTGGAAGCCGCGCTTCGACTTTGCGAGGACAATCAAAAGGACCACTACGTCGGTACCGGAGGACTACCCAACGCGCGCGGCGACGTGGAACTGGACGCGTCGGTGATGGTGGGATCGACCCGCGCCGTCGGGGCGGTCGGCGCGGTGAAGGGATTCGCCCATCCCATCTCCATCGCTCGCGCGGTGCTCGAGAGGCTCCCCCAGCACTGCCTCCTGGTCGCCGAGGGCGCCGAGCTGTTTGCCGACGAGTGCGGTTTCGAACGGCGCGATCTCTTGACCGATGAGTCCCGCGAGTTATTTCGCACGGCGCTCGCCGCCTCGGGCGAGTCGGTGGAAGGGGAGCGAACCGAGGCGAGCGCGGGAGACGAGGCCTATCGACGCACGGCGCTCGCCCTGGTCAATCGTTTTCAACCTCACGAGGGACCGTGGGGGACGGTCAACGTGCTGGCGATCGACGAGCAGGGTGAACTGGTCGCGGGAGTCTCGACCAGTGGCTACCCCTGGAAGTACCCGGGCCGAGTGGGAGATTCCGCGATAGCGGGCGCCGGCATCTACGCGGACCTTCGCTATGGCGCCTCGGGCTGCACCGGACGCGGTGAGCTGAGCGTGCGTCTGGGCGGCGCGCGCACGGTGGTCGACAATCTGGCTCGCGGTGACGAGCCCGACCAGGCGTGTCGAGCGATGTTGGCCGAGTCGTCCGGTCTCCCTGACGACTTTCGCGCCGAACTTCGAACGCTCTGCCTCGCGCCCGATGGCCGACACGGTGGAGCCGCGACTCAGTCGGGCTCGACGTACAACGTCATCAGTGTCACCGACGGCCAACTGCTCACGCGGGCGCGCGCGAGACTCTAGGCGATGGCGTGGCGAGTAGGACGGACGCGGGACCTAGAGGTTCCCGACAATCCAGTTGATGCTGGCACACAGCGAGGCGACGTCGTCGGGATCGACGCTCGGGAACATGGCGATGCGCAACTGGTTGCGCCCGAGTTTGCGATAGGGATCGGTGTCGACCACGCCGTTCGCGCGCAGGATCTTGGCGATCTGGTTGGCGTCGACGTCCTCGTGAAAGTCAATGGTGCCCACCACGTTGCTGCGATCTTGGGGGTTCTTCACGAAGGGCGTCGCGAAGTCCGAGGCCTCGGCCCAGGTGTAGAGGATCTCGGCCGACTGACGTGATCGACCCGTGGAGAACGACAGGCCGCCGTTCTCGTTGAACCACTTAATCTGAGTTGCCATCAGGTGCAATGTCGCGAGAGCCGGCGTGTTGTACGTCTGGTTGAGTCGAGAGTTGTCGAGGGCGATCTTGAGGTCGAAGAAGGCGGGGGTCCATCGACCCGAGGCGGCCAAGGTCTCGATGCGCTCGATCGCCGCCGGCGAGCACAGGGCCAGCCAGAGACCGCCGTCGGACCCGAAGGACTTCTGGGGCGCGAAGTAGTAGCAGTCGAACTGGGTCGGGTCGACGGGCAGACCGCCCGCTCCCGACGTGGCGTCCACCGCGACGAGTCCCGTCGCGCCGGCGGGTCGCTCGATGGGCATCATGACGCCGGTGGAAGTCTCGTTGTGGGTGAAGGCGTAGAGGTCGACGCCCTCATCGGCCACGGCCACGGGGTGGGTACCGACCTCGCTGGTGATGATGGACGGATCCTTGATGTGCGGCGCTTCCTTCGCCGCGGTCGCGAACTTCGAGGAGAACTCTCCGAAACTCAGGTGCTGTGACTGCTCGGCGATGAGGTGAAAGGTCGCCGCGTCCCAGAAGCACGTGGTGCCGCCGTTGCCGAGCAACACCTCGTACCCTTCGGGAAGGCTGAAGAGTGATGCCAGCCCGTCACGCACTTCACCGACTTTGTTCTTCACGGTCGCTTGACGGTGCGAGGTACCGAGGTACGTCGAGGCGTCCGCCTCGAGAGCGGCGATCTGCTCCGGGCGAATCTTCGAGGGGCCTGATCCAAATCGGCCGTCGCGCGGCAGAAGGTCAGCGGGAATCTTGGGGGTGTCGGGGGAACTCATAGACTTATTCTTACGGAAAATGATCGGAGCCATTCAATGAGCGCCAGAACCAGTGACCTATTGAACGGACTCGCCCCGAGCGCCACGCTGGCCGTGGACGCCAAGGCCAAGGCGTTAAAGGCGGCGGGAGAGCCGGTCATTGGCTATGGAGTAGGCGAGCCCGACTTTCCCACGCCGGTGCACATCGTCGAGGCGGCGGTGAAGGCCTGCTACGACCCGGTCAACTACAAGTACACGCCCACCCCGGGTATTCCCGAACTTCGAGAGGCCATCGCGGCCAAATCGATGCGCGACAGCGGTCTGAACGTGAAGGCCAGCCAGGTACTCGTCACCAACGGCGGCAAGCACTCCATCGCGACCGCCTTCATCAGCCTGCTCAACCCCGGCGACGAGGTGCTGATCCCCGCGCCCTACTGGACCACCTACCCCGAAGCGGTCTACCTGACGGGCGCCACGCCCGTGCCGGTGATGACCAGCGAGGCGAACGGCTTTCGCGTCACGGTCGAGGAACTCGAGCGCGCTCGGACCAAGAAGACGAAGATGTTGGTCTTCAACTCGCCCTCTAACCCCTCGGGAGCGGTGCTGCGCCCCGACGAAGTCGCGGCCATCGGTCGCTGGGCCGCGGAGCACGACATTTGGGTGCTGTGCGATGAGATCTACGAGCACCTGGTCTACGGCAGCGCGCGCAACGTCTCGCTGCCCGTCGCCACGCCCGAGCTCGGCGACCGCTGGATCGTGGTCAACGGCGTCGCCAAGTCCTACGCCATGACCGGGTGGCGGGTGGGCTGGATGATCAGCGCGCCCGACATCATGGACGCCGCCTTCAACTACCAGAGCCAGACCACGTCCAACATCTCCAACATCTCCCAACGCGCCGCCGTGGCCGCTTTGACGGGCGACCTGATGGCCGTGGGCGAGATGCGCGAGGTCTTTGACCGACGCCGCCGGATCATGGTGACGATGTTGAACGAGGTGGACGGGATCACCTGCGCCGAACCCGAGGGCGCGTTCTACTGCTTTCCGAACGTGTCGGGACTTCTCGGTCGTTCGCTCGGCGGCCGTGTGGCGAACACGTCGGGTGAGCTGGCCGATCTGTTGCTCGAGACCATCAAGATCGCGGTCGTGCCCGGTGAAGCCTTCGGCACGCCGGGTTTCTTCCGTCTCAGCTACGCCCTCGGCGACAGCGACCTGGTCGAAGGACTCGAACGCCTGAGCGCGTTCGTCGCCGCGGGCTGAGCCGTCTCGCCCTTCCCGTAGTCTGTCTTCTTTCGAGTGAAAGGTTTTCCGTGGCCCGAGTATTAGTTACCGAAGAGATCGCCGAGTCGGGCCTGCAGAAACTACGCAACGCCGGTCACGAAGTCGACGTCCAGTTGGGCCTGACGCCGGCCCAACTGCTCGAAGCGGTGCCCGGTGCGCACGCCCTCATCATCCGTTCGGCGACCAAGGTCGACGCCGCGACCCTCGAAGCGGCCAGTGACATGGTGGTCGTCGGACGCGCGGGTATCGGCCTCGATAACGTCGACGTGTCCAAGGCCACCGAACTGGGCGTCATGGTCGTCAACGCACCCGTGTCCAACATCCTGTCCGCCGCCGAGCAGACCATGGCACTGCTGCTGGCCCAGGCGCGCAACATCCCCCAAGCCCACGCGGCGCTCAAGAACGGCAAGTGGGAGCGCAGTAAGTGGGAAGGCGTCGAGCTGTACGGCAAGACGCTGGGCATCGTCGGGTTGGGCAAAATCGGTGCTCTGGTCGCTCAGCGCGCCAACGCCTTTGGCATGCGACTGGTCGCCTACGACCCCTTCATCACCGAAGATCGCGCCCGGCACATGGGCGTGGAACTTCTCGACCTGGACACGCTGCTCGCTCAGAGCGACTTCATCACGATTCACCTGCCGAAGAACAAAGAGACGACGGGTCTTCTCAACAAGGAGTCATTCACCAAGGTGAAGCCCGGCGTGCGCATCATTAACGTCGCCCGGGGCGGGATCGTCAGTGAAGCCGATCTGGCCGAGGCCATTCGCGAGGGCAAAGTGCAGGGCGCGGCCCTGGACGTGTTCGAAAAGGAGCCCACGACCGAGTCGCCGCTCTTCGAGCTCTCGTCGGTGGTGGTCGTACCCCACCTCGGGGCGTCCACCTTCGAGGCGCAAGACAAGGCCGGCGTCACCATCGCCGAGCAGGTGGAGCTGGCGCTCGCGGGCGACTTCGTTCCCTACGCGGTCAACGTGTCGGCGGGAGAGGTGTCGGAGTCGGTGAGCCCCTTCATGGGGATAGCCGAGGTGCTCGGACGGTTCATCGGCGGACTGCTGGACGGCGAACCGGCGGATCTGGAAGTGGTGTACCAGGGCGAGTTGGCGGGCGCCGGCACGAAGATCCTGACCCTGTGCGCGTTGAAGGGACTGCTGAGCTCGACCGGCCACGACGGCGTGTCCTTCGTGAACGCCCCTCAGTTGGCCGAAGAGCACAACCTCACCTTTCGAGAGAGTTCGTCGGTCGCGTCGGCCGACTACGTCAGCCTCGTGACGGTGCGCTCGGGCGGACACAGCGTCTCAGGCACGTTGATGACCATCGGTACTCGGGTTGAAACCCGCATCGTGAGCGTCGACGGCCACGCCGTCGAGATCGCGCCGGCCTCGTCCATGCTGGTCGTGCACAACGACGACCGCCCCGGCATGATCGGACTCGTCGGCGTGGCCCTCGGCCAAGCGGACATCTCCATCTCGTCGATGGCGGTGGGTCCGGACCCGGAAACCAAGACGGCTCTCATGGTTATCTCCACCGAGGCCCCGACCCCCGGTGAGGTGGTCGAGGCACTTCGCAACACCGACGGGATTCAGGACATCCACCTCATCGCGCTGCGCTGAGGATCTACGGGCGGCCCGGTCGGCGCCCGCGCTTTACCGCATCTTTGATCTCTTGGCCGCGCTGGCGGGCCTCTTCTTTGATCTCTCGTTTGATCTCTTGTTTGATCTGTCCACCGAGCTTGCGGGCTTCTTCGCGCCGCTGCCGAGCCCCGTCGCGGACTTCCTGAGCTCGTTGGCGGGCCTCGCGACGAATCTCGAAGGCCTCTTGATGAGAGATCTGGTGGGCCTGGACGTGGGCGGCTCGAACGTCATTGAGCGCCCGTCGAACTGAGGCGTCATCGTGGGAGTGACTCTCCATCTCGATCTTGACCGCGTGCCACGCGGCGCGCGCCTGCTTGAGGGCGGCGAGGACCTCCTTGCGCGCTTCGACTGACGCGTCGGCGGCCGCGTTGAACTGTTCACGCCCGTTCTGCCCCTGCACCATCGTGGCAAAGGACCACAAACCGGTGTCGAGCAGACGCGCCGCGCGTTCGACGTCACTCACGACGGCCGCTCGTACCTCGTCGATGGAGAGCTCACCACTCGTGTACTTGACGATCGAGCGGTAGAAAATTCGCCAGAGACTGGTGAGGGCGTCGGCCGCGATCTGGGGCTCGGGGTCATTGGGATCGAGGCCCGCGCGCGCGGCCATGGACTCCGCGGCCACCTGGGCCACGCGATCGATCATGTCGGCGCGCGCGGCCTTGAGCGACGGCGTGCTCTCGATCAAGTCATTGAAGTCGCCGATCAAGGAGAACTGGACCTGATCGTGCTCGTTGATGTGGCCGATGAACTCTTCGAGCTCGCCTTTCAAGATCTGCACCATGGCCGTCACCGGGGAGACGGGGTCACCCTCGGGACCCAGGGCCCGGCGAATCGCGTTGGCGGAGTCTTCCTCCCGGTCGAGCAGCAGTGACTCTTTGGTGGGGAAGTAGTTGTAGATCGTCTTTTCCGAGACGTCACAGGCGGCGGCGATCTCACTGACCCGGACCTCGTCGAAGCCACGCTCTAGGAACATTACGGTTGCCGTGTCGGAGATCAGTTGGCGCATGAGCGCCTTCTTGCGCTCTCGAAGTCCCTGGTGGAGAGCGTCAACTTGGGCCGAACGCTCGGGCCCGACGGGACGAACGTCGCCAGTCGTGCCGTCCTTTTCCCGGTTTTCGTTCATCGCTCCAGTGTACCGCGAAAAAGTCCATAATTTCTAGTTGCTAAATCTTTTTAGTTACTGTAGTATTTTCCGCGAAGGGAGTTCCTATGCCATCAGATGAGCTGGTCGTCGTCACCAACGGCCTCACCAAACAGTTCGGCGACTTTGTTGCCGTCAACGACTTCAACCTCGAGGTACGAGGCGGAACCGTCGTGTCGCTGCTCGGCCCCAACGGGGCCGGCAAGACCACGATCGTGCGCATGCTGGCCACGTTGATCAAGCCCACGAGTGGGACCGCGAAAGTGTGCGGTCACGACGTCGTCAAAGAGTCCGACACGGTGCGCAGCTTGTTGTCCCTGACGGGCCAGTTCGCGGCCCTGGAAGATAACTTGACCGCGCGGGAGAACCTCTTGCTCATGGCGCGCCTGCGCGGATACGGCCGAGGGGCCGCCGAGCGGGTGGTGGAGAACCTCATTGAGCGCTTCGATATCGGGGAGTTCCGCGACAAGTTGGTGAAGTCGGTGTCGGGCGGACAGCGGCGACGGGTCGACCTGGCGGCGAGCTTGGTGGTTCAGCCCAAGGTCCTTATCTTGGACGAGCCCACGACCGGGTTGGACCCGCGCAGTCGCCAGGTGGTCTGGAACACCATTCGCGAGTTGGTCGAGACGGGTGTCACCCTCTTTCTCACCACCCAGTATCTCGAGGAGGCCGACGCTCTGGCCGACTACATCGTCCTCTTGGACCACGGACGCACCACCGCGGCGGGCACCGCCAATGAACTCAAAGCTCGTATCGGGGATCAGCGCGTTGACGTCATCGCCGCGGACCTGGCGGGCATGGAGCGACTCGTGGAGTTGCTGTCCCCACGATTTGACGTGACACCCAATCCGGAGCAGCGCATGATCTCCATACCCGCGCCCAAAGAAGTCGAGGACCTGGCTCGAGTGTCGGAGGCCCTGACGGGAGTCGGCGTCGAGATCGACGAGATCGCCCTGCGACGACCGACGCTGGACGACGCCTTCCTCGCCTTCACCGGTCAACCGGCCAACGCTACGAACAGCCAGAACGACACGGGTCTTTGGACCCCCGACCTTGAGGAGTCCCACTCATGAGCACCGTCAGCGTTATCACTCACGAACGAGCCCCGTCCGACTACGAAGCACTCCCCGCGCGCCCGGGCAGTTTTCTGAGGTTTCTCCGCGAAACGTGGCTGCTCGTCGCGCGCGGGCTGCGCACGATTCCGCGCGTTCCCACCCGCCTGAGCGACGTCACGATCCAGCCGATCATGTTTACCCTGCTGTTCCTCTACATCTTCGGTTCGGCCATTCATATCCCGGGGATCTCCTACAAGGACTACCTCCTGCCGGGACTGATCGGCCAGAGTCTGGCCTTCGGCGTGATCGGCGCCGGGGTCGCCACGGCCACTGACTTTGGCAGCGGGGTGATCGACCGCTTTCGATCACTCCCGGTGACCCGTCTCTCGGTCATCTCGTCTCAGGTGGTGGGTCAAGTGGTCGAGCAGGTCCTCGGCATCGCCATCGTGGCGGGCCTCGGCTTGGCCCTCGGGTGGCGACCCGACCACAACCTCGCCACGGTTCTGACCCTCGTCGGGCTGATCCTGCTCGGGCTGTTCGCCTTTACCTGGTTCGGGGTGCTGATGGGCATGCTGCTGAAGACCCCCGACGCGGTGCAGGGCATCGGCTTCGCCATCATGTTGCCACTGTCCTTCCTCGCGGGCACCTTCGTCTCGATCTCGACGCTCCCGTCCTGGTTGCGTCCCATCGCCCAATGGGACCCGCTCTCGCCATTTGTGGCCTCCATGCGCCACGTGGCCCAGGGATATAACGCCACCGGGCCGTGGCCCCTCACGCATCCGGTGGTCGCCATGTGTGGCTGGTGCGTCGTGATCATGGCGATCTGCGTGCCACTCGCCCTGAAGCGATTTGCCACCACCGCGGCGGCGTCGTAACTACATCAAGGAGATGAGGTCCACGCGCTCCATGATCTCGGGGGTGAGCAGCGGGATCACGTCGAGGGCCGTCATGTTCTCACGAACCTGCTCGGCGTTGGACGCGCCGGTGATGACGGTCGAGACGTGAGGGTTCTTGGTGCACCAGGCGAGAGAGAACTGGGCGAGGGAGACGTCGAGCTCGTCGGCGATCTTCTTCACCTCGGCGACCTTTTTGTTGGACGCCTCGTTGGTGAGCGTGTGGCGCAGCCACTCGTAGCCCGGCAGCGTCGCGCGCGAGCCCTCGGGGACGCCGTTGAGGTACTTACCCGTCAAGAGGCCTGACGCCAGAGGGGACCAGATGGTGGTGCCGAGCCCGATGTCCTCGTAGAGGCGGGCGTACTCCTTCTCGACGCGCTCGCGCGTGAGGATGTTGTACTGCGGCTGTTCCATGACGGGCTTGTGCAGGTTGTGGCGCTCGGCGATGTCCCAGGCCGCGCGGATCTCGTCCGCGCTCCACTCGGACGTGCCCCAATACAACGCCTGGCCGCGGTCGACCATGTCGCTCATCGCCCACACGGTCTCTTCAATGGGGGTGTTCGGGTCGGCGCGGTGACAGAAGACCAAGTCGACAAAGTCGAGACCGAAGCGCTCCAGGGAGGCCACAATGGCCTGACTCAGGTACTTGCGATTGAGGGTGTTGCGGAGGTTGGGACCCTCGTAGAGTCCCCAGAAGAGCTTGGTGGAGACGACGTAGTCGTGACGCTTCCACCCCAGTTCGCGAATGGCCGCGCCCATCACGCGCTCGGACTCGCCGGCTCCGTAGGACTCGGCGTTGTCGTAGAAGTTGACGCCCGCGTCGTGCGCGGCGGCCAGACACTCAGCCGCCTGGGCCGCGGTCTCGAGCTGGTTGGAGTTGGCGAAGGTGACCCAACTGCCAAAGGAGAGGACGCTGACCTTGAGTCCGGAGCGTCCGAGTCGTCGATATTCCATCTGGGCCATGCGTGCTCCTTGGTTGGTCAGCGTTGGTTACGCGTCGGGATTGCGCGGCACACTCGGCCACTCCTCAAACGAGAGCGGGCCCGTGTCCTTGTCGCGAGTAACCGCGAAAATGACGCCGGCCACGATCGCGCCAACCATGAGCAGCACCATCAGTTTGAGGAGGGTCTTGAAGAGGCTCACGAGGCCCCAGGTTAGTGCGCGATCGCGCCCCCCGAACCTGGGTGGATTAGCCGAGCGGTTTGAACTTCACGTTGATGACGCCGGTGGCGATCCCGATCGCCGCGAGGACCCCGAGGACCACGGCGACTTTGAGCAGAGACGTGACGAGGCCCAGGGGCGCCGAGGCTAGTGCGAGATAGCTCTGGACAACGCCGAGCGCGGAGGTACACTGGTGGCGTGACAACCAACCAGAGCGAACTGCTGCTGTAACGGGGCGAGCCGATGCTCGCCCTGGCCCCCGCGGATGCGGGGGCATTTTTGTTTTTCTCTGGCAGTGACGAAAGGATCGAGATGAGGTCAGGCCCCCAACAGCCAAGCCCCATGGCCTACGCCAAGTACCGCGAAACGGTGCCGGTCAACCTGCCCGATCGCACCTGGCCGGACCGCCGCCTGACGGCCGCCCCGCGCTGGTGCAGCGTCGACCTGCGCGACGGCAACCAGGCCCTCATCGACCCGATGGACCTGGAGCGCAAGAACGTTATGTTCCGCCACCTGGTGGAGATGGGGTTCAAGGAGATCGAGGTCGGCTTTCCCTCGGCCTCGCAGCCCGACTTTGACTTCGTGCGCGAGATCATCGAGGACGGCCTCATCCCCCCCGACGTCACCATTCAGGTGCTCACGCAGTGTCGCGAGGACCTCATCCGGCGCACCTACGAGTCGTTGCACGGAGCCCCCCGCGCCATCGTGCACTTCTACAACTCGACCTCCACCCTGCAGCGGCGAGTGGTCTTTGGCCTCGAGAAGGAGGGCATCACCAAGATCGCCACCGACGCCGCGGCGCTGTGCGTCTCGCTGGAGGCGACGTCGCCCGCGACCGAGTTTTTCTACGAGTACTCGCCCGAGAGCTTCACCGGCACCGAGCTCGACTACGCCGTGGAGGTGTGCAACGCGGTCGTCGGGGTGATCGATCCCAGCCCCGCGCGCCCGCTCATCTTGAACCTGCCCGCCACGGTGGAGATGTACACCCCGAACCTCTACGCCGACGCCATTGAGTGGTTCCTGCGCCACGTGGATCGCCGTGACTCCATTGTGCTCTCCTTGCACCCCCACAACGACCGGGGCACCGCGGTCGCCGCGGCCGAGCTGGGCGTCATGGCGGGAGCCGACCGCGTCGAGGGAACGCTCTTTGGCAACGGCGAGCGAACGGGCAACGTCGACGTCGTGAACCTGGCGCTCAACCTCTTCTCCCAGGGGGTCGACCCCGAGCTCGACATTCGCGACATCGATAAGGCGCGCCACGTGGCGGAGTACGCGAACCGTCTGCCGATACACATGCGTCACCCCTACGTGGGAGAGCTGGTCTACACCGCCTTCTCCGGCTCGCATCAGGACGCCATCAAGAAGGGAATGACGGCGATTGGCGACGAGTACGAGTTCTGGGAGGTGCCCTACCTGCCGATCGACCCCAAGCACACCGGGCGTACCTACGAAGCGATCATTCGCGTGAACTCCCAGTCGGGCAAGGGGGGAGTGGCCTACCTTCTGAACGCCGAGCACGGCTTGGACCTGCCCCGCGCGATGCAGGTCGAGTTCTCCAAGCAGGTACAGGAGTTGACCGAGGCCAAGGGCACCGAGATCACGCCGGCCGAGATCTGGGACGTCTTTACGACCACCTACCAGCCGGAGAACCCCCCGATTCAGTTGCTCTCGAGTGAGGTCACCGCCGATCAGCACCTGACGCGAATCTTCGCCCAGCTCGTCGTGCGGGGCCAACACGTCACCGTGAAGGGCGAGGGCAACGGTCCGATCGACGCCCTGATGTCGGGACTGCGCAGCGAGATGGATGTCTCGTTCAAAGTGCGCGACTACCACGAGCACGCCCTGACCGCGGGATCCGAGGCGTCGGCCGTCGCCTACGTGGAGGCCGAAGGGGACGACGGCGTGACGTGGTGGGGCGTGGGAATGAGTTCATCGATCCTCGACGCGTCGCTGGAAGCAGTTATTTCCGCCGCTAATCGACGACGTTGACGAGAGGTCTACCTAGACTTTCGCCGTGAGCTATCACGATGTTGCCCACGGCGTTGGCTGGCTCGCCGTTGTCCTCACGGTGTGGGGTTCGTTGGCCCAGTTTCGTCACATCGTCGGTCGCGGCGCGACGGGAGTTTCCTTGTCGACGTGGACGATCTTCTCCTACATGAGCTGCTTTTGGGCCTCCTACGGCGTCGAGCAGCGCTCGGCCATCATCGTGCTCGGAAGCGCGCTGGTCTTTCCCTTTCAGGTTGGGGTGGTGTGGCACCTGAAGCCGTGGCGCTCGTGGGACGTCGTTGCCTACGCCACCTCGTTTTCGATTCTGGTCTGCCTCGTGGCGACGCTGGCCTGGGGATGGTCGGCGGGGGTATTCGGAGCGGGTGTCGCGATGGTGCTCACCCGTGGTCCCCAGATAGTGGGATTGGTGCGCCACCCCGACGCCAGCGGGGTGTCGGTCTCGATGTGGGTGCTGAGTGGGTGCGCGCTCGGGTGCTGGATGATCTACTACCAGAACTCTGACCTGTGGGCGGCCTTCACGTCGGTGAGTTGCGCCGCTCTCGCGAGCGTCGTGATTATCCTGCTCGCCTCGTGGCGACATCGCCAAGCACACGAGGCCGTCCTGCTCTCGACCGACGTCGCCGTCGCGTAGAGAAAACGGGGCCATGGACGTTCGCGAACTGGGTGACGACGACGTTGCGGCGGCCACGAGTCTCTGGAATGAGGTGGGTCTATCACGGGCCTGGAACGATCCGGTCACCGACTTCCTCGACGCCGTGCGCGCTCCCGCGTCGACGGTGCTCGGCGCCACCATCGACGACGTCCTGGTTGGTACCGCCATGGTGGGCTTCGACGGGCACCGAGGTTGGCTGTACTACGTCGCGGTCAGCCCCTCGGTTCAGCGCCAGGGCGTCGGCTCCGCACTGACGCGGGCCGGTGAGGCCTGGCTCGTTCAGCACGGTGCGCGCAAGGTGCAGCTCATGGTTCGCGCGGGGAACGCGGAGGCTCGACGCTTCTACGACGAGTTGGGCTACGAGGCGAGCACCGTGACCGTGCTCCAGAAGTGGATGATCCCCGGTGCGTCAGGTACGTAGGGCGTGGCCCGTGGCGTCGAAGACGTGTTCCAGGCTCGGCGTGGGATGGGTCGCCTCGTAGGACGTGATCGCCTCCGCGCGGCGAAGGCTGATCCCGATGTCGTCCCACCCTTCGAGCAGCCGCTCCTGGGTCATCGCGTCGAGGGGGAAACCTCGTCGCCAGCCGGCCTCGGGCACCTCGATGAGCAGCCTCTCCACGTCGACGACGACGAGGCGTGTCGGATCGTCCTTCACGAGCTCGGAGAGTTCGTCGACGTCGCTCGCGCTCAGCTGCACCGTGACGAGGCCCTGCTTGGAGGAGTTGTTGCGGAAGATATCGCCAAAGGACGACGCCACCACGGCCCCAAAGCCGTAGTCCATGAGGGCCCACACGGCGTGCTCGCGTGACGAGCCGGTGCCAAAGCGCGCCCCGGCGACGAGGATGGTGGCCCCGGCGTACTCGGGCTGATTCAACACAAAAGTCGGGTCGTCGCGCCACTCGCTGAAGAGTCCGCGACCAAAACCGGTGCGTTCGACGCGCTTCAACCACTCCGAGGGGATGATCTGGTCGGTGTCGACGTCGGAGCGCTCGAGCGGTACCGCGCGACCTTCGAGCACGCGTACCGCGTTCACGCCGGCACCTCTTCGGGGGAGGCGAAGCGGCCCATGATGGCCGTCGCCGCCGCCACGACCGGCGACACCAGGTGGGTTCGACCCCCGCGACCTTGGCGACCTTCAAAGTTTCGATTTGAGGTCGAGGCACACCGCTGACCGGGCGTCAAGATGTCCGGGTTCATTCCGAGGCACATGGAGCAACCGGGCTCGCGCCACTCAAAGCCCGCGTCCGTGAACACCCGGTCGAGCCCCTCGCGCTCGGCCTGATCCTTCACGCGACGAGAACCCGGCACGACCAGCGCGCGGACGCCCGCCCTCACGTGAGAGCCGGCGGCGACCGCGGCCGCGGCGCGCAGATCCTCGATGCGAGAGTTGGTGCACGATCCGATGAACACCACGTCAACGGGTATCTCGCGCATGGGTGTGCCGGGGACGAGACTCATGTACTCGAGTGCGCGACGCACGCTGTCGCGTTCGTCGCCGGTGCTGGTGTCCTCGGGCGAGGGCACCACGCCGTCCAGCGCCACCACTTGGGCCGGGTTGGTGCCCCAGGTGACAAAGGGCGCGAGGTCGGCGGCGTTCAGGACGATGGTCTCGTCGAACGAGGCGTCCTCGTCCGAGACGAAGGTCCGCCAGCGCGCGGCGGCCGCCTCGAAGTCGTCACCGACCGGCACGCCCGGGCGCCCGCGGAGATAGTCAATGGTCGTCTCATCGACGGCCACGAGACCGGCGCGCGCGCCCGCCTCGATGCTCATGTTGCAGACGGTCATGCGACCCTCCATGGAGAGGTCTCGTATCGCCTCGCCCCGGTACTCAATCACGTACCCGGCGCCGCCGCCCGTGCCGAGGCGTCCCACGATGGCGAGCACGATGTCCTTGGCCGAGACGTGGGGGGACGCGTGGCCGTTCACCACGACGGCCATGGTCTTGGCCTTTTGCTGGGGCAGGGTCTGGGTCGCGAGGACGTGTTCGACTTCACTGGTGCCGATGCCAAAGGCCAGCGATCCGAGGGCTCCGTGGGTGGAGGTGTGAGAGTCACCGCAGACAATGGTCATCCCGGGCTGCGTGACGCCGAGCTCGGGGCCGATGACGTGGACGATTCCCTGGTTCTCGTGGCCGCGGGGAAAAACCGTGATGCCGAACTCGCGACAGTTCTCGTCGAGCGCTTCGAGCTGGCGGCGCGAGATGGGGTCGGCGACGGGCGTGGACAGCGGGTCGGTGGGCACGTTGTGATCGGCCGTCGCGAGGGTGAGATCGGGACGGCGAACCGTTCGTGAGTTGAGACGCAGACCGTCGAACGCTTGAGGACTCGTGACCTCGTGAACGAGGTGCAGGTCGACGTAGAGCAGATCGGACTCGCCGTCGCGTCCGGGGATGACGTGCCCGTCCCAGAGTTTCTCGTAGAGGGTCTTTCCCATGAGCTAGTGCAGTCCGACGATCTTGACCTTCAAGACTCCCGACGGAGCCTCGTACTCGACGCTGTCGCCGACGCTCTTTCCGAGCAGGGCCTGGCCCAAGGGCGAGGTGGGCGAGGCGACGAGGACGTCGTCGGGCTTCTCCTCGATCGACCCGATGAAGAACTCCTGGAAGTCGCTCTCGTCGTCGCCTTCGTAGACGACCTTCACGATCGAGGCGTACTGGACCGTCCCGGCGCGCTCGTCGCGCCGAACGATCTCGTGGTTGCGAATCACTTGGTCGATCTGGCGGATGCGCGACTCCATTTTCCCCTGGGCGTCCTTGGCCGCGTGATAGTCGCCGTTTTCCGACAGGTCGCCGAGGAGGCGGGCGGCCTCGATCACCCGGGCGATCTCGGTGCGACCCACCGTCGTCAGTTCCTGGTACTCCGCCTCGAGCTTGTCGAGCGTCTCTTGTGTGATTCGGTGAATTTCGTCGGCCACGCCGCAACCCCAAGTCGTAGTGAACCCCGATTCTACTGCGACCCCTAAAAAGTCTCGAAGTTGCCAACCGCCGGCCCCAGCGAGCAAAATAGAGAAAAGAGGGAGCGAGTAGCGATGAGTAACCAGCCGAGCCACCGCGTGGCCGTGATCGGTGGGGACGGCATCGGCCCAGAAGTCACGGCGGCCGCCCTCGAGGTCATCGCCGCCTCGGGCGTTCGCCTCGACACGACCGAGTTCGACCTCGGCGCCGCGCGCTACCTGCGAGACGGTTTTGTCCTGGACGACACGACCTTGGAGGAGTTGCGCGGATACGAAGCGATTCTCTTGGGGGCGATCGGACCGGCCATTGGCGACACGCGCATCGCGGGCGGCGTGCTGGAGCGCGGCCTCCTGCTGCGCATGCGCTTCGGCCTGGACCTCTACATCAACTATCGGCCCTTCCGGGGCGTGGCGGGCTCCCTGGCGCAGGGCTGTGAGTTCGCCATCGTTCGCGAGAATACCGAGGGCCCCTACGCCGGTGAGGGAGGGGTCTTGCGCTACGGCACTCCCCACGAGGTGGCGACCCAGGGATCCGTCAACACTCGTTTTGGGGTCGAACGATGCGTGCGCTACGCCTTTAGCCGAGCCCATCAACTCGAGCGCAAGAAGCTGACCTTGGTGCACAAGACCAACGTGTTGACCTTCGCCGGCGATCTCTGGCGCCGGGTGGTCGCCGACGTGGGCGCTGAGTTCCCCGAGGTCGAGGTGGACTATCAGCACGTGGACGCCGCCTGCATCTACCTGGTCGAAAGGCCGCAGGCCTACGGGATTATCGTCACCGACAATCTCTTCGGGGACATCCTCTCGGACCTGGCTGGTGCGGTCACGGGCGGGATCGGCTTCGCGGCGAGCGCGAACCTAAACCCCGCGCGTACCGGAGCGTCACTGTTTGAACCGGTCCACGGCGCGGCGCACGATATCGCCGGAACGAACCGGGCCAACCCGCTGGCCGCCGTCTCCTCCGCGGCGCTGATGCTCGAACACATCGGCGAAGAGGATGCCGCACGGCGTATAGCGCGCGCGGTGGCAGACTTTGATGGTGACGTCACGGCGCTCGGCACCGACGGCGTGACCAAACAGTTACAGGAGAGTTTGTAGATGCCCATAACCCCCACGAAAAAGATCTGGATGGACGGGAAGCTCGTCGATTGGCCCGACGCCACGGTGCACGTCCTCAGCCACACCCTGCACTACGGGACGGGCGCCTTTGAGGGCATTCGCGCCTACAAAACGCCCAACGGGGTGGCGGTCTTTCGCTTGAAGGACCACATGGATCGTCTCCTTCGCAGCTGCAAGATCTTGATGATGGACGTGCCCTACGACGCGAAGGAACTGTGTGACGCGACCAAGGAACTGATTCGGGTCAACGAGCTCACTGAAGGTTGCTACATCCGTCCGATCGTCTACCTGGGCTACGGCGAGATCGGGGTCAACCCGATCGGCGCACCGGTGCAGGCGGCGATCGCCACGTGGTCCTGGGGCGCCTACCTGGGCGACCACGCCGAGACCGGTGTGCGAATGAAGATCTCTTCGTGGAGTCGCCACTACCCCAACTCCATGCCGACGGCGTCCAAGACGATCGGCGGCTACGTCAACGCCAGTTTGGCCAAGGTCGAAGCCATCAAGGCGGGCTACGACGAGGCGATCATGCTCGGCCCCGACGGCCGCGTGAGCGAGTGCACGGGAGAGAACCTTTTCATCATTCGTGACGGCAGTCTGTACTCACCGCCACCCTCCGAGGCCGGTGCCCTGAGCGGCATCACCCAGTCGAGCATCGTGAAGATTGCGAACGACCTCGGCTACGACGTCCACTTCGAGGCCCTTCGCCGCGACGACCTGTACCTGGCCGACGAGGCGTTCTTGACCGGCACCGCGGCCGAGGTCGTGCCCATCTCCTCGGTCGATGATCGAGTGGTCGGCGACGGCCGGCCCGGTCCCATCACCTCGGTCATCCGCACCACGTACCACCAAGCGGTGCGCGGCGAACGACCGCAGTATGAAGACTGGCTCGCGAGGGTCTAGCACGGCGCCGGGCGGTAACCTCTCTGCGTGGCTCAACCATCATTTTCCCCCGTTCCCCTCGCCGGTGAGGTTCGACCCCTCATGTCAACGGAGATCCCCGAACTCGGGCGTCTCCAGAAGGTCGGACTCCAGCGGTCGCCCCACCCCCCGGTCGGGTCGGGATTTGGAACGCCGGCGCCCGGTGAGGGATACGCGCTGACCATCGCTGAACGCGAGTGCGAGAAGTTGGTCTTCGAGCACCACCAAGACGAACACGACGTCATCGTCGGGGTGGGCCTGGTCGCCGCCAAGCGGGCCAGTCTGATTGGTCGGGGCCCCACCCTCGGTGACGTGCACGTGGCCCTGGACTACTTTGGCCTGCGCCAGGCGTCGCCCATCACTCGCTCCACGACGGCGTCCTTTCGTGGCCTCGCGCACAGCTACGTGGCGCAACGTCGCTTCGTCGACGCGGTACCCGGGGAGTCACTGACCTCCGGTGCGAACGACGCCGCATCATCGCATTAATCACACGACGAGGTGAAGGACGACCACGATGAGTTTTGATCTCACGGATGAACAACGTAGTTTTCGTGACGTACTGCGTAGCTTTGTCGACGAACGGGTGGCGCCCCACGCCGCACGGTACGACCGAGAGCAGGTCTTCCCCCAAGACAGTTTCGACGCCTGTGTCCAGATGGAGTTGCCCTCGCTCGGCGTCCCCGCGGCCTACGGTGGCGCCGGCGCCGACATGGTGACCCAGGCGATCATGGTCGAGGAGCTGGCGCGAGGTTGCGCCTCGACCTCGGTGACGATCCTGATCTCCAAGCTCGGAATGCTGCCGATCATGAACTTCGCCTCCGAGGAGATCAAGCAGAAGTACCTTCCGCTCATCGCCACCGGTGAGATTCAAGCCAGCTATTGCCTGTCCGAAGCCGACGCCGGCTCGGACGTCGCCTCGATGCGGTGTCGGGCTGAGCGCGACGGCGAGGACTATGTCCTCAATGGGTCGAAGTACTGGATCACGAACGCCGGCGTCTCGGACGTGTACACCGTCTTCGCCAAAACGGATCCCTCGGCCAAGGGCCGCGGCATCTCGTGCTTCTTGGTGGAAAAGGGCTGGGGAGTGGAGTTTCCCAAGCACGAAGACAAGATGGGACTGCGCGCGTCACCCACCGGCGAAGTGGTCTTCAACAACGTCCGCGTGCCGGCGTCGCACCGAATTGGCGAAGAGGGCCAAGGCTTCACGATCGCCATGCACACCCTCGATCGCTCGCGTCCGACTATTGGCGCCCAAGCGGTCGGCATCGCGCAGGGCGCCATTGACTACGCCGGCACCTACATGAAAGGGCGAAACGCCTTCGGCGCGCCGATCAGTGAACTTCAGGGGCTACGTTTCATGCTCGCCGACATGGCCATGCGCACCGAGGCCGCCCGCGCTCTGGTGTATCGGGCCTGTTCGACCATAGATGGCGGCGATCCGGACGGAACGTTGGGCTACCTTGGCGCTTCGGCGAAGTCGTTCGCGTCAGATACGGCCATGAGCGTCACCACCGACGCCGTCCAACTTCTCGGCGGCTACGGGTTTACCAAAGAGTTTCCGGTAGAACGCTTTATGCGCGACGCGAAAATCACCCAGATCTATGAGGGGACCAACCAGGTCCAGCGCGTCGTCGTCGCGAAACATCTACT
>CAWKAT010000014.1:0-152319 GCA_963847725.1 uncultured Acidimicrobiaceae bacterium
TTGTCTTGTCCGCTGTCTCGGTCATATGGAGCGCCTCACAGGCACCAAGATTTTTTGGTGTTCTCAGTTCGCGAAGTAGTTCCGTTGTGAATGCCCTTCGCGAAGCTGCCCTGGCGACCAGGGATTCGAAGAGCTTCACTGAGATCACGCGAGAACGCGGGGAGGGGCCTAACCCCGTGATCTACCAGGCACCCGATATGTCGTCAGGTAGACCGCTACGGGATTTTTCAGTCGTGAGCGTCGGTCAATACACCTACATCCCTAGCCAGTGCGGAATGAAGTCTTGGGAGAAAATCTTCACGCCGACTGGATATGGACCGGGCGGTGTGATGTACGACCTCGATGTCTTGCTCTCGGCTCAAAGAGTTGTTCGACGCGGTGACGAGTACTTTGCGCAGTGGGTGCCGAACTTTCCTTGGGTCCGAGTGGACGTTGTCGCCACGGTGAGACGTGACAAGGTGATTGCCGAGCGAGAGACATTCGTCTATGGCCAGGGCACGGGATGGTTTCTGCGACCCTTAGCGCAACACGATTACGGCTACACGGTGCGCTACACCCGCATCAATTCTTCTCCACCCATCAGAGTGCCTCGGCGCGGACATGTCGAAACAAGTAGTCGTGAGGGGCCGTTCAGGTCCTGCGCATCCTACGGGGCTATTTCCTTTGAATTTCCAACAAGTTCGTAACGGTGACCACCGGGCGCCCAAGGGACGGTGTGCCGAACCAAACCTGACACGGCGAATCTCCGTTTAGTCCGTCGAGATCTCGCAGAGCGTTTCAGTCGTAGCTAAAACTCCCGACGACGCGTCCGGTCATGGCATTGACAATGACGTTCCAATAGTGGTTGATTGCGCCACCCAGGCCCAGCGAAGAGATCGGTACTCCTGTGATTCGAACAATGTACGCGGGCATTGGCTTAGGAATCAACGACTCGGTTCCGACCCAATCGTGAATAATCTGCTGGTCGTTCACGTACCCGCCCAACGATTCAAAGACAACACGCCACGGTTCCTTTGTCCCGTAATCGTCCCTCACTATGCGCGCCGCCTCCTCGGGGGATATTCGCACACGAGTTAGCTGGGAGTTGTTAAGACGTCCAAACATCAGCTGACCATTGACGATCATGCCGTGGGGCAGAGGCTGATACGCGTTGCGGTAGGCACCGAAAGATACCGTGGGGCTTGACGCACTCAAGACAGCGGTAACTGCAGTTGAAACCACCAAAAACGAGATTGGGGCTAGCCAATATATTCTGCGCCGTACCGTACGGCGATTGTACCGCCAATAGATCCGCACGAAGGAGCGGCGTGGCCGCTACGGGAGCACGTGCAGCGAGGTGATAAACCACGAGTGGTGGGGCGAAGCGAAGAAGAAGGTCTAGTAGGCGGATGACCAAACCCACCGAGCGGTATTCGCGTTCACTCGCCATCTTGGGCTTGATGATCTTGTCGTTGGCGTGTCCCCTCGCTTCGGGCGGCGCGTCCACCCCGAAGACCACGTGGGCATCGTTGGGAACTCTCACCCCATCCGCTCTGCAGTCTTCGCAGTGGGGAAATCCCGTCGATGCCAGTGCGGCGTCGTCGACCTACTCCTGGTGTGGCTCCGACGGCATCCGCGTCGCGCTAACAAATGGCTCGTTGAAAACTGTGCCCGAGACCGGCATCGAAGCGATGCTCGCGGCCCGTGCGCTCAACATCAACCACAACTCGAAGGTCGTCTGCGACGTCGTGCTGACGGATCCCCTTGACCCCAACACCGTGTACGCCGGCTTCGAGGCGGGCCAGAACTACTCGATTCCACCCGTCGCCGTGGTGGCGATGTACACGATCAATGACGGGGCATCGTGGCACTTCATTCCCCCGCCCACGAAGATGTCGTACCTCGATTTTGGCGGATTCGCTCTCCGCAACAACATCGTGCAAGCTGTCTTTACGAACCAAGTGGACGTTGCGAGGCCTTCGACTCGGTGGTCAATCGACGCCGAGACGGCGAGTCATGGGACGTGGGAGTCCGGCTCGCTCGCGTGCCCGACGGTCGGCCCTTGCGTCACCTTTGGCCCGCAAATCCCTCAGGGAGCATGCGGCATGTCGAGTTGGCAACAAGCTTTGCTCGTTTCGCTGCCGGGCTCGCTTCCGGGCGATCCCGTGTGGGAGGGCACATCGTGGGCGTCGGGAATCCCAGAGTGCGATCCCGGTCTTCTTTTCACGGCGCAGAACAACGATGAGTTCTTGCTCGATTTCGCCATGCGAGATCCCTTAGCTCGATCGACCGACGGCGGCTACCACTGGCAATTCGTCGCGCTCCCCAAAAGAGACGGGCTCGAAGTTGGCGGTTCTCCGATCGCGGGGAACGACGTAGCGACGATCACACCGTCCGGTGACCTTCTCGTCGTGATCGGCCCCGCGTACGCAACGACGGAGCGACTGCTCCTCCTCGCGCCCGGTGCGACGCAGTGGTGTTCGGTGTCGGGAGTTCTGCCGTCCGACACGCGCGCCGACCCGATCCGCGCGATGGGCGCGACGGCATCACGGCTGGTCTTACTGCAGGACTCGACGACGGGACCGCTGGCCCAAGGGGGCGCGGAACGCTCCGTTCCCTTGATCGCGCTGCGCTGCTCGGCATAGGTCAAAGGTCGCTGGTTCGCCCGTTCCCGAACTCCTCGTCCCTTTTGAGGCTGTCGAGAGTCTGATCGGGCAGAAACTGGCGTGCGCTTTGACCAGTTGACGTTGCTTGAATGGTCCGGTCATCTCGTCGTCGCGTCCTGAGCTCTGGGTGCCGACAAATGTCAGCATGATCGGTTCAGCCGTCAAACGATTCTCTGGAGTGCGGTTGCGAACTAGTGGATAAGAACCTTCAACGCGTCGTACTTCGAGGCGTTTCCGAACACGTCGTACGCCTCAAGCACCTGATCAAAGGAGAACTCTTGGGTCACGAACGCTTCCACCGGGAGCTGCTTCTCGGTGACGAGCTTGAGCAACATGCCCAGCGTGTTGGTGTTCACGAGACCCATGGAGATATCGATGTTCTTGATCCACAACTCATTGAGCGCAAGATCGACCGACTTGCCGTGTACGCCGATGTTGGCGACGCTTCCTCCGGGTCGAACAATCTGCGTCGCCATCGTGAAGGTCTGGGGTAGACCCACCGCTTCGATCGCGACGTCGACTCCCTGACCGTCAGTGAGGGCCAGCACCTGCTCTTTCCAGTCTGAGTCACCCGAGTTGACGACGTCGTTCGCACCAAAGTCGTAGGCCCGCTTTAAGCGAGCACCGTCGAGATCGATGGCGATGATCTTGGAGGGACCGTAGAGACGAGCGGTCGTCACGGCGGCCAGGCCGACCGGGCCCGAGCCGATGACCGCGACAACGTCACCGGGGCTCACGCGGCCATACTGCACGCCGATCTCAAATCCCGTGGGCAAAATGTCGGACAGCAGAATTCCCTCTGCGTGACTCAAGCTCTTGGGCATGGGATAGACCGAGTTTTCGGCGAACGGGACGCGCACGTATTCGGCCTGCGTACCGTCGATCATGTACCCGAATATCCATCCGATGCCGGCGATCCCTTCTGGATCCAGACAGTGGCTGTAAAGCCCCTGACGACAGTTGGAGCACCGTCCACAGGAACTAACGCAGGACAAGATGACTTGGTCGCCAACCGACAGTTGAGTGACCCCCGAACCAACCTCCGTGATGACGCCGATTCCTTCGTGCCCAAGAATTCGACCAACCTCGACCTCGGGGACGTCGCCCTTCAAGATATGCAAGTCGGTGCCACAGATGGTGGTGGCAACCATTTTCACGATCACGTCGGTCGGGCGCTGAATCACAGGATTGGGTACGTCTTCCCAGCTCTTCTTTCCGGGACCCTTGTAAACGAGTGCTTTCATGGCGCTTTCTCCTTATCCTCGGTGACTCCCATCGACTGAGCAAAGAGTGCTTCGACGGTGAACAGTCACTGCTGATGACTGGTCCAATACTCGTTGGTCGTCGGAACCGGGCGGTAGTGGCAAACGTCCCATTTCGTTCAACTCTCGCCATTCCACGCCCGCACACGCATTCGCTTCATTGGGCGTGAGTGCAGCAAATACGAACGATTATGAGGCACTCTCTCGAACGACCACGACCGGACACGCGGCGTTCGTAACGCAGTGCTCGCTGGTTGAACCAATAAGCATTCCGATGAACTCACCGTGTCCTCGACTACCCACGATGAGAAGCTCGGCCCCCCGTGAAGCCTTCACCAGCACCGGAGCCGGGTGGCCCTCCACGATCTTGAACGTTACGGTGATCTTGGGATGCGCCGCGCGAAGTGACAGCACGATGGGTTCGAGAGCCTTTTGCGCGTCGCTCGCCGGGTTGTAACCGTCGGGAATAACGCCCCATCCGAGGTTCTCCGGCCACTCCCACGCGGCGATGACTTCCAGCTCGGAATCGGTGAGTTCCGCTTGACGCGCCGCCCACTCCAGCGCCCGTTGGGACGAGGGAGAGCCATCGATGCCAGCGACGATACGGGGCTTGGTTGATTCCTCAGTTGTCATAGATCTTCTTTTCGATTGCGCCTTACGTCGATTCAACAAGACAGGTTGAGACTAGCGCTGGGTTGTTCAACGTCGCGCAACGTTCCTAGGGCGGAGGGGGCGCCGAACGCAGCGATGTCGCCCTGTAGTTGGCACGCCCACGGGCACGACGAGAAGACGTCGTAACCGAAAGCGGGAAACCCGTTGACGATTTGGGGCGAGTGGCCCTAGAAGCACACTTTTCCCTCCCTTGACAGAAGACCAGAATGTGACGTTCGACCCTAGGGAATCCCTCACGGGCCAGTGAAAGATGGGGGCATGAAGACAATGCTGGTAACGCCACGACGACTCCTCAGCACTCGAGCCGCGCGAAATCGCCGAAGCCGAATGCACCGCCCAGCGCAGATCGCTCAATGGGCGCGCACGGCCCCAACCGCTCCTCGAGCCGACACGGCGAGCTAACGCCATCGTGGACATCGACACGCAGAAGCGAGAATTAGAAGACGACTCGAACACCGAGGCGTCGTTGCCCCCGACCTCATACCCCCAAGAGTTGGAGGCCAATATCGTGATCGACGGAGGCAAGACGCTCCTCCTTCGCGCCATTCGCGACGCCGACGAGGACAAGCTCGTAGATTTTCACAGTCATCTGTCCGCGGACTCCATCTACTGCCGCTACTTTTCCTTCCATCCAGAACTCTCTCACGATGAGGTGCACCACTTGACCCACGTCGACTACGACAGCCGACTCGCCCTGGTGATCGAAGACGGCGACGAACTGGTGGGGGTCGCTCGCTACGAACGCTATCCCGGCACTTCGGACGCGGAAGTGGCTTTCGTCGTTCGCGACGACTACCAACACCTCGGCCTCGGTAGTCGGCTGTTCGCGAGTCTCGCCGCCGCCGCGTGGCCACGCGGCATCTCGACCTTTAGAGCCGAGACGCTCTGTCGGAACCACGACATGATGTCGGTGTTTCACCGCAGTGGATTCGCCATGACGTCAACCGTCTCCGCGGGCGAGATCAGCGTGCGAATCTCCGTCGAGCCACTCGATAACCCACACCTACCCGCGCCGCCCAGGACATTTCGAGACCACCCGTGGTCCTAGTCGTCAACGGACCCTGCGACGACAGCGGCCACGAAGACCCCGGGCATCCCGAACGTCCCGGTCGCTCGATTGCCGCGAGGTCGGCGATCGCCGACCTTCACCTGGAGAGTGATCTCATTACCGTCGCGCCGCGAGCGGCCTCGCGGGCCGAGTTGCTGCTGGTGCACCAGGGTAACTATCTCGACGAGCTCGGCGCCTTCTGTTATGACGGCGGTGGCGACATCGATCAAGATACCTACGCCACCTACGATTCGTGGTCGATTGCTCAGCACGCGGCCGGCGGAGGACTGGCGGTCATCGAGGAATTACGTGACCGGAACGAGGGCGTGGGCTTCGTCGTCACTCGCCCGCCAGGTCACCATGCGCTCAGGGATCGGGCCATGGGCTTTTGCCTGCTGAACAACATCGCCGTCTCAGCCGCCGCGCTTTCGCACCAAGGAGAGCGGGTTCTCATCATCGACTGGGACGTGCACCATGGCAACGGCACGCAGCAGATTTTTTGGAACGACCCCAACGTCCTCTACGTCTCGACTCACCAGTCGCCTCTCTTTCCCGGCACGGGCGCGGCGGGAGAAGTCGGCGGTTGGCAGGCCATCGATGGCACGGTCAACATTCCACTACCACTCGGCGCCACGGGCGACATCCTTCAACGGGCGTTTGAGGAGGTGGCCGGACCCGTGGTGGAGCACTTTGGGCCGACCTGGGTGCTGGTCTCGGCGGGGTTCGACGGTCATCGCGCTGACCCTCTGGCCGAGTTCGAACTCACCAGCGGTGATTTCTCGAGGCTGACCCAGCTCGTCGCGTCCTTGGCCCCGCGTCCCGGGCGACTGGCCCTCTTCCTCGAAGGTGGCTACGACCTCGACGCGCTGCGGTCCTCCATTCACGCGAGCCTGGCCGCGGTCCTCGGAGTTTCGTATACAACCGAACCTCACTCACACGGCGGTCCGGGCGTCGATCAACTGTTGCACGTGCGCCACGAGCGTCGCGTTGCGGTCGAGACACTGCGCTCTCTCGAGGCCCAGGAGGACGCTCCGTGACCGCCCCGCGAACGATCGCCGTCGGCTACGACGCCTCGCCGGATTCTGAGTCGGCGGTCCTTTGGACATTTCACAACGCGGAGCCGCACGACTCGGTGATCATCGTGCACGCGATAGGCCTGCTGGAGCATCTTCGCACCACGCCGTCCCACCATGAGATGCCGCCACGACTGAGCGAACTCGCACGCGCCTGCGGCTTCGATGAGCGGCACCTCCACTGGTACGTGGACGACGGAGATGCGTGTTCGGCCTTGTTACGCGCCGTGGCTCCCCCGATCAACGCCAGTCTCTTGGTGGTCGGATCGCGCGGACTCAGTCATCGAGCCGGACTCCCCCTCGGCAGCACCAGCCTCGAGGTTGTTCAGCACGCCACTATCCCGGTCGTCGTGGTGCCGACCAGCTACGCGAGCTCGTGACCGCGATCCACCAGTGATATTTCGTGGACACGGTCTGGTAGACGAAGAACGTGACGTTTGTCCCTATCACGGCTACGACGGGTGGGCGTAACGTCGGAGTCGACGGGGGGTTTCTACGTAAGGGTCCCGTCGTCGTTCGGTGCCCGCATCCGCTCTGCAGTGTGGTTACGGGTGCCGAGCGGGCATCTCTTGGAGAGGACTTCCTGTGCGCGCGAACACGTTTCACTCACGCGGTGACCCTCTCGACGTCTCCCTAGGTCAAAAATCGTTCGTTGCTCCACGACTCTCGATACGGGCGATCCCGTGGTGAATAGCCTCCCTAGTGGCGCTCGCACACCGCAGGATGACCCCGCGTACGCTCGTGATCGCACACGCTTAGCGTTGCCCGCAGCGACGTGCAGTCACCCGTCGTTCGTGCCCGTCGTTCTCGGTCGCGAGCAAATGGCGAAAGGAGCCACTCATGGTCAACGTTTTTCTCGTCGATGACCACGAAGTAGTGCGCCGCGGGGTTCGCGAGTTGCTCGAGAGTGAAGACGACATGGTCGTGGTCGGTGAGGCCGGCAGCCAGGCCGAAGCCCTCGAGGCAATCCCGCGCATTCATCCCGACGTCGTCCTCTTAGACGTCCGACTTCAGGACGGCGACGGTGTCGAGGTATGTCGAGAGATTCGATCTTCTTCACCGGACATCGCCTGTCTGATGCTGACGTCCTTCGCCGATGACGAGGCATTTCTCGGAGCGGTGATCGCCGGGGCGGCGGGTTACGTTCTCAAGCAGATCAAGGGCAACGATCTGGTCGCCTCGGTCCGCAAGGCGGCTACAGGGGAGTCACTCCTCGATCCCCTGTTGGTGCGACAAGCTCGGGCGCGACTCGGTCGTGATGTTGAAGAGGAGCGACTACGCCCCCTCTCTCCTCAAGAACGACGCATTCTTGAACTCATCTCCGAAGGAAAAACGAATCGTGAGATCTCCGAGACCATGTTCCTCGCGGAGAAGACTGTTCGAAACTACGTGTCGAACCTTCTCTTGAAATTGGGGATGAAGCACCGCACCGAAGCGGCCGTCTTCGCCGTGCGGGCCACCGAACGACAGAGGAAGTCATTCGCTGGGCCTGAATAGCAGCGGGATAACCCGCCGGTCGTACGTCACCGCGGGCCCGTGACACTTGTTTGACGAAATCGAGCGGGTTGCGAGAGGGCTCGGCGTTCGGAGCGATAGCTGCCGTGGCCCAGCACGACAGCTCGTCTTACTCGGGCGAGGTCGGTGACAGGGGCACCCGCCACTCCAAGATCGAACCTCGGGGCTCGCGTCGACGCACACTGAAGGTGCCGCCCAGATTCTCGGCCCGCGTCGCCATATTGCGAATGCCATTCCCGGCCGAAGGTCCGTCGCTCATGCCCACACCGTCATCCACCAGAGAGAACGAGAGCCACTCGCCTTCCAGCGAGACAATCGCCTCGATCTTCGACGCGTTGGCGTGTCGCGCCACGTTGGAGAGCGCTTCGCCAAAGACGTGGAGCAGGTGATCGCTCACTATCGCGGGCACCCCAAAGTCGACCGGGCCGAGAAACGCGACTCGGGGCAGTACGTCAAGTTCCTGGCGGTAGCGTTCGGCCAATCTCAGCATCTCTTCGCGAAGACCGGTCGACGGCTGGTTACGGTTGGGCAAACGAAAGATGGTGTTTCGAATCTGGCGGATGACGTCATCGAGCGTTTGGACGGCCGCCGAGATCCGGTCCCCCACCGAGCCGGAGATCGACGAACGCAGGGCCTCCAGCGACATGCCGAGAGCGAACAGCTCTTGAATCACCGTGTCGTGCAAATCCCGGGCGATGCGTTCGTCCTCGGCGACAATGTTCAAGCGATCGACCTCTGCGCGAACCGAACCCATCTCGACCGCGGCGGCGGCGGCGCTCGCGAAGGCCTCGGCGAAGGCCACGTCGAAGGCCTGGTAGGAGGGCCGACCGTGCACCCGACCCAACACGAGCGTACCGAGTCGGCGTTGGTCGGCAACGAAAGGAACGTAGAGCCCGGGCCCCAGGTCCAGATCGCTGACGCCGGTGGGAACGTTGTCAGCGTTTGAGAGATCATCGATGACGTCGGGTCGACCAGAACGCATGACTTCCGCCGATCGGCTGGTATCTGACGACAACAAGACGCCCAGCAGGATCTCGGTCGCCTCGCCATCGACCGAGACAATTTCAAACTGTGCGGAGTCGGTCGGCATGGCGATCCACGCCGCGTCAGAGTTGCAGAGCTGTCGAGCGCTCTTGGCGATCATCGGCAGGATCTCGAGCATCTCGGATCCGGAGAGCAGGCTTTCAATGATCTCGTTGATCGCGTGAACCCGGTCCAGTACTCGTCGGTGTTCTCGGGCATCGCGCACGTAGGCCGCCACGTACTGAGCGTCGTGAATCCTCACGGGAGTGAGGCTGACGTCGATGGGGAACTCCGCTCCGTCGCGGTGCCGCCCCGAGAGTTCTAGCCCGACACCCATCTCTCGAGCGTGCGGAGACTCGAAAAACCGATGAAGATGTCCCGCGTGCGCTTCCCGGCGACTGTCCGGTACCAGTACGTCGACGGACTGGCCAATGAGTTCCTCCGGCGCGTAGCCAAAGAGAACGGTGACGGCCGGACTGGCCAACACGACCTCGAAGCGGGAATCGATCACGACCACCGCATCGGGACTTGCGGCGAAGATCGCGTTGAGGAGCCCTTCCGGTTCTAGAGGTCCTTTGGAAACCTGACTACTACTCAAGGCGTCTCACTTCCGATAGTTCGACTAACCGAGCCGTACCGTGCGGGCCAACCAGATTGGGGAACTCCTCAAGTGTTACACAGGGGTACTCAACGCTCCCCCGACTCCGGGCTGACCTCAAAGTGAGGTGTTTTGGGTGTCACTCAGTGATTCGATGCTTCGTCGGAACGGCTACTCGGCTCTCAGGGTGCGAAGTCACGATGCGTTACATGAGGAGCTCTGTGATCAATCGTGCTACTCGGCCTTCGATCTCGTCGCGAATCTGACGGACCGTCTGGAGGTCCTTGCCCGTGGGATCTTCAAGTACCCAGTCCACGTAGCGCTTCCCGAAATACACGGGGCACGAATCACCACACCCCATCGTGACGATCACGTCAGCCCGACGGCCCATCTCATCGGTCAGTTTCTTCGGCGACTCGCTCGAGATATCGAGGTTCACCTCCCTCATCGCCTCGACAACAGCTGCGTTCAAACTCTCACCTGGATCGGAACCTGCCGAGTAGATAATGACCTGGTCGCCCGCGCAGTGACGAGCAAACGCGGCGGCCATCTGCGAACGGCCAGCGTTGTGGACACAGAGAAAGAGTATTTCGGGCGGTCTAGAAAGGGTCATGAGGCCGGCTTTCCTGGTCCCGCGCATCATGGACGACGATCACGGTCGCCGCGTCTCCAGAACTGATTCCGCCATAGAGCATTTTGACGAGTCCGAAGGCCAGCATTCCTCCTATCACTTCTGATCCCACGAACAACGGGGCGGACGCGGGGGCAATGCCCGCGAAGGAGTTCGAAAACATGCGACCCACCACGATCGCCGGATTGGCGAAGCTGGTCGAGCTGGTGAAGAAATACGCGCAGGCGATGTAGGAGCCCACGGCCGCCGGCGCGAGGGCGCTTCGATGCGTCTCCGCTAGTGCGAATATCACCAAGACGAGCCCCGCCGTTGCCACCACTTCGGAAAGGCCGTGGGCCAGTGAGCCACGGTGATCGGTCGAAAGAGTGACGGCGGCTCGTGAAAACATGAGGTTCGCCAAAACCGCCCCGCTCACACATCCCGCGACTTGGGACACGAGGTAGCTCCCGGCGGCTCTCCAGGAGATTCCACCAACCAGGGCGTCGACGAAGGAAATCACGGGGTTGAAATGCGCACCCGAAATCGGACCAAACGTCACGATCAAGACGTAGAGCCCGACGCCGGTCGCGGCGGCGTT
Organism: uncultured Acidimicrobiaceae bacterium; assembly: GCA_963847725.1. GTDB lineage: Bacteria > Actinomycetota > Acidimicrobiia > Acidimicrobiales > RAAP-2 > RAAP-2. The sequence goes on from CAWKAT010000014.1 coordinate 11,045, forward strand.
CTCGAGCAGCTCAAGTCCGATCGCGTGTGGCGAGAGGGTCTGCGCGGTAATCCCCGAGCCGATGACAATCGCGGCGAGCAGAAGGCTCCCGAAGTACTCGGCACACACCTTCCTCCAGAGAGCAGCCTCTAGCAACACGTCATCCCCGCTCCGGACTCCGACGTCGGATCCAAAAAACAGCACGTGCCATCGCTCTCCAAGTTGGTCGAGGTCGGAGAGTCCGCGAGCACGGTGTACACCTCCCAGGGTGATCCATCGACCCCGTCGACCCACACCTTGTCTTGAACCGCGAAACAACACGTCGTGTTCTCCTCCAGTCGCGTCGCGAGACCGCTCTCTGAGAGGTAGCGCGTGGCCGCGACCACCTCGTCGGTCGAAGAGACCTCAACCCCAAGATGATTGATCGAGCCCGCGGCGCCGTGATTCTCAATGAGTACGAGCTTCAATGGGGGCTCGTCGATGGCGAAATTGGCGTAACCGGCGCGCACCTTCGCCGGGGTGGAGTTGAAGAACTTCGAATAGAACTCGATCGCTTCGTCGAGATTGGAAACATTGAGAGCCAATTGGACCCTGGACATGGTCGCTCCTTACATTGATAATCGTCGATGTAAAGATAGTCGTTACATTGATGTCTGTCAATGTTAGAATCTCTCTATGGCTCGAACGAAGACGATCACGATGGTTGGGGATTCAGGGGTCGCGTGTTGTAGTCCGCTGAGCGAGAGCACGCTGACCGACGAAGAGGCCCGCGAGGCGGCGTCGATCTTTGCCGCCCTCGCTGACCCGGTACGACTCCGAATGCTGTCCCTGATTGCGGCCGAGCCCGAGGTGTGCAGTTGTGCCCTCGAAGGGCCCCTCAAGAAAAGTCAGCCCACCATCTCTCATCACACCCGAATCCTCGCCTCCGCCGGCCTCATCGGAGGCGAGAAACGCGGCAGATGGATGTGGTGGCACGTCGTGCCCGGCAGAATGAATCAAGTCGCTCGAATCGTCACAGTCCGAGTTTCGAGTTAGAGCGATGATCGACATCGATATCGTCACCCCAGATGAGTGGGTGCGATGGCGCGACATGCGCCTGAGCGCGCTCCGCGAAGCGCCCGAGTCGTTCTGCTCCTCGCTCAGCGAGTGGGAGAACCAGGGAGAGCGGAGATGGCGAGATCGCTTGGCCGACGTCTCCGTGAACTTCATCGCCCGCCTTGATGGCCACGACGCGGGCATGGTGAGCGCCATGGCCTCAGACCAGGACGTGGAGTTGCTCTCGATGTGGGTTGCCCCGTTCGCACGCGGTCGGGGCGTTGGCGACGAACTGGTCAACGCCGTGATCAGCTGGTCCGATTCTCCCTTCGGCTCCCGTCTGATACTCCGGGTGCTGAGTGGAAATCACCGAGCAGCGGCCCTCTACCTGCGCCGCGGTTTCGAATACGAGGTGACCACCACATCGGAACTCTCGCCCGCATCGGAGCGGCTCATGGTGCACGCGCGCTAAAGGTCCTCTCGCGGTGCTCGCACCGAGAACGCGCAACTCCCGTCACGTCGCGGACAGTCCAGGTACTCAAGGTGCTCGAGCCGCGCATCGTTCGCTGTGACGTAAGACCGGCGGACCTTCGTCGAGCCGCGAGGCGCGAATCTCCCGTGTCAAACTCAAAGGACTATGAGCGATGACACTTCTACGCCCTTGGAGAAAGTGTCGCTGGCAAGAATCGCACGTGAATGGACGAAGTTGGGGTTCATCGGATTCGGAGGGCCACCGACTCACATTGTGTTGCTGCGTCGTCTGTGTGTTCAGGAGCGTCACTGGCTCAAGCCCGAAGAGTTTGAGGATGCCATCGCCGCCACCAATCTTCTTCCCGGCCCGGCGTCGACGCAGCTGGCGATCTACTGCGCCTGGAAACTGCGCGGCGCCCGGGGAGCGTTCATCGGCGGCCTCGGCTTTATCTGTCCGGGCCTCATCATGATTATCGCCCTGTCGGCAGTCTTCCTCTCCAAGCATCCTCCGATCGGCATTCTCGGAGCCGCCGCGGGCGCCGGCGCCGCCGTTCCCGCGGTTGCTCTTAACGCGTCGCTCGGGCTGGTGCCGGCCAGTTGGAGGCGGCTCGGCGACGTCCTTGCGCCACGGTGTCGATGGGTCGCGTACGTAGCGGCCGGCACAGTGTCGGCGTCCCTCGTCGGACAGTATCTCGTTGCCACCCTCGTGGCGTGTGGCGTAGTGGAGATTGTGATTCGCCGTCACCGCGAATCGGGTGCGAAAGGAGTCTCGAGGTCCGTCATTCTCTCCGCTGTCCACTCCAGCGCAATCGGTGGACTTGCCGCGTTGGCCTGGGAGGCGTTGAAGGTGGGCGCCCTCTCCTACGGAGGTGGGTTCGTCATTGTTCCGCTGATGCAGCATGACGCCGTCGACACGTACCACTGGATGACGGGTCCGCAGTTTCTCAACGCGGTGGCGCTCGGACAAGTGACGCCGGGCCCCGTCGTGCAGACGGTCGCGGTTGTTGGCTACGCGGCCGCGGGGGTCGGAGGGGCACTCCTGGCGGCGGCGTTGGCCTTTGCGCCATCGTTCGCCTTCATCGTCGGCGGCGGGTCCAAGTTTGGGAGTATTCGATCCAACAGGTCCGTTCAGTGGTTCTTTAGCGGAGCCGGACCAGCCGTGATCGGGGCCATCGCGGGATCGGCGATACCGCTAGGCCTCTCGCTGCATCTCTACTGGCAGATCGCGGTTCTCGCCGGGGCGTTGATCTGGCTGCTGCTCGCTCGTCGAAGCGTCGTGGCCTGTCTGCTGACCGCCGGGGTCGTCGGCACGCTCTTGGCCTTCGCGGGAGTACGTGTCTAAGGTGAAGAACGAAGCCAGGACCAATAGGAATATCACCTCGCAACCCGATGACTGCTGTGCCGCCCGGCCCAGTGGTTACCAGGCCCGCACCTTGCCAAGGCGGCTGACGCCCAGAAGAATGACAAACGCGACCCCGAGTTGAACCAGCGCGAGGACCATCGCCTGTTGGTGAGAGCCGAAGAATACCGCGTTGTAGAGGGCGATCGGCATCGTGGTCGCCATGGGGACCGAACCGGAGACGATCATGGTCGCCCCGAAGTCTCCCAGGGCCCGGCCAAAGGCCATCGCGACTCCCGCGACGATTCCGCGCCGCGCCAGAGGCAACGTTACGAGGAACGCAACTCGCCATCGCGACAGACCCATGGCCCGCGCCGCCTGGGCAAATCGCGGGTCGACACCGGCGACGGCGGCGCGGGAGAAACGCATGCAGTACGGGAACGACTCGACTATCTGCGCCACGACGATCCCGGTGAAGGTGAACGTGAGCGGATGACCGAAGAGGTGGACCTCCGCGCTGCGAATCGGTCCCGGTCCGCCCAGTCGCGTGAGGAGGTAGTAGCCCACGACCGTGGGCGGTAGCGCCATGGGCAGGCTGAAGACCGTTTCGATTGCTCCGCGGCCGGGAAAGCGACCGTTCGCGAGGAGGTACCCGAGGGCAACGCCCGCGACGGCGACCACGACCGTTGCTTCTAGGGCGGCGCGCAGCGAGATGGTGAGCGGATTCCAAATCCAGGGCGGTATCCCCAGATCGTTCAGCCAGGAGTGCGGTATGAGGCCGATCACGGCAACTCACCACTCGGCGGACGCTCGTGACGGGGCTCAGTCCGAGCGGGGCGCTCGATCGACCGTCTCGCGATCACCCGCCCGTCGCTGTAAGCAATGACGACGTCACCGAGATCTTCGGCCTCTTCGGCGTCGTGCGTCACGAGGACCGCCGGAACACCCGACCCGACGATCACCTCTCGGATCACGTTTCTTAGTTCGCGGCGAACGGCGGAGTCGAGCGCGGAGAGCGGCTCATCGAGGAGAACCAGCGCCGGCTCGCCGGCGAGGCCACGCGCGAGCGCCACTCGCTGACGCTGACCGCCCGAAAGAGAACTCGGCCGACGGTCGGCGAACTTCTCCGCGCCCACGCGTTCGAGCCAGGCCCGGGCGATCGCCCTGCGTTCCTTTCGACCCGTGGTCTGGCGCACGGCGAGAGCGACGTTATCGAGTGCCGAGCGGTGCGGCAGCAGCACACCATCTTGAAAGACCATCCCAATGCGGCGCCCTTGAGTAGTGACGTGAACGTTGCGGTCGGTGTCGCTGACGACTCGTCCATTGATCGCGATGGTCCCCGTGTCGGGTCTGACAAGACCCGCGATAAGCGCCAGGGTCAACGACTTTCCCGCCCCGGAGGGGCCGAACAGCACCGCTATTCCCGAGTCCACGGCAAAGGCCACGTCCAGATCAAACTCGCCAATACGGCGAGTCACGTTCACGTCGAGTGCCGAGGTCACGTCCGGCTCCAGCCGAGCAGCCCGACGCCAGTCATCGCCGTCACCGCCATCAGGACCAGGATGAGGATCATCGTGTTGCGCTCCGGCGTGGTGAAGGAGTCGAGAATCGCCAGCGATAACGTGCGCGTCTTCCCGTTGATATCGCCGCCGACCATCAACGTGGCCCCGTACTCGCCCAGAGCTCGCGCGCACCCGATGGTGATCCCGGCGGCGATGCCGCGACGAGCGAGTGGAAGGGTCACCCGCAGTGCGACCCGCGAATTAGACAGCCCCATCGCTCGCGCCGCTTGTTCGACCTTGGGGTCGACCCCTTCGATGGCGCTGCGCGCTGCCCTCATGCAGAACGGAAACGCGGCGACGCTCGCGGCAATGATGCACCCGGCGACGTTGTAGACGAGCACGTGCCCGACCACGCGGGTCACTATCCCCCCCACCCGCGTACCGGGTGAGAGCACCTCCAGCAGATAGAAGCCAATCACGGTGGGAGGCAGGATGATGGGCAGACTCCCAAGAGTTTCGAGCACGTCACGTCCCGGAAATCGTTCTTTGGCGAGCACGTAGCCCGCAGCGATACCCGTGACCCCCGCGATGACCGTGGCCGGGATCGCGACGCGCAGGGTCAAGAAGAAGGGGCCCGAGACGACTCCCCAGTACTCAATCGAGCCGTCCATGAGGTGGGCGAAACCGAAGCCGAGTCCCGCACCGATGAGTGCGGTGGCGGCAACGATGGCGGCCTTCGACCGGCCTCCGAGCGTCAGGGCGAAAGCGCGCGCGCGCGTCATGCCGCGTTCGCGATTCAGTTAGCTGATCGGGTCATAGCCAAAGGAGGCTAGTACGGCCTGTCCCTTCGTCGAGAGCAGATAGTTGATGAACGCCTGCGCCGAGAGGCCGTCGGGGCTCGCCAGATCAGCGGCCGCAGACTGACCCTGATCGTCGTTCTCGACGACGACCCACTGCCTGATCGGCTGGTAGAAGCCATGCTGGCCCACCAGGGACTGCGGTCGGGTCGCGCTGCTCTTCCCGAAGTTCTGCGAACTGATCTCGGACGCGACATTGTCGTGCATTCCACTTACGTAGTTTCGATCGGTACACGACTCGAGATCCGAGATGCGGGTTGTCCAGCCGTTGGATACCGTCGCGTCCGCTGAGTTCACGGCCCCGCACTCTGGTACTTCTGCCCAAAAGTCCGTGTCGTCACCTGACGGAGATACCACGAATGACTTCGGAAGGAGTGCGATCTGGGAGGTTCCGGCAACGACGGAGTCCTGCGTGTAGGTCACGTTGTCGCCAAAAACTATTGGCAGGCTCGGATCAGAGTAGTTGCCGTTCCCGTCCTGCCCGCCCGAGGACGTGCTGGTCGTGTTGAAGTTGTCCAGGCTGGCGCCTTTGTCGGTCATCTTGTCGATCTCCGTACACGCTTGATCAGACGCCGTCGCGCCCAGGGCGCGACGCGGATGAGCGTGGTAGTACTCGACGGCGGCCACGTACAGCGACTCCATTCCCGCCAGTCCGTAGGGAGCGTTCGGCGCGACCTTCGAAGGGCCGCAGCCGCTGTTCGCGAAAACCCAGCCGTTCTTGGGATCGGCAATGGCGAGGTACCCGCCAGTGTTCGTCGACGCCGAACCTCCGCGAGTCTTGTCGGTATTCGCGAGGAGATCGCTCCAGACCTGGCTCATCGAGAAGGGCGCCTCGTTCTTGCCACTCTCCTTGAAGAACCCATCGACTGGTTCGGCGCACGTGGGAGCGTCCAGTGCCGGGGCCAGTGTCACGCCCGCCTGGCGGCACGAGAAGATCACCAGCCGCCCACTGGTGTACTGAGCCCTGGTGGATCCGATCCCGGGGCACGACGTTCCGTTGTTGTTGCCACCATTGGCGGCGGAGTACGCCGTGGAGTGCGTGTCGATGCACTGTCCGACCGTGTTCTTCGCAACGGCACCTCGGTTCTCGGCAGCGGGCGCGCCGTCGGGAATCGTGTCGTCAACGTTCGCCTCGTCGGCCGACGCAAAGAGGGCAAACCCAGCGGGCGAGTTACCCGTTCCGTCCGACGCGAAGTCAACACCACCATCGATCTCACCGGCGAGGTGGCCCGATCCACCGAAACTGAAGGTGACGCTGTTTCCACCGTTGGCGCTCTGAACGAAGTCTTGGGTCAAGAAGTCAAAGGCCGGCTCGGTGTTCGAGGCGGCCAGGAAGGTCGTACCACCCGACGCCGACGCCACGGCGACACCTCCGCCCACGGCGCCAGTGACGAACGCCACAGTTAGCACCATGGAGCCAACGAACTTCGACCATGAGAACCTGCTCAACACCCGTGCCCCCTTAGGAGTGGTCCGAGACTCGCGAACCATCAAGACGTTTGAGCATAAGTTCCCTCGAAGATGCTGTCAACGTATGTACGAAGATTTTGGACGATTAACTTGGCAAATATGGCGCTCATAGGCGCATTATCGCGTAAACCCTACCTGGCTCCTTACCACTCCCCGGCACTCACGAGACCGAGGTCACCGAGAATCCGAGCGCGCGAAGGACACCGAGTGAGCGCCGAAGTGACGTCGGTCAGTTGGATGTTGATTGGTAGGACGGCGAGCCGACGATGATGGTGCCACAGTGCGCACCGGGGATAATGACGATGGAGTTGTACTCCGGCGTAAAGGTGAGTAAGCCCTCACCTCGAAGCAGAGATATTGACGCGTAGGTGCCGTAGCGCTGACAGCTCCTTTTTTCCGCGCTCATAATCGACGCTCGTTCGACGCTTATTGCACTCGTGGTTCCCCTATTCGTGGTGGCGCCCGACAGCACGAACACGGCAAAGCCGATGATGAAAGAAAGGACGAGAACGGCGATCACTAGATGCGAGAATGCGATCTTCTTCAACACAAGAACGCTCCTCTCGATCACGGCGCGGTGTGCGCCAAGGATAGACGCCGAGAACTACCCGGTACTTTCAGCGAGTGAACGAGGCTGTGGCCTTAACGAATAGTGCGAGAACGGAGCGGTGGAGGCATAAACTCAGCGTCTAATGAGTGACTACAGCGTGGGCGAAGCAGCGGCTCTGTTGAGCGTCAGCGCCGACACGGTTCGACGATGGATTGACAACGGTAGCCTCGAAGCGTCTCGAACGACGAACGGTCGGCGCAGAATCGAGGGCACAACGCTGGCCCAATTCGCCCGGTCACTCCACGAGGGTTCCGATCCTCTCGTGCTATCGAGCGAGTCCGTTCGCAACCACTTCACGGGCATTGTGACCAAGGTGATTAAGGACAAGGTGATGGCCCAGGTCGAGTTGCAGGCGGGTCCATTCCGTGTCGTCGCACTGATTAGCCGCGAAGCCGTGGATGACATGGGGCTCGTGCCGGGCGTCATGGCGGCAGCCGTGGTCAAGTCGACGAACGTGTCGATCGAACTCTAAAGAGTCCCCGCGTTCTTACGGGCACTCGGCATGGTTAGGAGCGCTATGAGACTTCGTGCCCCCGGGTTGAGAACACTTCCTCGTTGGTCCTCGTACGAGCGATGACGCAACCCCGCGCCGCCGTATCGACCTGGGCTCCCCTTCGAGTCACCGTGTTCCGGTGGCTGTGGCTGGCCTCTCTGGTCAGCAACGTTGGCGCCTGGATGCAGACCGTGGGCGCTCAGTGGCTGCTCGTGCACGCCGCGCACGCCGCGATCCTTGTCTCGCTGGTCCAGACCGCCGACATGCTCCCCGACGTGCTCTTCGCCATCGTGGGCGGCGTACTCGCGGACACTCTTGACCGGCGACGCTTGCTCATTGTGGTCCAAGCCGTCCTCGCGAGCGCGGGTGTAGCGCTGGCCTGGCTCACGATCGACGGTCAGATCACGCCCGCCTTACTTTTGATGTTCACCTTCGTGATCGGTTCGGGCTCCGCGTTCATCTCTCCCGCGTACCAGTCCCTCGTGCCCGAACTGGTCCCACGCAGCGACGTCCCCTCGGCCGTTCAACTCAACTCCGTGAACATCAATATCGCCCGCGCCATAGGACCAGCGCTCGCCGGTATTTTCATTGCCCACTTTGGGGTCGGCGCTGACTTTGCCCTCAACGCCGGGACGTTCGTGATCTACGGCATTGTCGTCGCGCTGTGGCGACCCTCGAAAGACTTGACTCCCCAGAACCCCGAGAGCTTTATTTCGGCCTTGCGCGCCGGTGGCCGCTACGTCCGTTACTCGCCCATTGTGCGAAGAATCTTGTTTCGAGCCACCGTCTTCCTCGTGCCGGCGAGTGCGATATGGGGTCTCCTACCTCTCGTCGCGAGCCGCCGACTCGGTCTGGGCCCGAGCGGGTACGGACTCCTCCTCGGTGCGCTCGGTGTCGGGGCCATTATGGGGGCGTCGGTGCTGGCGAGAATCCGCGCCAAGGCTTCCGCGAACGGACTGGTGGGAGTCGCGAGTGGAGTGTTCGTCATTGCCCTGGTCGTGGTGGCTCTGGTGCACTCCACAATCGGGACGGTTCTTGTTCTGATCCCCGCGGGCGCGACCTGGGTATGGATGCTCGCGACGGTGAACACCTCACTCCAACTGTTCTTGCCGGCGTGGGTTCGGGCGCGCGGGCTTTCGATATATCAAATGGTGCTCTTCGGGGCGCAGGGGCTCGGCGCTCTTGTCTGGGGAGTGGTCGCTGACGCGTACGGTCTGACCTCCGCGTTTCTCGTGGCCGCCGGACTGCTGGCCGTAGGGACCGCGTCGATAAGAATTTGGCCCCTGTTTGAAACGTCGAACATGGATCGCTCCACGGTCGTGCGACCTGATCCCGTCATCTCCGTCGACGCGGAGTCGCGCGCGGGGCCCATCGTGGTGTGGACGTCCTATACCATCCCGGTTGAAAGGGAGTCCGAGTTTGAGCGGGCGATGATTCGCGTTCGCGAGTCACGACTGCGCACGGGCGCAACCGATTGGGGCCTGTTCCGCAATGGTGAGCAACCTGATGAGTTCGAAGAGATTTTCACGGTGGCCTCTTGGGAAGAGCACCTACGCCAACACCGAGAACGGCTCACCACCACCGACCGCGATTTTGAGGACGCCGCGAAGTCGCTCTCGTCAATCCCTCCGTCGACACGACATTTTCTTCCGGCCGACCTAGGGCGCGGTCAACTTGACTAATCGCTCGACCGTTTCACCACGGTCTCTCCGTGTCCCCGTCGCCCTATGACATCATGATCGGATGACGACGATTCGAGTAGCGGCGACGCCCGACGGTGATCGGCTGGACGAGATTGATCGCCTGACGAGGTCGAGCGAAAACTCGCCGTCGCCAATTGGTCAGGCCCCTACGTCGTTCTTCGAGCACCTGGCCCCCACGGACGTACTTGTCGCCACCGATCACGACAGCATCTCGGGTTACATTCAGTTTCGTCAACCCACGCCACTTGCCTCGAACGCCCACGTCTGGCAAATCAACGGCGTCGCCGTTGATCCGCGCTATCAACGCTGCGGTCTTGGCAAGGCCCTCGTCGAAGCCGCTATCCGAGAGATCGGGTCGCGCGGCGGATGGCGCATCACTCTTCGGGTGCTGTCGACGAATCCCGGGGCACAGCGCCTATACGCGAGATGCGGTTTTGTCGTCGAAGGAGTTCTGCGTAGCGAGTTCGTCCTCGACGATCGAGAGGTCGATGACGTACTCATGGCTCTGGTCACTCGTGGCCGGGAGTCGTGAGTGACGGCGTCCCGGCCCACCTACGCGAAGGTTCCCTTTGAGTGGACGAGCGCGAATGAAGTCGCGCTCGCGGTCGGTCCCGGTGGGGCGCAGTGGACGCCCGCGGGATCGCTGGATGAACTCGTTGACGTCGTCCGCCAGGTGCTGGAGGTATCGCGGGACGCGGCGGACTCGTGGGCGGTCGCGAGGTTCGGAGCGCGTGACGCGGCGCAGCGACTCATTCGGGCGCCCGGCGAGTGGAAGTGCAGTTATGACGAGAACTGGTGGAAGATCCTGACGGTTGACGGTGAGGCGGCGGGTTTCGTGTTGCCCGTGACCTACGACGAGCTGGACGGATCGCTGGGGACGATCTTTCACACCGGCGTCGTACCGAGATTTCGGGGACTCGGTCTCAGCCGCCTGCTTCTTCGACAGGCGGTGAACACCCTCATGACCGCGGGAGTTCAGCGAATATTTTGCGACACCGACGCAACAAATGAACCGATGATTCGTTCCTTCACGTCAGAAGGGTGGACGAGGCTTCCCCCGCGAGATGTTCCAGTCCCCTTAGATTTCACCCCCGGAGCGCGGGACCCGGGCGAGTAGACCCGATCACCTCGTCGTCGGCCTCCAATTCCCTCTTCGGACGCCGTGTGGTGCACGGCTCGCGCTGGGAGCACGACAACTACAGTGACGAAAGGACCACGGAGTTGCTCGTCCGCGATTACAGGACGCGAAGAGTCAACGAAGCCGGTCTTTGCTCTGTGCTTGCGAGTCACCGTGACTACCCAAATGAGCAGGTATATGAACTCACGAGGAGTCCCAGGACATGACCATTGAACGAAACAGCGACGGGAGCCTCACTGTTCCCATACCCGTGCAGCGACACCACGAAAGCGACGACACCGACGCTTCTCCCGCGAATGAAGCGTCCGGCGCGGCTGACGCGCCGACGACGCGGGTGATTCACCCAGGAGAGGGCGGCTACAACGAGGCCCTGGCCGAGTGGGACTTGCAGCAGAATCCAGACCGCGAGCCCGTTGTCTCGACGGCGTCGGGGCGCGAAGAAGCCATGAAGATTGTGCACGACGTGGCGGAGTCGCCCAAACATGACGTCACCGGTGCCCTGGAGTCAGTGGACGATCCCGAGGCGAGTGGCGAAGCCCTACGTCACGTTCTGGTGGGCGGTGTCCATTCCGTCGAGGCGTTCTCAGAAGAAGTCGCCGAGGCCGAAGGCGGCGAGGCGATCCCGGCGCACAAGATGACCAAGATCATCGGGGAAGTTCTCGCCGAGCTCGACGAGTAGTTCTCTAGGACCATCGATACAGCGAACTCTGATCCTTGCTGTCGATGGCCAGGCACTGTTGATGAGGCGCGCACGACACGCTCACACCCGAAAAGAACTGGCCCACGAATACGGTGTGGGCCTTCGACCAATGTCCGGCGTGCCACGGTGCCGCGTGACCATCTAGTCCGATGGCGACGCACTCCTTGGTCGATGCGCAGGAAACCGAGTAGACGAACGCGGCGGCCAGGCTAGGAATCTTCGTTGCGTCAGTCCAGGTGTTACCACGTATCACGATGGAACTACCTCTATCGGAGACGGCCAAACAAAAGGACACCGAGGGACACGACACACTGATCAGCCCCGATGGCCCGACCTTGGAGAGAGTCGCCCAGCGCGAGCCGTCGTAGATCAGAATTTTTCCGTCCCAGTTAACGGCCACGCAGTGAGAGGTGGTGGCGCACGACACGTCCAGCACGCGATCGTTCATCTTTCCGGTGGAGACCGTCTTCTGCGAAGTCCACGAGTGACCGTTGTAGACCGCGAGCCAGCTCGGCTTCCCAGGGAGTCCACTCGCCCCGGTCGCGACGCAGAACCTCGCGGTCGCACACGAGATTTGGTACCCGCCTTCCGCCGGACCGGCCGAACCCACCGAGTGCCAGGTTCGTCCGTTGTAGGCCATCGCCTCGCCCCCGACGGATACCGCGACGCAGAACGTCGTCGAGGTACACGAGATAGAGGTGAGAGATCCACCCGCGTTCAGGTACTGCGGAGCCAGCCACGCGCCATTTTTCCAAAAGTGCACGTACCCGTTACTGTCCACGGTCGCACAAAACGTGGTCGACGGGCAGGACACCACGCTGACCGACGAGCGTTCTCGAACCTCGATCGCTTCCGGCTTTGACCAGGTCCCCGCCGTGGGCGTCGCCGCAGCGACACCTCCCAGCGTCCCGACGCACGCACTGAAGAGCGCCAGAGTGACTCCCAGAAGCCCCAGCGGCTTTCCGGGGGTGAACGTCATCTGAATCGGCTTCGGGCTATGGGTGCACGGTAGTCGCCATCGCCCTTCCTACGGCCGAACGTAACTCGAACGTCACGGCCGCGCCTCCGCGCTCGTTACTATCGTCGTCATGCCACGCCATCGGTTTCCTGTGATGACGCTCACGCTCTTGACCTTGCTCGCCCTCGGGGCAGCGGCGCTGTCGATCAACACCGAGGGGCACGGCGGCCCCTCAAAAGGCCGCGCCACCTCACATCCCCGAGTGCCGATCGGCTCCCCCGAGTACGGGTTCGGCGGCTACCAGCTCAATCCGGTTGAACCCGTGACCAGCGTCAGTGCGCAATGGACCGTGCCCGCGATCGCAGCGAACTCCAGCGCCGGAGACGCGTCAACCTGGATCGGCGTTCAGTCGCAGTCGGGTGCGTTCTCCCAGGTCGGGACCGTGGAAAACCGTAACCCCCCCAACGACCAGTACTACGCCTTTTGGAGTGATACCGCCAAGCAGTTCCGTCCCCTCCTTCTCTTACGTGTGGCACCGGGCGACTCGGTCACGGCGACGATGAACTTGCGGCCACACGGCTGGTCCCTAACCCTCCGCGACGCGACCTCGGGCAAGGCGCGGACGATCCAAACGAACTACGGGGCGCACGATCAGTTCAACTCCTGCGAGTGGTTTCAGGAAAACCCCGTCTATGGCCAGTTCGTTCACACCAACTACCCGACGCTCTCCACGGTGACGTTTCGCCACATGGCGCTCAATCACTCCCGGCCCAGGTTTCCCTTCCGAGATGCTCAGACCCTCTCGACGTACAACGACACCTTCTTTGTCCCGACGCGCGTGATACGGGATCAGTTCACGCTGGTACCCGCTACCGGTACCGCGCTCGCTTTTCTGACCGACGTCTACATCGAAGACCAACTGGGGGCGCAGTTCTTTGAGAGCGCCACCCAAGGCATTGAGCCCGGAAATATCGCGACCAACACTTACATTGCCGGCCTGGGACTCGAACTGCCCATTCTTCAGTCACGGACGTGGCCGAAGCACGTCGCGCGGGCCATGTCTCGCTACATCGCCAACCAGGGCTACCTCGAGACCTATATGCAGAACTGGCTAGAGGAGCCGCCCTCTGAGAGGCTCGCCAATCTTTCCAATGTGGCGAACGCTCTCCTGACATCCGACGACTACTCCAACAAGGTTCGATCCCTGCTCGGGCTGCCGCCGGTGTACGGATAAGGCCACGCGCCCGCTCGGATCTCTAGGTGATGTTTCGAATGAATGTCCCATTGGACGCGTCCCACTCCAAGACCGAGCCGAACTGGTTGACGACCCAGACGCGAGAGCGGGTAACCGCAACGGCGCTGAACGCGGCCCCACCGTGGGAGTGTCCCACCTGCGCCTTGGTCAACCGGTAGTACGAGTCGGTCATGGATCGTATGACCGATCCGGTCGTCGCGTTTAGCTCCGTCACACTGCCGGTGTTGTCTTCGTTGGTTATCCAGAGATGCGAGCCAGCAACAATCATCGCGGTCACGTATCCCACCACGGGCACTGCATGTTTGATGACTCGAATCACCGACCCGTTACGACCATCGAGATCAACGAGTTGCCCGTAGCCGTGGCCCGTAATCCACAGGTGATCTCCGTCGGCGGCCATGATCCCGGTGCCGTTGCGCCAGGGCCCGTGGCCGGCCGGGATCACGCGGATCACGGATCCCGAGAGGGCGTTCAACTCAATGATCTGATCTCCGGCGACGGTCAGGTCGGACACCAGAACCCGCGAGCCGCTGATCGCCATATCGAGGGGGCCGTAGAACATCGAGGGAGTGCGATCGGAGAGGGGCTTGATGGGGAGGTGAACAACGCGGATTAACGCACCGCTGAGAGTATTGAGCTCCGTCACGGACTCGTGGTGAGTGTTCAGGACCCAGGCGTCCTGTCCGTTGAAGTCGATGGGTCCCGTGTCAAAGTCGAAGTCGTAGGACCTCGCCCGTAGGACCCGGACCACGTCTCCATCGCGGGCGTTCAACTCCGCCACCGACGCTCCGCTGATCACCCACAGATGCCCGGCGCGGTAGGAAATGCTCGACGGCGTCAGGTGTCCGTCAGCCTTGGCGGTGATAATGCGGATGACCGATCCCGTCTCGGCATCAATCTCGACAATGTCCTTGCCGAAGTTGACGACCCAGAGGTGAGAGCCGTGAGCCGCGATGGCCCACGGCTCCTGAAAGAGATCGGGCGCCTTCACCGAGGCCGAGACCACCGACGAATACGGCGACGCGACGACCGGCGCCATCGTGACACCGCCCAGCAACACGATCACCGTGAGCCATCGAACGCGACGTGCGCCTCTCGTCGTCACGAGGTGGGCGGCCGCGAAGTGGGTACGGTGATTCCGATCTCCCCTCGAGTGGGAGGAACAACCTTGGCCCACGTCGCACCTCCATCGGCGGTGGCGTACACCGACGACGACTGACCTGACCCCACGGTGACCAGAGCGTCGTCGCTGTTGATCGCCTTGAGTGTCACGCCGTGGGTGGTTGCGGGCAGCTGCGACGTCGTTGTTGAGGTGTAGCCGTTAGGGAGCAACTTCAACTCCATCGTGTCGCCCCGAGGCCCGGGGCGAATGATCCACGAACTCGCGGGACTGAAGAGGTCAACCGATACGGCGGGGGCACTCACGGTGGATTGAAAGTCGCACGCGAAGTTCGGAGAGCCGTAGTGAATTGATATGGAGCCCTTCACTGACATGAGAAACGGTCGACCTCGAGCGAAGGACCAGTGGAGTCCGTAGTCCGTGGAGCGATACAACGCCAGGTCCTGATGGCTACCCGCGGCGTAGTCGACGGCCAGTGAACCGCTACGACCGAAGAAGGCGGGTTGGAAGTAGACCGCGCTCACGCCGGGGCCCAGCGAAGGGGGACGAGGCAACGTCATCTTGGACCAGTGAACTCCCCCGTCCAGGGTCCGCCACACGTACGGAGTACTCAAGGACACTCCCGCCCCCACCCCGCCCGACGGCACTGCGGCAAAACCAATCGAGGCGTTGGCAAACACGTCCGTAAGAAACTCACAACCGTTGTCCTTCACGGGCGCGCGTACCACACTCGTCCACGACGAACCCCCGTCCGTGGTGCGCTGCAACACAAACGGCTGGTTGGAACCGTCAGCGAACTGTTGTCGCCACCCAAGTTTGGCGTTCACAAAGTCAATACTCTCTCCGCCCCCCGCGCTCCCGGTCTCTCCGCCCGGATCGCTGACCCAGGTGCGGCCACCATTCACGGTGTGTCGCAGGATCGTGCTCACGTCGGCACCATCAATCGCCAGCAACCAACCATCGGTTGGCGAGACAAATGAGGCACTCGCCCACGTGTACGGACACCCGCCGGGGCTCGATCGCACCGGCGGCGTGATGTTGCGCCAGTGACTGAGGTCACTGGAAATATAGACGCGACTGCAGTCGGAATAACTGTTTGTTGAAGCGATGACTTCGATACCGTGACCGGCGTAGAGCACGTACGGCACGTATCTCCCCGTGCGCGGTCCCGACGCGCTGGCGCCCGGTCCGAGCAGCGACCCGCCGAGCACCGCCACCACCACGGCGGCCATCACCACGACGGCCATCACCTGGTCGTTGAGGAGTCGTCGTCGCGGACGTGAACGGCGCGGTCCGGTCATGTCCTGCAACCTAGGTGCTGGCGAGGCGACAACTGGGGTCGTCGAATATGACAATTTTGAGACGTAACGGCGTCACACATGGCGAGAGGTGTAGGAATGCAGTCGGTTGCAGTTGGTCGGATCGATCACGTGGGTGCGTGAGAAGGTGAAGTGGTGACGCGGGTTCGAAGCCGAGGAGTTCGCGAGATCGTCATCATCCTCTCGACCTTGGCGGTCCCGTTTTCGTACGTGGTGGCAGACTCCGCCGTTGCCTCCTCGACCGGCCCGCCCGCTCAGATGACTCCCGTGACGCTGGCCCGAGTACCTGGTACGTCGATCGTGTACGTACTGGGCTACGACAAATGCGGGTCGAAACGTTGTCTGCGCCTGGCGCGAACGACCGATAATGGTGCCACGTTCACCGTCGTGACACCGCCGCCCGTGGCGGGCGGAACGCAGGTTCAATACGTGAACTCCTACGAACTCGTCTTCGCGAATCCGAAAGTCGGATTTGCCGAGGTGGGACTGGTGTCCCCCTCCACCTTTTACGTCACGTTCAACGGCGCGAGGACGTGGCAGAGAGAGAAGATGCCCTTCGGTAACCGAATTGAAGGGTTCGCGACGACAGCGAAGAATGTCTACGCGGTAACCGCGAAATTCGAAAAGAAACTCAACGAGGGTGACGGCGGGGATAAGGACTACCGGCTCGCGCGGTCGTCGCTGCGGTCACTTCACTGGTCCAGCACATCGATTCCTCACAGCAACTTTACGTGGGGTTTTCTCGGACCCCTCGCCGCCTTCGGCTCCCACGTCTGGATCTCTGAGCAGCGCCGCCACGAACTCCTGGTGCGATCTCACGACTTTGGCAAGACACTGTCAACGTTGGTACTTCCCTACCCCGCCCTGGGCAGCGTCGCCGGTTGCGCGTTGACGGCGACGTCGACGTCGACGCTGTGGGCGCAGTGTCCCACCGGAATGCAAGTTCAGTTCTATTACTCGCACGACGGCGGTGTCCGATGGACCCTCATTGACCCGGTGTCACAGATCTCGGGCACGGGAGGCGGATACTTTGACCCGGTCTCTCCCAACCTCGGATACCTCGACGTCGGGCTATTGAGCGACGCTCTCTATCGCATCACGAACGACGCCCACTCGACCGAGCGGGTGGGCACCCTCAAGTGCGATGGCGTCAATCCGCTGGTCTTCACCAGCGAAGCAGAGGGCCTCGCTCTGTGCGGAGGAAACGATGACCCCCCGTCTCGGCTCTTTCGTACCTCGAACGGAGGAGCAACGTGGACTCGCGTGAGCACCTTCTAGGCGTGTGCACTACGACCGCCATCGAAGGAGGATACGTGAGCAAAGAAAACCTCCGTAACGGCGTTACGGCGGTCGACGCCTCCCACCGGTTCGACAGAGGGAATTCGCGGGAACACCGTGAAGAGACGTAAGACCACTTCCGCGCTCGGCGCCGTCATTGTCGCGGCCACGCTGTGGGTCGCCGCATCGGCGGGCGGCGTCACCCGATCGTCGGTGGTCTCGGGGGTCTGGACTGAACCTCAAAGTGGGTACAGCTTCATTGACACCGCGATCGACAGCGCCCGTACGAGCATCGATCTCTCCATGTACGAACTGTCGGACCCCGAAATTGAACGGGCCCTCGTCGAGGAGGCGAAAAAAGGGATTGCCGTGCGAGTTATCTTGAACGCCGCCTACGAGGGATTATCCGAGAACGCCCCGGCGGCGTCGGTGCTTCGCGCCGGATCGGTCCACGTCGTGTGGGCACCGTCCAATCAGATCTTTCACGCCAAGTACCTGGTGATCGACGACTCGACGGCCTACATCGGGACGGGGAATTTCGTACCGTCTGACTACTCGTCAACCCGCGATTTCTGGGTCACCGACACCCAGCGCGCCGACGTCTCGGCCATCGTCGCCACGTTCAACGGCGACTTTGATCACGGAGGAACGACGAGCCGCCAGTCCGGTGGCTTGGTATGGAGCCCCGGATCGACCTCCGCGCTTACCGGTCTCATCGCAACGGCGCACCACACCCTGCTGGTGGAGAACGAAGAGATGGACTCCGCACCGATTGAGGACTCCCTCATCTCCGCCGCCCGTCGAGGGGTCGTCGTCGACCTCGTCATGACCCAGGACGCGGAGTGGACCGCGGCGTTGGACCGGCTCGCCGCCGCCGGGGTTCACGTGCGACTCTTGACTGCGTCCCAGATCTACATTCACGCCAAGGTCATTTGCGCCGACTGCACCGCCACCTCGGGTTCGGTTTTCATCGGGAGCGAGAACTTCTCAACCTCGTCGCTCGACTACAACCGCGAACTGGGCGTCATCACCGCGACGCTGTCCGCAGTTCGAACGGTACGCGCGGCGGTAGATGCCGACTTCGCAGTGGGCGCCCCGATTCACCCAACGACGACGACCACGGCGGTCGTCGGGTCCGGTCACGGAGTCACGATCACCTCGCTCATCTCGTCGATCGCCCCCGGCAACTACGAGTCGCTCAGCGCGCACTCGGCCAGGGCCGATGACTCGTGCTCACTCTCGGTCTCGCTTCCCAGCGGATACACGAGTGAGGCCAGCGGACTCGGTCACGCGACGGCCAGCGCCGCCGGGAACGTGACCTGGGACTGGCGGATCGGAACCAGTACCGATCCCGGGACGGCCACGGCCACGGTCACCTGCACCTCGGGATCGGTGGCCCGGAGGTTCACCATCACCTAAACGTGGTCGCGTCAGCGCAAGCGTTGCGCCTTAGTTATCGCCCCCGACGGTTTCGGGGTCGACCGTGTCGCCGCCGCCAACGCCCTCGCTCGTCGTACGTTCTGCGCCGCCCACGTCATCGTTGTCCGTGCTGTCGGCGCCGCCGACGACATCTGCCGCAACCTTGTCCGCGCCACCAACGTCGTCGCCGTCAGCGTGGTCGGATCCGCCCATGGCGTCGCCGCCGTTACCTGATGAGTTGTCCATATGTCTCCTTGAGATGAAACGCTCGGGCTGAGAGGGGCAACCCTCGGCGCACCGCGAATTTAGTGCGAAACGGGCTCGCGCGCTCGAAATTTACTGGTTGCGACGCGGGGTTCAGGAAGCCGGCATCCAGGGCTCCTGCCAGGGCACGTGTCCTCGCAGTAGCGCGTTCGCGCTCGGGGGACCCCAGGAGCCCTTGTCGTACGCCACCGTCTCGGGCGGGTCGTCGATCAACGGCTGGAGGATCCGCCACGTCTCTTCCACCGCGTCCTCGCGGGTAAAGAGCGAACGGTCGCCCGCGAGCGCGTCGTGAAAAAGTCGCTCGTAGGGTCCCGGCGGCTTTCCCAACTCCTCAGCGAAGGGAAGATCGAGGTGCACGGTTCGCGTCGCCGAACCGTGGGCGTCCTTCGAAAGCATCAGCATGCGTACGGCCGGATCAGGATCGATGCGAAAGATGATCTGATTGGGCTCCGGGTGCAGCGGTCCGTTCAAGAAGCTCAGACGTGGTGGGCGCTTCAGGATCATGCGAACCTCGGTAACGCGCTGTGGCAGCTCTTTGCCCGCGCGGACAAAGAAGGGCACGCCCGCCCAACGCCAGTTGTCGATACCGAGACGCAGCGAGACGAACGTCTCGGTATCGGATCCGGGCTTGCATCCCGGCACCCGCTGGTACCCGTCGTACTGGCCGCGCACGCAGCGGGCCGGTTCCACGCTGGCGATGGCTCGAAAGACGTCGACCTTCTTGTCCCAGAGGGCCGTCGGTCCGGGGCCGACGGGGGCCTCCATCGCGATCAGCGCGATGAGTTGGAAGAGGTGATTCTGCACCACGTCGCGCAGGGCCCCCACGCGGTCATAGAACGCCCCGCGGTCGTCGACGCCAAAGTTCTCGGCCATCGTGACGTACACGCCCGAGACGTGGTCGCGGTTCCACACCGGCTCCAGCAGCGCGTTGGCGAAGCGGAGATACGAGATATCCGTCACTGGCTGCTTGCCGAGAAAGTGGTCGACTCGCAGGATCTGGTTCTCTTGGAGTACTTCGTGTAGATCGTCGTTCAACGTGCGGGCGGAAGCCAGATCGTGACCGAAGGGTTTCTCGATCATGACGGTCGCGCCAGCCACCAGATTCGCCTTGCCCAGCGCCGCGACCACGGGCGCGAAGAGGAACGGGGGAATCTCGAGGTAGTAGAGCGGGTGCTGGGCCGACCTGAGCTGGGTCGCCAGCGCTACGTAGGTCGACTCGTCGTTGAAGTCCCCGTGTATGTAGCTGACGCGAGACGCCAAGCGATCAAACACTTTGTTGTTGAAGTCACCGCTCGACACGAGAGCTGCGCGCATCGTGTCGTGCAGCTGTTCGATCGACCAGTCCTCCACGGCGACCCCGATGATCGGGCAACTCAACTGCCCATCCGCCTCCATTCGATACAGCGCCTGGTACGTCATCTTCTTAGCCAGGTCTCCCGTGATGCCGAAGATGACGAGGGCGTCCGCCTCGCTCAACTCGTATTCACTCATCGCTCGCTCCTCGTCCCATGGCCCATCTTCACAGACCACGAGGCGCGCTGGTCAAGAACTTCACGAGACCACCGCGAATACCCCGGGGCGGCGCCATTTTTGTCGCGAGGATGTAATCAATTCATAGCGTTCGCCGTGACTACCCCCACCTAATGTAAAACAATGAGAAAAAAGCTCGCCATCCTCGAACTGGCGAAGCATCGCGAGCCGGGCCTGCTGATCTCGGGGCAGGCGATCTCAAACTTCGGTGACGGCGTCGCCGTCGTCGCCCTCACGCTGCTCGTCTTGGACACCACCCACAGCGTCACCGCGCTGGGGTGGTTCGCCGCCGCGCGGATGACGCCGCAAGTGGTCTTCTTACTCGTGGGAGGGGCGATCGTCGACCGATTCTCGCGTCGGCTTCTGCTCATCCTCTCCGACGTGGTACGTGCCGTCTTGACCGGCGCCATCGTCATCTTGATCTTGTCCCACTCCCTGCACTACTGGGAGCTAATCTTCTTCGCCGTTCTCTTTGGCAGTTTCGACGCTCTCTTTTACCCGTGCATCGCGGCGTTCACGCCCGAGATCGTCCCCGAGGATCTCTTGCCCGCCATGAACGCGGTGCGACCCCTGGCCAACAATCTCATGGGCAGCACCATCGGCCCCGCCGTGGGCGGCCTCCTCGCCGCGTTCAGTACCAGCCTTTCCATCGGGGTGGACTGCGCCACGTTCGTGGTCAGCGCCATCGCGCTGGCCCTCATGACGTCCACGCCGAAGCCCAGTCGCAAGGAGGGCGCCACCATGCTCGGCGACATCAAAGAAGGGCTGCACTACGTCATTCACACCCGGTGGCTGTGGACGACGTCAGCCTCGGTGACGTTGGTCAACGCCTTTGTCCTCACGCCCATGTTTGTGCTCATCCCGTACTTCTTGCGCCACAACCTGCACCTGGCGAAGGATTACGTGGGGTTTGCCGTCGCCGCGGCCGGCGTCACCGGCGCCCTGGGGGCGTTGGTCGTCGCCAACCTGCCCATGCCCAAGCGACGGGTGCGCATGATGTGGATCTACTGGTCGATTGGTTCGTTGGCCGCCCTCGTCATGGGAGTGGCCACCAACTTCTGGGAAGTGATCATCTTTCCCGTCGTCGTCTCGCCGATGATCATCTTTGGCAACGTCATCTTTGAGTCCATGATGCAGAGCGAGGTGCCGCGCGAACTTCTCGGTCGCGCCAGTTCGGTGGACTGGTTTGTCTCGCTGGGCGTGGCCCCCCTCGGCCTCGTGATCGCTAGTCAGATCGCCAACGTCATCGGGGTCCGGGCCTATTTCGTAGTGTTCAGCATCATCTGCGTGATACCAGGCATCTGGATCATCGCCTCCAAGCGGATCAACGCGATCGACGCCGACCGCGTCAGCCCAGTGGCAGTTTTGGAGCCGTAGCGAGCGAGAGACCGATAACGCGAGCCCCCTTGCGCGCTTCACCCGGGAAGATTAGGTCAGGACGAAACGAACGACCTTTGGCCTCGCCCACCCGTCCCCCACGAACCTCGATCCACTCGTCGCCCGTCCCTTCGTTCACCACGTGAGCGACAAAGGTCCAGTTCTGGCGACGTTCCTTCGGCGTGTTCACCACGACCGCGTCGCCCTCGCGCACCCCGTGCCACTGGCTCGAGCGCACGATGAGCCCGCGGCGAATGGAGGCGGGCTTCTTTGGCACCTCCCCATTGTTGTCGATCCGCGCGACGTCACAGGGCTGACCTAGCGTTTTGTCATGGCCTTTACCCAACCGCTCCCCCAGTCGCTCTCGCCGTCGCGCTTATCCGACTTTCAGGCCTGCCCTCGGCGTTATCAGCACGCCTCGATCGATCGCATCCCCCAGCCCGCCACGTACGCGACCGCCAAGGGACGTTTCGTTCACTTCGTGTTTGAACATCTCCTTCAGCTGCCCAGCGAGGAGCGCACCATCGAACGCGCGCGCGCCCTCGTAACCAACGCCGAAGCAGAGATCCTGAGCGACGATGTTCGACGCGACATTGGTCTGGACGACGCGATGAGGGCGCGACTGCTCCAAGAGACCGACTCCATCATCGTTCGCTACTTTGAGATGGAGGACCCCACGGGCGTGCGCCACGAGGGCGTGGAACTGCGGATCGGCGTCGACGTGAAGGGTGCGCCGCTGTATGGCATCTTGGACCGATTGGACCGGGCCGAGGACGGCACCCTCACCATCGTC
The DNA here is from genome assembly GCA_963847725.1 of uncultured Acidimicrobiaceae bacterium. GTDB lineage: Bacteria > Actinomycetota > Acidimicrobiia > Acidimicrobiales > RAAP-2 > RAAP-2. Next base: position 33,655 of record CAWKAT010000014.1, read on the forward strand.
GACTACAAGACCGGTGGTCTGCCCAATCGCAACTACGACAGTCAGACCTTTGCCAACGCGGAGCTCTACGCAGCCCTGTGCGAGGCCCAACTCGGCGAACGACCGACAAAGATACGCCTGATGTACGTCGCGCACGGTGAGTCGATCGAGCGGCCGGTCTCTGAGGTCGTGGTCAACGCGCGCGCCCAAGCCGCAGCGGGTGCGTGGTCGCGCATCACGCGCTACTACGACGACGGCGATTTTCCCGCCACCCCGTCGACCAACGCGTGTCGGTTCTGCGCGTTCAAGGACCTTTGCCGCTCGAACGGGGTGGCGGTTCCCGGGCGGTAAATCCCTAGGCTGGCGCGGTGCCGTCCTTTCAACTTTCCTACGACTACCGCTGCCCCTTCGCCAAGAACATTCACCTACACGTGATCACGGCACTTCGCGCCGGCGCGGACTTTGACGTGACGTTCGTTCCCTGGACCATGAGCCAGGGATATCGCGCCGACGGAGCGCCGGACACCTGGGACGACCCCGCTCGTGACCCTGAGCACCTCGCACTGGCCGTCAGCGCCTCGGTCCGCGACCTCGTCCCCGAGCGATTTCTCGACGCGCACGAAGCGCTGTTTCGAGCTCGCCACGATCGCGCGATTCGACTGATCAACCGGGACGAAATCACCCGAGCGCTCGAGGGGGTCGACCTCGATCTCGGCCCAGTCTTTGACGACGTCGCGTCACGACGTCCCTACCAGGTCATCGGCGAGAGTTTCCGGGAGTTCGAGCGCTACGAGGCCTTCGGTGTGCCGACGTTCGTCGTGAACGGCGACGCCACCTTCGTTCGCTACATGGATCCCCCCGGTGCCGACGCCGCCGCGTCCATCTCGCTCATTGAGTCGTTGGTGACTCTGATGAGTGACCAGAGTGCCCTGAACGAGTTCAAGCACACCAAGGTGGCCTTCTAGTTCGCCGCTCGACGAGGCGGTGACGACGATCAGGCGGAGATCCGCTGCATCGCCGCTATCGTCTCCATCGTGTCGAGCCTCGAGACCACCCACCACTTCTCGCGCGTCGGCGTCGTCGGGGCCGGTCAACTCGCGCACATGATGGGTGAGGCGGCTGGCGAGCTCGGACTAACCCTCTCCGTGCTGGCCAACTCCCTCGACGACTCAGCTACGACGACCATTCCCGACGTGGTGCTCGGTGCGGCGACCGACACTGACGCGATTCGGCGTCTGGGTGAGCGGGTCGATGTCATCACCTTCGACCACGAGTTAGTGGATCTCGAAGGCCTTGAGGCGCTGGAGGCCGAGGGCGTGGTGCTCCGCCCGAGCGCTCGGGCCCTTCGCTTCGCCGTGGATAAGGCATTTCAGCGCCACGCCTTTAGCGAGAACAGACTTCCCGTGCCCCGATTTCTGGTCGTTCGTTCGTCGCTCGACGAACGCCTGGGCGAGTTTCTCGACGAGATCGGGGACGCTCCCGTGGTGAAGGCCGCCCGGGGAGGCTACGACGGGCGAGGCGTGGCGTTCGCGCAGAGTCGCGAAGACTCCCTCGCCCTCATTGACGAGTTGGCCCGGTCCGGCGAGGTGGTCGTTGAAGAACGCCTGGACCTCCGCGGCGAAGTGGCCCAGCTCGTCGCACGTTCCGCCGAGGGCGAACTGAGCTTCTTCCCGGTCGTGACGACGGTCCAACGCGACGGGATGTGCGCGGAGGTTCGCTATCCGAGTGAACTCGATGACCTCACCCGCGCCGAGGCGCAGCGTCTCAGTACCGCGGTCGCGTCACTGGTCCGCGGGGTCGGGATCATGGCGATCGAGTACTTCGTCACGGCCGACGGGTTGGTCATCAACGAGGTCGCCCTTCGACCCCATAACAGCGGCCACTGGTCCATCGAGGGCGCTACCACCAGCCAGTTCGCCCAGCACCTGCGCTGCGTCAGCGGACTCCCCCTGGGGCCGATCGAAGAGACGAACCCCTACGCGGTGATGGTCAACGTGGTGGGGGCCCACGCGCCCGGCTCGCTCGACGCCGCGCGCCAAGTGGCGGACGTCTACGTGCACGACTACGGCAAATCCTGGCGGCCCGGCCGCAAACTCGGCCACGTCACGGCGCTCGGTGATGAACCGCGCGGACCCCACGTGAGAGCATGGGAGAGTGCCCGCGCGTACGGCACGCTAACTCAGGAGGCGTAGTGCAACCAGTCGTCGGGATCGTCATGGGCTCCTCCTCGGACCTCGAGGTCATGAACGACGCCGCGACGACCCTGGAGCGATTCCGCGTCGAGCACGAACTGCGGGTGGTCTCGGCGCACCGCACCCCCGCGGCGATGCTGGAGTACGCGAGTGGCGCGAAAGGCCGCGGGCTCAAGGTGCTCATCGCCGGAGCGGGCGGCGCGGCGCACTTGCCCGGCATGCTGGCCTCGTCCACCACCCTGCCAGTCATTGGCGTACCGGTCGCCCTGGCGCGCCTCGACGGACTCGACTCGCTGCTCTCGATCGTTCAGATGCCCCGCGGCGTACCGGTCGCCACCGTGGCGATCAATGGCGCGACCAACGCCGCTCTTTTGGCGCTGCGAATTCTCGCGGGCGCGGACGAGTCTCTCGCCGATCAACTGGAGAGTTACCGCCTCGAACTCGACGCCGAGGCCCGGTCGCAGGACACAGATTTACCAAGATTTTAGGATCGGTGGCGTTGCCCGCGCCGGTAGATCGAACTCCCGGCACCAGTTCGCCCTAGTCTGGTCGAGTACCAAAAGGAGGCCCACGTGGGCATTTTGAAGCGAGCACAGGGTATCTTTCAGGCCAAGGCCAACAGCGCCCTCGATAAGGCCGAGGACCCTCGCCAAACACTCGATTACTCGTACGAGCAGCAGCTGGAAAACCTGACCAAGGTGAAGCGAGCGGTGGCCGATGTCGCCACCGCGAAAAAGCGCATTGAGATCCAGGCCGAGACGTTAAAGAGTCAGGGCGACAAGTTGGCCGAGCAGGCGAAAGCCGCCCTGGCCCAGGGCAACGAGCCCCTGGCCCGTGAAGCCCTCACCCGCCGCGAGGCCATCGCCAGTCAACTGAAGGACCTCGAAACCCAGCACGCGTCGGTCGATGACCAACTTCAGAAGCTGGAAGCGACCGCGACCAAGTTACAGACCGAGATCGAAGCGTTCCGAACGAGGAAAGAGACCATCAAGGCGACCTACACCGCGGCCGAGGCGTCGGCGCACGTGAACGAGGCGGTGAGCGGTATCTCGACCTCCATGGGTGACGCGGGAGCGGCCATGCAGCGCGCCCAAGACAAGGTCGCCCAGATGCAGGCCCGCAGCGGCGCGCTGGATGAGTTGCTGGCGTCGGGCGCTCTCACCGACTTGACCAATACGAACGACGACATCCAGGCCCAACTCGACAAGGCTTCCGCCCAGTCCGACATCGACGCGCAACTGGCGGCCCTGAAGGCGACCGGATCGACCACCCAACTGCCCGCGGGAACGAGTGACGCTCCCGCAGAAGCGCCGACGTCCGAAAGCAACTAATCGTGGCGACAACCAAGATTGAGACGGACCACAAGTTAAACGTCCGCATGTTCATCACGGGCCTCGCGCTGGTGGCGCTCTACGCCATCATCGTTTCGGTCATGATCAGCCTCGGCGTGTCACTGGTGTTGGTGATCGTCATCGCGGGGGGGCTGCTCTTTTCGCAGTACTACTTCTCGGACAAGATCGCGATGTTCTCGATGCACGCGCACGAGGTCACGCCCCAGCAGGAGCCCAAGCTCCACGAGATCGTCGACCGGCTGTGCCTGCTCGCGAATATGCAAAAGCCGCGCGTCGGAGTCTCGGAAATGGATATGCCTAACGCCTTCGCCACCGGACGCAGTCCGAGCCACGCCGTGATCTGCGCCACGCGCGGATTGATGCAGCGATTGAACGACGAAGAGCTCGAGGCGGTCTTGGCGCACGAACTCTCTCACGTCGCGCACCGCGACGTGGCCGTGATGACCATCGCCTCGGGCGTGGGCTTGTTGGCGGGGTTGGTGAGCCGGGTCGCGCTCTTTGGCACCATGTTCGGCGGCGGGGGTCGCGGCCGCGGCGGACAGAACGTCGTCCTGCTCGAGATGGCCACCCTGCTCGTCTCCATGGTGATCTACGTCATTGCCTACCTGTTGACCATGGCCCTCTCGCGTTATCGCGAGCTCGCGGCCGACCGTTCGGGGGCCATCTTGATCGGCAAGCCGAGTGTCCTCGCGAGTGCCCTGGTACACGTCACGGGCGACATGGGCAGGATCCCGCGCAATGACCTGCGCAAGACCGAGGGCATGAACGCCTTCTTCTTCGCGCCGGCCCTCGCCGGCGGTACCGCGGCGACGCTCTTCTCGACGCACCCCTCGCTCGAGGTTCGCTTGAATCAACTGGCCAAGTTGGAAAAGGAACTCAACGGCTAGTGGGCCTGCGCGACACGCTCTTCGGGCGAAGCAAACAAGCCGCTCCCAACCTCGACAATCTCTTCGCCCTCTCGACGGCCGCTCTCACCCTGGAGAGCGAACTGGACCTGGTCCCCTCGGGACACGGCGGTCTCTGCTTCAAGGCCGGAAGTGGCGAGGGCACTCTCACCACCGACGCGGACATCAAGGAACTTTTGAACTTTGATGAGACCAACAACAAAGTGACCCTCACCAAAGATGATCTCGGCTTCGAGTGGCTGCTGGTCGCCGATCCCGATCTCGAGTCCCTGGTGACGCGGATTCACTCCGCCGATACCTCCATGGTCGAGCACGGACTTGGCGCGCGGCTGCTCTGCGCCGTTTTTGGCTTCGTGCCGAAGACCCCTCCGGGCGAGGGCAGCCTGCGCCTGGTGTACTTGTTGAAGCAGGGAACGTTCTATCCGTTCGCGCCGACCGGCCCCGATCAGCGCAACAACGAGCTCGAACTGCGCGTGCGCTCGTTTCTCAGTACTGACCTTCCCATCGAGAAGGACCTCTCGCGGTGGATGGCCCTGTGGAACGTACCGGTCGAGTAACAAAGTAAGCCGCACTCATCGTCGCCGTGGCGCACGCGGATTCGCGGTGTTACGCTTCGCTCGATTCGAACTCTGGCGAAGGAGACATCGTGGCAGGCGTCGCAACCATTGTTCAGCAAGTTGCCGATTATGACTCGTGGCGAGCGGCCTTTGACGACCACGAGGACTTCCGCGTTCTCAACGGCATGAGGTCCAGCGAGGTCCGGGTGTCTCCCGACGACCCGAACCGAGTCGTCGTGGTCTGTACTTTTGACACCGTCGAGGACGCCAAGGCTTTCGCCGCCCTTCCCGACCTTGGCTCGGCAATGCAGGAGAGCGGCGTCGTTGGCGTCCCAGAGATTACCTTCGCCGAGACGGACTAGGGCCCAGCGGCCCGCTCGCTCGCTCGCGTCGTTGTCGCCGCGATGAGCGAGTAGGTTGCACAGTGAGGGAAAGATCCCCGAGGAGAGTCATGCGCAGCCTGGAGTCGACGAGCAATTCGGCCTTTAGTGACGACGAGTTGACGGAGTTGGCACTCGCTGCCGATCCCGATGCACCGATTAACCTTGACGCGCAGCCGTGGCACTTTTCACAGGGCTTCTCTCGCAACCTTCTACCCGAGTGGTACATGCCCATACCGATGGCGCGGGGCCGAGGTCGAGGCGCCCAGATCGCCGCCGTCTCGGTCGTCGTCGGCATGATCGTCGTCTGCGCGTTCGGCCTGTGCATTACCTCAGGGTTCTTGCAACTGGCCTAGCTAGGGGTGCGTCATCTCCTCGGGGATGACGGCCGCGTCAAACTCTTCGCCCGTCAAGAATCCCAGCGCCAACGCGGCCTCGCGCAGGGTCATGCGCTCCTTGTGCGCCTTCTTCGCCACCAGCGCCGCCTTGTCGTAGCCGATAATCGGGTTGAGCGCGGTGACGAGCATCAAAGAGTTGTTGAGGTGGCTCTGTATCTGTTCAAAGTTGGGCTCTAAACCCTCTACGCAGAACTCTCGAAACCGGTCACACGCGTCGGTGAGAAGATCGATTGAGTTGCAGACGTTGTAAATGATGACGGGTTTGCAAACGTTGAGCTCGAAGTTGCCTCTCGAGCCGCCAATGGCGACGGCCGTGTCGTTGCCGAAGACTTGCACGCACACCATGATCATGGCTTCGCTCTGAGTCGGATTTACTTTGCCCGGCATAATGGAACTACCCGGTTCATTTTCGGGTAGCTGGAGTTCGCCGAGTCCCGAACGAGGTCCCGAACCGAGCCAGCGGAGGTCTTCGGCGATCTTCGTCAGGCTCGTCGCGAGCGTCTTGATCGCGCCGTGGGCAAAGACGAGGGCGTCGTGGGCGGCCAACGCCGCAAACTTATTGGGCGCGGTCACGAAGGGCTCGTGAGTCAGAGAGGCAATCTCGGCCGCCACCCTTTCACCGAACTCAGGATGGGTGTTGAGTCCAGTGCCCACGGCCGTTCCGCCCGCCGCCAGTTCGTACAGGCCGGGAAGAACCTGGTGAAGTCGGGTGAGATCGGCGTCGAGCTGAGCGACGTAACCGGAGAACTCTTGACCCAGCGTCAGGGGGACAGCATCCATCAGGTGTGTTCGCCCAATTTTGGTGACGTCGGCGAAGGCCGTGGCCTTGACGTCGAGTTCGTCGCGAAGTCGGGTCACCGCCGGAATCAGTCGGCCGGTGATTTCCATCACCGCGGCGATGTGCATGGCGGTGGGGAAGGTGTCGTTGGACGACTGCGACATGTTCACGTCATCGTTGGGGTGAATGGGAACTTTCGACCCCATGACCCCGCCCGCCAGTTCGATGGCCCGATTGGAGATCACTTCGTTGACGTTCATGTTCGTCTGGGTACCCGAGCCGGTCTGCCAGATACGAAGGGGAAACTCATCGCCGAGTTTGCCGTCAATGACCTCGCCCGCCGCTCGCTCGATGAGCGACGCCTTTTCCTCGTCCAACTTCCCCAGTGCGTTGTTGACCTTCGCGGACGCCAACTTCAAGACGCCAAAGGCGGTGATCACGGCGGGAGGCATAGTTTCGTGACTGATCGCGAAATGGTGCAAGCTCCGCTCGGTTTGCGCCCCCCAGTAGTGATCCGCGGGCACCTCTATGGAGCCCATCGAGTCAGATTCGACGCGCACGTTACTCATCACCTCTCCTACTTCTTGGTCGACTTCTTGGTCGACTTCTTGGTCGACTTCCCTGTCGCTGACTTCTTGGCCAACTTTTTGACCGCTTTTTTCGCAGACTTCTTGGAGACCTTCTTCGCCGTATTCTTCGGCGGTCGTGCCGCCTTTAGATTTTTCTTTGTCGACTTCGCGCCCGCCGTGGTGATCCTCGCCGTCGATTTCTTGGCGTTCTTGTTCGCCGCCTTCTTCGAGGCCTTGGTTGCCTTCTTACGAGAAGATTTGACTGCCACCTTCTTCACGCTCTTCTTCGCCAATTTCTTGGTCGACTTCGCAGCCGTACCGGCCGCCTTGCCCGCAGCCTTCTTCGCCAATTTCTTGGTCGACTTCGCAGCCGTACCGGCCGCCTTGCCCGCAGCCTTCTTCGCCGATTTCTTGGTCGACTTCGCAGCCGTACCGGCCGCCTTGCCCGCAGCCTTCGTCGCCGATTTCTTGGTCGACTTCGCAGCCGTACCGGCCGCCTTGCCCGCAGCCTTCGTCGCCGATTTCTTGCTCGGCGCCGCTGCTTTTACGGTGGACTTTTCAGATTTCTCCGGCGTTGCTTTCGCCGGCGCCTTTGGGGCCTTCGCGGCACTCGTGGCCGGTGCCACCGGGACGACGACGGGCAGCAGCTCCTCCCAGTCGGACGAGCCCTCCCACAGCGCGATGCCCGCGCGGACAACCTGTTTGCCGACCTCCACGTCGTCAGCCCGGGGGCCATCTCCCGCACCCGGCACTTCGAGAAGCAACGGAAGGTTTCGAATGAGTGGGTGTCCCGTCAGGACCGCCAGACCACGCGCGCCGATCGTGCCCTCGCCGATGTTGGCGTGACGATCGCGGTTGCCGCCGAGTTCAGTCTTGGAGTCGTTGAAGTGGAAGCAGCGCAACCGGTCCATGCCCACGCTTAACTCAATCTCCTTGATCAGTCGCTCCGTCCCGGCGACCGTCGAGTAGTCAAAGCCACTCGCCCACAGGTGTTGCGTGTCAATACATAGCCCCAGTCGATCGTCGCTGTTGCAGGCATCGATCAGAAGTTGAATCTCCTCGAGCGAACGTCCGACGGTGCCCCCCGAACCCGCGGCGTTCTCGATCAGGATCGGGCAGTCGGCCTCGCCGTCCGGCGTGGGGTCCGCCTCGGCCAGTGCGCGCTCGAAGGCGTCAGCGATCTGGCGCACCACTTGATCGAAGCCCGCGCCGTGGTGTGAGCCGACGTGCAAGATGAGCCCGGACGATCCGATCCCCCGCGCCACAGACAGATTGTGGGTGAGGCACGCGATCGACTTCTCGTACAGCTCAAGATCGGCCGTGGCCAAGTTGATCAGATAGGTCGCGTGGCAAAACGTGTCGGTGATGGTGAGATTCTTCGCCGCCGCCTCTCGGTACGCGGCCAGGACCTCGGGCGCGTACTGCGACGGCTTCCACATTCGCGGGCTCTGGGTGAAGATCTGGATGGACGTCGCACCCATCTCCACCCCGAGTTCGAGGGACGGGACTAACTTGCCACCACCGCGTACGTGCGCACCTACGTTCATTACAGTAAAACTAGTAGGCCTTTTCCGATCGAATCACAGGAGTTTCATGACTGACACTTTCAGCGCCGCTTCCCGGGCCATCTTCGATAAGCAGGTGCTCGCGCACGTGGCCAGCCTCGACGCCGACGGCGCGCCCAACGTCACTCCGGTGTGGGTGATGCTGGACGGTGACGACATCGTGATCAACACCGCGCTGGGGCGGGCTAAGGCGCGCAACCTCGCCTCCGACTCGCGCGTGGCCGTCTCCCTGGTCGACCCCGATGACCCGCAAGTGAGCATCACCGTGCGAGGAACCGTTGTCACGTTCACCACCGACGGCGCCGACGCCGTCATCGACGCCCTGGCGAAGAAGTACACGGGGCTCGACTCGTACCCGTACCGCAGCCCGGGTGAAGTGCGCGTAACGGTGAAGATTCGACCCGACCGGATCTCGCGCCAGCCCGATTAGTCCTCGAAGTAGGTCAGCTCCGCGTCTCCGGGCGCGTCGTGGGACATCTCTCGCAACGTTCCCTGGGGGCTCGTGAGTTCAGAGTTTTCGTAACTCCACACCGTGAGCGGTCTCGGCGGAGCCGGGCGGCTGAAGGCGTGCGTCAGTGTCGCGACCGAGTTAGAGAAGTTCACTTCCTCACCGCTCAGGAGCACGCGCACGACGTCCGCGTGCTCGTGGGCTCGATCGGCCGCCTCGATCACCACGTGACGCAGCGTCGTCAGGACCGAGAGTGTGCGTACGTCGCGTGCGACGATCTGGGCGCGGTATCCGTCCGTGACCCGGAGCCAGACCCCGACGTCGCTGGTCAGCCCGTCACTCCAGGAGCCGAGCACGATGGCAGTGTCGGCGTCTTCGCAGCGATAGACCGGCGTCGCGTCGCCCCACCCAGCCACGACCCCCCGTGACGCGTGCGACGCGACGACACGAACGAGGCGCATCTCAGGGTTGAAGGTCCTCTTTGGGCAGGCGTTCGATGTTCACGTCGCGGAAGGTGAGAATTCTCACCGACGGCACGAAGCGGGCGGCGCGGTACATGTCCCAGACCCACGCGTCGTGCAGCGTGATCTCGAGCAGAGTGGGCGTGGCGTTCGACTTGACCTCGACGGCGACGTCGTTGGCCAGATAGAAGCGGCGATCGGTTTCCACGGCGAAGTCGAACATGCCGACGACGGCTTTGTACTCCTGGACGAGCGCGAGTTCGAGGGTCGACTCGTAGTCGTCGAGCTCTTCTTCGCCCACCAGCGACTACGCGCGCTCGTTGACGCGAAGTTCCTTAATCTTGGCGGCCCGGCCGCGCAGATCACGCAGGTAGTACAGCTTGGCGCGTCGCACGTCACCGTACGAGTCCACTTCGATCTTGGCGATCGTCGGCGTGTGCACCGGGAACGTACGCTCGACCCCGACCCCGAAACTGATCTTGCGGACGGTAAAGGTCTCCTGGACGCCCGATCCCTGGCGGCGAATCACCACGCCCTGGAAGACCTGGACACGCTGGCGGGTGCCTTCCACGACGCGGACGTGCACCTTGACGGTGTCGCCGGGGCGAAACGAGGGGATGTCATCGCGGAGCGAGTCGCGGTCAACGAGGTCGGTGGGGTTCATGAGAGCGGTCCCTTTCGGATCACAGGCTTTAGAAGTTTAGCCGCTTCTCTCAGATTCATCCATTTCTGGGAATTCATCGAGCAGCGCACGCTCCGGGTCGCTCAGACCCCCACGCCGCGCGATCAGGTCGGGCCGACGAGCCAGGGTGACGGCGAGCGCCTGGGCGTGACGCCAGCGCGCGATACGTTCGTGGTTTCCCGAGAGAAGAATCTCCGGCACGCCGCGTCCTCGAACGTCGGCCGGTTTGGTGTACTGGGGGTACTCCAAGAGCCCGTCGCTAAAGGATTCCTCGGCGCTCGAGGCGTCATTTCCGAGCCCGCCCGGCAAAAGGCGCACCACGGACTCGATGACGCACAGCGCCGCCAGCTCCCCACCGGCCAACACGAAGTCGCCCAGGGAGATCTCGTCCTCCGCCACCAGGTCGAGCGCGCGCTGGTCGAACCCTTCGTAGCGACCACTCAACAAGGTGAACCCCGCGAGCGCACTCAGTTCCACCGCGACGTCGTGGGTGAAGACCCGACCCGACGGCGTGAGGGCGATCACCGGCTTGGCCAGTTCGGGGATCGACTCGACGGTCGCGATGATCGGTTCGGCGCGCAGCACCATCCCCGCTCCGCCGCCAAAGGGCGTGTCATCGACGCTGCGGTGCGGGTCGGCCGTGGCGTCGCGAAAGTCGTGCAGGTGCAGTTCGAAGACCCCTCGCTCACCGGCCCGCCCCAGCACCGAGGTCGTCACGTAGTGGGCGATGGCGTCGGGGAAAAGCGTCAGGACGTCGATGCGCATCGTCATTCGAAGAGCCCCTCGGGTGGATCGATATCGACGCGCCGATTGGCCTCTACGGCGATCACGAACGTGAGAGGGACGAGGGCCCCCGTGTCCAGCACCAGGAGGTCACTGGCCGGATTGGCCTCGACGTCCACCACGACGCCCCGGTGCACCCCACCCGCGTCGACGACCTCGGCCCCAAAGAGCTGATCGATCCAGATCACGCTGGCGTCGTCGATCCGGGGCGCGCGGAGCACGACCCCGCGCCAGTGTTCGGCCTCGTCGCGGGTGGTGATGCGGTCGAAGGTCACGATGAAGCGCGTCTTTTGATGAAGCGCCGCGGCCACGACGACCAGCGGTCCGCGATCGCTCAAGAGAGTGTTGCCCACGGTGAGCCGCTCCACGCGATCGCTCGAGAGATCGACCAGCACCTGGCCGCGAAGTCCGTGAGCTTTGACGATGCGCCCAACCTCGAGCGTGGGACGCTCGTCGGACACCGTTAGTCGACGATATCGACGGAGGTGGTCACGCCGTCGCGCGCGCCCGCGGCTCCCACCAGCGCGCGAATGGACTGCGCGGTACGGCCGCGACGTCCGATGATACGACCCATGTCGTTGGGTCCCACACTGAGTGACAGGATAACTTTGCCCTGACGCTCGCTGACTTCGATCTCGACCGCGGCGGGGTCTTCGGCGAGGGACTTGGCGATGAACTCCAGCACCGCGGTCGCGGTGGCCGCCTTGTCGGTGTCTTCGCGGGGGTCGTGGGCGTCGTTGTGGTTGTCCTCGAAGTCGCCGGCGTCGTCAATGGTGTTGATGTCGCCCGCGACGTAGTCGTCCTGAGCGTCGCTCACTGGGCGGCCTTCGCAGCCTCAAACTGCTCCAGAGCGCCACTCACCTTCAGCAGTTTGGCGACGCGCTCGGTGGGCTGGGCGCCCTGGCTCAGCCAGCGCACGACCTTGTCGTTGTCGATCTTGAGCACCATCTCGGGCTCGGCGATGGACAGACCACGCGGCTGATAGGTGCCCACGATCTCCAGAAAAGCGCCCGAACGGGCGCGACGACTCTCCGCGGCGACGACGCGATAGGTGGGCTGCTTCTTCTTACCCATGCGCACCAAACGTAGTTTTACGGCCACAGCGAAAATCCCTTCGTACCTTTTTCGTCCCCATGCGGGACAGGGCGACATACCCGAGCGTCAAAGTTTAGCGTTGTTTGGGAGGGGTAACTCTCCCGCCCTTCTTCTTCTTGTTTTTTCCACCGCGCGACGCCGCGGCGCTCGCCATCCCCGCGCCCAGGGCTTCGAAGCCGGCGGGCAACTCCTCGCCGCTGCCTTTCGCGCCCCGGGCCGCCATCGACGCCATGCGCCCGAGCCCGCCCGGCATCTGGGGCGTGGAGCCGCTGCCCATCTGGCGCATCATCTTGCGCATCTCCGCGAACTGCTTGAGGAGTTGGTTCACCGCGGCGACGCTGGTGGCCGATCCTCGCGCGATGCGCGTGCGCCGCGACCCGTCGATGATGCTGGGATCGCGACGCTCCCTCGGCGTCATCGAGCGCACGATTGCCTCCACTTTGGCGATCTCTCCGTCGTCGACATTGTTGGCCGCGCTTCGCATCTCCTTGGTCACCCCGGGCATCAGCTTCATAATGCCGCCGAGTGAACCCATGCGACGCACCTGATTGAGCTGGGCGAGAAAGTCATCCAGGGTGAACGTGCCGCTCATCATGCGCCCGGCCGACTCGGCCACCACGTCGGCGTCCATGGTGCGCTCGGCCTGTTCGATCAGTGAGAGGACGTCGCCCATGCCGAGGATGCGCGAGGCCATTCGCTCGGGGTAGAAGAGGTCGAAGTCCTCCATCTTCTCGCCGCTCGAGGCGAAGACGACGGGCCGACCGACGACCCCTCGGGCGCTAAGGACCGCTCCCCCGCGCGCGTCGTAGTCGAGCTTGGTGACGATGAGTCCCGAGAGTTCGAGGACGTCGTGGAAACTTCGGGCGGTGTGCACGGCGTCTTGACCGGTAACGGCATCGATCACCAAGAAGGTGTAGTGCGGCGAGGTGGCGGCGGAGATGTCGCGCACCTCGTCCATGAGCGCCTGGTCGATGGCCAGGCGACCGGCCGTGTCGATGATGACCACGTCGCGACCAAGCCGGCGGGCCTCGGCCAGACCCTTGGTCGCGACCTCGACGGGCGAACTCGCCTCCGAGAAGACGTTCACGCCAATCTGAGTCGCCCAGCACCCGCAGCTGCTCGACCGCGGCGGGTCGCTGGAGGTCGGCGGCAATGAGGTACGGCTGGCGACCTTGTTGCTTAAACCAGTGGGCCAGTTTCGCGGCGGTCGTGGTCTTGCCGGCGCCTTGGAGACCGGCGAGCAGCACGACAGTCGGAGGTCGCGACGCGTAGGTGACCTTGAGCGGCGTGCCGCCCAGCACCTCAATCAGTTGCTCATTGACGGCCTTGATGACCTGCTGTCCCGGCGAAAGGCTGTGGCTCAGTAGTTCCCCACTGAGCCGTTCGCGCACGGCGTCGAGGAAGGCGCGCACGACGCCCAGTTCCACGTCCGCTTCGAGCAGCGCGGAGCGAACGTCGCCGAGAGCTTCCTCCAGGTCAGCGTCGCTCAGGCGCCCCTTGGAACGCAGTGACGAACTGAGCCGTTCGAGGCGTTCACTCAGGGCGTCAAACATGGTGGGAAGTCTAGGGTTAGGGTCCGAGAAGCGAGTCGACGAAGGCTTCGGGGTCAAAGACGATCAGATCGTCGACGCCTTCGCCCACGCCCACGAACTTCACGGGAATGGCGAGGTCTCGCTCAATGGCGATGACGATGCCCCCGCGCGCGGTCCCGTCCAGTTTGGTGAGCACGATCCCGGTGACGCGGGCCGCCGCCAAAAACTCTCTCGCCTGACTCAGCGCGTTCTGACCCGTGGTCGCGTCCAGCACCAGCAGGGTCTCCACGACCTCGCCCGGTTCGCGGTCGGCCACGCGTCGCACCTTCGCCAGCTCATCCAAAAGGTTCGAACTGTTCGCCCGACGTCCGGCGGTGTCCGCGAGAACCAGGTCCACCCCGCGCGCCTTGGCCCGACCGATCGCGTCGTGCACCACCGAACCCGGGTCGGCCCCCTCGGTGGCGCGCACGATCTCGGCACCACTTCGGGTGGCCCACTGCTCTAGTTGGTCGGCGGCCGCGGCGCGAAACGTGTCGCCGGCCGCCAGCAGCACGCTGCGGCCCTCGTCGTGTTGACGCTTGGCGAGTTTGCCAATCGTCGTGGTCTTGCCCACCCCATTCACGCCCACGAACAACCACACCGCGACCCGACCCTCCTCGGCGCCGGTCTGCGCGTGACGATCCCCGCGGAAGGAGTCGAGCAAAATGGCGCGCAGCGCGGCCGCGACACCCTGCGGGGCCCCGTTGGCTCTCAGCTCGTCCAGCACCGATTGGGTCATGGCGACGCCCACGTCCGAACGCAACAGCACTTCTTCCACCACGTCCAACTGCTCGGCGCTCACGTCGCCCGTGCCCGAGAGCGATCGCACGCGGTCGAAGACGCCCCGCGAGGAGGCCAAGCGGGTCTCGAGTGACGCGTCCGCGAGGACCGGCATGGGCGCCGCCTCGCTAACGAGGACCTCGGGCATGGCCGCGCGAGGCGGGGCGACCAGGGTCGCCGGTCGAGGCCCGCGCCGGCGGCGACGCGCCACGACGAAAGTCCCGGCGAGCACGACCACCACCGCGAGGACGACGTAGAGGGCGATCACGCCGTCTCAACTTCCTTCGGCCGGTTGACGCGCTGACTGACCACCTTGGACGAGGCACCGGGCACCATGGTCACGCCGTAAAGAGCGTCGGCCGCTTCCATCGTGCGCTTTTGGTGGGTCACGATCAGTAACTGCGCCTCGTGGCGGAACTCGTCAACGAGGTTAAGGAAGCGCTGCAAGTTGACGTCGTCGAGGGCCGCCTCCACCTCGTCCATCAGATAGAAGGGCGAGGGCCGGGAGCGAAAGACGGCAAAGAGGAACGCCAACGCCGCCATCGAGCGCTCGCCGCCCGAGAGCAACGAGATACGACGAACGTTGCGACCCATGGGACGAACCTCGATCTCCACGCCCGTGTTCAAGGGGTCCTCCGGCTCACTCATGTTGAGCCGTCCCTGACCTCCCGGAAAGAGCATGGCGATCAGTGAGGAAAAGTGCTCATTCACGTCAGCGAAAGCGGCCGTGAAGGTCTGCATGATCTCCTCATCGAGCGCGCGCAGCACTTCTTGCAGTTCGCGTCGGGCGTGACGGACGTCACTGACTTGGGCGTCGAGGTCCTTGTAGCGATCTTCCAGCGCGGACAGCTCTTCGAGGGCGAGCGGGTTAATTGGGCCCAGCGAGGTGATCCGGGCCTCGAGCTCACCGACGCGCGACTCGAGAGTGACGCCATCGCTGAGGTCCACGTGGGGCGCCGGTCCCATCTCGTGCGGCTCCACGCCGAGGTCGCGAAGAATGACCTCGTGAACGTTGGCGACCTTCACGACCAGTTCCGCTTGCTCGATCTCGTAGCGACGCATCACCTCGCCCAGCTCGCTCAGACGACTGTCCGCCCCGTGACGGGCCTGGCGAACCTCCTCGAGGAGCTCGGCGCTGGCTCGGGTGGCTTCGAGTTGCTCGCGGTAGGTCGAGTCCATGGCTTCCTGGGCGACCCGAATCTCGTCGGCCGCCCGTTCAACCAACGTCGCCAGTCGACGCAGAACTTGAATGTCGAACTCGAGAAGTTGGCGTTTGGCGGCGGCCTCTTCGCGCTCGCCGGTGCGTCCTTCGAGTCGTGCTTCGATCTCGGCCTGACGTTGCTCGATGAGTCGGCGTCGTTCGCCGTAGCGCGCCTCGTGCTGGGAGAGCAGGGTGGCCCGCTCGTCGACCTCGCGACGACGCGCCTCGTGCTCGCTCTTGGCCGCCACGAGTTGTTGCGCGCGCTCGGCGCTCTCGCCCCGCGTGGCTTCCAGGGCCGGCAGCGCGTCGCGAACCACCTCCAGCTCCTCCAGCAGCCCGTCGCGCTGAGACAGCAACACCCCCGTGTCGTTGCTCAGGGTCTTCCCCGTCGCCATCAGTTCGTCGCTCTCTCGCTTTAGTCGCTCGACGTCGCCGCGGAGACGCTCGATCTCCCCGCGCACGTGCACCACGGCGGAGTTCGCGGCCTGGTGTCGCTCGAGCGCTTGGCGTAAGGACTCCTCGGCTCGCTGGCGGCGCTCGCGCAGTCCGACCAACGCGCTGGCCGCGCTCGCCGCCTCGGCGGCCGCCGCGTCGACCGTGACCCTCGTGACGAGGGCGCGACCCGACGCCACGCGCCAGCCCGACGAAGAGAATCGATCGCCCTCCAGCGTGACGAAAGTGAGCGATCGATTCGCCAGCGCTTCATCGATCGCCGCTTCCCAGTCGCGGGCCACAAACGCGTTGAAGAAGAGCGCGTCGAGGACTCGCGAGACGTGCTCGGGCGCGCCGCGGCGCGCTCGGACCAGATCGCGAACCGCCCTCGTTCCGGGGGGCGCCTTCGCGAGCGCGACCTCGGTCTCGCCCACGGGCAGGATCAAGCCCGCGCCGCCCTCTTTGCGCAGGGCGGCGAGGGCCGCCCTCGCCGAACGCTTCCCGTCGACGACCATGGCGCCCACCGACGCCCCGGCGGCGGCCTCGACCGCGCGTTCACAACCGGTATCGACTTCGATGAGATCCAGGAATGAGCCGAGGACGCCCTCTAGTCCGCCGATGATGGCGCGACCGTCGGCGCCCGAGAGTTCTTCGAAGGCGCGCTCGAGAGTCTCCGAGCGCGCCTGAGCGCGCGAGAGGACGTCCGCTCCACGGGCGAACGCCTCGTCCGCCTCAGCGCGCTCGCGTTGGGCGGACTCCTGCGCCGACGCCGCTTCGTCCAGAAACTGGCTCGCGTCGTTGAGACGGCTCAGGGCCTCGGTCAGCTCTTCCTGGGCCCTCGCGCGGGCGTCGACCAGGGCGGCCGAACGACGCTCGGCGTCGTCAACGCGCGCGCGGGCGCGTCGCTCGGCGTCCTCGACGGAGGCCAGCGAGCGCTCCAAGAGTCCGATCTGCTCGCGGGCGGCGCGCAACGCCGCCTCGTCCTGTTCGATCGAGGAGCCACCGATCTCGTTGACAAATGATTCGGCCACCGCGAAGCGTTCTCGCGACTCGTCCAACTGGTCGCGCAGTTCCCCCAGAGTCAGCTCTTCGGCGCGCAGTGCTTCTAAGTCCGTCACGAGACGCGCGGCGTCGGCTTCTAAGGTCGCGATCACGTTCTCATCGGCCGAGGCGATCAGCGCCTGGCGGAGCGATCGATCGCGCTCTTGGATGACCGAGGACGTGCCGCGGGCGCGTTCGGCGAGCCCCTGCAGGGTTCCGAGAGTCGAGGCCAGCATCTCCTCCCTGCGCGAGGCCATCTCCGCGGCGGCGGCCGTCGCCTTGGCGTCCAGGGTCACCAGTTCGTGGCGCAGCTCGCGCTCGCGGACCGCGGCCTCTTCCAGGGCGTGGTCCAGTTCGCGGCGACGCTGCTCAAAGTGGTGAAGCCGCGAGGCGAAGAGGGCGTGTCGCGCGTCGCGCAGTTCGCTCTCGACGTCTGAGTAGCTGCGCGCGGACGCCGCTTGACGTTCCAGGGGCCGCATCTGGCGTCGCACTTCGCGCACCAGATCGCCCAGCCGTTCCAAGTTCTCTTGAGTCTGGGCGAGGCGTCGCTCGGAGCGCTCTTTACGCCGGCGATGCTTCAAGACGCCGGCCGCTTCCTCGATCACCGCGCGACGGTTCTCGGGATTGGACGAGAGGATCGAGTCCAGCTGTCCCTGGCCGATGATCATGTGTTGCTGGCGACCAACGCCCGAGTCGCCGAGCAGTTCTTGGACGTCGAGCAGTCGGCAGGTCGTGCCGTTAATGGCGTAGTCGGAGTCGCCGTTGCGAAAGAGGGTGCGCGAGATGGTGACCTCGGCCCCGTCGATGGCCAGTCGCCCGGAGGAATTGTCGATCGTCAGGGCCACTTCGGCCCGCCCGAGGGCCGCCCGATTGGCCGTTCCCATGAAAATGACGTCGTCCATCCGCGAACTGCGCAGCGCCCGGGTGCTCTGGGCTCCGAGCACCCAGGTCACGGCGTCGACCACGTTGGACTTACCCGAACCGTTCGGCCCGACCACGGCCGTGACGCCGGGTTCGAACTCCAAAACGGTGGTATCGGCGAAGGATTTGAAACCCTTCATGGTCAATCGCTTAAGAAACACGCCACGACGCTAGCAACCTTCTCGTTGCCGCCTGGAAGTTAGGCCTGGCACTTCTCGCAGTAGTACGTGGAGCGTCCGCGCACCGTCTCGCGCTGAATCAGTTGACGACACTGCAGGCACGGTTGACCCTCGCGGTTGTAGACCTGATGGAACTGTTGGAAGTTGCCGGGCTTGCCGTCGGGGTCGACAAACTGCTCGTCGTCCAGCGTCGATCCCTCGTGCTTGATCGCGTCGGTCAAGACCTCGCTGATGGCGCGATGCAGGCGTCGGATCTCGATGGTCGACAGAGATTCGGCGGAACGATCAAATCGCAGGCCCGACGAAAACAGGATCTCGTCGGCGTAGATATTGCCGATCCCGGCGATGATGTCCTGGTCGGTGAGCACGGCCTTGAGGGGCGTGGTGCGACTGCGCAGCACGGCCGCGAAGCGGTCCCATCCAATCTGGTCTTCGAAGGGATCGAGTCCGAGGTGCGCCAGCTCGGGCACCGCGCGCCGCAGGGCCGTGCCGTCTCCCCCAATGGACAACCGCGCGAACTTGGACAACTCCACGGGCGGGTCGTCGTCGCTCGGAACCTTGGAGACGTAGAGCTCCCCAAAGGTCCGTGGGTCGACGTAGCGCAGCTCACCCCCCTGGGTGAAGGTAAAGACCACGTGCGTGTGTTTGGGCTTGGGATCCTTGGGGCCCTTCGCGCGGAGCAGCTGACCGCTCATGCCGAGGTGAATGACCAGGTGCGAACCGCTGTCGAGGCCCACGACCAGGTTCTTACCGAGGCGCTGCACGCTGCGCACGCTGTGGCCCTCGAGCATGGCGCGAAAGTCCTTCGCGGTCTTATGGCGACGCACGACCCGCCCGTTGGTCACCGCGACACTCTTGAACTTTTTGCCCACCAGGTCGCGCGAGAGTGAGGCGCGCACCGTCTCGACCTCGGGTAGTTCAGGCATCGTCGTGCGCCTGCCAGGCGGCTTCTGCGGCGTGAGCCTCGGCACCCTTCTTCGAGCGGCCCTCGCCCTGGGCCACCAGGTCACCGACTCGCACCGTCGCGTAGTAACTCACCGCGTGCGCGGGACCGTCGGCCCGCACGTCATACTCCGGGGTGCCCAACCCGCTCGACTCCGCCCACTGGCGTAGGCGGGTCTTGGGATCCACGTCGCCCGGCGCCCGCGCGGCGTGGGTGACGTCGTCGGCGAGCGCCGCGTGGACGAATTCTTTGGCGAGGTCGTATCCGCGTTCGAGGTAGAGGGCGGCCACCACCGCCTCGAAGGCGTCGGCCAGCAAGGACGGTCGTTCGGCGCCGTTCTCCTTCTTCACGCCCCGGCCCACTCGAAGGACGGCGCCCAGGTCGAGGTGTCGCGCGGCGCGCGCCAAAGCGGCTTCGTTCACGACGCGACTACGAACGAGAGAGCCCGATCCTTCGTCAAGATCGGGGTAACGAGTGATGATGAGATCGGCCACCGCCAGATCGACCACGGCGTCGCCGAGAAACTCCAGGCGCTCGTTCGAGTCGACGTCGTGCTCCGCGGCAAAACTGGAGTGAGTCAGCGCCGTCACCAGCAGCGGGCTCGCAGGGTCGAGCCCGAGGCGCTCCGCGACGTCCTCGAGAGTCGCAGTCATGAGGCTCACGGGCCTCGTTAGGAAACCTGCAGCTTGAGAGCGACGTAGTTGACGGCGTCGCGGACCGACCCCAGACCTTCTAAGTCCTCGTCGTCGATGTGAAAACCCGCCGAGTAGGTGGCCAAGTTCTCCTCGAGTGCCTCGACGAGCTCGATCAGGGCCAGCGAGTCGGCGCCCAGATCTTCGAAGGACACATCTTCGGTGATGTCGCTCGGACTCTTTTCGAGGATCTCGGCGAGTTGGTCGCGAACCAGTACCAAGATGCCGTCTCGGTCCAACGGCGCGGTGGTGTCAGCGCTCATGACGCCTCCTTATTAATGTGTCCCAACACTACCGAGTGCCGGTGCTCCAGCGGCCCGTTAAGCGGCTTGATCAGGTCGTATGGTCAAGGCTAACTTTGCCACGACCTCGCCCTTGTCGACCTCGTCCGCCACCCGCAAGGCGTTCATGATGGCCGTGGCGTTGGACGAACCGTGAGAGATGATGCAGATGCCCTGCACGCCGAGCAGCATCGCCCCGCCCTGGCTGTCGGGAGTGAGCTGGCTCGCGACGGGCCACAGGTGTTCAAAGAGGACGTCGCCCGCGACTTTGGTCTGTTCGTTAGTGCCCACCGCGTCGAGCACCGCCGAGAACACGAACTTGAGCGCCCCCTCTAGGGTCTTGAGCGCGACGTTGCCGGTGAAGCCGTCGGTGACGATGACGTCCACCGGCGACGGGATAAAGTCGCGCCCTTCGACGTTGCCGACAAAGTTCAACGTCGGAAGTTCGCGTAAGAGTTGATGGGTGGCCTTGACGAGGGTGTTGCCCTTGGTCGCCTCCTCGCCGATGGACAAAAGGCCAACCTTCGGCGCGGCCACGCCGTAGCGCGTGGCGACGTAGGTCGAGGCCATTTGGGCGAACTGGACGAGCATCTCGGGCGTGCACTCGGCGTTGGCGCCGGCGTCGACCAGCACGACCGGCGTGCGATGGGGATTGGGAATGGGCGTGACGATGCAGGGCCGATGCACCCCGGGCAGGCGCCCCATGCGCAACAACGCCGAGGCCATGGTGGCGCCGGTGTTCCCGGCCGAGACCATGGCGGAGGCTTTTCCGTCGCGCACGAGCTCCGCCGCGCGGACCAAGGACGAGTCCTTCTTCTTTCGCACGCTGGCGCCGGGATCGTCGTCCATGGCGATGACTTCGCTGCACTCCACGACGTCGAGACCGAGGGGGTCACCCATCAGTTCCGGTACCCCGACGAGGGTGACCGCGAGTCCCAGCTCGTCAACGGCCCGGCGGGCACCGGCGATGATCTCTTTGGGAGCGAAGTCACCACCCATCGCGTCCAGGGCGATGGGAAGGCTCAACTCAGTTGACCTCTACCGCGACGCGGCCCTTGTACCAGCCACAGTTCGGGCACACCACGTGGGGCAACTTGGAGGTCGCGCACTGGGGGCAGACACTGCGGGCCGGTCGCTCCAGGGTCCAGTTCGCCGCGCGGCGGCTTCGGGTCTTGGCTTTGCTGGTCTTGCGCTTCGGTACGGCCATCGATCTTCTCTTTCACCAGAAACGGGGTAAAACCCGTTGCTTTTTAGGATCCCTCGGACTCGGGGTCCGCAAATTGGAGTCCGTCCAGTGTAGCCCACCGCGGATCACGCGGCGCCTGGCAGTCACAGCTCGCTTCGTTGCGATCGATCCCGCACTGGGGGCAGAGTCCGGCGCAGTCGGGCCGACAGAGCGGCGCGAGCGGCAGGTCCAGCAGGATCGCGTCGTGCACCAGGGGGGCCAGATCCACGAAACCATGCTCGATCGGGTAGCTCAGTTCGTCACTGGCGTCGGGGTCGTCGACGAAACGTTCGTTGACCGACACCTCGCTCACCCCCAGCACCGGGGCCGAGCACCGGCGACAGACTCCGTGCCAGGGGGCCTCCACCCGTCCGCGGACTCGAATTCCCCCGCTGAAACTTTCGAGGCGCAGCTTCACGTGCACCGTGGCCTCGGGAAAGACG
This sequence comes from uncultured Acidimicrobiaceae bacterium, assembly GCA_963847725.1. Lineage (GTDB taxonomy): Bacteria > Actinomycetota > Acidimicrobiia > Acidimicrobiales > RAAP-2 > RAAP-2. The sequence goes on from CAWKAT010000014.1 coordinate 55,508, forward strand.
TCGGTCTCAACGGCCCCACGAGGCTCAAACTCGCGCGGTTCGTCAAAGGGCGCCTCGAACTCAACCGACATCGACGAGGGCACGTCACGGAGCAGGGCCGTGACGGGAACGAGATACGGCGACGCCATTGCTCTAGAAGGAGTCCTGATCGAAGAAGGATCCCTCATCCGCGTCGGACTCCGACGCGCGCGAGGGGGACGGCGCGGGCGAGAGGAAGTCGTCGGCGCGAGGCTCGGGATTGAGCATCGAGGTGGGGAGTCCCTGAGCACTGAGCCGTTCGCGGCCCGAGTGCGCGGTCTTGAGGAGACGCTCCAGCACAATCTCGAACCCTCCGAGCTTGCCGTCGATGAAGTCTTCGGACTCGTTGATCATCTGACGAGCCTGGGCGTGGGCGTCGGCGATGATCTGTTCCGCCTTCAGACGCGACTGACGAACGATCTCGGTCTTGTCGACCATGCGGGCGGCTTCGGCGCGGACTTGATTCATGAGCTGCTCGGCCTTTTGAACCTCGGCCGCCATGAGTTCCTCGCGATCGCGCAGCGCCCACCGGGCTTCTCGAATCTCATCGGGCAGGCTATGCAGCGCCTGTTCTAAGAGGGCGAGGACCTCGTCGCGCGAGATCAGGGCCGAGTTCGACAGCGGCATCTGCTTGGCGTTCGCCACGATGTCGATGAGGTCGCGCAGGTCGGCCTCAATATCGCGGCGGCCGTGGCGCGGTGGTTCTTCAAACTGCTCGACGTCGTACCCGTCAAAGGAGGTCACGAGCTCGCCCCGGGATACTTCTCGGCCAAGCGCTTGGCGACGGGTTCGGGCACGAAGGCGGTGACGTCGCCGCCGTATCGTGCCACCTCGCGCAACAGGCGCGAGGCAAAGAAGGAGTAGTGGGAACTGGAGGGCAGAAAGAGGGTCTCCACCCCCGAGAGCGACCGATTCATCTGGGCCATCTGCATCTCACTCTCGAAGTCCGACACGGCGCGAAGCCCCCTCACGATGGCCGTGGCGTTGACGTCGCGAGCGACGTTCACGAGCAACGTCGAGACCGAGACGATGCGCACGTTGTGCACGTGGGTCAAAGAGTCCGCGATCATCTCGCGGCGCTCCTCCAGGTCGAAGAGCGCTTCGGACTTCTGGGGGTTGCGAATCGCCGCCACCACGATCTCGTCAAAGATCTGCGAGGCGCGCTCCACGATCTCCAGGTGGCCGTTGTGGAACGGGTCGAAAGAGCCCGGAATGAGTCCAACCGTGGTCACTCTTCGTCCCCTCTACTGGGTTCCAACATCGTTACGAGCGTAGTGCCGTATCGTTTCGTTTTGGTCACGACCCAACCGTTCGGCGCGTCCATGTGACGATCGTTTTCTATCACCACGCGACCGGCGCTGACGTCGTGGAGAACGCTCGCCAGATCCAGTGGACCGTAGGGCGGATCGGCCAGCACCAGATCGAGATCGCGCGGCGGACTCCACACCGGCAGGTTCGATCGAACGAAGACGGCTTCCCCCTCCAACTTAAGCGGCTCCAGGTTGTTCTTGGCCGCGGCCAAACACGCCGGGTCCGTGTCGACGAAATAGACCTTGGCCGCGCCACGAGAGAGCGCTTCGATGCCCATGGCGCCCGAGCCGCTGTAGAGATCGGCGACCACCAGGTCGCTCAGTCCTCCCCGACTCTCGAGCATGGAGAAGATCGCTTCGCGGGCGTAGTCGGTCGTCGGGCGAACCGCGGCCGGCAGTTTCGCCTTGAGCTGACGCCCGCGGGCCGTACCACCAATAACTCGCACTCTTTCAGCGTAGGGGCTCGGGCTAGCTCTTAAAGAGATAGGTGGCGTCGTCGTCGTCCACGAACAGCCGCAGCTCGTCCTGCATCGCCGCGAGGGACTCGTCGTCGCTCTGCACCATGGACGCGGCCAGCGTTTGGGCGCCGAGCAGGAGGTCCTCGTCCGACTTCAGTCTGGCTAGTTTGAGGTCGCTGCGCCCCTGCTGGCGCGCCCCGAGCAGCGTTCCCTCGCCGCGCAGCTCGAGGTCGACGTCGGCCAGCTCGAAGCCGTCGTCCGTCGCCACCAGGGCGTTCAGGCGGGCCTCGCCGTCCTCGTTGGGTGGAGTGCCGAGCAGGTAGCAGTAACTCTGGAACTCCGAGCGTCCGACCCGCCCGCGCAGTTGGTGCAGCTGGGCCAGACCGAAACGCCACGCGTCCTCGATCACGATGACGCTCGCTTCGGGCACGTCAACGCCGACCTCGATCACCACCGTGGCGACCAGTACGGCAATCTCGCCCGCGCGGAACTGATTCATGACCAGCTCCTTTTCGTCACTCTTCATTTGGCCGTGCAGGAGACCCACCGCGAGGCCCCGCAGTTCGTGGGTCGCCAAACGCGTTCGCTCCTCGACCGCGCTGGTCGCTTCGATCTTCTCGGAACCTTCCACCAGCGGACAGATGACGTAGGCGCGGCGCCCGGCCGCCACCTCGTCGCGCACCCGTTGCCAACACGACGCGATCTCCTCGGGCTCACGGGCCCAGGTCGTCGCGATGGCTCGGCGTCCGGCCGGCAGTTCGTCCAAGACCGAGACATCGAGGTCCCCAAAGAGGACCATCGCCGCCGTGCGCGGGATGGGCGTCGCGGTCATGACCAAGAGATCGGGGTCGGCGCCCTCGTTGGAACGCTCGCGACCCTGGTCGCGTAGGCGTGAGCGTTGTTCGACGCCGAAGCGATGTTGCTCGTCAATGACGATGAGTCCGAGCGAGCGAAAGCGCACGTCGTCACTCAAGAGGGCGTGGGTCCCCACCACGATGTCGACCGAGCCTCGGGCCAACCCGTCCACGATGGCCTGGCGTTCCTTGGCGCGAACTCGGCCGGTCAGGAGTTGCACCGAGACCTCGCGCTCTCCCCCGAGGACCGCGTCGTCGCTGACCAGGAGGCCCGACAGGTCGCGACGCAGCGAGGCCAGATGCTGTTCGGCCAAGACTTCGGTCGGCGCCATCAGCACGCTTTGGCGCGAGCCGTCGAGCGCTCCCAACATGGCCGTGACCGCGACCAGCGTCTTGCCCGAGCCCACGTCCCCCTGCAGCAGTCGATGCATCGGCAGCGGTCCCGCCATGTCGCGAACGACGTCGCCCAGCACGCGCCGCTGCGCCGCGGTGAGGCTAAATCGGTGGCCGCCCAGAAAACGACGAACCAGCGTGTCCCCTCGTGACACGAGGGACCCGGGGGCGACGTCGAGGTCCTCGAGATCGATCGCGTGGCGAATGCCGGCCGCCGACTCCTCGAGTCGACGGCGACGCAACGCCAAGATCAGCTGAAGGCGCAGGAACTCATCGAAGGCCAGCCGACGCCGAGCGGGGACTTGGTCGCCGTAGTTCTCGGGGAGGTGAATCGCCCAGTACGCGCTCGTTCGGTCGATCAACTGAAGCGGCGCCCGCTGCGTTTCCGAAAGGGGATCGAGCAGGGGGCCCGCCCGGCGCAGGGACTCCTCGATGAAGCCGCCCATCTCCCAGCTCGTCAGACCGGCCTTGCCCGAGGCGGGGTAGATGGCGACCACCCGGCCCACTCGTGAGGGGTCGCGCTCCTCGCCCGTCGCTCCGACGATGACGTCGACGACGGGGTTGGCCATCTGACGCTGCCCCCGGTAGTCGCCCACTTTGCCGAAGAAGAGCGCCTGCACTCCCACCAAGAGTTGACGTTCGCGCCACCCCTGATTGAAGAAGACGATCTTGATCGAGTCGCCCCCGTCACTCACGGTGACCTCCACCATCACCTTGCCCTGTCGCGTGCGACGGCTGGAGACCTTGGTGACCTCGGCAAAGATGGCCGCCTCGTCGCCCACCGAGAGGTCGCTGAGGTCGACCTGTCGCGTGCGATCGATATAGCGACGGGGATAGACGGTCAGCAGGTCAAAGACGTTGGAGATGCCCATCGACTCCAGGGCCGCCGCGCGCTTCTCGCCGATGTGGCGCAACTTGTCAACCGACACCGCACCCAACTCGCGAAGGCGGCGCGGCGGCGCGTCACTCACTCGAGGCCGAAGTAGTACGGGTAGAGAGGTTGCCCGCCGTGGTGGACCTCGACGATGATCTGGGGAAAGGCCTCCGCGAGATACTCGGTGATCCGGCGGGTATTGGCCGGCGTCGCCCCGTCGCCTTCGATGAGGGTGAGCAGTTCGTGCTCGGGCCGGATCAGCGTCGCGAGTAGAGCGTTGCTCGCCGCCGCGATGGAGTCGGCGATCGCGAGGACCCCGCCCGCGCCGAGGCCGATCCAGTCACCCTCGTGCACGTCACCGGCGTCGGTCGACGTGTCACGCACCGCGCGCGTGACTTCGCCGGCCACGACGTTGCACGCCGAGGCGCCCATGGCCGTGGCGTTCGCCTCCAGGGACGCGTCGGGGTCGTAGGCGAGGAGTGCGGCGAAGCCTTCGACGATGGAGTTGGTCGCGACCACGGCCACGCGCTCATCGACCAGGTCGTTGACCTGCGCCGCCACCGGCGTGATGTTCTTATTGTTCGGCAAGAGAATCACCTGGCTCGATCCGGTGGCGTGCACCGCCTCGGCGAGTTCACTGGTCGAGGGGTTCATGGACTGGCCCCCGACGACCAGCCGCCGGGCGCCGAGTGAGCGAAAGATGCGACCGACCCCGTCGCCGACCACGACCGCGACGACGGCGGTGATCGGGGCCTCGGTGGCCGGCGCGTCGGAGGGCGTCTGTGCGGCCTCGCGGACCCAGCGCTCTTCGATGACCTGTTCGGCGAGGTCGGTGACCCGGATCTCGCGTGGTCGACCCACGTCGAGCGACGCCTCAATGGCGGCTCCGACGTCGTCGGTGTGAATGTGACAGTTGTAGAGGCCCTCACCCCCCACGATGACGATGGAGTCGCCGAGTCCCGCCCAGACCTCGCGAAAGGCGGCCATCTTCGTATCGTCGGCGTCCAGGAGGTACATGACCTCAAAGCGCAGCTCGGCCAGTCCTGATTCGCTGGGGACTTCGTGCGCGTGCACGTCAATGGTGTCGGCCCGCGGCGCCACGGGTAGATCGTCGTGGGCAAACTCGTGACAGAGCGACTCGAAGAACAACACGAGTCCGGTACCCCCGCTGTCGACGACACCCGCCTGCTGTAGGACCGCGAGCTGCTCGGGCGTCTTCGCCAGCGCCTCCTTCGCCGCGTCACGAGCGCCGCGGGCCAGGTTCACCAGGGAGTCCGTGTGCGCCCGAGCCCCTTGCGCCCCCGCGCGCGCGATGCTCAAGATGGTGCCCTCGACGGGTCGGACCACGGCCTGGCGCGCCAGCTCGTCGGCGTGGTGCAAGGCGTCGGCCAACTCGGGTGCGCTCACCTCACCGCGCACGGGAAATGACGCCACCAGCCCCCGCAGCAGCTGGGACAGAATCACCCCCGAGTTCCCCCGAGCGCCCATCAGCGACCCCTGGGCAATGGCCCGAGCCACCTCGCCGAGCGGGGCGTTCTCGTCGAGGTCCTTGAGGGCCACCACGACCGATTCGATGGTGAGAGCCATGTTGGTCCCGGTGTCGCCGTCGGGCACGGGGTACACGTTCAGGCGATTAATAACGTCACGAAAGGAGTGCAGGAGTTCCCCGTAGGTGGTGATCACCGCCCGAAGCCCCTTGGCCGACAGCGTGGGGGGAGAACTCATCGCTAGCGATGCTACAATGGTCATTCGGTTTAACCCTCCGGCGCAATCGGCCCGGACCTAAGGAGAATGTTCATCATGGCGTCAGTCTGCGAAATCTGCGGTAAGAAGCCGTCCTTCGGTATGAACGTGTCGCACTCCCACCGCCGGACCAAGCGTCGTTGGAACCCGAACATCCAGCGAGTGCGCGCGCTGATCAACGGTACGCCCCAGCGCGTGAACGTCTGCACCGGGTGCTTGCGCTCGGGCAAGATCGTCAAGCCCTCGCGCTCCACACTGCGCGCCTAGATCGCTAGAGCCGGTGCTGAAAGCCCCGGGGCGTGAGGTCGTGCCCGCGTAGCGTGCGCGTCGTGGGAGCCTCCACCACTCGACCGATGGTGATCGGGGCCGCCAGCCCACGATCGACGAAGACCAGCCGCAACCGATCGGGGTCGTTGGTCGCCACGAGCAACTCGTAGTCCTCACCGCCGCTCAGCGCTTCTTCTTCGCTGGCGCCCGGGGCGACGGGCAGATCCTCGAGCTCGAAACCCACTCCCGACGCGTCGGCCAGGCGATGGAGATCCAAGGCGAGGCCGTCGCTCAGATCCATCATGGCGTGCACGTGGGAACTCCGAGCCGCCATCCCTTCGCGTAGGCGCGGCCAGGGTCGCCGGTGAGCCTCCACCAGCTCATCGCTCAAGGCCGCGCCCTCTCGTCGGCGACGCAGTCCCGCGGCCGCCCGGCCCAGGGGCCCGGTGACCAGGAGTTCGTCCCCCGCTCGCGCCCCACTGCGAAGGACCGCGCCGCGTCCCGGGCACTCGCCAAAGACGGTCACCGCGACGGTGACGTCGCGCCCGAGCGAGAGATCTCCCCCGACCACGACGGTGCCGGTCGCCAGCGCCGCCTCGGCCGCGCCGGCGTGAATCTCCTCTAAGTCCGTTCCCGAAGGGGCGCTGACGGCCAGCACCACCCCCCGGGGCCGGGCACCCATGGCCGCCAGATCCGAGAGCGCGCTGGTGACGGCCTTATAACCGAGGTCCCGCAGTGAAAAAAGTTCACCATCTAAGTGAATTCCCAGGACCGCCACGTCGGTGGAGATAATGGCCTCACCGACGAAGGGTCGCAACACGGCGGCGTCGTCGCCGCCGTAGAGCTCGCCCGCGGGAACGCTGTCCGTTGCCACAATTTTGGCTATACGCTTTAGGACGTCATCTTCGTGCCGGCTCCGTTCTCTGGTTGGGTCGGTCGGCGCGCTCATGACTGCGAGAGAAGTATCGCGCGGCGACAAGGCAACGCGAAGAACGTAGATGAGGACGACGTGACGTACCCAACCAAAAATAAAGCGCTCATTGAATGGGTCGAGGAAGTGGCGCGGCTCACAACCCCTGATCGTATCCACTGGTGCGACGGGTCAGCCGAGGAGTACGACGACCTGTGTCAGCTGCTCGTCGACGCGGGCACCTTCACCAAACTCTCCGAGGCGAAGCGACCGAACAGTTACTACGCCGCGTCGGATCCCGGTGACGTGGCGCGTGTGGAGGACCGCACCTTCATCTGCTCCAAGGACGAGGCCGACGCCGGTCCGACCAACAACTGGCGCGACCCGGCCGAGATGCGCGAAACACTCAACACCCTCTTTCAAGGATCGATGAAGGGCCGCACCATGTACGTGGTGCCCTTCTCCATGGGCCCCCTCGGCTCCAACATCTCTCACATCGGCGTCGAGATCACCGACTCGCCCTACGTGGCCGTGTCCATGCGCATCATGACCCGCATGGGGCGCGGCGCCCTCGAAGTACTCGGTGACACCGGTGAGTTCGTGCCCTGCCTGCACTCGGTGGGGATGCCGCTGGCCGAGGGCCAGGCCGACGTGCCGTGGCCCTGTGACGCGGAGAACAAGTACATCGTTCACTTCCCCGAGACCCACGAGATCATCTCCTTCGGTTCGGGATACGGCGGCAACGCCCTGTTGGGCAAGAAGTGCTTCGCGCTGCGCATCGCCTCGGTCCTCGCGCGCGACAACGGCTGGCTCGCCGAGCACATGTTGATCCTGAAGCTGACCAACCCCGCGGGTGAGACGCGCTACGTGACCGGGGCCTTCCCGAGTGCCTGTGGCAAGACCAACCTGGCCATGCTGGTGCCCACGCTGCCGGGCTGGAAGGTGGAGACCGTCGGCGACGACATCTGCTGGATGAAGCCGGGTCCCGACGGACGGCTGTACGCCATCAACCCCGAAGCGGGCTTCTTCGGCGTGGCCCCCGGCACCAACCTGGAGACCAATCCCAACGCCATGTACACGGTCGAAGCCAACACCATCTTCACCAATACCGCGATTACCCCCGATGGCGACATCTGGTGGGAGGGCATGGGCGAACCGCCCGAGGGCCTCATCGACTGGACGGGCAAGGCGTGGTCCAAGGAACTCGGCACCCCCGCGGCGCACCCCAACTCGCGCTTCACGACACCGGCCGATCAAGATCCCGCGATTGCTCCGGAGTGGCAGGACCCCGCCGGCGTGCCGATCGACGCCATCCTCTTTGGCGGTCGGCGGGCCAGCGTCATTCCCCTCGTCTTTCAGTCACTCGGCTGGGATCACGGGGTCTTCTTGGGCTCGATCATGGCCTCGGAGACAACGGCGGCCGCGACCGGTGCGGTCGGCAACCTGCGCCGCGACCCCTTCGCGATGCTCCCCTTCTGTGGGTACAACATGGCCGACTACTTCGCGCACTGGCTCACCTTCTCGGACCGCTTCGATGAAGAGAAGCTGCCGAAGATCTTTTACGTGAACTGGTTTCGCAAGAGCGCGGACGGTCGTTGGCTGTGGCCGGGCTTCGGCGAGAACTCGCGCGTGCTGGAGTGGATCTTTGATCGCACCGCCGGTCGCGGCGAGGCGGTCGAGACGGCCATCGGCTACGTGCCGGCCAAGGGCGCGCTCAACGTCGAGGGACTGGACGTCTCGAGTGCGGACATGGACGAACTACTGAACGTCGACTACGAGGAGTGGCGCCGGGAGGTGCCGCGCATCCGCGAGCACTACGCCCAGTTCAACGAACACTTGCCGCGCGAACTCGACGACCTGGTGGCTGACCTCGAGCGCCGGCTCGGCTGAGCTACCTCGCCGTCTCGGCGTCGGCCACGATCAGACGAGGCCCCGAGGGCCAGTCGAAGTAGCGCCACGTCCAGTTGATCAACACGCGGATGCGGTTGCGAAAGCCGACCAGGTAGAAGAGGTGGAGGCCCAGCCAGGCCCACCACCCCAGAGTTCCTTCGATCACCGGCACGTGGGGAATCTTGGCCACGGCGGCGCGGCGCCCGATGGTCGCCATGATGCCCTTGTCAACGAAGTGAAAGTCTTGGGTCGAGTGGCCGTCGAGCAGGCGCAAGATCTGGCGCGAGGCGTGGCGTCCCGACTGAATGGCGACCGGCGCGAGTTGGGGGTAAAACGTCGTCGGATCGCCGCGCCGTGGGATGGCGGCCGCGTCGCCGACGCACCAGACGTTCTCGCTGCCGATAACGCGCAGGTCCGCGTTGACGAGGCTTCGCCCGTTGGGCCCGCTCGTCTCTTCGAGTTGGTCGGCGATGGTGCCCACGGCCGTGATGCCGCCAGCCCACACCACGACCCTCGCCGGGAGGACCTCGCCGTCGCTGAAGCGAATGGCGTTCGCCTCGACCTCGACGACCGGGCGTTCTAGTTCCACGTCGACGCCCATCGACTTCAGGTGTTTCAAGGCGTAGTTGCTCGCGCGATCCGGAAAGGCCGTCAACAGCCGCGAGGCCACGTCCACCAGGTAGATCTTCACGTTGGCCGGATCAATCCTCAGTCCGTCACGGCGCATCGCGATGTCAATGAGTTCCGAGAGCGCGCCCGCGGTCTCCACGCCGGTGGGACCGCCGCCCACCACCACGAAGTTGACCTGTTGGGGCGCCAACTCACTGGCCACTTCGGCGTCTTCGAGACTTCGCAAGAGTTTGTTGCGAAGTCGCCGAGCGTTGGCCAGGGTGTAGAGCGGCATCGAAAAGGTCTGGGCGCCGGGAATACCGAAGTACGCGGCGACCGTCCCGGAGGCGACCACCAGGTAGTCATAGGAGTACTCGGTCCCATCTTCCAACGTGACCAGGTTGCGCTCCCGATCGACACTGTTCACTCGGGCGTGACGCACGCGGACGTTCTTCGCGTGCCCGAAGATCGTGCGAATGGGATAGGCCACGTCCGCGGGTTCGAGGCCCGCGGTCGCGACCTGATAGAGCAGCGGCTGGAACGTGTGAAAGTTGTGACGATCAATGAGGGTCACGCGCACGGCCTGATTAGCGAGGGCTTTGACCGCCGAGATGCCGCCGAAGCCTCCTCCCACCACCACCACGTGGGGCAGCGACGCGATGTCGACCGGGGTTACTTCAGGCGATTCCATACTCAATTTAAGCAGACGCCTCGCGCGCGCTACGCCGGCCGATCGGATAGACCACACCCGCCATGAGCATGAGTACCGCCAACAGTCGGTCGCCCACACCGAAGCTGAGCACGATGGCCACGGGGATTAACGCGCCGATGACCCAGAGCAGTTGCTGGCGCACCGCGAAACGCGCGAAGGTGCGACCTTGCGCTCCCGGAGCGACGTTTCGTTGAGTGATCGCGTCAAAGCTCGGCTGGGCGACCGCGCCGCTCACGCCGATCCAGCCCGCCAGGATGACCTGAACGACGAGCACGGGGTGCAGCGACGCGAACGCCGCACCCACGCCCGTCGCGAAGAGGGCGATCGTGAGCAGCGTCGACTCTTTTAGAATGTTGCGCATCCGCGTGACGAAGGCCAGTCCGCCGAGCGAACCGATACCGCTGAGGCCCAGGGCGAAGGCGTACCAACCGAGCCCCGCCGAGTCGCGCCGCAGGCCAAAGGCCAGAAGAAAGGTCGCAAACCCGGCCGCGAATCGCATGATCGCGGCGGCTCCGAGACCCCAGGCCACGTCCGAGTCGCCTAAGGGGTTCAGCGCGTTGCGATCGCGCTCTTCTTGGGTGAGTCCCACGACTTCGTCGCGCACGGCGGGGCTCGGACGCTGCAGTCGCGCGCTGGCGACGGTCGCGCCCAGGTAGACGAACGAGGCGACGACGAGCACGGCCGTGGCGCTGATTCCTTTGAGAATCCCCGCGCCCACCGAACCGGCGACCAACCCCGACAAGGTGCCGAGCAGCGTGAGTTGCGCGTTGAACCCGGCGAAACCCTTTTCGTCCTCGGTTCGTTGATTCGGCCACCCGGCGTCACCGACGTGAGCCGCGTGCTCACGAAACTGATCGGTGCGGGCCATTTCGGGCACCAGCGCGCCGCGCGTCACGACGTACAGCTTGGACGACACCAGCAGCAAAAAAGCCAGCGGAAACAACCACAGCGAGTTGAGATGTTGCGCCATCACTACACAGAGCACCGCGCGCACGACGGCGGAGAATGCCACGAGCACTCGTCGCCCGTTGGCGGAACGGTCGATTAAGGGTCCGAGCAGCGGCGAGACGACGGCGAAGGGAGCAATGGTGAGGAGCAGGTACAGCAGGACCTTTCCTTTGGCGGCGTCGGGCGTGACCGAGAAGAAGAGCGAACCGGCCAGGGAGACCGTGACCAACGTGTCACCGGCCATCATGATCACGTGCACCAACGCGAGACGACCAAAGGCCGTTTTCTGATCGAAGAGGTCTTGGGTCGAGGCCTTGGCTAAAGAGACAAATCCTCGTGCTCGCACAATTCGAGCGTAGGTGATGCTCGCGCGCTACTTTCCGCGACTAATTCGAGTTGCAGCCCCAGAACTGAACGTAGGAGGGCAGGCGGTGGTCGACGCAGTAGTGCAGACGAGACGCGTTCTTCCAACTCGACGTCGCGAGGTCGTAGCGCGCCACTTCGGTCACGCCGATCTCCCCCTCGCCCTTGCCCACCGTGGCCCAGAGGTAGGCGAACCGTCCGGCGCAGCCAAAACTTTGGACACTGTCGACGTCGTGGTACGCCGCCGAGATCGCCGACGCGTCACACGCGACGACGGCCGGAAAGGCCCGCGACGACGACGACGAGTGGCTCGCGAAAAAGATGAGGAACGCCGCGATCACCACGGCGCCGGCCACGCGAATCAATTTCACTCTCGCAGTTCAGCACATCGGCCGGGGCGAGTCCTACTTACTCAAGAGGTCGAGAAAGAGAACGCCGATCATCTGCTCCCAGTCGGCCTCCTCGAGCGGGGTCGCCGAAACGTCGTCCAGCGCTCGGCCAAACACGAGGATCTGAAAGAGCACCGAGAGGGCTCTCGGCGAGAGGTCATCGCGTAGCCACTTTTTGGACTGGGCGAACTCGGTGAGGCTGCACAGGTCCTCGGTGAGGCGCGCTTGGGACTTGCCAATCATCTCTTTCAGACGTGGTCGCGTGGACGCGGCGGCCACGATACGAAAGCGCATGGCGCGCCGCGCTCGTCGCTCCGGTCCCGAGGAGAGTGTCGCGACGATCGGCGCCATGACTTTGAGGTACTCGTCGAGCGTCTCCACCGACTCATTCACGTCCTTGAAGGTGCGAATATCCTCCTCGACCAGGCGCGTAAAGATCATGTCGTAGGCCGCATCAATGACGCCCTCGCGAGAACCGAAGTGGTGGTACACCGAGCCGTAGTTCACACCGGTCGCTTCGCAGATTTCGGGGATACGGATGAGAAGTTCATCCCCCGTCATCAGGCGATCTGCGACCGCGTCCAGCACCGCCTGCATGACCGGCACTGACCGGCTCTGTTTCGCCACTTACCTAGTTAAGTCGCTCCGGTGCTGTCCGAAACGTCCGAAACCTCGACACAGTGTCCGTTTCGAGCATAAAAAAAATTCTTTGTGGCGAGTGGTTGGTCAAACCCACCCGTGTCGGCGCCCACGACGCGCGCTTAGCTCTCGTCGCCGTCCTCGGAGTGAAGGAGTTCTCCAATTCGCGGCCGCCAGTCAACACCCTCGGTGCTCGTTCCGTCGTCGTGAAGGCGACGTCGTTCGTCGCGCAGAGAGTTCGCGACCCGCGCGAGGTTGTCGGGCAAGGCCTCGGCGATCAGCGTGCGCACCTCCTGGGCGAGAGCGGGGGCGGCGCCGGCGGTTGACACGGCCACCGTCACGTCACCCTGGCGGTGCAACGCCATGAAGTAGAAACTCGAGCGATCGGGATCGTCCACCACGTTGAGCCACAGTCGCTCCCCTTTCGCTTCTTCAACGACGACGTCGTTCGTGGCGGCGTCTCCCGTCGCCGAGACCACCAAGAAAAAACCTCGAAGGTCACCGCGCACGTATCGTCGTTGCTCGAAGCGCACGACCCCCGCGGGGAGCGGGGAGAGAACTTCCTCACTAATAACCGTCACCCGGGCACCGGCCTCGATGAGTTGCGCGGCCTTTCGAGCACCGATCACGCCCGCCCCGATGACCAGCACGTCAACGCCCGCCAGTTTGAACGCGAGGGGGAGCACGTCAGAGAAGGGCGACGTCGAAGCGCTCAACGCAACGTAGGTCGAAAGAAGCGACGCCCCCGACCACGATGATCGCCGGTGGGCGAACGTCGAAGGACCCAAGTTCACCCAGCGAACCACGGGTCGTACGCTGCTGACCGGTCCACGCCTGTTCCACGACGGCGACGGGGGTCGCAGCGTCGAGGCCCCCCTCCATCAACTGCGCCGCGATCTCTCTACGGCGCTCAATTCCCATCAAGATCACGAGGGTCAGTTCCGCGTGGACCAGTGGACGAAAGTCGGTGACCTCACCCCGGGCGCCGCGCGCGCTGACGATCGTGACCCCTCGACTCACTCCTCGATGGGTCACCGGGATTCCGGCCGCGAGTGGCCCGGCGAGGGCCGAACTAAGTCCCGGCACCACGACGCACGACACCCCCACGTCACGCAGGGCGAGAATCTCTTCCCCACCCCGTCCAAAGACAAAGGGGTCGCCACCCTTCAGCCGAACGACCGTCTCATGGTTCGCCGCGAGATCGGCCAGTAGGTCGTTGATACGTGACTGACTCGACGAGTCGCCGGGGGTCTTTCCGACGTCGACGATGACCGCGAGCGGATTCACGAACTCCATCACCGACTCGTCGATGAGCCGATCGCGCACGACCACGTCGGCTTCGCCGAGCACGCGCGCCGCGCGCACGGTCAAAAGGTCGCCCTCGCCCGGGCCCGCTCCGATGAGATAGACGCTCACGCCACGCCTACGCGAGTCACGAAGTCGCCGAAGGTCTCCTCGGCGTCGGACTCGCTCGCCCATCGATCGAACAGCGGACCGAGAATGTCGGGTATGTCGTCGAGCTTCACCTTCTCGCGGTAGATGGTCGCGAGACGATTCCCTCGGGTACCGCCCCCGAGAAAGAGGTCGTAGGTTGACTTGGTTCGTCCCACCACTCCGATCTCGGCGAGGGCCGGACGGGCGCACCCGTTCGGGCACCCGGTCACGCGCAACTGTAAGGGCCGGCGACCCAGAGACCGACGAGCCAGGGCCTCCTCGAGTCCGCTCACCAACTCGGGCAATCGACGTTCGGCTTCGGTCAGGGCCTGGCTGCACGTCGGCAGCGCCGGACAGGCCAGCGCGCGCCGCTCAACGTTGCCCAACTCGCCGTCGAGGCGAACGCGGTGGGCAACGAGGAGCGCGGTGATCGCGTCGCGATCCACGCTGTCGATACCGCTCACGATCAGGTCCTGTTGAGGAGTGATGAAGAACGTCACGCCGAAGCGGGTCGCGATCTCACGAAGTGCGCTACGCAACGTCGGGCCGCCTTCGATGTCGCGCACTCGCCCCGCGCCGACTCGAAGCCCCACCTGCCACGCCCCGTCGGCGAGCGGACGCCATCCCAGGTGATCGTCCGCGTCAAACTCGGCGGGGAGTTCCATGGGAGGACGCAAGGTTCGCCCGAGGCGCGATTGCACTTCGCCGCGAAAGGCGTCCAGTCCCAGGTCGGCCACGACGTACTTCATGCGAGCGCGCTTTCGGTCACTGCGGTTACCCAGATCGCGGTAGGTGGCAATGATGGCCGCGATCACCTCCTCCACCTCCTCGTTGGTCACAAAGGTGAGCGGCTCGGCCAAGCGAGCGAAGGTGTCCTCGTGGGCGTAGGAGCGCCCCAGCCCTCCACCGACGAGCAAGGTGAAGCCCGCGCCCAGCTCTTCGTGTTCGCCCGGAATCAACCCCACGTCTTGAGCGAAGACGTCCACGCAGTTGTCTCGCGGATGCGCGACGGCGATCTTGAACTTCCGCGGGAGGTACGTGTCGCCGTAGAAGGGGCGCTCTTCGATCTCCTCGCGTGACGCCGCTTTTTCTCCGTTCACGAAGATCTCCCAGTGCGCCTCGGACGTGGAGCGAAACGTCTGGCGAAGTTGGTGGGCGATGCCCTCGAGGTGCCCGTGACCATTTTCGAGGTGCAGCGTCGGACACGTGACCACGTTTCGTACGACGTCACCGCAGGCCCCGAACGACGAGAGGAACTGGCGATCAAGAGCGCGGGCGAGGTCGCGAAGTTCGCCCTTCACCACGCCGTGAAACTGGACGGCCTGACGCGTGGTGAGACGAAGTGTCCCGTCGGCAATTGTCGTCGCCACCTCGTCCATGCCCAGCCACTGCTCGGAGGACAGTCGCCCGCCGGGCACCACCACGCGGATCATGAAGATGTAGTCGAGCCCCTCACCGGCCAGCGTGCGCGCTCGTCGTTCGTCTCGATTGTCCTGGGAGTAAATGCCGTGAAACTTGAGGAGCTGCTCGCTATCGCCCGAGACGTTGGGCGCCGCGTTGGCGAGTTCATCGGCCAGATCTCCACGCAAGTAGTTGCTCGCGCGTTTGATGCCTTCCACGTTTGATTCGCTCTTGGTGTCCGTCGGGGTCGACAACTCGCTCCTCACGCCGCAATAGGTGACAATCTTTATCTATTTAGTCAGGTATTCGCAAGGGGTGATGGAGTATTCCTGGGCCTGTCCTCATCGTCCCTGGTCAATCCGGGCTTATCGAGGCACCGCTTCGAGCGACCGCGCGGTGGACGTTACCAGGGGGCCCGTAACTCACTCTCGATGGCCGACGCGATCTTGAGGTAGCCCGCGTTATTGGGGTGCATATTGGGTCCGTAGGGCTTGGGTGCGCACATCCACGTCAGCTCGCAAGCGTTCGCGACGTTATTGGGTACCGTTCCCACTCCTTCGAGGTTGACCCTCGAGCGATCATGGACGTCGAAAAAACTACTGACCGTCGCCATGGGAATATTCGCCTCGGAGTAGATGGTGGACAACGCGCCGTTGAGTTGATCCATCGCCGTCTCGCTGTGCGACGCGAACAACTCACCCGATCGACCGGTGATGGCGTCCGCCAAGTAGGGGTCGTCGAATCCCACCCCCACAAAACTCACGCCCGCTCCGGCCACTCCCTGAAGGCTTTGCAGGATATAGGGCAGCTGCTCTTGAAGAATATCCATCCTGGCGTCAACGCACACCGGGCGGCGGGCTGATCCGAGATGCAGACAACCGCGCAGGTCGTTGAAGCCGAGATCGATCGTGACGATCCCTTCTTCACCGTCGTGAGCGCGCAGAAACGCCATGGCGTCGGCCAGTTGGCTGCCGTCATCGTGATAGCAGTGATCCGCTCCATTGATCATGGTGGTGGTGGTCTCGCCGGGACAGCCCAACTCGGTGAGATCCAGTGTCACGCCGCGGGCCGCTTCGTAGGCCACGACGTCATTGGCGTACCCGTCAGTGGTGGGCTGGCCGTGGGGGAACGAGGCGGTCGGCTGAAAGCCCACCGAGGCGGAGGCGCCAAGATCCAAATAGAAACCGCTTAAGGGTGCCTCGGCGCCCGCTCGCGCACTTCCCCAGCCAAGCGTCACCGCGGGGGTAATGGCGGCCGCCATCAGGAGACTGACGAGGAGTCGCGACGCGCCGCGCCCACTCTTTATCGTTTTCACTCGCCCACTCTTTCGATGAGTACGCGTTGGCCCCCTTGCTACGGGGCACCCGCCTACGAGCAGGAGATTACCGGTGGGCCCACAAGGGCTGAGTGGATGACATCGATTCTTAACCAAAATCTTGCAATAACGTCTCGACGTGACCGCAGACCTCTCCACTCGACGCGACTTTCTACGGCGCGCCGGCCAAACATCGCTCGTCGCGACGGCCGCACTCGGTGCCGGGCTCGCGCTGGACGCTTGTGGGAGCACGTCGCACGCTCCCGCCTCGAGCACCACGTCCCCCGCCACGACGACCACGCTGGGGCCGGCGACCGCGACCGACTGGGCGGCGCTCGCGACGTCACTGACGGGGACCCTGGTACGACCCTCCAGCCGCTCCTACGCCGGCGACAGCTTGCTGTACAACGCCAAGTTCACCGACCTTCACCCGCAGGGAATCGCCTACTGCGCCGGCCCCGAGGACGTCGCGCGGTGCGTGGACTTCGCCACGCGTCACGGGTTGGCCATGCGTGCTCGCTCGGGCGGACACAGTTACGCCGGGTACTCCAGTTGCGACGGCCTGGTCATCGACGTGAGCCGTCTGGCGGGCATCACGGTCGACACCAACGCCAACACCGCCACGATCGGTGCGGGCGCGCGGCTCATCGATGTGTACAACGAGGTAGGCGCCCACAACCGTCTCCTGCCGGGGGGATCGTGCCCCACCGTGGGCATCGCCGGCCTGACTCTCGGCGGAGGGATCGGGGTATTCGCTCGAAAGTACGGATTGACGACGGACAACTTGCGATCGCTTGAGATGGTGACGGCTGACGCAACAGTGGTACGCGCGGACGACCAGACGCACGCCGATCTGTTGTGGGCGTCGCGAGGCGGGGGCGGGGGCAACTACGGCGTGGCCACGTCCTTCACCTTTACCGTGCACCCGATGCCCGAGGTGACTCTCTTCACCTTGCAGTATCCCTGGAGCGCCGCCGCGACAATGCTCGAGGCGTGGCAGGAGTGGATCACCACCGCACCTGACGAAGTCTGGTCGAACTGTCAGATTCTTTCCCAGGGAACCTACGGGTTTCTCGGCCAGATCGGCGGGGTGTTCTGTGGTTCGCCGTCGGCGCTCGCGTCCTACCTCGCTCCCTTGAAGTCCTCCATCGCCGCCGCGCCCACCTACAGTTTCAACGGGTCCAATGAGTACCTCACCGCCATGGAGATCGAGGCGGGTTGTTCGGGTCTCAGTGTGGCCGCCTGTCATCTGTCGTCGGAGAATCCCCACGGTGTGCTCAGTCGCTCGGCCTACTCCGCCAAGTCCAGTTACGTCGATACGGCGATGACCTCGAGCCGCTGCGCAGGCATGGTGGCGGCGGTCGAACACCTCGCCGCCCTGGCGCCCACCCTCGGCGGCGGATTGGCCTTTGACTCCTACGGCGGAGCCGTCAACCGCGTGGCCAGCGGGGCGACCGCCTTCGTGCACCGCGACAAACTGGCCTGCATCCAAGCCTCGTACTCCTGGTCCACCGCTACCCCGGCCGCGGTGATCAACGACGGACAGACCTGGTTGACTTGGCTCGGCGACGATGTCTTTAACCCCGCCACGGGCGCGTATCAGAACTACATCGATCCGACACTCGCCGACTGGCCGAGCGCCTACTACGGGTCGAATCTGGAACGTCTGGTCGCGATCAAGGGCCAGTACGACCCCGAGAATCACTTCTCCTTCGCCCAATCGATTCCGGCGCGGCCCTCGCCGTAGAGTTACCGGACGCGAGCGTGA
This sequence comes from uncultured Acidimicrobiaceae bacterium, assembly GCA_963847725.1. GTDB lineage: Bacteria > Actinomycetota > Acidimicrobiia > Acidimicrobiales > RAAP-2 > RAAP-2. Next base: position 73,803 of record CAWKAT010000014.1, read on the forward strand.
AAGGCCACCACGCGGGTGGCTGACGCCGCCAGTAAGAGTGAGTCGCCCACGCTGGGCGTCGGGAAGTGATTGGCCGGAACGCCCACCACCCCCTGCTGGCGAACGGCGCCCGTGGCTGGGTTGAGGCCGTACAACGTGCCGTTCTGACCCATGGTCCACACCAGTCCCGCCGCGTAGATAGGTGGTCCCCCACCGACGCTGGCGTTCCAGAGCACGCGTAGCGACGGTGGCGACCTGCCCACCCGCACGGCCGCGGGACCGTTCAGGCAGGGCAGATAGACCACCGTGCCGACCACCGCGCTGCCGCCGTCAATGTCGTTCGAGCACACTCCGGTGGTGACGGCTTCGGGATGCCCGATCCCGCCCAGGTGGGCACCGTTCAAGAGATAGGTGCGCGGCGACTTGCCGGCGAGGATCACCTGCCCGTCGCTCAGCAACACGGGCGCCGTGGTCATGTCATAGTCCGCGGCGTTGTCTTGGGCCCACACGACCGGCGCGAAGTACTGTCGCAGACGCATGGCGACGTTGAGATCGAGCACCGAGTCACTGTCGTCGTACGGCTGGCTGTTCGAGTGGACTGATCCGTTGCCGACGCTGACCCACACACCCCCGTGCGCGTCGACGACCGGTGCGGCGCCGCCCATCCAGATTGCGCCTTGGGAGTCACCCGGCCGCGCGTCCACGCTAAAGACGGCCGGCGCCGAACCCGTTTCCGCCACCGAGATCACCCGACCTCGATACGCCGCGCAGTCGCCGTAGTTACCGCCCATCGCAAACACCACGTGCCCCTGGTCGAGATTGAGCCCCGTTCGTTGCAGTTGCGCGGCCGGGTCGGAGCCCGGAGGATCGACCCGCTCGTTCAGTTCGACGGCGCCGGTAGACGTGTTAAGTCCGACGAGCTGGTGGCGCGGGGCGCCACCGAGAAACTCATCGGCCACCACGAAGATCTCACTGCGCGCGGGATCAATCACCGGGGTTCCGGTGATTCCCACCACCGGGGAGATGTCACCGCAGGGCAACGCGGACGACGGCACGGCCGGGGCGAGATGGCGCGACCACAGGACCCGACCGTTGGACGACGAGAGTGCGTAGACGACATCTTCTTCGGTCGCCACGTACACCCGTCCGTCAAAGACCAAGGGCTCGCCGTACAACTGACCATCGAGGGACGGAGAGGTCCAAGCCGGTCGTGTCGTCGTGACCGCCGAGAGCGCCGTCGACACTCCCAAACCGGCCGCGTCGCCGTGATACACGGTCCACGACGTGGTCGCCTCCGTGTCGGCGCTCGAGGCGCTCGTCGCAAAGAGGCCGGTGCTGATCAGAGTGATGACGGCGCCGAGTGCGAGCGCGCGCGCCGACATTTTCATCGGAACGACCGTGCAGCGAAGAGACGACTCACGACTCCATTGTGGTCCACCGACGCGAGCGACGTCGGGGGCGCCCCTACCCGATCTCACCGTTCCTGAGCAACAGATTTCTTCGCCGGAGTGATTCTTTCGTCAACAGCATCCCCTGTTTTATGGAGGGCTGCCTTTAAAATGCCGTGGTATTGGCTTGAGGTTGATCCATTGTTGATGATGACTCGGAAGACTTATGCGAAATGTCAAAGTCTTGGACCACGAGAGCGGCGGAGGTAACAGATGAGAGAGCCGTGTCCTTAGACGAGGAACGTCGCCGCGGCGGTCGGACGCGCACGGGCGTGCGCTCACCGATTCCCGACTCCATGAACGGAATGTCACCCGAGACGGGGTCCGCCGCCGTCAGTGCCGCCGAGTCCGCCACGTTTTTGCTCCGCCGTAAGCGCGTCTGGACGATCTACGGCGTTGTCGGCGTCCTGCTCCTCGCCTACGTGATCTCGCTGTTGGTTCGCACTCCCGCGGAGCAATGGACGTGGCTGGATGGCTGGAGCCTCACCGGCCTGGAGTTGGTCGCGTCGCTGATGTGCATCTATCGCGGACTCGACCATCGGCCGGGGCGCGCGGTGCCGCTTCTGCTCGGGTTCGCCATCTTGTCGTGGACGATTGGCGACTTCGTCTTGACCGCCGAGTCCCTGGGCGGCGCCACTCCGCCCACGCCCTCCTACGCCGATATCTTCTACTTAGCCTTCTATCCGCTGGCCTACGTGGCCACGTTCATGCTCTTACAGCGCGGCCTTGGGCGCCTCGCTCGGCCGAACTGGCTCGATGGAGTGGTAGCAGGACTGGGGGCCGCGGCACTGTGCGCCGCCTTCGCCTTTCACAGCATTGAACACGTCGCCGGCACCGGCTCACTGGGAACCGCCACCAACTTGGCCTACCCCGTGGGCGACCTACTTCTGCTGCTCCTCGTGATCGGGGGATCCGTTCTGCTCTCGGGGCGCGGGACCGCGCCCTGGTATCTGATGACGGTGGGCTTCATCGTCATCGTCATCGGTGACACCGTGAACCTCTTTTCCAACTCCGCGGCATTCAACGGTCGCTTCGGCAGCGACTTCAACAACGTCGCCTGGCCGACGGCGATATTTCTGATGTCGCTGTCGGTGTGGCTGCCCACCCGTCACCACGATCCGCTTCGGCCCCAAAAGACGTCGGGCTTCTTTTTGCCGGGACTGGCCGCCTCGGCCAGTCTTTTCATCTTGATCTACGGAGCGAACACCAAACTCAGCCGTGAGGCGCTGTGGCTCTCGGTCGCGACCCTCCTCACGGTGGGGGTGCGACTGCTTCTCTCGGCCCGAAGTTTGCGTCTCCTGACCGAAGAGCGCAACCGCCAGGCGCATACCGATGAGCTCACGGGCCTTGGCAATCGACGGCAACTGGCCATGATCCTCGACCTGTTCTTTGCCGATCAGGCCAACGACGACGCCTCCCTGCGCGAGCTGGCCTTCCTCTTCGTTGACCTCAACCACTTCAAAGAGATCAATGACTCCTTCGGCCACCCCGCGGGCGACGAGCTGTTGCGCCAACTCGGGCCACGACTAGTTCGGGCCGTGGGCAGTTCCGGATCGGTGGTGCGACTTGGTGGCGACGAGTTGGCCGTCGTACTCATGGACGCCGACGCTGACGAAGCCGTGGTGGTGGCGCGCCGGATCCTCGAAAAGATCGAAGAGCCCTTCGTCTTGCACAAGATCAAGGCCAGCGTCGGGGCCAGTATCGGCATCGCGTTGGTGCCCGCCAACGCAACTGACGGACCGTCGCTTATGTGGTGTGCGGACGTCGCCATGTACCGAGCCAAACTGGGCCAGATGCCCTACGTCTTCTACGATCAGGAACTCGACGGCGGCGAAGACTCGCCCAACTTGCTTGACGAACTTCGCGAAGCGGTGAAGGCCGGTGACTTCGTCTTGCACTATCAGCCGCAGTTGGACCTGAAGACCGGCCAGATCCTCGCGGTGGAGGCCCTCGTCCGTTGGCCCCACCCCACGCTCGGACTCGTACCTCCGCTCAAGTTTCTGCCGATCGCCGAAGAGGCGGGACTCATGTGGCCGCTCACCAAGTGGGTGCTCAATGAGGCGTTCTCCCAGTGTGCTCAGTGGCGAAACAGCGGTCGCTACCTCGCTGTCTCGGTCAACGTCGCCACTACCGACCTCCTTGAAACGGGCTTCCTCAGCCACGTGAAAGACCTTCTCGATACGTACGAGCTGCCCGGAGAGGCGGTCGTCATCGAGATCACCGAGACCACCATCATCACTGACTTCCTGCGCTCCCAGGCCGTCATTTTGGATCTGCGTGATCTCGGCATCGTCGTCTCCATCGATGACTTCGGTGCCGGGTTCACCTCGCTCGCGTACTTGAGCAGTTTGGCGGTCGGTGAACTAAAACTCGACCGCGCGTTCATCACGTCGCTCAACGCCGAAGGCAACGGCCGCGAGATGGAACTGGTGCGCGCCACCATCAACCTGGGTCACGACATGGGACTGCGGGTGGTCGCCGAAGGCATCGAAGACGTAGAGACGCTAGACCTTCTCGGCGACCTGGGGTGCGACCTCGCCCAGGGGTACTTCATAAGTCGACCAACCCCCGCCAGTCGACTCTCGTTCATGCCGACCGACACCAAGGAACTCACTGGTCCGCTCTCCTAGATGAGGCGGCGTCGCGCTCTCTTCGAATGACCCGAATTATCCCTGATTGGGGTGTAGGTTGGCGTCGTGATCCGAAATGTCACGGTTGTAATTAGTGTCGCGGTAACGGTGGCGGGTCTCTGGCTTCTCAGCCGCGTTCACAGCGTGGTCAGCGCGTGCCACTCAATCGCCAGTCCCACGAACGGCATTGGGCTCAAGACGGGTTGCGAAGGTTCTCTGTCGCTGTACTTTCTGGGGTTCGCCTTCACCGTCGGTGGCCTGGTTGTTCTCTCGCTCGCGCTGTTTGCCATCAAGAGGCGCCGCCGCAACGAGGACGTTGCACGACTCTACGCCGACGTCAACGTCCTGGATGAGCACTTTCGCGACACGTACCGCGACGTGGCCTAGAGCCACCTCACTCGCGCCAGCGGGATATTTCCCGGGACGTGAACATATTCCGTCTGTCGTCGGTATACGTGCCTACGATGAGGTGAAGAATGGCGGAAGGGGTGTCCTTGACCATTGACCTCGATGTCGCCGCGCGGGACGTCTGGGACGTCGTTGGCGGTCTCGATCTTCCTCTATTCCTCGTGGAGTTAAAGAGCTTTACACTCACCCAGGCCACGCCCTCTTTCTTCGAGAACTCCGGCTCGCCCGCCTCGAGACTGCTGAACCGCCCGATCTACGAGATGCTCTCTCCCGACGATCAGGCCAGTGCGCGCCTCGCTCTCACGGCCCTCGCCGAGGGACTGATCGACTTTTACTCGTCTCATCGGCGGCTGATTCGCCCGGACGGGCGCGAGGTCATCGCGAACTTCTGGAATCGCGCCATCGAGTTCGGCGACTCGCGCTACTCCCTGGGACAACTATCCGTTTCGTCTGAACCGCGCGACAGCCCGCTGGTTGAGTACCTCGGCTACTCCCCACCCAAGGTGGCCGTCGGCACCACCGACGCGGAGGGCGTCATTACGGCGGTCAGCAACAACGTCGAGGAGGTCGTAGAAAAGTCCGCCGAGTCCTTGATCGGGCGACCGCTCCTGTCGAACGAAGAGCACAAGCGGCTCGTGAAGCAGATCAACGAACTGAAGAACGCGGGCACCATGACCATGTCTCTGCCCGTTCGCTTGACCGACCTCTCACCGCGAGGTCAGAGCGTCCGCTGCATCGTGACCTGTTTGGCGGAGTCGACGTCACGAGTCTTCTTGCTGCTGTCCGAACCCGATCCCGCGACCGCCGCCAAGTTTGATCGAGCGTCGCAACTGGAACATCGCCTGTGGCGCATCGCCAGCGAAGTTCAGGCGAGTGGCATCTTCGACTCGCTCGGGGCACTTCCCGACCCCGATCGGTTCCCGCAGATGAACTTGCTGTCCACCCGCCAGTGGGAGGTGTTGAGTCGGCTCCTTCGCGGCGAGCGGGTCCCGGCCATCGCGGAAGCCCTCTTCGTCAGTGCGAGCACGGTCCGCAACAACCTCAGCGAAATATTTCGGATCTTTGACGTTCACTCTCAATCGGAGCTGCTGAGCCTGCTGAGCCGCTAATCGCGTGGTCGTAAGGACAGTCTGTCCAGGTCAACGGACGTAATACCCGTACAAATCTGGTGACACGACCTGCAGGCTGTAGTGGTGAGTTCTTCCCCGCTGGAGTACCCCGAGCCGGACTACGCCCAATTGGCCCGCGTCGCTGACCGACTGCTCACCCCCGTCGCCGTCATCAGTGCCGACACCACCTTGCAGTACGCGAATCCCGTCGCCGGCGCTGTCGTCGAATCGGACCCCCTCGCACTCGTCGGTCGCAAGATGATCACGCTGGTGCACCCCGACGATCGCGAGCACGTCGCGACCACTCTCGCGCAAGTCGCCTGCGGCGATCCCGAAGGCGTCTTCATGCAGTTCCGCATTCGGGCCACGAGCAGCCGGCCGTGGCACGTCATTGACTGTTACTCCCACAATCTCACCGACGATCCCGACGTGCGGGGCATCTTGGTGTCCGGTGGCGACGTGAGCGAACAAGTCACCCTCGCGCACGCCCTTCGAACTCTCAGTCGGTGCAGCGACATCGTCGTCCACGCCAACGATGAGCCAACTCTTACGTCGAACATCTGTCGCACGATCGTGGAGTCGGGCCGCTACGTCTTGGCGTGGGTGGGCTACCTCGAACACGACGCGGAGAAGTCGATCCGGGTGGTCGACTCCTACGGCGACGACGCCTTCCTCGACGGAATCACCGTGAGTTGGGGGGACAACCAGTTCGGACGCGGACCCACCGGCATTGCCGTTCGCACCGGCACCCCTCAAGTGACCAAAGACCTCCGGCGCTCCAAGCGCGTCGAGCCCTGGCGCGATCGTCTGGAGGGCCACGAGATCAGGACGTCCTGCTCCTTTCCACTGATCGTGGGCGGCGAGACCGTCGGTGCGCTCTCCATCTACGCCCGTGAGATGGGCGCTTTCGGCGCGGCCGAACTCGAGTTGTTGAGCCAGCTGGCCGACAATCTCGCTTATGGCATCGGACGAATTCGCGACGCCAGGCGCCTGGCCGTCAGTGAAGCTCGCCTTCGTGAGGCCGAGCGGCTGGCCCACGTGGGCCACTGGGAATGGAACCTCCAGAGTGGTCGATTCGAGTTCCTGGCCGACGAGATGTTCCGAATCTTCGGTGTGGCGCCCTCGACGTGGGACGGTTCACTCGAAATGTTGCTCTCCTTCGTCGAACCGTCCGAACGACCACTCGTCCAGAGTGTCTTCAGCAATACCCTCACACACGGTTCGTCCGAGATCACCCACCGGATCACCCGACCCGACCAGGAGGTGCGGACCGTACGTTTGCGCGCCGAAGCGTTTTTCGACGACGAAGGAAATCTCGAGCGCGTGGTGGGCACCTGTCAGGACGTCACTGAGTACAGTGACGCGAAAGCGCAGCTCGCGCAGTCTCGCCAATTTCTCTTGGCGATCACCGACAACATGGCCGAGGGCATGATCGCCACCGACGCTGAGGGCACCATCACCTTCGCCAACCGAGCGGCCGGAGCACTGCTCGGCATCACCTCAACGGAGCTCGTGGGCCTTTCCACTATGGAGGCCTTTCGCCTTCAAGGGGACGACGAGCGCGACGCGTCAGTACCCTGTCGCCTCAGCTCCGTCTGGAGCGGCGGCCAGCCGCTCAGTCTCGATCACCAGACCGTTATCCGCCGCGACGGCTCGACGGTGCCGATGTCCCTCAGCGCGTCGCCGCTCGCGGACGACGATCAGCGAGGTGCGGTCATTGTCTTTGAGGACATCACGGACCGCGCGGCCGCCCAGTTGAAGGTCGAGCGAGAGCTCGAAAAACTCACCTGGGTCGGCCGTATACGGGACGCGCTCGATAACGACCGTTTCGTTCTGTACTCCCAGCCACTTGTCGACCTCGTGAGCAACGACGTTGTCCAGCACGAACTGCTCTTGCGCATGATCGGTGCGGACGGCGAAGTTATCCTGCCGGACCATTTTCTGCCGACGGCCGAAGAGTACGGGCTCATCTCGGAGATCGATCGCTGGGTCATTCACGAGACGGCCCGTCTCTCGACCCTGGGCCACCCACTCGAATTCAACCTCTCCGCGAAATCCGTGGCGGATCCCGCAATACTCTCGCTGATCGCCACCGCCCTTGCGGAACACGGAGCGAACCCGGCCCAAATAGTCTGCGAGATCACCGAGACTGCGCTCGTGCACGACCTCAGTGCGGCTGAACAGTTCGTCCGAGGCCTGAACGAGCTCGGGATAAAGGTGGCCCTGGACGACTTCGGCGCGGGATACGGCGGCTTCGCGTATCTGAAGCGACTCCCCGTGTCGTATCTCAAGATCGACCGCGAGTTCGTCCAAGACCTCTGCACGGAGATGTCGAGTCAACACGTGGTGTCGGCGGTCGTGAACCTCGCCCAGGCCTTTGGCATGCGGACCGTCGCCGAAGGTGCCGAAGACGAGGCCACGGTCGAACTGTTGAGGAACCTCGGCGTGAATAGCGTCCAGGGATACGTCGTTGGTCGCCCATCCCCCGCGAGCGAATCACTCCGCGAGAAACGCAACGACGAATCGAATCCCGGTAAAATAAACTATTAATTCAGTCGTGGGCGTTCGAAGAATACAAACAGTATTTTTTTAGATCGACACGTTCTCAACGAATGAACAACTCCGACAAAACTCTCTCAAATAGAATTATTAGCACTTATCATCAACGAGGCAATTAGTAGATCACGCCGAAAATAGGTTGTCGCGTAAGGCGAACGGAGCAATGCCGTGTCGGAATTTCTCGTTAACAGCGTCAGTCTGAATACTGCACAAAAACTCACCGTCACGGCTGATTTTCTCAACAACATCAGCACCGGGATGATCTTCCGCGACGCGCGCGGCGTCATCATCGACTGCAACCTCGCGGCCGAGCGTCTGCTGGGGACGTCGCGCGAGAAGCTCCTGGGCACCACCACGACGGCGATGGAAAGTGGCGTCGTTCACCTCGACGGCTCCGCGTTTCGCTTTGATGAGACCTCAGCCGGTACGGCCCCCAACTCCCGAGCGCCCGTGACGCCCGTCGTGGCGGGCTTCGTTGTTCCCGACGGAAGCCAGAAGTGGCTGTCCGTTCGCATCTGGCCCGCCGTCGTCGGTGGTGAGGTCGCGGGCATCCTGACGGCCTTTGACGACGTGACGAGGGAGGTTAAAGAGCAGCGATTCCTGGACCTCCTGAACGGCCTCAAACACCTCGGCGCGCTCGGGCTCGACGAGGTTGAGCTGCTCAAAGGAGTCTGTGAACACGTCGTGAAGGACGGCCACTACGCCCTCGCCTGGATCGGCGCCACTTCCCTCGAAGGCGGGGTCGATATCGTGTCGTCGGCGGGCGCCACCGACTACCTCTACGACGGCATTGTCTCGTGGTGGGGTTCGAGCGAGTCGGGCCTCGGCCCCACGGGCACGGCCATTCGCACCTCGACCACTCAGTTCGCACAAGACCTCTCCAGCCAACCGCTCTACGGCCCCTGGCGCGAACGCGCGGCAAACTTCACGTTGAACTCGGCGATCTCGCTGCCGATCACCCTCGGAGCCAAAAAGGCCGCCCTGTCGATCTACGACCACCACACCCACGCCTTCGATGAACGCTCGGTGCAAGGTCTCGAAGCAATTGGCCGGGAGATCGAGTCGGCCTTCGCCGCGGCGGCGACGGCGCGCCAGCGCGAGGTCGACCGGGAGTGGTCAACGGCCGCCGTGAGTGCGTTAAAGCAGGCCGAACTCTCCCTCAGTGAGTCCGAGCAGTGGTTCCGCACCCTGGTCGCAAAGTCGAATGACCTCATCGTGGTGGTCGACAACGAGGCCCGTTTCACCTACGTCAACCCAGTGGTTGACCGCTTGTTCGGCTACGAGAGCAACTCTCTCATCGGACGCAGCATCTTCGAACTGATCCACCCAGACGACCGCCCCATGGCCCAGAGCGCGTACCTCGCCTCCATCGATCCCGACGGTCCCGACAGCGCCTTTGTCATGCGTTTTCTCACCTCCTCGGGTGAGTGGCGATTCATCGAAGGAGTGCTCACCGACTGTCTCAACGACCAAGCCATCCACGGGATTGTGGGCAACGGTCGCGACGTGACCGAGCGCACGTACCTAACCCGAGCTCTGGCAACCCTCAGTGAGGGTAACCAAATCCTCGTGCACGCGCGGGACGAGGAGACCTTGATCGCCGACCTCTGTCAGGCCGTGGTCACCGCCGGCGCCTATCCCCTGACCTGGGTCGGCTACGCGCAGCCCGACGATGAGAAGAACGTTCGCGTCGTCGCCGCGTCCGGGCTCACGGCGATCCTCGACGGCATCGAGTTCGGCTGGGGCGAGGACGAGCTCGGATCCGGCCCGGTCGGCGAGGCCATTCGATCGGGCGAGGTCCAGGTGGTGAACGACACGCTCACGATGGAACTCCCGCCCAAGCGTCGCGATCGGCTCAGGGAGTACGACCTTCGCTCCATGTGCACCTTTCCGCTGAAGCTGCACGGGGACACGTTGGGCATGATCGCCATCTACTCCGAGCAGCTCAACTACTTTGGTCCCGGCGAAGTCGAGACCCTGAGCGAACTCGCGGCGGAACTGGCCTACGGCATCGAACGCCTCCGCGATATCGAGCGACTCAACGAGAACGAGCGTCTGGTGCGCGAAGCCGAAGAGCGTTTCCGCTTGGCGTTCGAACACAACATGGCCCCCATGCTCTTTAGCGACCTGTCGGACCAAGTGATCGCCGTCAACGACTCGTTCTGTCGGATGGTCGGCTACACGCGCGACGAGTTGATGGGGCGCGACTCCAAGCAGTTCACCTACCCCGAGGACGTGGGTATCACCGAAGAGACGTTGGTTCGACTCAGTACCGAGCAGATCGACCAGGTGCGCTACGTGAAGCGATACCTGCGAAAAGACGGCCGAATTATCGTGTCGGAAGTGTCGCGCTCTCCGGCGCGCGACGCCTCGGGCAAGATTCTCTACTTCGTGTCGTCCGAGCGCGACATCACCGAAGAGCGGGCCCTCGCCGATCAACTGTCCCACCAGGCTCTGCACGACTCGCTGACCGGTCTGGCGAACCGCGCCCTCTTCGAGGACCGCCTTTCACAAGCTCACGCCCGCATCGCTCGTCTGGGCGGATTTGGCGCCGTGTTGCTCCTGGACCTGGATGACTTCAAAGGGGTCAACGACGCCCACGGGCACCTGGTCGGCGACCAGCTCCTCACCGGGCTCGCGCGGCGTTTTGAGTTCGTCACTCGCTCGACCGACACGTTGTCGCGCTTTGGTGGTGACGAGTTTTTGTACCTGGCCGAAGGGCTCAACTCCCCCGAGGAAGCCGAGGAGGTCGCGGAACGGCTCATCGACGCGCTGGCCGAGCCTTTCTCGATTCACGGGTTGAGTCTGGAACAACACGCGAGCATTGGCATTGTGGTCTTCGATGGCACCAGCGAGGACTCCTCTGAGCTGATACAGCGAGCGGACGTCGCGCTCTTTGAGGCGAAACGTCAGCACCGAGGTCGCTACTCGCTCTTTACCCCGAGCATGCACCAACAGGCGGTGAGCCACTTTGAGCTGGCTCAAGAGTTGCGTCGGGCCTTGCAGACCGGCGACCTCTCCATGCACTATCAGCCAATTGTCAGGCTCGACTCCACCAGCGTCGTAGGCTTCGAAGCCCTCATGCGCTGGCAGCACCCCGAACGGGGTTGGGTCCCGCCCAACTCATTCATTCCGTTGGCCGAGCAGAGCGACCTCATCTTGGAGCTGGGCCACTTCGCACTCACCCAGGCCGTCCACGCGGCGAGCGCCTGGCGAGCGACGGAGAAGACCGACGGGATCGCGCCCTACGTGACGGTCAATCTGTCGGCGCACCAGTTCCACGACCCGGCGCTGCTCAGCACGATCGAGAGCGCCTTGGCGACCAGTGGACTGGCCCCCGAACGCCTCATCATCGAGATCACCGAGAGCGCCATGCTGGTCAACGTGGCCGAAACGATGAGCGTGATGGAGCGTATCGGCGCCCTCGGCGTCGGCTTCGCGCTGGACGACTTCGGCACCGGTTACTCGTCGCTCTCGTACCTGGCGTTGCTGCACCCCACGATTATCAAGATAGATCAGTCCTTCGTCAGCCCCTCCAAGGAGAGCCCCCGCAACGACACCCTCTTGGAAGCCATCGTGTCGCTGGGTCACAAACTCGGCATGACGATGCTCGCCGAAGGGATCGAGACGAAACCCCAACGTCATCGGCTCCACAGCTTGGGCTGTGAGTTCGGGCAGGGCTTCTTGTGGTCGCCGGCGGTGGCGAATGACAAGGTGGCGTCGATGCTCACGCGAGGAGTTCGCGCCAAGAAGTAGTGGGTGAAGCGGGCCCTTCGCGCTAGACGCGGGCGCGATCCTCCTCCTTCACGTACTTCTCCGCAATAAAGCCAAAGGGCGAATGCGTGTACGACGTGAACCCGGTGAGCGGAGGCGAGTAGGCGTGGACGCTCACCGCCGGCTTTCCCGAGTCGTGAACCATGTCGTGAACGTAGTCCGGGCCGAAGGAGCCGAGGTCGCCAACGTTATAGACGCGCGAATCGACGCTCACGTGGTCACTCGCCCGGTGCATCTCAAAGAGGGAACCATCGGTCACCACAAAGACCCCGGACGACCCACCGTGGTCGTGCCAGTCAGATCGCTGCTCGACTTCCCAGCCGAGAATCCTGACCTCAAAGTTGTCGGTCTTGAACAACTGCAACCACCAACGATTGGTCTCGTCGTCCACCACCAGGTCCTCGAAGAGTTCGGGCCGGGACGCGATCGCGAGAACGACCGTCTTGAGTTCCTCAATCGTGAGGCGACCTTCCGCGAGGTCGAGGTGGCTGAGCAGATCTTTTACCTGCTCGGCGCGAACCCGGGGAGCCTCACTGGTGAATGTTTTTGTATTCTCTATCATTTCTATTGGTTTAATAGGATTTTGCGCCAAATGCAAGCCACGTGCATAAATATTTCCTGTGAACGCCAGTCGAACCTCGTCGCTGTCGATCGACCACGCGCCGGGAACGTCGTCGAAGCGAGTGGGCACGGTCGTCAACCAGTGCAGCCCTTCGCGGCCAAGAGACAGTGCGGGTCGCTCAGTTGACGCTCGCGCTCGCGACGCCACTCGCTCCACTCGCGCTCGAGGATGGTCGGCTCACGCTGGTCGGCGCTCACGTCAGCCCTCTTTCGACTCCGGTTTCGCCGTCACGTTCGCGGCGCCAACTCCATTCTCGACGGGGGCGTTGGTGACGGCCCGCACGCGCTCCACAGCGCCGTTGATCTCACCGCCGAGCAGTATCGCCAGACCCGTGAGGTAGAGCCAGAAGATCAGAATCGCGACGCCGGCGAAGGCCCCGTAGGTTTTGGAGTACGAGGAGAAGTCAGTCGTATAGAGAGAAAACGCCAGTGACACGATGGCCCACAAGATTGTCGCCACCAGCGCACCCGCGCTCGTCCAGCGCCACTTCGTGCGCGGTCGATTGGGCGCGACGTTATAGAGCATCGTGAAGAGCAGATTGATCAGGACGAGCGCGATGACCCAGCGCAGCGCCGTCCATCCCCCGGCGAAGGCGTTGCCGCTAAAGGGCGACGTGGCTTTGATCGCCTTGCCAATCGGCGCGCCAAATACCACGAGGGCCGACGCCGCTCCGCCCAGGACGATCGCCCCCACCAACAACGCGACGCCGAGCACGCGCTTAGCGAGAAATGATCGGTCAGTCGGGAGTCCGTAGGCCACGTCGAGGCCCTGTTGAACGACCACCATGCCTGACACCGCGCTCCAGACGGCCACCAATGACGCCAGGATCGTCGCGAAGAGATCGCGACTCGACTGTCGCGTGGCGTGAGTGATCGCTTTGGTGAACACGTCGGACGCCCCGGACGGCAGCGCACGGGTGACGCCGTGAATCAGATCGACCACGACGGACTGCGGCACCGTCACCAGGGACGCCACCCCCAGCAGCGCGATGATCGTCGGAAAGATCGAAAGGAACCAACGGTAGGCGAACGCCTGAGCCGCGACGTTAACGCGATCGGTTTTCATGTGAAATCGCGCCGACGCGAGTACGGCGCGCCAATTCGAGCCGCCAAAGCGCTGTTGAAAGTAACTCACTTCCGTTTTCGCATCGGCGAGGAGCGCCTCCTCCGACGCCCTCACGTGCGTCGTTGAGGAGACCTGGGCGGTAGCCCCGTCGCCGGGCGACGAGATCTCATCGGCCATACGATGACACCTCCTTTGGCGTCACGCTGTGCAGATGCGCCTTCAATATCACCTTCGTCACAGGATAATTCGCGCTCAGGAATCGCTCGCGATGTTCGTTCCATCGTGGAGACTAGATTTCACTTCGTGCTCTCTCGTTATCACGCGGATATCAACCCCGAGGAAGAAAATAATTCGCACTCCGCAATGTTGCGCATGGTGGGATTCAACAAGCGGGTGCTCGAGACCGGGTGCGCTTCAGGTCACATGAGCGAGCTCCTCAGCGCTCAGGGGTGCACCGTGGTGGGAATGGAGATTGAGTCTTCAATCGTCGAACCCGCGATGCAGTGGCTCGATCGAGTCGTGATCGGCGACCTCGAAGATCACGCCGTCTGGTCCGACTTGGACGGGGAGTATTTCGACGCCATTTTGTTCGGCGATGTGCTGGAACACTTGAAGGACCCGTTGACGTCGCTGCGCGAAGCGGCCTTGCACCTGGCGCCCGCGGGCTCCGTCGTTATTTCCGTGCCGAACATCGCGCACGCCGACGTGAAGGTTGCGCTGATCAAGGGCACCTTCCCCTACAGCGAAAGTGGACTGCTCGATCGAACCCACATCAGCTTCTTCACGAAAGAGAGCTTGATTGAACTCGTTCGAGAGGCCGGACTGGCGGTGGTGGAGATCAGTCGCATTACCGTGCCCGTCTTCTCCACCGAGATCGACGTGCACCGCGACGACGTGGACGACGCCACCTTGGACGCGATCACCAGTGACCGCGAGGCCGAGACCTACCAGTTCGTTGTCAAAGCGGTTCGCGACGATGCCGATCACGCCCTCGACACGTTGTCGAGCGACCTCATCGATCTCGGTGACAAACTCCTGGACCAGACCAAACTCACCGCGACCTTACGCGCAGAAAACGCGGATCTCGCGGCTCAGGTGGGCGCTCTTGAGGCCCAGCGCGCCGTCGACACTCGCGACCTGGCCCACCTTCGTGATCAGCGCGAGGCGGTTAAGCGCTATCTTCCGGGACCACTACGACGCTTGGTCCAAAAGAAGTTCGGAATCGGGCCTAGCTAGCGTCAGCGATGAGCTAGTTGACGCTGACACATGAGGCGCAGTCGCCGACCGCGGTCAGCGTAGAGCCGCACTTCGCGCAAAAAATCGGAGGCCGCGTCCTGGGGCCGCAGTCGTGAAACAGGGCGCGACTGCCCGGTAGGGCCTCTGCGCACCACACGCAGTGCTTGGTCGCCGGTCCCGCGGAACTCGGAGTCGCAGGGGCCACCGTCGCGGAAGCCTCGGTGGCGGGACCGTAGTCTCGCGTGACACCACGGGGTCCTTTCCCCGCGACGGCCGGACGAGCTGTCGCCAGCGGCCCGGCCACTCGGGACTCACTAATTGAGTGGACGCGTCCACGGTCCAAACCCCAGGGGACGACGGCGAAGAACACGAAGAGGAGCCAGTTAGCGATGATGCTCACTAAGTCGATGTGCCAAAGAAGTCCCGGCTGGTCGAATCCGGGGCTGACCCCGTCGAGGTGCCACAGCGCGTTGATCTGCGACCATCCGAAAAGTCCATTGGTGAAAACAGTCGGGGCGCCATGGACTTGGCTATACGTCTTGATGGCGCAGGCGATGGTCAGTCCCACCGAGACGAGCGGCAAGAGCAGCCACAGGCGCGAGAGGCCCGCCTTATCGATAATTCGTGACAGGGCCCAGAGAATCACCAACATGAAGACGATGCTGATGATCAGGTTTAGTAGGGTCACCACGTTCTCCCCGTCGTTGCCACGGGTACGTTCGTCGCACCCCGTCGCACGGACTGTTGTCTCGGCATCTGCAAAAAACCTACCAAGGTTGATCGAGAAGATGGTGTTATTCGCTGTCCGTCGACTCGATGGACAACAATGGATAGACGATGACAGATCCTCCGCCGAAGAACACGCTTCCCGGATCGTCGTGGCCGTGGATCCTGGTGGCGTTCATTGTCGTTGGCGTCATCCTCGCCAGCCTCTCGACGTTCGCCGCGATCGCCGTGATTGTCGTCGCACTGGTGCTCCTCGGTGTCACCTGGGTCCGACATCGGGCGAAGTCAGGAGCCGGCATGGGAATACTGTCGACCAACTGCGACAGCTGTGGAGGACTGCTCGGCTACAAGATGGGCCTGCCGTCGCGCGTATGCCCGAGCTGCGGTCATCACCAATCGTGGGGTCCTTAACAACCACGCCTTGCGCTCTCGGCGTTAATGTGATATCACTTAGATATCAGATAAATACGTCTTTTTTGGGAGGCATCATGAGTCAAAGTGTTCAGTCGAGCGATCCCGTACCGCGCCCGGTCGGTCCAGCGGGCACCCGTGTGGAGATCCGCGAACGAAGTGCCCGGTTCATCAATGGATGGTTCGGGGTCCTGGCCATCGTGGCGTGCGGGGTAGCGATATGGCTTCTCGCGAAGACCACCTCGAAAGGTTTCATCGTCATACCGATCGTCCTGGCCGTGATCATCTTCAGCTCCCTCGTCATCGTCCAACCCGGGCAGACGCGCGTCGTTCAGTTCTTTGGCAGTTACGTCGGCACCGTGCGCCACACCGGCCTCTCGTGGATCATTCCTCTCACTAATCACCGGGGGGTGAGCGTGCGAGTTCGAAACTTCGAAACGAACCACCTCAAGGTCAACGACGCCGAAGGCAATCCGGTGGAGATCGCCGCCATCGTCGTCTGGCAGGTGACCGACACGTCCCGCGCCCTGTACGCGGTCGACGACTACCGCAACTTCGTGCGCGTGCAGGCGGAGTCGGCCCTTCGACACGTGGCGACAACCCATCCCTACGACGACCCCGACGTGGCGGGACCCTCGCTTCGAGGTTCCACCGATATCGTGGCGGGCGAGCTCGCCGTGGAGATGGCCGAGCGCGTCGTGGTGGCCGGCATAGAGATCGTCGAGGTGCGCATCAGTCACTTGGCGTACTCGCCCGAGATCGCCCAGGCCATGTTGCGCCGGCAGCAGGCCAGCGCCGTCGTGGCGGCCCGGTCGACCATCGTGGACGGCGCCGTCGGGATGGTCGAGCTCGCTCTTGATCGCATCGCTGAACGCGGCATCGTCGAACTTGACGAAGAGCGCAAAGCGACGATGGTGAGCAATCTGCTCGTGGTTCTCTGCAGCGACCAGCCGGCGTCGCCCGTCGTGAACACCGGGTCGCTGTACTAATTCGTTCGTGAGCGAGCGTAAACAAATCCTGCTCAGGATCGACCCGGCGGTCCACGACGCCTTGGCCCACTGGGCGGCGGACGACCTTCGCAGCCTCAACGCCCACATAGAGATGCTTTTGCGACGCGCGCTCAACGACGCGGGAAGGATGCCAAAGAAATCCGGCCCCCTCCCCCGGCGAGGACGTCCACCAGCCACCGAGTGAGCGGACTTTCGACGGCCGTTGGTCTCCCAGCGCGCGATGGGACTCACTGGGGAGGAAACGGGCGGTCCCGTTACACTGACGCCCAACGAAGAGAAGGGGCCACGACCGTGTCCAACGGACTGCAAGCGCTACACAACTCGGTACAGCATCTGAAGGATCTGGCCGCCGGGATGGACCCCGAGTACTACACGTCATCCGCCTATCCGAGCGACTGGACGATCGCCGACACCTTCTCGCACCTCGGCTCGGGCGCCGTCATCGCAAAGCAGAGTTTCGAGAACTCGATCGCTGCTCGTGAGCCCGACCCCTCGTTCAATACATCCGTGTGGGACGAGTGGAACGCGAAACCTCCCGCGGACCAAGTTGCGGACTGCCTTCAGAGCGACGCTTCGTACCTCGAGGTTTTAGAACGGGCCACGGAAAAGGAGCGCGGTGAGGTTCGACTGAGTTTGGGGCCCTTCACGTTTGACTTTGCGGGAATGGTCGGGCTTCGCCTGGGCGAACACGTGCTGCACACCTGGGACGTCGAGGTTCCCTTCAACCCCGACGCGACCCTCTCTAGTGAGGCGGCCGACGCAATTCTCGACAACCTCCAGTTCGTCGCGGCCCGCGCCGCGAAACCCGACGGCCTGATCCAAGATGTCACCGTCCGAACGAGCGATCCCGTTCGAACTTTTACTCTTGCGCTCAAGGGCGACACGGCCGAACTACGCGAGACGCCTCACGACGGTGCGGTGGATCTTGAGATACCGGCTGAAGCGTTCGTCCGTCTCGTCTACGGTCGGCTGGATCCAGGGCACACGCCCGACTCGGTAACGGGGGACTTCGTCGAACTCCTCCGTGGTGTGTACGCGGGATTCTAAGCAGCGCAGCGCGTTTCACGACTCCATCTTGAACGTGAACATTTTGTCAGCGGCAATGCGCGCCCCGAGTGAGTCTCCTTCGTTGAGCCACTCTTCGAACGAAGGACCCTGGAGCGGCAGGTAGTGATCGAGCATCGCTTGGCGCAGCTCGGGGCGTTTCGGATTTGAAATCTCAAAGAGTTCAGCTCGTCCGTGGACGGTGATGGCGAGATGCTCTCCGGGAAGATGAGTGGCGCTCACGAAGGGGCGGGCGGCAATGTGCCTCATCCGCACGGAGTCCTTGCCCGAACTAAACCAGAACGCGCCATGAATGAAGTATCCGTCCACCGGTCCGACGAGGGGCCGGCCATCCGCCGTCACCGTGGCGAGGACAAGAAGACGCATACCTCGAAGTTCGTCGCAGAGCTCCTCGGCCGTGAGTCGACGATCGTCGGTAATGATGTCGCGAAGATGGGGGCCAGCGCTGTGCGCACTGGCGTCGAGCAACCGTTGCAACTGGGTGAGTTCTTCGGGAGTTTCCTGCACCACGTCATTTGAGCACGCGGCGATAACCAGCGGCTGCGCCAATGGCGAGTGACTCTACGGTCCATCGCCCTCCCCTTGTCCAAGGTCAGGACGTGTACCGGGCGCCCGGACCGGCCGAGGAAAGGCCCGCGGCGTTGAGGATGTAGATGGTGTAGGTGGTGTTCGCCGCCAGGTTTGCGGGAACTTGCACGTCACAGTCGTAGGAGGCGCTGCAACTCAGGGCGTAGGGATCGGCGATGTTGGAGAAGTACACCTTGGTGCCGGTGTCAAGACCGGTTCCACTCAAACTCACCGTCTCGCCGTCGTCTGTGACGCCCGCGATCGACACCGGCGTGAGCTCGAAACCTGTCGAAAGACCATTGGGGTATCCCTCGGCCAACTCCTGTGCCCAGGTGAAGTTGAAGTCGGCGTACTGGTCGGAGATGACGGCAGCCGCGTCGCCGTTCGATCCATCGGCAACCCCCACTGCGAGATTCTCATTGGTCGAGCCGTCCAGGATATTGTCGCGGTGTCCCCAGCAACCCGAGTTGTCACTGGCGGTGCAATCAAGGTTGAAGTCACCGGCCCCCGGTCCGTCGTAGTACAAGAAGGCCATCATCGCGAACGTGGTAAAGGAGCCACTGGCCCAAATACTGCCGCCCACGCCATCGGTGATGAAGGAGACCGGAGGATCGGTGTTCGCGGTGGCGCCCTCGCTCGCGTAGCCATCGAGGATCGTGCTGATGCCCACAATGGGAGTCTCGTTACGTTCGAGTCGCTCGAGGTTCATCAAGACAAAGCCCTGTTGAGGATCAGTAAGACTCGACCAGTTGCTAGGAAGGGGAAGGGGCGCCAGACCTTCCAGGGTGGCACCGCAATAGTCCAGACCTACGACGCCGGTCAGTGACACGGTGGTGCTGCAGTTGCTGAGTGGATTGGGTCCGCTCCAGCTTGAGGGAACGAACGCGGTCGGCAGTGGACCAACGCTGACCTGGGGAACCGCAGTGTCTAGGGTCGGCGGATCGCTGGTGGGACCCAGGTATCGGTAGCGGTCGGCTTTGACGATACGCGAGCGGCCGAATCGAGTGAATACTTCAATGTTCACGGTGCCCGCTGGATGTTCGGGAGTCGTCACCTTGAGGGCGCCAGAGTTCACCACCTTGATACCCGTTCCTTGGTACTCGGCGGAGCCGAACTCAATCGCGTTCACCGAGGAGAGGTTGGTCCCGAGAATCGTCAGCGTGGCGCCGCCTGATACCGAGCCGGAGGAGAGTCTCAACGCTCTGATCGAAGGAGTTCGAGGCGCCGCGTTCGCAGATTGAGGGGCGAGTGCCAATGCCGAGGGCACTAACAGGGCGAGGGCCACCATTCCCTTGAGGCAAATCGAGGGGCGATTCATCTCTCGCGGGCTCGCACCGTATTACTCCGAAGGACTCTGGTCGGCCGGTCCCGCGTATTTCATCGCCCGCACGGCAAATGCCGTGACTCGGGCTTCGCCGTCTTCGATTAGGAAGTCTTCGCCGAGCACGACGTGACCAATGGCCGACGCCCACAAGACCTTGACCAACACTTCGGGGTCCTGTGACGCAGAAATCCAGCCAAGCTCTTGACCGGTGCGCGCCGTGTTTGTCCAGAAGGCAATCCGATCTCGCAAAATCGCTCGCAGCGTGGCTTTGGCCCCCTCGTCGGCCCAAATGTCCGTCAAAATCCGCAGGATGCCAATGCTGCCGTCGAAGGAACCCGCTCGCCACACGGTATCCATGTGTCCCTCCATCGCCTCCCAAAACTCTGCTTCATCGTGGTTGGCGAACGAGTGGGCGATCTGTCCGTCAAATGAATGAATCGGACGGCTCATCTCGACGTAGTTGATGATCTGAGCGTGCGCTACCAACTCGTTGATCGAGGCGAAGTAGTAGTAAATCGTCGGAACACCCACGTTCGCCTGTTCGGCCACGTCAGCGATGTGGAAGTTCTGCTTACTGTCCTCGCGGAGCATTCGCGCGGCCACTTCCAGGATGTGTTCCTGCGTTGAAGTGTCCTTCCCTGGACGATTGGGTCGCCTCCCCTCGCGAGCGGACATGGCGTGAGTGTACACAGGACCAACTACACACGGTGAGTGCTTGCCAATTCTTACATCGCAAGTCGCAACCTGAAATCTGATTCCAGAAGTTGATTCGGTGGAGAAAATAGATGTTTGTGCTAAGCCGTTGAGGCGCGTTTGCGACGTGAAGTCACCACCGATGAGGAATCGTGCGCGTCGACTGTCGGCAGCGGCATGGCCGTGGAACTGAGGGGATCAATGGAATCGAGTGCAGCTAAAGACGCCGGCGAGCGAGCGCCCGAGGGCGAAAGGGCACAACTGCCCGGGACGTTATTCGGGTACTCCAAAAGCAGTGAGGACCCCTCCGCCGAAGGCGGCGAGGTCGATGCCTCGACGCTCGAGTAGCTGACACTCCGACCTGGGAGCCGGCGCCTCCCCAACGAGAACGATGGCCTCTTCCGGCGTCGCTCCGAGAGGTCAGACACCGATACCAGGTTGATCGACGACGTAGCGTTTAGCGCCGAGCCGCAAAGAGAAGATGCGTGCCGCCATCTACCGCACCCGGTTCGGCGCACGCCGCCTCTTCTTGGTCCAAGAACAGCGCCCAGTCCTCGGGGTGGGTTTCGAGTTCGGACAAAACGTCGACGTCACTGAGCGATGACCAGTTGCTTGCACTCATGGCCAACATCCCCGCTCCGCATCGCTCAACCAAACTCACGATCTCGCGCGAACGAAACATTTGACAGACGTGTTCGGTTTGAAAATGGCGAAGGTCACCGGTGGTGAACGCTAACTCGTTCGCGAGGCGACCAGCCGCCTTCGTGTCGCGCATCACCCCGGGGAAAAAGAATCTCCACGACCCAAGCGTCGACATCACCGACGCCACGACGACTCCTCCCGGTTTGGTAATCCGGAACAGCCCCTGCAGGGCGGATTCCGCGTCCTCGAAGGCATAGGAGAGCGGCCCTCCGAAGGCCAGTACCGCGTCAAACGCGGCATCGGAATACCTTGCAGTGTCGCAGATGTCGAGCAGCGCTCGCGACGTCACGGCCCGCTCTGCCGAGGTGCCGCTGAGATGCTGGCGGTGGAGTTCGAGCTGCACGGGTGAGAAATCCGTGACCTCGACCGACGCACCCATCTTCGCCAAGTCGAAGGTGAAACGACCGGGACCGGCGCCCACCTCCAAAACGTGGTCGCCCTCTTTGATGAAGCGCTGCAGAAAGCGCCGATGGATCTCGTGGGCGACGCGACCCTGGGGGTCTCTTTCGAGGCGATCCCACTCGAGTTCGCCCTGATCGTCGTAGCGGGCCCGCATTCTGACGCGGTCTTCGATACCCATGTGTCAGTTTACCTAAGGCCGTCTGGGGTGCCAGGGAACAACGGACCTGGCTCTTCGTCAAATGCAGAACGGTGCGCGGTTTCGAGTGGTCTTGAACGGTTCCAACTACGCCGCGTTGGGACATCCCTATTTGCCAGCCGATGAGGGCCCTTGGAGGATAAACGGGGGCCGTAGCATTGCCTCATGGCCACTCTCCATGACGCACAACTCCGCCCCACCAAGATCGAGTTACTCAGTCGGTGGGTGCCGAGCCAATCGTGGGCTGGCGACGTGGATACTTCCGCTCTTGAATCTGTCGGCGCGTTTCGTTTCGACGACCCCGCGGGCGAGGTCGGTATAGAAACCCACCTGTTGGGTACCGGCGACGGGAAGGTCATTCAGGTTCCTCTGACCTATCGCCCCCGAGAGCTCGAGGGCGCACAAAAGTCACTCGTCACAAAAATGAACCACTCAGTTCTCGGCGAGCGCTGGGTGTACGACGCGAGCGTCGACCCCGTCTTTGCCAGGACCCTCGCGGAAGCGATCCTTCGCGGCGGACGACAAGCCGAACTGATCTATCTCAGCAAAGACGGCCCGCGGCCGCGTGAGGTGACCACCTGGGTGCGCGGCAGCGGGTCGCCCGCTGAGTTGGTTCCAGACGTGCACGATGTGACCTTCGCGCATCAGGGAGACGTCACGGTCATTGACACCGGGAGCCTCACGCTTCACCTCCGGCGGGTGGTCGTACCGAGCCCTGACGATGACTCCTTCGACGAGGCAAAACTCCTCGGTCGATGGCCCGGCCACGACCAGTGGACCCTTCTTTCAACGGTCAAGAGAACATCCCATTGATGACATCCTTATCTCCCTTCTCTTCGGACGGCGGATTCGCATCCCCCCGTCTCCCCGCAGAAACGTGCGCAACGCAGCGGATCTCGTGACGACCCAGCCCCCCTCTGACCCCGAGTCCTGGACCGACGAACAGTGGCTGACCTGGCTTAGGGCAACCGACGACACGGCAGAAGGTGTTGACCCGCCCGCAACCGTCGCCTTTCGCGCCACTCGTTCGGCCGGAGGCCAAGCGCTGGGGGACGCCATGAGGGGCTTGGCGAACGCGATGTATGGACCGAAGGACGAAGATCTGATCATCGTGTCCGAGGCCGGCGGTCAACCGGAGGATGACGAGCCCTTTGTCGTGCACCTGGATCGTGATCACCCCGAACGATCGACTGCGGTATTCACGGTCAGAAAATCAGAGCAGTAAACACCGACGCGACAGTTCGCTCCATTGTGTAAGCCGGTGCGCCCCCTCGTCGTTGCGGGCGCCCGACCGGGTCTCGTCACGACGCTTGACGGGCTTCCTTTCGTCGCTCCAACGACTCGGGCAACTTCAAGCGAGGGTGTTCCTGCACGAAATGTCGACGTAGTTCATCAATGGACGCGAACGTTCTTATGCACGTTCCGCAGAGATGACGAGTGGCCCTTGTACGCATATTTAGTCCACCAGTTTTAGCGCAAACTAGGGAGAGAGTGGCGTCCCCTCGCTGACCACGAGAATTGTCGCCGGACAGAGTCGGTGAAGTCAGGGCGAAAGGGTGACTCGTTCGACCCGAAGCTGCCAGCCGAGACCGACCGGTTCACTATTCAATGGTCCGCTGCGCGATTTCTCGATCGGCTGCATTATTTTCAGTAATTATTCATTTGGAGTGACAGGAAGTCAGTGATCAGCCATTCGGGAGCGTACGTGCCACCACTATTCACCTTGCGACGAGTAACGACGATCGCTGCCGCCACAGCGGTTTTGATTCTCACACTGTCTTTTCCCGCGGGCGCCGCAACCCAGACGGTCAGATCGGGATCTGTGACCGCGAGCTACTCGTATCACGGCTCCCCTCCCCTGTCGAACAATTCACGTTTGAAGATCTCGATGAGTGGCAGGTTGGTCTACGACCAAACGGTGACGTCGAAGTGGTGTGGCGACACGTGCTCGCCCAACATCATCGCCCGTGACCGGACGGTGGTCCACATCGTCCACTTGAGTCGTTCGGGTCCACCCAGCGTGGTCCTCGACCTCTACAGCGGCGGCGCACACTGCTGTTTTGTGGAGCAGGTCTACTCACTAACGAACTCCCAGGGGACGCACAAGACCGAGTACAACTTTGGCAATCCCGGAGTCCGACTGATTGAACTCGGTGCGGGAGGCAGTTACGACTTCCTGAGCGCCAACAACGATTTCGCCTATGCGTTCACGGACTATGCCGCATCGGGCATGCCGATAGAGATTTTCAGTTACTCACACGACGCGTTCCACAACGTCACGGTCTCGTTTCCCAGCCTCATTCGCAAAGATGCCGCCCAGTGGATGAAAGCCTTCAGGTCCCAAGCCGCCACTCACTATCAAGATTCGGTGGGCTTGGTCGCCGCGTGGGCGGCCGATGAAGACATGCTCGGACACTCCCAAGCGGTGGCCCGATTTCTCGCGACTCAGGCCACGGCGGGCCACCTCAACAGCGCCTTGAGTCCCGTCACGCCGAGTGGTCAGAAATACGTCATCGCGCTGCAGAAGTTCCTCCGCAAGCACGGGTATGTGAAGTAGTCACACGCCCTATCGCGATCCTGACCCTGGATGCCGCACGAGTGAATCGAACGCACCGACACGTGGCTGACGATGTACTCGCCATCACTCGAACGTTGTCCGAATGATCATCATTATTTTTCGTCCGACAAATGATCGTGAAAAGGACGATTGTCCCTAGGCCGAGGCACGCTCAAGGTGGCAGTCTGTTGCCAGATCAACGGGAGGGCGTTCATGTTCTTTTTGCACATCGGTGCACTCGTACCCCTGAACACGCTCGGCCACTATATCCACTGGCACTGGATCGACATCAGTGTTGCCAATTTCGTCGTCATCGTTCTTATGGTCGTGACGTTCGTTGCCGCGTTGCTCGCCCCGTTTCCCGGACGACGCCGGCGAAAGGAGCACCAGTGAGCACCGAGATCGACCGCCAGTGGACGAATCGCCTTCGTCGTCGCGCGCTGAAATTGCTGCCGCCTGAAAAGTTAATGCCCGACACTCAGCCGACGTACGTCTCGTCGTGGATCTACGTCTTTGGCGTCACGACGATGGCCGCACTCGCCGTGGTGATCGCTTCGGGCTGCCTGCTCGCGCTGCGCGGACCGCAGTGGTGGCACACTTCGTCGGTTGGCCTCTTCGTCAACTCACTACACCTGTGGAGCGTCGAGATCTTCTTCTTCGCCATGGTGATCCATCTCTGGGGCAAATACTTCATGGCCGCCTGGCGCGGTGGTCGCGCGCTGACCTGGATCACCGGGGTGGTTACCTTCGTCACCTCCGTCGCCACCGCCTTCACGGGCTACCTCTCGCAGACGAACTTCGACTCACAGTGGATCTCGACTCAGGCCAAGGACGGCATCAACGCCACCGGAGGCGGCGCGTACTGGAACGTTTTGAACACG
The DNA here is from genome assembly GCA_963847725.1 of uncultured Acidimicrobiaceae bacterium. Taxonomy (GTDB): domain Bacteria; phylum Actinomycetota; class Acidimicrobiia; order Acidimicrobiales; family RAAP-2; genus RAAP-2. The sequence goes on from CAWKAT010000014.1 coordinate 99,167, forward strand.
GGCCAAATGCTCATGTGGCACATCGTCTTGTTGCCCATCGCGGTCGTCGCCCTGGTGGCACTGCACGTCTTGCTCGTCCGCGTAAAAGGCGTCGTCCCGCCCTTCGAAGAGCCCGTGAAGGTCGGAGCAGATCGGTGACGAAGCGCTTTCGCCCCGACGTTGACGCCCCCGAGTGGAAAGGCGGACACACTCCCTACGACATCGTGAAGGAGGGGGCGATCGCCCTTTTGGTGGTCGCGATATTGACGCTGCTGCTCGCGATCATCTTTGGTTCACCGGACGAGTCAGCCATCACCCTCAAGTCGTGGTCGAACGCGGCGCCGGTCGACTTTGCTCAAGACGCCTTGAGCCAGTTAAACGGAACGTCGGAGACCGCCACCTACGGGCCGCCGTATAACAACGCCTCGGTCGGTCAAGAACTGGGACCCCTCTCGCTGGCGAAGTGGGTCGGCGCCACCATGTCCTTCAATCCGGCGAAAGCTTTCGTCATAGATCCCTTAAAGACCCAGCCCTTTCAGACGGCCCTCTCGGGCGCGCTCAAGAAGTGGTCGAACGCCTCGTCAATCACTCGTCACACGTGGGTAACCAACTACACCAATGGCGCGGCGCACATGACATGGCGGAACGGCGCCATCGTCGTGAAGGCGTCCGACTCGGGACCCGTCCCCGTGTTCATCAACGATCTCACCGACATGGCCCGCACCGGCGCGCTCGATGCGGTCCTCACCCACCAGGGTGACTTCTATACGACGAACTACACCCTTCCCCTTCTCTTCCTCGAAGACGGGAACTATCTCGCCAACACGGCCACTCACCAGCACCTCGCGGGCGATCAGTGGGGCATGATGAACGAAACCGGGAACTACCCGGGTCAAGCCTGGTTATGGCTGTATACGTTCTGGTATCAGGTTCCCCCATTCAACTCGAGTGGCAACGGCGACATCTTGGTCTGGGCCCTCATGATGCTGCTCACGCTGTTGCTCGCCCTCGTGCCGTTCATACCGGGACTTCGCTCCATTCCCCGCAAGGTAAAGATCTACCGACTCATCTGGAAAGAGCACTACCGAAGCCTGGAGAGTACCGCGGTACCGCCCATCACCTAAACGAGCAATTCGCGCAAGATACCAGTTCTCTCAGTCCGGCGCGCCACGGCAATATCGCCTAGCGCCCCGCCCTCAGGTTCGGGTACCGTCTGTCCATGGGTTTCTTTCGCAGGAAGATCCGAGAGTCGGCGACGCCACTGGAAGACATCGCCGAGGATGAGGCGGCGACGCCAAAACGGGGATTCCGCGGAGTTCCGGATTTGACGGGAGACTCGTCCAGCGCCATGCTCAACGGCGCCGGGCTGGTGGGCGACAACGCCGAAGGCGATCCTTTGAGCCGTAAGAGGCACCGCGCGGAAGCCAATCCCGAAGACGACTACGCGGAATCACAATTGATCAACGAAGAACGACGTCAGGAAGAGTACTGATTTCGAAGTCGGGCCAGAGGCAGCCAGTCCCCACTCGGTCAAGGTTCGCCCGGTAACTCAACTGCACTTTCCGCCCGCGCGGTACTAGCACCCATCGTTCCCCTGAAAGTCCTCGAACAGCAGTGCATCCATCGCTCACGCCGGGGCTGGCGCGCGAGTCGTCGGAACGGAGGCACGTCGCGCCCTTGCTAACGTCGGACACGACACGAGGAGACGATTTTTCCATGCCCACGATGGCTAGATGGTGCTTTCGCCACCGCAAACTGGTACTGGCCCTATGGCTCGTCGCCTTAGTTCTCTTCCTCGGCGCAGATATCGCCGCCAAGACCGCCTACTCGAGCAAGTTCCAGATACCCAACACCGAGTCGACGCGGGCGCTCAATATCCTCAAAGCCAACTTTCCCTCGGCCTCGGGCGAGGCCGACCAGATCGTCATGGAGACCAAGGGCGGGACCTTCGCCACGCCGGCCATCGCGAAACAGGCAAAGGCCATGTTGTCCAAGGTCGCGTCGGTGCCGGGCGTCGAAACGGTGCTGAGTCCCTTCAGCCCCGCGGGGACTGCTCAGATCAACGCGTCCAAGACCATCGCCTTCGCCACGGTCTACTGGGACACCCAGTCCCAAAACCTCACCACGGCGCAGGTGACTCGTCTGATCACCACCGCACAGGCGTCGCAGAGCGCCCATCTTCAGATCAATCTGGGTGGCCAAGCGATTGAGAACGCGCAACCCCAAAAGTCCTCGGACAGCACCGGGCTGGGAGTGATCTTCGCCTTGATTGTGTTGGGGATTCTCTTTGGTGCCGTGCTCGCTGCGGTGATACCTATCGTCACCGCGCTCGTGGCCATCGGCATTGGATTCGCGATCACCGGACTCATGTCGCACGTCTTCGCGGTCGCCAGTTTTGTGCCCATCCTTGGCGTGCTGATCGGTCTGGGGGTTGGTATTGACTACGCCCTCTTCATCATCACGCGACATCGCAATGGTCTGCGAGCGGGCAGGAGCATCGAAGACGCCGCCGCCAATGCGGTGAACACGGCGGGCCGTGCGGTCTTCTTCGCGGGGCTGACCGTCTGCATTGCCCTGTTAGGACAGTTCGCCCTCGGGGTCACGTTTCTCTACGGCCTGGCGATCGCCGGGGCGATCACCGTGGCTCTCACGATGTTCGCCGCGCTGACGCTGCTCCCGGCGTTCTTGGGATTCTTTGGACTCAGGGTGCTCGGTCGACGGGGACGACGTCAGCTGGAGGCGTCGGGACCGGTCTCTGAGCAGGTCGAGTCGGGTTTTTGGTACCGCTGGTCGCGCAGCATCGAACGCCGCCCGGCCCTGCGGGCGCTGGGCGCGCTCATCATCGTGGTGGTGGTGGCGCTGCCCGTCTTCACCCTGCGTCTCGGCCTCACCGATGCGGGGAGTGACCCCGCCGGCACGACCACCCGCCTGGCCTACGACACGTTGGCCAAGGGTTTCGGGCCGGGATTCAACGGTCCACTCGAGCTCGTCACAACCCTGCCTGCTCCCTCGGACCTCGCCGCCTTCGACAAAGTGGCCAAAGCGGCGAGCGAGCAGCCCGGGGTCGTGTACGTAACGCCACCACGGGTGAGTCCGAGCGGAAAAGCCGCCGTGGTGCTGGTCTACCCCTCAACCGGACCGCAAGCGGCTCAGACCTCGACCTTGCTGCATACTCTGCGAACCGACGTCATACCGGCCGCCGAAGCCGGCTCGGGGATCCACGTTCTGGTCGGCGGAGCCACCGCGGGAGTGGACGACTTTTCGGCGGTCCTGAGTTCAAAGTTGGCGTTGTTCATCGCCGTCGTCGTGGTCGTGGCCTTTTTGTTGTTGATGCTGGTGTTTAGGAGTTTGCTCATTCCGGCGGTGGCCTCGGTGATGAACCTGCTCTCGGTCGGCGCCGCTCTCGGGATCATGAACGCCGTGTTCGAATGGGGGTGGGGTCACTCCCTCTTGGGCATCAGTAGAACGGGGCCGGTCGAAGTATTCATCCCGGTCATCATGTTCTCCGTCCTGTTTGGTCTCTCCATGGACTACGAGGTCTTTCTGGTCAGTCGGATGCAGGAGGAGTGGGTGGTGTCGCACGACAACCGCCTGGCCGTCACCAAAGGCCAAACCGAGACGGGACGGGTCATCACCGCTGCGGCACTGATCATGATCCTGGTATTCCTCTCGTTCTTGCTCGGGGGAAACATCATCATCCAGCAGTTCGGAATCGGCCTCGCCGGGGCGATCATCATCGATGCGTTCATCGTGCGCACCGTCTTGGTTCCCTCGCTGATGCACATGATGGGTAAGGCGAACTGGTGGCTCCCCTCGTGGCTCGACCGCGTTCTTCCCCACGTCAATATCGAGGTCCGCGCGGCGCAGGTCCCGGAGGCGCTCTAGTCCGGCCGGTGGCGATGGAGTCCACGACCGACGAATAGTGAGGTGTCTAGCGTTCCTGACGCAACGGTCGCAGCGCCTGCTCGGTACGAGCCAGTTCATCCAACATGGCAGACGCCGCCTGCATCATTATGTCGTTCGCCTGCACTTCGCCCTCCTCGTCGATGAACTGAGTATGAAAGGGGATGTTGACCGACTCGAACACCGGCAGCATCTTGAGCGTGGTGACCACTTGTTTAAGTTGCTGCACCGCTCGAGTACCTGCGGCAATCCCGCCGTAGGAGACGAACCCGATCGGCTTGTCCATCCACTCCTGATGCAAGAAGTCAATGGCGTTCTTTACGGGCGCGGTCATGCCGTAGTTGTATTCGGGCGTCACAATGACAAAGGCGTCGGAGGCGTCAACGATGGCGCTCCAGTTCCTCGTGTGCTCGTGAATGTATTGACGTAGGCGCGGATGATTGGGCTCGTCCAACAACGGCAAATTTAGTTCGGCGAGGTCAACGACCCGTACGTCGAAGGCACCGTGAGCAACGGCGCGCCCAATGAACCACTGCGCGATGGGTAAACCCGCACGGCCTGGTCGAGTGGAACCGATGATGACAGTTAGCGTTGGCATAGATTGGCACCACTTTCCCTTCCGTAGTCATTGCGCCAAAGAAGTTCATTCATGCTATGAGCCGCACCGCCCAAATCAGCGGGAGGTATATATGCATTGGCAGGCGAACGACAAGTCAGCGCTCACACAACTCATTCATGAGAAGCGACGAGCCGGAGATACCCCCTCTGGTATACATTTCTCACGTATTTTGCCTGTCAGAGGTGATGAACAACTGGATGTTCGTCAGCCAAGAGAGGGGGCGCCATGAGTGACTGGACGATGGTTGACGAGGGATGGGGGCGACGATCGGTTGAGTTCGCCACGTTAAGCGAACCAGCGAACTGCCGAGAGTACGTTGCGCTCCATCAACTGCTGGAAGTGACAAAGGGCGATCGACTCTTGGACGTTGCCTGCGGGGCAGGACTGGCAGTCGAACTGGCCGCATTAAGGGGCGCAGAGTGTGCAGGCATTGATGCGTCGGAGCGACTTATAAATATCGCCCGCGATCGCTCGCCAAGCGCGGATCTCCGCGTTGGAGATATGCATGCCCTTCCGTGGGACGAAAATACCTTCGACGTAGTCACAAGTTTTCGTGGCATCTGGGGCACTACACCGGAGGCGCTGGACGAAGCACGCCGCGTCCTAAAGCCCGGAGGTCGACTGGGGATCACGGTGTGGGGACACATCAAAGTATCTCCCGGTGCCTGGGCGCTGGCACCTTTCCTTCTCGCGAGCGCGCCGAAAGTGGAGAACCAAGCCGCGATGGTTTCCCTCGGACGTCCCGGTGCCGGAGAAGCGTTACTTCTTAACAAAGGGTTCGAGGAGATCGCTCGTCACGAGATTCCTTGCGTTTGGGAGTTTTCGGATCCGGCGACCTATGCGCGCGCGATCGCGTCAACGGGTCCGGCGTACGAAGCGATGCAAAGCGTTGGGGAGGAGGAGTTCCTGAGAACCGCTGAAGATTGCGCCCGACAGCAGTTACGCGAGGGACTTCCCTTGCGCGCTTCAATCGCCATCGTTGGCTACACGGCGAGAAAGCCGCCGTTGCAAAAAGAGCACCGAACTTCGAACGGCGACGCTCGCCAGCGAGTCGGCTTCCTCCAGACGCCCGACGCTTCCGAAGCGGCCCAACGAATGTTCGACGAAGATATCGAAGACCTTGGCTTCGTCATGAACGCATCGCGGCTCTGGGCGTACGCGCCCGAAGTGTGCGAGCGCCTCTTTGACCTCTTGGGCAGTGTCACGCGGCTCGGGTCCTTAAGCCTTCGTCAACGTGGCGTCCTCGTCACGGCCACGGCTTCAACTCTGGGAGACGCGTACTGTTCTCTCGCGTGGGGTTCGAAGCTCGCCGACCAGTCGAGCGCCACTCTCGCGGCAAACGTACTGCGCGGAGTGGATGACGGGCTCGATGACTCCGAGAGAGCCCTGGCCACGTGGGCGCGCCGAGTTGCCTCAGACCCCAACGGAGTCACGGAAGGTGACGTCGAGGAACTTCGAAGCGCGGGCTTCAGTGACACGCAGATCTTCGCGATCACCGTGTACGTCGCGGGTCGGTTGGCATTTTCCACAGTGAACGATGCCCTCGGTGCTCAGCCAGATCACGAACTTGCTGCTGGTGTCCCCCGAGAGATTCGAGACGCCGTCCACTACGGACGACCGGCGGATCTCTCCTAGGGAGAAGGAAGAATACGGAGCGTAGGGATTTTATCTTTCAAGCGGCGGGGAAATTGTCGTACTTCAAGCGCGCCACCTCTACGGAAAATAACAAATTGGACGAAGTAGGGCCGGTGGGGATCGAACCCACGACCGAGGGATTATGAGAGGCAGACTCGATGTGTTTCTTTGACTATTGCGTCCAACGAATGCGTTTGCGTCTTCACGAAAGTCCAGGGACTACTGAGCATATATTTCACGTCCACGAATTGGAGTAGCAAAGGAGTAGCAGGATTCGACTGCTCGCCCCGAGATTCACCGCTCGGGACCTCTGCCTGAAGTTTCGAAGGAAAGACCCATTGGACGAGTTCAATTCCAGCACAGAGCCAAATTGATTGACCACCCAGACTCGTGAGCGAGTGACAGCGACAGTTGCTTGCTGGCATACACGTCGGGGCGTCAGACGTGACAATTCTGATACGTAATGGCCTTACACGCCACGAAGGGTGTAGGAACTCAATTGACTGTTCGTTCGTCAGTTCGAATGACTGGGGTGCGGAAGGGGGGCGGAGTTGTGACGCGCGGTCGAAACCGAAGACATCGCAAGATCTTCGCCATCCTTTTCTCGTTGACTGCACCGTCCCTCTACCTGGCGACGATTCCGGCTTCGGCATCGTCCAGCAGCTCGTCGCCCGATCAGATGACTCCCATGACCCTGGCACGAGTGCCGGGTACACCAATCGTGTACTTGATAGACGTATCGAATAGTTCAACAGATTTGTCTTCTGAAGCCGTTTCTGCATCCAGGCAACACCGTGCCCGGGCCGACGGCGCGAAGCGCCCAGTCGGCCCCATGGGCGAAATTCGTGATCATCAAAATTCGTTGAAATACCTGGTCTCAAAAAACAATTCTTGGCGGCGTAAAAAGTTCCGTTCCGATTTGTGTCCAAAACAGTGGCTCCTTATATAGGGGGCAAAAGTATTGCTTGCTGAAAGGACCACCGTGCGACCACCTACTGGCGTCGAGACGAACTACATGCTCACAGACTCAAGACTCGTGGTCACGATCGCTGAGGCGGCAAAATTGCTCGGCATCTCGCGATCGTTCGCGTACGAGCTCGCAAAGCGGGGGCAGCTCCCTGTCGTCAAGTTGGGTCGTCGGCAACTTGTCCCCAAAGAGTCCCTGTCACGACTGATGGAGTCAAGTTGACAGATGAGCCAAACTCTCAATACGGATCCCATGTAACGCCGCGTGTGGCGACACCTCACACCCTCGATGTGTGCAGTATTGAAACGCCCTCATTCATCTTCGTTTCCAGGGCGACGCCCGGCTCGTCGATTGACTCGAAGAATCACCATCAAGACGATCCCGCCAACCAATATGCCAGCAAACACAGAGAGTTGGCGATGAATGTGAAGTGCTTCACGCAGTATGAAAGCCGTCAGAAAAAGCACAGCACACGCGGCCAAGAGCGCTATCTGAAATACAAATTGACTCTTCTTCATGCCATCGCAATCTACTGCGCCTCGCGTTGACTGCAACCGGGCTCCTGCTTACGCAAACTCCTCCGGCGCCACAACCACGCTGTCAACCTGTGGCTCCGCAAAGCGAGTCCGTCAATTCGAACGGGGCGGAGTAATCATTGAACCGAGTTTTTCGGCGGCGTCACGATCGGAGACTTCCAAGAAGTGCGCATACACACCGAGCGTCATCGATGCGCTTGCATGACCGAGCCGACCGCTCACCGTTCTTACCGATACACCGGCTGCGAGCAGTCTCGTAGCAGCAAAATGTCGAAAATCGTGAAGTCGAACCGACTCGAGACCCGATCGGTCTCTCAGCCGCATGAACTCCTTTGTCATGTCGTTCGGCGCGGCTGGACGACGACCATCCGGATCGGGCGAAAAGACGAATGCTTCTTGAGTCAAAACTGAGCTGCACGATTTCGCGCGTTCTTCGCATCGATCCAGGTGTGAACGTATTACCCCCAATGTGAACTCGTCAAGAGCGATTTTCCGAGATCCGTGAGTCTTGGTGTCCTTCTCAAAGAGCCGACTGTGCACTCCTTCAACAACCGCGCTCGCAATCGTCAAAGTTTCGTCTTGAAAATTGATAGCGCGCCACCTAAGGGCACAAAGCTCTCCTCGGCGGGCTCCAGTCGTTGCCGCCAAAACCAAGAAGCACGCGAAATCGAGATCTTCCTTTGACGCTGCCTCGATCAACTTCATGACCGCTTCCGGATTCGGCGGGTCGACTTTGAACTGACGCACTTTCGGAGTCGTCGCGAGCATCGCCGGATTTGAGGCGATCCACTCCCACTTCACGCCCTGTTGAAGCGCACGTCGCAAAATTGCGTGAACTTGTCGAACTGACGCAGGAGATAGCGGTCGTCCGCCGGCTCCGCCTCGATCGCGAAGCATTGCATAAAAATGGTCGATCTCGGCAGCCTTGAGTCGCGCTAGTTTCGTTCGACCCAGAGCAGGCAGGATGTGACTGTTGATGTTCCTCTCGTACCCGCGAACCGTTGAGGGTGATAGTTCGGGTCGGGCAAGTTCAAACCACCTGAGAACCAGATCTGAGACTGTTGCGTCCTGGGCGACCCGGATTCCCCCAGTGACTTCCACAATGAGCCGAGCCAGTGCCAGATCCGCCTCCCGGCGAGGGCCACGGACCGTCCGAGTCACGTACTTCTTTCGACCAGTTACGGGGTCCGTGCCCGAATAGACGCGGATCTCCCAGGCGTCTCCCCGCTCACGAATGTGACCCTTCATTGGACTCCTTGAAAAATCCGCTTCCCAACGGTCTCGAACTCAGAAAGAGAGTAGCAAGGAGTAGCAAGATCGTCCGGGTGTGAAAGTATGGTCCTTCTAAAAGACGTCTTAATCAGGTATATCTAGTAGGGCCGGTGGGGATCGAACCCACGACCGAGGGATTATGAGTCCCCTGCTCTAACCACTGAGCTACGGCCCTTCGACGTTATTCATTCCATTTTGGATGCTGCGTGCCGATTCTCGCAATCTTTGTCTGTCAGTCGTTTCCACTTTCGTTTGTGAATGACTGCGCCACTACGGCTCGTCCGTAACCCAACAAGACTATAGACAGACAATCAAAATGCAGAATGTCGTCGTTGTTGTGGGCGGGGGCTTCGTCGTCGTCGTTGTGGGCGGCGGCTTCGTCGTCGTCGTTGTGGGCGGCGGCTTCGTCGTCGTCGTTGTGGGCGGCGGCTTCGTCGTCGTGGTCGTGGTCGAGGGTGGGGGCATCGTTGTCGTCGCGGCGGTCGATGGTTTTGTCGTCGTCGTCGTAGTAGTCGCCGGATTCGTGGTTGTTGTGGATGACGAAGAATTCGTGGTTGTCGTAGTTGGCGAACTCGATGCCGGAGGAGAAGTTGTCGACGTGGCGCTCGACGCCGGAGGCGAAGTAGTCGCAGTGGTGGTTGACGAAAGAGTTGTCGTGGTCCCCGAGGCGGACGCCGCGGACGGAGATGAAGATGCAACCGTCGTTGTCGGGTCGGAGTTGCCACTGGGATTGTGTGCGACGTGTGAGCTCGAACTCGAAGCGGCGCTGACCGCTGGGTGGGCGTGCATCAAGGCCAGACCACCAGCCGCCGTCGTGCCAAGCGCAACGGAGCCCGCCACGATGGCAACCTGGGACGTGGCGGCGACAACGCTGCCGAGGTTGCTCAACTGACTCACGATCGGTAGGTCGAACAGCCACGCGATGGGGCCGATGACCCAGCGCTGACGACCGACCGAAATGTTCAGAAACGCTCTCACAATCGCGGGATCGAACTGGGTCCCCGCACAACGAGTGAGCTCCTTTCGAGCGTCACGAGGTGACATCGGACTCTTGTACGAACGAACTGCGGTCATAACCTCGAAGGAGTCAGCCACCGCGACGATTCGTGCGCCAAGGGAGATTTGATCGCCCGCGATGCCATAGGGGTATCCCGTGCCGTCAAAGTTCTCGTGGTGCTGCTCTACGGCAAGACCCCACTCGCCCAGCCACTCGCTGAGAGGCTCGATCATTCGTTTTCCCTCGAGGGGGTGCTGATGGAGAATCTCCCATTCGTCGGGTGAGGGAGCGCCCGGCTTATTCAGTATCTCGACGTCGACGGCGATCTTCCCGACGTCATGTAAGAGAGCCGACCAGCGCAATCGATCACGGTCGTGCTGGGACAGTCGAAGCTCATCGGCGAGGAGATCGGTGTACGCGCGAACGCGTTCGGAGTGGCCACGCGTGCGGCGATCATGCGAACTGAGGGCGGTGACCATCCCGAGAATCTGCGTCGCGGTCTCCACGGGCTCGCGGTGACCTGCCTGATCCAATCCGTGCACGTAGCGGTCAAGTTGACGCGTGGATCCAGAGCGCCATGCGACCGCGAATCGCGACGGCGCGCGATCCGGAAACAAAAGTGACATCTTCAAAAGGCTGGCTAGCGGCAAGAGGGGGCGGGCTAGACGTTCCCCCACGATGGCGGCGATCAATGAAATCACGAGGATCGCGATCCACCAGAAGGCCCTCTCCACGTCCGTGGAGGGGTGCGGAAGTAACTTCGACGCGCCGTATACCGCGCCAATCGACAGGACGATCGGGATAGCGAAGGAAAGGACGGAAACGAAAAAACCCGTCCGTGAGCGCGCTAACCATCGCTCGCTGCGGCCCTCAACCTGCTCCGACACGTATGAAGTCTAAGGACTTGCGCGTTGACGACTGGTGATTTGTGCCCGAATTGTTACGCCAGACGCACCGTTATCTTTCTGTCGTTCGACGTGGATGGGTCCGCTCTGGACAGTCGCCCGGAGAGTCAAGGATCGTTACGCTTTGGCGAGCGCAGCGAGGTCCAACGCGGCCGCCCGGGTTATTTCCGAGCACAGGGCAACTGTCAGTTCTGTTCCCTGCATCGTGCCCAAAACCTCTCGACCCGTTGCCGCGACACCGGCCCGGACGGTGGGCGATCCGTGTCGAATCGAATCATCAGTAAAAAATCGATTTTTGGCTCCCAGAGCAGGACTCGAACCTGCAACCTAGCGATTAACAGTCGCTTGCTCTGCCAATTGAGCTATCTGGGATTGAAAGTGAAAGCCTAGTTACGATACCATCTCGCGCGCGCCTCACTGTTGGTCAAACCAGCGCTGCAATCGCTCAGCCTCGGGGCTATCGCGCACGGCTCGACGACTCTTATCAATGCGCTTGGCCATTCCTTGGCGCGTGATCCCCTCGGCCTTCGCTATTTCCTCGATAGACATCGTCTTAAACGTGTACTGCCAGAACGCATCAAAGTCTTCGCCGGTGAGTCGGCGCAGCTCGTCAATCACCCACGTCGGAGCGTCGTTGAGATTGCTCGTTGGTCGTGGGTCGGCGACGTCTTCTAGTTCGACCGACGCGAATCGCCGTGACTGCAACTCCCGACTGAGTTGCATAACTTCGTGGGCTCTCACTTGGGAGATTTCGAGTTCGTTCGCCACGTCGCGTTTCGTCAAGTGTTTCTCTGGATTCGTGCGCTCGAGGCGTTGAAACTTCAAGATCAGTCGCATCTCGGCATCCGTGAGTCCGGCCTGTTGCTGCACGGTTTGGTTCACGAGTTTCATAATCCAGTAGTTCGCGTACGTCGAGAAACGATTTCCTTTTTGGGGATCAAATCGGTGAAGGGCGTTCACGAGTCCCTCGACACCGGCGGCCTCGAGATCCTCGTTGTAGAAGTGATAGCCCCGCTCCAGCACTCGGGCGCGCACGAGGCCGAAGGTTGCGCGCAACAACGTCGACTCGGCCTCTTGGCCCGCCTGGCGGGCCCGCAGCAGCTGATGGCGTCGCTGAGGGTCATCGGTTCCAGTGTTCGTGGCGATCAGTTCGCTGGCGCGCCGCCCCTCTTCAATAATTGGATAGAGGGACCTTTCTTCGTCCACGTCGAGCGGCGCCAGAATCGCCATCCCGCCGATGAAGCCTTTCGACCCGCGTGTCACGATGACGTCAAGGACGCGCGTTCGAGCAACCACGTACGAAGGTCGTTCTCCGCGGCCTCGCCCTGGTCGGTCTCGAGCAACTGCAGCCGCTCCTCGACGTCACGGTCCATAGCACTCGCCAACTCGGGAGTGATGCGCCCTTCGAGCATGTCGCGATTGAGATTGGTGCGCTCGACGCGCACCGCCGCGCGAATGAGTTGGGCGATGACCGCCGTCACATCAAAGGAGCGATCGAGTTCCTCCACCACCAGTTCGCTTAACACCTGAGCCTCTTCGTCGTCACCGCGTCGCTCGAACTCGTCGATGAGCTCCGAGACGTTCTGCTTGGTGCACAGCGCCTCAAAGATGTCGCGTTGAACTTCGTCCACGAAGTACGGTGCAATAAATCGCTCCTTCATGGCGTTCGGGCCGTGCACGATGAGGCGCAACGCCTCGAGTCCCGGACGGGGCATGGACGATCGCCGGCGGCGCTCGGGCGGGGGCTGGTTGGCGACCTCGCGCACCACGCGCTCGCGCGGGTTCCGCGCGATTTCGCGCACCCGGGCCCGCAGGATGTCCTGATCGAGACCCAACCGTCCCACCAGGTCTTGAATGTATATATCTCGCACCAGTTCATTGGGGTGTTCGGCCAAGACGTGCATCGCCGACTCACCCGCGCGCGCACGGCCTTCCGCCGTTCTGAGGTTCGCGCCCTCGAGGACACGATCGAGGCGAAATCGAAGAAACGGTACGGCGTCCTTGATGGACTCTCTCAGCGCGGCCGGGTCTCGCTGCGCCAACTCGGCGGGGTCGGAGCCTTTGGGCAACTTCGCCACAAAGACGTCCACTTCGTGCTGACTCTCCCACTGGTAGACCGAGGCCGCGGCGCTCTGTCCCGCTGCGTCCGCGTCGTAGGCGAGAACGATTCGCGTGGCGAAGTTACGCATGATCTTGAAGTGGTCTTCGCCGAGCGCCGTGCCGCAAGTGGCGACGGCGCGCGGCATACCGGCGGTGAAGAACGCGATCACGTCGGTGTAGCCCTCGCACACGATGATCTCCCCGGACTTAATGATGTCGTCCTTGGCAAAGTTCAACGCGTAGAGCGTGCGGCGCTTTGAGTAGATGGGGGTCTCGGGGCTGTTCTTGTACTTGGGCTCAACACGACCGTCGGGTCGCGGCTCGTTTCCCGAGGACGGAAGAACTCTCCCGCCCACGGCGATGGCCTTGCCGCTCGGATCGAAGATCGGAAAGATGACGCGCGCCCGAAGCGCGTCCTGGCGGCGGTCGCGCTTGTTAACAAACCCGAGTCCCGTATCGATCAGTACTTTCTCGTTCAGCTTGAGGGAGGTCGAAAGGGCGTCCCACTCATCGGGCGCCCAACCAAGTTTGAACTGGCGCGCGACGTCGCCGCTCAGACCGCGAGAACGCAAATACTCGCGGGCCGGTCGGGCGTCGGGCGAGTTGAGAAGCCGCTCGTGATACCAGGTGACGGCCCGGTCCATCGCCGCCATGGCCTCCTGGCGTTCCTTACGGGCCGGGCCGGCGTTGGCGTCTTCGTGAAGGTCGATGCCCGCACGGTCGGCCAGTTGACGCAGAGCGTCCATGAAATCCAGGTGCTGGGTCTCGCGCACCCACGTGATCTGATCCCCCTTGGCGCGACACCCGAAGCAGTAGTACCGACCTTCCTCGGCGTTCACCGAGAACGACGGCGTTTTCTCGCCATGAAAGGGGCACAGCCCCGTCCAGCGCTGCCCGGTGCGCTTGAGAGCGACCGTCTCAGTGATGAGGGCCACGATGTCGGTCGCCGAGCGGACCTGTGCAATCTCGTTCTCGGATATGGCCATAGAAAGAAGGTACCGGTTTCGCCTTTGGTACGCGCCGAGCGTCACAGGCGACTACCTAAACTGCTCCCCATGCCCGAATACGCGGTTGAAGCCTTCAATATCGTGCGCACCTTCGCCGGAGGCGACGTGCGAGCGCTGGACGACGTCACCCTGCACGTGCCCACCGGTCAGGTCTTTGGACTGCTCGGACCCAACGGTTCCGGCAAGACGACCATGGTGCGGATCTTGTCAACCATCCTTGCTCCCACCAGCGGACGAGCCCTGGTGGCGGGCTTCGACGTGGCCAAGCAGCCCAAGGAGGTTCGTCACCACATCGGCCTCGCCGGCCAGAACGCCACGGTGGATGAGAACCTCACGGGATTTGAAAACCTGCGCATGGTGGGACTCCTCAACCACCTCAACAAGCCCTACGTGGTCGCCAAGTCGCGCCAACTTCTCGAGGATTTCGGCCTGAGTGAGGCGGCAAATCGCATTACGAAAACGTATTCGGGAGGCATGCGCCGTCGTCTGGACTTGGCGGCCGCGCTCGTGGCCGAACCGCCGATTCTCTTTCTTGACGAGCCGACGACGGGACTGGACCCCCAGAGCCGCCAAGATCTTTGGGGCATCATCGAGCGCCTCGTTGAAGGCGGCACCACCGTGTTACTGACGACCCAGTACCTCGAAGAGGCCGACCGTCTCGCTCGACACCTGGTAGTCCTGGATCACGGAAAAATAATCGCGGAGGGTACCTCCGCTGAGTTGAAAGCCCAACTCGGCACCACCGTTCTCGCGCTCACGTTTCCCTCGACCGACGACGCGCTGCGGGCGGCGCCGCTCGTCGCCGACTTATCGTCCAAGCCCGCCAATATGGAAGGAACCCTCATCGAGATGACGGTGGATAACGGGCCCTCCGTGACGGCCGACGCCCTACGACGGATCGATGGCGCGGGGATCGCCCTCAGTGGATTGGCTCTGCGTGAGCCGAGCCTCGATGACGTATTTCTCAACCTCACTGGTCACAAGGCCGAGGACGAGTCGCTCGATCCTGCGGTGCCCAGTGGGCGCCGCACGAAGAAAGGGAGCCGGGCGTGAGCACGACGAACCTCCCCTCACCGGTCTCCACGCACTCCGCATTTCGCTGGGCGGTCAGCGACGTGCTCACCCTCGCTCGACGCAACCTGCTCGCTCTGTTTCGAATACCTGTGGCGATCGTCTTCATGATCATTCAGCCGATCATGTTCGTTATCTTGTTTCGATACGTCTTCGGTGGACAGATCGATATTCCCGGTACCGCCTACGTGAACTATTTGATTCCCGGCATCCTGGTGCAGACCGTCATCTTTGGTTCGGTCGGTACGACCGTGGGCTTGGCGGAAGACCTTCAGAAGGGTTTGATCGAGCGATTCCGCGCGCTGCCCATGGCCCGACTCGCCGTCCTGGCCGGGCGTACCGTCTCCGATCTCCTTCGAAATGTTCTGATCCTGATCATCATCACCGGCGTGGGCTTTCTCGTTGGATTCCGACCCGGCGGTGGGGTTCTCTCCTACCTGCAGGCCTGCGTCTTGATGCTCCTCTTCGCCTACTGCCTCTCGTGGGGTTTCGCCTTTGTGGGGCTGGCCGCACCGAACGCCGAAGCGGCGCAGGCGATGATCTTCCCCGTGATATTTCCCCTCACCTTCGCGTCGGCGATATTCGTTCTCGTGTCGGGCATGCCGAGTTGGCTTCGACCCTTCGCCACCAACCAGCCGATCAGCCAGACGGCGATTGCGGTGCGCGGTCTTATGCTCGGTACGCCTCACGGCCAGTCGACCTGGATCGCCCTGGCCTGGGCGTTTGGACTCATCATCGTTCTCGCTCCCCTTGCGGTCAACAAGTACCGAAAGGTCGCGTAGTTGGAGCCCGTCCTCAGCGTCGAGGAGTTACAGCAGATCTCCGCTGAGGCGTTCCCCGACTTTGCGGTGCCGGTCGTTGAGTCACTCGAGGGCGGCACGCTGGTCCTCGCCCAGAGCCAGTCCGCGCGAAACACCCGTCCCGGCGGCACCCTCTCGGGCCCCACCATGATGGCGCTCGCCGACAACGCCGCGTGGCTGGTGATCCTGGCCCACATTGGCCCGGTGCTGCTCGCCGTCACGACCAGCTTGCACATCGACTTCTTGCGAAAGCCCGACGTGACCGATCTACTCGCGACGGCACGGCTGATCAAACTAGGCCGACGTCTCGCGGTCGTCGACGTCGAGCTCACGTCGCGGGGATCCCACGAACTCGTCGCCAAAGCTCAAGTCACGTACTCGATACCGCCGCGCGAACAGGTCTAGGTCAACGCCTCCGGCGACGGGCGTTCGTCCCCCGAAGGGTCATCGGCATCTCGACCGGTGAGTCCCCGAACTCCTCGAGGAGTCGGCGGCGCACCCGTTCTTGAAGTTCGACTTGGGCGTCTTCACCCTGGATGATGGCTCCCGAGTACGTCGCGAAGCTTCCGACAATCTCCTCGATCGTGCGCGGCCACGTCCAATGGAGCTGAAAGTCCTCGGCGTCAACGAAAGCACCCTCGGGATCTATCTCGGCCGACCATCCACGCGGACGCCGCCCGGGGTCGTTGGGACGCTCGCGCATCGCGGTTAGTTCGCGCACCCACGCCACGTCACGACTGGCGCCGTTCCACCACACGTGGAGCGCGCCATCATCGCGCAGCACCCGAGCGAGCTCGTTCGTCGCATCGGGCTGAACAAACCAGTGCCAGGCCGAGGAGGAGAAGACGGCGTCGAAGGAGGCGTCCTCGGCCGGAACCGACTCGGCACTGCCCAGCAGCACCTCAACTTCCGGGCTGCGGCGGACGAGGACCGTGCGCATGTCCTCATCGGGCTCGAGGGCGCTGACGATCGCCCCGTGACGAAGGAGGAAACGGGTCAGCTTTCCCGTGCCGGCACCCACGTCCAGGACTCGCTTGCCCGTCAGGTCACCGCTGTAGCGGACCGCCTCTTCGGGGGTGTCGGGGCGAAACGTGTCGTACTGCTCGGCGACCGTGCCGAACCTGAGTCCGCGGCCGTCGTAGGTCACCGCGCGTCGATCGTCCTCGCGCGAAGGTGCGCCAACAACTCCTGAAGCGGCACCCGCACCTGGGCGGTGGTGTCGCGATCGCGGACCGTGACCGCGCGGTCGTTCAGCGTCTCAAAGTCGACGGTGACGCAGTAGGGCGTGCCGATCTCGTCCTGGCGGCGGTAGCGACGCCCGATGGACTGCGTGACGTCGTAGTCACACATGAAGGTGGGCTGCAGCGCTTCGAGGACTTCGCTCGACACCCCCTCGAGTTCGGTCTTCTTGGAGAGCGGGAGGACGGCGACCTGGTAGGGCGCGAGGCGCCAGTCGAGACGAAGCACCGTCCTCGTCTCTCCTTCCACTTCGTCCTCGTGGTAGGCGGACAGCAGAAAGGCCATCATGGCCCTGGTGGCGCCGGCGGCGGGTTCAATCACGTAGGGCGTGTAACGCTCATTGGTCGTCGGGTCGAAATAGTCGAGCGCCACGCCCGAGTGCTTCGCGTGCTGGGTCAGGTCATAGTCACCGCGGTTGGCGATGCCTTCGAGCTCGTCAAAGCCCCAGGGGAAGAGGAACTCGACGTCGGTCGTGCCTTGGGAGTAGTGCGAGAGGTCCGCCAACGCGTGCTCGTATTTGCGCAGCATGGCGGCGGGGATGCCGAGGTCGACGTACCACTGAAATCGAGTCTCGATCCAGTAGCGGTGCCACTCGGCCGCCTGATCCGGTGGGACAAAGTACTCCATCTCCATCTGCTCGAACTCGCGAGTGCGAAAGACGAAGTTCTGGGGGGTGATCTCGTTGCGAAAGGACTTGCCCACCTGGGCGATACCGAAGGGCGGCTTCTTCCTCGTGGTGGAGAGCACGTTGGCGAAGTTGGTGAAGATTCCCTGGGCCGTCTCGGGGCGCAGATACGCCGTCGAGCCTTCGCCCTCGACCGGACCGGCTTGCGTCTTGAACATCAAGTTAAAGGCCCGCGGCTCGGTGAACTTGGTGGAGCCGCAGTTCGGGCAGACGCCGTCGATCTTGTCCTCGCGCCAGCGCTCCTTGCAGTTAAGGCAGTCCACCAGGGGGTCGGTAAAGGTCTCCAGGTGACCCGACGCCGCCCAGACGGCGGGCGGGCCGAGAATCGCGGCGTCGATGCCCACGACGTCGCGCCGCGTTTGGACCATCGAGTACCACCACGCGTTCTTGACGTTGCGCAACATGTTCACGCCGAGCGGGCCGTAGTCGTAGGTGGAGCGAAATCCCCCGTAGATCTCGGCCGATTGGAAGATGAAACCGCGCCGTTTGGCGAGATTTATAACCTTTTCCAGCAGCGCCGGGTCGAGTTCAGGGGTTTCGGGCATCTCTCAAGGTTACAGGGCTACCCCGCGCTCTTAAGTCGGACGATCACTTGGTTGGCGACGAGACGGGCCTTCGGCGTCAAGGTGACCCGACCGTCCCTCACGCTGACCAGATGGGCGATCTCTTCGAGTGAGTCGAAGGCCTCGAGCGCCACGCCGCGGGACGTGCG
Source organism: uncultured Acidimicrobiaceae bacterium (assembly GCA_963847725.1). Lineage (GTDB taxonomy): Bacteria > Actinomycetota > Acidimicrobiia > Acidimicrobiales > RAAP-2 > RAAP-2. The sequence continues at coordinate 117,594 of CAWKAT010000014.1, forward strand.
CAGGGCCAACGAGTCGCGCTCGAACTCTTGGGTCGGCGCATCGAGGAACTCTTCACCCCCGAGCGGCGACTCACCCCTCTCGAGCAGGTCGACGTAGCGATCGGGAGTGCGCACGTTCCAGTACCGGCGACCGTGTTGGTGCGAGTGCGCGGCCGAGCCAAAGCCGACGTAGTCGCCGTGCTCCCAGTAGACGTGATTGTGGCGGCACTCGTGACCGGGTTTGGCCCAGTTGGAGATCTCCTCCCAGAGGTATCCCTCGGCGGCGAGGACCGCGCCCACCAGGTCGTAGGCGTCGGCCGTCGCGTCCTCGTCGGGGTGGCGCGCCGGATCTCGCCCGAGGGGCGTCGCCGGTTCCGGGGTTAGGGCGTAGCAACTGATGTGCGGCGGGGGATGCTCGAGGTCGAGCAGATCGCCGAGCGTGCGCCGCACGTCGTCCAGGTTCTCCGCGCGAGAGCCGACGATGAGGTCCATGTTCCACGTCGAGAACCCGGCCGCGGTCACGGCCTCGGACACTTCGCGGTGCGCCATGGTGCCGTGGCGTCGTCCCAGATCGGCGAGGACCGCCGGTTGGGTCGACTGGACGCCGAAACTCATGCGAGTCACTCCCCCGGCGCGATAGGCGCGAAGGCGTTCGAGCGTCGCGTCTTCGGGGTTGCACTCGACGGTGACCTCGGCTTCGTCACCGCGGGGAATGACCGCGAGGATCGACAGCAACTGCTCGGGCGACAGGCGTGAGGGCGTGCCGCCGCCGAAGAAGACCGAGGTGGCGAGGCCCAGCCCCTCATTCTTCGCGGCCTCGATCTCGACGACCACCGCCTCGACGTAGCGCGACATCAAGTGGTCGCGATCGGCGTAGGTGGCGAAGGCGCAGTAGTCGCAGCGGTGCGCGCAAAAGGGAACGTGGACGTAGACGCCGAAGGGATTCATGTCGGTGCCACCCTATGGTTCACGAGGGGCCGCCAAGGGCGCGGCCGCGCCGGGCGAGCGCAGCCGGCGCCCGAAGTGACCCTCGATGGCTTCCTGGGCGACGGCCATCACCTCGCCGGCACCGGCCGGTGGCGACTCGCGCAACACGCTGGCCAGATCGCCCCCGAGCATGCGACGAATCAGGGCCAACGCGTCGCGCGAGAGGGACAGGCCCTGACGACAGTTGTCACAGAGCGTGCCGCCGACCCCCGCGTTGAAGGCCACCAGGGGCTCAGGGCGTCCGCAGTTAACGCACACGTCGACCACGGGCGCTGAGCCGTCGAGGGCCAGGAGTCGGAAGAAGAACGAGGCCGGAACGAGCGCGGGGTCGTAGGTCTCGTCATCCAGGGTGAGCAGAACCCGGGTCAAGAGATCGAAGATCGCCTCGTCGCCGACCCCGTCGGAGGGAATGGCGTCAATCGCCTCCACCACCGCGTAGCCCGCCGAGATGCGCGAGTACGAACCCCGCAGGGTGGAGAGACGCTCTTGGTGCGCGACGTGACGAGCGATGTAGAAGTCGCCGCGGGTCTTGACGAGGTCCACGTTGACGTAGGCCAACGTCTCCAACGTGGCCCCGAGCCGACTGGTCGTCTTGCGCACCCCCTTCGCCAGTACCCGCACTTTGCCAAAGTGACGCGTCCAGAGGACGACCACGCGATCGGCTTCGCCGGACTTGAACGTGCGAAGGACCACGGCGTCGTCGCGGATCTCGTTCACGGTTTGGTCTCGTCCTCGGGATGGCGAAAGCGCGGTCGTCGCGGGGCGATCCCCATAAACCGCTGCAGCGCGACCCCGAGGGCGATCATGGCGCCCAGGATCGCGGGAATGGCCAGTGGCACGACGAGGTCGGACGCTCCATTGAGGGCCAGCACCCACAGTGTTACGTACAACAACCCCGCCACGATGAGGGTGGCGCGCAGGTAGGTCACTCCTCGACACCGCCAAAACGTCGCTCGCGGTGCTGATACTCCTCGATCGCCCGGAAGAGATCTTCACGACGAAAGTCGGGCCAGTAGACGTCGGTGAAGATCAACTCCGAGTAGGCCATCTCCCACAGCAAGAAGTTGGAGATCCGGTACTCGCCGGACGTGCGAATCACGAGATCGGGGTCGGGCAGTTCGGGGTGGTACATACGCGCGGAGATCTGCTTCTCGTCGATTTTATTTGCCGGGATCTTGTCGGCGACCAGTTCGCGCACGGCGTCGACGATCTCGACGCGTCCTCCGTAGTTAAAGGCGATATTAAGGGTGAGATCCTTGTTGTTTTTGGTGAGTTCGGTGGCTCCGTCCATGCGGCTCAGCACCCCGCGCGGGACGCGCCAGTCGCGACGTCCAGAAAAGACGATGCGCACGCCATCCGCGTTCAGCTGGTGCTGGCGTCGATTCAGCAAACTTCGGTTGAAATTCATGAGAAAACGGACTTCGTCCACGGGCCGGCGCCAGTTTTCTGAGGAGAAGGCGAAGACCGTGAGGACCTTCACCCCGCAACTGAGCGCCCCGTAGGTCGTGTCCAGCAGGGAGTCCTCACCGGCCGTGTGTCCCTCGGAGCGGGCCAGCCCTCGCTGCTGGGCCCAGCGGCCGTTCCCGTCCATGACAATGGCCACGTGACGAGGCACACTGGCCCGATCGAGCGTCGCGGGAAGAGGGGTGGGGCGCGGGTCGGGCACCTTTCAAAACTACTTGGTCCCCCTGTGGAAAGTTCCGTGACCCGTAAGGTCACTAGGTGAAAAGTTTCGATCCCGACGACGACGTCCCCGTCGCCGAGAGCGACGCCGACGAGGGCGTCCAGCTCGACGACGACGTCGTGGAGGTCGACGCGGAGGCCGCGTTGGCCCTGCTGGATTCGATCACGCGCGACCTGCCGGGCGGCGGAGAGAGCCGCGAGGGACAGCGCGAGATGGTGCGTGCCGTGGCGTCGGCCCTCACCCGGCGGCGCCATCACGTCATCGAAGCCGGGACCGGAGTCGGCAAGTCGCTCGCCTATCTGGTGCCGGCCGTCATGTCGGGCGAGCGCGTCGTGGTCGCGACGGCGACGAAGAACCTCCAGGACCAGTTGGCGAGCAAAGACGCCCCCCAGGTGGCGGCCCACGTGTCGGGCGTACGCGTCGCGGTCCTCAAGGGCAAGCAGAACTACCTGTGCCTGAACCGAGCGCAGAGCCTGAGCGGCGGCGCGCAACTGAGCTTTGATGACGGCGCCGAGATGCCGCGCGGGGTGGCCGACCAGATGCGACGCATCCTTCGCTGGGGCAACGACACGAAGACCGGCGACCTCGACGAGCTGCCCTTCGAAGTGGATGGTCGCGCGCGTCGCGCGGTCTCGGTGACGCCCCAGGAGTGCCTCCATCGCGCCAAGTGTCCCCAGGGGCCGAACTGTTTCGCCGAACTCGCGAAGGATCGCGCGGAGGAGAGCTCGATCCTCATCGTGAACGCCCACCTCTACGCGTCGCACCTGGCCTCGGGATCGATGTTGTTGCCCCACCACGAGTACGTGGTCTTCGACGAGGCCCACGAGATCCTCGACATCTTTTCGAGTCTGCTCGGCACCTCGCTGAACGCGGCGCGCCTGCGCGCCCTCGCCACCATTGCCCGATCGCTCCTGGGCGAGGGGGATCGGCCCCGCGCCGATCAACTGCTCTCGAGCGCCGATCGATTCGCGACCCTGCTGCTCGCTCAGTACGAACGAAACGAACTCAAGGGACTCGACGAGGCCTGTCGGGTGGAGCTCTCGAGCGCCAATGAACACGTGAGCCGGCTGGTGGAGCACCTGCGTGATCTGCCCACCACGTCCTCCGACGCGGAGGCTCGCAAGCTTCGCGCGCTCGGCCCGGCCATTCATTTGGCCAACGACCTGGAGCGCGTGAACAACGTCAAGGACACGGAGTTGCTGTACCTCGCGCGCCGGGACCGCGAGATCGACGTGGAGATCTCCCTGGTCGACGTGGGACCGCGCCTGCGCAACGATCTGTGGGCGAACGTGACGGGCATACTCACCAGCGCGACGATCCCGGACACCTTGGCGAAGAACCTCGGACTGGACGGCGTCGTGACCGAGCACGTGGCGAGCCCCTTCAACTACGCCGAGAACGGCCTCCTCTACGTTCCGGACCACTTCCCGGAGCGAAACGACCCGAGCGCCGAAGCGGCCATCGTGGAGGAGCTGGTCGGTCTGATTACCGCGGCCGGGGGTCGAACTTTGGCGCTCTTCACGAATCGCTCGGTCATGATGCGCGTCGCCGAGGCCGTCGCGCCTCGCCTCGAGACCGAAGTCCTGGTCCAGGGATCGTTCTCGCGGGCCCGCCTCATTGAGGCCTTTCGCGAAAGCCACGAGGCGAGTCTCTTCGCCGTCACCAGTTTCTGGCAGGGGGTCGACGTGCCGGGGCACTCGCTCAGCCTCGTCACCATTGACCGACTACCCTTCAGCGTCCCGAATGATCCCCTGGCCGAAGCGCGCCGCGAACGCGCCGATCACCCGTTCTTCGAAGTCGACCTGCCGCGGGCGACGATGTTGTTGGCCCAGGGAGTCGGGCGACTGATCCGCACGAAGGACGACCGCGGCGTCGTGGCCGTGCTCGACACTCGCCTCGCGTCGGCGCGGTATCGCTCGGTGATGTTCAAGAAGCTTCCACCCATGAAGCGCACTCGCGACCGCGAACAGGTTCATGAGTTCTTGCGCGAGCTGCGCCGCGCGTCAGAGACGACCTAATACCCGAATCGATCGAGGACGTCGTCGCGCTTCTGCCAGCCCGGCTCCACCTTCACGCGAAGTTCCAGGTACAGGCCCTCGGGTAGTTGGCGGCGCGCGGCGATGCCCACGTCTTTCAGTAGTTGACCGCCGCGACCGATCACCATGCCCTTTTGGCTCTCCCGTTCGACCAGGATCTCCACCGTGACGTGGGGCCACTCGAACTCGGCCACGCGACAGTGAATGGAGTGCGGTAGCTCCTGTTTGGTCTTTCGCACCAGTTGCTCGCGCACCAACTCGGCGATCCACGTCGCTTCGGTCACGTCCGACACTTCCTCATCGGGAAAGAGGAAGGGCGACTCGGGCATCTGCGCCGTCAGGTACGCGAGCAGTGCCGCCGTGCCCTCGCCGTTCTTCGCGGACACCGGGAAGTACTCGACCCCCGCGCACACGTCGGCCCGACCCATCTCGGCGGCGATCTCTTCCACCACGGTGCCCGCGGCCAGTAGCTGCGCCGCGACGGCCTCGCGGCCGGGCCGGTCGATCTTGTTGACCACCACGACGAGCTTCGGCGGGCCGCCCGGACGACCTTGGGCGATCATCGTCTGAACCACGTGGCGGTCTCCCGGACCGATTGACGCCGAGGCGTCGATGACCGCACAGACCACGTCGACCCCGTCGGCCGCGGACCTCGCCGTGTCGTTGAGTCGTCCCCCGAGCGTGGTCTTTGGTCGATGCAGACCCGGCGTGTCCACCAGGATGACTTGGGTGTCGCCCTCGGTGACGATGCCGCGGATGGCGTGGCGCGTCGTGTTCGGCGAGGCCGCGGTGATCGAGATCTTCGCTCCCACCAGTTCATTCACCAGCGTGGACTTGCCGACGTTCGGCCGGCCGAGGATGGCGACGAAGCCGGCCCGGGTCACTTCACGCTCGCCAGCGGCTCGACCAAGACGTCTTCGATGCGCCGGCCGTCCATCCGGGTGACGGTGATCCGGTAGCGATCGGTGGTGAGGACATCGCCGACCTCGGGCACCCCACCGCGCAGGTCGAGCACCAGGCCCCCGACGGTGTCCCAGCCATCCTTGGGCAAGGCGAGTCGGTACTCCTCGTTGACGTCGTCGATGTTGAGCCGCCCGCTGAGCTCGATGCCACCCTCGGCGGTTCGCTCGCCCTCGTCCTCCAGGGCCGGATCCGACTCGTCGGTGATCTCACCCACCAGCTCTTCGAGGACGTCTTCCAACGTGACGACCCCGGCCGTGCCGCCGTACTCGTCGACGACGATAAAGAGGTGAACCTTGGCGCGGCGGATCTCGGTGAGCAGCGCCGCCACGCGCTTGGTTTCCGGGACGAAGTGGGCCGCGCCCATATGAACGTCCACCCGCTCTTCGCCGTGGCCGTCCACGACCAGGCTCGCCAGGTGGCGAAGGTTCACCATGCCCACCACGTCGTCGGGGCCCTCGCCTTCGACCGGCAGGCGTGAGCGGCCGCTCTCGATCGCGAGGTCCAGGGCTTCGCGGACGGTCGCTACGGCGTCGACCCCGACGATGTCAATGCGCGGCACCATGACCTCACGCACGATGGTGTCCCCGAACTCAATCACCGAGTGAATGAAATTGCGTTCGTCGGACTCGATGGCGTCGTCTTCGTGAGCGACGTCGGCCATGGCGAGTACCTCGGACTCGGTCATGCGAGGCTTTTGACCCTTGCCGCCGAACACTCCGATCACCGAGTCGGCGACGGCGAGCAAGACCACCGAGATCCATCGAATGGGCCAGAAGCGCAGGATCCGCCCCACGACCGGTGCGGTGGCGAGCGCCGCCTCATCGAGGTGCTGGACGGCGAAGTTCTTCGGGATGGCCTCAAAGACCACGAAGATGACAATGACTTCTCCGGCCGTCGCGACGAACACGCCCGCGGCGCCGAAGAGGTGTCCCGCCAGCACGCCCACCATGGTCGCCGAGACCAGTTGGCACACCAGGATCAACAGCAACAGGGGGTTCAGGAACTTCTCGGGGGCTTCGGTCAGCGCGACCAAGGCCTTCGCCCCGTGACGTCCGTCTTCGCGCAGTGAACGGGCCCGCGACTTGTTCATCCGGGTCAGCGAGGTCTCGGCCATCGCGAAGAAGCCCGACAGCACCAACAAGACGGCCACCGAGACCGCGAGGTACGTGTCGCCGGAGCGCCAAACGGCGGCGATCATGACGACGACGCGCGGTAGTGACGAGCGAGGAGCTCTCTCTCGCGCGCCTCCATCCGTTCGGCCTCCTCATCGACCACGTGATCCCACCCACGAAGGTGCAACACGCCGTGCACGACCAACAACGCCATCTCGTCGTCGAGGCTGACCTCGTGCTCGAGGGCGTTGCGCGCCGCCACGGCCGGGCAGATCACCACGTCACCGACCAGCTGGGGAATCTCGGGGTTCGGCGGCTCACCGGGACCCGATCCCCCGCCGTCGGGCACGCGGCCGGTGGGCTCGGGGTCGCCGTCGATCGGAAAGCTCAGCACGTCGGTGGGTCCCTCGTGCCCCATGAACTGCTGGTTCAGGTCGGCGATGGTCGCTTCGTCGGCGAAGATCAGGGACACCTCGGCGAGTCCGCGCACGCCCTCGTCGGTCAGGGCCCCCCGGGCGAGTTCGACCCAGCGCCCTAGATCAATTTCGTGGTCGTGCTGTTCGTCAGCCGCGTAGATGTCGACACTCATGATGACCGTTCGTAGGCCGCCACGATATCGGCCACGATGCGATGGCGGACCACGTCCTTCGTCCCGAGGTAGACAAAGCTGATCCCCTCCACCCCGTTCAAGATTCGCTCGACGTCGGCCATACCGCTGCGCTTGCCGTTCAAGTCAACCTGGGTGACGTCGCCGGTGACGACGGCCTTGGAGTTAAATCCGATGCGGGTAAGAAACATCTTCATCTGCTCGGGCGTGGTGTTCTGGGCCTCGTCGAGGATGATGAACGAGTCGTTCAGCGTGCGCCCGCGCATAAAGGCCAGCGGCGCCACCTCAATGGTGCCGTTCGCGATGAGCTTCTGGGCACCGTCGGCGCCCACCATGTCGTAGAGCGCGTCGTAGAGGGGCCGCAGGTAGGGATCAACCTTGGCCATCAGGTCGCCCGGGAGGAAGCCCAGGTTCTCTCCGGCTTCCACGGCCGGCCGGGTTAAGACAATTCGGTTGACCTGGCGGCGATGCAGGGCCTGCACGGCCTGAGCGACCGCGAGGTAGCTCTTGCCGGTACCGGCCGGCCCGACCCCGAAGGTGATGATCGAGTTGTCGATGGCGTCGGTGTAGCGCTTCTGGCCGGCCGTCGAAGGTCGGATGGACTTGCCCTTGGCCCCACGCACCACCTCGTGTCGAAGGACCTCACTGGGCACGAGGTCATCGGCGACCATGTCGATGGTGCGGGCGATCTTCGTCGTGTCGAGGGCTTGGCCGCTCTCAAGAACCAACACCAACTCATCAAACAGTCGCAACACGGCCGCGGCGTCGGGGCCGGTGACCGAGATCTGATTGCCCTGCACTCGAATCTTGGACGTGGGGAAGGATCGTTCAATGACGCGCAGGTGCTCGTCGCGCGCGCCCAGCAACCCCGCCATGAGGTGGGTGTTGGCGACGTAGGTGGTCGTGGTGAGAGCCTCGTCGGCCCGGGCTTCTTGGGTCATCCAGGGGGCCAGGTCATCGGTCGCCCGCCGAGCACGTGGACGTGGAGGTGTGAGACGGTCTGTTGACCGTCTCGACCCACGTTGACCACCAGCCGGTAGCCGCTCTCCTTGACGCCTTCAAACTCGGCCACCTTTTGGGCCAGGCGGATGAGATCTTCGAAGACGCCCGGGTGCTTGAGGGTCACCTCGTTCACACCGTCGAAGTGGGCCTTGGGCACCACGAGGACGTGGACCGGCGCCTGGGGCGCAATGTCGTAGAAGGCGAGTGAATCGTCGGACTCGGCGACCACCTTGGCGGGAATCTGACCCGCGACAATCTGGCAAAAAAGGCAGTCACTCATCTAGTGCTCTCATCATTACTCATATCGCCCGCCGTCCAGAGTCAATCCCCAACCCCCGCTTTGAAAGGCCAGTAACGCGGCCGCGACGACCCCGGCCGTCTCCGCGCGAAGCACCGTCGGGCCCAGGCCGACGCGTCGACGACTGCTCGCCCACTCGTCCTTCGCCCATCCGCCCTCGGGCCCCACCGCTACGTCGGTGACCCCGCGCCAGTCACCCGACCCGCCGATCTCGGCCACGGCGACGTCGCCGGGCACGTCGGCGACCCGCAGCGGCTCCTCCACGCGCAGGTCGTAGGTCCGCCGACACTGACCAGCCGCCTCGCGCGCTACCCGTCGCCATCGCGCGAGGGTCTTGTCACGCACGTCGCCGGTGAACTTCACCACGCTTCGACTGGTCAGTAGCGGGACCACTCGAGCGACGCCAACTTCGGTCGCCTTCGCCACCGCCCACTGCGCGTGATCGCCCTTGAGGGCGGCGAGGTAGAGGGTCGTCGCCGGCACCGGATCGTCGCGCGAGACATCGCCCACGCGGGACAGTCCCTGGTCGTCGACGACGCAGATGGCCCACGACCCGCGTCCGTCAGTGACCACGACTTCCTCGCCGGGCGTCGCTCGCAGGACCTTTCGCAGATGGTGGTCGTCGGTGCGCTCGAGAACGGGCTCGGCGGGATCGGCGACGTGGAACTGCGCGAGCGCGGCCACGCGACGTGGCCACTCGAGGTGAGTCACTTCTTCGCCTTGCGACGGCGAAAGAGTCCGCCACTCGCTTCGTTCACCGCTTCTCCGCGATGCTCCGCCCACGAACGAAGCAGGGCCTCGGCCTCGGGATCAAGGTCCGTCGGCACGTCCACGGTGAGGTGTACGTAGAGATCGCCGCGCCCTCGCCCGTGCAGGTGCTCCACCCCCTCGTGGCGCAGCCGGTGCACGGTGCCGTTCTGGCTCCCGGGCTCGACCTCGAGGACCTGCTCCTCGCGCAACGTGGGCACCGAGATCGTCGCTCCGAGCACGGCCTGGCTGAAGCTGATGTGCGCCTCGTGGTGGAGATCGTCACCGTGGCGCTCGAAACGCGGGTCGCTCCGGACGCGCAGGTGCACGAACAACCGACCGTTGGGGCCCCCGCGCACGCCGGCCGGTCCCCGGTCAGCCAGGCGCATGGTGGAACCGTCCTCGACGCCCGCGGGAATATGGGCGCTCAGCGTCACGCTCTCCTGGCGGCGACCTTCTCCGCGGCAGTCGCTACAGGGTGACTGAATTCGCGTCCCCGTGCCCTGGCAACGGGTGCAGACCGTCGAGGTCACCATCTGTCCGAGGATGGAGTTGCGCACCCGACGAAGCTCGCCGCTGCCGTGGCACTCTTCGCAGGTCACGGGCGCGGTCCCGGGCGCACAGCCCGAGCCCTCACAGGTCGAACAGCGCTGGGGCAGCGTGACGGTCACCTCACGGCTGGCGCCAAAGGCCGCCTCTTCGAGCGTGATGTCGAGTGACACCTCGGCGTCGGGTCCCGGTTGGGGACCGCGCCGACCCGGCGAGTTCCCCGTCATGCCCCCAAAGAACATGTCGAAGATGTCCTGGACCGAGCCCGCCCCAAAGGGATTGCCGCCCGCGCCGACGTCCGACCCGAAGCGGTCGTAGTTGGCTCGACGCTCGGGGTCCGAGAGAATCTCGTACGCCTGGCTGACCTCTTTGAAGCGGGTCTCGGCCATGGGGTCATCGGTGTTGGCGTCGGGGTGATACTTGCGCGCGAGACGGCGATAGGCGGTCTTTAGCTCACTCGGCGTGCACGTCGCGTCGACCTCGAGGATCTCGTAGAGGTTGGTGTTAGGCACGCTCGCCTCCCCCAAAGTGAGCGGTGAGGTGATTGGAGACCGCTTCCGCCGCGGCCATGACTTCGCGGTACTTCATGCGGGTCGGACCGAGCAAACCAACGGCCCCGATGGTCTCGCCCTCGAGGGAGACCGGCGCCACGATGACCGCGCACGAGGACAGCGGTTCGAACCCGTGTTCAGAACCAATGGCGACCGAGAGTCCCTTGTCCAAAATGTCTTCCACCAGCGACACCACCAGCAGTTCCTGCTCCAGGATCGAGAGGACCTGTCGAACCGTCTCCACCCCCTCGAACACTTCGGCCACTCGCGAGGACCCGCCAATGTAGACCTGGTCACCTTCGACGGTCGGCATCTCGGCGTGCAGCAACGAGACTCCCTCGCGCACCAGCTTGGCGACCGTGTCGCCCCGACTGGGCACCTGCACTTTGGACTCGAGGGTCGTGCCGATGAGCAACGCGTTCAGCTGGCGCGACGCCTCCGCCACGTCGTGGGGCGAGGCTTCGAAGCCGACCAGCACACTGTTCTTCGTGACGGTCCCGTCGGTGTACACCGTGACCAGCAGGTGGTGGCGCGCGTCCAGGTTGACCAGTTGCACGCTCAAGATGGCGGCGTGGGAGTGGCCCGAACCAACGACCACCGACGTGTAGCTGGTGAGCCGACTCAACAGGGTCGCCGTCTGTTCCAGCACGTCTTCGACCTCGCCGCGCACGTGAGCAAAGAACTCCCTGATCTGGCGTTGCTGGGCTTGGCCGATCACGCCGGCTTCGAGGTGGTCCACGAAGTAGCGGTATCCCTTGTCGGTGGGCACGCGACCGGCGGACGTGTGAGGTTGGGCCAGGTAGCCCTCGCGTTCCAGTGCGACCATCTCGCTGCGCACCGTTGCGGGCGACACGAACAGGTCGGCGTTCGCGGCGACCGAGGAGGAGCCGACCGGTTGGGCGGTGTCGATGTGCTCGACCACGACGGCCTCCAGAATGGTGGCCTTGCGCGGGTCGAGGTCTGGGGGCGGGGGTGATGCGGTCACTCGCCGGGCCATAGCTCTCCTTGTTAGCACTCGATTTTACCGAGTGCTAACGAGGAACAGGTCAATGGCGTCACCCCCGACCTACGATGGGCGCCGTGGAGACCTTTGAGGCCCCAAAACGACCGCGAATACCCTTCAGTGGCCCCGAACGAGTGCAGTTGGACGCCTGGCTGGACTTCTACCGGGCCACGGTTCTAGAGAAATGTGACGGACTCAGCGCCGCGCAACTCAAGGAGCGCCCGGTCGCCTCGTCGAGCCTTTCGTTGCTGGGTATCGTTCGCCACATGACCTTCGTGGAGCAGGTCTGGTTCGAGAAGAGGTTCGCGGGACGCGACGCCTCGGACTACTACAAGACCGAGGGCGACCGAGACTCCGACTTCAACGACCTTGACGACACCGCCGTCGAAGACGTCTTTTCCCTCTACGCACGGGCGACGGAGGTTTCACGCGAAGTGGCCGCGGGGCACGATCTGGATGAGAAGGTCGCGATCGTTACCCGTGGTCGAGACGTCGATCTCCGGTGGATTTTAATTCACATGATCGAAGAGTACGCCCGCCACTGCGGACACGCCGACCTGATCAGAGAGCTAATCGATGGAGCAACCGGTTACTAAAAAGATCAGATATGACCCCGTGTTGGTGATTCACAGTCAATTGGTTGCTTCGCGGGGGCGATACTGGGGTAAATGAACTTCGCAGTGCCCGGGTAGTTGGCGTGAGAAGCGATCCCCCTACTCCCACACGCTCGGGAGAGATCGACCCGCCGCGGCGCGCCCCGCACACCGTGCGCACGTGGGCGCTCATCGCCGCCCTCGTCGTCGTGCTGGGATCACTCGGCGCGATCGTGGGCGCTCGCGCCGTCGAAAACGCCCAGAGTAAGCGCGTCCATCGGTCGTTTCTCACGTCCTCGGTCGACATCGCGGCCACCTTGAAACTGGAAATCCAGGGACAACAAGACCTCATCTCGTCGCTCCACTCGTTCCTCATCGGCGACCCTGAGGCCGCCCAGACCCAGTTCAGCGCGTGGGCCCGCGAGGTTCACGTCTTCTCGCACTACGGCGCCGTCACCGAGCTCGGCGCGATCGACTACGTCACGGCTGCCCAACTGCCCGCCTTCGCGAAGCGCGTCGGGGCCGAACAAGCCACGCCCTTCGCCATTGTGCCGCCCGGGAAACGTCCCTACTACTGCCTCGCCCCCTTCGGCATCGCTCGCCCCGGTACCCTCAAGCAACAGCCCGACACCGACCTCTGTACGACGGCCTTTGGACCTCTCGTGTTGTCGGCGCGCCGTAGTGGCAAGAGCGCCATTATTCCCTACACGCTCGACGGCGTGCGCACCATCGCCCTCGAAGAGCCCATCTACCGAGACGGCGTGGTGCCCACGACGGCGGCGGCCCGCGAGCGCACGTTCATGGCGATGATCGCCCTGACTTTTCTGCCTAAGGTCATCCTCGCCAACGCCCTCATCGGTCACGGCGACACCGCCGTCGCCCTGCACTTCGGCGGATCGCGATCGAACGTCGTTTTCTACGGTGGGTCGACCCGAGGCACGGGAACGGCGACCGTGACGCTTCACGACGGCTGGACCGTCGACACCGTCGGTCTCAGTTACGGCAGTGGACTGTGGGGCGACAACGTCGCCCTCGCCATCTTGTTCGCGGGTATCGCCCTCAGCCTCGTACTCGGGGCGCTGATCTTCCAACTCAGCAGCGAACGCACTCGCCTCAAGGTGCTGGTCGACGAGCGCACGGAGGCGCTGCACTTCCAGGCCACGCACGACGCGCTGACCGGCCTGCCAAATCGGGCGCTCATCGTTGATCGCATTGACCAACTGCTCGTGCGAAATCGACGGCGCGGGACGCGCGGGGCCGCACTGTACGTTGACCTCGACGATTTTAAGAAAGTCAACGACTCCCTCGGTCACGCCGCGGGCGATCGTCTGTTGGTGATGGTGGCCGACCGGATGAAGGGGGCCCTGAGAGAGGCGGACACGGTGGGACGCATGGGCGGCGACGAGTTTGTCATCCTCATCGACGGCGGCGACAACGAGGCGGCCCCCGACGTGGTGGCCCAACGAGTGCTCGACGCCATGCGCGCGCCCTTTGAACTGAGCAGATCGCTCCTGCCGCTGTTTATCAATCTGAGCATCGGTATCGCGGTCGGGGACCGACCGTCGGGCAGTGAGTTCTTGCGTGACGCCGACGTCGCGTTGTACGAAGCCAAGTCCGACGGGAAGAACAAGTACGTGTTCTTTAATCCCGAAATCGAGACCGAGATCGTCGAACGCGTCACCCTGGAGCGCGACCTGCGCTCGGCGCTCAGCGAACACCAGTTCCACCTGGTGTATCAGCCCTTCTACACCCTGTCCGACCTCACCATGGTGGGGGTCGAGGCGCTGCTGCGATGGGATCACCCCACGCGGGGTCTCCTCGAGTCCGATGAGTTCGTGCCGATTCTCAAGCGCACCGGTCAAATACGAGAGGTCGGCGCGTGGGTGATGAAGGACGCCTGCGCGCAGATGGCCACGTGGCACGCCCGGGGCGACCACCTCGATCTCTCGATCAACGTGGCCGGACGCCAGTTTGATGAGGAGGATCTGGTCGACCAGCTGCGCGCCGCGCTGCGCGCCAGTGGACTGAACCCCGGGTCCCTCATCATCGAAGTCACCGAGAGAACGCTCGGCGAGAATACTGACTCCATCGTCGCCCAGCTACTCCGCGTACGAGAGCTCGGAGTGCGCATCGCCATCGACGACTTTGGCACCGGCTACTCCTCGCTCTCGAGCCTGCGTCAGTTCCCGGTCGACACCATCAAGATCGACAAGTCCTTTACCAGGTCGCTCACGACCTCCGCCGAGTCGCGCGCCCTGGTCAAGACCTTTATCCACCTGGGGCGCGACCTGGGACTGCAGACCATCGCCGAGGGGGTCGAGTCCTTTGAGCAGATGGACCTCCTGCGCGACAGCGACGTAAACCTGGTCCAGGGTTACCTCTTTTCACGGCCCCTCGACGCCCCGACCCTGGAGGCCCAGCTGCTGGCTCCGCGCCGCGACGTGAATCCGCTGAAGGGTTCCTAGGCGTTACTCGTCCAGTTTGAGGGCGGCGACGAAGGCCTCCTGGGGCACTTCCACCCGTCCTAGGTTCTTCATCCGCTTCTTGCCCTCTTTTTGCTTCTCCAGGAGCTTGCGTTTACGGGTGATGTCCCCGCCGTAACACTTCGCGAGGACGTCCTTGCGACGAGCTTTCACGGTCTCGCGCGCGATGACCCGACCACCCACGGCGGCCTGAATCGGTACGTCGAACATCTGGCGCGGAATCAGTTCCTTGAGGCGTTCGGCCATCTTTCGCCCGTAGAGGTCGGCGCTGTCGCGGTGCACAATGGTGGAGAAGGCGTCCACCGGCTCGTGGTTGATGAGCACGTCCACGCGCACCACCTGGCTCGTCACGTAGCCACTTGGCTCGTAGTCCAACGACGCGTACCCCTTGGTACGGCTCTTCAGCGAGTCGAAGAAGTCGATCACCACTTCGGCCAACGGGATCCGATAGCGCAACTCCACCCGCTCGGTCGAGAGATACTCCATCTTGGTCATCTCCCCGCGACGGCTCTGGCCGAGGTCCATGACCGCACCCAGGTACTCGACCGGGGTCAGTATCGTCACGTCCAGCATGGGCTCATCGACGTGGTCGAGCCGGCTGGGATCGGGCAGGTCGGTGGGATTGTCCACCAGCACTTCGGACCCGTCGGTCAGGAACGCGCGGTAGACGACCGAAGGCGCCGTGGCGATGATGCCGAGATTGAACTCGCGTTCTAGTCGCTCGCGCACAATCTCCATGTGAAGCAGTCCCAAGAATCCGCAGCGAAACCCAAAGCCCAGCGCGTGGGACTTCTCGGGCTCGTAGGTGATGGAGGCGTCATTTAGTTTCAACTTGTCGAGCGCGTCGCGCAGGTTCCCGAGGTCGTCGCCGTCAATCGGGTAGATGCCACAAAAGACCATGGGCTTGGGATCTTGGTAGCCCTCCAGGGGCGCCGCGGCCGGACGGGCCGCTTCGGTGATCGTCTCACCCGAGCGCGCTCCCCCCACGTCACGAATACCGGCCACCACAAAGCCCACTTCGCCCGGCCCGAGCGCGTCGACGCTCACCATCTCGGGCGTGCGCATCCCGATCTCTTCGAGCTCGTGGTTGGTGCCCGCGCGCATCATGCGGATTCGCGTGTCGTCACGCAACGTACCCTCGATGACGCGCACCGAGGAGATCACGCCGCGAAACTGGTCGTAGTAGGAGTCAAAGATGAGGGCCCGCAGGGGTGCCGCGGGATCGCCGGTGGGCGCGGGGATGCGCGCGATGATGGCGTCGAGCAGGCCGGGCACCCCCTCGCCGGTCTTTGCCGAGATGGCCAGAACCTCCTCTTGGGCGATGCCCAGCACGCGTTCGAGCTCGTCCTTGCAGCGTTCGGGGTCGGCCGCGGGCAGGTCGATCTTGTTGAGGACGGCCACGATCTCCAGATTGTGCTCGAGGGCCTGGTAGCAGTTGGCCAGGGTTTGGGCTTGAATGCCCTGGCTGGCGTCGACCAACAGCACCGCGCCCTCGCAGGCGGCCAACGAGCGAGAGACCTCGTAGCCGAAGTCCACGTGGCCCGGGGTGTCAATGAGCTGGATCAAGTGCCCCTGGTACTTCACGCGAACATTCTGGGCTTTGATGGTGATGCCGCGCTCGCGCTCGATGTCCATCGAGTCGAGGTACTGCGCGCGCATGAGGCGCGGATCGACGGCGCCCGTGATCTCGAGGATCCGGTCCGAGAGGGTGGACTTGCCGTGATCGATATGCGCAATGATGCTGATATTGCGGATTTTCCGGGAGTCGACGGAGGACGTAGGGGTGGCCATTGGTCACATCAGGCTACCGGGCAGCGCCCCAAATTCGAGAGCCCCGGTTTCTGACGTCGCCCGCGGCGAGCCTCGGACTCAGGTTCCGAGGACTCGCCCGACCATGGTGCCCGCGCGCTCGGCCGAGACCGCCGGGGAAAAGAGAAAGCCCTGGCCCAGCTCACAGCCGAAGCAGCAGAGGCGAATGTACTGACCTTGAGTCTCGATGCCCTCGGCCAGCACGGACATGTTGAGGTTTTGGCCGAGCGAGACGATCGCCTCCAGCAAGGTGTCGTTCCGCGCGCTCTCGAAGGCCGGGCTGATGAAGGACTGATCGATCTTGATGACCCGGGGACGCATGAGCGCCAGGTACGAGAGCGAGGAGTACCCGGTCCCGAAGTCGTCCAGGGCGAAGCCCACGCCGAGGCGGTTGAGATAGTCGATCACGTTCATGGTCTCTGCGACGTTGGCCAGCGCCACGCTCTCCGTCACTTCGATGATGAGCCGCTCGGGACCGAGGTCGTTCTCGTAGAGCGCGCGTTCAATCGACGCGACGAGGGTGGGGTCGTAGAACTGGCGCGCCGAGAGGTTGACGCTCACGTAGGGCCAGTTCGACGGGTCCCCCGAGCGCGACCAGGAGCTCGCGGCCTCGATCGCGGACTGGAGCGCAAACGTCCCGAGCTCGAGGATCAGATCACTTTGCTCGGCCAGAGGAATGAACACGGCGGGCGGCACCATGCCGCGCTCCGGGTGCTCCCAGCGCATGAGCGCCTCGAAGCCCACCACCGTCGTGGTGGCCAGGTCCACGATGGGCTGGTAGTGCATGGCGAACTGATCCGACGGGAAGGCGCGACGAAGGTCTTGCACCAGCTCGAAGCGGTACACCGCCTGCTCGTGCATGTCGGGGTAGAAGACGGCGAAACGGTCCTTGCCGGCGCGCTTGGCCTCGAAGAGTGCGACGTCGGCGTTTTGGACGATCTCGGCGCTGTCGGTGTTCGCCGCGTCCCAGACCACCACCCCCATGCTGGCCCGTTGCTCCACCAGCGTGCCGTCGATCACGAACGGCTGAGCGAAGACGTCGAGCATCCTCTGTGCGACGATCGCGGCGTCC
Organism: uncultured Acidimicrobiaceae bacterium; assembly: GCA_963847725.1. GTDB lineage: Bacteria > Actinomycetota > Acidimicrobiia > Acidimicrobiales > RAAP-2 > RAAP-2. The sequence goes on from CAWKAT010000014.1 coordinate 135,069, forward strand.
TCGGCGGCGCTCATGCCCTCGGCCAAGTACAGGAACTCGTCGTCGCCGGATCGGGCCAGCGAGTCCGACGTGCGCGCGACGACCCGCAGTCGATGGGCGATCGCGACTAACAGTTGGTCGCCGATCGCGTGACCGTACGTGTCGTTCACGCCCTGAAAGTTATCGAGGTCGAGCAGTAGGACCGCGCCCGTCTGGCCCTTGCGCGCGGCCCGCGCCATGCCTTGGGAGAGCCGGTCCATAAAGAGTGCCCGGTTGGCGAGCCCCGTGAGAGGGTCGTGGAGCGACTGGTGCGTGAGTTGGGCCGACAGCGCCTTCTCCTGGGTGATGTCGCGCTCGGAGAAGACGAAATAGAGAAGATCGCCCGCCTCGTCACGCGCCGCCGATCGCAGCACCTCGACGAAGATCACCTTGCCGTCCTTACGCAGATAGCGCTTGATGTATCGCGCCTGCTCGGTCTCACCGGAGATGGCCCGGCGATGAGACTCCTCCGTTATTCCAATGTCGTCGGGAAAGGTGACGACCTTCGAATCGTGCCCGATCAGCTCCTCCTTGGAGAAGCCCACCATGTCGCAAAAGGCCCCGTTGACCGCGCTGATCTCGTCGTCGGGGTTGGTGACGGCCATCGGGGCCAGGTTGCCCTCGAAGGCCAGGCGAAAGCGCAGCTCGGTGGCGACCCGCAACTGCTCGGCGGTGCTGATCAGTCGCGCGTCGCGGACCAGGACGACCACCCAGCTCTCGCCGTCGAAAACGAACGGCGAGATAGCGGCGAGCACCTCGATCTTCTTTCGATCCCCGCAGCGCAAGTCCAGGTGGACGTCGAGGGACTCGGGCGAGGCCCGCCCCTCGATCAACTCGGCGCGAGCGGATTTCGTGTCGCGTTCCCAGGTGGGAAAGAGATGGCGCGCCGGCTGACCCACCAGTGCTTCGTACGACTGACCGGCGAGGTCGATGAGATTTTCGTTCGCGTGACGGACCACGCCTCGCCCGTCGACCACGGCTACGCCGTCGGTCAAAACCGAGAGCATCCGGCGCAGCGAGGGCGGAAAGTCCCCTACGTGATCGAGGTCGCGAGGGACCACGGCCAGTACGGCGATGCCCCCGTCTCCCGGATCTCGTTGCCCGCCGCGGGGCGACCTCCGCAGAATCGAAATGCTCATGATTCAAGCATGGAGGGCGAGAAGCCAACATTTGGATGGCCCGCGCCCAACAATTGAGCAAATCTGCTGACCAGCGGCACTTGGGACGTCGATCATCGCACCGCCTCCCCTTCATCGTTCTCTGTCCGAGGGACCACGAGCCCTCGGTGAGGATGACCTCCACGACGGGTATGTTCGATCCGCTCGCCGATTCCAGCGATCTCGCACCCGGTGGAAGGCTTCTTGAGCGCTCTGGTAACATCGATAGGCCCGCGCAGCGACATGTTGCGCCCTAAGAACGAGGTTGTCTTTCGTGGCGAATATCAAAAGCCAGATCAAGCGCAATAAGCAGAGCGCGGAGGACCGCGAGCGCAATAAGGCCGTCAAGTCCGAGCTGCGCACTCGCACCAAGAACGCGGTGGCGGCAGTGGGCAGCGACGATGAGGCGACGGCCCTGCGACTCGCCGTGAAGCGGATTGATATGGCCGCTTCCAAGGGCATTATTCACAAGAACCAGGCCGCCAACAAGAAGAGCGGCCTCATGAAGCGGATCGCCGCGCTGCGCGTCGAGGAGTAGTTACCGGCGCCGGGCGCCGAAACTGAGTCGCGCCAAGCGCGCGACCAAAACCTCAATCACCGTCAGTTCGGTCACGTCCAGATCGCTCTCCAGATCCTTTCCGCCGTAACTCACGGCGCCCTTCAGCGCCAGGTCGGCGTCGGTAATCCAGTGCACGGCGGTGGAAAGGCGCGCCGCCCCGAAGCGCTCCGCCATGGCCAACGCCTTGCCCGCCGGATAGGCGTTGATGCCGAGCACTCGCGCCGCGTCCTCCTTGGTCCTCGCGTCGGAGCCTTCGAGGGCGCTCATGTTGAGGTAGTGACGCTGCAGCGCCGAGACGATCTGCAGACCACCTCGACCCCGGGACTCCAACATGCGTCGCGCCACAACGATGGCCTTGGTGGCGTCGCCGGCGTCGAGCGCGTCGGTGAGGTCCCAGACCGGTACGTCGCCGGCGTCACCGAGGTAGGGCTCGAGACGGCGAAAATCTACCGGCGCACTGCCGTAGATCGACGCCAAGGTGCGCGCCAGTGCGTCGACGCGCGCCACGTCGTCGCCCAGCTGCTCAGCGACCCGCTGGGCCGTCGCGTGGTCGATGGTGACGTGGTACTCCCCCATCTTGGACTTCACGAACGTCACCCGATCGGCGACGCGTGCCCCGACGTTCACTTCGAGAACCTCTCCCGCCGCCTTCACCAGTCGGTTGCTCTTCGTGCCGACCACGGCCAGGATCAGGTAGGTGTCGGGCGAGGGTGAGTCCATCCAGCGGGTCAGTTGCGCGACTTCATCGGCGACGAGCAGTTGCGCGTCGCGCACTACCACCACCCGGCGCTCCACCAAAAAGGGCGGCGTGTTCAGAGCCTCCATCACGCGAGGCAACGTCGACTCGCCCCCCGACAGCGTGACGTCCTTCGCCGTGAAGTCTTGCAGCGCGAACGAGGGGTCAAGGTCGCCGAGCGCGGTCGCCACGGCGTTGTGCACCGCGTCGTAGACCATCGTGGCGTCCGAGCCAACGACGCAGACGGTCGCGTTACTCACGCCGCACTGGCCAACTGCGCGAGCACGTCGCGTACTCGAACGGTCCCGGCCACGTCATGGACCCGAACGATACGACAGCCCTGTGTGATCCCGATGGCGGTCGCGGCCATCGACGCGGTCGTTCGCTCATGAATCTCGAGATCCAGGATCGCCCCGAGGAAGGTCTTGTTGGACGCCGAGAGCAACAGCGGCGAACCGAGAGCCGCCAGTTTCGCCGACTCACGAAGCAACTGCAACGACTGCGCGGCCGTCTTGCCCAGGTCCAGCCCGGCGTCCAGAATGACCTGTTCGTGGTGGAGTCCGGCCGCGAGGGCCCACCGTCGGCGTTCGAGGAGGAACGCGCTCACCGTGGCGGTGACGTCGTCGTAGTGCGGGTTCGGATCCGCGACGCGCGGAGCCAAGCGGATGTGCGTGGCGACCACGGTCGCCTGGGCCGACGCCGCGGCCTTGAGGTACTCGGGGTCGGCGAAGCCACTGATGTCGTTGCCGAGGCAGGCACCGGCCGCAAAGCTGGCCCGGGCGACCGACGCCCGCCAGGTGTCCACACTGAGCGGCACGTCGAAACGGGCGCGCAGCTCGCGAATGACCGGCACGACGCGGTCGAGCTCTTCTTCCTCGCTGACCTCATCGCCGGGACCGGCTTTCACTCCGCCCACGTCCAAGATGTCGGCGCCCTCGTGGACGAGCTGTTCGGCGCGCGTGAAAAAAGCGTCCAGGTCGTAGGTGGCCGCCGGTCCGTAGAACGAGTCGCGCGTTCGATTCAAGACACCCATCACCAGGGCCCGAGTGGTCACGTCCACGCGACGAGACCCCACGGCCACCACCAGTGGCCCCTCAGGCCGAAAGACCGGCACTAGTACAGGCGACTCGCCAGGCGACGACGAAACGACACGTAGCGCGGATCCTCGGGACCGAGTGCGTCGAGCACCTCCAGCAACTGATCTTTGGAGGCCTCGTTGGTGGAGGACTGCTCCAGCAGGTGCTCCAGCGTGAGATCCAGATCGCCGTCGAGGCGCACGCCGCTTCGCTGCAAACGAAGGCGGGCCAGGATCGTCTTGGCCGACAGGACGTGGGCGAAGGGAGTGAGCAGGGCCTCCGCCTCATCGAGCCGGTCATCTTGGCGCAGGAAGTCACCGAGCGCGACGACGGCTTCCACGTTGCTCGGATCGAGTTCCAGCGCCGCGCGCAGCGACTCTTCGTCCCCCGCGTTGACCAACTGGTCGACGAGGGAAGCGCCGGGCGCTAGGCGTTCGACGAACTCTCGCACCGCCGCCTCGGGAAGGGCCCCCACGAACGTGTCGACCACCGCGCCGTCCTTGATGGCGAAGACCGCGGGTATGGACTGCACACGGAACGCGGCGGAGATTTCGGGGTTCGCGTCAACGTCGACCTTCGCGAGCTCGACGGCCCCACCGGTCTCGTCCACGACCTTCTCGATGATCGGAGAAAGCGTCGTGCAAGGTCCGCACCACGTGGCCCACAGGTCGACCACCACCGGGACCGTCTTCGATCGCTCAATAACGTCAATCGCAAACGTGGCGTCGGTGACATTTTTCACGACCCTCAGCCTAACGGTCGGCTTTGTCAAAAGGAGGGGTCGCATTTCGCTGTTAGCCTCGGCCACTATGGGGATGGTGACGGGGATCGATGAAGCCGGCGTCACCCGGTGGATGGTCGAACACGTCGGCGCCACCGCTCCGCTCGCGTTCGAACTGATCGCCGGCGGCCGGTCCAATCTGACGTTTCGCGTGACCGACGCCCGCGGTGGCACCTTCGCCCTGCGCCGTCCCCCGGTCAGCCACGTGCTGCCCACGGCCCACGACATGGTGCGCGAGCACACGATCATCACCGCCCTCTACCCCCAAGGCGTTCCCGTCGCCCGGCCACTCGGGCTATGCGTCGATCCCGAGGTGAACGAGCGACCGTTTTACGTGATGGAGTTCGTGGAGGGGGCGATTCTTCGCGATCGAGCCGAGGCCGAGGCCACTTTCGACGTGGCGACGAGGACCCGGATCGGCGGCCAACTGGCGACCACGCTCGCCCAACTCCACGACGTCGATGTCGAGCGGGCCGGACTCGGCGATCTGGCGCGCCACGACGGCTACATCGAGCGCCAGATCAACCGCTGGCGCGGACAGTTCGAGCAGATGAAGGTGGAGGGGGTCGACCACGAGACGGTGGTGGAAGAGGTGGGTGACGAGCTGGCGCGCTCGATTCCCACCCAGCAACGCGTGGCCGTGGTGCACGGCGACTACCGACTGGACAACACCGTGTTGAACGAAGCCGGCGACGTGCGAGCCATCTTGGACTGGGAGATCTGCACCCTCGGCGACCCCGTCGCGGACCTCGGGACGTTGCTCTGCTACTGGGCGCAGCGCGGAGACGCGACGGAGTTCCTGCTCGGCGCGGCGCCCACGACGGCCGAGGGCTTTATCACTCGCGACGAGGTCTTGAAGGCCTACGCCCAGCACTCGAGTCTCGATCTCTCTCACGTCGCGTACTATCAAGCCTTCGGCTATTGGAAGCTCGCCTGCATCTTGCAAGGTGTCTTCGCGCGATATCGCGCGGGGGCGACGGCGGGTGATCGGGGCAGCGTCGACGCCTACCCCGGATACATCGCGTTGCTCGCCGAAACGGCGAAGCGGACCCTGGAGGGCTGATGGACGACGAGATCTACGACCGCATCATCTTCCTGGCCGACCCCGACCTCAACGAACCGGTGATGGTGATTGGCCTGGACGGCTGGATCGACGCGGGTATCGCGGCGAGCACCGCGATCGCGACCTTGTTGGAGACGATTCCCACCGAGGTCCTCGCCACCTTTGACACCGAGTACTTCATTGACCAGCGCGCCCGGCGCCCCCTGGCGCGCATCGTCGACGGGATCACGACCGAACTGACCTGGCCCGAGATTCAACTCCGCTACGGCCGCGACGGGGACGGGGCCGACGTGCTCTTTCTGGTGGGCCCCGAGCCCGACTTTCACTGGAGCGATTTTGTCGACGTCGTCACTGACGCCGCCGGTCGCTTCGACGTGCGTCTGGTGGTGGGCCTCGGGGCCTTCCCCGCGCCCACCCCGCACACGCGACCGATCCGCGTCATCGGCACGGCCCCCGCCTCGAGCGCCCACTTGCTCGCGTCGGTCGGTTCGGTCTCGGGTGAGTTGGAGGTGCCCGCGGGTATCGGCACCGCCCTGGAGCTCGGTTTCGCCGAGGTGGATATGGACGTCATCACGCTGTGGGCGCGCGTGCCGCACTACGTGGCCTCGATGCCCTACCCTCAGGCGGCGGCGGCGCTCATCGACGGACTGGCCGGTATGTCTGGACTGACCCTGGACGCGGGCAATCTTCGCGCCGCGGCCGACGAGGCCCGTCAGCGCGTGGACGACCTGGTCACCAACAACCCCGAGCACTCGACCATGGTCGAACGGCTAGAAGAGGCGGCCGACGAGACCGAAGGGACCTCCCTCGGCGAAGAGTTGCCCAGCGGTGATGAGCTGGCGGCCGAACTGGAGCGGTTCCTGCGCGGCGAGGCGACCTAGATTTTCCACCCTGACAGTGCTGGTCACAGCACGTAGCACGCGTCGAGTGTGACACGCCGCACGTAGGTTTTCTTGCCACCGGGGATAGGAGGACGCGTGACGCCGAGTGACTCAGCCATCGTCGACTCCGTCGAACTCGACCAGGTCCTCTCGGGATATCAAGGCGGACTGTTCGACGAGTTCCCCACGGTCATCGATCATTCTTTCCACGGGGCGCTGCGCGTTCAGCTCGACGAGACGTCCTGGATCGAGCACGTCCCGAACTGGATCTCGGGCAGCGAGCGTCTCTTCAAGGATCTACTGCGCAGCGCGCCGTGGCAACAGCGAAGTCGTTGGATGTACACCCGCGACGTCATTGAGCCTCGCTTGACCGCCCAGTATCCCCGGGTGTCGGGAGCGCCGGTGTCGATCATGCGCGAGATCACCGCGGCGCTCTCTCTTCGCTACGCCAGCCGTTATGAGTCGCTGTGGATGAATCTCTACCGCGATCACCGCGACTCCACCGCGTGGCACGGGGATCGCATCGGCCGCGTTACCCCCCACTGCGTCGTGCCGGTGCTGAGCCTCGGCGCGACCAGGACATTTCTCATTCGCCCCGCAGAGGGTGGCGGGAAGAGCGTGACGCTCCATCCGGCGTCGGGTGACCTGATCGTGATGGGTGGACGGTGTCAGGTCGACTGGCGACACGCCGTGCCCAAGCAAGCAGCGCCGAGCGGCCCGCGCATCAGCATCAACTTCAAACCGAGCCCGATCTGAGCGAAACGAGGCGACGCGGCGCGCGGCGCGAGGGGCGGCCAGTAGACCTGGCGCTGGACTCGGCGATCTTCTCCGCCACCGGGAGGATTCGCTCTTGGAGCCGGTGGAGTTGGCGTAGGTAGTCGTCGGTCCACACGATCTTGAACGCGGCGGCCGTACCGTGACCGGACTCGTCGCTCAGTTCTCGTCGAACGGTGTTGACCAGTTCCCGCACCGAAACGTCGAAGTCGAAGGGGGCCGAGAGCGTCGCGCGCGAGCCGGTCATCACCTCAGCCAACTCGGCGTACCACCGCGACAGAGAGTCAACGCCTTGGGTGAGCGCTTCACGAACCACCCGGCGATCGTCGGGTCGGCCGCGTTCGTCGGACGTCCAGAGGCTTTGAATACTGTCCGCCGTCGTTCGCACCGCCGTGACCCCGGCGATGAGGCTCGAGACGTCGGCCAGTGAGACGCTCTTTGATCCGCGCTCCGAGAGGTACTCACGAAACGCGTCGTCGAGTCGCCGCGCCGCGCCTTGGGCCAGTCGCCGAGCCTCGAGCGGGCTCTCCCCCGGTGGGGTCTCCGCCGTCACAACACGCCAGGGCGAAGGCCACGGCCGCGCGCAGATAGTTGACGCTCTCGGTGAGGGCGTCGGCGATGGAGTATCGCAACGTCGCGCTGGCACCTCGGGGCCAAAACACCACGCCCACGAGGAGGCTCACCGCGCACCCGAGCGCCACGTCTTCGATGCGAATCACGCCGATCGTCCACCCGACGGGTTCGACAATGTTGAACAGGATCAATATCGTCATGGTGAATCCCGCCTGTCCCGCGGCGAAGGAGATGGCCGACGGGGCAAATCCCGTAAAAGCGATGGCGAAGGGCAGGAGGATCCAGAAAACGGTCTCGTGGGTTCCGAGCAGGCCGATGATCACCGAGCCGATGATGATTCCTTCCACGGTCCCGGTCAGCGCCTTGACCACGGTCTGCCCGGTACTGAGCGCGTTGGAGCGCAGAACCGCGAGCGTCCCAAAGACCACCCAGAAGGCGTGCTGCACCCCAAACCCGTACGCCACCCACACGCTGATCCCCAACCCGATAGCCCCGCGCGCGCTGTTGTGCAACCACACGGACCGACGAGAAAGGTGTGAGCGCACGCGACGCCGAGCCGCCGCAAGACGCGAGTCGCTGCCCTTCGCCTCGAGCCCCAGTGACTGTTGCCACCACGTTCGACGACGCGACGCCACGAGTTCGACCATGTCGTCGGCGAGTTTCTCCGTCGTGTTGGCGATGTCGTCAACGCGGAAACTCTCATCCAGCACCGCCAAGAGCTCGGCGTCGTGGGCGTCGGTGGTCAGGGCATCTGTCGTCGGTGGGTGGCGATGCAGGGAGCGAAGCGCCGACTCTTCGAGTTGCGTACGCGCCTCGCGCAGCGCCTCGAGCGAGGTCTCCACGGGCGTCGCGTCGCTCGCGAACGCCAGGGCGCCCGCGGCGGCCTTGAGCGTGCGGGCGCTCGCCCGCGTCAGCGCGACGACCTCCGCACCGTCGTGATCATCCGCCGCCGATCCGTACCCCGCCAGAAGCAGGTCGAGCTCGAGGGTCCACTCGATGATCTTTATAAGACGCCGTGAACTCGCGCTGAGCCCCGCCGGGCGAAAGGGAGCGGCGAAGAAGGCGGTGCGCAACGCCGTCGAAGCGGCGGCCGCTTCGGAGAAGGCCAACGACACCCTCGCCTCAGGGGGCTCCGTCGCGGCCTCGGCCGCCGCGTCCAAGTACTCGGCGATCGTGTCGACGGCCGTCGTGGCGACGCCCACCAGGGGATCCGACGAGGGCGAGGGCAGGATGAAGATCACGGCGAGAAGAGAGGCCCCACCACCGATCGCCCATCCGAGCAATCGATCGGGGATGGACGAGACCGGCCCCTGGAAGGCGACGGGGAACAAGAAACTGATGAGCATCGCTGAGGTTGCGCCGGCCAGTGAGGCGCTCATGACTCCCGATAGCAAGACGCAGAAGCCGACGATCGCGGTCGACCCCACGGCGAGCCACAGAACTTGGGAACACAAGGTACCCAAAAGAACGAAAAAGAGCGTGATGACGATGAGGCCGACGTGTTGCTCGAACCGCTGGCGCTTAGGCCCGGCGAACTCCACGTAGACCAGCAGTACAAGAGATCCGAAGGCCGCGAAAAACGCCGCCGTCGGGTTGTGCATGACTTCGTACACGAGTGAGAACGTGCCCCCCGCGGCCAGCGTGGCTCGGATCGCCCGGCGCGCGCCGAGCTTCGGCAACCGACGCAGCACCTCTCTCACCCGATCCCTCCTGGCTCGACTCCGCGAATGGCCAATATCTAGGCCGCGACCCACGTTCGGCGAATTGTAGACGGCTACGACCGGCGGCGAGCGACGCGGTCGAGCCCCATCGTCGCCGGGTGCTCAATCGGCCCTCGGGCGACTACTGCGAGGGGTCGACGTCCGAACTCTCTATGCGCAGTCCGAGACCCAAGGCGTAGCCATCGAGATAGAGCGCGCTGTCGTGTTGTCGCGGGTGACGGTCGGCCAGTTCGTAGAACCGGGCGGAGTGGTCGGCCTCTTGAAGGTGCGCGAGTTCGTGCACCAGCACGGCGTCGATGACCCACTCGGGACACTGACGCAACCGACTCGATATCCGGATCTCGCGGGACCCCGGCGAACACGAGGCCCAGCGCGCCTGCTGGTTCGTCACCCAGCGGACCGAGGAGGGCCGGACGCCATCGTTGTACAACTCGGCCAGCACGTGGGCCCTCTCTTCGAGGGCGCCGTCTCCCCCGGCGTTCTGCGGGCGCTGGGTCAGCAACCGCTCCACCAGTTCATCGACGAAGGCTCGTCGTTCGCGACCGCGCACGCGAGCGGGGATCTGGACGACGATGCGACTCCCCGACCAGTGGGCGTTGCCGGTCTTCTTGCGGCGCGTGGAGGCGCGGATCTCTACTTCGGGTCGATCGAAGCGCGGGGGCTCGATGGTGATGTGCGTCTCGCTCGACGTTGAGCTCTTGGCCATTAGGGAATGATGTTCACCAGTCGGGGCGGTCGCGAGATGACGCGCGAAGGCGTTTGGCCGTCGAGCGCCGCCGCCACCTCGGGGTTCGCCAGAGCGGCCGCCGCGGCCTCCTCCTCGCTGATCGCGGGCGCCACCCGCACGCGGGTCTTCACCTTGCCGCTGATCTGGATCACCATCGTGACCGCGTCCTCGGCCACCAGGGCGGGGTCGGCGATCGGCCAGGGCAGAAGGTGGACGCTCGGCTGGTCGGGGTGTCGACCCTCCCAGAGCTCGGCCGTGATGTGCGGCGCCATGGGGGCGAGCAACTTGGCCATGGCGTCGAGGGCCTCCTCGAACGCGGAGCGCGAGACTCCGTGCTCGCTGCGGGCCGCCTTGGAGACCGTGTTGAAGAGTTCCATGATGGCGGCGACCGCGGTGTTGTAGCTCCAGCGCTCGAAGTCGTTGGTGACCCGGGCAATGGTGCGGTGCGTGGCCTGGCGAATCGCGAGGTCGCCGTCGTCGGCCTCCTCCCGCAGATTCACGTCGTAGTTGTTCCAGAGTCGATAGAAACGATCGATGAATCGCCCACAGCCGTCGATCAGGTCCGCGGTCTGATCGGTCCAGTCGAGATCGTCACCGGGGGGGCCCGCGAAGAGGTGGAACAGTCGGAGGCCGTCCGCGCCCACGGTCGCGTAGAACGACTCGGGCGCCACCTGATTGCCCTTGGACTTCGACATCTTTGATCCGTCCATGCGGATCATGCCCTGGGTAAAGAGCCGCTGGAACGGCTCGCGCGGCAATCCGGGCGCCATGCCCAGGTCGTCCAACGCCTTCAGATAGAACCGCGCGTACATGAGGTGAAGGATGGCGTGTTCGATGCCCCCGATGTACTGATTGACCGGCATCCACTTCGCCGCCTGAGCGGGGTCAAAGGCCATGTCGGGCGTGAAGGGGTCGGCGAAGCGCAAGAAGTACCACGACGAGTCCGTGAACGTGTCCAGCGTGTCAGTCTCGCGCCGCGCGGGTTTGCCACAGATCGGACAGGTGGTGTGCAGGAAGCCTTCGTGGGTGGCGAGCGGCGACTGGCCGCTCAGATCCATGGTGACGTCGTCGGGCGCGAGCACCGGCAGTTGATCCTCGGGCACCGGGACGATGCCGTCGTCGTCGCAGTAGATCACCGGAATCGGACATCCCCAGAAGCGCTGGCGCGAGACGAGCCAGTCGCGCAGTCGATAGTTGACCTTGGCCACGCCGTGAGCGTGTTCTTCGAGGTAGCTGGCGGCCTTCGCCTTGGCTTCTTGGACCCCCAGACCGTTCAAGAAGCCAGAGTTCACGTGGACCCCGTCCCCGCTGTAGGCCTCGCCCTCGAAGCCGGCCGGCCGCTCCACGGTCTGCACCACGGGGAGTCCGTGGACCGTCGCGAACTCGTAGTCGCGCTCATCCTCGCCGGGCACCGCCATGATGGCCCCCGTGCCGTAGTTGCCCAGCACGTAGTCAGCGACGTAGACCGGTACCGGTTCGTGGGTGAAGGGGTTGATGACGAAGCTGCCGGTGAAGGCGCCACGTTTCTCGGCGGCCACGCCCTCACTCGAGGTGGAGGTGCGCTCGATCTCACTCAGCGAGGTGGCGCGCGACACGATCTCCTCCACGCCGAGACGCTCGTCGTCGGTCGTGAGCAACGAGAGCATCGGGTGTTCGGGCGCGACCACCGCGTAGGTCACGCCAAAGCCGGTGTCGGGTCGGGTCGTAAAGACGCGCAACGCCTGGGTCGGGTCGTCCTGGAGGGCCAGATCGAACTCGACCCCTTCACTGCGTCCGATCCAGTTGCGTTGTTGGGTCTTCACGCGTTCGGGCCACTCCAGGTCGTCGAGGCTGGTCAACAGCTCCTCGGCGTAGTCGGTGATCTTGAAGAACCACTGCTCGAGCAGACGACGCTCCACTAGGTCCCCCGAGCGATCGCACGTCCCGTCGGCGTGGACCTGCTCGTTGGCGAGGACGGTCTTGCAGCCGGGACACCAGTTGACCTGCGCCTCCGCGCGATACGCCAGGCCGGCCTTGAGGAAGGCCAGAAAGATCGTCTGCGACCACCTGATGAACTCGGGGTCGTGACTGTAGACCTCGCGACGCCAGTCATAGACCGCCCCGAGTCGGCGCACCGAGGTCTTGAGTTCGTGCATGCGCGCTTCGGTGAAGGGACGAGGGTGGCTCCCCGCCTTGATGGCGGCGTTCTCCGCCGGGAGGCCGAAGGAGTCGAAACCATAGGGCGACAGAACGGCCTTGCCCAACATGGTCTGGTAGCGCACGACGACGTCCCCGTAGACGTAGTTGCGGACGTGCCCCTGGTGAGCGAAGCCCGAGGGATAGGGATACATGCACAAGGCGTAGTAGCGCTCGCGGGGGTCGTCATTGTCGACCTCGTAGGTACCCTCGTCCAGCCAGCGCGCCTGCCACTTCTCCTCGATAGCGGTGACGTCAAAGGGGCGGCTCATTAGAACATTCTAGGGAAAAAATGGCCGTATCCTCTCTCGGAAGGAGGTCTCGATGCCACAGCCGACCTACGTATTAGTGCACGGAGGATGGGGCGGCGCGTGGGTCTGGCGCGACGTCGGCGCCGAACTGACTCGACGCGAGATTCCCTGGACGGCGCTCGACCTGCCGTCGTCGACCCACGGGGCGCACCCCAACACCTTTCTGTCCGACGACGCGAACGAGGTTTCGCAGGTCGCCAATCTGGAGGGACCGGTCATTCTGGTGGGTCACAGTTACGGCGGCGCCGTGATCTGCGAGGCGGCGGCCGACGTCACCCACCTCGAGCGACTCGTTTATATCGCCGCCCTCGTTCCCCTCCTCGGGGAGAGTGCGACCGAGGTGACCCGCGAAGTGCCCGTTCGCACCACGCTGGATGAAGCCATAGAAGTGGACGGCGAGTTCTTGAGGTTGGATCCGACGCTCGCCAAAGAGGCGCTCTATCAGGACTGCTCCGAAGAAACCGCCGACTGGGCCGTCGGGCAGCTCACGCCGCAGACCCGGGCCAGCTTTCGCAGCCCCCGAAGCTCCTTTGACGTGAAGGTTCCTTCGTACTACGTGCGCTGCACCCGCGACCACGCGGTGGATCTCAGCGTTCAAGAGTTAATGGCGGGCCGCTGCCACGAGTTCGCGACCTTAGAGAGTGGGCACTCCCCCATGTTCTCCATGCCCGGCGCGCTCTGTGACCTGATTGTCTCGACCGCGTGAGCAAGACCGTGAAAACCGAGGCCCTTGCGACCTACCTTTTGTCGTTTCCCGAAGCGAGCGAAGAACAACCCTTTGGTCCTGAGGTGGATGTCTACAAGGTGGCGGGCAAGATGTTCGCCATTCTGTCGCCCGAGGATGACCCGCCCGCGATCTCCCTCAAGTGCGATCCCCTCATCGCGGTGGAGCTGCGCGAGGAGTACGACGCCGTCGCGCCGGGCTATCACCTCAACAAGACCCACTGGAACACGGTGACCTTGGATGGGAGCGTCCCCGATCGAGAGTTAAAGAACATGATCCAGCACTCATTCGAACAGGTGGTGGCGGGACTGCCGAAGGCCCAACGCGATCGAATCGCTCGCCTCGACGCGCCGCGTACCTAGTGGTCGATTGAAGAACTCGATTACGGGGACCGGCCCTCGCGGAGTTCCTTGAAGGGGACGCGTCCGGGGAGGCCCGAGCGAAGGCTCTATCCTCTGAGGAAACCTGGGGAGGGCACAATGCAACAGGGTCGTCGGAGGGGTACTCTCGCGGTCATCTGCATCGTCGCCGCGTCGCTGCTGACTTCGACCTCATCCTGGGGTGCGCCCGGGTTAGTCGTGAAAGACCAGAAGGATGGCTTCAGCTTTTCCTTGCCATCGCAGTGGAAACTCGTCCCCCTCAGTGGGAACGATATTGGGTACTTCCTGAAAGAAGCGAGCAAGGGCAACGCAACTCTGAAAGCGGCGATGACAGCTCAAGTAAGAGCAGCGATAAAGGAGGGAATAAAGAACTTTGCGGTCGGACCGATCGCCGGCAACTTCCTGTCGAACATCAGTGTGATCGTCGAATCCGGAAAGGACGTGCCGAGCGGGAAGGCGTTTTACACGGCGGCTCAAGCGCAGTTGCAGGTCGATTTGGTGGCTGATGGTTACCAAGACCTAAAACTGAACGTGGTTCATATTCCTCTTGGCGAAGCGCTTGAGGCCATGTACGTTCTCACGAACAAGTCACTCGGGGTCAGCACCGCGGGACTACAGCTCTATATTCGTCATAAGACGCACGTTTTCATTGTGACCATCTCAACGCACAGTCACTCACTGGACAAGTCGCTTCTGAAAACCGTTGGCGCAAGCTGGAGATGGACCTAAGCCGACGAGAACTCAAGGGCGGCTGGGCCATAAGGACGCTCAGGTTGAACTGCTAGAATCAATAAACCTTTTGGGGGTATAGCTCAGCTGGTAGAGCACTTGCATGGCATGCAAGGGGTCAGGGGTTCGAATCCCCTTACCTCCACGATCGAAAATCCCTTCCATATCAGGGAGATTTCGGCTCTCGGCGACGCATCTAGATCCACCGTGACGGTTGAGTCAGCAAATTCGTCAGCAAATGTGCGGACGGCGAAAATGAGTTCCCTTCGAACTGACAATATGAACCCATGAGGGACTCTGAAGACTTGGGTCAACCATCTCCAGTGCACGCAGTTACGATTACGACGAAACGCGGATCCGTCGAACTTGAAGAGCTGACGAGAGACGGTTCGAAATGTCGAGCGTCGACCTCTCGCGGACATTTTGTCGGAACAACAGCAACGGCTCTTGCTTCCGCGTGCGAGTTACCCGTGGAAGATGACTGGGTTCAAGCGATCGCAGCCGCTTTGGATCGAGAGCGCGGATGGGAGGCGCGGGGGTTCCGTTCATGGGCGTGCGCATGGACTGAAATGAAAGAGGGGCGACGGAATGATGTATCACGTGACCGCGATTGAAAATCGGACGTCGGTTGAGCGATGGGGTCTTGACTGGGATCGAATGGGAAGTTCACCTGGGGTCGCTGGCTCATTCAAGCCAGAGGCTCCAGGTATTTGGCTCACCGAACATGCTGAGGACGACTTCTTCGTAGAAATGGCTCGTCACGCTGTTCAAATGTGGGAGGTCGACGTTACGGACTTATGGCTGGAACGGCGGCCACAAGACTGGTGGTTCACCTCAGAGCGAATCGCTCCGAACCGATTGCGCTCCTCCCGCCCCTACACACTGCATCCGGGGAGTAGCGCCATCTCCGTGCACAGGGGGAAACATCGAAGTCGCCGTGGTGGCTCCTTGATGGCCATTCAGGATAACCGTGGGCAAAGGGACATTGAGAATGTCAGCATCTGACTCGGCCACTAACACGGTCCTTCGGCGCTACGCGCCGCGGACATGAATCAATTCGCTCTTCATCGAACTGAACGACTATGAACGACGTGGTCGAAATGTTCTTTACATGGAGCAAGAAAAGATCAGTACATCTAAGACCACACACCCATTGAGATGAATTCTTCTATTCGAATCATGCATCGGTCGAGACTTGGAGAGATCGCCCTCGCTCTCGTAGGACTCCAAGATTTGGCGCAGAACTCTTCGATTCGGCGCAGATACCCTGGACCGACATTCGAGCGAGCTCCAAGTCTTGGAACCATGTCCGTCTTTACGTCTTTCGAGGTTGATCTAGCGCACATTGAAATGAGTTTCTGTTTTGGATTTGATTCCGAATCTGGACTAGCCGTTGATCCTGTCACTTTGAAATAGTCCTGAACGGCCTTTGCATCAGCGAGAATCCAAGATTCCATCGCTCTTACGGGGACACGAATCATAAGCTTGGGTTGAACGATTTTGCCGCCAGCGATCGAATCTATGAGCTCTTGCGGGCAGGTCGCACGGTCATCTCTATCCCAGTCGCGAAGAACAAACATTTGTTGCCTATTCGAGGCGTGATTCCAGCGCGCAACTTTCGGATCTAACTTCGACTTACCACCCCCCGCATAAACTCGCACCGGACTGATCCCAAAGTCGGAAAGAAGTCGCCGAACCAGCGATTCGTCGGTCATCCCCTCCACGCCATACAGGACGTCCATTTCAAAAGAGCGTCAGCAATTGGCCGATGTTTTCTGGCACCAACTTGTCGGCTAGAGCTTCGTGAAGGGTGAGACCCGACTCCCACCTCGACTTCACATCTTCCCTTGATGACGACGCTTGAGCTGTTGTTCCCTCTTCTCCTGGGCTTAGCAACACAACTTCGTCCATGCCGAGGCCCGGGTCATCAAGTATCTGTAGGGCGTGCGTGGTCGCCAATACCTGGCGTCGACTACCTTTCGTCGCTTGAAAGAGAAGTGCAGGGAGTCTGCTCACAATTTCTTCGTGGAGCGAAAGTTCTGGTTCCTCGAGCAGAATCGGTCCATTCATTGGACCTCGCTCTTGGATTGACCAGATAAGCCCGATCAACCTGAGAGTTCCATCTGAAAAGTCTGCTTCATTCTGATGCGCCCCCTTCTCCCTCCAGTGTCGATAGCGAGCTTCGAGATGGGGACGCCCGTCAGAGTCTTTTACCAACTTCAATTCTTCCAGTTGTGGCACGACGGATCGAAGCGCTTGGTTAATTATCTTGAGGCGACGTTCGCGTTCTCTCAGATTTGTCTTCGCAACTCTTGACAAGAAATCGGCTCCATACGGGTCTCCGATGCGCTCGCCGGCGCGTTCGGGATCGCGAATGATTTGAGGCACGAGATGAAGGTAAAGAATGGAGTTGAGGAAATCACTCACAGTTCTAAAGTCACGATTGGCATTCACCTGCTCCAGCGCCGTTTGAGTGAGTCGTTCTGGATCTTCCTTATCTTGGAGATCTGGTCGGTTCAACGTGTATTTTCCGTTGAGTTTGACCTGCTCACTTGTTATGACGGGACGACGGCGTCCTCGGGGTTCAGTTGCGATAGTGAGTGAATACTCCCAAGACTCACTTTGACCCGAGATCGACACGCTAAGCGTCACGCGCGACCCGTTGTAATTGCGCGATGCAAGATTGCGTATTCGCGAGATGCCGCCACGATCCGACACGGCTTGTTGAAGTCCACCCCCGTCAACAGTTAGTTCCCTCAAGAATCGCAGTGCGTCTATGAGGTTGGACTTTCCAGATGCATTTGGGCCAATGATGAATAAGCGTTCACCAATATTGATGTCGACAGATCGAAAGTTACGCCAATTT